>NZ_JABVCB010000012.1:180818-489731 GCF_020320405.1 Thalassolituus sp. ST750PaO-4
TCTTTCTGACCGTTCTGGTTATATTCTTCGTATTAATAACTCATATTTTTTTGCTGTTACAGGCTGGCTTCTCTGCTGCTTTGCCATAACACTGCTTCGTTAAACGCGTTACAATAGCGGTAAAATTCTGGTTTGTTGCTCTATGCATCAGTCAGGCTCCCGTACAGGCGTTGTCAGGATGCGGTTATGGTACATATTCCTAATGTGGTTAAAGAAAAAGCCCGCGCTATTAAAATGGTTGTGTTCGATGTTGATGGTGTTCTGACCGACGGCACGCTGACCTATTCGGCGGATGGCGAACAGGTGAAACACTTTAATGTCAAAGATGGCGTTGGTATTAAGTTGCTGGATAGCTATGACATCGTGACCGCTATTATTTCTGCCAAAGAGTCTGCACCACTGGCGCGTCGTGCCGCAGATCTGGGAATTAAACATTTCTTTCCGGGCACCAAAGATAAATGGGCGGTGTTATCAGCCTTAATGGATGAGCTGTGGTTTGAACCTGGCGAAGTCTGTTATGTCGGCGATGATGTTATTGATCTGAAAGTGATGAAAAAAGTCGGTTTAAGCATTGCGCCAAAAGATGCCTTCTGGATGGTGAAAGACCATTCCGATTTAATTACTGAAGCCGAAGGTGGCCGGGGCGTTGCCCGCGAAGTGGCCGATATTATACTCGGCAGTCGTATGCCGCTGGATGAAGCTTATATCAAGGCCATGCTGCCTGAGTTTGAGGATAAAAAAATATGAAAATTCTGGTAACCGGTGCGGCCGGTTTTATCGGTGCTTTTACCAGTAAGCGCTTTGTTGAGCAGGGTCACGAAGTTATCGGGATCGATAACCTGAATGACTACTACGACGTGAATTTAAAGCACGGGCGTCTGGGCTGGTTGGCTGAACAGTCTGGTTTTACCTTTAAGCAGGTCGAACTTTCTGACCGTGCTGCGGTTGATGCGGTGTTTGCCGAGCATAAATTTGACCGTGTTGTGCATCTGGCGGCACAGGCTGGTGTGCGTTATTCCATTACCAATCCGCACGCTTATGTCGACAGTAATTTAATTGGTTTTGTGAATATTCTTGAAGCCTGTCGTCATAATGAAGTAGGGCATCTGGTGTATGCCTCGTCCAGCTCGGTCTATGGCCTGAATACCAAAATTCCGTACAGCACCTCTGACCGGGTTGATCATCCGGTATCGCTGTACGCCGCGACGAAAAAATCCAATGAATTAATGGCACACACCTATGCCCATCTTTACGGCTTGCCTGTGACCGGTCTGCGTTTCTTTACCGTGTACGGTCCCTGGGGACGTCCGGATATGGCGTACTTCAGTTTTACCCGCGATATTCTCGAAGGCAAAACCATTAACGTCTTTAATCATGGCAAGATGCAGCGCGACTTTACTTATGTCGATGATATTGTCGAAGGTGTAACCCGTATCACCCAGAAAATTCCTCAGGGTGTGAGCGGCTGGACGCCGGAAAGTGGTGACTGCTCGCGCAGTTCTGCGCCTTATAAAATTTACAATATTGGCAACCATAACAGCGTTGAGCTGGGCACCTTTATCGAAACCATCGAAAATGTGTTGGGTAAAAAAGCCAATAAAAACTATATGGAAATGCAACCGGGTGATGTATTGGCGACCTATGCCAATGTTGATGATCTGGTTGAAGATGTTGATTTTGCTCCGAACACACCGCTGGCAGAAGGCATTGAACGTTTTGCCCGCTGGTACCGTGATTTTTATAAGGTATAAGCAATAAATGGCTGATTATAAAATTGTGATTCCGGCCCGCTATGGCTCCAGTCGTCTGCCGGGTAAGCCGCTGATTATGCTGGCCGGCAAGCCCATGATTCAGCATGTTTATGAACGTGCGCTGGCAACCGGTGTGCAGGATATTGTGATTGCCACCGATGACGAGCGCATCCGCGATGCGGCTCTGGCTTTTGGCGCGGATGTGGTGATGACCTCACCGGATCATGAAAACGGCACTGAACGTATTGCTGAAGTTGCGCAGATTAAAGGCTGGGATGCTGAGGCTGTGATTGTGAACCTGCAGGGCGACGAGCCGCTGATCCCGCAGTCTTTAATCGAGATGACCGCTGCCAGTCTGCTGGAAAATCCGCAGGCAGGGATGAGTTCTGTCTGTACTCCTTTAAAACATGCGGCAGATGCTTTTGATCCGAACGTGGTGAAAGTGGTGCTGGATCGGGCGCATTTTGCTATGTACTTCAGCCGTGCTTCGATTCCCTGGGATCGTGATGCCTATAAAATCAGCACAGAGCAGATGACCGGTAAAATGCCGGTGTACCGTCATATCGGTATGTACGGTTACCGCGTGTCCTTTCTGCAGCAGTACACCCGTATGGAACCCTGTGCGCTGGAAGCTACCGAATCTCTGGAGCAGCTGCGCGCACTCTGGTACGGCGTAAAAATCCATATGTCGGTGATCGATCAGGCACCGGGACACGGCGTTGATACTCAGGATGATGTGGCGCGGGTTGAAGAACTTTTACTTGGCCTGAACTGAGTTATTTTTCTTTTTTGCGCTTTATCAGCTTAAAAATGGCTGCAGTGTCCGACACTGCAGCCATTTTTTTAGATACTTTTCTTTCTGTCTGGGCTATTTTTAGCCTGTAAGTCTTTGAAAACAGAGGCTTAAGGCTCTTTTGAATAATTCCCTTGTGTTTGCCTTGTGCATCATCACCTTTCAGATGTGGCGCTGGATGAGGTGGCTGGGGATTCCTAACCGGATTTATTCAGATTGTCCTGCAATACAGACGTTGTTGAAGTAAGGAGTACCACGATGGCATTGTCTATTTCAGAGAAGCTCGGTTATGCCGGTCTGCTGCCTTTTATTGCCGGCGCGACAGCGGTTGTGTTGGGTATCGACGGGGGCGAAGAATTTTTTAAATTATATTCGTTGTTGATTCTGGCATTTATGGCCGGTGGCTGCTGGGGCGTTGAGCAGGCGAATCCGGAGCAGATTGATGAAATCCCGCTGGAGTTATCCATCGGCACTTTCCTTTGGGGATTGCTGGCGTATTTTCTGCCTACGAATGTCGCGGTGCTGATGTTTATGGTTGGTTTTTGGTTGCTGCTCTGGACTGAGACCAATCCGATTTTTAAACGTGCTTATGCCGAGTCTTATAAGCGTTTGCGTAATATTCTGACGGCAGCGGTAACTATTCTGAATGTTATCGTTTTTATCGCCGTTCACTGAGCGGTGATTAACAGGCGGGGCGTTTAAAGCCCCAGTCTGCGTCCTTCCCTGCATGGTTGGCCGTTGCGCCACCATTCCTGAAACTTTTCCAGCTGGCGGGCTACCGTCGCCCGATCGTTCATGCAGGCGGTTACTTTATTGCGCTCAATGCTGATAAAAACCGCAGGCGTCATTAATACCTGGTTGTTATTCACCGCCGAATGAACCTGCAGTTGTATGCGGCTGCTCATTCGTTGCTGTAGCTGTAAGAGCGGATGATCAGCAATGCCCGGATATTCGTGGGCAATTAATATACGGATGCTGCGCTGACGCGCTCCACGCAAATAACGGTTAAAGCAGGAGAGTGTGGTTTTATCCGACCACAATGGGTGGCTGAGGTCGGCAATGCTCAGATGGATGGCGGCCGGGCCAAAGTGACTGGCAATCTGCAGCATCCCTTCAGCCGCTGCAGGTTGTTCCAGTACATACACTTCGTTGTCTTTTCCAGGGATAAACTGTTCGCTGCCCTGGCTGGAGCGTCCCAGTACTTTGCTCATGCGCACATGGGGAATGCCGGCATCCCAGCAGAACTCCGTTTCCGGTGAAAAACCATTGTGATGGTAAAAGCCATAAGCCTGAGTCTGAACGGTTGCGCGCAGAATGCGGCCGCGCATTTCTTTCTCGTAATGGTGTTCTACGGCGCGCAGCAGTCGGGTCCCCCAGTTCTGGTTACGGTATTCAGGCAGTACGGCCATACGTCCGAAATAACCATTGCTCAGCAGCCGGGCGCAGCCGACCGGACGCTTGCCATCGCGGGCAATAAAGTGCACCGCGTTGGCGTCGTCAGCATCCCATTCCATAGCTTCCGGGACGTTTTGCTCCTGAATGAATACGCGCTCACGGATGGCGCGTAAAATATCCCGGTGCTCTTTCCAGTTAGCGGTTTCAATCTCCAAACTCGGTCTCCGGACTGTACAGCATATGACGTTGCCAGAGGCTGGTCAGCAGGCTTTGGGCGGTTGTGCTGGCAGCCAGTGTCTGCAGAACCTCTGTTTCATATTGGCTGTTGTCGGCCAGATAGGCAACTAACGCCAGGTCACCCGCTGGCAGGCTCCAGCTGTGACCAAGGGCGAAGAAGCTGCACTGGTTATCCTGCTGGCTGTAAGCAAAGCGGGCAAATTCAGAGCGGCGCCATTGCTGGTAATGGTTCAGCTCGTCGTGTAATTCATCCCAGCTGGCTTCATCCCGTGGTTCAGGCAGTTGTTCCGGGTATTTGGCTTCGGTCATCAGCTTGCCCAGTACCTGCTGCAGACGCTCGTCATCGTTGAGGGCTGCGGTCAGCAGGGCACGCAGACGCGCGATCGCGTCTTGATCAATCAGGCCCGGGGTCTGGGTTGGGCGGATGCCGGCATCGGTGTAGCGCTGATCTTCACTGGCGCTGGCGAGAATATCGTCCATGGCGGCCTGTGCCAGTTCTGCCTGGCTTGGGGCGCGGAAGCCGATGGAGTAGGTCATGCACTCGCCCTGGGCGATACCGTAGTGGGCCAGCTGTGGTGGCAGGTAGAGCATGTCGCCGGGGTTCAGGGTCCAGCGCTCGGTTTCGTCGAACTGTTGCAGGACGCGGATTTTCGGCCCTTTAAGAATCGGTGAGTCGTCGCTGCACATCTGGCCGATGCGCCATTCGCGCTGGCCTTCGGCCTGCAGCAGGAATACGTCGTACTGGTCGTAATGCGGGCCAACGGAACCGCCGTCGACGGCATAGCTGATCATCAGATCATCGATGCGCCAGCTGGGCAGGAAGCGGAAGTGTTCAAGAATATCGGCGGCTTCCGGAATCCAGTGATCGACGGCCTGAATCAGTAAGGTCCATTTGCGTTCTGGTAGGGCGCGGTAATCGTCTTCTGTGAAAGGGCCGGTGCGGATGGCCCAGGGGCCGTCTTTGCCTTCTTCTTCGACCAGGCGTGATTCAATTTCTTCTTCCAGGCTCAGGCCGGCCAGCTCGGAGGAGCTGAGCAGGGGCTCGAAGTCCGGCCAGGCGTTGCGGATTAATACCGGTTTCTGCTGCCAGTAATCGCGCAGGAATTCTTCAACCGTCAGATGACCCAGAATATGCATAGTGTGTTACTCAGAATACGGATACAAAAAAGCCTCCGCCAGAAAGGTGCTGGCGGAGGCTTCCGATTTTAACGCGGCTTAAACGTTCTTCGCCTGATCTGCGGCATTACCGATGTAGGTAGCCGGAGTCATGGCATTCAGCTCGTCTTTGGCAGCTTGTGGCAGTTCCAGTGAGGCGATGAATTCAGCCATTGCGTCACGGGTAATGGCTTTGCCACGGGTAAAGGCTTTCAGTTTTTCGTATGGCTGTTCAATGCCGTAGCGGCGCATCACAGTCTGTACCGGTTCGGCCAGAACTTCCCAGGCGTTGTCGAGATCCTGAGCGATACGCTCTGCATTGACCTGCAGTTTGCTGATACCTTTCAGGCTGGCCTGATACGCCAGCAGGCTGTAGCCCAGACCAACGCCCATGTTACGCAGTACGGTGGAGTCGGTCAGGTCGCGCTGCCAGCGTGAGATCGGCAGTTTCTGCGCCATATGAGTCATCACTGCGTTGGCGATACCGAGGTTGCCTTCGGAGTTTTCGAAGTCGATCGGGTTTACCTTGTGCGGCATGGTCGAAGAGCCTACTTCGCCAGCAATGGTGCGCTGTTTGAAGTAACCATTCGAGATGTAAGCCCAGATGTCGCGGTCAAAGTCGATCAGGATGGTGTTGAAGCGGGCGATGGCATCGAACAGTTCTGCGATGTAATCGTGTGGCTCGATCTGGGTGGTGTACGGGTTAAAGGTCAGGCCCAGAGAAGTCACGAAGGTCTCTGCGTTGGCCGCCCAGTCGATATCGGCGTAGGCCGACAGGTGAGCGTTGTAGTTACCCACGGCACCGTTGATTTTGCCCAGCAATTCAACCGCTTTGATCTGCTTGATCTGACGCTCAAGACGGGCCACTACGTTGGCCATCTCTTTACCCAGTGTGGTTGGCGAGGCGGTCTGACCGTGGGTACGTGACAGCATCGGCAGGGCAGCGTTTTCGTGGGCCAGAGCGCGGATCGCATCGGCGACTTCCTGCATAACCGGCAGCATGACGTCGTCACGGCCGGCTTTCAGCATCAGCGCATGGGACAGGTTGTTGATGTCTTCAGAAGTACAGGCGAAATGCACGAATTCATTAACCGCCATCAGTTCGCTGTTGTCGGCAAACTTTTCTTTGATGAAGTATTCCACCGCTTTCACGTCGTGGTTGGTGGTGGCTTCGATGGCTTTGATGCGCAGGGCATCTTCTTCACTGAAGTTGGCAACGATGGCGTCCAGCTGTTGCTGGGTAGCTGCCGAGAAGGCCGGAACTTCGGTGATGGCTTCATGGGCCGCAAGGCGCTGTAACCAGCGGATTTCTACTTCGACGCGGGCACGGATCAAACCGAATTCGGAGAAAATCGGACGCAGTTGCACGGTTTTGTTGCCGTAACGACCATCAATCGGAGAAATAGCGGTCAGGGCAGACAGCTCCATTGGGTTCTGGGAGGACATAGCGACTCTCAACGGACAATGAATGTAAGAATTTTAAGGCGCGCAATTCTACCGGATTTTTTTGTATATCTCAGCACTGGCGGTGATTTAACTGCGCTTTCATGTCGCGAGTGCCCGTTGCGGGCGGTGAAGGTGTGCCGGTAAGGGCATTTTGCCGCTGGATTGGGCGTTATTGTCACTCACCCGTCACGCAGTTTCAGGTAGAATGCTGCGCAAATTTACAGGCCGTTAGCTGAGAAGTATTCATGCTGGACTCATTGCTGAGTTATTCCGACAGCCCCTTGTGGCTGGTTCTGGTGGTGATTGTGTCGACCTTTATGCTGGAAGACCTGGCGATTATTGGCGCCGGGATGCTGGCCGCGAGCGGTAAACTGGCGCCGGAAGTGGCCTTTGCGGCAACCTGTACCGGTATGTTTATTGGTGATACGGCATTGTATCTGTTTGGCCGGTTGGCGCATGTCTGGCCCTGGCTGGCGAACAAATTCCGCCATGATCTGATTCAGCGTCAGGTGAAGCCTTTGCAGCAGGCGCCCTGGCATCAGCTGGCGCTGATTCGCTGCATGCCGGGACTGCGTACTTTCGGCTATATCGCCTGCGGACTGGCACGGGTTCCGGGCTGGACCTTTACCCTGGCCAATGTGATTTCTATCGTGATCTGGGCTGCGATGATTTTTGGCGTGGCTTTCGTGTTGGGTAAACAATATGCCGAAACCCTGCATGAGTGGCTGTGGTTTGTGCTGCCGGTGGCTCTGCTGGTGTTTATTCTCGGTCAACGGCGTTTGCGGGCTCGGATGGAAGCCGCCTGAGCGGGATGTGACAGGAGAATTTGTATCATAAAAAAGCGGCCCTGGCGTTATTGCGCAGCGGCCGCTTTTTTTGTGTTGGCTGTTGTTGGCGGAAACTCAGGCCTCCGCAATGGCGCCTTTGTTAACACCTTCAAAAGCACGCACTCTGACCTGGCTGTCAGGGTGTTGCTGTTTGATGGTGTCGGCCAGATGGCGGGCGATAAATTCGACGGTGGTGTCGGTGTTCATCATGTAGTTGCGGCTGGCTGGCAGAGATAATTCGAATTCGCCTTGCTGTGCGCTGTAGCGGAACAGAAGCTGGTTGTTGTCGCTGCTGATCAGATCTTCCGCGCTGCCCAGATAAATATCGGCCCAGCGCTCTGCCCATTGTTGTTCAAGCGTACTGCTGCGCTCATCGTCAAGCCAGATCTGAATGCGTGAGCGATGACCGTGGGCGATGCGCTGGCAGTTGCCGTTGTGTTTTTTCAGGCCGTGACTGTAGTGATAAAACGCGCCATGGATGTCTTCTGCAACGAAGCTCAGGGTCAGCTGCTCGACGTTCACCGGGAAATGGCTGCGCAGCTGTTCACGGCACCAGTGAGCAACGCTGTTGGCGTCGATGTGTTCGGCATCGACCAGGGCAACGGCCTGGCGTGGTGCGCGCATTTCCAGCAGGTCGCCGTTGTCGTACTGCCAGCTGAGTTCGATGATGTCACCGCTGTGTTTCAGGGTCAGGGCCGGTGACTGAACCGGCACCAGCAGGCGGTGATCGAGCTCGTCGTCAAGCCAGTTACGCAGTGTCTTTTTGACGATGCCGAAGTCGCAGACCATGCCTTGTTCGTCGAGGGCGCCGTCGAGCACGGCGGATGCCCACCAGGTTTCACCTACCAGGCCGCGCTTGGCATCCAGATAGCTGAAATCGACATTGGTGAGTTGCTCTACGAATAACTGCATGGTGTTCCTCTGGTGTTCCGCTGAGAGGCAAAGCCCGACTGAGAGGCAAAGCCTGAAATAGCCGCGCATTCTAGCGGAAAGCGGCCATCAGGGCATAGCACTGTGCGGCCAGTGAACCCGGTATGCGCCACGCCGGGAGGGGATTGAACCTGTCTCAGCTGTCCGGGTCTATGCACCACACTGTGTTTATAAAGAGTGGCATTAAGCCGTTCCTGAGCTATCGCCGCTGACAAAGCCTGTTATGATAGGCGGCATTTTTATATCTGAAGGGTGCGTGAGTCGCTGCGTGTCCTGTATTAACTGAGTGATTCCTTTGTATGGCTATGCATAAACTTCTGACCGCTTCTCTGATGTTTCCTGCGCTGGCGGGTCTGATGTCCGGCTGCAGTGACAGCGGCTCTTCTTCTTCCTCAACTGTGTCGGTTTATGTTCAGGCCGGCCAGGAGGATATCAATCATGCCATCGTACGGTCGGTGGCGATTACCGAAGCCGGTTTGCCTAATGAGGATGCTGAAGGACGCCTGGTCCGTTCTGAGTATGTTACCGATAAGCACGGTGTGGTTAAGGCTGTGATTTCGACCGGTGAGCTGCAATTGTTTGAGCTGGTTGGTCGTGATGCTGACAGTGATACGGCGACGGCGGCAACTACTGTGCGTTGTCAGTGGGTTGCTGGTTGTTCAGCTGGTGCGTTTGCTGCGGATATGGAACAGACGGCCAATCTGGGCTGGCGTTCGGTTGCTTACGATCTGAGCAAAAATGAACGCATCCGTGTGACCCCCCTGACGGATCTGGCTGCCCAGCTGGCATTCGATTATGTCTATAACGAGAGTCTGGTCAGCGGTTCCGGCACTGTTGCGGATGTGGCAGTTGGCTGGGTCGAAACCGGCTATTACTCCGCGTATTCCACCGAACAGGCTATCTCGCAGGTTTCCAGGGTATTTGGTATCAGCAATGTGCAGACCACAGAGCCTGCCGATCTTACCCAAATTAATGAATGGCGTGGCGCCGATGCCGCCAAAGCTGCAGACAGCATTCGTTACGGTGCCTTGTTGGCGGCCTGGGCGCATCTGGCTGAAAACCATACTGCAGTCGATGGTGTTAATTTTACCCATGCCGTCGCTGCCGATTTCAGCGCCAATAAAGGCCAGATGATGCAGCAGGGTGGTACGCAGACGCTGACGCTGGCGGCACTGTATACCGATGCGATCAGCAATTTACAGGCACTGAACGTAACGGATGCGACTCTGCAGGGCTACATTGCCGGGGTTGTTTCCGCATTGCAGGCTGATATTGATGGCTTCACCGCCGATCCCCTGACTGCCAAAGTTCCCGATACGCTGTTGTCGCTATTTGGTCAGAGTGACTATGACGATTTTGTGCTGGGCATTAAACGCACCAAGGCTTTTGTCGGGGTTATGCGTAATTACAGCGATACCTTTTTTGAAGACAGCTACAAAGCCAAGGTGGATCAGTATGTTGATCTGCTGAAAAAAATCGGTGATGAGCATGCCGCTAACCTGAATACAATCGTGACGGCTTATCGTGAGACGGCCGAGCTGTATCAGCAGACCTATCTGGCGGGTGCTAATACCTGTGCGGATACTTCGGCCTATGCCTGGGTGACTTCCTGTTCTTACAGCAACCCGACGATGACACTGAATAACGGTACGATCATCGTCAGTCAGGCGGTAGCGGATGTGAACACCACCGATGCCGATGACAAGCCAACGTCATCGAATGCTATTGATGTGCTGATTCGCGGTACCTATGAGCAGGGCACGCTGCGCTTTGTGGTCGATAACGTTTATGAAGACGATAACGCTGCTAACGACATTCTTTCGGCCTCCGGTGTGCGCGTTTATTTCACCACGCCAGTGAGTACTCTGGCTGATCCGGCGGGGAATGAAATTCTGGGCTATGAAATGCGCTGGTCGGATTTTTCACTGTACGACACCAGTCGTGTCGGTGGAGCTGAAGAAGCCGAAGTAACCGGCAGCTATCGCATTTTCTTCCGCGGTGTGAAAGACCCGCAGGACAGTAACAGCGAGCGCCGTTTTAATATTGATACCGTGGTGCTGAATGGTCGTATTTCTGACAAAGTTGGCGACGACAATAAGCAGGATGTGGATTATTCAACCCTGTATGTGGCGGCGACCAGTACTAACGCTTCTGAGCATTATCCGGCGCAGCGTTTTGCTTCGTTCAACGGCTTCTTTACACCCAGTCCGGCATTTGCGGCAGATGTGGTAGATGGTCTTGTGAGCTATGTAACCGGTGAGCAGACGGTGGCCGGTCAGAATGTGCAGTATCTGGATTTTTATGTGCCGCTGGGTGAGTCGCAGCGTTTCCGTTTTTACCCGACGGTGAAACGTGAAGATGTTAATGACGTGGATAAAGATGACGATAAAACCGAACTGGTCAGTACCCATGATCTGGAGATCTGTGATCTGAGCAATTCCGGTGGTGGCTGGGTGGTCAGTTCCTGTAAGCCAAAGCAGCGTCTGTATGCAGAGCGTGATCTGCAGCTGGCCATTAACGATCTGTGGGAAGCGGGTGTGTTTTCACGGATTGAAATTCCGGGACGTGGCCTCTACTTCGTTACCTGGCCAACCAATACAGCGGACGCTAATGGCTGTCTGACGCTGGCACCTCTGGCAACGGCGGAAACATCAATGGACGGCACTTTGTATGATCCTATGGTGTTAGGGCTGAATGCGGTACGTGTTACCAGTGAAGTGCGTCTGAAGGATCAGCCGCGTACCTTGCTGGATGTACTGCTGAATGCGCCAACCATGGATCGCTATAAGCTGACTGCGGCGTTGTCGCATAATTACTCAGGTCTCACCAGCAGCGACGTTTACCTGGGAACGGGGTCGGCACTGGATCGCGTTGTGCTGAGCTTTGATACCGATTCATCGTTTAAAACCACCGGCAGTCTGGCGGTGTACAGAGATGGTGTTGCCCTGACATTAAATGATGGAACAGAAACCACCATCGACAGTGAACTGACCGCCTACCTGCAGCAGAACTACAATCTGTCGCCGCTGCCATATAAGTACATCACCGGCAGTGATGGTAAGTACGATTTGTGTGTGCTGAATAACGTAGCTGAAGTGGCGGATAACACCGTGCTTGCTGATGCGGTATTCACGCTTAACTTCCGCGATGTGGTGTACGGCCGTATCCGTCAGGAGAATGGTATCTGGCTGATCCGCTATATTGATGGCAGCTGGGAGACGCTGTAATTTCACAGCGCTTAATAGGCACAAAAAAAAGCGATCTCCGGGTCGCTTTTTTTGTGCCTGCTTGCAGGGTTGCGGATCTTCAGGCAAACAGCCAGAAATGCCCGGCGGTGCGTAAAGCGATACCAATCAGTGCGCCATAAATGGCTGGGCGGACAACGGCGGCGACAGGCTTGCCTGCGGCAATCAGAATGGCAACGCCGGCAACATCGAGCGGACATAGCAGCAGGCCGGCGAGCAGGTTGATGTCTTGCGCGCTGAGTAATCCGAGCTGCACCTGTTCCATCGCGATACCCATCATGGCGGTGCCGCCGGCGATGTATTTGGTGATGGCCAGCAGCAGAGTTTGCTGTGGAAAACCGATAGCCGTGAGCAGAGGAGACAGCAGGCTTTCGAGTTCGCTGATGGCGCCGGTCAGGCGGATCAGATTCACTGCCACCAGGGCAACGACCAACAAGGGCAGTGCTCCCATGGCGATGTCCCAGGCGTCGCTGCCGGCACGGCGTATGACCTGCAACAGTTTGCCGTGCTCGGGATCGGCCTCTGGCATCAGTTCGGCAGAGGGCGGAGCGCTTTCTTCCACACTCAGCTTGCGGCCGAAAGCATAGTAGGTTGCGGCGGCGGCAATCAGACCGGCAGGAATAGCCAGCAGCAGGGTGGTTGGTATATCCAGCCCGGCGGCGGCCATCGGGAAGACGACATTCGCCTGGGCGAGGGCCAGCACCATGGCCAGGGTCGCGGCGATGTGGCGTGGAGAGGAGCCGTTGCGCGCCATGATGGCCAGTGTTGCGATTGGCGCGGCGAAGCTGACCATGGACACCTGAATCAGGGCGAACACCCCAAGACCCGTCAGGCCGAACGGGCGTAACAACGGGCTGACCACGCGGACAATCCGCTGCAGCAGGCCGCGTGCTTCAAGCCAGCGCATGATGCTGAGCATCACAATCATAATGGGCAGCAGAATAAACAGGGCCAGCTCCACCGCCGAGCGGCCGGAGCTGAGAATGGTGGTGGCTATCTGATCCATAAACGTGGTTCTTGCTGAAAACGCAGACGATAACAGAGTTGCTGGTGTCCGGCTTTGGTTACTTGGTCGGAGATGACCGGTGTTCAGATATATTTATACCGTTATCTACATGGTGATTTTACTTATCCCTGCTGCGGTTTTGGCGTGGTCATGACCGAGGCGGGTTAGCAGTCGCCAGTTCGTTCCTGTATACTGCCGCGTCTTAATTTGTGGCTGGCGATTGTCCGCAGTCGTTCAGTAGTGGTCAGAATGACCGGCAGCAGCCGGTTGTGATTGAATTTTTTTTGAGGCTTAACAATGACTGGATACGTTCAGAAGGGTGGCTTGCAGGTTGCTCAGGCGCTGTACGACTTCGTAAATGAAAAAGCGATTCCGGGTACTGGTATCGATGCAGAGAAATTCTGGGCAGAGTTCGACGTTCTGGCGAACGAACTGGCTCCGAAGAACAAAGCGCTGCTGGCCAAGCGTGATGATCTGCAGGCGAAAATCGATGCTTACCATACTGAACGCAAAGGTCAGCCTCATAATGCTGCAGAGTACAAAGCATTCCTGCAGGAAATCGGTTATCTGCTGCCTGAAGGCGCGGATTTCGAAGCAAGCACTGCTAATGTAGAGCCAGAAATTGGCCAGATGGCCGGCCCTCAGCTGGTTGTACCGGTAATGAATGCGCGTTTTGCTCTGAACGCTGCCAACGCCCGTTGGGGTTCTCTGTACGATGCGCTGTACGGCACCAATGTTATTTCTGAAGAAAACGGTGCGGAAAAAGGCACTGGCTACAACAAAGTACGTGGCGACAAGGTTATTGCTTATGCCCGTGCTTTCCTGAACGAAGCGGCACCTCTGCTGAGCGGCGACCACGTTGACAGCACCAAGTACGCGATCGAAGAAGGCAAGCTGGTTGTTACCCTGAAAGACGGTTCAACCACCACGCTGAAAAACGCTGCTCAGCTGGCTGGTTACAACGGTGATGCTGCTGCACCGGTTGCGATTCTGCTGAAGAATAACGGCCTGCATTTTGAAATTCAGATCGATGCAACCACTCCGGTTGGTTCTACTGACGCTGCTGGCGTTAAAGACATCCTGATGGAATCTGCACTGACCACCATCATGGACTGTGAAGACTCTGTTGCTGCGGTTGATGCGGCCGATAAAGTCGTAACCTACGGCAACTGGCTGGGCCTGATGAAAGGTGACCTGGCAGAAGAAGTGACCAAAGGTGGCAAGACCTTTACCCGTACAATGAACGCTGACCGTGAATACACTGGCCTGAACGGTGAAACCGTGAAGCTGAAAGGTCGTTCTATGCTGTTCATTCGTAACGTTGGTCACCTGATGACTAATCCGGCGATTCTGCTGGCCGATGGCAGCGAAATCCCTGAAGGCATCATGGATGGCATGATCACTACGCTGATCGCGATTCACGACCTGAAAGGCAACGCGCCATTCCGCAACTCTACTGCTGACTCCGTGAATATCGTTAAGCCAAAAATGCACGGTCCTGAAGAAGTAGCTTTTGCTAACGAACTGTTCGGTCGCGTTGAAGATGCACTGGGTCTGCCACGTTTCACCATGAAAATGGGCATCATGGACGAAGAGCGTCGCACTACAGTAAACCTGAAAGAATGTATCCGTGCTGCGAAAGACCGTGTTGTATTCATCAACACTGGCTTCCTCGACCGTACCGGTGACGAAATCCATACCTCTATGCTGGCCGGTGCTTTCGTACCTAAGTCTGTAATGAAGCAGCAGCTGTGGATCAATACCTACGAAAACTGGAACGTGGACACTGGTCTGGAAACTGGTCTGCAGGGCCGTGCTCAGATCGGTAAAGGCATGTGGCCTATCCCGGATGAGATGGGCATGATGATGGATCAGAAGATCGGTCACCCTAAAGCCGGTGCCAACACTGCATGGGTTCCGTCTCCGACTGCAGCGACTCTGCACGCTATGCACTACCACAAAGTAGACGTATTTGCTGTTCAGAATGAACTGAAAGGCCGTGAGCATGCATCTGTTGATGGCATCCTGACTATCCCACTGATGACTGCTGAAGAAGCTGCTGCGCTGACTCAGGAACAGATTCAGAAAGAACTGGATAACAACTGCCAGGGTATCCTGGGTTACGTTGTGCGCTGGATCGATCAGGGCGTTGGTTGTTCCAAGGTGCCTGATATCAACAACGTTGGCCTGATGGAAGACCGCGCGACTCTGCGTATCTCTTCCCAGCACGTTGCCAACTGGCTGGAGCACGGCATTTGTACCCGCGAACAGGTTGAAGACAGCCTGAAGCGTATGGCTGCGATTGTTGATGGTCAGAATGCCGGTGACCCGCTGTACATCAACATGGCACCAGGTTTTGATGGCATTGCCTTCCAGGCCGCGTCTGACCTGATCTTCAAAGGTAAAGAGCAGCCAAGTGGTTACACTGAGCCACTGCTGCACGCTTACCGTCTGAAGTTCAAAGCAGCTCAGTAATCTCATTTGCCTGATCGTTCAGGCTGTGTGAGCACGAAAAGCCCGGATTATTCCGGGCTTTTTTTATGTAAAAGGCGGGTAAACGGCAGGCGCCTGCTGGCTGCGGTCAGACTGGCCGGTTACAATCGCAGGACTTTGGTATTAAAAAGAAAAATAACTATGTTCTCTCTTTCCCGCATATCTCTGTTGCTGAGTGTCTGCCTGCTGGCGGCATGCAGCGGTAATAGTTCCAGTACCACCCGCAAGACCGAGCCGGTCAAATACGTTAATGGCTATCTTGGCAGCAGCAGCGTACAGAATGCTGTTATTCAGGCTGTGCCTGTCGATGTGCAGGGGCAAACCGCAACGGAAATAATCACGACAGATGATGGTAAGGAAGAGGTCTATGTTGGCGCCAAGGCCAGCAGTACAACGCTGGCGTATTACCAGGTAAAACTCGGCAGTGATGATATTGGCCGGCCGATTACGCTGATTGTCGCTGGTAAAGACGACAATGCCACGGTGGAACGTTGTGAGCTGGTTAATGGTTGTTATGACAACTGGGGCTACCGCACAAGCAAAGCGGTTCCTGCGGAATACGAATTACGCGCCTCGGTCGGTAATGCGCAGAATAATATGCGCATTAATGCGAACTGGGTAACGCATCTGGCCAGTGCGCTGGCGTACACCAGTTATATTGATAACAGCGGTGATGGTACTAATCCTGATACACCGAAAGCCGGTGTTTATTCGCCTTTCACCATCGAACGGGCTAATTTGTGGCTGAATGCTTTATTCGATTTGTCGGATGTTATTTCTCTGCGCCCGCTGGCACCGTCGGAATTATATAAAGACAGTGGTCTGGCTTCGGCGATAAAGCAGGAATCCATTTTATACGGTGCCATTGTGGCGGCTGGTCAGCAATTGGCAAAGGAAGCAGGGCAGGATCAGGTTGACTGGCTGGCGGATATGGTTGATGAGTTCCTGCACAATCAGGGGCAGTTATATCAGCGCTCCTCTGTCGCCACCTCTTTTTCTCTGTACCGCATCTACAGTGCGGCGAAAACGCTTCTGCAGGAAAACCGTACTTATATCGCCGGTCAGAATTATTCTGTGCCGTCAGAGCTGGCGGGTGCTATTGCCGTGTTGGATCAGCGTCTTGCCGCTCTGGAAGATAAAACCGATCAGCTGACGAATATTAATATACCGGCCAGCCAGGTCAGCGACTGGCTCGACCGGATTAATAATGCCCGTGCTTTTATGGCGGATCTGAATGAGCGGCTGGTGAACTACAAAGGACAGCATGTTAATACCTGTCCGGCCGGCACGCCGCAGACTGACACCAGTTGTGTTCATAGTTTTATCGACCCTGCGTACGTTGAAAAAACGGTGAATTATTATAATGCGCTCAACAGCATTTATGATGGTGTTGCACCACAGCTGTCTGCCGGTACGGGTACAGTCAAAGATCTGGTGTTGGGATTAATTGCCTGTGTTCATGCTTCTTGTCCCTCTGAGGTAGAGGGTGGTTATGATGCGGTCAATAAAAAACTGACAGCCAAAGGTCTGACTCTGACTCTGGTGCCGGTTGAGCTGGGTGCCGATATTGAGGACGAGGGAAAATATAATGCCTTTGATATTCAGCTGCTCGGTGAGCTGATTGTTGATCCGGATGATCCGGCTGTTCCTAATGTACCCGGCGAGGTCAGTGAACCACTGGACACTGTTGCCAGTATTAAATTTAAAGAAATAAAAACCACCAATGCTGATGACGAAGAGGTTAAAAGCTATTCGCGGGTACGCATTGTTTATAGTGGTGATGAAGGGTATGAGATTCCTCCTGATCCGATTGCCACACCACCTCTAGGTTATGACCTGGAATGGCCGGATGTTGAAGTGCCGGCAATAGTAAATGGCGTTAAGCAGGAATTCAGTCTGTATCTCTCAGCCAAGCTGATAGGTGTTAATGATGTGCTTACTGAAAATTCTCCGCTGCATTACAACCTGACATCGGTTGCCGTGTCACTGGTTGCCAGTAGCGATACGAAAGGGACGATCACCGAAGATGGCAAAGAGGTTGAGCTTAAAGATCTGGCGCAGGTGACGTTGTCAGCCGAGGCAACGAATGCGGCTAACTACTATTCAGATTCGGTCTGGCCGGAGCTTGATGATTTTTTCCGTGTGCGCAGTGGTTATGAGTCGGGCCTGATTGAGCCGGATTTGTTCGAGTACCGGATTATGGAAAATCAAAGCGTGCTGTTCAGTAAGGTCGGTGATGAAGAGGTTTACCGTCAGGCGGACTATATCGACTTTAATACCAAAGGCTATGGCATTAACCGGCTGGAATTCTTTTCTGATGATGGTAAAGGGCCTGAGGGCTTACGTAATTGCTCGGTTATTGAGGATGAATCTGGCGCGCGGGAAACCAGTGTCTGTACACAGGTGAGTGAGGAGAAAGACCTGACGATTCAGGAACTGATTGATAAGGACCGCTTGGAGCTGTTTTCTATCCAAGGTCGTGGCGCTTATAAGCCGTTATTCCCGGATATTGATGACGACGGCAGCTATGAGCTGATTGTTGGCAGTGATGTGCTGCTTGATGGTGAGCTGAAAGCGGTATTTTCCCAGGGTATTAATGAGCTGCATGTGCGTGCAGCACACGAGCTGACAGAGGGGGCCGGTGATAATGTTGAACGAGCACCGCTGGCGATTGTTGATGTGAAACTAACCCGTACAACGAAAGATGTCTGGGAATTAGCGGTTGCTGCCGGATACGACTATGACTATCTGGTGGATGTACTGCCTACAGGTCCCCGGGCCCAGAGTTTGTACCTGTCGTACCTCGTGGGAAATAACTCTGTAAAAGAAAAGGATGAAGATAAGGTTGATATCATTCGCGATTTTACCTTTGAATTAGGTGGGCTGATTATTTACCGAGGTGGTGTAAAACTCTTTACCTCGGAAGAAAAAGGCGAAAGCATTGGTGTCACCCTGGCTAGTCGTGTTGATTACGAACTGAATGGCAGTGGCCAGCCTTGCGGTGTTATTAATCGTAAGGATGAAATCGTGACCGGCAGCTGTAATGCGGTCGGTTATCTGACCTACCGCAACTCCATAGTAGGTGTTATCCGTGAAGAGCGTGATGGCATTTATGTCGTCCGTTTCAGTGATGGTCAGTTCCTGGTGCTTGGCGGTTGAAGAACAAAGTTCACTCTTTCCTTTCTGCGGCGGTATATACCGCCGCATTCAGTTTTTCCTTTTCATCTCAGGCGGCCGATCGGCAGCTGTATTCGCTTCTGGAAATTCATGGCAGTTCACAGCCGGTTTCTCTGACCGATATGACGACTGGCTGGGATGGCGATTTTCAGCCAGGCACTTATGCCTATGCCGATGCCCGGTTTCGTTTTGGCATGCGTTATCAAAGCTGGCAGTTAGAGCGTGAAACGCGCTGGTATTATTACCTGACCTTTAATCGTGATACTTCAGAGTTTTACCGTGAACTGGAGCTGGGGCTGCCCGGAGCAAAAGATCGTCAGTTGGACCTTGAAGTGAAAGGTCTGCAGGCGCGTGGCTTACGTCTTTCTCACCGTTTTGAGTTGCCGGCGCTGAGCATTACACCGGCGCTGGCGTATTACCATGTAGGTCATTTTCAGTTTGGTTCTCTCAGGGGGGCTTCTGTTGCGGGTGATCCGTTGACTGCATCAGCTGTGCTCGATTATCACTTTGATCAGGACAAAATTCTGGAATATCCGGCGGATGTCAGTGATGGTTCCGGCATCAGTATGGATATCTCATTCAGTAGCTTGCTAAGGGAGCGCTGGCAGCTGGATGCCACCTTCACTGATTTATGGAATCGCTGGCAGTTCGATGATGCCGCTTTCACTACCGGATGCATCAATCTGAGTGGTGGGGGGCAGGCGGTTTGCAACAGCTCTGGGGCCGCTTCCGGCCGCTCGGGGCAATCTTCTTATGTAACCGATATTCCCTGGTCATTGAATACCGGTGTTTATGACACGAGTTGGCTGTTGGGGGGACGCTACTTTCAGCATGACCGTTATCAGCGTTTCAGTCTTGCCAAAGACTGGAGGACACCTTTAGGTAATATGGGGATGTCACTTCATTCTACGAATCAGGTTGGAGTGCACTGGCGTTCAGGCTGGCACCAGCTGGAAATAGTCAGCGATGATATGCGGCCCGCTTATGCGCGGGATATTCAGCTGCGTTTGGGGTTGACGCTGGGTTGGTAGCGGGGCGGACTCTGTTTCTCTGTGACTGCTGCCTGTCTTATCTGTCCGTATTTCTGCGGTCTTCTTTCAACTGCGGGATGCGGCAAAATCCGCTATGATGCGCGCTGGATTTTAGCCGGCGTGACGTTGCCGGTAAGCACCGCCCTGAGCAGCAGAGTCTCCGATGTATCTTGAACATTTCGGTTTTCAGCGTTTCCCTTTCACCATTGCACCGGACCCGGATTTTCTCTTTCCGTCGAGCGGGCATCAGGAGGCACTGGCACATCTGCAGTATGCGCTGACCGGGCATGGCGGCTTGATTTGTCTGACCGGTGAGGTAGGTACCGGTAAAACCACGCTGTGCCGTGCATTTCTTGCTCAGACACCCGCTGAAGTACGCACGGCGTATCTGTTCAATCCACAGTTATCGGCGACGGAGCTGTTGCAAAGTCTGTGTGATGAGTTGGGGCTGAGTTATAACCACGATGCATCATTACGTGAGTTGTACGCTTTGCTCAACAAGGCTCTGTTGGAATGGTATGCCGCCGGGCAGCGGGTAATCTGCGTGATTGATGAAGCGCAGAGTATGCCGCCGCCGCTGCTGGAACAAATCCGGCTGTTGACCAATCTGGAAACCCATAAAGAAAAGCTGCTGACGTTGATTCTTGTTGGTCAGCCAGAGTTGCGGGAATTGTTGGCCCGCCATGATCTGCGTCAGCTCAGTCAGCGTATTACCGCGCGCTATCACCTGCAGAATCTCAGCCTGACAGAAACCCGTGCTTATCTGCGCCATCGCTGTGCGCTGGCTGGTGTGGATGGACAGTTGTTCAGCCCGTCCGCCGCACGGCGGCTGTGGCGGGTAAGTGGTGGCGTGCCTCGCCTGATTAATAATCTGGCCGACCGGGCGTTATTGGGCGCTTATGCCCGTGGCGGCAGGCTGGTCGACGTCGCTTTGGTTAAAGGCGCTGAAAGAGAAATCCTTGGACATGGTGCCGGATGGCTTGATCGCACTCCGCGGCGCAGCGCCTTCACTTGGTTGTCGGCATTGATAGGCTTCGCATCCATGGCTGGCCTGCTGGTTCTGCTGTTTGTTTTCAGTCCGGCTTTGAAAGAACAGATTTCAGACTGGCGAGCCCCTGTGACGGCAGACCCGGTATCTCCGCTGGCGCTGCTGACGGCTGCCGGTTTGACCGGAGAGCCTAGCAATGCGGCAGAGGTTATTACCTGTGAGCAGCTGCAGGGCAGCAAACAGTGTTTGTGGGTGGATTGGCCGTGGCTCAGGTTGCAGGGCCTGTCCGTGCCGGTTGCGGTACAGATGAAATCGGCAGAAGGATTCGTTTGGCAGCGCTTTAGTGCTGATCTTAATCCGGCATCGTATGCGGGACAGGCCTTATTACTGTGGCAGCCCCCCGCCGGATACAGCGGCCAGCTGGTTCGTCCCGGACAAAAATCGGATCTGATTCTCTGGATCCGCCGTCAGCTGAATATGGAATGGCAGGCAGACTGGCTGGTGATCAGTCCGGAAGGGCAGAATAATCAGGTTGACTCGCGGTTTTATGATCCTTTGCTGGCCAATCGGGTTGCACAGTTTCAGGCGGAGCATGGGTTGAGTGCCGATAAAATTATTGGCCCGGAAACCTTGCTGTTTATGCAGCAGGCGGAACAGGATGAGGCCCGTCCTGGTCTGGCTGGAGGGGATAATTAATATGTCTTATATCCTCGATGCCCTGAAAAAATCGGAGCAGGAGCGTGCCCGGCAGATGAACCAGGCAATGTCGTTGCAGGACAGTACGTCGATATCCCTGGCGGCAGAAACACCGTTCAGAAGTATTAACCGGATCCTGTTGTCTGTTGCACTGGTTACAGTAATCACGGGACTGTTGTATGGCCTGACTCTGTTAAGTGGTAAATCCGCACCGGTGCCGGTGGAGAATACACCGCAGGTAACTGCACTGGCTGACGATATAACCCCGGCCGCTGAGACAGTAACCTTACGCCAGGCACCGCCGGTTGCTGCGGTAACGCCGGCCGTCGGAGCGACACCGGTTCCGTTGCAACAGACGCCGGTATCGACGCCATCTCCGGCACCGGAAACAGCCATTGATTCTGAGCTGCGGGAAACTGCGCCGCGCGCGGGTGTTGAAACCCGCTCGTTACCTCCGTTAGCGTCTTTACGCCGGATACCGCAGTTAATGATCACCAGTCATATTTACAGTCCGGTGCCGGAGAAGCGTACGGTCAGTATGAATAATCGTGAGTGGAATGAAGGAGACCTTATTGCTCCCGGCATTATTCTGAAAGAAATTACCCCGGGCGGTATTCTGCTGGATGTTGATGGCTGGCCATTGCAGGTTGGCCGCAGCAAAGGCTGGCAGGCCATTCCCTGATGCGAGAAAAGACAGCATGCTGAGCAGTGAAAGCAAAGAACGCATCCAGGCGTTGTATCGTGAGTGCATCAAGGCGCTGGATTTAAAGCCGCGTTATGGTCAGCGGGTAATGATTGCTGAAATAGCCAAAAGCCTGGGCGCTATTCATGAAGATGATAAAGGCCAGCGCGATAATGATAATGGCATTGCGGTGGTGGAAGCGGGTACAGGTACCGGTAAAACTCTGGCGTATCTGCTGGCTGCTTTGCCGATGGCGATTGAAAAAGAAAAGAAACTGCTGATCTCGACGGCCACCGTCGCCTTGCAGGAGCAGATTCTGGATAAGGATCTGCCGAATTTAAAAAAGACCATTTCTCTGCCATTTAATTTTGCACTGGCCAAAGGCCGTGGCCGTTATCTGTGTTTGTTAAAACTGGATAAATCATTGCAGCATTTGTCCGGGTTGTTATCCACGGTCGATTTATTTGAGCAAACACCGGAAGAGCAGGACAGGGAGCTTTATGAATCTTTATTGCAGTCGTATGGCTCCGGTAAATGGGACGGTGACCGCGACCGTCTGACCGATGCCATCGAAGACAAACAATGGTCGCATTTAACCGCCACACACCGTGAATGCTCAAACCGGCGCTGCCCGCATTTCCAGAACTGTGCTTTTTATAAAGCCCGTAATGCGATGGAAGATGCGGATGTGATTGTGGCCAACCACGATCTGGTGCTGGCTGATTTATCGCTGGGTGGTGGTGCTGTTTTACCTGCGCCGGAAAAAACCATTTATGTGTTCGACGAAGGCCATCATCTGGCCGATAAAGCCCTCAATCATTTCCGTCTTGAAATCGGCGTGCGGGCGCAACGCCAGTGGTTGCAGCAGCTGGAAAAAGGCATTGAGCAGTTTGTTGCGGCCAGTGGTATTCCGCACAGCATTATGCATTCATTAACGGAGGCTCCGCAGAATATCCGCGATATTCTGCAAAGCATCAGCCTGGTCTGGCCATTACTGATGGATATGATCGGCGATCAGGAACGGCTGCGTTTTGAATCGGGAAAAATGCCGGAGAATTTACGTCAGCTGCTGATCAATATCAAAGGGCCGTTGCAACCTCTGTTGCTGTGTCTGGATAAGCTCAATGACATGCTGCAGAAATCCCTCGATCCGAAAGAAGATGGTGATTTTACCCGCGACGTAGCAGAAGCCTGGCAGGCGCCAATGGGTATTATGTTTTCCCGTGCGGAGCAATTATCCGAAGCGCTGTCCTGGCTCTGTGCCGAAGAGGCTGAGGGTGCTCTGCCGGTTGCGCGCTGGTTGTCGAAAACCCCGTTTGGTGATGGCTGGGATATTCGTCTGAGTGCCTCGCCCATTGCGGTGGCCGATCAGTTACGCAAAAACCTCTGGTGGCGTTGCTATGGTGCGGTGGTTACCTCGGCAACCCTGACGGCGCTGAACAGCTTTAATAAATTAAGCTGGGAAAGCGGTTTGCCCGACTGGGCAAATTATCAGCGGGTTATGAGTCCTTTCGATTATCAGAAGCTGGGTGAGTTGCAACCGGTGTCGCTGGCATCTGATCCCAAGAGCGATCAGTTTCAGGCGGATATTGAAGACTGGCTGAAAAATAATACCGACCTGAGCCGGGGAACGCTGGTGTTATTCAGTTCCCGTGCCCAGCTTGAGGCCACGCGTGATACGTTTTTGCACGACTGGTATGACCAGCTGCTGTGCCAGGGCTTTTTACCGAAAGCAGAAATTGTCCGCCGCCATAAAGAGCGGATTGATAACGGTGAGGGCAGCATTATTTTTGGTCTCGCCAGTTTTGCTGAAGGGATCGACTTACCGGGCGAATATGTCACCCATGTGGTGATTGTTAAAATTCCGTTTGCGGTGCCCGATGATCCGATTCAGGCTGCGATCAGCGAATGGATGGAAAGCCGTGGACGCAATCCTTTTATGGAATTAACCCTGCCTGCGGCTTCGATTCGTCTGGTGCAGGCCTGTGGGCGTTTAATCCGTACCGAAGAGGATCGGGGACGCATCAGTATCCTCGATAAACGTTTACTGTCGCATCGCTATGGCAAGTTGTTACTGGATTCTTTACCGCCTTTTAAGCGGATTTAATAAAGAAATACGCGAATAAAAAAAGCCCGGTCATTACCGGGCTTTTTTGTGCCAGAGGAGGGGTTTTCAGGCCAACTGCTCTCTGAGGTCATTATCATTCTGATCGCGGATCATCAGTAAATGGCCTTCAAGGTAGGCGAGCAGCTGATCGGCTTCTTTCAGATCGCGCTGAATCAGCAGGCAGCGCAGCTGTTTGCGCTCACGCTCCATAATACGCACATGGAAGCGGGCGCCGGTTTCCGGAATTTCCAGATACAAACCACGGCTGGATTCAGACAGGCTGAGATCCACATGAGTTTGCTCCAGTTCGCAGCCAGCAAAGTTAATATTGTTAATGCGAACAATGTGTTCTTTGCCATTCACTTCATCGATCAGACGATAAGGCTGCTCCAGCGGACGCTGGCGGCTTTGCAGGCGCTGGTCGGCAAGATCATAGGCTTCCGGATTGTATATTTCGGTACCGTCTATACCTTCCAGAGACTCGCCACACATAAAGCTGTGGAACAGGGTGCTTGAGGCTTCTTTACGCTCAAACTGGGCCAGATGATCAGCGTTTTTGATGATGGCGAAAGTAGCATTGGCACACTGACGGGCAACGGCAGCGTTTTCTGATGGCAGGGTGAAGTTATCGAATTCACCGGTTGCAATCATGGTCGGGCATTCGGGGAAGCGTTCGAAGCCCGGGAAATCGAGCAAGCGTTGCGTGTTTTGTGCGTAGCGCTGACGCTCATTGTCGTTCAGTCGGGCAATCTGACGGAACAGAAGACGGCGATAGGTCGGGCTGACTTCGGTTGCCTGCAGACGATTGTGATTGATCAGGTTGCAGACTGCAGTGGTCGCGAAAGCGTTCATATCACCAGCGGCCAGCAACTCCAGCGAGTCTTCCAGCAGGGTGATCAGGCTTTCGCGGCGGAAACAGGTGATGCCCGATAACAGCAGGCGCTCAATCCGTTGCGGGTAGGCCGCCGCAAACAGAGTGGCCATGGCCGAGCCATAGCTGATGCCCAGCATCTGAACTTTATCCAGCTGCTGTTCCTGACAGAACAACTCAATCAGGTCAGCGTAGTCATTCAGGCTGAGTTCCGGAGCAAGCTGATCGTTACTGCCCTGTGAGGGGAAGTCGGCCAGAATTACCGGATGTGTGCTGACGACTAATTCCACTTCGCTTTTGAATGAGGTGAAACTCTGGAATGCACCACCGAGAAAAACGACAGGCGTTTTATGGAGGTTTTCCGGAAGGCTGTATGCCTGGAATTCGACTTTGTACTGCCCGCGGGGAGTATCCAGCAGTTGGATGCGGGGAGTGTTGCGTAGATCGGCGGCAGAGAAGGTAGAGAACTGCATAACACAATTGGCTCTTTTATTCTTATAGTTTCCCGACTCTACCCCATTTATAGACAAATGACCACAGTTGTATGTTTTCTTTACGGAACGCTGATGTTGCTATAAGTGTTTGATTATATTAATGTTTTCATATTTTCGCGGGCCGTTTCCTGAGGCGTTTCAGGGATATTGGCCCGCAATGTCCGACTTATTGCTGAGGAAGATTGATCGTGAAAATGATTTCTGAAGGAGTTACATCTATCCGGTATTCTCCGCCCGGCGTTTGGTGAGTCTGGGCATTGATGTTGTCGCTGTTCGGAATGCTGATAGCAAACTGTCCCGGTGCAATGTTGTATCCCAGGCCGGCCGGTGGCGTGACATCGGGAGTGATGTTGGTCGGGAATTGCAGGTTACCGTAGTCAATCGGCGTACCGGGTTCGAGGCCAAGGACATCACGCAGGTATTCCTCTCGCAGAGCCTGTTGTGGGTCCAGTGCCGGAGTGTGGAAATCGTAGGTGCTTTGACTCAGCAGAGCGTTGTCCCGCTGCTCTGACAAATATTGATCAGCAATTTGGGAGGGGACTTCTGTTCCGCCATTTAACTGATCACTTTCGCTGTAGGGCTTATCCAGTGGTGACACCCGCAGGGAGGCGTCCTCCTGACCGTTTTCCGCTTTCTGGGCGGCGGGCTGACGGCGGACAATGACCGTGGTGTCTTTAATGTAGGCTTCGGTCATTTCTTCGGGCGGAATTTCTGTAATTTCGGCCTGAACGGACGCGCTGATCAGTATGCTGGCCGGCAGTATGAGTGACAGAGGCAGCAACGCGGAAAGAAAAGAACGGTTCATGGCGGTGTGTCCGGTTAGTTTTCCTTTATCCTAGAGCAGGGCGATAAAAGGACAAGGTTCTTTACGTCAAGTTTGCCTCTGGTTCTCTGTGCGGCGTCTGTGGTGGAACTTATGGCCCGGAATGCCGCATATTTTTGTGATTGAAGAGGCATCGTCTCTATACAATCCGCAGCTTTTCCGTGCACGGGTGTCGCTAAATCCGGCATTGTCGGGCACTATTGCGTCCGGATTGTTGTCCACCCCGTTCTCTCTGTTTGATTAAGGTCACAATGAACATTTCAGAATCCTCTCTGCCTTTATGGATAGGCCTGCGTTATCTGGCAGCTAAGCGACGAAATCATTTTATTTCTTTTATTTCAGCATCTTCGATGGTCGGTATGACACTGGGTGTGGCGGTCCTGATTCTGGTGCTGTCGGTGATGAATGGCTTTGATCGCGAATTACGCGAGCGGATTCTCGGAATGGTGCCCCATGGCGTGTTGTATGAACGCGGTGGTATTAACGACTGGCAGGTGCTGGCTGAACAGGTTGAACAGCAGCCGGGTGTCGTGGCTGCCGCACCTTTAACCCGTCTGCAGGGCATGCTGGGTTATGGCGGTCGTGTTCAGGGGGTGATGGTTACCGGGATTGAACCTGCGGCAGAGGCGCGGGTTTCGATTTTGCCGCAGCATGTCATTGATGGTCAGCTGGACGATTTACAGCCCGGCAGTTTTGGTGTGCTGCTGGGCAGTTTGCTGGCGCAACATCTGAATGTTGTGGTGGGCGATAAAATTACTTTGATGCTGCCGGAAGCGACTCTGTCACCGGCCGGGGTATTGCCACGCATTAAACGTTTAACGGTGGTGGGTATTTTTTCGGTAGGAGCTGAGCTGGATGCCAATCTTGCCGTCGTGAATCTGGAAGATGCGCGTAAGCTTGGGCGCATCAATGCTCAGGCTCAGGCTTTGCGGGTTAAATTCAGTAATTTATTCGATGCGCCGGCCGGTATCTGGCGCATGGTCAATACGCTGGATGGTTATTACACCGGCAGCGACTGGACCCGTACCCACGGCAATTTATTTCAGGCGATTAAACTTGAGAAAACCATGATTGGCCTGCTGTTGCTGATTATCGTTGCGGTGGCTGCCTTTAACATTATTTCAACGCTGGTTATGGTCGTAACCGATAAACAAGCCGATATTGCGATTTTACGTACCATGGGCGCACGGCCATCGACCGTGATGGGTATTTTTATGGTGCAGGGTTTGTCTATTGGTCTGGTTGGCGTTGTCCTTGGCACGATACTGGGCGTGTTGGGAGCGTTAAGTATTTCCGAAATTGTTGCCTGGGTTGAGCAGACTTTTGGTTTCCAGATTTTAAGTGCTGACGTGTATTTTATTTCATATTTACCGTCACAGTTGTTATGGAGTGATGTGGTGATTGTAACCAGTGCTTCCTTGTTGCTGAGTTTCCTGGCGACGCTGTATCCATCGTATCGCGCATCGCGTGTTCAGCCTGCGGAGGCATTACGCTATGAGTGAGTCCTGGGTGCTTGAGGCCACGGGCCTGCGTAAAACCTACACATCCGGACCACAGGCGGTAACAGTCTGGCAGGATGTGGATTTAAAGATCAAAGCAGGGGAGTCGGTCGCCATTGTCGGTGCCTCGGGTTCCGGTAAAACCACATTACTGAATGCGCTTGGCGGACTGGACACGGTCGATGCCGGTGCCGTCATTATTGGTGGCCAGCCATTGACCAAATTGAGTGATGCGCAGCGTACCCGCCTGCGTAATCAGGAAATTGGATTCGTTTATCAGTTTCATCATTTATTGCCGGAATTTTCGGCGCTGGAAAATGTGATGATGCCGCAGTTGCTGGCCGGTGTTGCACGTAAGGCCGCGGCCGCCCGGGCGCGTGAGTGCCTGGCGCAGCTGGGGCTTGAACATCGTGTTGATCATAAACCGGCGGAGCTGTCCGGTGGTGAGCGTCAGCGTACGGCGATTGCCCGGGCTCTGGTGAATCGTCCACGACTGGTGTTGCTGGATGAACCAACCGGTAATCTGGATCAGCAAACCGCGCGACAGGTCGAGGCTGCTATGTTAGCTCTGACCGAACAGGCTGAGACGGCATTTATTATGGTGACTCATGACAGTGAACTGGCCGGCCGGATGAACCGCTGTCTGCAGTTGCGCGACCTCACGTTATCTCCCTGGCAGGGATAACGCCGGGAGATTCTTTCACATCGGCCGGCAGTATTAATTACCGCCGGCTGTCAGTTACTTTCTTCGTTTTCTGCGGCACGCTTCAGGCGATTAATACGGCGTTTTTTCCAGTTATTGGCAATATGCAGTCGCCATGCAAGGTGGATGGCAAAATATCCGCATAAACCAAGAAAGATGCCAACGGTCAGTGATCCCACCAGCAAGGGTTGCCAGATGGAAACCAGTTCATTCAGCACCCAGTCGAGTGAAAGCTCAATGCTGAAGCTGTTGCTTGGTGTTCCCAGAAGCCAGGTGCCGAACAGATAAGTACCGTAGAACAATGGGGGAATCGTGATCGGATTGCTGACCCAGACCAGACCAACCGAAATCGGTACATTGGCATTGGCGTAAAAGGCAAAGAATGCAGCAATACCCATCTGGAATGGCATCGGCAGAAAAGCAGTAAATAAACCGACCAGGAATGCACGCGCTACCGAGCGGCGGTTAACGTGCCAAAGATTGGGTTTGCTGAACAGCGGGGAAAGGAAACGCAGAGAAGGATTACTCTGTACCTGTTCCGGCGATGGAAAAAACTTCTGTAAAAACTTTTTAGGCATGAACATCGCCAGCTGATTTATGCGCGCCGATTATGCCGATAATGCCATGGAGTGGCAATGCACCTGATTGTTCTGACCTGTGCCGCTGCTATTGTCGCGGGAACACTGTTGAGTCTTATGCAGGCTCTGGTGGTTCTGCTGCTGGCTGGCATATTACTGGCGCTTGCGGTGTGCTCAGGCTGTTGCCGTAAGCGGAGACTGCTGTTTTTACCTGTTCTGGCGACAGGCCTTCTGTATGGCAGCTTTTGGCTGCAATACAACCTCAGTCACCGTTTGCCAACGGCACTGGACCGCAGCAGGCTGACTCTGGATATCACGGTTGAGCAGGTTGAAGAGCGAGGGCAGGGTCTGCGCCTTATTACCCGCGTTGTTCACGGGCAGTTTTTACCGGGCATCCGGTCCGGATCTGATGCCAGGAATTTGCCGGAATTGCGCCGCCTGCAGCTCAGCTGGTACCGGCCGGCGATGCCGTTGCACAGTGGTATGCAGTTAAGCGCTGAGATTGTGTTGCGCAGTCCACGTGCTTTCGCCAATGGCTTGCCCTTTGATTATGAGGCTTTTCTGCTGTCTTCAGGCATTGATGCCGGCGGCTATATACGCAGTGCCCGGCTGATCGCCAGCGGCGAGCCCTCGTTACGCGATGCATTGCTGGCTGCGCAACGCCAGCTTCATTCGCCGGAGGCCTGGCCCTGGCTGGCAGGGCTGGTGTTTGGTGAACAGCAGGCGTTCAGTACTGGCCAGTGGCGGCTGGCACAGCAGACCGGCACGCTGCATCTTCTTGTTGTAAGTGGTCTGCATGTGGGGATGGTAGCCGCTCTTGGCTGGTTGCTGGCGCTTGCCTGTATCAAGCTTTGGGGGCTGCTCAGTGGCCGCGGTTTACGTCATCCGGCTTTGTTGCGTCTGTTGCTGATTGGCGGACTGACGGCGGGTTACGTCTGGCTGGCGGGAATGGGGATTGCGCTGCAGCGTGCCTGGATCATGATTATGGTGCTGCTGTGGTTATTCTTCAGCGGCTGGCGTTTTAACTGGCTGACGGCGCTTTCTCTGGCGTTGTTGCTGGTGCTGCTGGCTAACCCCCTGATCTGGACCCGCGCCGGTTTTGGCTTTTCTTTTGTTGCTGTATTGGCTTTGCTGGCGTTCTTTGCTGGTCGCCGGCAGGGATGGTTACAGACATTGTTTCTGCCCCAGTGGGTGGTATTTATCTCTATGTTGCCGTTGTTATGGTTCTGGCTGCTGCCGGTCAGTCTGGTGCAGGTTGGGGCGAACCTGCTGGCAATTCCGCTGCTGAGCCTGGTGATTCTGCCACTGGCGTTGCTGGATGCCGGTCTGAGCTGGCTGGCGGGTACACTGCTCAGTGAAGCGCAGGCGCAGATGGTTATCACTGTGCCTGACGCCTTGCTGGCGGTAGTGGGTGAGTTCTTCTGGTCAGTGCTCAATGCCCTGCAGCAACAGTTCTGGGCGGTACACTTTTACCAGCCCTGGCCGTTATTGCTGCTCTGGCCTTGTCTGCTGGTAATGCTGCGTCTGGGTGTCAGCACTGCGCTGAGCTTTGGAGCAATGCTGATGCTGTTGCTGGCGTTGTTCTGGCCTCTGTCATCTGCAGGTCCGTACCGGGAGCAGGCAATGATGCTGGATGTCGGGCAGGGGCAGAGTCTGGCTTTTATCGGTGGGCAACACACGCTGGTTTATGACACTGGTGCGCGCTTCTCGGAACATTTTGATGCCGGTGCAGCATTATTACTGCCATTGCTTAAACAGGCTGGTGTGACTCAGGTTAATACGTTGTTTGTCAGTCATTCCGATCTGGATCATGCCGGCGGCCTGAACTCTGTATTGCAGGATGGATTACCGGTGCAGCAACTGTTGTTGGGACAGTTGTTGCCGGATCTGCCTGTACAGCCGCAGGCTCACCTCTGTCGTGAACTTATAACAGCCGGTTGGCAGGAAGTCGGACCGCATCTGCATTACCGCTTGCTGCTTCTGCCGGATGAGCAGCAGGCACTGGTCAACCCTTCGGATAATAATCAGTCCTGTGTGGTGCAGGTGCGCTGGCATGAACGGCGCTTCTTGTTAACCGGTGATATTGAGCGCGATCTTGAGCAGCGATTGGTTGAGCACTTTGGCGCCGAGTTGCGCTCCGATGTCTTGGTGCTGGCTCATCATGGCAGCCGCAGCAGTTCATCTGCGGCTTTTCTCGACGCTGTAAAGCCTTCGCAGGTATGGATTTCGGCGGGATTTAATAACCGTTTTGGTCATCCTCATGCGGATGTAACGGCCCGGTTGGAGGCGCGTAAGATTCCCTGGTATCTGACGGCGCGCGATGGGGCGGTGTTGATGGCACCGGACGGTCAGGTGACGACGGCACGATCCGGTTGGCAGCCGCCCTGGCGACAGCCTTGATTTTATTCATGATTCTGCTCACAGTCCGGCACTTTCAGCGGCGTTGCGGGTCTTATGCTGCCGCCCGGGCTTGTGCTAGAGTACGGGCCAAAATAACTGGCAGGAGTAGCTGACAATGCTGGAAATCATCCAGAGCGGTGGGTGGATGATGGTACCTATCATCATTTCTTCTATTTTGGCGTTGGGAATTACCGTTGAACGGTTCTGGACCTTACGGGCGGCGCAGATTGCACCGCGTGATCTGCTGGCGCGGGTCTGGGGTTGGATGAAAAACAATCAGCTCGACAGTGCCCGTATCAAAGAACTGCGTGCTTCCAGCCCGCTGGGCCGTGTGTTGGCGGCTGGCCTGATTAACTCCCGCCATGGTCGCCAGATCATGAAAGAAAGCATCGAAGAAGTGGCCTCCCATGAAATTCATGAGATGGAGCGTTACCTTAATGCGCTGGGTACGGTTGCTGCCGTTGCTCCGCTGATGGGTCTGCTGGGTACCGTATTCGGTATGATTCAGGTGTTCTCTGAAATCATGACGCAGGGTACCGGACAGGCGAATATGCTGGCCGGTGGTATTTCTGAAGCTCTGATCACGACCGCAGCCGGTCTGATCATCGGTATTCCGGCTCTGGTTGCGCACCGTATGCTGCAGCGTCGCGTGGATGAAATTGTGGTCTTTATGGAACAGGAAGCCATCAAACTGGTGGATGTTCTGCATGGTGATCGTGAAGTGGCGGATTCCTCAGAGGCGGCCTAAGTGAACTTCAAACGACAGAATCGTGAAGCAGTGGACGTCAATCTGACGCCACTGATTGATATCGTATTTCTGCTGCTGATTTTCTTTATGGTGTCGACCACCTTCACCAAAGAAAATCACCTCAGTATTGATCTGCCGGAGGCGACGGCGGAAGCGTCCGAAGCGCAGCCACAGGCGATTGAAATTCTGATTTCAGCCAGCGGCGAATACAGTATTAATGATCAGACGCTTATCAATCATCAGCTGGATACGCTGAAGCGTGGTCTGCAGAAGGCGTTGGCAGGCCGGCAGACGGCACCAGTGGTGATTACTGCTGATGCCAAAACACCGCATGAAGCGGTGGTGCGGGCGATGGATGCCGCCGGCCAGCTCGGTCTGGTCAATCTGAGCATTACCACCCGTCAACCTGGGAAATCTGAATAAACCCCATGAGTAACGAAACCTCCATCAGGCGTCTGTACGGACGCCTGCTTTCGTATGTCTGGCCACACAAACTGGCCTTTTCCGTGGCCATTGTTGGTTACATTATTTTCGCCTCGGCAGCACCGGCAATGGCGCATCTGATGGGTGTGGTCGAGCAGACCCTGTCAGATCCGCAGCCGGATAAAATTCTGGTGCTGGTGCTGATGCTGATGGGCATCTTTTTTTACCGCGGTATCGGTACCTTTCTGGGTAAATTTTTTATTGCGGTGGTGGGCCGCAATGTCGTGCACAGCCTGCGTACTGAGCTGTTCAATAAAATGACCCGGTTGCCGAGTCATTACTACGATGGTGAATCCAGTGGCCGTTTGATCTCGCGGGTTATTTTTGATGTGGACCAGGTGACCGGCGCCTCAACCCGTGCGTTAACGACCACGGTGCAGGAAGGCGTTACCGTTATTCTGCTGATGGCTTATCTGATCTGGCTGGATTACAGCCTGACGCTGATTTTCCTTGGCTTGGTACCGGTGATTGTTCTGGTGGTTGCTTTCGCCAGTCGCTTCTTCCGTCGTTACAGCCAGCGTATTCAGAAAGCGATGGGGGATGTGACCCAGGTAACCAACGAGAGTATTAATGGTTACCGTGAAGTGCGTACTTTTGGCGGTACTGAATATGAACAGCAGCGTTTCCGTAAAGCCAGTGACTATAACCGCAAGCAATCGCTGAAGTTTGGTCTGACCGAAGCCATTAACGTGCCGCTGACTCAGCAGATTGTGGCTGTCGGTTTGGGTCTGATGGTGTATCTGATGTTTCAGCGGGTGGCCGACGGCAGTATGAGCAGCGCTGAATTCCTGCAGTTTATGACCGCCGCTTCGTTGATCGCCAAGCCGCTGCGCGCGCTGACCGATATTAATGCCGTGATTCAGAAAGGTATGACCGCTGCAGAATCTATTTTCTCGGTGCTGGATGCCGACGCCGAAGTGGATCAGGGCACTAAAACCCTGACCCGCGCTAAGGGGGAGGTCTGCTTCGATGATGTTCGCTTCCGCTATCAGGGCGCCGAAAACGATGCGCTGAAAGGCATCAGCCTGAAAGTGACACCGGGTACCTCGGTCGCTTTTGTCGGTAAATCTGGCAGTGGTAAGACCACGCTGGTGAATCTGATTCCGCGTTTTTACGAAGTAGGCTCCGGCCGTATTCTGCTTGATGGTGACGATATCCGCGATCTGACCCTCGACAGTCTGCGTGAGCAGATTGCCATCGTCAGTCAGCAGGTGACGTTGTTCAACGCCAGCATCCGCGACAACATTGCCTACGGCTCGCTGGCGGATAAAACCGATGAAGAAATCATCGCCGCCGCCAAGGCCGCCCATGCCGATGAATTTATTTCCCGTCTGCCGGAAGGCTACAACACCCAGGTCGGTGAAGACGGCGTGCTGTTATCCGGCGGTCAGCGCCAGCGCATTGCCATTGCCCGGGCGATTCTGAAAAACGCTCCGGTGCTGATTCTGGATGAGGCGACTTCTGCGCTGGATACCGAGTCTGAACGCCATATTCAGGCGGCCATGGAAGAAGTGATGAAAGGCCGTACTACCTTTGTGATCGCCCACCGCCTGAGCACTATTGAAAGTGCCGACCGTATCGTAGTAATCGATCAGGGCGAGGTGCGTGAAGACGGCTCCCATGCCGAGCTGATTGCGCAGCAGGGCATGTACGCTCAGCTGCATCAGATTCAGTTCAGCGAATAACAGTTGCTATGAGCAATGCTCTCGCCGGGCTGGCGGCACGGATTGAACGCAACTGGTATGGCTCGGTGCTGGGCAATCTGTGGCTGCTGCCGCTCTGGCCGCTGGTTTGGGTGGTCGTGCACCTGCGCCGTCGTCGCTTCCTGCGTAATCCGCCAGCGGCCAATCCTGTACCTGTGGTGGTGGTTGGTAATATTACCGTGGGCGGGACTGGTAAAACACCGCTCATTACCTTGCTGGCCGAGCGTGCCCGGGCGCTGGGTCTCAGACCCGCGGTCGTCAGCCGTGGCTACGGCGCTAAAGCCCCGCAATATCCTCTGGATCTGACGGCTGATACGCCGGTAGAGCACAGTGGTGACGAACCCCGTTTGCTGTTTAACCGCCTGAATACCGCTGCCTCCTTTTGTCCGGTAGTGGTCGATCCTGATCGCCGCCGTGCGGTGGCTGATCTTGCGGGTCGGGCGGATATCGTTTTCAGCGATGACGGCCTGCAGCATTACGCTATGGCCAGAGCCGCCGAAATTGTGGTGGTCGATCATGCCCGTGGTTTTGGTAACGGCTGGTTGCTGCCGCTGGGGCCATTACGCGAGCCGCTGGCACGGCTTAAAACGGTGGATCTGGTGTTGCACAACGGCGCGGATTTTCAGGTGCAGCCAACGGCACTGGTAAATGCTGTCAGTGGTGAACAGATTGCTCTGCAAAGCTTCAGTGGCCGCGAAGTGGTGGCGGTTTCCGGTATTGGCAATCCGCAGCGTTTCTACGATTCACTGCGCAGTCTGGGGATGCAACCACGGGAGCACAGTTTTGCCGATCATCATCAGTTTCAGCCCGATGATCTGGCCTTTCATCAGCAAACACCTGATCTGCCGCTCGTGATGACGGAAAAAGATTGGGTAAAATGCCGTGACTTTGCCCGGCCCGACTGGTGGTATCTGCAGGTCAGTGCGGTGGCACAGCCTGAGATAGAAGCGCGGCTGGATTCTTTATTAATGACCTGGAGTGGAAAAACTCATGGATAAGCAATTACTGAGCATGCTGGTATGTCCGCTGTGCAAGGGCAAACTCAAGTATGAAAAAGACGCACAGGAGCTGCTGTGTACCTTCGACGGTCTGGCATTCCCGCTGCGCGATGGGGTGCCGGTGATGCTGGAAGGTGAAGCACGCCGTATGAGCGAAGAAGAAAAGCTCGAAAAAGCGCAGAAAGCCGCCAAAGAACAGACTGAGTAAGCACTGTGCTGCGTGTGCTTTTTGTGTGTCTGGGCAATATCTGCCGTTCACCTACCGCCGACGGCGTTTTCCGCAGCATGGTTGCCTCTGCCGGGCTGAGTGATCAGGTTGAGGTGGACTCCGCCGGCACTGCCGCCTGGCATATCGGCAAAACGCCCGATCCGCGCACTATTAAAGCCGCGGCTGAGCGCGGTTACGATTTATCGGTGTTGCGTGCGCGTCAGGCGCTGGCCGCCGATTTTGATCAGTTTGATTATGTGCTGGCGATGGATCTGGAAAACCTCAGCAATCTGCGCGCGTTAAAACCCGCCACTGCGCGTACTGACCCCCAGCTGTTTTTACGCAGCTTTGCCCGCCGCTTTAACAGCGACGAAGTACCGGACCCATACTATGGCGGTGCTGATGGCTTTGAGCAGGTGCTGGATCTGGTTGAAGACGGCTGTGAAGGTTTGCTGGCCGATATTCGTCAGCGTTTAAACCAGCGCGCAAAGGAAACACCGTGAATCATCCCGTACCCGAGGTGCAGCAGAACTACGATCTGTCGGCACTGAATACGCTGCGCTTACCAGCGCAGGCCGAAGCCTTTGCGCGTTTTTCTTCCGCCTCGGAATTGCTCAGCCTGCTGACGCTGGCGCAACGGAACAACTGGCCGGTGCGGGTTCTGGGCGGCGGCAGTAATGTGTTGCTGGCCGACGACGTGCCCGGTCTGGTGCTGCAGTCGGCCATGACCTCGGTGCGTTTGCTGCGTGAAGATGCCACCCATCGCTGGCTGGCGGTGGATGCCGGCATGAACTGGCATCAGTGGGTACAGGACAGCACAGAGTTTGGCCATGGGCTGGAGAATCTGGCGCTGATTCCGGGTTCTGTCGGTGCTTCGCCGATTCAGAATATCGGCGCTTACGGCGTTGAAGTCGCCGACTGCATCGACTCGGTATCCGGTATTCAGCTCAGCACTCGCCAGTGGTGCACGCTGAGTGCCGCCGAATGCCGCTTTGCCTATCGTGATTCTATTTTCAAGCATGAGCTGGCCGGTGATTTTATTGTCACCCGCGTGGTCTTCCGCCTGGGTAAAACCTTTGCGCCGGATCTGAGTTATGGCCCTTTGGCCAGCTGGGCGACGGCGCAGGGCGATGCGATCAGTCCGCCGGCGCTGATTGAACAGGTGTGTGCGATTCGCCAGAGTAAATTGCCGGACCCGGTGCAAATTCCCAATGCCGGTTCTTTCTTCAAAAATCCGCTGGTGTCGGTATATCAGGCAACACAGCTGAGCGCTCAGCACCCGTCATTACCAACCTATCCGCAGGCCGATGGCCGTATCAAACTGGCGGCTGGCTGGCTGATTGAACAGGCCGGCTGGAAAGGGCGCTGGCTTGGCCCGGTGCGGATGCACGATCAGCAGGCGCTGGTGCTGACCACCAATGGCGCGGCAAACTATACCGATATTGAGCACTTGCGTGATGCGGTGGTCGCCAGTGTGAATGAGCAATTTGGTGTGCAGCTGGAGCCTGAGCCGCAGCCGTTCTGAGCAGATTGCAGAAACACGTCAGTAATAAAAAAGCCGGCATCAAGCCGGCTTTTTTATTACTGCAGTCAGGGTCTGTTTAGTCGCTTCATTCAGAACGTAAACTGACTGAGCTGCAGTCCGCTTTCTTCACTCCAGCGGATCATCCAGCCGCAATCGTCTGACCAGTCGCCCAGCACCAGACGGCGGCGTTCGCATCCGTTGTGCATCCAGCGGTGATCATCCGGGCGGTGGGTATGGCCATGAATCAGGGTGGTAACACCGGCCTGGTCCATTTCGCGGTCCACCTCTTCCGGGGTGACATCCATGATATCGGAGCTTTTCATCTGCTGACCGCTCTTACTCTCGCTGCGAACCTGGCGGGCAAAGGCAATGCGCTCTTCCAGTGGTTTACTGAGGAAGTCCTGCTGCCAGGCCGGGTTGCGGAACATCTGACGGATCTTCATATATTCCACATCAAGGGTGCAGAGGCTGTCGCCGTGCATCAGCAGTACCGCATCGTCACCCAGGGTGATCACGGCCGGATCATCGAGCAGGGTGGCGCCGGTCTGTTCGCAGAAGGTCTGGCCCAGCAGGAAGTCGCGGTTGCCGTGCATCAGAAACAGGCGGGTGCCTTTGTTGCTGAGTGCGCGCAGGGCGTCTTTGATGCTGCTGACGAAGGGATGATCAAAGTCATCGCCCATCCAAACTTCAAAAAAGTCGCCGAGAATATAAAGCGCATCGGCATCCTGCAGATTCTGCAGATAATGCACAAAGCCCTGAGCCATGGCCGGGCGGCCAGGCTCAAGATGCAGATCGGAGATGAAATAAACCGCCATTACGCGATGATTTCAGCTTTTTCGATGATGACGTCTTCGACCGGAACGTCCTGGTGGCCCATACGGGTGGTGGTTTTAACGGCTTTGATGCGGTTAACCACGTCCATGCCTTCAACCACTTCACCAAATACGGCATAACCCCAGCCCTGAGTGGACTTGCTGGTGTGGTTCAGGAAGTCGTTGTCCGATACGTTGATAAAGAACTGCGCGCTGGCGGAGTGTGGGTCCATGGTACGGGCCATGGCCAGAGTGCCAACGGTGTTTTTCAGACCGTTGTCTGCTTCGTTTTCAATCGGCATGTCGGTTTCTTTGTTAACCATACCCGGGGCAAAGCCGCCGCCCTGGATCATAAAACCGTCGATCACACGGTGGAAAATCACGCCGTCGTAGTAGCCTTCTTTTACGTACTTCTCGAAGTTGGCCGCAGTTTTTGGCGCTTTCTCGTGGTTCAGTTCGATTTTGATGTCGCCGAAGTTGGTTTTAAGCAGGATCATGTGAAGCCTCTGTCATTGAATCGTGTATCCCTTCATGGGATTGAGTGCGTATAATACCGCCTTTTTCGCGGCCTGACAGCGCCGTGGCACGATTGCCGGAATTTCCGCCCGGAACAGCCTCCGCGCGGCAAGCTGCCGGTACTACTCAGAAACGGATGGTTATGACAGACACAACTCCAAACAGCCACAATTTCATTGCCAAAATCGTTCAGGATGACCTCGCCAGCGGTAAGGTTCAGAGCGTTGTGACACGCTTTCCGCCTGAGCCTAACGGTTATCTGCATGTGGGCCATGCCAAATCAATCTGCCTGAACTTCGGTGTAGCCGAACAGTTCAACGGCCAGTGTAACCTGCGTTTCGACGACACCAACCCGGAAAAAGAAAGCCAGGAATTTATTGATGCGATCAAAGACGACATCACCTGGCTGGGCTTTAACTGGGCCGGAGAGGTGCGTTATGCCTCGGATTACTTTGACCAGCTGCATCAGTGGGCGTTGCACCTGATCCGCGAAGGCAAGGCTTATGTCTGTGACCTCAGCCCGGAGCAGGCGCGTGAATACCGTGGCACCCTGACCGAAGCGGGTAAAAACAGCCCGTTCCGTGAGCGCACGGTAGAAGAAAACCTGGCGCTGTTTGAGAAAATGCGTGCCGGTGAGTTCAACGAAGGTGCCTGCGTGCTGCGCGCCAAAATTGATATGGCATCGCCAAACATGAACCTGCGCGATCCGATCATCTATCGTATCCGTAAAGTGCATCACCATCAGACCGGTGATAAATGGTGTATTTACCCGACCTATGACTTTACCCATGGTCAGTCGGATGCCATCGAAGGCATTACTCATTCGGTCTGTACGCTGGAATTTGAAGACCACAAACCACTGTACGACTGGTTTATTGCCAACCTGCCGGTGCCGGCACAGCCGCGTCAGTACGAATTTGGCCGCCTGAATCTGGATTACACCGTAACCTCCAAGCGTAAGCTGAAAGCTCTGGTGGATGATCAGGTTGTTGCTGGCTGGAATGATCCGCGCATGCCTACCATCGCCGGTATGCGTCGTCGTGGATTTACTCCGCGCTCGGTGCGTAATTTCTGCGAAATGATTGGTGTGACCCGCAGTGACGGTATGGTCGATGTGGCGATGCTGGAGCACGCGCTGCGTGACGATCTGAACAAGCATGCACCGCGTGCGATGTGTGTGATCCGGCCGTTAAAAGTCGAGATCGAAAATCTGGCCGCCGATCATCTGGAAATGCTCAGCGCCGAATATCATCACGAGCTGGATCTGGGTTCGCGCGAAATGCCGTTTACCCGTGAGATCTATATCGATCAGGATGATTTTAAAGAAGAGTACAGCAAGAAATTCAAAAAGAAATTCACGCCGGGTAAACGTATCCGTCTGCGTCATTCTTATGTGATCGAAGCAACCAGCTACGAAAAAGACGAAGCCGGCAATGTTGTGCTGGTGCGGGCGAAATTAATCGAAGGCACGCTGGGTGAAAATCCGGCCGACGGTGATAACCCGAAAGGGGTGGTGCACTGGGTTTCGGCCAGTCATTCGGTGCAGGCAGAATTGCGCCTGTATGAGCGTCTGTTTAATCACCCGACGCCGGATAAAGTCGACGGCGATTTCATGCAGTTTGTAAATCGCGATTCGCTCACCGTTACCACCGGCTGGGTTGAACCTGCGCTGGCCAATGTCGGTGCAGAAAGTAATTTCCAGTTTGAGCGTGAAGGCTATTTTGTTGCTGACCGCTACGATCACAGCGCTGACAAGCCGGTCTTTAACCTGACCATTGGCTTGCGTGAAGATAAATCACTGCAGGCAGATTAAGGCTGATTATGACTTTGCAGATTTTTAATACGCTGACGCGTCAGAAAGAAGAATTTAAACCGTTACAGCCTGGCAAGGTTGGTATGTATGTCTGTGGTATGACGGTTTATGACTTCTGTCACCTGGGCCATGCCCGGGTGATGGTGGCGTTTGACGTTATTGCCCGTTACTTGCGTCATCGTGGTTATGAGGTGAATTACATCCGTAATATCACCGATATCGACGATAAAATTATCAAACGCGCTAACGAAAACGGCGAAGCTTTTGATGTGTTAACCGAGCGCTTTATTGCTGAAATGCACAAAGATGCCGACCTGCTGGAAATTGAGCGTCCGAATGCAGAGCCAAAAGCCACGGCGCATATCGATGATATTATCCGTCTGGTCGAAACCCTGATTGCCAAAGGTTATGCCTACGCGCCGGGGAATGGTGATGTGTATTACTCGGTGCGTAAATTCGAAGGTTACGGCAAATTATCCGGGAAGATTCTGGATGATTTAGAAGCCGGTGCGCGTGTCGATGTTGACGAACATAAAGAAGATCCTCTGGATTTTGTGTTGTGGAAAGCCGCCAAAGCCGACGAACCACACTGGCATTCACCGTGGGGTATTGGTCGCCCAGGCTGGCACATTGAATGTTCGGCGATGTCATCCTGCTGTCTGGGTGAGACCTTTGATATTCATGGTGGCGGTCCGGATCTTAAATTCCCGCACCACGAAAACGAAATTGCCCAGTCGGAAGCGGCTACGGGTAAAAAATACGTGAATACCTGGATGCATGCCGGTGCGGTTCGTGTTGATGGTGAAAAGATGTCCAAATCGCTGGGCAACTTTTTTACCATCCGCGAAATTCTGGAAAAATATCCGGCGGAAGTGGTGCGTTTTTTACTGCTCTCCAGTCAGTATCGCAGCGCGATCAATTATTCCGAAGACAGCCTGAAAGAAGCGCACACCAAGCTGGAGCGTTTTTATAATGCGCTGCGTGGTGTTGTGGTTGGCGAGGTTGCGGATATTGATAATGAATATTCGCAACGCTTCCATGCTGCAATGGATGATGACTTCAATACGCCGGAAGCCATTGCCGCCTTGTTTGACCTGGTGCGGGCGGTGAATAAAGCAGAAGGTGCAGAGCAGGCAGCGCTGGCCGGTCAGTTGCGTTATCTGGCGGGTGTTCTGGGTTGTCTGCAGTCTGAGCCGGAAGCCTTTTTGCAGTCCGGTGCCGATGTGGATGAGGCCTGGATTCAGGAGATGATCAGTAAACGTGCTGAGGCGAAAAAAGCCAAAGATTTTGCTACGGCAGATCAGGTGCGTGATGAGTTGCTGGCGCAGGGAGTTGTGCTGCGTGATGGTCCGGAAGGTACCAGCTGGTCAAAGCAGTAATCCGCCGTTAGCGGCAGATATGAAAAAGCCCGGACAGAGCGATCTGTCCGGGCTTTTTTGTTTTCTTAATATTCAGTGATTACTGCTTGTGCAGGGTCTCACAGGCAAACAGGGTGTTTTCCAGCAGTTTGGCGCGGGTCATCGGGCCTACACCACCCGGAACCGGGGTGATGAAGGCAGCGCGTTCGGCGGCGGCGGCAAAATCCACATCGCCAATCAGTTTGCCGTCAGCCTGGCGGTTAATACCAACATCTATCACGGTGGCGCCGGGCTTGATCCATTCACCTTTGACAATACCCGGCTTACCAACGGCAACGACCACAATGTCGGCCTGCTGAACGTGATGTGCCAGATCTTTGGTGAAGCGGTGGCAGGTGGTTACTGTGCAGCCTTTCAGCAGCAGTTCCAGTCCCATCGGGCGGCCAACAATGTTGGATGCGCCAACAATGACCGCATGCTTGCCACGAACTTCCTCGCCGGTGCCTTCCAGCAGATCAACGATGCCGGCTGGGGTGCAGGGGCGCAGCATCGGCATGCGCTGTGCCAGGCGGCCAAGATTGAATGGGTGGAAGCCGTCAACATCTTTGGTTGGGTCGATACGCTCAAGAATTTCATCGGCTTTCAGGCCGGCAGGTAAGGGCAGTTGTACCAGAATGCCATCAACACTGCTGTCATGGTTCAGCTCGTCGATCAGGTCCAGCAGTTGTTGCTGGGTGGTTTCTGCCGGCAGGTCAAAGGCCTTACTGACAATGCCGACCTGTTCGCAGTCTTTACGCTTATGCGCCACATAGACTTCGGACGCAGGGTCGCTGCCTACTAATATGACCGCCAGACCGGGTGCGCGCAGACCTTTCTCTGTGCGGGCCTGAACCTGCTGTTTAATGGATTCGCGAATCGCTTTGGCAGTGGCGTTGCCATCGATCAGTTGAGCGGTCATAAGCGCAGTAAACCTGTAGCAGTTATCAAAGCGCGCGATTTTCTCATGTGCGCTGAGAAAAACAAAGATACCGCTGGCGCCAGCCTGCGGATAAATGCAGAAACGCTCAAAAAATCACCGAACCGATTGTTTTTATTAATTTTTTTCAAAAAGTCGTTGACGGGGTGGGGGCTCATCTATAATATGCGCAGCCACTTGCAGGGCACTTCGCAAAGCAAGTAAGTTCGGGGTATAGCGCAGTCTGGTAGCGCGCCTGCTTTGGGAGCAGGATGTCGGGAGTTCGAATCTCTCTACCCCGACCACTAATGTCTGAATGAATTGACATGCGCCCGTAGCTCAATTGGATAGAGCATCGGCCTTCTAAGCCGAGGGTTGCAGGTTCAATCCCTGCCGGGTGCGCCATTTGGCAATCTCAGCAGAACTTTTGTGGTGGCCGTAGCTCAGTTGGTAGAGTCCAGGATTGTGATTCCTGTTGTCGCGGGTTCGAGCCCCGTCGGCCACCCCACTTCCCCTTCTTAATTCCTTTTGTTTATATCTCCTAAGTGTTTGATTGCTCAAGCATTCTAAATGGTTTTATTCGGGCAGTGCCTTGCGCTATAATCCGCGCCTTTCTGATTTTATCGGCGCCGGGCGAGGCCTGTGCGTTATTTTTTGAACAGTATATTGAGAGGCATCTATGCAAGTGTCCATTGAGACCACTTCCGGTCTTCAGCGTGTAATGACCATTGGCGTTCCTGCAGCAGAAGTAGAAGGTAAAGTAACTGCTGAACTGAAGCGTATCTCCAAAGGCCAGCGCGTAAATGGTTTCCGTAAAGGCAAGCCGCTGCCTCCGGCTGTTGCCAAGCGTATGTTTGGTAAGCAGGCGCGTTACGAAGCTATCTACCAGCAAATGCAACAGTCTTTCTTTAAAGCCGTGCAGGACGAGAATGTAAAACTGGCCGGCATGCCAACTTTCGAGCCTACCGTTGATGAAGACGGTAAGGATCTGGAATTTAAAGCGACGTTTGAAGTCTACCCGGAGATCACTCTGGCCGATTTCGGCAGCATCGAAGTTGAACAGAAAACTGCTACCGTAACCGACGCGGATCTGGACACCATGCTGGATACTCTGCGTAAGCAGAATGCCAAGTGGGAAGAGTCTGCTGAAGCTGCCGCTGATGGCGACCAGGTAGTGATCGATTTCGAAGGTTTCATCGACGGTGAAGCATTTGAAGGTGGTGCAGCCAAAGGTTACAGCCTGACTCTGGGTTCCAACTCTATGATTCCTGGCTTCGAAGCGGGCCTGGTGGGTGCGAAAGCCGGCGAAGAGAAAACTCTGGACGTTGCTTTCCCTGAGGACTACCACAAAGAAGAACTGAAAGGTAAGCCTGCTCAGTTCAAGGTAACCGTTACTGCGGTTAAGAAGCCTCAGCTGCCTGAACTGAACGAAGAATTCTTCAAAGGTTTTGGTGTCGAAACCGCTGATGAAGCTGAATTCAAAACCGAAATCCGTAAGAACATGGACCGTGAACTGGCCCGTGCTCTGCGCAGTCTGACCAAGCAGCAGGTTATTGCTGGTCTGGTTGCTGCTAACACCGTTGAAGCTCCGTCTTCTCTGGTTGATCAGGAAATTGATCGTCTGCGTAAGCAGGCTGTTCAGCAGTTTGGCGGTGGCCAGCAGCTGGATCCTAACATGCTGCCAGCTGAGCTGTTCAAAGATCAGGCTGAGAAGCGCGTTGTTATCGGTCTGCTGATGAATGCGGTTATCGAAGCGAACGAATTGACGCCTTCGGCCGAAAAAGTGGCTGAATTGATTGAAGAAGTTGCCGCGACTTATCAGGATCCTGAAGAGGTGCGCAACTACTACAACAGCAACCCGCAGCAGAAATCTCAGGTAGAAGCGCTGGCTCTGGAAGAGCAGGCGGTTGAGAAAGTTCTGGCAGGGGCTAAGATCAGCCAGTCAGAAGCCACTTACGAAGAAGTGATCCGCGCGGCTAATCAGCCTGCCTGATCACTCGACAGAGTGACTGACACAACGCCAATCAATGGCTAAACTCAGAGACAGCCGCACACATTGCGGCTGTTTTTGTAAAAAAGCTAATTATGTCAGGGAGTACAGGGTCGAATGTTTGACTCCATGAAACAACAGTCAGAAATCATCCAGGCAAGCGGTCTGGTACCAATGGTGGTAGAGCAGTCAGCCCGCGGTGAGCGTGCTTACGACATCTACTCACGCTTGCTGAAAGAGCGCGTAATCTTCCTGGTTGGCCCGGTCGAAGACCATATGGCTAATCTGGTGGTGGCGCAGTTGCTGTTCCTTGAGTCTGAGAATCCGGACAAGGATATTCACCTGTACATCAACTCGCCGGGTGGTTCGGTGTCTGCAGGTCTGTCTATTTATGACACCATGCAGTTTATCAAGCCGGATGTCAGTACGATGGTGATTGGTCAGGCCTGCAGTATGGGGGCATTTCTGCTCGCAGCTGGCGCCAAAGGCAAGCGTCTCAGTGTGCCTAACTCCCGCGTTATGATTCACCAGCCGAGTGGCGGTGCGCAGGGGCAGGCAACGGATATTCAGATCCATGCGCGTAACATTCAGGACACCAAAGAACGCCTGAACCGTATTCTGGCTCATCATACCGGGCAGAGTATTGAACAAGTGACCGCGGATACTGAACGTGACAACTTTATGGATCCGGAAGCTGCGCTGGCTTACGGTCTGATCGACAAGGTTGTTACAAACCGCTGATTGACTTAAGGCTGGATTACTCTGTTTCCGGCCTTGAAATACCCGATAAAAAGATCCATCTTCTGGATCAGTGCAACGAATAATGAGGCAGTCGAATGACCGACGATACAAAGGGCAAAGGCGACGATAGCGGTAAGCTGCTCTACTGCTCGTTTTGCGGCAAGAGCCAGCATGAAGTACGCAAGCTGATTGCCGGGCCTTCGGTGTTCATCTGTGACGAGTGTGTCGATCTGTGTAATGACATCATTCGTGAAGAAGTGCAGGAAGCCGAGAACAAAGGCTCAGGCGATAAACTGCCGACGCCAAAAGAAATCAAGGCGACACTGGATGAATACGTTATTGGCCAGGAGAAGGCCAAGATCGTTCTCGCGGTAGCGGTTTATAACCACTATAAGCGCCTGCAGAGTGGTGAAGGTAAGGCAGAGGTTGAGCTGTCCAAGAGTAATATTCTGCTGATTGGGCCAACCGGTAGTGGTAAAACTCTGCTGGCTGAAACACTGGCACGACTGCTGAATGTTCCTTTTACCATTGCTGATGCAACCACGCTGACTGAAGCAGGTTATGTGGGTGAGGATGTTGAAAACATCATTCAGAAGCTGTTGCAGAAGTGTGATTACGACGTTGAGAAAGCTCAACGTGGTATTGTTTACATCGACGAAATTGACAAAATTTCACGCAAATCTGATAACCCATCGATTACCCGTGATGTGTCGGGTGAGGGTGTACAGCAAGCACTGCTGAAACTGATTGAAGGTACAGTCGCTTCTGTTCCGCCGCAGGGTGGCCGTAAGCATCCGCAGCAGGAATTTCTGCAGGTAGATACCTCCAATATTCTGTTTATCTGTGGTGGTGCTTTTGCCGGCCTGGATAACATCATTCGTGATCGCTCAGAGAAGAGCAGTATTGGCTTCTCGGCTACCGTGAAAGGTAAAGAAGAGCAGAAGGCGGTTGGTGAGGTTCTGCGTGAAGTGGAGCCGGGTGATCTGGTGAAATACGGTCTGATTCCGGAATTCATTGGTCGTTTGCCGGTTGTGGCAACGCTGGATGAGCTCGATAAAGATGCGCTGGTGCGTATTCTGACTGAGCCACGCAACTCTCTGGTGCGTCAGTATCAGAAATTGTTTGAAATGGAATCGGTTGAGCTGGAATTCCGTGACAGTGCGCTGGATGCGATTGCAACCTGTGCGATGGAGCGTAAAACCGGTGCCCGTGGTCTGCGTTCGATTATGGAGGGTGCATTGCTTCACACTATGTACCGTATTCCGTCGGAAGAGCATGTGGCGAAGGTAGTGATCGAAGAAAGCGTGATCAATGGTGAGTCTGAGCCGCTGATCATTTATGAAACCGCTGATGTTGGTAAGGTGTCTCCGGACAACGACTGATACGGATCATAATCCCGTCAACAAAAGGAGCCTTTGGCTCCTTTTGTTTTTTCAGGCCTTGTATTTCTTGCGCTTCGCCCTCACTTCCTGACATATTGGCGTCAAAGACGCAGTTTTTAGGTGCATTGTTCATGACTCAAGAAGTATTACCACTATTACCCCTTCGTGACGTGGTCGTTTTTCCTGCCATGGTGATTCCGCTGTTTGTGGGACGGGAAAAATCAATCAACGCACTGGAAGAAGCGATGAGTCTCGACAAGCGGATTATGCTGGTCGCACAAAAAGATGCATCGGATGATGAGCCGGGCTGTGAAGATATGCATACTGTCGGCACCATCGCCAATATTCTGCAGTTATTGAAACTGCCGGATGGCACCGTAAAAGTACTGGTTGAAGGTGATGTGCGGGCGCAGCTTTCTGAATTGATTGACGAAGAAGAATTATTCCGTGGCACGGTTGAAGCCATATCTGCGGATGAATTAACGGAACGTGAAAACGAAGTTCTGGTTCGCTCCCTGACCGGGCATTTTGAACAGTATGTCCAATTGTCTAAAAAAGTTCCGAGCGAAGTATTGTCAACGATTTCCGGAATCGAAGACGCTTCGCGTCTGGCCGATACCATTGCAGCACATATTTCACTGAAACTGGATGAAAAGCAGAATGTTCTGGAAATGCTCGATCCGCGTGAGCGTGTCGAACATTTAATGGAATTAATGGAATCCGAAATTGATCTGCTGAAAGTTGAAAAACGTATCCGTGGTCGCGTTAAAAAACAGATGGAAAAAAGCCAGCGCGAGTATTATCTGAATGAGCAGATGAAGGCTATTCAGAAAGAACTCGGTGATCTGGAAGACGGCAGCAATGAGTTTGATGAACTGACTCATAAAATCGAACAGTCCGGCATGACCAAAGAAGCCCGTGAAAAGGCTGATGCTGAGCTGAAGAAATTACGCATGATGTCACCGATGTCAGCCGAAGCTTCGGTTGTACGCGGCTATCTGGACTGGTTGGTTAACCTGCCGTGGAAAAAGCGCAGCCGCGTAAATCATGATCTGACCAATGCCAAAGAAATTCTGGATGCTGATCACTTTGGCTTGGAAGAAGTGAAAGAGCGTATTCTGGAATACCTCGCAGTTCAGACCCGTGTGAAAAAAGTAAAAGGTGCTGTGTTGTGTCTGGTTGGGCCTCCGGGGGTTGGTAAAACCTCTCTGGGTAAATCCATTGCCCGTGCAACAAACCGCAAGTTTGTGCGTATGGCGTTGGGTGGTGTGCGTGATGAGGCGGAAATCCGCGGGCACCGTCGCACCTATATCGGTTCGATGCCAGGCAAGCTTGTGCAGAAAATGTCTAAGGTTGCGGTGAAAAACCCATTATTCCTGCTCGACGAAATCGACAAAATGGGCATGGATCATCGTGGCGACCCTGCATCTGCATTACTGGAGGTGCTTGATCCCGAACAAAACTCGACCTTTGCGGACCACTATCTGGAAGTCGATTACGATCTGTCAGACGTGATGTTTGTATGCACGTCCAACAGTATGGATATTCCTGGTCCGTTGCTGGATCGTATGGAAGTGATCCGTATTCCGGGTTATACCGAAGCCGAAAAAGTCAGCATTGCCCGCCGTTATCTGTTACCGAAGCAGATCAAGCTGAATGGTTTGCATGAGCGTGAAATTGAAGTGAGTGATGATCGCTTGCGAGACATTATACGCCATTACACTCGTGAAGCTGGCGTGCGTGGTCTTGAACGTGAGATTGCCAAGCTTTGCCGCCGCGTTGTCAAAGCTAACATGCTGGAGAAAAACCAGCAGACCCGCGACATCAGCGCTGAGCTTCTGGACGAGTATCTGGGTGTACAGAAATTCCGTTATGGTCTGGCCGGGTTGGATAATCAGATCGGGCAGGTGACAGGTCTGGCCTGGACCTCGGTTGGTGGTGAATTGCTGACACTGGAATCGGCTGCGACCCCTGGTAAGGGGCGTATTGTGAAAACAGGCTCTCTGGGTGACGTTATGCAGGAATCCATCCAGGCGGCGCTTACTGTCGTGCGTAGCCGTGCTGTTGGTATGGGAGTGTCGCCCGAGTACTTTGAAAAGCACGATCTGCATGTGCACGTCCCTGAAGGTGCTACACCGAAAGATGGTCCAAGTGCCGGTATTGGTATGGCAACGGCCCTGGCTTCTGTGATGACGGGCATTCCTGTGCGTGCAGATGTCGCGATGACGGGTGAGATTACCCTGCGCGGTAAGGTATTAGCCATTGGTGGCCTGAAAGAGAAACTTCTGGCGGCTCATCGTGGCGGTATTAAGACCGTAATTATTCCAAAAGAGAACGAAAAAGATCTTCGCGACATTCCGGGGAACATTCTGGAAGATATGAATGTTGTGGCGGTTGACTGGATTGACGAAGTGCTGGATCTGGCACTGGAAAGCAAACCGGAGCCTCATGTTGGTGAAATTATCACCAAAGATGAGGCTGCCGGTAAAAAAGACGACAATACCAGGCCGAGCACACACTAAGGCCGCTTGACGGTCTGGGGAGCGCTTGGTATAAATCGTCGCTCTAATATTTTCCTGTAGCGATCGCCCAGTCGCATAACAAGAATTCACTATTGCGCACAGAGTAAGGGGATAAGTGTGAACAAATCTGAATTAATCGATGCAATCGCAGCTTCTGCGGACATTCCAAAAGCAGCAGCTGGCCGTGCTTTAGACGCCATGATCGAAAGCATTGGCGGTGCACTGAAAGAAGGCGATCAGGTCGCTCTCGTTGGTTTTGGTACTTTTATGGTTAAAGAGCGTGCTGCTCGCACTGGCCGTAACCCACAGACCGGCGCTCCGATCGAAATCAAGGCAGCTAAAGTTCCTGGCTTCAAACCAGGCAAAGCACTGAAAGACGCTGTCAACTAAGTTAGTTGGATTAAGGACCGGTAGTTCAGTCGGTTAGAATACCGGCCTGTCACGCCGGGGGTCGCGGGTTCGAGTCCCGTCCGGTCCGCCAAAATTAAAAGCGCATCCCTGATGCGCTTTTTTTGTATTGGTGGCTCGAATAATCATTGGAGGAAGCATGCTACAGACAATGCGCGATAATGCTCAGGGTATGATCGCTAAAGTAATTGTATTTTTTATTATCTTTGTCTTTGCGCTGTGGGGCGTTGAAAGCATTGTCAGCCTGGGCGGTGGAACACCGGCCACAGCGACAGTTGGCGATCAGGAAATCACGGAAGCAGATATCGTACGGACCGTTGAACAACAGAAAGCTAACCTGCGTCGTCAGTTTGGTGAGCAGTATGATGAAAATCTGTTTAACGAAAAATTTCTGCGTCAATCCGCGCTTGAGCAGCTGATTGAGCAAAAAGTTGCTTTGGTTCAGGCTGATAAACTGGGGTTGCGTGCAGCTTCCAGTGCTATTGATGAAACCATTGTAAGCATTCCTGCTTTCCAGCAGGATGGTCGTTTTGATAAAGAACAGTTCCAGAACGTACTGCGCATGAATGGCCTGTCACCACTCACGTTCCGCGCCAGCCTGGCGGACGATATCAAAACCAATCAGGCGCGTGCGGCTTTTGTTTTAAGCAGTGTGGAAACCCCGTTTGCTGTTCAGGTGAGCGAAGCACTGAATAACGAATTGCGCACCTTCAGTTTCTACGAAGTCAACGCCAAAGATCTGGAAGCCAGTATCGAATTATCGGATGAAGATATTCAGTTGGCGTACGAAGCAAATAAAGACCGTTACAAAACTGAAGAGCAGGTGCGTATTCAGTATGTACAGCTTAAACGTGCTGACATCGCAGCTAAGCAGGATGTGACAGAGGATGAGTTGCAGGCCGCTTACATCGATTATCAGTCCCGTGAACTGGCGAAAGAGCAACGCAGTTCCAGCCATATCCTGATTGAAGTAAATGATGATCGCAGCGATGCTGAAGCTCTGGCTCTGGCTGACGACATTAAATCACGTCTGGATAAAGGCGAAGATTTTGCTGCACTGGCAAAGGAATACTCTGATGATATCGGTACCAAAAATGCCGGTGGTAATCTGGGCCTGAGCACCAAAGGAAGTTTTGTTCCGGAATTTGAAGATACTCTGTATGCGTTGCAGAAAGACCAGATTTCTTCACCGGTTAAAAGTGAATTTGGCTACCACATCATTCGCCTCGACAGTATCGTAACGCCAAGTGTTAAATCACTGGCTGATGTTAAAGCTGAACTGAGCCGTGAGGTTCGTGAAGGTAAAGCGGAAGCGGTTTATGCCGAGCAGATGCAGGAGCTGTCGAATATTTCATTCTCCGCTGAATCCATCGACGATGTTGCCAAAGCATTGAATCTGGAATTACAGAGCACGGAATTTTTCAGCCGTGAAAATGGTAACGGCATTGCTCTGAACGAAGGTGTACGCCAGATTGCTTTTGAAGAAAATGTGATGCTGGATAAGCAAATCAGCGAAGTCGTCGAGCTGCAGGATGGTGCTGTTGTTCTGGCGGTGAGTGAGCATAAAGACGCATCGGTAAAACCTCTGGCTGAAGTTAAGCCTGAGGTTGTGATGAGCCTGAAGCGTGAACGTGCGCTTGCCCAGGCCCGTGTGTTAGCCGATGCGATCGTCAGTGGTGATGAGCAGGCAAAAGCCTGGAAGAAAGTTTCAGCGACCTTCCAGCAGTCCAGTGAGGCTCCTCGTCTGGCGCAGCAGAAAGCGTTTGCACTCACCGTTGGTCAATCGGATGTTGTTAAAACTCCGGGCGGCTTTACTGTTGTAACGCTGGATGCGGTTGATGCAAAAAACTGGCAGGACATGACCGTTAGTGACGAAGCGAAAGAAGCAGGGCGTGCCCAGAACAGCCGCGCTGATATGCTGAGCTATCAGGCATGGGCTAAGTCAGCCACTAAGATTGAGCGTTCCGGCTCATAATATTGGCAGATAGTGTCAGGCAATAAAAAAGGGGCTCAGGCCCCTTTTTTATTAACTAATTTTTGTTTATTACCTTATTTTTGCGGCTCAGGATTCTTCCATCTCATCCACGCTCATGGCGCAGGTGTTAAAGCCGCCATCAACATAGATATTCTGCGCGGCAATACCAGATGCCAGATCAGAGCACAGGAAGGCTGCGGTATTACCCACTTCGTCGATGGTGATGTTCCGGCCTAAAGGTGCACGGTCTGCGTTCTTTTTCAGCATGCGGCGGAAGCTTTTAATACCAGCCGCTGCGAGGGTTTTAATCGGACCTGCTGAAATGGAGTTAACACGGATACCTTCTTTGCCCAGAGAACCTGCAAGGTAGCGCACCGATGCTTCCAGAGACGCTTTTGCCAGCCCCATAACGTTATAGTTTGGCAGGGTTTGCTGGGAGCCATGGTAGGTCAGGGTCAGCATGGCGCCGTTACGTCCCTGCATTAACGGACGTGCGCCTTTCGCCAGGGCGACAAAACTGTATGAGCTGATATCGTGAGCAATACGGAAACCTTCGCGGGTAGTCACGCTCAGATAATCGCCATCCAGTTCGTGAGCCGGTGCAAAGCCTACGGAGTGAATCAGAATGTCGAGATGACCCCATTTCTTTTCCAGTTCGGTGAAAACGGCAGCGATTTCTTCATCAGAGGCTACGTCGCATGGCAGGCAGATATCAGAATCCCAGCCGGCGGCCATTTTCTCTACGCGTTCTTTTAATTTTTCGCCCTGATAGGTAAAAGCGAGTTCTGCACCTTCGCGATGGAACGCATCAGCAATGCCATAAGCAATAGAATGCTTGCTGGCCACGCCAACAATCAGAGCTTTTTTACCGGTTAACATACCCATGTTGAGATCCTTTTATTCCGGACTGAAACAGTCGGTTTTTGGTTGTCAGAGCTGATTATTGTTCAGTCTGTATTGAATATTAATATGTGGCTTACTGTCATCGTTTTTACCACGCTCAGGTTTCGCCAGTATGTCAGCACGTTGCTTGCGGTCTATCCAGAAAAGTCCGCCGGTAACGGCATCAAAAGGGTCGAATAAATCAGTGCTGATTCGTGTTCCCTGATTTTTGGGCAGCTTTAACCATTGCCAGCTTGCTGAGCGGCAGTAGGGATAGCCGTAGCCCGTATGAAATATTGATTCATCCTGCAGGTACTTAAAAAGCTGTTCTGCTGTAGCCGTATTGCCTGTCCCGGATATAAAACGCTGTACCGCATCCATGCTGATAAAAATCTGCCCGTTTCCGGAATGGAATAGCGACAGAAAATTCTCGCCATCCAGCGGGGATGAAAAGCGGAGCCAGGTAAGATCGTAATTGGCCTGCTGCAGGGCACTGCGTAATTTCGCAGGTGAAACTTTTTCCAAAAGGATATTCATCCCCTTTGTCTTTGCCTGTTGCTGCAGCAGGCGCAAAAACATCAGATCCTGCTGGTCGCTGTAGATTAGGGGCAGCTCGTCTGGCAATACCGATATTTCTGCATTCGGCTGTTTATCAGATGCCTCAGAACGGCGGATAAAATCAGTGCTGAGTGATTCAGCTTCGTTTAGTTCTGAGATGGCTGTTTGCGGACTCAGTGCCGAGAGAACGGCAGCTCGCTGGGACTTACTGCTCAGGCTCGGGTGATTGGCATTTAACAGCAGGCCAGTGAAGGGGAGCGGAGCCTGATGGTAGAACTGAATCCGGTTAATTCGTTTGCTGTTGCTGAGCTGGCTAATCTGCTCAGATTGCCAGTTTTCGGTTGTGTTAAGCGGAATGACATCCAGTTCACCGCGTTCCAGCAGATCGACAACAGAATAGTCCTTGTCCGGCATACGCAGGTTAACCCGGCGGACATTGAAGCGATGTTTAAAATACCGCTTGTCACGTCCCCACCAGTCACTGGTTTCGCGCAAGACAATCTGCGCGTTAGGGTTCAATTGCGCGAGATAATAAGGTCCAGTTGTTGGCTCGGGGTACCAGTCAAAACTTTTTGGCCAGCCGCGTGGATTACGGTAAACATGGGCGGCAAAAGGGCGCAGTGAAGCCAGTTCGCGAATGCTGTTCATAGTGGCCGGCTTTTGCAGAACCAGGGCAAATCTCTGCTGGTCAAACACTTCCAGCCCGCTGATCAGTTGTTGCAGACGTTCTGCCTGCCAGACAGCCGCTGTCGCCGGGTCAGTTAGGAATTCGAGAGTAAAACGTATGTCCTCGGTGGTGACTGCGACACCATCAGACCAGCGCGCATCGGCGTCCAGTTCAAAATACAGTCGCATGGCCTGCTCATTGACCAGCCAGCGGCTGGCCAGCATAGGAATCCAGCGGGAGTCCTGTGGGTGGCGGGCGATAAGCGGCAGTTGCAGGTTTTCCAGCGTAGCGCTGAAGCTGTGTGGTGTTTGCGGGCCGATGCGGCGGATATTTGGAGGGAAGTGCAGTAAGGGCTGACGTGAGATGCCGCCACGTTGTGCGTTTGCATCTCCCCAGGGAGCGCTGTCGTCATTGCTTTGCCAGGCAACGCCGGCCAGCTCACTGCTGGGGTTGTCAGATACAGCAATGCTGGCACGGGCAATCTGGCTGAGTAGTATAAGGCTGATCAGGAGAGCCAGCGGCAGGACTGATCGGTTGTTGAGTGGTATGAGCGTCATATGGCCCATCCTATGGGCAGTGCCTGCACTTTGGCAATCCGTAGTTATTCCACATATTGTGTCCACAGCGTTAATAATGACGCCCGCTCAGCGCATAACGTCCACATAGAGCGTTAATGTCTGGCCCGGTTGCAGATATTTCTCTTTTACCTGTGATGAATTCCAGCGCTTCACGTCAGAGACCCGGACGTTGAATTTTTGTGAGATACGGGCCAGAGAATCACCGGGGCGGACGCGGTAATTCACTTTGCGGATAACTTCGCGCTTGCCCGGCATGTTTTTCTTGCTCCAGATTACCAGCGTTTGTCCGGCGCGCAGTGGATCGCCGGGTGCCATGCCATTCCAGCGCGCCAGCTCGCTGACTTTAACATCGTGTGAACGGGCGATTTCCCAGAAGCTGTCGCCTGAGCGGACGCGGTATTCAACCCGTTCGCTGTTACCCGGGCGGCGCAGTGTTTTCAGACGGTCAAGGCGCTGGGATACGCTGTGCGAATAAGCGTCCTGGCTTTTGAAAGCGCCGGGAATCAACAGCTGTTCACCCGCGCGGATAATATTGCCGCGAATGCCATTAGCCTGCTTCAAAGCTTCCGGGGTGGTATGAAACTGCTTGGCAATGGTTATCAGGCTGTCACCGTTACGGACTGCATAGCGTTGCCACTTCAGGCGGGCGCTTGGTGGCAGTGCTGCCAGTTGCTCGGTGAAGACTTCGTACTGAGCCACAGGGATCAGTACCTCGTGCGGCCCCGTCGGGCGTGTGGCCCAGCGATTAAATCCGGGGTTGAGTTTGTAGATTTCATCGAGTGGTGTCTGGGCCAGTTCTGCCACCTGTGACAGATCAATCTGACCACCGGTTTCTGCCACGGCAAAGTAGGGTTCATCCGGCACGGGCACCAGTGTGACCTGATATTCTTCTGCCGATTTAATCAGTTTTGCCAGAGCGATGAGTTTGGGTACGTAATCACGGGTTTCTTTGGGCAGATCGAGCGACCAGAAATCGGTTGCACGACCACGGGCACGGTTTTTACGCATGGCCTTCCGCACGGTACCGGCTCCGGAGTTATACGCCGCCAGTGCCAGCAGCCAGTCACCGTTAAACTCACGCTGCAGGGCATCAAGATACATCAGTGCGGCCTCAGTAGCGGCACGGATGTCGCGCCGGCCATCATGCCACCAGTCCTGCTGCAGGCCGAAATCGCGACCGGTCGACGGAATAAACTGCCACACACCGGATGCACGACCGTGGGAGTAGGCAAAAGGATCAAAGGCGCTTTCCACAATCGGCAGCAGGGCCAGTTCACCGGGAACATTGCGCGCTTCAATCTGCTCAGCAATAAAATGCAGATAGCGCACCCCACGTTCCGCTACGCGATCCATATACGCCTGGTGTGACTTATACCAGTTCAGCTGCGCTTCAATCCGCGGGTTGTCGATATTGGTGTCCAGCTGATAAGAGGCAATGATACGTTGCCAGATATCTTCATAGGTTGTATGGGATATATCCTGCGGTTGCCAGTCTTCAAGGACGGTCAGAACCATATCGGAACGTTTTTGTTCCGGCTCGCTGTCTGTTCTGGTGGTCAACTGGCTGCAACCAGCCATAAAAAGGACAGACAGTAATAGAGTGAATTGCTGCATGTGATTACAATGTCGCTACGTGGCCGGCCAGTCTAGTTTCCAGGGCGTCGGGTAGCAAGTAAACGAGGTCATATGAATACCGTCGGCAGCCGGATCAAACCGGAAATTTACCAACGCTGGCTACTGCGCCCGGCGACTCAGCGGCTGTTGGCTCTCGAAGCCGGCTGGTTGCGCGATTGGGTCAGTCAACTGCATGGTTGTCATCTTCTTTACAGTGGCATTGATGCCGAACCCCGTTTTCTGCAGCGCAGCCGTCTGCAGCACAGTTTCCGCATGGGGCTGCCGTGGGCCCGTGGAGTAGTTGATCCTCAGGGGGAAATGGCTGATGGCGCCTGGCCCTTTGCTGATGAAAGTCTGGATGTGGTGGTGTTGCAGCATTCGCTCGATATGAGCCACCGTCCGCACCAGATGATCCGGGAAGCGGCGCGAACGGTCATGCCCAACGGTTATCTGATTGTGGTTGGCTTTAACCCATACAGTTGGTGGGGAGGTATGCGTTGGCTGAGAACCTTCTCAACTGAGCTGCCGTGGCTGACTAACCCGGTCAGCGAATCCCGTCTGCGCGACTGGTTGCTGCTGCTGGATTTCCGGGTCGAGCAGGTATCTCCGGTTGCTCATGCCTGGCCTCTTAATATTATTTCTGAATCGGTCAGCCGGCGGATTGATCGGGTACTGGCTGGAACACGCTGGCTGCCAGCGAACGCCTATGTACTTGTCGCCCGCAAGACCGTAGCCGGACTGACACCCATCCGCCCACGCCGTTGGCAGTTGGCTGAAGCAGGCTTCGGTTTGGCGACTCCGGTCGCATCAAGCGTGGCCGGTACTCAACATTGTGGAAGATAACATGACTGCAAAAGTCGAACTGTTTACCGATGGTGCCTGCAAAGGCAATCCTGGCCCGGGTGGCTGGGGGGCTTTGCTGCGTTACGGTGACATGGAGAAAGAACTCTTTGGTGGCGAAGCCGATACCACCAATAACCGCATGGAACTGATGGCTGCTATCGAAGGCTTAAAGGCACTGAAACGTCCGTGTCAGGTCATTCTGACCACGGATTCGCAGTATGTGATGAAGGGCATTAACGAGTGGTTGGCCGGCTGGAAAAAGAAGGGCTGGCGTAATGCCGCCAAGCAACCGATTAAGAATCAGGACTTATGGCAGCAGCTGGATGCCGAATGCCAGCGTCATCAGATTGAATGGCGCTGGGTGCGTGGTCATACCGGCCATGCAGAGAATGAACGGGCCGACCAGTTGGCCAATAAAGGCGTTGCCGGAGTAAAAGCATGAGACAGGTCGTACTGGATACTGAAACCACCGGTATTGGTGAGGGGCACCGTATCGTTGAAATTGGTTGCGTTGAGATTTTCGAGCGTAAGCTGACCGGGCGGCATTATCACGTCTATATCAATCCGCAACGTGATATCGACCCGGAAGCTGCCGCGGTACACGGTATTACCAACGAATGGCTGATTGAGCAGGGGGCCCCGGTTTTCGCTCAGGTTGCGCAAGAATTCCGCGAGTTTATTGCCGGTTCGCAGCTGGTGATCCATAACGCGGCGTTCGACGTGGGCATGATGGATGCCGAGTTCCGCCGCCTGAACTTATCCATGACCCGCGACTTCTGTGGTGTGCTCGATACGCTGAAAATGGCCCGGGATCTGCACCCAGGGGCAAGAAACAGCCTGGATGCTTTGTGTAAGCGTTATGGCATCGATAACAGTCATCGCGATTTGCACGGCGCTTTGCTGGATGCTGAGATTCTGGCGGATGTTTACCTGACCATGACCGGTGGTCAGACCGCGCTGGCATTGGCGGTTGAAGAAGAAAAAGAAGAGGAAGAAGTGGTGATCGATATCGGTGATATCGACCTGGATGCAGTTAATCAGCGTATCATCCGGGCCAGTGCTGAAGAGACTGCCGCGCATGAGAAAATGCTCGATCTGATCGATAAAAAAAGCGGCGGCGCCATCTGGCGCCGCTGATATATGCTCTGTGCTTTCCGGCTCTGAAATCTCAGAGCCAGTGGGTTACCGCGATATAGCCAACACCGGTCATCACAACGGTGTAAGGCAGAGCCATAACCACCATGCGACCATAAGACAGGCGGATCAGCGGAGCCAGGGCCGAGGTCAGCAGGAACAGGAATGCGGCCTGACCGTTAGGTGTTGCGACACTTGGCAGGTTGGTACCGGTGTTAATTGCGGTGGCCAGCAGGTCGAAGTGCTCACGGGTGATATCACCGGCCGTCAGGGCAGCTTTTACTTCCGAGATGTAGACGGTTGCCACGAAAACATTATCACTGATCATCGACAGTACGCCGTTGGCCAGGAAAAACACACCCGGCTGAGCAGCGGTTGATACGTTGTCAGTATTCAGAATCCAGGTGATGATCGGCGTGAACAGATGCTGGGCATGGATAACGCCGACGATTGAGAAAAACACCACCAGCAGTGCGGTGAAAGGCAGGGCTTCTTCAAAGGCTTTGCCCAGCTGATGTTCTTCGATAATACCGTTAAATGCGGTCAGTAATACGATTACCAGCAAACCAATCAGACCAACTTCCGCCAGATGCATAGCCAGACCAATCACCAGGAATATAGCGACCAGTCCCTGTACCCAGAGCTGAGCTACACGCTTCTGAGTCATGTGCTGCTTCTGTTCTTCATTGAAGTTTTCCAGAATGCTGCGTACATCGTCTGGTAATTTGGCGCCGTAACCGAACCAGCTCATTTTCTCCAGTAACAGACAGGTCAGCAGGCCAGCTACCAGTACAGGCATTGTGACCGGTGCCATCATGGTGAAGAATTCACCGAACTCCCAGCCGGCAACTTTGGCAATCAGCAGATTCTGCGGTTCGCCTACCAGCGTGCAGACACCGCCGAGTGCGGTACCGACGGCACCGTGCATCATCAGGCTGCGCAGAAACGCGCGGAAGCTTTCCAGATCGACACGATGCTGTTCTTTCAGCTCATCATCGTTGCCATGGTCGTGGTCGTTGTTGAAGTTCTTGCCGCTCGCGACTTTGTGATAAACGCTGTAAAAACCCACCGATACACTGATCAGAACAGCCGTTACGGTTAAAGCATCAAGGAACGCTGATAAAACCGCGGCAACGGCACAAAACAGAAAGGACAGTGCCATTTTAGAGCGCACACCAAGCAGAATCTTGGTGAATACAAACAGCAGCAGGTCCTTCATAAAGTAAATGCCCGCCACCATAAACATCAGCAGCAGAATGACCGGGAAGTTAGCCAGAGTCTCCTCATACACGATCTCAGGGCTTGCCATTCCGAGCAGGATAGACTCAATGGCGAGCAGGCCGCCGGGCTGTAACGGGTAGCATTTCAGTGCCATCGCCAGGGTGAAAATGAATTCTACGATCAGAATCCAGCCCGTGATGTAAGAACCCAGGGTGTAAAGAAAGACGATGTTCAGGGCCAGAAAGGCCAGGATCGTTTTTTTGTACCAGAGCGGGGCGTTGCCAAGAAAATTACTGACAAAAGCAGCTGACAGGGAGGACTGCATGGTGGGATTCCTTTTGATCAGGCCGAAGGGCTAAGCGCGTGGGCAATTTAATGGGTTTTCAATTATTTGCAACTCATCCTTGAAGGGAATCGTACATATTGAGCCGTTGAAACCAAAGCTGACCCCGTTTGTCTGAATTGCCAAGTGGGTTTTTGTGTACTCAGTATAGTTGAAGGGCAAGGCTTTGCGGAAAACGCTTCGCGCTTTGCTCTTATAGTCGTTAGAATCACACAGATCATAACAATGAATGACGCTAGTAATGGCTGATATATCGACAGGAAGTGAAATCACACAATTTGCCGCCTCCCTGAATCTGGTGAAGGCTGAAATTGCCAATGCATTGGATCAGGCCGCTGCGCAGCTTGATGTGTACTCGGAACATGGAAACGCCGATAACCTGCGTGCCTTTCTTGAAGAGGTGCAGCAGGTTCGGGGTACCTTCAAAATGCTGGACTTCCGGGCAGGCGAGCGTCTGTGCGAAGAACTGGCAGAAACCGGACGGGTAGTGCGCAACCAGAGTGTAGCCGAATCTACACTGGCTGCTTTTACTCAGGCCATTGTTTTTCTGAAGCGATATGTAGACTTTGTGGTCAGCGGCGACCCGGTGGCACCGAGTCTGTTGCTGCCGACGATTAATCTTGTCCGCAAAGAGCGCCACGAAAAGCCGCTGCCGGAAGCTTATTTCTTTCTGGTTAACCTGCGGCCCAAACTGGCCGTTCCGGCGGCAGAAGCCGGAGCTGCCAGTTTTCCCTATCGCCGCGCGCGTCAGCTATATCAGCTGGGGCTGATTGGTCTGATGCGGGGGAATGGGCGTCGCGGACCGTTGCAGGTAATGCTGCGGGCAGTGCGTCGTTTTGAGCGTGCCAGCCGTGGTGGAGCGGCCTGGTTGTTCTGGCATGTTGTCAGCGGTGCGCTTGATGCTTTATCGCAGGATTCATTTGAGATGACACCGCAGCGCCTGTTGCTGCTGGGCACCCTGGATCGTCAGGTGCGTAAAATTCAGGATACTGAAGGTAAGGCGTTTAACGAGAAACTGCCTGACTGGCTGCTGAAAGAATTTTTGTATCTGGTTGCTTTAGCTGAACCGGAAACGGATCTGCTGAGCCAGCTGCAGCAGGAATTCCATATTGACCGCAGCATCAAAGAAAAGCAGCTGGCTGTATCGCGGGCTAAATTATCCGGCCCTGATCAGTCAGCGCTGGAGTCATTGTCGGATGCTTTGCAGGAAGAACTGCAATCGGTAAAAGATCTGGCCGATCTGTTTGAACGTACGGACGTTAGTGAAGCTAACTTTGACGAGTTAGTTTCATCGCTGGCGCGTATTGGTGACACCCTGCAGATAGCCAACCTGGCTGAAGCGGCGGAGCGTACAGGTCATCTGTGTCAGCGTTTGCGTGCCGCGGGTCCGAAAGGTGTGCTGGCTGATATGGCCTTTATTGCCGATGAAATCATTCATATCGAACAGGCAATGCGGGCTCTGACGCATAAAGGGCTGGAAAAGGACTCTCTGGTTGACCCGGTCAGCCTCAGTGAAGCCAAGATTGCCGTATTGTCGGAATCTATGACTGCTCTGACCATGATCAAGCGCGCCATTGGAGCTTACCTTGATTCCAGTGGTGACAAGTTACACGTACGTAATGTTGGGAAGAGCCTGATTGATGTGGCCGGCGCCATGATGTTTCTGGAAAAAGAGCCGGTATACAACATGCTGCTTGATCTGGATACCTTTGTAACCAAACAGGTTCTGGAAGAAGATCTGCCGCCGTCAGAAGCCAAAATGGAGGCTTTTGCTGACGCAATTACCGCCATTGAATACTTCCTTGACTCCCTTAATGGGCAGTCTGCCGGAGCGGAAGAAGCGTTGCAGCTGGCCAGAGAAAGTATTGCGCATCTGAGGAAATAACATGCTGCAGGGAAGCCTGACGGGCTTTACGCTCGTCTTTCTTTTGGTCGCGCTGGCGGTCATTGTTGTGTTGTGGTGGGGGCGTGATTGGTTCATTCAGTGGCTTAAGGGGACTGTTGGTCTGGTCCTGCTGGTCAGCAGTATTGTCGCCGTATTCATGCTGGTTGATATCTGGAGTTACAAGCAGCTGCTCAAAGAAGAGCCGCTGGTCAGTGTCAGTGTTTATCAGCTGGATGATCAGGTGTTCGATCTGACTCTGGTCGATACTGATAATCATGAACGCCGGTTTAAAATTCTGGGTGATCAGTGGCAGCTGGATGTTCGCTTGCTGGTCTGGAATGGGCCTTTTGCTGCGCTGGGCGCGACACCGCTGTATCGCCTTGACCGCTTATCCGGACGCTACCTGTCTCTGGAGCAGGAGCGTACAGCAGAACGCAGTGTCTACAGCCTGGCTGAGTCACGCTGGTTTGATCTCTGGGATTCCCTGCGTCATCACAAACACTGGCTGGATGCTCAGTTTGGCAGTGCGGTTTATATGCCATTGGTGAATGGCGCTGTTTATTCTGTGCAGTTGAGTCCCAAGGGGTTGATTGCGCGGCCACTGAATGACGTGGCGGAGCAGGCTCTACAGGGTGAGTGGTAACAGTGTCTGAACCGCAGGCATAAAAAAAGCGACCGTATGGTCGCTTTTTTTATGCTGTCAGCAATTAAGCAGGGAAGAATTCGCCCAGCTTGGTTGCCAGCATCATGTCGCCTTCAACGCGCAGTTGACCAGACATGAAAGCCTGCATGCCGTCAGTCTCACCAGAAGCGATACCTGCGAAGGTTTCGGTGTTCATGATCAGAGTAACGTTAGCGTCATCGTTTGCACCTTCAGCAACAGCACAAGTGCCATCTTTAACGATCAGGTGATAGGTTTCGCCATCTTCGATGTTGAATTGGAAGATCAGGTCAACACCGGCAGCAGCCGCGGCGTTGAACTTGCTGTTCATGGTTTCGATGATTTCTGCAACAGATGCCATAACGGTTTCCTTATTATTGCTACAAAAGACAGGAGATCTGCTGATGGGTGATGCGCATATCAGCATCCTGTCAGGACTTTGTCTTGCGTCAGACCGCACAACTCTATGGGCTGGCAATGCGGGTGTCAACGAAAAATCATACGATTGTTTGAAACGCACAAAGTGCGCTTACTTGTACGCGCCTGCCATTCAGTTATGCTTGCGGACTATTTTAAATTCATTAAGGAACAAAGCGTGGAATTCCTGGCAGAGTACGGAGCTTTTCTGTTGAAGGCGGTCACCGTTGTGGTGGCCATTCTGGTGGTCGTTGGGGGCGTGGTTTCTATCGGCATGCGTAACCGCCGTTCAGAGGACGGCGAGCTGGTTGTGAAGAAGCTCAATGATGAGCTCGATAACCACAAAGAAGATCTTGAGTATGCGCTGTATTCGAAAGAAGAGCTGAAAGCGCTGGAAAAAGACAAGAAGAAAGAAGAAAAAGCCAAAGAAAAAGCGGAAAAGAAACGTATTAAAGACGGTATCGAAAATACCGAAAAGCGCAAGCGCGTGTATGTGCTCGACTTTGATGGCGATATTCAGGCCAGCCAGGTTGAGCTGCTGCGCCAGGAGATTACTGCGGTACTGACCATGGCTACCGGTGATGATGAGATCGTTGTTCGTCTGGAAAGTGGCGGTGGTATGGTACATACCTACGGCCTTGGAGCTTCGCAGCTCAAGCGTATCCGTGACCGCGGCATCCCGCTGACGGTCTGTGTCGATAAAGTCGCTGCCAGTGGTGGCTATATGATGGCATGTCTGGCTAACCGTATCATTGCTGCGCCCTTTGCTATTGTTGGTTCTATTGGTGTGGTCGCTCAGTTGCCTAACTTTAATCGCTTGCTGAAAAAGCACGATGTCGATTACGAGTTATTCACTGCCGGTGAATACAAGCGTACGGTGACGATGTTTGGCCATAACTCAGCAAAAGCCAAAGATAAGTTCCAGTCTGACCTGGAAGATACCCATGAACTGTTCAAACAGCATGTGAAGCACAGCCGTCCACGCATCGATATCGAGGCCGTGGCTACCGGAGATATCTGGTATGGCCAGCAGGCCTTGGATCATCGTCTGATTGATGATGTCGGCACCAGCGATGATTATCTGGTGGCGGCCTGCGCTAATTCTGATGTTTACAGCGTGCGCTATGAATACAAAAAGTCGCTGCAGGAAAAGCTGGGACTGGCGGTACAGAAGGGGGCAGAGGGCGCCTTTACCCGCCTGCTGACCCTGCTGAACAAACAGCAGCAAAGCAAAGGCTGATACTGATAAAAAATAAGGAGTAACTATGACTTTTCTCGCATACCGGGTAGAAGAAACCGAACAGGGCATGAAGGCCGCCTGGCAGACTCTGAACGATGACGATCTGCCCGCAGGGGATGTGCTGATTAACGTGGCTTACTCCTCGGTCAATTACAAAGACGCACTGTCCGCCAGTGGTAATAAAGGTGTGACCCGTGCTTACCCGCATACGCCGGGCATTGATGTTGCCGGCACTGTGCTGGCCAGTAACGACCCGCAGTTTAAAACCGGTGACGAAGTTGTGGTCTTTGGTTACGACCTGGGTATGAATACCGCCGGTGGTTTTGGCCAGCACGTTCGTGTGCCGGCCGGCTGGGTGCTGCATAAACCGCAGACACTGAGCATGGCGGAAAGTATGGCCTGGGGTACCGCTGGTTTTACGGCCGCCCTGAGTCTGCAAAAGCTGGAGCGTGCCGGTATTCGCCCGGATGCTGGTCCTGTGGTTGTGACCGGTGCAACCGGTGGTGTGGGTTCGGTGGCGGTGGCATTGCTCGCCGCTCAGGGTTACGAGGTTGTGGCGCTGTCTGGTAAGCCTGAGCAGGAAGCTTTTCTCAAAGGTCTGGGAGCAAGCAGGGTTATCGGCCGCGATGAGGTGCTGGCACTGAAGGGCAAGGCCATGGCCAAGCCTTTGTATCAGGCAGCCATTGATACCGTTGGTGGTGATCTGGTCTCTGCACTGATTCCGCAGATCCAGCCGGAAGGCGCGGTGACTACCTGTGGCATGATTGCCGGCGTCAAAGTCGAAGCCAGTGTGTTTCCGTTTATTTTGCGCGGCGTCAGCCTGCTGGGTGTGGACTCGGTTGAAATCCCGCTGGCCGATAAGCAGGCGGTACTGAATAAGGTGGCTTCTGCCTGGCGTCTGCCGCAGCTCGAAGAGATGACCACCGAGATTGGCCGTGCAGAATTACCTGCGGTTCTGGCAGCCATTCTGGCGGGCCAGGGCGTTGGTCGTTACCGGGTGAATTTGCAGCGCGACTGAAGAGTTGTTATCTGATGAGCTGACAAGCCCCGCCATGCGGGGCTTTTTTGTGCCTGCGTTTTAGTGTTCAGTTTTTAGCTTTTCTTGCTGCCATTTTCTGGCAGTATGGCGTTTTTACCGGCCGGAAATTGTATGAGCCGTTCTCAACGTTTGCTTGATCTTATCCAGTTGCTGCGCAGTTACCGCTTTCCTGTGTCCGGAGCAGAGCTGGCGGAGCGGCTGGGCATCTCATTGCGTACTCTTTATCGCGATATCGCCACGCTGCAGCAGCAGGGGGCGAATATTGAGGGAGAAGCCGGAGTTGGCTATATGCTTAGGCCCGGTTTTATGTTGCCGCCGCTGATGTTCAGTGAAGAAGAACTGGAAGCACTGGTTCTGGGAATGCGCTGGGTCGCGGGCCGTACCGACAGACAGATGGCGGTTGCTGCCAGCAGTGCACTGAGCCGGATTGCAGCGGTATTGCCACAGGATTTACGCGATGCTCTGGATGCCAATGCGCTGCTGGTCGGGCCTGCGGCTGAGCGGATGGAAGACAGTGTTGATGTCGCCACCCTGCGTCAGGCTATCCGCAGCGGACATAAAGTGAATATCGATTATCGCGATCAGAACGGCCAGCAGTCGCAGCGGCTGATCTGGCCTTTTGCGCTGGGATATTTTGATCGTGTACGGGTGCTGGTTGCCTGGTGTGAAATGCGCGGGGATTTTCGCCATTTCCGTACCGACCGGGTTCTGGCGCTGATGCCACTGGAAGAGCGCTACCCGCGCCGGCGTCAGCAGTTGCTGGCGGAATGGCGCAGGGTCACCGGGGTGCCTGCACAGGCAATTCACGCTGCTGACAAAAACTGACAGCAGGCTTTTATATTCTGTACGGACTGGGGCAGGAGCCCCGGATTATTTAACACCGCACAGGAATATCCTTATGTTAAACCCGAACCTTGTCATTCTTTACGTTAATGATGCCCGTCGCAGCACCGATTTTTACACCGGGCTGCTTGATTGTGTACCGGTTGAAGCCACGGAACATTTTGCTCTGTTTGCCCTGAACCCGGCATTTCGTTTCGGTGTCTGGTCGCGCAGTGACGTACAGCCGAAAGTAAGCGGCACACAGCTTTCAGGTGGCGGAGAGATCGCCATTCCGGTGGCCGATGTTGCTCAGGTGGATGCACTGTATGCCGATTGGTCTGCGCGGCAGATTGCGGTGGCACAGGCGCCGGTCATGATGGAATTTGGTTATACCTTTACCGTGCTGGACCCGGATGGCCACCGTCTGCGCATCTATGCACCGTCAGGCGCGAACTGATTAACAGGCCCTAATCCCGGCGCAGCTTATCGCTGACAGCAATGGGATTGGGCAGACTGAACACCACGATGTAGCTTGAAATGACAAAGGTCAGAATGGCCGTTGCCTGAATCAGCAATGAGCCCTGTTCACTGAGCAGGGCACTTTGCACGGCGACAAAGCCGATCAGCAGCGAAAACTCACTGATCTGGCCGAGGCGCAGGCCAACGTCCCAGGCCAGCTCGTGTCGTTCGCTGAAACGCCCCAGCAACAGCCTGAAACTCACCGGTTTCAGCACCAGTACCAACAGGGCCAGCAGACTTGCCGGCAGGGCCACATCGGCCAGTAACTGCAGATTGAAGCGCGCGCCCAAAGCAAAGAAAAACATCACCAGAAAGAAATCCCGTAACGGCTTCAGGCTGATAGCAATAAACTGCGCTATCGGACTGGTGGCGAGGGTAACGCCGGCGATAAAAGCACCAATTTCATGGGTCAGGCCAACCAGTTTGGCACTTTCTGCCACAGCCAGGCACCAGCCGATGGCCAGAATAAACAGGTATTCGTGGTAGCGGTCGAAACGCACTATCAATGGCAGCAGAACGCCTTTAACCAGAAGGTAGCAGGCGGCAGCAAGCAGAGGCAGCGCAACAAAGGGCTGCCAGACCGGCATACTGCTACCGCCTTCGAGCACGCCGAGCAGAATCAGTACCAGAATGGCCAGCATGTCCTGAATCAGCAGCAGGCCGATCATCAGCTCGCCGATGTGCTTATGGTGCAGAACCGTGGTGGGCAGCAGTTTAAGGCCGATAATGGTGCTGGAAAACATCATCGCCAGACCGATGATGATGCTGTCCATGGTGCTGAACCCAAAGGCCTGAGTCAGGCCAAAGCCCGCTGCAAAAAACACCAGCGAACTGGCCAGCGCCACCAGCATCGCTTTACGCAACATCGCCAGCAGAGCAGATGGCTGCATATCCAGACCCAGCAGAAACAGCAGGAAAATAATGCCGATATCGGCCATGTCGGCCAGTTCATCCGGGTGTTCAATCCAGCCCATGCCAAAAGGGCCAACGATGGCGCCGAGGGCAATATAAGCAATCAGTAATGGTTGGCGGGTAAACAGTGCGAAGGTCGCCAGTACGAGAGCGCCGGCAAAGACGAGAAAAAACGAAAAAACGATATCTTGTGGCATGAAAAATCCCCGGGTTCAGCCATAAGGGTAAGGCAGGGGGCGGGGATGTGCCATGCCCCCGGCGCAGAATCTGACATTGTCAGCACTGCGCGGGGGCCGGAAAGAACTAGCGGCGACGGAACAGCGGGCGCTGATCGTTAACGTCGTTCTGATAGCAGACGGTGAAGGTCGCGAACGCAGCCAGAGCGTCGTTCAGATCCTGATCGTCACGCAGTGCAAAGCTGTTGAAGCCACAGCGGTTCATAAAGAACAGCTGGTCGATCAGTACGTCACCGACAGAACGCAGTTCGCCTTTAAAACCATGACGTTCACGCAGCAGGCGGGCGGTGCTGTAACCACGGCCGTCGCTGAATTTCGGGAAGTTCACGGCAATCAGTACAAACTGACGGCAATCATCGCCAATCAGGTCGGCGGTTTCATCACTGTTCAGCAGCAGGCCGATTTTACCGGCCTGGGCCAGCGGCAGCAGGGCAGCAGCGTTTTCCTGCCAGCGCTTGAGGCTGATGATGCCGTAGTCAGCGATGATGGCATCGTCTTCGATCAGGTGCCATTCGTCGTTGCTGACGAGCTGGCCTTGTTTAATGAGCTGGGCCATAGATCGCCTCCTTGAATGGGTCATGACCGATACGACGGTAGGTTTCGAGGAAGGTTTCACCTTCGCTGCGCTTGGCGACATAGAAGTCGAGAATCTTGGCGATGATGTCCGGCATCTGATCGCGGGCGAAAGATGGCCCAAGGATCTTGCCCAGTGACGTGTTCTCGCCAGCGTTGCCGCCGAGAGAGATCTGATAGAACTCTTCGCCTTTCTTATCGACACCCAGTACGCCGATATTACCAACGTGGTGGTGACCACAGGCATTCATACAACCGGAAATGTTCAGGTCGATTTCACCCAGATCGTGCAGATAATCCAGATCATCGAAGCGCAGCTGAATGGCTTCGGCAACCGGAATGGACTTGGCGTTGGCCAGAGCACAGAAATCGCCGCCCGGGCAGCAGATCATATCGGTCAGCAGACCCAGAGTCGGCGTGGCCAGACCCAGCGCTTTCGCTTCCTGCCACAGGGCAAACAGTTCACTCTGTTCGACATCGGCCAGTACCAGATTCTGCTGGTGCGTAGAGCGGATTTCACCAAAGCTGTATTTGTCGGCCAGCATGGCGATCTGATCCATCTGCTCTGCAGTTACATCACCCGGTGGTGTGCCTTTCTGCTTCAGCGTCAGGGTCACGATGGCGTAACCGGCCTGCTTGTGGGCGCGCACGTTGCGCTGCAGCCAGCGGGCAAAGACGGCATTTTCAGCGCGGGCTGAGGTCAGCTCGGCGGGTTCATCGCTCAGTGTTTTGTACGCCGGGTCGGTGAAGTGTTTTTTCACGCGTTCCAGTTCGGCCGAGGTCAGTTTGCTGTCACCGTTTTTAATGCGTTCCCACTCGGCTTCAACCAGCTCAGCCATACGCTCAACACCCAGTGCTTTCACCAGAATCTTGATACGGGCTTTGTACTTGTTATCACGGCGACCAAACTGGTTGTACACACGGATAACAGCATCGAGATAGGTCAGCAGGTCTTCTTCTGGCAGGAAGCTGCGGATTTCTTCACCCACGATCGGCGTACGGCCGAGGCCACCACCGACCAGAATGCGATAGCCGATCTGGCCTTCGGCATTGCGGATAATGTTCACGCCAATGTCGTGTACCTGAATGGCAGCGCGGTCAGCACCGGGCACCGCGTTCACGGCAATTTTGAACTTACGCGGCAGGAAGGCGAATTCCGGGTGGAAGGTCGACCACTGGCGGATGATTTCGCAGTACGGACGCGGATCAACGGTTTCTTCCGCAATGACCCCGGCATATTCGTCGGTGGTGGTGTTACGGATACAGTTACCGCTGGTCTGCACGGCGTGCATCTGAACTTCAGCCAGATCGGCCAGAATCTGCGGGCACTGCTCCAGTTTCGGCCAGTTGAACTGCACGTTCTGACGGGTCGAGAAGTGGGCATAGCCTTTGTCATATTCACGTGCGACACGCGCCAGGGCACGCATCTGAGCCGAGTTCATCTGACCGTAAGGCACAGCAACACGCAGCATAGGCGCGTAGCGCTGCACGTAAATGCCATTTTGCAGGCGCAGTGGCAGGAACTCGTCATCGGCGATCTTGCCGGCGAGATAGCGCTCCATTTGCCCCTTAAACTGGGCGACGCGCTCATTCAGCAGTTGCTGATCGTACTCATCGTATACGTACATAAAAAAACCGGTTGCTAACCTGTGGTTATTAGAAAAGTCGTTATGGCGGCGAACGATAGCAGAGCTTGTATATTCTTAAAATTAATATTTATCTATATACAAATAACCGTTTGATCTAGCAGCGATCAGCTGGCTGCGGCATTCCGGCGCCATATTTTTCAGCGCGGTATCAGTGGCTGACACTGCCGCCGCGGGCATTGCCCAGTGCCTGCTCCAGGGCCTGCGGCAGATCGGTAAAGACACCGTCGACACCGGCCTGCAGCAGGCGCTGGGCGGTGTCCGCATCATTCACGGTAAACACCAGCATATGGTAGCCCGCCTCACGGATGGCACTCACCTGTGCGGCATCGAAAAATTCTTTGGCGAAATGCAGTCCGGCGCAGTCGGCTTCTTCCAGGCGATGCTGCCAGTCGGCCGGAATGGCTTCGACGTTCAGCGCGCGGGTGATGTGGGGCATATGCCGGCGCGCAGATTGCAGTGCGTGGATACTGAAGCTGCTGAGCAGCAGTGGCTGCTCAAAGTGAACCTGCTGTAAGGCTTTATGAATGGCCCAGACGGTTTCCGGCTCGCGCCCTATGGTCGGTTTGATCTCAAGATTCAGTCCCAGCTCCAGATGATTGGCCAGCACCAGCAATTCCGACAAAGTCAGGATCTGTTCGCCACGATACTGCTCAGCAAACCAACTACCGACATCGAGCTGCTTCAGCTCAGCCAGACGCTTCTGAATCACCAGTCCGTCACCGTCCGAGCAGCGCTTAAGATCGGCGTCGTGGTGAATAACGGCAATGCCGTCGGCAGAAATGGTGACATCAACCTCGGCCCAGCGTGCTCCCTGACGTGCCGCCAGCTCAATGGCTGCGCGGGTATTTTCCGGCGCATGGCCGCTGGCACCACGATGGGCAATAACAGGGCTTATCTCTTCGTAGGCGTCAGGGCTGGAAAAAGGAATCATGGTAGGCATGGCTGGACTCGGTGTGGTTGATCCGGAGTTGATGATCGTTAAATAGAAATATGAGCCCAGCGGCGGGAGCGCCAGATCAGGCCATAAATCAGCGACAACGTAATACGTTGGCCGCCCTGAAGCAACCAGATTCCCAACAGACCGAAGCCCGCGACAGGCCCTGCCAGAAAGGCCAGCGGCAGCAGTATGCCCCATTGCATCAGCAGGTTAATGTGCATCACCTGACGGCTGGCACCGGCGCCCAGCAGTGCCTGGGTCAGCACCATGGCGGTGACTTCAAATACGATATTGATGCCGGTAATGCGCAGTGGCCAGAGTCCCAGCTCGATCAGGTGCTGCTCCGGAGTAAACAGGCGCAGCACCAGCTCAGGGAATAGCCACAACGGCAGACCGAGCAGGGCCATCATCAGCATGGCCACCCGTACCACCTCCCAGCCCCAGCGGTAAGCGTCATCGCGGTCACCACGTCCCAGCGCATGACCAACCAGACTGGTGGAAGCAATGCCGAGCCCCACGGCTGGCAGAATCAGCAGCAGTGCGAGGCTGATCAGAATATGGCCGATGGCCTGCTCCTGAGTGCCGACCTGGCCGATGATCCAGAACAGCACACTGACACCAAGAGCGAACAGTGTTTGCTGGGTCGAGTTGGGCAGGGCAAGGCGCATCACGCTCAGAATGGTGCCGCGGCGGGTGCGGTTATGGCCATGGAAGCGCTGACGGTGACGGGTAAAGGTCTGCCAGAAATACAGCGCACAACCAAAGAACAGGGCGATGGTGGTGCCGATGCCGGAACCGACGGCGCCCAGTCCCTGCCAGCTGCCAATACCAAAAATCAGCAGATAGCTGACGCCGACGTTCACCAGATGCATCACCAGCAGTGTCTGCAGATAGGTTTTGCCTTCTCCTATGCCGTTCCAGAAACCACGGAAGACAAAGTTCATGCCTACGGCAACGGTGGCCAGTGTGCGCCATTCAAAATAAGGCACTGCAATATCAAGCACTTGCTGGTCGGAATTAAAGAGCGGAATCAGGTAGGGCGCGATCAGAACAAACAGCAGCGTAAGCGGCAGGCTGATGGCGAGGGCGAGGATAAGACCGGCGATTAAGGGTTCGAACAGGCGCTCATGTTCACCGGCGCCGAAGCGTCTGGCGACCAGTGCCTGCACACCGGCAGATAAACCCATCACCATCGACACGGTAATAAAGGTGGCATAACCGCCGACACCAACACCGGCGAGAGCGGCATCGCCGAGGCGCCCGACCATGGCCGCATCGACCAGATTGATCAGGCTCTGTGACAGCATGCCGCCGATAATCGGCACGCCTATGGTGAGGATGCGCAGCAGCCGCTGCGGTTCAATCCGCAGCAGGCTGCTTAACGGCTGCAGCCAGTTCACAACTCAGCGGTCGTAGCTGAGGTTGGGGGCCAGCCAGCGCTCCATCTGCTCCAGATCCATTCCTTTACGGGCGGCAATATCCGTTACCTGATCTTTATCGATCTTGCCCAGACCGAAGTATTTGGCGTCCGGATGTGAGAAATACCAGCCGCTGACGGAGGCTGCCGGGGTCATGGCGAAGTTTTCGGTCAGGCTGACGCCGGTATTGGCTTCGGCATTGAGCAGGCGGAACAGGGTGGCTTTTTCAGTATGATCCGGGCAGGCCGGGTAACCCGGTGCCGGACGGGTACCTTTGTAGTTTTCTTTGATCAGCTCTTCATTGCTCAGCTGTTCATCACTGGCGTAGCCCCACAGCTCCTTACGCACAATTTCATGCAGACGTTCGGCAAAGGCTTCGGCCAGACGGTCGGCCAGTGCCTTGATCAGAATGCTGTTGTAATCGTCATGTGCTGCGTCGTAATCGTTGGCCAGTTTTTCGGCTTCGATACCGGCGGTGACCACGAAAGCGCCCATGTAGTCGTCGACACTGCCTTCCGGCGCCACAAAGTCAGCCAGCGAGTAGTTAGGCTGGTCGTTGGGCTTATCGGTCTGCTGACGCAGCTGATGCAGAACCGCCAGCTCAGCGCTGCGGTCTTCATTAAATACCGCAATATCGTCCGCACCTCGGCGCTGCGCCGGCCACAGGCCAACCACACCACGGGCATTGAAGAGTTTTTCATCGATGATGCGCGCCAGCATTGCCTGGGCATCTTTGAACAGGGCCGTGGCGGCTTCGCCAACCACTTCGTCTTCCAGAATGCGCGGGTATTTGCCGGCCAGTTCCCAGGACATAAAGAACGGTGTCCAGTCGATGTATTTGGCCAGATCGGCAATATCGAAGTCTTCGTAAACGGTGATGCCCAGCTTGTTAGGCTTGGGTGGCTGGTAGTTATCCCAGTCGCCCTGATAAGCGTTGGCGCAGGCCTGTTCGTAAGTCAGGAGGGCCTTGGCTTTACGGTTGGCATTGCGGATACGCACGGCTTCGTATTCGTCGCGGCGTTCGGCAATAAACTCGGCTTTGGCGGCCGGAGTCACCAGCTTCTGCGCTACGCCAACGGCGCGGGACGCATCGGCAACATAAACGGCGATGTCGTTTTTGTACTGCGGCTCAATTTTTACCGCGGTGTGTGCCTTGGACGTTGTGGCACCACCGATCATCAGTGGCAGATGGAAGTCGAGACGCTGCATCTCGCGCGCCACGTGCACCATTTCATCCAGCGACGGGGTAATCAGACCCGACAAACCGATGATGTCGACGTTTTCTTCTTTGGCAACCTTCAGAATCTTCTCCGCCGGCACCATCACGCCGAGGTCGATCACCTCAAAGTTATTACACTGCAGCACCACACCAACGATATTCTTGCCGATGTCGTGCACGTCGCCTTTAACGGTGGCCATCAGGATCTTGCCCTGGGTTTCCGACTTGCCGTTTTTCTCGGCTTCGATAAACGGCAGCAGGTAGGCCACGGCCTGCTTCATAACGCGGGCGCTTTTTACCACCTGCGGCAGGAACATTTTGCCCGAGCCGAACAGGTCGCCGACCACGTTCATGCCGTCCATCAGCGGACCTTCGATCACTTCGATCGGACGGGCGAAGCCTTTGCGGGCTTCTTCGGTGTCTTCTTCGACGTAAGCGTTGATGCCTTTTACCAGGGCATGGGTCAGGCGCTCACGCACCGGCAGGCTGCGCCACTCTTCGGTTTCTTTTTCCTGCACGCTGCCGTCGCCACGGTATTTCTCGGCGATTTCCAGCATGCGGTCGGTACCGTCGGCGCAGCGGTTGAGGATCACATCTTCAACGCGCTCTTTCAGTTCCGCCGGCAGGTCGTCGTATACCGCCAGCTGACCGGCGTTGACGATACCCATGCTCATGCCGTTCTGAATGGCGTGATAGAGGAACACGGAGTGAATGGCTTCACGTACCGGCTCGTTACCGCGGAAAGAGAACGATACGTTGGAGACGCCGCCGGAAATCTTGGCGTGGGGCAGGTTCTCGGTGATGTACTTACAGCTGTTGATGAAATCAACGGCGTAGTTGTTGTGTTCTTCGATGCCGGTGGCAACGGCAAAGATGTTCGGGTCGAAGATGATGTCTTCCGGCGGGAAGCCGACTTTATCGACCAGTACGCGGTAAGAGCGCTCGCAGATTTCATTCTTACGCGCTTCGGTATCGGCCTGGCCGTCTTCGTCAAAGGCCATCACCACCACGGCGGCGCCATAACGCAGGCAGCGCTTCGCTTTGGCTATAAATTCTTCTTCGCCTTCTTTCAGGCTGATGGAGTTCACCACCGCCTTGCCCTGAATGCACTTCAGGCCGGCTTCGATGATTTCCCACTTGGAGGAGTCGACCATGATCGGCACCCGGGCGATATCCGGCTCGGAGGCGATCAGGTTGAGGTAGCGCACCATGGCCGCCTGGGAGTCGAGCATCCCTTCGTCCATGTTGATATCGATGATCTGGGCGCCGTTCTCGACCTGCTGGCGGGCGATCTCCAGCGCTTCGTCATAGTTTTCTTCGATAATCAGACGCTTGAACTTAGCCGAGCCGGTGACGTTGGCGCGCTCGCCGACGTTCACAAACAGGCTGTCTTCGTCAAAGTTGAACGGCTCCAGACCCGCCAGGCGACAGGCAGGTTTGATGTCCGGCAGGGCGCGAGGCGGGTGTTTGGCCACCGCTTCGGCAACGGCTTTGATGTGCGCAGGGGTCGTGCCGCAGCAGCCGCCGACAATGTTCAGGAAGCCGGAGGCGGCAAATTCTTCGACGATCACGGCCATTTCGGCAGCGGACTGGTCGTATTCACCAAACTCGTTCGGCAGACCGGCATTCGGGTGGGCCGAAACAAAGGTGCTGACTTTTTTCGACAGTTCTTCAACGTGTGGGCGCAGTTCTTCGGCGCCCAGTGCGCAGTTCAGGCCGACCGACAGCGGACGGGCGTGGGCAACCGAGTTCCAGAAGGCTTCTGCGGTCTGGCCCGACAGGGTGCGGCCGGAAGCGTCGGTGATGGTGCCGGAAATCATAATCGGCAGCTCTTCGCCACGCTGTTCGAATACTTCCTGCGCGGCGTAAATCGCGGCCTTGGCGTTCAGGGTATCAAAGATGGTTTCGATCAGAATAATGTCGGCGCCACCGTCCATCAGGCCGTGAGTGGCTTCCACATATTCTTCCACCAGCTGATCAAAGCTGATGGCGCGGTAGCCGGGGTCGTTTACATCCGGGGAAATCGACGCGGTTTTGCTGGTTGGCCCAAGCACGCCGGCAACGTAGCGCGGAATACCGGTGTCACGCTCGACTTCGTCGGCCACGCGGCGGGCGAGAGCGGCGGCTTCGCGGTTCAGTTCCGGGACCAGATCTTCCATCTGATAATCGGCCTGGGAAACGCGGGTCGAGTTGAAGGTGTTGGTTTCAACGATGTCGGCGCCGGCCAGATAATACTGTTTGTGAATACCGGCAATAATGTCCGGCTGAGTCAGTACCAGCAGGTCGTTGTTGCCTTTGACATCCTGACTGATGTCGGCAAAACGGCTGCCACGGTAATCTTTTTCTTCCAGCATGTGCGACTGAATCAGTGTGCCCATGCCGCCGTCCAGAATATGGATACGCTGCTTCAGGTTGTCTTTCAGGCGGGCGATACGCTGTTGGCGAATGGCCGTAAGGGAAGAGGTAGTCTGACTCATAAATCTCTGATGTCTTAAACCGGAAAAATGGCGCCGGATTGTACCAGAGGTGGAAACACTTGTCTTATCCAACCATTTTGCTGGGGTATTTCGCCGCGCAGCGCCATTCGTTACAATGGCGACACTTGATAGAGGTAAAGACTATGACAACCTATGTAACCATCACCCCGGATGCGGAAGACTATCTGGCACAGTTGCTGGAAAAGCAGAATGTCGAGGGGATGGCTGTTCGTGTTTTTATTACTCAGCCCGGCACCAAATACGCTGAAACCTGCCTGGCCTACTGCCGTCCGGAAGAAGTTCATGCCTCAGACCAGTTGCAGGCAATGGACAAGCTGCGGGTGTTTGTTGAGGCGATGAGCATTCCTTATCTGGAAGAATCCATCATCGATTTTGCCAAGGACCGCATGGGTGGTCAGCTGACCATCAAGGCGCCGAATGCCAAAATGCCAAAGGTTACCGCCGACAGTCCGGTGGAAGAGCGCATCAACTATTTGCTGTATACCGAAATCAATCCTGGCCTGGCAGCACATGGTGGCGATGTCAGTCTGGTTGAACTGACCGAAGATGGCGTGGCTGTGCTGAAATTTGGCGGCGGCTGTCAGGGATGCAGTGCGGTGGATATGACTCTGAAAGATGGTGTCGAAGCGTCGCTGATTGCCAAGATCCCGGAAGTAAAAGCGGTACGTGACGTGACGGATCATACTCAGGCCGATAATGCTTATTTCAAATAATGCATAAGCACGTTGTCTGAAACAAAAAAGCCAGCAGATTGCTGGCTTTTTTGTTCCTGATTGAACCGTCAGAGAAAAGAATCGATGGTTGCGCCTATGCGGTAGTTTTCACTGCCGTCTTCTTCGATCCGGCAAACCGTTACCTGAGCTTCCAGCGGGGTGGTGTAGCCTCCGCCACTGGATACCGTCAGGCGGCCACTCATGCCCATGGGGATGGCCTCAAAGTGCTGCAGCTGTACGCCACTGCTGCTGAGGTCCAGACAGGTCAGGTCGTAGCTGTTGCCGTCATTGAGCGTCAGGGTCGCCGGAGCGGATACCTGCATGCGGATAAAATTCCGTTTTTCTTGGTAGTTTCTCGCCAGACTGGACATGGTTTTTCTCCTTATTAGAGTCTTTCCGATGCTATCGTGGTGACTAATTTTTGTACATTGAGAAAAATTCAGCATTCCCCGTGCCATAAGCGCCTTCAGCTAATAATTTAATCCCGCTAAAAGTCTGCTTTAAGAACCATTATCAGTGCTTAAATCAGGAACCTGACTGTGCGGAGAGTTTTTTGCCGGGCGGCTTAATTTTAGGGATTGCAAGGGGGGGCAGATGACGTTAGTGTTCGCCCCAATTGAGCGTATGCCGGGAGTTACTGATGGCCGCGAGTGTGCTGGTCATTGACGATGATTCGACTGTCCGCGATAGCATGGTTGCCTTTCTGGATGACTATGATTATCAGGTGCTGTCTGCCGCCTGTGGCCGCGAGGCTTTACAGCTGCTGGCCGAGCGCAGCGTGGATGCTGTTGTCTGTGACCTCAAGATGCCAGGTCTGAACGGCATTGAGCTGCTTGAAAAGCTGAAGCAGCAACAGCCTTTGTTACCGGTGATTGTCGTCTCTGGCGCCGGGGTGATGGATGATGTGGTGAAGGCTTTGCGCTTGGGAGCTGACGATTACCTGGTGAAGCCCATCCTGGATATGGAAGTGCTGCATCACTCGCTGAAAAAGTCCCTGCAACGTGCACAGCTTGAGGCAGATAATAATGCCTACCGCGAGCATCTTGAAAAAACCAACACCGAGCTTAAACGTGGCCTTGATGAGCTGCGTAATGATCAGCTTGCCGGCCGTCAGGCGCAGTTGCGCATGTTGCCCGAGCCGGTATTACTCGACGGCATCCGCTGCGACCATAAAATCATCCCTTCACTGATGCTCAGCGGCGACTTCCTCGACTATTTCGAACTGGACGATAAACGTCTGGTGTTTTACATCGCTGATGTGTCCGGCCATGGTGCATCTTCTGCATTCGTGACGGTGTTGCTGAAAAACCTGACTTACCGCCTGCGCCGCAATCTGCAGCGTGGTTCCAGTGATGACCTGCTGCATCCGTCGCAGGTATTGGCCCGTATCAATTCAGAACTGCTGGCCTCTGAGCTGGAAAAACACCTGACTATGTTTTACGGCGTGATTGATACCGCAACCCTGATGCTGGAATACAGCGTTGGCGGCCATTTTCCAATGCCGGTGCTGCTGCATGGTGATTCGGCTGAATATCTGACCGGGCGTGGTATGCCGGTGGGCATGTTCCGTGAAGCTGAATATCAGAATTATCAGTTGCAACTGCCGGAACCCTTCAGTCTGTTGTTGTTTTCGGATGGAATACTGGAAATCATGGCGGAACCGACCTTGAATGATAAAGAAGCCTTATTATTAAAGGTGGCGGCAAAAAGTCGCGGTAACCTTGAGCAGATCTGTGGGCAGCTGGGTATTGACGACCTCCCTGAGGTTCCGGATGACATCGCGATGGTTGCTATTGGCCGGGGTGTGTTATGACATCAGGTAAAGTGCAGGTAGCCTTTTGCAAAGGCATTCATGTGATCCGACTCATCGGTGATGTCCGTCTTAACCTGTGCTCTGCACTGGAGCACTACCTTGATGACATCCTGAACCATCCGGATTTTGATAACGTCATCGTTGATCTGTCACTGGCGGAAGGTGTCGACAGCACAACACTGGGTCAGATTGCCAAAATATCCATCATCTGCCGCGAACGTTTTGGCATTACTCCAACGATCTCCAGTCCTAATCCGGGCATTACCCGGATTCTGCTCAGCATGGGCTTTGACCAGGTTTTCCATATTATTAATGAACCGTTCTCGGATGAGGCCGATTTTCGCGAATGGGCAGCGGATGCTGTCGATGAAGATAAGGCACGCGAACAGGTTATTTCTGCTCATCGGGTTCTGATGAGCCTCAATGATAAAAATAAAGATGCATTCCGGGAGTTGGTTGATTCGCTTGAATCTGACCGTTTCCACTCTTAACAGCTGAAATTCATCCTGCGAACCCAAGGGGGCTAAGTGGTCATCCAGAAGGCGGCCGTAATCGGCGGTGGCAGCTTTGGCACAGTAGTGGCCAATATTCTTGCCGACAATCAAATACACACCGTGCAGTGGATGCGCAACGATGACGTTGCCCGCAGCATCAATGAGCAGCACACCAATCCACAGTACCTGCCGGATGTCAGTCTGAATCCGTCACTGACGGCGACCACTGATCTGCTTGAGGCGATTCGCGGAGCGGAGGTGATTTTTGTTTCTGTGCCGAGCAAATCGGTACGTGAAGTAGTGTCGTCATTTGCAGCTGAACTGACACCGGATCAGGCGCTGGTCAGCACCACCAAAGGTATTGAACCGGACGGTTTCCTGTTGATGAGCCAGGTACTGGCGGAGATTTGCCCGGACAATCCGGTCGGTGTCCTCAGCGGCCCCAATCTGGCCAAAGAGATTGCCAAACGCGAGTTGGCGGCAACTGTTATTGCCAGTGAAAACAGTGACTTACGACGCAATATTCAGGAAGCGCTGAGCTGTCCTTACTTCCGTGTGTACGCATCCAACGACCTGTATGGGGTTGAGCTGAGTGGGGCTCTGAAAAATATCTACGCCATTGTGTCCGGTTTCGTCGCCGCTCTTGGCATGGGTGAGAACACCCGCAGCATGATTATTACCCGCTCGCTGGCCGAGATGAGCCGCTTTGCCGTAGCGCTGGGAGCCAACCCGCTGACATTCCTCGGCCTGGCAGGTGTGGGTGATCTGGTGGTGACCTGTACATCACCGCTGAGCCGCAATTACCGGGTTGGCTACGCCATTGGGCAGGGTAAAAGTCTGGCTGAGGCCGTGGACGAACTGGGCGAAGTGGCTGAAGGTGTTAATACCTTGCGTTATGTCAGGGCAAAAGCGCAGGAATTGAGTATTTATATGCCCCTGGTGATGGGCGCTTATGAGGTATTGTTCAATGCGGCCGATCCCCGGGTGGTTGCGCAGGGTCTGATGACCGGCGAGCATGCCTCTGATGTGGAGTTTGCCTTACCCCGCTGTGAAATATAACGCGGACAGGGTTGTCAGTATGGTTGCGCAATTTTATTCATGAGGTCAGAAATGAACGATTTTAAAGAAAATGTCACATCCGATGCGTTCTGGTTAAAAACGCTCTATATCATCGGATTTTTCATCGTTTACCGTGTGCTGGATCTGGTTTTGCTGCTGATTACTCTGGTGCAGTGGGTGTTCCGTCTGGTATCCGGCGAGCCGAATGCGTCGCTGACGGAATTTGGCCAGGCACTGGGAGAGTATGTGAAGCAGATTATTCACTACCTGACTGGCGCCAGCGATGAAAAGCCTTTTCCGTTTCAGGACTGGCCTAACAGTAAAGAGAAGGCTTCTGCCGAGTGAAAATCTGTATTGTTCGTCATGGTTCTGCGGTCAGTGGGGCTGTTCAGGATCAGAATCGCGGCCTGACTGACAGGGGTGCCGGTCAGGCCGCAGGTGCCGGCCGCTGGCTGGCACAACAAACCTTTAACAATCCCCGCATTCTTGCCAGTCCTTTTCTGCGTGCACAGCAAACGGCACAGGCCATTGCCGGGAGTCTGGGATTGGCGGTTGAAACCATGCCGCATCTGGTGCCGGACGGTGATGTTCAGCAGTTGCTGAATGATCTTTCCGCCCAGGAGCAGGATCTGATTCTGGTGTCGCATTTACCCCTGGTCGGTCATCTGGCTGCCATGCTGGTTGATGGCCAGCTGTATGATCAGCCCTGGTCGCCGGCTGAATGCTGGATTCTGCAGGGGGATCTTGCTGCCGCCGCTTGTATGAGTGTCGATGCTGTCTGGTACCCGGTGCTCGACGGACTGTGAAATGTATTGTGGCCGTTAAGCTCCGATAACGGCCGCATTCCCCCTTGTGTTGTTTCCCGCATGGTTATAGCGTTGCGTTTTTTTATTGCGCGCGTTTATGAAAGATATTCTCCATTTTTCTCATGCCAATGGTTTTCCGGCTGGCACCTATCGGGTGTTATTCGAATCGCTGTCGGCCCATTACGATGTACGCAGCATCGATCGAATCGGACACAATCCGGATTACCCGGTCACCGATAACTGGCGCCATCTGGAAGCCGAGCTGATCCACTATTTTGAGCATCATTACCGGCAGCCTGTGATTGCCGTGGGGCACTCGCTCGGAGGGCTGCTGAGTCTGATGGTGGCAGTAAAGCGCCCTGATCTGGTAAAAGCCCTGGTCATGCTGGACTCTCCGGCATTGTCACCCCTGGAGGCTAATGGCCTGCGACTGGTTAAACGCCTGGGGCTGGTTGATAAAGTCACACCGGCCGGACGGACAGAAGGGCGGCGCAGTGAGTGGGCTTCGCAAGAGGATGCCATTGAGTACTTCCGCGGCAAGTCGTTGTTGCGCTATTTCGATGAGCGCTGTCTGAAGGACTATGTGCAAAGCGGAACTGAGGCGACAGCGAATGGCGTCGCTCTGCGTTTTGATCCGGATATTGAAATGAAGATTTACCGCACGGTGCCGCATAACCTGCGTATCCGTTCCGGACTTCAGGTTCCTGGCGCTGCGCTCGGCGGTGAGCACAGCAAAGTATTCCGCCGTCTTAATGGCGCTTACATGCAAAGCCGCCTCGGTATGAAAGTGCGCTGGCTACCGGGCAGTCATATGTTTCCACTGGAGCGTCCGGAGCGGACGGCGGCGGTGATTCATCAGTTATTAGGAGAGTTGCTGGCATGACATCCATTGAATGGCGGTGCCGCTTTGGTACTTTGCGTGGATTGCAGTGGGGGGAGCAGGTAAAGCCTAAAGTGCTGGCTTTGCATGGCTGGCTGGACAATGCCGCAACCTTTTCGCGGCTGGCGCCACTGCTGCAGGACGTCTGTGTTCTTGCCCCGGATTTGCCGGGGCACGGCCATTCCGACTGGTTGGGCGAAGGTGCCGATTATGCCATCTGGTCTTCGCTGGAAGCTTTATACGATCTGTTGCTGTCCGTGGATGAGCCTGTACACCTGCTGGGGCATTCAATGGGCTCGGCAGCAGGCATGCTGCTGGCTGGTGCTTTTCCTGACAGGATCGCTTCTTATGTTGCTCTGGACGCGCTGGGGCCGCTGACTACGCCGCCAGTTCAGGCGCCGGAGCAGCTGGCTAAAGCCATTACGGCGCCGGTAAAAACCACAACGCTGAAGGTGCATGCCGGTGCCGAGGACGCATTGGCCGCCAGAGTGCGGCAGAACCCGGAGTTGAGTCCGGAGTGCATCTGGCCGGTGGTCGAGCGTAACCTGCAATCACTGGAAGGCGGTGTCGGCTGGCGTACCGATGGGCGCCTGCGGGCGATCTCAAAGGTACGCCTGACCGAACCGCAGATCGAAGCCTTTATGGCCGCGATGAATATGCCTGCTCTGGTGTTGCGTGCCGAACAAGGGCTGATTCCGCGTGCGATGTTTGATCTGCGTATTAAGCACTTGCCACGGGCCACACTGGAAGAATTTCCGGGACACCATCATTTCCATCTGGAGGAATCCACGGTGACCGCTCTGGCAGCCCGGATTAACCGTTTCTGGCAGGATCTGGCATGAAGAGAATTCAGGGGCTGTGGTTTCTGACCTTACTGGGTGGATTTATCAGCTGCCTGGCGCTGGGCTGGCTGGTACAGGCCAAGCAGAATTACAGTTATGGCTTCTGGTATGACTGGTACAACATCGGCGCCCATATTGAGCGCTTCGGCCCGAAAAACCGCTATATCGCCGGACTGGAGCTTCTGGACAAAGAAGAGCATGTACGTCTTTTTGATGACATCAGTATTGCGGTACACCGGCATGGTGAGGGGCTGGCGGATATTCAGTTTGAGCATAATGGTCAGGCCGTGGGTCTGCTGCACCGGGCGGAAATAATTCATCTGCAGGATGTGGCCAACCTGATTGATGTGCTGTACAGCGCATCGCTGCTGATTGCTTTTGTCACATTATTGATGCTGGCTGGCTTGCTATGGCGGGGTACAGCACCGCTTTGGAAGCAGCAGCTGTTCTGGCTGCTGGGTACTTTGCTGATGGCCGGGGCTGTGGTGCTGATTATTGGCCCCAAAGAGGTGTTCTATCAGCTGCATGTATGGATTTTCCCGGATAATCATCAGTGGTTTTTTTATTATCAGGATTCGCTGATGAGCACACTGATGAAAGCGCCTGTGCTGTTTGGCGGCATTGCTCTGGCGATTATTGCTGGCGGGGTGCTGTTTTTTGCACTGTTTGTGTTATTGCTGCGCTGGCTTCTGAGGCTCCGCTCAGGGGCTGTACCTGCCTGAGCGGAGTTGCTGATAAGGTCCGGCGTCAGAACGGCGTTGGGCAAACAATCTGCAACGCTTCGCCGCTGCCGGGGTGGGTGAAATCCAGCTCACGGGCGTGCAGCATCATACGCGGCTGCTCTTTGGCACTTTCACCGGCGTAGAACACGTCGCCGACAATCGGATGACCCAGATTCAGCATATGCAGGCGCAGCTGATGGGAGCGTCCGGTTTTCGGATACATTTCCACCCGGGTTGTTTCTTCATCCTGTGCCAGTCGTTTCCAGCGGGTCAGGGCATAGCGGCCATTAACGTGGCTGATTTTCTGCAGTGGCCGGTTGGGCCAGTCCACGCAAATCGGCAGGTTCACGCAGCCCCAGTTGCCTTTCAGCTGGCCGATTACCAGGCTTTCATACACTTTGCGGGTCTTCTGCTTTTCGAACTGTTGCTGCACATGGGTAAGCGCGGCCTTATGGCGGGCGAAAACAATAATCCCTGATGTATCGCGGTCGAGGCGGTGGATCACATGCAGTTCGCCGAACTGTTCAGCCAGCAGAGAGAAGGCCGATTCGGGTATGTAGCGTCCGGGGACGCTCAGCAGACCGGCGGGCTTGTTCAGAATGATGATGTCGTCATCGGCCAGAATGATATCAAGGGGGGTCATTGTGGGTAGTTGTGTTTTTTCAGCAAAGATTGGTATGTACCGTCGGCTTTAATGCGTTCCAGTCCGGTATTGAATGCCTGAATCAGGGCTTCGGCCCCGGTTGCAGAGCGCGCGATACTAACACGCAGCTCGCGGCTCGCCAAAGGCGTAGCGATTCTCTGCAGGTGATTGGCAATATGTTCTTTGCTGTTCAGCTCAATATCCGCCATCCAGGAATCAACCAGGGCCAGGTCAATGGATTTGTTGGCCACTTCGCGGAACAGCTGGGAGCAATAATCCAGCTTCTGCAGATGAAACAGAGGGGCTATCTGGCTGAACGCCTGGCCATAATCGACACCATTGAAAACTCCGAGGCGGTAGCCTTTGTTTGTCAGGTGCTGCTTAAGCATATCCGGACTGGCATAGTCAAAGGGATCGTCGTCGCGCTTGATAAATACCAGGGTATTCTCCAGATAAGGGACGGAATAAAGCTGTGTGGCTGACGCTTGCTGAGGTTGCCAGGCGGCAATTTCTCCCTGCAGCTGACCTGCGCTGGTGTTTTCTTCGATCTTCAGGGCCGGAGCAAACACCAGTTCGACCTGATAGCCGGCACGCGCGAATGCAGTCGTTACAATATCGGCTGCAAGACCAAAACCGGGCAGGTTACTGCCCAGATAAGGTCCCCACGCGCGTGCCCCCAGCTTTACCGTTGGGGCGGCACTCTTGTATTCATCGGCCAGCTTTGAAATAGCCTGTGCCAGGCCATCCTGTTCGATGCTCAGGGATACCTGATCACGGAAGCTCTTGGTCAGGCTGACTCCTTCGATAATGACGTCAAATACCTGCCATTGCTTCTGCTTCAGATAAAGTTTGTAGTCGACCCGGATCGGTGGTGCGCCAACCCGCTGAATCTGGCTTTTAACAATGGCCTGATTGCCTTCGTCATTCAGACGGGAGTCTTCAAATAAAATGGTCTGGCCGTCAAAGGCGCGGAAAGCTCCGGCATAAGTGCGGATGACTTTCTCTTTAAAGGCAATGGTGAAGGTTTTTTGCTGCTCCATGGATGCCCGTTTCCAGTATTTACCCAGAACACGCTTGGCCATATAAACGTGGTCGACCACTGGCAACAGCAGCTCATCGACCAGTTGTTCAACGTAGTTCTCCTGATTCTGGACTAATTCCCGGTCACTGATCAGACGATCGGTCATGGCTTTGGCCGTGGTCTCGACCGTGGTTCGTGGTGCATCGTCTGCGGCCTGTACGGTCAGTCCGAACAGCAGGCAGGCGACAAACAGCACAGATTGCAGCGCGTATTTCATAACGTCCCCGTTTTTTGTTGTTTATCCGTGAGTTTACTCAGGTGAACTATAGAGAAGGCTTCTCTGACAGAGAAGCCCTGGCGCAGTTTGACCCTGATTCAGGCGGTTAATTCCGGCAGATTGCGGATCAGCAGCGCTTTGCTCAGATCTTCTGTGCAGACGCCCTGAGGACGGGGGATTTTGACAACAAAACCAGAACCGGGGGCATCATCGCGCGGCTTATTGTTACGGTCGAGAATGCTGTTCAGGGTAAAGCTGATGTTGCCTGCGGGGGTCATCAATTCCATTGAATCGCCACTTTCGAAACGGTTTTTAACGTCAAGCGTCAGTTCTTTATCGTCGCTGGCAACGACTTCAGCAACAAATTGCTGACGGGTACTGAGTGAACTGCCACGCTCATAATTCTGGTACTCGTCATGTACATGGCGACGGAAGAAGCCTTCGGTGTAACCACGGTTGGACATGTTTTCCAGGGTGTCCATCAGGTTTTTATCAAAGCGGCGACCGGCAACGGCATCGTCGATTGCCTTGCGGTAGGCCTGGGCGGTGCGCGCTACGTAGTAGTGTGATTTGGTGCGGCCTTCAATTTTGAGCGAGTGCACACCCAGCTCCACCAGCTTTTCGATATGCTGGATGGCGCGCAGATCCTTTGAATTCATGATGTAAGTGCCATGCTCGTCTTCGAAGGCTGGCATGTATTCGTTATCGCGGTTGCCTTCCTGCAGCAGGAAAATCTTATCAGATGGCTGACCAATCCCCAGTGTCGGGTCAAATTCGTTTACACCGGCCGGGATAACATCACCGGACAGGGTTTCCTGCGCTTCGTGAGCATCGTACTTCCAGCGGCAGGCGTTGGTGCAGGTACCCTGATTCGGATCACGGTGGTTCATATAGCCAGACAGCAGGCAGCGACCGGAATAGGCAATGCACAGTGCGCCGTGGACGAACACTTCGATTTCCATTTCCGGGCAGCGCTGGCGGATTTCAGCAATTTCTTCCAGAGACAGCTCGCGCGACAGAATGATGCGGCTTACGCCCTGGCGGCGCCAGAATTCAACCGAGGCGTAGTTCACCACGTTGGCCTGCACCGACAGGTGAATCACCTGATCCGGCCAGCGGTCTTTGACCATCATGATCAGGCCCGGATCGGACATGATCAGTGCGTCCGGGTTCATACCGATCACCGGCTCAATATCGCGCATATAAGTATCGATTTTACTGTTGTGTGGCGCGATGTTGCTGGCGACGTAAAACTGTTTACCCAGCTCGTGAGCACGGCCGATGCCATAGGCCAGATTGTCGAGGGTGAAATCGTTGTTGCGCACGCGCAGGCTGTAACGCGGCTGGCCGGCGTAAACGGCATCGGCGCCATAGGCAAAGGCGTATTCCATGTTACGTACGGTGCCGGCGGGAGAGAGTAATTCAGGTGTCATAAAAACAAATGCCCGGATAGAAAATCCGGGCATTATATCAGGCTGGCGGAAAGCTCCGCAGCCCGGGTCGGGCAAAAGCTGCGCGAAACTTGCGCTGGATCTATTCGCCGGCCGGTGTTTCCGTGTTGCTCTCTTCGGTCGGTGTTTGCGGAGCTTCTGTAACCGCTTCTGCGGCACGGTTAATGGCTTCGTTCAGAGCCTCCGGAGTATCAATAAACTCGTAGCCGGTAACGGCAAATTCCTGCAGGCGGAACAGGGTAACGGCCGAGTCCTGACGCTCCCAGTCACCGGTGCGGCTGCCGACTTCGTCAATCAGAATCTGATAGGGTGCTTTACGCATGGCGGGGTAGGCGAACATTCGGGCGATGATGCGCGGCATGCCACTGACATCGGCAACAAACACGACGTGATGTTCGGTCAGGTAGTTTTCGCCGGCTTTGGCCAGCATCTCTTTCACCAGATCTTTGCCTGGCATGTCGTGGGCAAAGATGACAAAGCGCACGTTGGCGGACATCTTAATAGGGGTGTCATGCTGATCGCGCAGGCGCAGGGTTTCCATTGAGGCTGGCGAGGCATAGCTCAGTGTACTGGCAAGCAGTGTCAGGCTCAGCGTGAATGCTTTGAGGGCTGAAGGCATCTTTCTCATAACAGTTCCTTGGTCGTTAGTGCGCGGGCTTCCGGGCAGTTTATCCTGAAAGCCCGCGGGCAGCATCCTGCTTTAATCAGCCAGTCCGAACAGGCTGACATCCGCTTCTTTCAGCCATGCGAAATAGGCTTTAGGCAGCGGAATGCGGCTGCTGTCGGTGATCATGTCGCGCCATTCTGACTGCAGGCTCTGCCAGTATTCGCGCAGATCACCCGTTTCGGCGCCCAGTTCGTCCATTTCATCGTAAATAGCGCTCAGGCTCTGGCGCAGCAGCTCAAGATCGTCACATTCGGCGTCGAACAGGGTTTCGGTGGCACTGTACAGGGCGGCGCAGCTGGCTTCCAGAATGCGATAGGAGAGCGAGTCTTCTTCGTTCTGTGCCAGACGCCACTCGGAAAAGGCCTCGTGAAAGCGCAGCAGGTTGGCTTCCGATTTCAGCTCGCCGCGCAGGTAGGACAGCACTTTGCTCAACAGCTTGCGGTAGGCTTCCGGATCGCCGTTTTGCTGCTCACACCAGAAATGGATATGTGGCAGGTTGATGCTGGCAATAGCGGCGCACAGACTGGCGCGCTGAATCGGAGTGGTGGTCACTGTGCAGATGCTCCTTCGGGGGCAAAGTATTGAATGCTGAATAAAGCAGGCAAGGTCCAGTCGCTGCCGGCAGGCAGGACGGCATTTAACCGCTCAATAAATTCATCCTGATTGGTGTTGCGGACAAAGCGCTGCTCGCCACTGAGGTCGTTGGCAAAAAAGTCTTCCCAGTGGCCCAGAATAAAATGTTTGGCTTGGGTGTTTTTCACGATGGACTCAGGGTAGTTATCAACCTGAGAGAATGACGCCGGACAAAGAATCGCGATGTCGATGTCTTTCTGATCATCCAGTTCTGGCACCAGACCCAGTGGTTCCTGACTGGCTGAATCCTGATAAAAAATACGGTAAGCGGGCTCTTTATTCTGATCAAGAAAATCGATCAGGAAGGCCAGCGTCTGACCTTCTTTCCAGCCAAAGGCATGCCATGGCAGCGATTCCTGCGGCTCATCATAGGTACCCTGCATAAACTTCATGCCCATAAAGTGGGGGGCATGAAAAGACTCCAGCGCCATGATGCGGATACGCCCGCTATGGCTGTATACCCATTCGCCGGGTTTGCTGATGTTGCCCATAAGATCGTTCATCACATGAATCCGCTCGGCAGGTACTGCAGGCATCAGCGTATTGGCCATGGTACGGGAACCATAGACATCTGCCTTGGTGGCGTACTGATTCATGATGTAAGGAACGTCCATCAGGTGATCATAATGAGCATGACCCACCAGAATCATTTCGGCATCGGACACATCCGGCAGGTATTGGTCGACACGCTCTTTATCGGTGCTGATCGGCATAAAAGGGCCGACGCGCATAAAGTGCGGGTTGGTAAAAGAAGGTGCTGTCAGCAGAGTGACGTCATCGTATTTGATCAGGTGGCCGCCAACGCCCAGATACTGAATGCTCAGCGGATGCTGCATGGTCGCTGGTGCTGTTTCCGGTGCATCAGCGTAGGTTGGAATGTGCAGCTTGCTGGAGCAACCGGACAGCAGAATAAGGATGGCTGAGATCAGCATCAGCAGATGAGAATGTTTTTTTGTCATTGTTGTTATGTCAGGTCAGGGAATGAAGGGCGGAATTGTAGCCTTGACGACCGCAGGAGGTAAGGGGGAATTGAACTTACTTGTCGCTCATGGGTCCGAGACCCGCGAATAAGGAAATGGTATTTAACGGTGGATATGATTTGGCCATATTACGCCATTGCGGTAATTCGCCGTTATTGTCAGGCTGGTTAAGTTATTCGCTAATACAGAGGATTTCCGGATAAATGAGCAGTAGGTCACGTTATCGCGAAGATATTTGTGAATATTGTATAAATCAGGGTTAATGATGGACGATCAGCGTTATATGTTTGGCGTCAAAGCACAAAGATTAGCGATGTGTATGCAATTCATTACAGGGCATTACGCATTCACGTTTTTGTGAGCTTGGCATAAAAATGTATATAGGCTATTGTCTGTTTTGTGTACAGCTGGCAGGTGTGTATTGGCATGGCAACCGTATTATTAAAAGAAAAAGACGACATATTAGTGCGAGGCAATATTATTGAGATAACCCCGCTGGGTTTTCAATGTGAATTGCAATTGTGTGAAATGGAACGTCTGCGTGACGAAGCCGGGCGCTATAAGAGCCTTGAGCTTGAGTTAACGGTTCGCAGTTATGCCGGCGAATGTACAATAAATGGTAATGGCAGTGTTTATTCTGTTCGCCGCGCCTCACAGACGCTGAGCGTGGTAACGGTTCGTTTTGGTGAACTTGAGCAAAACGCATATCGCCTTATATCCGAGCATTTAACACCCAATCCGGTATTTGATATTGACCAGGCCCGCTCTGCCCGCAAAAGCCGTCTGGCCTGAATTATTCTTTGATATATACGCCTGCCCGGACAAGGACGTCCTGCCTTAAACGATCATCCCCCTCTTTAATATCCACTTCCAGAATGACCCCCTGCGTATCATATTGTGTGTTTTGCAGTACACCGTCATAGCGTTCGGCCAGATATCTGATATGGGCCTCCTCGGCAAAATCACAGGCGATACGTAGACGCTGGCGGGGAATAATATGTTCGCAACTCTCTTCGTTCAGTTGTGCCAGAACGTCCTGTGCACTGCGGCTGTAGGCACGCTGCAGTCCGCCGGTGCCGAGCTTGGTGCCGCCGTAATAGCGAATGACAAACAGGGCACAATTTATCAGGTTTCCATGCCGTAATTGTTTAAGAATGGGCATGCCTGCGGTGCCGGATGGTTCGCCATCATCACTATAGCCTTCCTGCAATTGAAGGTTGCCATCCGCATTGGCAGGCGTTGGCTGCACACGGAAAGCCCAGCATATATGGCTGGCTTTCGGATGTGCCTGCCACTCGGTAGCCAGGCGGTTGCGTACGGACTCTTCGGAAGTAACAGGAATAATCAGGCTGATAAAACGGCTGCGCTTTTCTTCAGTTTCGGCCTGCAGACTGATCAATGGTTGCTGCATGTGCGGAATCAGCGTTTCTGGCAAAGGTAAACCGAGAAGCGGCTGTCGGAAGACAAAACCTCAACTGCGTGGAATTCCTTGCGCAGTTTGCCTGCGTAAGGGAGGTGGCGGTTGGCAATTACCAGTAGATGGCCACCTGATACCAGAGCCGCTGCGCTTTGCTCAAACATGCGCTCGGCAATATTGGTGAGTTGCTTATGACCATCGTGGAATGGTGGGTTGCAGACAATCCAGTCCAGAGGCTCTTCAATGCCGGCGAGAATGTCGCCATGATTCAGGGATACATCCAGCTTGTTCTGAATAGCATTGTGGCGGGCGGAACACACCGCCAGCCAGGAGTCATCGGTGAGAATGACGTCGAGTTCCGGATGCGCCTGTTTCAGCGTCAGGCCCAGCAGACCATTGCCGCAACCCAGATCGCACAGGCGCCCGGCAAAGGGTAAGTCGGTGTGCTGCAGCAAAACCCGGCTGCCAATATCATGCTGTTGACGGGAAAACACGCCGGGCAGGCCGGAAAGTGTCAGGCCTGTAGCGGTCTGATAGCCGCGCCAGATATCGGTTCTTTTTACGGCCGGTGCAAAGGTCAGTTCAAGCAGGCGCGCCTTCCTGACAACTCTTTCCTGGCGGTAGGTTGCGGCTTCCTGTTCCAGCCAGTTAAGCCAGCTGACCGGCATATGTTTCACCATGCCGGCCAGCAGGTAGCGGGTGTCTGCTGGCAGGCGCTCGCGACAGCACTGCAGCCAGTATTTCAGCTGTTCAAGGTTTTTCGGCAGTTTGATCAGAACCTGGCGTACTGTCGACGGGATCTGATCTTCGTCCAGAATCAGTTGATCGTTCGCCAGAGGGAGCTGGTTGTTGTAGTGATTGCGGCGGGTTGCTTCGCAGGCGCAGGCGCTGTCATGCCAGTTGATACCGTCCATGCCGCGAGCGGCCAGTGCACAGCTCAGTGCACCATGCCGGTCGTTGATCGTCAGGGTTTTGAGTGGCTCAATCCGGGTCAGCAGATAATCGTCTGCAGCATCCCAGGGCAGGGCGATATGATCAGGTACGAGCGGATGACAGGACAGTGTCAGTCCGGTGTTTTCCCAGACTGGCATCAGTAGAAATTGTCAAAATCTTTGCTGTCGAGCTGCTCAAGCAGGGTTTTGCTGCGCTCGGTGCGTTCTTCTGCTTTTTCCGCAACGGAGGATTCATTGCTTTGTTTTTTGGCTTTGTCGTCTTTTTTCTTGTCAGCGCCTTTGGCGGCAGGTCGTTCGGCACCAGCCGCTGGCTGGGTCAGCGCTTCTTTGGCTTCCGGATTTTCAAGCAGATATTTTTCAAATACAGACAGCGTTTTACGGCCTTTAAGGCGTTTGGTGTTCTGACGGTCTGCACCAGCTTCGCGCTTCAGTTTGGAAATGCTGCCGGTCTTTACTTTGTGGATGCGCTTCAGGGAGCGGGTTTTCTTAATGCGGGTCATCGGAATTATGCTGCGAGGTGCGTAGCCCGCCATTTTAGCGCAGTCCGTGAGGGGTTGTAATGCGGATTTACTTTTTTCGTGTAAAGCGTAAGGTGGCGCTCCGCTCGCTGATTGTCTGCATACGCTGCGGACATCAGACCATTATTGACGGTAACCGGAATGGATATGTACTGGCAGTCGTTGCTGTTTACGCTGGAAACAACTCTCCCTATTTTTATCCTTGTTTTGCTCGGATTACTGCTGCGGCGGCGTAGCGTGATTGATGATGCGTTCATCGCCACGTCATCAAAGCTGGTTTTCAATATTACCCTGCCGGTTCTGATGTTTATGGCTGTTGCCCGTTCGGACAGCGGCGCCGGGCAGCATTTACCCCTGATTGGTTTTGTTCTGTCGGCGGCACTGCTGGGAGCGCTGCTGTCTGCTTTGTGGGCAGGGGCGCTTATGTTGTCTGTGCCGCAACGCGGGGCTTTTATTCAGGCGTCGTTTCGCAGCAACCTCGGCATCATCGGTCTGGCGCTCTGTATTAGTGCTTATGGTGAGGAAGGCGGTGTGTTGGGTGCCTTGCTGCTGGCGGTGATTACCCCGGTGTACAATCTGCTGGCTGTATTTTTTCTTACCCGGCAGCAACAGGTTCGCTGGCTGGCTCAGTTGCGTCTTATCTTGTCGAATCCCCTGATCATCGCCATTGTCCTGGCTGTGCCATTCAGTGCGTTGCAGTGGCCTCTGCCGGAGGTTGCGTTGCGGGTCGGTAACTCTCTGGCGGCGATGACATTGCCTCTGGCATTAATCGGAGTCGGTGGGTCGCTTAGTTTTGCCGCGTTGCGACGTGGCAGTGCCGTCGTGTTGCATATCGTTACTCTTAAATTGCTGGTCGTGCCTGTTATTATTGCAGTGGCGGCATGGGTGTGTGGCTTTCGAGGCGTTGAGCTGGGTGTTATCTGTCTGATGTTTGCCAGCCCAACTGCCGCTGCGGCATTCGTGATGGCCAGAAGTATGGGGGCGGATGCGGAATTGACGGCTAATGCCATTGCATTGACAACAATTGGCTCTGTGCTGACGGTCAGTGGATTTGTCTATGTCCTCAGTCTTTTGCCGCTGGTATAGTTGACGTCAGAAAACAATTCAAATTGCTTTGCCAAATAAAAGGGAATCGCTGTCGGTGAGCTCAATGCCTGTAGATAAACGCTATCTGGTCTATCTGGCCTCAAATTCTCAGGGTCTGGATCTGGAACGTTATGAAGTACAAAGGCAGCTTGCCCGTCACGGTATGGTCAATGTCGGCTTTGCCTGTCGTGAAGATGCCGGCCCTTATGACTGGAATCTGGTGCGCTCGCAAATTGAAAGCGCAGACCTGTTTATTCTGTTGCTGGGTGACGATTACGGCCCGATGGCACCGACAGGTATCAGCTATCTGCATCGTGAATTTGTTCATGCCAAATCGCTGAATAAACCAACTCTGGCTTTTATTAAAAATACTCTGCCGGAAAAGAATCTGACTGAAGATCAGCGTCGTCTTGCCGGTTTTCATCGGATTGTGGCTCAGCAGTCACCCTACAAACTGTGGCACCTGCGCGAAGAGCTGATGTCCCATGTGCGGGCTTCTCTGTCCAGTTCCATGCTGGTGCTTGGTCCGGGCTGGGTGCCTGCCGGAGCAGGGAAGGTGGCAGAAATGCCTATCGCCGCTGAACCTGCAAAAGAGACGGCGGAGCCATTATCAGCACGTCAGCGTCTTGCCCGCAGCCGTCAGGTGGTGAATCTGCAGATTGCTGCCAAGGTCTATCAGGGAGGAAATCTGTCGCAGGAAGAGGTGTTGCTGCCGGTGCGGCTGGATCAGTTGCTGCAGGGCGTGATGCCGCTGCTGAAAAGCGGTGCCAGTGAAGATCGTTTACGCGCGCAACTGGAGGGCGTCGTGGCCGGAACGGTGAAATCACAGCTGTTAAAGCGTAACACTCAGGCGCATGCAGTGGATGATATCCGTATCAGTCGCGGGCAGTTTCAGCAAATTCTGCGGCAATGGCAGAGCTTGGGTTTTGTGGCTGTCAGTGGCGAAGGTGTGCGGGCGCTGTGGAAGGCTCTGGCGGATGTCGCCAAAGCCTGACAGGTGGTTTCAGGCGTTATTGAACTGGCCAAGCAGGGAGTTACGCTGCTCCCATTCACTTTTCATGCTGTCGCAGACGGTATTGCACACATCAAAAATGAACGGTGCCCCGATACTGAAGTAAGCCATATTGCCTTCCTGGCGACGGCGAACCAGGCCGTGGGTACGGAGAGTTGAAAGGTGCTTGGATACATTAGGTTGTGACGCACCGGTCGCCTCAACCAGCTCGCTGACGGATTTTTCTCCCCCCTGCAACTGGTGCAGGATTCGCAGGCGCATTGGGTCCGACAGCAGTCGGAAGCGCTGGGCGATCAGTTCCAGCATTTCATCAGACATTACTTCTTGCATATAGCTCTCTCCGGTATGTACGCGGATTTTAAATCAACTGCTGCACTGAGAATATAATTATGTAGTCATCCTGTGTAATGATTATTTCTATGGATATTCTGTTTTGTTATTAGTTGCCGGGCGGCTGGCTGCCGCTGAGAAAGGTATTTTCCATTCGGGTGTCATGCAAGCCACGGCAACAATAGGTATACTGCGGCCAGCCTTTATGGGAACTGTTATGCGTAATTTTGTTGTTTTGCTTTTGGTGTTTCTGGCCGGGTGTTCTCAACCAGCGGATGATGTCATCCGTATCAGTGGACCGACCATGGGGACGTCCTATCATATTCTCTGGGTCGGGCAGGACCAGAAGGCTGCAGCCGGTATTCAGGCGCAGATTGATCAGCGCCTGGCGGATATCAACCGCAGCATGTCAACTTACGACCCGGACTCCGAGTTATCTAAGCTGAATCAGGGGCGTTTGCCTGTGTCTGACGGCGGCTGGACAGTATTATCTGAAGACCTCTTTGCAGTCCTCACTGACGCTGCGGAAATTCATACGAAAAGTCGTGGGCTGTTTGATGTTACCGTTGGCCCTTTGGTGAATCTCTGGGGATTTGGCCCGACTCCGGCCACTGATGAGGTGCCTTCGGATGCTGCTATTGCTGCGGCGCTGGCGCAAACCGGGCCGGAAGCCATTGAACTGAATGCCGCAACATCAGCGGTCCGGCTGCAAAAACCCCTGTATATCGACTTGTCAGCTATTGCCAAAGGCTGGGCGGTAGACGAACTGGCGGATCTTTTGCGTACTCAGGGCATCTCACGTTTTATGGTTGAAGTGGGAGGCGAGGTGCATACCTCAGGTGTGAAGCCGGATGGTTCTCTCTGGCGTATTGCGGTAGAGCGCCCGGGCAGTATGCCCGATGTACGCGGCATAGAACTGGTGATTGAGCCTGGTGAGATGGCGGTCGCAACGTCCGGTGATTACCGCAATTATTTTGAAGAAAATGGTGTGCGCTATTCTCACACCATCAATCCTTTTACCGGTCGCCCGATTGTTCATCGTCTGGCGTCGGTAACCGTTGTCCATGAGTCTGCCGGTATGGCCGATGGATGGGCAACCGCTTTAAATGTTGCAGGCCCGGATGTCGGAATGCAACTGGCCGAGCAGGAGCAACTGGCTGTTTTTATGATTGTGCGCGCTGATGATGGCTTTTATGAACTGGCTTCCAGTCGTTTTCGTCAGCTGTTTCCACATTATCAGTCAGCTGAACACTGACTTACGAGGATCTGATTATGTTAACAATGTTGGTTGCGTTCGCCGTTATGCTGCTGATCGTTGCAGCAATGGCCATTGGTGTATTAGTTGGCCGCAAGCCGATCAGTGGTTCCTGTGGCGGCATGAGTGCTATCGGTATGGATGGCGCCTGTGATGTTTGCGGTGGCGACAAGAATAAATGCGAAAAAGAAAGCAAAGAGGCTGCTAAGCAGTCCTCTGGCGCAGATTTTTATGATGCGACTAAGCGCTAATCATGCGGAATAGGTATTTTCACCTACAATAACAGCTGTCTATGATAGCTGCGGCAGGCCTCAATATACGGCCTGTCGCACACTTTAAACCGCAGTCTATTCTGCGGAAATCCGACGGAATGATGGAGTAAACAGGCATGGCAGATTATCACTACGACGTCGTTGTTATAGGTGCAGGCCCCGCCGGGGAAGGTGCCGCAATGAACGCCGCCAAAAAAGGCAAAAAGGTGGCGGTCGTCGAGGATAAAAGCATGGTCGGCGGAAACTGTACCCACTGGGGCACAATTCCTTCAAAAGCGTTGCGTCATGCTGTTAAACAAATCATTCAGTTCAACACCAATCCGATGTTCCGGGAGATTGGCGAGCCGCGCTGGTTTTCTTTCCCGCGGGTATTAAAAAATGCTGAGCGTGTAATTGCCAAACAGGTAAAGCTGCGCACTGAATTTTACGGGCGTAACCGCATCAGCGTGTACACCGGTAACGCAAAATTTGCCGACGCCAATACCATTGATGTTTATCATGGCAGCATGAGCAATACCCGTTTGCATGCGCAGGAAATTGTTATTGCCACCGGTTCCAGCCCATGGCGTCCGGACAATATTGATTTCACCCATCCGCGTATTTACGACTCAGACACTATTCTGCAACTGGAGCACACGCCGCGCACCATTATTATTTATGGCGCCGGGGTTATTGGCTGCGAATACGCCTCTATTTTTTCCGGTCTGGGTGTGAAGGTAGACTTAATTCACCCGGGTGATCGTCTGCTGAATTTCCTGGATGATGAAATTTCAGATGCCCTCAGTTATCACCTGCGTGATAAAGGTGCATTAATCCGTCACAACGAGCAATTCGATTCGGTCGAAGGCAATGAGCGTTATGTGACGATGGTGATGGCCTCTGGCAAGAAAGTAAAAGCGGATGCCTTTCTATGGGCAGCGGGACGCAGCGGTAATACCAAGGGGTTGGGACTGGAAAATATCGGCCTGAAACCAAATGGCCGCGGTCAGATCGATGTCGATCACGAATATCGCACGGCCATTTCCAATGTCTATGCGGTAGGCGATGTGATTGGCTGGCCATCACTGGCTTCTGCAGCCTACGATCAGGGGCGTGCAGCGGCAGCCATTATTGCTTCACCGGAAGATTTCCGTTTTGTCGATTCGGTTCCAACCGGGATTTATACCATTCCGGAAATCAGCTCGGTCGGTAAAACTGAGCGTCAGCTGACGGAAGAAAAAATCCCGTACGAGGTAGGGCAGGCTTTCTTCAAAAATCTGGCCCGCGCACAAATCACCGCCGAAGGCGTTGGTATGCTGAAAATATTATTCCATCGCCAGACGCTGGAAATCCTCGGCATTCATTGCTTTGGTGATCAGGCGGCTGAAATTGTGCACATCGGTCAGGCAATTATGAGTCAGAAGGGCGAAGGGAATTCACTGAAATATTTTGTGAACACCACCTTTAACTATCCGACCATGGCAGAAGCTTACCGGGTTGCAGCACTGAATGGTCTGAACCGCCTGTAAGTGTTCAGATGCATGTTCAGAGCAATAAAAAAGCCGCTTTTGCGGCTTTTTTATTGCTCTGTTTTTATTGCCCGGGTTTTATGCCTGATAAGTATGAATGCGCAGGCTGGGCAAAAATGCTTCGGCGCTGATTTTCTGATCACCACGTTGCTGGCGGGTGCGTCCGCTTGGTGGTTCGGGTGGTATTTCATTAAACGCCGGCAGTTGTGCGTCGGAGTCGGCAATAAATAATGGCAGCGCCAGATTCATGGCTTTTCTGCTCAGGCCTGACTCAGGTTTAAATACCAGATTAGCCCGCACCACGGGTGCCAGGGTTTGTATCTGTGCCAGTTGCAGGTGAGGCGGTAACTGCGCCAGTTTATTCAGTTGCATCTGGATATGTGTTTTTTCTTCTCCCAGCTCCAGCAGTTTTTCCTGCGCCTGCTGAACACTGATTTTTTTAATGCTGCGGCCGTTGACGTACCAGCTGAAGCCGACTTTTTGCGGGCAATGTTCAAGCAGCGGAATATGACGGAAACACTGTTTTAAATGGATGCGTTTAAGGCCGGCAAAGGTCAGGGATTCACGCAGAGAATCGTGGCGCTGGCCAAGCTGGCTGTAATGTTCCAGCCAGTCATTATTGTCCAATTCCTGACGCACCTGCTGCACGGCTTTGCGGAAACGGTCTTTCTGCAGATTGATGGCCCGGATTTGTTCTGCAATTTCTGCATTGGCCATGACTAAGCCGTGGCGGCTGCGGGTTTCGCGGCCATCCTGACCATCGCGATACCACAGGTCACAGATAATATCGGTCAGAAACTGCAGCTGGCTGGTTGCTTTCTGCTCGCCGGGATTAAGCGGAATCCAGAGGGCGGGGCGGGCGTCCTGTAATTGCTGGCGCAGTGTCTGTAATGCAGCCACCAGGGCATCAAATTCGCTGGTCAGATCGCTGATCACTGAGAATCCCGAGCTTCCAGTTTGGCACGGATAAACTCGCTGTGAGGAACGTACAGCAGTTCTGCGATGCGGCGGATAATGTGCTCTTCGTATTTATCCAGCCCGTTGCTGCTGTAGGCAACCTGCCACAGCCCGGTCATCAGCCGGAACTTGGCTGCGGCATCCAGTTGCTGATTGATGACCGCAGTAAACTGAAACAGGTCGCTGGATATTTCCACCCGCTGCAGAGCATCCTGCAGCAGTTCGCTGCACTCGCTGCTGCTCAGGTTAAACAGGTTTTTCAGCACCAAAGCCAGTGCCTGTTCTTCCTCTGCATCGATGCTGTGATCAGCGCGCATGACTTCGGCCAGCAGCGCTGCACAGGCCAGATTGATGTGGTGGGGTTCCGGACGCTTTTGTTCGTCACGAAACAGGCTCAGCAGGCGTTCAATCACAGTAACTGACTCAGGCGTTGTTCAAGTAATTGCTGATCCGCGGCAAAGCGGCGGATGCCGTCGGCCAGTTTTTCGGTGGCCATGGCATCTTCATTCATCGCCCAGCGGAACTGCGCTTCGCTGACGCTGTGTTTGGCGATTTCAGAGTGGGCTTGCGCTGGGTTCAGCTGTTGCGGCAAATCGCCATTGGCACTGCTGAGCTGAGCCAGAAGCTCCGGGCTGATAGTCAGCTTGTCGCAACCGGCCAGCGCTTCCACTTCGCCGGTGTTGCGGAAGCTGGCACCCATTACCACCGTCTTGTAGCCGTGAGCTTTGTAATGGTTGTAAATCTGGCTGACGGAAATAACACCCGGATCGGCTTTGCCGCTGTAATCGGCGTCCGGCTTGCTGGCTTTGTACCAGTCGAGAATACGACCGACAAACGGAGAAATAAGTGTTGCCCCGGCTTCGGCGCAGGCTACGGCCTGGCTGAAGTTGAACAGCAGGGTCAGGTTACAGTGAATGCCTTCCTGCTCAAGGATGCGCGCGGCCTGAATACCTTCCCAGGTGGAAGCGATTTTGATCAGAATGCGTTCGCGGCCAATGCCGGCATCGGCGTACATCTGAATCAGCTTGCGTGCTTTGGCAACGGTTGCGGCGGTATCAAAGGATAAACGGGCGTCGACCTCGGTGGAGATCAGGCCGGGGATGATGTTCAGGATTTCGCAGCCAATCGCCACGGCGATTTTGTCACAGGCGTTCACAATCAGGCTGTCGCTGTTATGGATGCCTTGCGCCCACTGCAGTGAGTGACGGATGAGATCCTGGTAAGCCGGCAGTTCAGCCGCTTTCAGAATCAGTGACGGGTTGGTGGTGGCATCCTGCGGCTTGTGCTGGCGGATGGCGTCGATATCACCGGTGTCGGCAACGACAACGGTCATGGCTCTCAGGGCGTCCAGTTTGCTCATGGGGTTCCAAAACCTTATTTGCGGCAGCAGGGCCTTGCTGTGGCGGGCTATGCTGAAGTTTGATCGGATACTGAGTAGAGTGTCGCAATGAAGGTACAAGGTCAATGCGGCCCTTGCCTTTCTCTGTTAAAAAAGCATTTCAATACAAACACTTGGGGATGGATTATGAAAGTTTTCAGCAGCATTGCGTTATGGCTGATCAGTGTGGTTGCTCTGGCCGGTGAGCCGGTCTGGATTGATGTGCGCACCGCCGATGAATTCAATGCCGGACATGTTGGTGCCGCGCATCACATTCCTCACCAGCAGATGGCGGAGCAGATTGGCAAACTGAAGCTGGAAAAAGACGCCGACATCTACCTGTACTGTAAGTCCGGCCGCCGGGCTGGCATTGCCCGTGATGCGCTGCTGGAACTCGGTTACACCCAGGTCACGAATGTTGGCGGTCTGGGCGATGCGTTACGTCTGAAAGCGGAGATGGATAAGAAAGCAAAGGCGACTCAGTAAGCCGTCAAAGTCCGGCCGTTGGCAACCGAAATTGGCGCTGCGGGTTAATAACCCATCAGCGCCAGTGCCTGTTCAAGCACCTCAACCCCGGAAGTACGCTTCGGTGCCTGCTCGCTCAGATGGCGACGGTAGAGACGCGCACCAGGCTGACCATTGAACAGCCCCAGAGTATGACGGCTGATATGGTGCAGCGTTGCGCCTTTGCTCAGCTGCTGTTCGATATAAGGGTAGAGACTGCGCACGATGGTGGCTTTATCGATGGCAGCTGGGCTTTCGCTGTGTTCTGACGTCGCGGCGTAATAACGCTGGTCCACCTCGGCCAGAACCGACGGGTTATGGTAAGCCTCGCGACCAAGCATCACACCATCAACATGGGGCATCAGCTCTGCAATCTGCTCGTGGGTGGTGATGCCGCCGTTGATCAGAATCTCCAGCTGCGGAAATTCCTGTTTCAGGCGGAATACGGTGTCGTATTTCAGCGGTGGAATCTCGCGGTTTTCCTTCGGTGACAGGCCCTGCAGAATGGCTTTGCGCGCATGCACGATAAAGGTCTCACAGCCGGCATCGGCAACGGTGCCGACAAAATCACGCAGCTGTTCATAGCTGTCCTGATCATCGATGCCGATACGGTGTTTAACCGTAACATCAATACTGGTTGAGTCTTTCATGGCCTTAACACAGTCGGCCACCAGCTGCGGGTGAGCCATCAGGCAGGCGCCGATCATATTGTTCTGCACCCGGTCGCTGGGGCAGCCCACGTTCAGGTTAACTTCGTCATAGCCCCATTCTTCAGCAAAGCGTGCGCACTGGCCCAGCGCCTGCGGATTGCTGCCACCCAACTGCAGAGCGACAGGATGCTCAAGCTCGCTGTACTCAAGGAAGCGTTCGCGGTTGCCGTGAATCAGGGCGCCGGTTGTAACCATTTCGGTATAGAGCACGGCATGACGTGTCAGCTGGCGCCAGAAATAGCGGCAATGACGGTCGGACCACTCCATCATCGGTGCTGTCGAAAATTTTCTTTTAAAATCAGTCATTTACGGGTTTTTTGAGTGTGGTGTTGGCTGCAGAAGACGGATTTTAACACGTTAGGCGCTAGTTCGTATGGGATGCGTACCCTTGGGGGTGCCAAAAGTGCGCCAGCATCCGGAATGTGTAGCTCTGGCGCACCGGGCAGAAGGCCTTGGACTCGTAGCTCAATTAGCTGACGTTGCTTGTTACTATGAATATGATGTCGCTTATAGAAGCACACTAAGGAATCAGCATGAGTAAATATAAAGACATCCTCCTAAAGCCTAATTTAACACCAGTCAATGAGGTGGCTGCGCGTTATAGAAAGAGGCTGGTTTCTATATCGGTTGTCTTGTTGCTTCTTTCGACCGCCTCTAGCGGTATCAACTCTGGAAGTTCTTTTTTGGGCGTGAGGTTTGATGGTCTGGATGTGGAGGCCATAGAAACTTTCTTCTGGTTCACCACACTCTACTTTCTATTAGCTTTTTTTCTGGAAGCGATAGATGACTTTAGGGAGTGCAGTCTACGGCTAACCGGTGTGGCTATTCCTATGGTCTCAAATGGGTCATTTCTAGCCGATGTGGAGAGTCTGGCACCAGGTGTGGATGACTTTCGTCAATCGACTATTTTCTCTTGGTGGGCCGTTAGTAAAGAGCGAATGGAGAGTGCTTCGACATCGCTGCACGACCTCATGAATGCAGCGCAACCTTCAGGGGGAGAACTGAACGACCTCCGGCAGCGAGTGAATGCAGCATTGGCCAATATCGCAACAATAACTAATGGGCACGAATATTTACAGGAAAGCGTTCGGAGAATGGAGCTTGGTTTCTGGGAGTTGCAGCGAGGACGACTAATTCGGTGGATTGCTTTTGAAATGCTTTTTCCAGTGGTTTTAGCCTTGGTGTCGTTGATCTTAATGGGAGCGAAGCTGTGGTTATAAAGCCTTGGGAGGGGAGGTTTGGTTACTAGGGGGAAGGGCGGTCGATTGATCGCGCTTTGTAGATATTTGGTCGAGTTCTGTTGAAAGGTTTTCTATAGCTGTTGTCGCTAGTTTGTATATGTTTGCATATGTGAGAAGTATGTATGTGGAAACAATCGCAACAAATGCGATACTGACAAACGTGTTCGCGTTTATACCTTGTGTGGCGGAGACAATTGCTCCTGAAACGGCAGTTCTATATTCGAAAAGGTAAAGGTTTGTCTCTAAAGCTTGATGGCAAGTTTTATTGAGTGTGTCTGAAATGGTTTCAACTAGCTCATCGATTATTTCTCTATCCTCTTTAGTGTACTTTCTCTTTCCCGTCTCATCTCTGATGTTTCGCGAAGCGATTATGCCGCGCATAGTCGACTTTGCTTTGTTCGTTAAAATTACTGAAAACTCATCTTTGTGCTGAGATTTTTTGTAGGTAACAAAGATTGATAGTACAAGTATGACTGTTCCGGATTTAGCGAAAACGTCTGTTGCACCAAAAATAGTAACTCCAATGTATTGTAAAATTGCAGCCGTAATTATGATTAGTACGGACGCTGAGGGAAGCAGTAAGCCGGATATAAGGAACAATTCTTCATTAGAAAAGTCTTTTTTTATCATGAAAAGTTCCTTTTGAGTGCGCCAAGGGTGCGCCTCTAGATTTTTTTGTATTTGCTAAGGCTTTGAATTTATTGAGTTTTTATTGGTTGTCTGTTCCCTTCCATCATCGGAGCGGTGGTAAAGGTTCGGTCGATGTGTTTTCTGGTCATGGCTGGCGATCGTTATCCGCAGGGTTTTGCAGCAGGGTGGTACAGGCTTTCAGGTAGCGACTGCGGTTTATCAGCAGGTGCCAGCGTTTGCCGCCAACCTGACGCCAGAGAATGGCGCCGCGGATCCCGGCCAGCAGCAGCGCGCGTACGCGGTTGGCAGTGTGGGCATTCTGCAGGTGTGTCGGGTTGCCGGTGACGTGAATGCGGAAGCTGAGATTGCTCAGTGTCTGCTTATACAGGCCTGCCAGTGCGGCGACGGTGTTCTCGTGGCCAACTGAAAAATGATCCGCCTGGCGCGAGGCACTCTGGATACCATCGCCCAGCGCGGCCATCATCGCTGGTTTCTGACGCAGCTTGCGCTCCAGATGCAACAGGCTCAGGGCGTAGCGGGTAACGTCAGGGCTGACGCCCTGCATTGAGCGATTGAGCATGGTACCCAGGTGGTTCAGGCCAACGTTCAGACTGGCATGAGGGTTACCGTAAACATCGCTGAAATGCTGCGGCGACTGAATAAACAGGGCGCGTAACAATGGCTCCGATGAATCGGCAGGGATGTCACCGGTCCGGGCCAACTGTTCAACCAGCACCGCAGCCTGTACCACGGCAGCCAGGGCAATGGCTTGCTCTTCATTGCGGGAAAGCATCATTCGTTGTCACCGGTCTGTTCAATAACCCCGCCACCGAGGCAGGTTTCGCCAACATAAAACACCACCGACTGGCCCGGCGTAATAGCGCGCTGTGGCTGATCAAAGGTAATGCGGTACTGGTTGCCATCACGTTCGATCAGGCAGGCCTGATCATCCTGGCGGTAGCGCACTTTGGCGCTGCAGCGCAGTGGCAGCTCAGGTTCGCCGTTGACCCAGAAAACCTGTTCGGTGGTCAGCCAGTCTTTGAACAATAGTGGGTGGTTTTTACCCTGAACGGCGATCAGAACATTCCGTTCCAGATCTTTGCCGGCAACAAACCAGGGTTCATCCGGATAGCCGGCCAAACCACCGATGCCGAGTCCCTGACGCTGACCCAGGGTGTGGTACATCAACCCCTGATGGGCACCAATGTCCTCACCTTTATCGGTTTCAATGCGGCCGGGCTGGGCAGGCAGATATTGCTTAAGAAAATCGCTGAAACGGCGCTCGCCAATAAAGCAGATGCCAGTGGAATCTTTTTTGCCCGCAGTGATCAGCCCCTGTTCTTCGGCGAGACGGCGTACTTCCGGTTTTTCCAGTTCACCAACCGGAAACAGGGTCTGGCGGATTTCGGCTTCACCGACGGCATGCAGGAAGTAGCTCTGATCTTTGTTAGCGTCGAGCCCTTTAAGCAGATAAGTGTGGCCGTCTTTATCAAGGCGACGCACATAGTGTCCGGTGGCGATCAGGTCGGCACCCAGCACCTTGGCGTAATCGAGGAAAGCTTTGAACTTGATTTCACGGTTACACAGGATATCCGGATTGGGCGTACGGCCGGCTTTGTATTCGTTGAGGAAATACTCGAACACATTGTCCCAGTATTCGGCAGCAAAGTTGGCCTGATGCAGCTTAATACCCAGGGTGTCGCATACCTGCTGGGCATCGGCCAGATCTTCTTTGGCGGTGCAGTATTCGGTACCGTCGTCTTCGTCCCAGTTCTTCATGAACAGGCCTTCGACCTGATAGCCCTGCTCAAGCAGAAGGTAAGCGGAAACAGAGGAGTCGACGCCGCCGGACATGCCGACAATGACTTTGGTTTCAGAAGGCGTTTTCATGATTAAGGGTGCTCTACAATAACGTCCAGAGGGTAACGCTTCCCGGCGAGATAATCCTCAATACAGGTCAGAACCATCGGACTGCGCAGCTGTGTGCTTGCGCGCAGTTCATCAATGCTCAGCCAGCGCGGGCCAATAATGCCATCATCGAGCACAGCGCCTTCCACCGCATGCAGCGCCCGGGCGAACAGGCAGTAGCGGTGGTAGGTCACCTGATTGGCCGGGGCGGTGTAGGTGTACAGGCCAACCAGGCCCTCAGGCTCCACCAGCCAGCCGGTTTCTTCCAGGGTCTCGCGCCGTGCCGCGTCGATAACGGTTTCGCCTTCTTCTATATGTCCGGCTGGCTGATTGATTACCTGCTGGCCGAGGCTGATTTCTTCAACCATAAGGAAGCGGCCTTCGTGTTCAACGATGGTGGCAACGGTGGCATGTGGAGTCCAGCGCTCAGACATGAGACATCCTGACAAAAAAGGGGCAGGGAGTTTACCCGAAATAAGGGCGCTTGCTCAAATCAGCGCGGTTTGCGTGCCGGGTTGATTTTGCGCCTGTCACGCGGCTGTGTGGAGGGACGGGATTTGCCCGGCGGTGGTGCTGGCATGTGTATAGTTTCTTTGCGGTATTCGCCGGGCTGCAGATCCCCCAGAGACCAGGGGCCAATACTGGCGCGCACCAGGCGCAGGGTCGGGTGTCCGATATGAGCGGTCATGCGCCGCACCTGACGGTTGCGGCCTTCACGGATGCGGATCTCAAGCCAGCTGGTGATGTCGTTGGCGCGCTGGCGGATGGGCGGATGGCGGGGCCATAGTGGCGGTTCTTCAATAATGCGGGCGCCAGCGGGGCGGGTCGGCCCGTCTTTTAAGGTGATGCCGCTGCGCAAGGCCTGAAGGGCGGCATCATCCGGAATCCCCTCAACCTGAACCCAGTAGGTTTTTTCCATCTTGTGCTGCGGGTCGGCGATACGCGCCTGCAGCTGGCCGTTGTCGGTCAGAAGCAGCAGACCTTCGGAGTCGTAATCGAGACGGCCGGCCGGATAAACGCCGGGTAGGACAATATGCGCCTTGAGCGTGCAGCGCCCCTCAGAGTCACTAAACTGGGAGAGGACGTTAAAAGGCTTGTTGAGCAGTATCAGGGTGGCCATGGCTTTGTCTGGTTGGTTCTGTAAGAAAACTACTTATTCTTTCGTCTAGCTTGCATTTTTTGTAGAAAAACTACAAATTACCGCCCCGGACTCTATGAGTCGCCGGAACTAATCCCCGGCACCGATGCGGTTGACTGTCCCAGCATAAGCAGGACAGATCCCGAACCGGAGGCTTTATTGTACAGGAAATGCGGTGGCCAAAAGCTACCCGCCTGTTAAGCCTCATGCGAAACAGCAATCAGCTACCATGCGATAGGAGTAACAATGTCCACCGATACCCCAAAGATCATTTACACAGAGACCGATGAAGCGCCGGCACTGGCAACCTATTCTCTGCTTCCGATCGTTAAGGCATTTACTCAGTCTGCTGGTATTGCTGTTGAAACCCGCGACATCTCTCTTGCCGGCCGTATTCTGGCTGCTTTCCCGGAATACCTGACCGAAGAACAACGTCAGTCTGACGACCTGGCAGAGCTGGGTGCTCTGGCGAACCGTCCTGAAGCCAACATCATTAAGCTGCCAAATATCAGTGCCTCTGTGCCGCAGCTGATTGATGCCATCAAAGAATTAAAAGCCAAGGGTTTTAAAATCCCCCGTTATCTGGAAGAGCCGGAAACTGAGGAAGAAAAAGAAGCCAAGCGCCGTTACGACAAAATCAAAGGCAGTGCGGTAAACCCGGTATTGCGTGAAGGCAACTCAGACCGTCGCGCGCCAGCCTCGGTTAAACAGTACGCCCGCAATAATCCTCACAGCATGGGTGAATGGTCTGCGGATTCTAAAACCCATGTTGCCCACATGGATCATGGCGATTTCTACGGCAGTGAAAAGTCGGTAACCATGGCAGCGGCGACCGATGCCCGTATTGAATTCATCACCGCTGATGGTGAAAAAACGGTTCTTAAAGCCAAACTGCCGCTGCTGGCTGATGAAGTTATCGATGCTTCAGTGATGAGTCGTAAGGCGCTGCGTGAATTTTTTGCCCGTGAGTTTGAAGATGCGCGTCAGCAGGGTGTACTGCTGTCTGTGCACCTGAAAGCCACCATGATGAAAGTATCCGATCCGATCATCTTTGGTCATGCGGTATCTGTATTCTTCTCTGATGTGTTTGAAAAATACGCCGAAACCTTTGATGAGCTGGGCATTAATCCAAATAACGGTCTGGGTGATTTGCTGTGGAAGCTGCGCCACCTGCCAGAAGAGCAGCGCGCTGCCATCGAAGCCGATATTCAGGCGTGTTACAGCAAGCGTCCTGAGCTGGGTATGGTGAATTCCGATAAGGGTATCACCAACCTGCATGTACCAAACGATGTGATTGTTGATGCGTCTATGCCCGCGATGATCCGGGCGTCTGGTAAGTTCTGGGATAAAGAAGGTGGTCTGCAGGACACCAAAGCCATTATTCCGGATCGCTGCTATGCCGGCGTGTATCAGGAAACCATTAACTTCTGTAAGAAAAATGGTGCGTTCGATCCGCGCACAATGGGCAGCGTGCCTAATGTTGGCCTGATGGCGCAGAAGGCGGAAGAATACGGTTCACACGATAAAACCTTCGAGATTCAGGCGGATGGCCGCGTTCAGGTTGTCGACGCTGGCGGTAACGTATTGCTTGAGCATGCCGTAGAAGAAGGCGATATCTGGCGTATGTGTCAGGCCAAAGATGCACCGATTCAGGACTGGGTGAAGCTTGCAGTAACCCGTGCCCGTCTGAGTGATACGCCAGCGATTTTCTGGCTGGATAAAAACCGTGCTCATGATGCACAGCTGATTGCCAAGGTTGAGAAATATCTGGCGCAGCATGATACCTCGGGTCTGGATATCAGCATTATGACCCCGGAAGAAGCGACCCGTGTAACCCTGCAGCGCCTGAAAGAAGGCAAAGATACGATTTCCGTTACCGGTAACGTTCTGCGTGATTACCTGACGGATCTGTTCCCGATTATGGAGCTGGGCACCAGCGCCAAAATGCTCTCTATCGTGCCATTAATGGCTGGCGGTGGTCTGTTTGAAACAGGTGCCGGTGGTTCTGCACCTAAGCATGTACAGCAGTTACTGGAAGAAGATTTCCTGCGCTGGGATTCGCTGGGTGAATTTATGGCATTGTCGGCCTCTCTTGAGCATCTGGCGCATGCTACCGGCAATGATAAAGCTCACGTGCTGGCAGAAACACTGGATCTCGCAACAGGTCAGGTGCTCGACAATAACAAATCGCCATCCCGTAAAGTGGGTGATATTGATAACCGCGGCAGTCATTTTTATCTGGCGCTGTATTGGGCAAAAGCACTGGCTGAGCAGACTAAAGATGCTGACCTTCAGTCATGCTTTGCGCCGCTGGCGAAAAAACTCTCGGATAACGAAGCGGCAATTATGGCTGAGCTGTCCGCAGTGCAGGGTAGCAAAGTTGACATTGGCGGTTACTATCGTCCGGTGCCGGCTTTGGCAGAGAAGGCGATGCGTCCAAGTGCAACGTTGAATGCGGCCATTGATGGCCACTCCTGCTGATCAGTTAAGCAACATAAAAAAACCGCCGAAAGGCGGTTTTTTTATGTCCGTTTGTCTTGTCGTGTATGTAGCCTGATGAGATCAGGCTCCCTCGGGAGCAAATGAATGCTCGTCTGAGGTTTCGTTATCAGCCGAAGCTGCATCAGTCTCTAGAGCGCGGATATTAATAGCATGGGTGCCTTTATCGCTGGGCTTGGTGTCAAACTGAACGGCCTGGCCGGCTTTCAGTGTGCGGTAGCCATCCATCTGGATCGTTGAGTAATGGGCGAACAGGTCTTCATTGCTGTCATCAGCAAGAATGAAACCGTAGCCTTTTGCGTTGTTGAACCACTTTACCTTCCCTGTTTTCATTATTATGCCTCCCTTGCATGCCTTACGACTGAAATAAGCTCTGGCTTACTACCCATGGCTGAATAACACACTAACCCCACAAAAACAGAGCGTCAAGCGTCCATAAGTGGTCTTTATTTGCATTCATACTTGTTATTGTTTGGGGCGCCCGCATTTAACAAATAACACCCTGGAAGCATTGCTGTGCTAGAGGTGAGGGGGGCAGAGGGTTATCATGCCAGCAAAATGCAACGATTCTATCAGGCTATGCACCACATCTTTGATTCTCAACTAAACTTACAAGCAGAAGATCCTTACTCCAATGATCATGGCGGGGTGGTAACTGAAGCGGTAAAGCCAGCTCTGAAAAAGCCCCCTATGTATTGTGTGGTTATGATGAATGATGACTACACACCCATGGAGTTCGTAGTTGAAGTGTTGCAGCGTTTTTTCAGTAAAACGCCAGAGCAGGCAACGCAGATTATGTTAACGGTTCACACTAAAGGCAGTGCAGTTTGCGCAATACATACGAAAGACGTAGCGGAAACTAAAGCGGCTGTAGTGAATCAATATGCAAGAGATTGTCAGCATCCGTTGATGTGTGAAATTTCTCCGGCAGATGACTGAGGTTAGGAGGCAATATGCTGAACCGAGAGTTAGAGCAAACACTGAATGATGCATTTAAGGATGCTCGCTCGAAACGTCATGAGTTTATGACGGTAGAACACCTGCTTCTGGCCTTGCTGGATAATGAGGCGGCAGCGTCTGTGCTGGAGGCCTGTGGTGCAGATATCACCAAACTGCGCAAAGAGCTGCAGGAGTTTGTTGACTCCACTACGCCACTGATTCCTGAGCATGATGGTGAGCGGGAAACCCAGCCAACGCTGGGATTCCAGCGCGTACTGCAGCGGGCCGTATTTCATGTTCAGTCGTCAGGAAAGTCTGAAGTTACCGGGGCAAATGTTCTGGTTGCTATTTTCTCTGAACAGGAAAGTCAGGCTGTTTACTTCCTGAAACAACAGAATATCGCCCGTATTGATGTGGTGAATTACATCTCTCATGGAATTTCTAAAGTATCCGGCCCGGATGAGTCTTCTGACCACCTGTCCGAAGGGTCGGAAGAGGAAGCTGAGAACAGCAGTAAAAGTGCGCTGGAAGGATATGCAACCAACCTGAACCGTTTGGCGCGGGAAGGTAAGATTGATCCGCTGATTGGTCGTGATTACGAGGTCAGTCGTCTAGTGCAGACACTGGCCCGTCGGCGCAAAAATAATCCACTGTTAGTCGGCGACTCCGGTGTTGGTAAAACCGCCATTGTTGAAGGTCTGGCCAAGCGGATTGTTGATCACGATGTGCCTGAGGTTATTGAGGATGCCGTTGTTTACAGTCTGGATATGGGCGCGCTTCTTGCGGGAACAAAATATCGCGGCGATTTTGAAAAACGTTTTAAAGCCTTGCTTGCCGAACTGAAAAAGCAACCGCATGGAATTTTATTTATTGATGAAATTCATACCATCATCGGTGCCGGTGCTGCATCCGGTGGTGTTATGGATGCCAGTAATTTATTAAAACCTCTGCTGAGTTCCGGTGAGATACGCTGCATTGGCTCTACAACCTTTACCGAATTCCGCGGAATTTTTGAAAAGGACAGCGCACTGACCCGTCGCTTCCAGAAAATAGATGTAGCTCAGCCATCGGTTGAAGATACCTATAAAATTCTTAAGGGGCTGAAATCCCGTTTTGAAGAGCATCACAATATCCGCTACACCGATAAGGCGTTAAAAGCTGCGGCTGAGTTGGCGGAGCGCTATATCACAGACCGTAATCTGCCGGATAAAGCGATTGACGTAATTGATGAAGTCGGTGCGCTGCAGCATCTGTTGCCAGCGAACAAACGCAAGAAAGTAATCGGCGTGACTGAGGTTGAACAGGTCGTTGCGGCGATTGCCCGTATTCCGCCAAAAACCGTATCGGCTTCGGATAAAGAACTTCTGTTTAAACTGGAAGATAAATTATCCATGGTGGTGTTTGGTCAGGATGAGGCGATCCAGACTTTATCGACAGCGATTAAAATGTCGCGTGCCGGACTTAATTCTCCGCAAAAACCCATTGGCTCATTCCTGTTTGCCGGGCCTACCGGTGTCGGTAAAACCGAGGTGTCGCGACAGCTGGCGAATGTTATGGGGATGGAATTAATCCGCTTTGATATGTCTGAGTATATGGAGCGCCATACCGTTTCCCGTCTGATTGGTGCGCCTCCGGGTTATGTCGGTTATGACCAGGGTGGCCTGCTTACTGAGGCAATCAATAAGAATCCACACTGCGTATTGTTGTTGGACGAAATTGAGAAGGCCCACCCGGAAGTGTTCAATATTCTGCTGCAGGTGATGGATCACGGCACGCTTACGGATAACAACGGTCGCAAAACCGATTTCCGTAACGTGATTCTGATCATGACAACCAACGCCGGGGCGGAGCAGATGAGCCGCTCGAGCATTGGCTTTACCTTCCAGGATCACAGTACGGATGGTATGGAGGCGCTGAAGAAAACCTTTACGCCGGAATTCCGCAACCGGATCGACAGTATTATTCAGTTCTCGCCATTATCGCGCGATACCATCCTGCACGTTGTCGATAAGTTTTTGGCAGAACTGCAGGGGCAGCTGGACGACAAACGCGTGCTGCTGAATGTCGATGACGATGCGCGCCAGTGGCTGGCTGAGCACGGCTATGACGAACGCATGGGAGCTCGCCCAATGAGTCGTCTGGTTCAGGATAAAGTGAAAAAACCATTGGCCGAGAAAATTCTGTTTGGCGAGCTTGCTCAGGGCGGGGAAGTGGATATTGCAGTCGAGGATGGAGAGTTGGTTCTGACAGTGCCCGAGGAGGTGCCAGCCTGATTGCTGTCACCTGCCGGGCATGTTGGCATCAGCGTGCCCGGTAGGTGATACGACCTTTGCTTAAGTCGTAAGGTGTTAATTCTACTTTCACCTTGTCGCCGGTCAGAATGCGGATGTAGTTCTTACGCATTTTTCCTGAAATATGAGCAGTCACAACGTGCCCGTTCTCCAGCTTTACCCGGAACATCGTATTTGGAAGCGTGTCGATTACTTCACCTTCCATTTCAATGTGATCATCTTTTGCCATTCGTCACCTGTTTAGACCTTGCACAACGCGGGCGCATTCTGCCTTAAATTTCAACAATAAGCAAAGCGCTATCCGTTTGTTGCGTTTCGGATGGTGGGAATCAGCTGTTGAGGAGGGACCATTGGCCTGCGCGGTAAGCCTCTAATGGCACAAACTGTCGCTTATAGTTCATCTTTCTGCTGCCATTAACCAGATAGCCCAGATAGTTGAAAGACAGCCCGAGAGGTTGGCAGAGCTGGGTTAGCCTGAGAATCATCAGGGTGCCAAGGGAGCGTTGTGGCAATTCATCGCTGTAGAAGCAATAAACCGCTGACAACCCATCCTGCAAATGATCAAAAACCATGCAAGCAACCAGCTTTCCTCCCAGGCGCGCTGTCAGAAAGTCTGTTGTGCCGAAGTCGCTGACCAGAAAATCCGTGAATTGTCGGCGACTGGGTGGATACATATCACCATCGGCGTGCTGAGCATTAATGTACTGTTCAAACAGGTTGTATATTTCATCGCTGTCGCTGGGTTTTTCGATGCGCAGCTGCAGGTCGGTATTTTTATTAAGAATGCGCCGCTGACTGCGGGAGGGCTGAAAGTCTTTAACCCGCAGGCGTACGGAAATGCAGGCCGAACAGGCCGGGCAGTCAGGGCGGTATACCAGGCGGCCACTGCGGCGGAAACCGTTAAGGCTGAGCAGCGTCAGGGTTTCCTGGTCGAGTTCGGCGCGTGGGTCTACATATAAACTCCGCGACTCCTGATCTTCAAGATAACTGCAGCTGTGGGTCTCCGGTGGTTGGAATAACATGATTTTTTTCATGCCAGCCACCCTGGCAGCGTCAGTTGCAGTGGCTGCTCTGTTGCTTTCTGTAATATGCCTTCAAAAGCTTTGCGCTCAAGTTCAATAAGGCCAAATTGCCCCAGATGATCGGTTTTCATCTGACAGTCAATCAGCGTTACTCCGGCGGCAAACAATATCGGCGCTGCAGTGGCGAAAGCCAGTTTTGATGCGTTGCTGCGTCTCGAGAACATCGATTCTCCGAATACGGCTCTGCCGATGGTCAGACCATAAAAGCCGCCACATAGGTATCCGTCTGTGTCCCAGCATTCCACGCTGAACGCCCGCCCGGCACGCTGTAATCTGCCGTAGCAGTCGATGATTTCATCGCAGATCCAGGTGCCGCTTTCATAGTCACGTGGCTGTGCGCAGGCCTGAATAACGCTGTCAAAAGCCAGGTTGCAGCTGATACTGAGTTGCTCGCGGCGCAACAGTTTGCGCACCGTACGCGGCAGATGAAAACTTTCGGCGGTAATGACCGCGCGCGGGGCAGGGCTCCACCATAGCCGTGCTTCCCCCGGATCATTCCAGGGAAAGATCCCTTTACGGTAGGCGCTGTCCGCCCATAGCGGACTTACCCGGCCTCCGGCTGCGAGCAGGCCGTTGGGTTCGTTCAGGGCTTTTGACGTGGCCGGAAATACCGGCGGAAGGACTTCATCTAGCCAATCAATCATGATAAACCCGTGGTAAACTTCGCCTCTGAATAAGGGTAACGGGAAGGGTATTTTGCCAAAGGATACGTCTGAAGCAGGTTTTCAGCCAGCAACAACACCGGATTCTGCTTCTGCCGGCAGCTGGCAGCGGCGCCATGATGTTATTTTTTTGCTGCTGACGCTGGTCAGCCTGCTGCTCCTGCTCGCTCTGTTTTCGTACACCCCCTCCGATCTGGCCTGGTCCGCGGCGGGAGAGGGGGCAACTCATAATTCGGTTGGCCGTATTGGTGCTGTCATTGCCGACCTTCTTTTTCATGGCCTGGGTTACCTGGCTTTCGCTCTGCCTCTGCTGGTCATGGCCAAGCTGTGGTTGCTGTTCCGCAAAGCTCCGCGACCCGGCGGTCGCATCTGGTTGTTGCGCACACTCGGCATGGTGCTCTCTGTCAGCATGCTGTGTGCGCTGGCTGAGATGAGCATCTGGCATGGCGAGGGTTTGCCTGTTGGCTCCGGCGGTATCGTTGGCAAGGTGATTGTGGGCGGTTTTCTGCCGCTGTTCAGCTTCGTTGGCTCAGCCATTATTTTTACCGCATTACTGGCTTTGGGGCTGATGCTATTTCTTGAATTTTCCTGGCTGCAACTGTTCGACCGCCTGGGCGGATGGTTGCTGGAATTGCGTGAGCGCAGTATTGCCCGTCGCCAGAGTGCACAGCATGTCAGCTCAGATGCTGTTGCGGTAACCGGTGATTATGACGACACAGATGATTATGAGAGCTCTGCTGAGCAGGCTAAGGCGGAGCCCGTCAAAGCTCCCGCAGGTAAAAATGACAAAGCAACATCTGTAAGCACCAATAAGCCGGGTGATGAGGTCGCAGGTTTTGATCGTTTCTTCAGCCGCATGGATGCTGCTACAGCCGCTGCAGATGATGACGTCGAGCCATGGCTTGGCGACCTGGATGTTTTCAGCAGTAGCGATGATCAGGTCGCGGCCAGTAATAGCCCTGCAGCAACCGATCTGCCGCCACGCCAGGAGAAAACAACTGCGGTCGTCACGCCAGAGCCAGCGGCTGACACATCAGAAATCCCTCCATGGGAAGATACGCCAGTAAAAACCAAAGCGGCAAATGCCGAGCCTGCGGAGGCTGTAATTCCTATTGAGCCTCTGGCGCGCAAAGAGAACCGCACCAGCGAACGTGCTCAGCGTGAGTTACAGGGAACATTGTTTAAAAGCGATCAGCCGCTGCCCTCGATAGCGTTACTTGATCCTCCGCGTAACGATCAGAAAAGTGGCTTCTCGCCGGAGCGCTTGCAGGAAATGTCGAAACTGTTGGTGCAGAAACTGGCGGACTTCGGCGTAAAAATCGAAGTGACTGCTGTGGCTCCGGGGCCGGTGATTACCCGCTTTGAAATTCAGCCGGCGCCCGGCGTAAAGGCCAGTAAAATTTCGAATCTGGCCCGCGATCTGGCGCGCTCGATGGCGATGATCAGTGTGCGTGTGGTTGAAGTTATTCCCGGCAAGTCGGTCATGGGGATTGAAGTGCCCAACGAAGATCGTGCTGTGGTATCACTGTCAGAAGTCTTGTCATCAGAAGAATACGATCGCTCGAAATCGCCGCTGACGCTTGCCCTCGGACACGATATTGGCGGCAATCCGATCATTACCGATCTGGCAAAAATGCCTCACCTGCTGGTTGCCGGTACAACTGGTTCCGGTAAATCGGTTGGGGTGAACGCCATGCTGCTTAGTCTGCTGTTTAAATCGACACCGGATGAGCTGCGCCTGATTCTGGTTGACCCGAAAATGCTGGAATTGTCGGTATATGAAGGAATTCCGCACCTGCTGACGCCAGTCATTACCGATATGAAAGAAGCGGCTAACGGTCTGCGCTGGTCGGTTGCCGAAATGGAACGGCGCTATATGCTGATGGCCGCGATGGGCGTGCGTAACCTTGCCGGCTACAACAAAAAAGTCCGTGATGCTATCGAAGCCGGACAGCCGCTGACAGACCCTTTATGGCAGATTGATAAATCTTTTGAAACGACACCGCCAGCGCTGGAGCCTCTGCCTTATATCGTTATTGTGATCGACGAATTTGCCGACATGATGATGATGGTGGGTAAAAAGGTGGAAGAGCTGATTGCCCGTATCGCACAAAAAGCCCGTGCCGCTGGTATTCATATGATTCTGGCGACTCAGCGCCCGTCGGTGGATGTTATTACCGGCTTAATTAAAGCCAACGTGCCGACCCGGATTGCGTTCCAGGTGTCATCCAAAATCGATTCTCGCACCATTCTTGATCAGGGCGGAGCGGAGCAACTGCTCGGACACGGTGACATGCTGTATATGCCACCGGGAAATGCTTTGCCTGAGCGTGTGCATGGCGCCTTTGTTGACGATGATGAGGTTCACCGTGTGGTGGCCGAATGGAAGCTGCGTGGCGAACCCAATTATATTGAGGAAATCACCAGCAGCGATGAAGACGGCGGCGGGGCTTTCTCACTGGAAGGCGGTGATGAAAAAGACGATCTGTATGATCAGGCGGTCGCCTTTGTCACCGAAAGTGGCAAATGCTCTATTTCCTCTGTGCAGCGCAAACTGCGCATCGGCTATAATCGCGCCGCACGCCTTGTAGAAACAATGGAGGCGGCCGGTGTTGTATCATCGCCGGCACATAATGGCTCACGTGAAGTGCTGGCGGGTGCGCCGCCGAATTACTGAGCGGATTTTATTTTGACGTACGCTAAACAAGTGGTAACCGACGTGTTTTTATCTGAATTTTTCCGCAAATATTTGCTGATTTTTATGGGTGCTTTAACTTTCAGCCTGCCTTCCGGTGCGCAATCGTCCGGCGATGCCTTAGCGGATTTTTTACTGCGCCTGAAACAGCTGCAGAGTCTTGAATCCTCTTTTGTGCAGACCACCCGCGATACATCCGGACGCATCCTGCAACAGATGAGTGGCAGTCTGACCGTCGCCAAGCCCGGAAAAATGCGCTGGCAGACCGATGCGCCTTTTGAGCAACTGGTTGTTTCTGACGGCAAGCTGATCTGGATTTACGACATGGACCTTGAGCAGGTAACTATTCGCGACATGGATCAGCGTGTTCAGGAAACTCCGGCCTTACTGCTGAGTGGCAGCACTGCCGATGTTGAAAAAAGTTTCGTTGTTGCTAAAGAAGTGGCCAGCAACGAAATTATTTTCCAGCTGGTACCCAAAGATCCGAGCCAGCTGTTTGAATCGCTGGAATTTCATTATCAGGGCAAAAACCTTAAGCGCATGATGATTTATGATGCGGCCGGTCAGGTTACGGAAATTTCATTTTCAGCCGCCAATGTAAACACCGCCGTAGATCCTTCCGCTTTTATATTTGATGTACCTGAAGGTGTGGACGTAATCGACGGACGCCATGGCATCTGATCTTTTCGGTAACCATACGCCCGCATACGAACCGCTAGCCTCAAGGCTTCGTCCGCAGCGTCTGGAACATTATATCGGCCAGGAACATGTTATTGGTCCGGGAACACCATTGCGTAAATCACTGGATGCCGGGCAGTTGCATTCGGTGATTTTCTGGGGGCCGCCGGGCGTTGGTAAAACCACACTGGCGCGTCTGATTGCACAATACGTCGATGCGGCGTTTCTGGCCCTCAGTGCGGTTATGTCCGGGGTTAAAGAAATCCGTGAAGCCGTGCAGCGGGCGCAGCAATATCGTGCGACGGGTCGTAAAACGGTGCTGTTTATTGACGAAGTACACCGCTTTAATAAATCCCAGCAGGATGCCTTTTTACCCTATGTGGAAGACGGCACTTTTATCTTCGTTGGCGCTACAACAGAAAACCCTTCCTTTGAATTAAATAACGCCTTGCTGTCCCGTGCTCAGGTTTATGTTTTAAAAAGCCTGAGTGCGGAGCAGTTGCAGCAGATTTTGCAGCAGGGGATTGCGCAGCTTGATCCTGCGCCGCGAGCCAGTGCAGAAGCGTTGCAGATGATCGCCGATGTCGCCGATGGTGATGCGCGACGTGCTTTGAATATGCTCGAATTCGCGCTGCAGCTCAGCGGCGAAGATGAACTCAGTGTGGCGGTTGTTAAAGAATTGCTGGGTAATCAGGCGCGTCGCTTTGATAAAGGCGGCGAGGCTTTTTACGATCAGATTTCAGCACTGCATAAATCGGTGCGCGGCTCGGACCCGGATGCAGCCCTTTATTGGTTTGCACGCATGCTGGATGGCGGCTGCGATCCTTTGTATATCGCCCGCCGGGTCGTGCGTATGGCCAGCGAAGATATTGGCAATGCCGATCCGCGTGCCCTGACGCTGTGTGTGAATGCCTGGGATGTACAGGAACGGTTGGGGTCGCCGGAAGGTGAGCTGGCCATTGCGCAGGCGGTTACTTATCTGGCCTGCGCACCGAAAAGTAATGCGGTCTATAAGGCTTTTAACAAAGTGCGGGCGATGATTGCTTCGCAGCCAAGCTACGAAGTGCCTCTGCATTTACGCAATGCGCCAACCAAATTAATGAAGCAGCTCGATTACGGTGCGGAATACCGCTATGCCCATGACGAGCCGGATGCCTTTGCCGCCGGTGAAAATTATTTTCCGCCGGAACTGAAAGATACTCAGCTGTACGAGCCGGTAAACCGTGGACTGGAAAGTAAGATACGGCAGAAACTGGAGCATCTTCAGCAGCTGAATCAGCAGTCCACACAACAGCGTTACCCACTGAGTGACGCAGGAGAGGGTGAATGACGTATCTGTGGATCGGCATCGGTGGCGCGCTCGGCGCCATTTCCCGTTATCTGCTGGCAACGGCCGTTTTCCGCTGGGCCGACAAGCCCTTTCCCTATGGCACCTTAACAGTGAACCTGCTAGGCTCCTTCGCCATCGGTATGGCCTATATTTGGCTGGTAGAACACCAGTGGGGCGGTGATCATCACAAGCAACTGGCGATGATCGGCTTCCTCGGTGCCTTTACCACCTTCTCTACGTTTTCATTAGAAAGTATTGCACTGCTGCAGCAGGAGCGTTGGCTGGCGATGGCCAGCTATGTCGGCTTCAGTGTTACAGGCTGCCTGCTGGCGACTGCCGCAGGCATGTGGTTATCTAAATCCTTGGTATAAGAAACAATGCTGGACGTTAAGTTTATTCGCGACAATCTGGATCAGGTAAAAGCAGCCCTGGCCAAGAAAGGCTTTATGTTTGATGAAGCCGAATTCACCCGCCTGGACGATGCGCGCAAAGCCGCACTGACCAGTGCTCAATCCCTGCAGGCCGAGAAGAAAAAAGCGTCCAAACAGATTGGCGCATTAATCGGTCAGGGCATGTCTCCGGAAGACGCTAAAGCTCAGGTGATGGGCAGTATCGATTCCGATATCGGTGAGGCCGAGCTGGCAGCAAAACAGGCTGAACAGAGTCTGCGCGAATTGCTGATGAGCATTCCGAATGTGCCACAAAATGATGTGCCATTTGGTTCTGACGAAAATGATAACGTTGAAGTGCTGACCTGGGGTGAGCCCGTTGCGTTCAGTTTCGAAGCCAAGGATCATGTTGATCTGGGCGAGCCGCTGGGCCTGAGTTTTGACGACGGCGCTCTGGTTGCCGGCTCCCGTTTTGTGGCGATGAGTGGCGCCATGGCGCGTCTGCATCGTGCTATTACCCAGTTTATGCTCGACACCCACAGCGAAGAACACGGTTACGAAGAGACCTATGTGCCTTACCTGGTGAATCGCCAGGCGCTGGAAGGTACCGGTCAGTTGCCAAAATTCGAGGAAGATCTGTTCAAGGTGCCGGGTGAGAAAGATTTCTACCTGATTCCGACAGCTGAGGTACCGGTCACCAATTTGCTGCGCGACAGCGTGACGGACAAGACCCTGCCAATTAAAAAGGTGGCGCACACTCCGTGCTTCCGCAGTGAAGCGGGCAGTTATGGTCGCGATACCCGCGGCATGATCCGTCAGCATCAGTTCGACAAAGTAGAGCTGGTGCAGTTTGTCCGCCCACAGGATTCTGATGCCGCACTGGAAGAATTAACCGGTCATGCAGAAGCTATTCTGCAAAAGCTCAACCTGCCATACCGCAAAGTGATTCTGTGTGGTGGCGATCTGGGCTTTTCTGCAGCCAAAACCTACGATCTGGAAGTCTGGCTGCCAGGTCAGCAGAAATACCGTGAAATCTCTTCCTGCAGCACCTTTGGTGATTATCAGGCGCGCCGCATGCAAGCGCGCTGGCGCAACCCGGAAACCGGCAAGCCAGAACTGCTGCACACCCTGAACGGCTCCGGTCTGGCGGTTGGCCGCACCATGGTTGCGATTCTGGAAAACTATCAGCAGGAAGACGGCAGTATCGTTGTTCCTGAAGCGCTGCGCCCTTACATGCGCGGCCGAGAAGTCATCCGCCCATGATGAATCTGCCCCTGGTCCTCCGGGGGAGTACCCGGCCTTTTGTGCTGGTTGGGGGCGGCCAGGTTGCCGCCCGCAAGCTGCTGACATTACTGAAAGCCGGCGCTCAGGTTCAGCTGATTGCCCCCGAACTGCACACGGATATTACCGCCTGTGCCGGAAACCCTCTCCTTAGCATCGAACGACGTCCCGCCAGCCTTACCGAAACCTTTGATTCCGGTTCTCTGGTGGTTCTGGCAACCGATAATCACGCTTTGAACAAGCAGCTGGCACTCAACGCCCGCAAGGCCGGTTGTCTGGTGTGTCGCTGTGATGAAACCGAAGACAACGATTTTATCTTTCCGGCGGTGATCGACCGATCGCCGCTGCTTGTCAGCATTTCAACCAGTGGTGCATCGCCGGCATTAACACGCCATGTGCGTCAGCGTCTGGAAGCCTTTTTGCCGCAGGAATACCGCGACCTCGGAGCCTTTGCTGAGCGTCTGCGCGGGCAGATTAAGCAGCAGCTTGCTGCGCCGCTGCGAGCCGGGTTCTGGCGCCGCTGGATCGGCAGTCTGGCACCTGAGCTGATACTGGCGCGACAGGCTGAGCGGGCAGAGGCTGTTACTGCAGAGTTGTTGAATGGAAATGTTGAGCAGCAGGGCGAAGTCTACTTGGTGGGCGCCGGGCCCGGCGATCCGGATCTGCTCACGTTCCGTGCTCTGCGCCTGATTCAGAGTGCTGACGTGGTGTTTTACGACCGTCTGGTCAATCCGCTGATCCTGGACTTTATCCATCCGCAGGCTGAACGCTTTTATGTCGGCAAGGCAAAAAGTGACCATGCGGTACCACAGGAAGGCATTAACCAGTTATTGGTTGATGCTGCCCGAACCGGGAAGAAAGTACTGCGCCTGAAAGGCGGAGATCCCTTTATATTTGGTCGTGGCGGTGAAGAAATCGAGGAGCTGGCTGCGGCTGGCATTCCGTTTCAGGTGGTGCCGGGCATTACCGCAGCCAGTGGTTGTGCGGCTTATGCCGGCATTCCGCTGACGCATCGTGATCACGCACAAAGCGTGCGCTTTGTAACCGGTCACCTGAAAAACGGAACCTGTGATTTACCCTGGCAGGAGCTGGTCCATCCGGGGCAAACGCTGGTGATTTATATGGGACTGAGTGGTCTGCCACATATTTGCGCCCAGCTGATGGCTGCCGGTATGGAGAAAACAACACCAGTGGCTCTGGTTGAGAAGGGAACCTTGCCAGACCAGAAGGTTCATGTCAGCACTCTGGAACATATGCCTGACTACATCGCCGGACGCACCATTCAGGCGCCAACACTCACTATCGTCGGCTCAGTCGTCAGTCTGCATGAGCGGCTGAAATGGCGTTAAAAACCGACCTTTTCTGACGTTAGTCTGCCGCTTGCTGAAGCGGCAGAGTCAAAAATATGCACTATGCTTGGACTTAGTGGTTGTAACTATCAGGTCTGAGCAATGAGTCTTCTGAATTCTTTAAGTATTAAAACCAAAATCCTGTCTCTCACTGGCGTTGCGGTTCTTGGTTTTATCGTCAGTATTCTGGTGAATACCAATATGAATACGGCGAACTCTGAGCGTCTGCAAACGATTCAGAAGACCTTCTTCCCGGTGGTTGAGATTTCAAAGGCTAACCTTGTGCGCCTGTCCCGTCTTGAAGAGCTATTTTCCACCGCAGTGAGCACCGGTGAAATGGACTTTGTGAATGCCGCAGAAAAAGTCAGAAAAGAAGTTACTGACGCGCTGGCAAAGCTTGAAACCATTTGGCCGGAACGTGCTGCTGAGGTAGGCGATACCCGCAATGCATTTAATGCCTATTTCACCGCAGCTAAAAAACTGTCGGGTGGCATGATCGACGGCACACTGGAACCATCGTTAATGTCGTCATCCATCGACACCATGAACACCGCTTTGGCGACAGCCCGAAAACTGATGCAGAAGTACAGCGATGATGGCCTTGAGGCGTTCAATCAGACGGTCGCCCAGTCTAATGAGGCCGCGCAAAATGCATTGTCTATCGGTTTGGTTGTTACTCTGGTAACGCTCGTGTTTCTCGCATTTGTTGCCTGGAGCACCAGCAGCTCAATCAATACCGCAGTGAACAGCCTTCTGACATCCCTGAAAGATATTGCTTCTGGCGAAGGGGATCTTACCCGGCGTATATCCAAATCATCCAATGATGAAATTGGCGAGGTGGTTGATTGGTTCAATCAGTTTGTCGACAAACTGCATCGCAGCATTGGTGAGGTGGTTGCAACCACCAGACCTCTGAGTGGCGTATCCGGCGATCTTGGCAGCCTTACGTCGCAGACATCGCAGATAACAGAGCAGCAGAACCGGGCAACAGAAGAAGTGTCTTTTGTTGTCGATGAAATGGTTGCCAGTGTTAAAAATGTTTCCGTGAATGCCAGCTCCGCGGCTCAGGCGGCGCGGGAAGCAGATCAGGCAGCCAAGGAAGGTCGTACCATCGTTAATGATACGGTGAAAAGCATTAATGCTCTGGCCGGTGAAGTTGAGCGTGCCAGCGAAGTTATTCGCAAACTAGAAGCAGATACAGCAAACGTAGGCAGTATTCTGGATGTGATTAAAGGTATCGCCGAACAGACCAATCTGCTTGCATTGAACGCAGCCATTGAAGCCGCCCGCGCGGGTGAGCAGGGACGTGGCTTTGCGGTGGTTGCTGATGAAGTACGAACACTGGCTTCACGAACCCAGGACTCGACGCAGGAAATTCAGGCGGTTATTGAAGAGTTGCAGTCTGCTGCACGCTCGGCGGTTGAGGTGATGAGCTCCAGTAAAGAGCGGGCACAAACCAGTGTTAGCCAGGCGGCAAAAACTGATGAAAGTCTGCAGGCGATCACCAGTAAAGTTGAATCGATTACGGCGATGAACAGCCAGATCGCTTCCGCAACTGACCGTCAGGAACAGGCTGCGCACAGCATCAAAGATAATGTGGTTGGCATTAAAGATACCTCGGCGACAGCGATGGCCAGTATGCAAAAAGTGGCAGCGGCCAGTCGCTCATTGACGGAGATTGCGCAGACACTGCAGCGTATTACCGGGCAATTCAAAGTCTGAAGCATGGGTCGCTAAATATAAAAAAAACCGGCATCTTGCCGGTTTTTTTATGACTGCTGCTATTTCCATGGCCTGTCTATGCCAGCAGGCTACGGTCTCTGTTGTTCCATGCATCACGGCATCGTTGCAGGGCCGTATCAATATCATTGTTTCTTTCAATAGCGCACAGGGCCAGGGCCGCCGTCTGTAAGATAGCGCTGTTGGCGTAAGTATTTTCTGCTTTCCCTTGCCATATCTGCGCCAGCCAGTCGATATCGGTGTTCTGGGGCTTGTCATCAATGTGAGAGGCCAGTTTCGGAATGTGAATTTCCCCGGCTTCTTGTGCAAAAAAGCTCTGCGCAGTGCAGTCGCGTTCCGGATTAACTTCAAACTCGCCGCCTTCTCCTTTTATCACCAGAGCATCATTCTGATTCAGTCGGGCAGCATCGATGTGAGTGAACGCGTAATTGGGATGAAATACCCCCTGAACGCTGGCGATGCCTGCAGGGGCGATGGTTTTCATTACCGTATTGATTGGCGAACGGACTCCGAGGATCGATTTCAGGGATAGCCAGCGCTGCAGTTGCGGATTCAGCACAGAGCAGGGCAGATACATTAATGGCGCTGTCGCTGAAATCGACAAAATGTCATTCAGTGTGCCCGCAACCGGGATTCTGAAATGGGCAAAAACGTCGGCCATATAGAGGCGGCCGGAGGTATGGGCTTCGGTGCCATGAAACAGAATGCGATATCCCATCTGTGTCAGCAGTAGGGCTGACAGGAAACACCAGAATGGCTGGCGGCGTTTGCCAGCATAGCTTGGCCAGATCAGGTCGGCCGGAATATCAGCAGGCCATAGCTGATTAATAGCGGCAGCAAAGCCGGCCAGCTCTTCTGCGCTTTCTTCTTTGACGCGCATCAGCATAAAAATAGCGCCCAGCTGCTCTGGCTCATACTCACCGGCAAGCATCGTTTGCATGGTGAACTGAGCTTCTTCATAGGACATGCTGCGGCTGGCGTTTTTCCCGCGGGCCAGAATGCGGACGTAATCCGCCAGTTTGTGTTGCGAATTCAAAGGCAATTCTCCGGACGGGGCAGGCCTGCAATTTTGGCAGCCACTTTGGCCGGGCTGCCGGGGAATAATGTCAGCAGATAAATGCTGCCTGCTTTATCGGCACCGAGTGTCTGCTTAAGGTATTTGCTCAATGGACGCATCGCCGGAGCAAGATCGTACTGTTGGTAAAAGTCACGAAGCGCCCAGAGGATTTCCCAGTGATCCGGAGTCAGCTCAATGCCTTCGCTTTGGGCCAGCTCAGCAGCAACGGCCTCTGACCAGTCGCCCAGATTCTGCAAAAAGCCGTCCTTATCGAGTTGTAATTCGCTCATGGGGTTATAACTTCCAGCTCAGGGTGCGGGGATGTTGCAGGCAGAGTTCGACCCACTGTGCATCATCAATGGCTATGGCTCCGGGGATCTCTGGCAGGCCTCTCTGGGTGCAGTCTGCGATGCGGTAGTAGCATGGATGACTGCTGTCCCAATTGGGCAGGGCGTATACGCCATCACCGATAAAGGCGATGGCATCTTCGCTGCTCAGGCTGCGTCTGAGATCATTTAAGCTGGATAGCTGACTGGTAAATAGCAGGTGCAGGGTCATATTAAAAACTCAGACAGTATTGGGCGCTGCTCAGTAACGATGGAATTTGAGGGTTGCTGAGAGGCTGAGCCAGTTTGTTTATGCTGGCCACTGGAATATTGAATGCCTGCAGGTCATCTTCAGCATAATAAACCGTCTCGCAGTCATACATTGGCAAGGCATTGATGATTTTTGCAGGCGATTTCCCGCCAGGCTTGCGCGCTTCCTGAGTGTTCAGCAGCCAGAATATGCCGGTTCCCTGAAACAGCAGGCTGACTTTATGCTCAAAGGCCGCCAGCGCCATCGCCATCTCCAGTGCTTCCGGGTCATTCCCCGGGGCGGTGCGAATTAAAATACAAACAGTGCTCATAAGCCCTCAGAAGTCGATGATACGGTCAGAATCCAGCGCTGCTTCCGCCATTTCGCCCAGCCCAGCAAGTTCAAAACCTTCGGCCAGGGTGTCTGTGGGCAGGTTGTAACGTTGCTGCTCTGTTTTGTCGACCACACCCCGACGCAAGGCGTTAGCAATACAGACCTGTAGTGAAAAACCATGCTCAGTAGCCAGGGCCTGCCACTGCTGACTGATGGACGGCTGCCCCTGCACCGGATTCTGTGTGCCCAGGGCGGCAAAAACGGCGTCCTGATAGAAAAATACGCGCTGCAGAGTATGTCCCTGCGAGAGCAGGGATCGGGCAAATTGCTGCGCCAGAGTATGGGATATGCCGGAGTGCGGACTCTGGGTCAGAAGTAGCGAAAACGTGGCCATAACATGGGTCCGGAAAGGTTGCTGCTATGGTAATCGGCTGTGCCAATAATGCAAAGCGGAGGTTAGTTTCGCCGCTATCGTGTTGATTTATAAAAAAAAGTATTGACCCAAATTCTGGATTCAGTATTATACGCGCACTGTTCGGAGGGATGGCTGAGCGGTTAAAAGCACCGGTCTTGAAAACCGGCATAGGTTAATCCCTATCTAGGGTTCGAATCCCTATCCCTCCGCCAAATACCAAAAGGCCAGCGCATGCGCTGGCCTTTTTTTATGTCTGAAAAGCTCAGGAAAGAGCTGCCTGGATGAGCAGGTACAAGCTGCAGCCTGCAACCAGTGTGATAGCCAGCCACTCGGCCTGATAGATTTTTGCCAATAAGGCAGGGGAGACAGAAACTTCATCCTGATGTGAGGAGGAACGTTTGATAATCATGATGCAATTCCACTGCGATGACCTGCAGTAAGAATGACTTAGGTTTTATGCCGGTGATGTTGTAGTCGTGTACATATTCTGTATCGCTGAGTAATCAGTCACCGGCGTTGTGTGATTATCTTTTACCCAGCATTTCATTGATAAATTCACATACTGAACGCCCCAGGGCGTTCAGGTTGTATCCCCCTTCGAGGATGGCCATCCACGGAATATTGCGCGAGGCGGCATATTCCTGAATCCAGCGCCCAATCCAGCGATAGTCGTCGTCCAGTAGGCACAGCTCAGCCATAGGGTCATCCCGGTGAGCATCGAATCCGGCCGAGACAATAATCACCTCGGGTGCGAAGCCGCGCAGCGCGGGTGCCCATGATTCTTCGACCTTGCCACGGAATTCATCGCTGCCGGCGCCGGCATTCAGATGAACGTTAATCAGGTTGCTGTATTTGTCGATCTGATAGTGGGAGTAGGGGTAAAACGGGTGCTGAAAGCTTGAGCAGATTAAAAACCGGGGATCGTTTTTAAGAATGTCGACGGTGCCATTGCCCTGGTGTGCATCAAAGTCGAGGATGGCTACGCGCTGCGCATGGTGAACTTCTGCTGCCCGCAGTGCTGTAATTGCGACATTGTTAAAAAAGCAGAATCCCATACTTTTACGGTGTTCAGCATGATGACCCGGTGGGCGCACGGAAACAAAAGCGTTGTCATACTTACCCGCCATAATGTCGTCCAGTGCCAATGTGCTGGTGCCGACAGAATAGAGAGCTGCATCAAGGCTGCCGGAGGACATTGGTGTATCCTCGTCGACATAAATATGACCCTGCTTGGGCTGAATCAGCTGTAGCTGGTCAACATAGCCTGGGCTGTGGGCGCGCAGGATATCTGGCTTATGCGCGGTCTGACCGTCAAGAATGGTTAGCTGATCCCACACTCCTCGCGATTTGAGCTGCTGCTCAATCGCCAGAATACGCATGGCGTGTTCCGGATGTTCATCGCCGGTATCGTGCTCAAAATGCTGCTGGAAGGAGTAGTAGGCTGTGGTCATATGAGGTAGTTTTTGTCTTTTTGTGTGCCCAGTGTATATAGGGCCAGTGTTTACGCCAACTAAACTTAAGGATCATTCCTTATGGGAACCCGCTCTCTCGAGTTATTTTTTCAGCCCAAAACAATTGCCGTCATCGGTGCCTCTGAGCGGGTCGGCAGTCTCGGCGGTGCCATTGTGCGCAATCTGGTCAATGGCGAATACCCCGGTGTGATCATTCCGGTGAACTCGCGCGGCTATAAAGAAGTGTACGGCATACCGGCTTTGTCCCGCATAGGGCAGATTGATGGTGCTGTCGATCTGGCCATTATCTGTACTCCGGCGGAAACCGTCCCGAAGATTATTAAGCAGCTTCACAGTAAGAATGTTGGTGCTGCTATGCTGCTGACCGGTGGTATTGCCCGAACCCGTTCCTGGCAGTTCCGGCCATCGTCTGACCGTCTGAATCAGGTTATCCAGCAGACCCGGATGCGCATACTGGGCCCTGATTGTCTGGGCATGGTCATTCCCGGGCGTAAGCTGAACGCCAGCTTTCTTCATGTGCCGGTACGCAGCGGACACATTGCCTACGTCGGGCAATCGGGCACGCTGGCTTCCGGTGTTATGGATTGGGCATTCAGCCGTAATATCGGTTTTTCTCACGTGCTGACGCTGGGTAAGAGTCAGGACGTAACCCTGCCGGATCTGATCGACTACATCGTGCAGGAGCCTCAGGTACGCACACTGCTGATTCAGCTGGACGAAATAGGCTCTGGCAAAGCACTGATCCGTGCGTTGCGGGCCGCCTCCCGGCATAAGCTGGTACTGGCGGTTAAGAGCAATCGCTTTCAGGAAAACCCATTAAACCGCATTGCCAGCCCGAAAGGGCTGCGTTCCCGTGATGCGTTGGTGGATGAAACTCTGGCCCGTGCCGGTGTGTTGCGGGTATCGGCCACTGATGAACTGTTTGATTGCGTCGATGCCCTGAGTCGTCGACGCGAAAGTTTTGGTCCGCGTCTGGCAATCATCGCTAATGGTCGCGGACCGGCGATACTGGCTATGGACCGGCTGTTGCACGACAAGGGAAGACTGGCAACACTGTCAGAAGACACCCGTACCCATCTGCGCAGCCTGTTGCCTGAATATGTGAAAACCGACAATCCGGTGCTGCTGAATCCGGAGCTGAAGCCGCAGCAGCTGGCGGCAGTTGCCAATACGCTGCTGCGCGACAAGCAGGTTGATGCCTTACTGGTCATCTACATTCCGAGTCTTGGCTCAGACCCGCTGGCCAACGCCGAAACACTGGTCAAAATCGCTCAGCACAGCAATAAAAGCGTGCTGACCAGCTGGATGGGGGAGTACTCGGTGGAAGCTGCGCGCGAATGCTTCGACCAGCATGGCATTCCCACCTTTGATACACCGGATAATGCCATTAAGTCTTATATGTACATGGTGCAGCACCAGCGTACCCAGGATCTGTTGCGCGAGACGCCGGAGAGTCTTGAAATTCCGATTTCTTCCGTGCACACCGAGGTCGATAAAGCCATTCTGGCGGTTCATCGCCCCGGTGATTACCTGCTGCCGGATCAGGCCTGGGATCTGCTCAATGCCTATGGTTTCTCCTGTGCAGAAAACCGCTATCGCGCCTCGCTGTCGGAGTTGCTGAGCGTAGCGGAAGAAGTCAAAGGCCCCTGGGTATTACGGGTACACCACCGTGATTACCTCTATCCCTTTGCTTACGGCAACAACCCACGCGAGCGTCTGCGTTCGGTGGCGCGCGAGCTGAAAACCATTGAAGACGTCACCAATGCCGCAGAGGATCTGGAAAGTAAGATTGCCACGGCCTTTCCGAACAGTCCGGTGCTGGGTTACACCCTGCAAACCATGCACAGGGCGCTGGACAACCTGCAATTTTCTTTTGGTATTGGCCGCGATTCTGAAATCGGCCCTTACCTGTTCTTTGGTGGTGGTGGCTCCACTGCCGACATCCTGGTGGACCGTCAGGTGGCATTGCCGCCGCTGAATGCCAATCTGGCGGAAAAACTGATTAAACGCAGCCACTTTTATCAGGTGCTGAGTGAGCGTTCTGACAATATTGAGCGTGAACTGGTAACACTGGAGCGCTGGCTGGTTGCGCTGTCACATATGGCGCTGAACCATCCGTGGATGGCGGGCTTTGAAGTGAACGCCATCCGCCGTCAGGTGGGTCGCTATATGGTGATTGGTGTGGCTGGCGAGGTGGGGCATTCGGCGAAAAGCGCCATCATGCCTTATCCGAAAGAGCTGGAAAGCCAGTATGAAAGCCGTAATGGCCACGCCTACGATGTGCGCCCGATCCGTGCTGAAGATGAACCGGCGCTGGAACGCTTTTATCAGCGCCTGAGTCCGGAATCGCTGCGCCTGAGATTCTTCTCGGCACGCCGCCAGTTTGATCACCGGGAACTGGCGCGCTTCACGCAGATTGATTATGACCGTGAGATGGCCTTTGTCGCGCTGCGCGAAGGGGAATTGTACGGTGTGGTGCGGGTGTATATCGATGCCGATGATGTCGCGGCGGAGTTCTCGGTTATTATCGATGACAACTGTCGCGGAGAAGGGCTGGGGCTGCGGCTGATGCAGGGCATTATTGGCTACCTGACCGAGCGTGGCGTGCTGCAGATTTTCGGCACCGTTCTGCCGCATAATGGTGGCATGCTGAAGCTGGCAGAGCGTCTGGGCTTCAGTGCGCACCACAATATGGATGAGGGGGTTGTGGAAGTGGGTAAGAATCTGAACCCGCTTAAATACGCCTGGCAGAGAAAACGAATGTACCCTCTGTGAACGGTTTGTTATATTTCCGCAGATAACAACGACAGTGCCATGATGCATTGCGCTGCTGAGATTGTGTAATAACGGGGTGGTCCCTTGATTAAAGTGCTGGTTGTCGATGACCATGAGCTGGTTCGCTCAGGTATCTCTCGTCTGCTGACAGACGCAAAGGGAATTGAAGTAGTCGGTGAAGCAGCAAGTGGTGAGGAGGCGGTTCAGTTCGCCAAAGAGCACTCACCCGACATTATTCTTATGGATATCCGCATGCCGGGTATTGGTGGGCTTGAGGCCACCCGCAAGATTACGCGTCATAATCCGGAAATTCAGGTGATTGCGGTCACTGCCTGTGATGACAATCCTTATGCCACGCGTCTGTTGCAGGCCGGGGCTGCGGGCTATATCACCAAGGGTGCAGACGCGGATGAAATGGTTCGCGCCATTATGAAGGTGAAGAGCGGGCAGAAGTACATCAGTCCGGATATTGCTCAGCGTATGGCCCTCAAGCCATTCCAGCAGGATCAGACGTCACCTTTTGATGAGCTTTCAGAGCGGGAAATGCAGATTACGCTGATGATTGTTGGTTGTCAGAAGGTCGCTGAAATCAGTGAAAAGCTGTTCCTCAGTCCTAAAACCGTCAACAGCTACCGCTACCGGATTTTCGAAAAACTCGAAATCGACAGCGATGTTGAACTGACTCTGCTGGCTATGCGCCACGGTCTGGTGGATCCTGCGGCGACCGCCTGATGGCAGACTTTGATATCAGCGCATTTCTGCAGACCCTGACCCAGCGGGCCGGGGTTTACCGCATGTTCGCGGCCGACGATGAATTGCTTTACGTCGGCAAAGCCAAGAATCTTAAAAACCGTGTTTCCAGTTATTTCCGTGCCCGTGGTCTGAACAGCAAGACGGTTGCGCTGGTCAGCCGTATTGATCATATCGAAGTGACCGTCACCGCCAGCGAGGCGGAAGCGCTGCTGCTTGAACAAACGCTGATCAAACAGCACAAGCCGCAGTACAACATCCTGCTGAAAGACGATAAATCTTATCCCTTTATTCACCTGTCAGAGCACGACTTCCCTTTGCTGGCTTACAGAAGAGGGAAAAAACGCCGCGATGGCCGCTTGTTTGGCCCTTACCCGAATGCCGGCGCGGCGCGTGACACCCTGAATTACCTGCAACGATTATTTTTGCTGCGTTCCTGCGAAGACAGTTATTTCAATCACCGCAGCCGGCCCTGTCTGCAGTATGAGATCAAGCGCTGCTCTGCACCCTGTGTCAATAAAATCAGCCAGCAGGATTACCAGCAAAGCGTACGGCAGGCGACACTGTTTTTACAGGGTAAAAGTCAGGAGTTGCTGCAGGAACTGCAAACGCAGATGCTGGCAGCGGCCGAAACCCTGGATTTTGAAAAAGCCGCCGCGTTGCGCGATCAGATTGAGCTGTTGCGCCAGACTCAGGAAAAACAGTTTGTCGATGCCGGGCAGGGTGAAGCGGATGCCTGGGCTATTATTGAGTGGCAGAATGTTCTCTGCATTCACCGTCTGGCGTTCCGTCAGGGACGATTGGTGGCGAGTAAAAATTACTATCCGGAGAATCCGGCCGGTGAAAGCGATGAGCAGTTATTGCTGGATTTTATCAGTCAGTTTTATCTGGCTGACCATGCCCTTGAAGGTATTCCGCGTGATCTGGTCGTGGATGTCGGCGATGAAGATGTTGCCCCCTTACTGGAGGCATTGCGCCTGCACCGTCAGGCAAGGGTTCAGCACAGTCGCGGTGGACGTGGGCAGAACCGCAAGTGGCTGCATATGGCCAGCGAGAATGCCCGCACCGGTGCGCAGACAAAAATCTCCGGTCATCAGGCAGCACTGAATAAACTCAGTCAGGTTGCACAATTGCTGAATCTGGCCGAGCCACCCAAACGCATCGAGTGTTTTGATATCAGCCATGCGCAGGGCGAGGCGACTTACGCATCCTGCGTTGTGTATGGCGAAGAAGGTTTAATGAAACAGCGCTACCGGCGCTTCTCAATTAAAGGCGTTGTTGCCGGTGATGATTATGCCGCACTGGAGCAGGCGGTCACCCGCCATCTGACACGCCTGAAAGAGCAGGATGATTTGCCCGGCTTGCTGTTGATCGACGGGGGGAAAGGCCAGATAGGCAGGATTCAGGAAGTGCTGCAGCGTCTGCAATTGAGTTCATTGCCAGCCTTTGGTATCTCAAAAGGAGAGACCCGTAAGTCGGGCTGGGAATTCTTGTGGGAAGCCGGTGCTACACAACCTATAATGCCCGACGCCCATCATGAGGGATTCCGTTTGCTGCAATGGGTGCGTGATGAAGCACACCGTTTTGCCATTACCGGGCATCGTAAAGCCCGGGCAAAATCGCGCAGTCAGTCGGATGTGGATTCTCTGACAGGCGTTGGCCCTAAGCGCCGGCGTGAACTGCTGCTGCATTTTGGCAGTCTGAAAAACATGCGCAGCGCACCGCGCGAAGAGTTGGAAAAGGTTCCAGGCATTAGTAAAAAACTTGCCGAACAGATATTCATGCAATTACACGGCGAGTAACGGAGATACGTTTTAATGAATTTGCCCAACATACTGACCCTGAGCCGCATTCTGATGATTCCGCTGATGGTGGTCAGTTTTTACTGGTTTGGCCCGGACGGGAAGATCGGGGCCGCCGTGTTGTTTGCACTAGCCGCCGTTACCGATTGGTTTGATGGTTATCTGGCGCGTAAGCTCAATCAGACAACCCCGCTGGGTGCCTTCCTCGATCCGGTGGCTGATAAGCTGATTGTAGCGGTCGCGCTGGTACTGCTGGTCGAAAACTTTGCCAGTATGTGGCTGACCATTCCGGCATCCATTATTGTTGGCCGGGAAATTGTGATCTCAGCCCTGCGCGAGTGGATGGCTGAGCTGGGCAAAAGGGCCAATATTGCCGTTAGTTATGTCGGTAAAGTAAAAACGGCACTGCAGATGGCTTCTATTACCATTCTGATGGCATCCGGTGATCATCAGCTGTTAATTGAAGCGGGTTATGTGACCCTTTATCTGGCTGCGGTACTGACCATCTGGTCCATGCTGGTTTATCTGCGTGCTGCCTGGCCGGAACTGCGTGCCAAGGCATAAATCGTCTAAGTGCTTAAAAAGTAAGAAAAAACACTTGACTCTCAGGCTGCTCCATTTAAAATGCGCAGCACTTAAGCGGGAATAGCTCAGTTGGTAGAGCACAACCTTGCCAAGGTTGGGGTCGCGAGTTCGAGTCTCGTTTCCCGCTCCAAATTTTCATTGCACTCAATGAATCTCGGCGCGATAGCAAAATGGTTATGCTGCGGATTGCAAATCCGCCGATGCCGGTTCGATTCCGGCTCGCGCCTCCAAATTCGGTGATCCCGACATTCGCCGAGCTGCGCGGCAAGATGCCCCGGTGGTGAAATTGGTAGACACAAGGGATTTAAAATCCCTCGGCCTATGGCTGTGCCGGTTCGACTCCGGCCCGGGGCACCATTTCTAGCATTCGCAGTACTCCTCCTTTTTAAAAACATCCGATGTGTTCTGCGATCGCAGCTTCAGGGATAATACCTGATACTCTGTTAATTTCCGGCTGAGACATCGTTTATGTTCAATTACATCGAACCTGTATTCCGTCCCCCCAGCGAAGCCCGCTCCCTTATTTTGCAAGTCACCAATGGCTGCTCGTGGAATCAGTGTACTTTCTGCGATATGTACACTCAGCCGCAAAAAAAATTCCGTGCCCGTGACGAAGCCGATGTGCTGAATGAAATCCGTCAGGCGGCTGCTCTGGGTCCGCGTTTTGAAAAAGTCTTCCTGGCCGATGGTGACGCCATGGTGCTGCCGGTACGCCGCCTCACGAATATTCTGCTGGCCATTAAAGAGCATTTGCCCTGGGTTAGGCGGGTGGGGGCTTATTGCCTGCCGCGCAATATCCGTAAAAAGTCGGCGGAAGAAATGACCGAGTTGCGCAGGCTGGGGTTGGGTATTCTTTATGTCGGCGCCGAAAGTGGTGACGATGAGGTGCTGGGTTTTATTAAAAAAGGGGAAACCTGGCAGAGTACGCTGGATGCACTGTTAAAAATAAAGCAGGCCGGCATTCAGTCATCGGTGATGATCCTGAACGGTATGGGTGGTGTTGCCTACAGTGAGCAGCATGCGCGTAACTCCGCTCTGCTGATGAATGAGGCGCAGCCGGATTTTCTATCAACATTAATTGTCAGCTATCCGCTTGGCGATCAGCGCGTTGTCGAGGGTTTTAACGGCAACTACCAGCTTCCGGATCAGCATGATTTGTTTGTCGAACTGCGCGAGTTGATTTCTCATCTGGAGTTAACCAATACGGTTTTCCGCAGCGACCATGCATCCAATTATCTGCCGTTAAAAGGCACGCTTGGCGCCGATAAGTCCGCTATGCTGGCTCAGCTGGATATGGCGATTAATAATCCGGAACGTATTCGTCTGCGTCAGGAATGGCAAAGGGGGTTGTGATGAATCTGAATGCCTTGCAGCAACAGCTTGGCCTTGAAACTGAAAATCAGTATCCACCGGTCGAAAAATGGCACCCGCAATTATCCGGCGATATGGATATGGTTATTCGTCGTGATGGTACCTGGTGGCATGAAGGTGTGCAGATAAAACGTGAAAAACTGGTGCGCTTATTTGCCAGCATCCTGCGCAAAGAAGGTGATGAATATTTCCTGCTGACCCCGGTCGAAAAATGGCGCATCAGTGTTGAGGACCGGCCGTTATTGATTGTAATGATTGAGCGTGTGGATGAAAGCATACGCGCCATCACCAATAGCGGAGATGTTGTAACCATCGGGCAGGAGCATCCTCTGTTAATGAGCGAACTGGATGGTGTTCTGTTGCCGGAAGTAAATGTCCGGGCTGATCTGTATGCGCGTTTTTCCCGCAATGCGTTTTACGATCTCAGTGATATGGCCCATGAGGATAATAATGGACGCTATTTTGTTACCAGTGAGGGACGTAAATATTTTTTATCCTGATCCGGAGTAATTATAAAAATAAGACCTGCGTGAAGGTCTTATTCATTCCGGAACATTTGTTTTAATGGTTAATTCTGAATATTTTCCCGCTTTTGTTTTTTAGCTTGAACCCTGCATAAGCGCTCCTTACATTGCCGCCAATTCAATAATAACGAACACCATGGACGGCTATGCGCTACATTTTTCCTCTCTGTTTTTTATCTCCGTGCCTTGCTTTTGCTGCTCTGGACCCGGTTAGCGATACACAATTGGCTGATATTTCCGGACAGGACGGCATCACCATTGTTACATCTGCGCGGCTTACTGTTGGTCAGATTGAATATCGGGATGAAGGCCGCCTGCAGATCAACCAGGTTGCGTTGGGTGGTGCCAGCAGAAGCAGCTATTTTGGCAAAGACTGGGGGTACAGTTCGCGCTCTGGCGATCGCCTTGATGGAATGATGATGACAGTCGATGTTCTTCCTGATGGTGACATCGTGCTGTCTGCTTTTGTTGATCCCGGGCTGGGCGGAGGGGTGATTGATTTTGGGCTGTCGACCGGCCAGATCGCTTTATCTTCAGCGGATAATGCACACAGTGCTGCGCTGATTAACTCCGTTAGTATCGCCGGGCTGGCAACGCAATACCGGATGAAAGTGGATGCACAGACGACGGATATTCAAATCCAGATGGCGATGGGGATTGCTGGTCTGGATGTTGATGCAACCCCGCTGGGTATTAATGTACGCAATATGGTTCTGGCTAATCATACCTATTTTGAATCTCTGGAAGACTGGGGTTCTTCTGCGTTGTCATTATCGGATGTGCAATTGCCTGTTGGCATTAATATCCATGCCAGCGATCTTGGGCTGGATATTCGTCTGGTTAATTTTTTTGCCGATATGAACGTTGAAGCTATTGAGCTGGCGCAGGAAAGTATTGGCAGAGTAGCGGTGGATGATCTCAATCTTGGTGGATTAAATATGCGCATCAGTGGGCATTTGTAAGGTACCGGAGGCTGAATAAATGGCGTGAAAACAAAGGAGCAAAACTCCTTTGTTTTATCTGCAATAACGTTTCTACATATTCGGATAGTTCGGACCGCCGGCACCCTCTGGGGTTACCCAGGTGATGTTCTGAGACGGATCTTTGATGTCGCAGGTTTTACAGTGAACGCAGTTCTGAGCATTGATCTGAAAATGCTTGCCGTTTTCGTCTTCTGTTATTTCATACACGCCAGCAGGGCAGTAGCGCTGAGCAGGCTCATCCCATTCAGGCAGGTTAACGCTCAGTGGAATGGAAGCGTCTTGCAGTTTCAGGTGGCATGGCTGATCTTCTGCGTGGTTTACATTGCTGATAAAAACAGAGTCCAGCCGGCTAAAGCTCAGCTTGCCGTCTGGTTTCGGGTAATCGATCTGCGGGCTCTTGGCAGCGGGTTTCAGTGCGGTGTGATCGGGTGTGGTGTCATGCAGGGTGAATGGCACTGGCAGAATGTTCTGATCGATAAAGTTAAAGGCTGCGCCGCCAAATACTCCGAATTTATGCATGGCCGGGGCGAAGTTGCGGCTGCGCTGCAGCTCTTTGCAGGCCCAGGATGCTTCGAAGGCAGTAGTGAATTCTGTAATTTCATCGTGCTCACGCCCACGGCTTAAGGCGGCGACTATTTCTTCGGCGGCAACCATGCCGCTTTTCATTCCGGTATGAACACCTTTTATTTTGGCAAAATTCAGTGTGCCGGCGTCGCAACCTATCAGCAAGCCACCGGGGAATGTCATTTTCGGCAGGCAATTAATCCCGCCTTTGGCTGCAGCTCTGGCGCCATAAGAAACCCGCTTGCCGCCCTGTAAGTATTGCTTTAACACCGGGTGATGTTTCAGGCGCTGAAATTCATTAAACGGGCTCAGGTGTGGATTGCTGTATGACAAATCGGTAAACAGCCCGACCACCGCCTGATTATTTTCAGTGTGGTATAAAAAAAATCCGCCGGCAGTGGATGATCCCATCAGTGGCCAGCCGGTACCGTGCAGTACCAGTCCTTTATGGTGTCTGGCGGGGTCGAGGTCCCACAGCTCTTTAATACCAAGCGAGTAATGCTGAGGATCTTTACCGGCATCCAGTTTGAATTCGGCAATCAGGCGCTTGCCCAGGTGGCCGCGGCAGCCTTCGGCAAATACGGTGTACTTGGCGCGCAGTTCCATGCCCGGTACGTGTTCATCTTTTGGCTGACCGTTATGGTTAACACCCATGTCGCCGGTAATGATGCCTTTAATGACACCATCTTCGAGGATGTATTCTGCGGCGGTAAAACCGGGGTAGATTTCTACGCCGAGGTCCTCAGCCTGTTTGGCCAGCCAGCGGCAAAGGCTGCCGAGCGAGACGATATAATTCCCCTGGTTATGCATGGTTCGTGGTATGGCCCAGTGTGGCGCTTTAATACTTCTTTTTTGTGTCGTCAGGAAATAAATATCATCGTGTGTTACTGCGACATTGAGTGGGGCTCCCCGTGCTTTCCAGTCAGGAAAAAGTTCTTTCAGTGCGCGGTCTTCGATTACGGCGCCAGACAGAATATGGGCGCCAATTTCCGAGCCTTTTTCTACCAGGCAAACGGAAATATCCTGTCCGGCGGCAGAGGCTGATTGTTTAATACGGCATGCGGCTGACAATCCGGCAGGGCCGCCACCAACGATTACCACATCGTATTCCATTGTTTCTCTTTTCATTGCGTTCTCCTCTGAGACTTCACCTGCTGGTAACGGTCAGAGTAAGCAAAGCGGTGCGGCTTGTTATCACCCCTGGGGGTGATAACCGCTATCAGGCGGGGGTGAAATTACGGTGATCTGTCGTCCTGGCTGAGGAGTTTATGCAATGCTTCGGTTCGGTTTTCCACGCCGATTTTTCCGTACAGATTACGGATATGCACCTTCAGTGTATTGAGTGAAATATGCAGTTGGCGGGCAATTTCTTTGTTAGGGTGCCCCTGACTTACCAGCGCCAGTACCTGCTGTTCACGCGAGGTCAGCAGGGCGTCAAAGGCCAGAGAGGTGTGGGGCTGCTCTTGTATCTGCGGCACGTGTTGATGTACGGAATGCTCTGGCGGAAAAGACGCCAGCCAGGTGGGCAGCAGGGTATTAATTTCATCATCACTTGCAAGCAGTTGTAACAACAGTGTCTCTGCTTTATCCCAGTCCCGGAGTTGTAGTCTTTGTTCCAGTGCTTCCTGCAGATAGCCATTTTGCTCGAACCATTGCGCTGCCGTATTGCGTCCCTGTTGCCGGACTTCCGTACTCAGGTTGTTAAAGTGTTGCAGCAGAAAGCGGCGAAACAGATCATGATAGCGGAACCATACGCCGTGATTGTCCAGTGGCAGCAGAAACAGGTTGTGGCGATCAAGATGGCTGATTACGGCCAGGCTGTCATTGCGTCCCGTCAGTGCATTGCACAGGCCAGCGGTGAAGCGTGGTACGGCCGCGCTCAGCAGTAAAAAGTGCTGAATGTCGGGGCTTTGTTGTGAGTACACCTCATCAAGCAGATAGTCGGCAATGTCGCGTTGCAATGAAAGGCCGGGCTGCTTATGGCGGTTGTGGTCACTCTCTGCCTGGTGGTTTTCGACGGCAGGAAGTGGCATTGAAGCCGTTTTCTGCAATGACAACCCAATCAGTTGCAGGCCGGCAATCCAGCCTTCGGTTTCCTGAAAATAAAGCTGACTCTGCCTGCCACTGATTGGCAGGCTCATTGTCTGTTGCAGAAAGCGGTTGCTGTCTTCTGCGGAGAAGCGCAACTGGTGCTGATCAATCTCGACCAGCTGATTGCTGGCGCGCCGTCTGGCCAGCGCCAGATCAGGCGCGCTGCGTGAGGTAATAACAATGCGCAGTGACGGTGGCAGGTGGTTAAGAAAGCTGTTGAATTGCCCGCTCAGCTCCGGTGTTGCGATCAGATGAAAATCATCCAAAACCAGTGTTATTGCATCGCGTGGTGAGGATGGGCTGATAGCGTCCAGCTCATTGAGCAGCGCAATAAGGGCATTTTCCAGTGCGTGTTCGTTTTGATTGTCTCTCAACAGCTGCAGAGGGTGTTCGCCACAGCCGGGGGATGCCTGATTCAGTGCGGTAATAAAGTAGCGCCAGAAAATCCCCGGAGCCGCCTGAGTATCATCCAGCGCCAGCCATGAAAAGGTATGCGGAGAATGGTGCAGCCACTGGCTGATCAGTGTGGTTTTGCCATAGCCTGCGGGGGCTGAAATCACTACCAGCTGGCCGCCCTCGCTGCTGTTCAGGATTTGCAGCAGAGGCTCGCGCTGTACAATATTTTTTCTCAGTGGCGGAATGTAGAAGCGGGTTTTCAGCAGCATGGTGGTTTCTTATTGTCGAAAAAAAAGCGGGCAAGGCCCGCTTTCTTTTGTGAACAGCTTACATGTTCGGATAGTTCGGACCGCCAGCACCTTCCGGGGTTACCCAGGTGATGTTCTGAGACGGATCTTTAATATCACAGGTTTTGCAGTGAACACAGTTTTGTGAGTTGATCTGGAAGCGCTTGCCGTTTTCGTCTTCCACAATCTCGTACACACCGGCAGGGCAGTAGCGCTGCGCAGGCTCGTCCCACTTAGGCAGGTTAACGCTCAGCGGAATGGAAGCGTCTTTCAGCTTCAGGTGGCACGGCTGATCTTCGGCGTGGTTTACGTTACCGATGAAGACGGAATCCAGTTTGGCGAACGAAATTTTGCCATCCGGTTTCGGATAGTTAATTTTCGCGCATTCTGCTGCTGGCTTCAGGGTTGCATAATCCGGCGTGGTGTCATGCAGGGTGACCGGGATCGGGAAGATGTTCTGGTCAATGAAGTTGAAAGCAGCGCCGCCGAACATGCCGAACTTATGCATTGCCGGGCCGAAGTTGCGGCTGCGGTGCAGTTCCTGATAAGCCCATGAAGCTTCGAAGGCGGCCGTGAATTCGGTTACTTCATCGTTGGCACGACCAGCCTGAATAGCCTTGAACAGCTCTTCAGCAGCCACCAGGCCGCTCTTCATGGCGGTGTGGGTGCCTTTAATCTTGGCAAAGTTCAGGGTGCCGGCATCACAACCAACCACCAGGCCGCCCTGGAAGGTCATTTTAGGCAGGCAGTTCAGGCCGCCTTTGGTGATTGCGCGGGCGCCATAGGATACGCGCTTGCCGCCTTCCAGATACTGCTTGATCACCGGATGGTGCTTCATGCGCTGGAATTCATCGAAAGGGCTTACGTGAGGGTTGCTGTACGACAGGTCAGTGATCAGACCAACCACTACCTGGTTGTTTTCAGCGTGGTACAGGAAGAAACCACCGGATGAGGCGGATTCATTCAGCGGCCAGCCGGCGCCGTGCAGTACCAGACCTTCCTGATGCTTTGCAGGATCAATGTCCCACAGCTCTTTAATACCGATACCGTAGTGTTGTGGATCTTTGCCTTCGTCCAGTTTGAATTCGGCGATCAGGCGCTTGCCCAGGTGGCCGCGGCAGCCTTCAGCAAATACGGTGTATTTGGCACGCAGTTCCATGCCTGGTACGTACTCATCTTTTGGCTGGCCGTCATGACCTACGCCCATGTCGCCGGTCACGATGCCTTTAATGGCGCCGTCTTCGACGATGTACTCGGCGGCGGTAAAGCCCGGGTAGATTTCTACACCGAGGTTTTCAGCCTGCTCAGCCAGCCAGCGACATACATTACCCAGAGATACGATGTAGTTGCCATCGTTGTGCATCGGTTTAGGGATGGCCCAGTGTGGAGTCTTGATCGACTTCTCATCGCTGGTCAGGAAGTAAACTTCATCACCTTTAACAGGCACATTGAGCGGGGCGCCCATTTCTTTCCAGTCAGGGAACAATTCGGCCAGGGCGCGGTCTTCTATAACCGCACCGGACAGGATATGAGCGCCAACTTCGGAGCCTTTCTCAACCAGACAAACAGACAGTTCCTGTCCGGCGGCTTCGGCTAATTGCTTGATACGACATGCGGTTGACAGGCCGGCAGGGCCGCCGCCAACGATCACTACATCGTATTCCATTACTTCACGTTGCATATTGATCTCCTCGAAATGAGCTGGGAGCTACTGAGCTATCACGGACTCTGGTGCACTGAATAATTGTGCCCGGCGATTGTTTTGCCATGCCAGGCGGGCCATATAAAGGTGCCTGCCTGAGAGTCAAAATGGCCGCCATTATACGTTGGGTTAAACACTAGGCAACTGATTTGACAGGAAAATAGCCTGAATGCCCCGGTCTTTGTGGGCTTCAGCAATGCTGCTATTGACGCTCGCGGTAAACATCCGAATAATGTGGCGCGCTGGAAAGGGCTCCTGATATGACTGTGTCATCCTGTCGGCGTGGTAATTTTGCCCTTTATTCATCCACCAAGTTAAATACGAGGAATCTATGAAGGTTCTTGTCGCTGTTAAACGCGTAATCGATTACAACGTAAAGGTTCGCGTCAAGCCAGATAACTCAGATGTTGATCTGACCAACGTTAAAATGGCTATGAACCCATTCTGTGAAATCGCAGTGGAAGAAGCGGTACGTCTGAAAGAAAAAGGCGTCGCTACTGAAGTGGTTGTGGTTTCTATCGGCCCTAAAGTGGCTCAGGAACAGATCCGTACTGCTCTGGCACTGGGTGCCGATCGTGGCATCCTGATCGAGACTGAAGAAAAACTGGAGTCTCTGACCGTTGCCAAACTGCTGAAAGCCGTTGTGGAAAAAGAACAGCCTCAACTGGTACTGATGGGTAAGCAAACCATCGACAGCGACAACAACCAGACCGGCCAGATGCTGGGCGCACTGACCAATATGGCTCAGGGTACTTTCGCTTCTGAAGTGGCCGTTGATGGCGACAAAGTAAACGTGACCCGTGAAATCGACGGTGGTCTGCGTACTGTTGCTCTGAAACTGCCTGCCATCGTAACGACCGATCTGCGTCTGAACGAGCCTCGCTACGCTTCTCTGCCAAACATCATGAAAGCCAAGCGCAAGCCTCTGGATGTGACTACTCCTGCAGATCTGGGTGTGGCTATGACCTCCACTCTGTCTCTGGTTAAGGTTACTCCACCGGCCGAGCGTCAGGCTGGCATTAAAGTCGGCAGCGTAGAAGAGCTGGTCGAAAAACTGAAGAACGAAGCCAAAGTGCTGTAAGAGAGGATTGTGTAATGGCTATTTTAGTAATCGCAGAGCACGATAACGCTACTCTGAAAGGCGCAACCCTGAACGTTGTAACTGCTGCTGCCGCTATCGGTGGTGATGTGGTTGTTCTGGTTGCCGGCAGCAACTGTGGTGCCGCTGCTGAAGCTGCTGCCAAAGTGGCTGGCGTGAGCAAAGTTCTGGTTGCAGACAATGCAGCCTATGAATATCAGCTGGCTGAAAACATGGGTGAGCTGGTTGCCGAACTGGGCAAGGAATACAGCCACATCCTGGCTGCAGCGACCACAACCGGTAAAGACTTCCTGCCACGCGCAGCTGCTCTGCTGGATGTGAACATGCTGTCTGAAGTGACTGCTGTTGTTGATGCGGACACCTTCTCCCGTCCTATTTATGCCGGTAACGCCATCGCGACCGTTAAATCTTCTGACAGCATCAAGGTGATGACTGTACGTGGTACTGCGTTTGACGCAGCTGCGGCTGAAGGTGGTTCTGCGGCGGTTGAAACTGTTGCTGCCGTTAAAGATGCAGGCCTGTCTGCTTTTGTTGGTGAAGAGCTGGCTAAGTCTGACCGTCCTGAGCTGACCGGTGCCAAGATTGTTGTATCTGGTGGTCGTGGCATGCAGAACGGCGACAACTTCGAGATGCTGTACAAAGTGGCCGACAAAATCGGTGCTGCTGTTGGTGCATCCCGTGCAGCGGTTGATGCTGGTTTCGTACCTAACGATATGCAGGTTGGTCAGACCGGTAAGATCGTTGCTCCGGATCTGTACATCGCCGTTGGTATTTCCGGCGCGATCCAGCATCTGGCTGGTATGAAGGACTCTAAAGTCATTGTTGCTATCAACAAAGACGAAGAAGCTCCAATCTTCCAGGTGGCTGATTACGGCCTGGTTGCAGACCTGTTCGACGCAGTGCCTGCACTGGAAAATGCTCTGTAATATCAGTAGCTTAGAAAAACCCGGCCAAGGCCGGGTTTTTTTATGTCATTGAGTTGTCATTTTTCCGTAATAAGGTAACGTACTGTCGGTTTACGAAGTTACGAATAAGGAAATAACCTTGAATATTACGGTAGTAGGGACGGGTTACGTTGGTCTGGTAACCGGCGCGTGTTTTGCCGAAATGGGCAACAGCGTTACCTGCGTAGATACAGATGAAGCCAAGGTTCATCAACTCAAGGAAGGCATTATCCCGATTTACGAACCAGGCCTGGAGGCCATCGTACGGGAAAACAGCAAGGCCGGACGTCTGCTGTTCAACACCTCTTTATCCCAGGCAATGCAGCAATCTGCGTTGTACTTTATCGCAGTCGGCACGCCTCCGGGTGAAAACGGCTCGGCGGATCTTACCTATGTTCTGGATGTGGCCCGCGGAATTGGCCGCAATCTTCAGGGTTATGCCATCGTTGTGAATAAATCGACCGTGCCGGTTGGCACGGCAGAGAAAGTGCGCGATGCCATCCGCGCCGAGTTGAATGCCCGCGGCGCTGAGATTGAATTTGATGTGGTCTCCAATCCGGAATTTCTGAAGGAGGGCGCAGCCATCGATGACTTTATGCGCCCGGACCGGATTATTATCGGCGTCGATTCAGATCGTGCGCGTGAACAAATGGCTGAGCTATACCACAGTTTCTCCCGTAATCATGACAAACTGATGTTTATGGGTATCCGCGATGCGGAGCTGACCAAATATGCCGCCAACGCCATGCTGGCGACCAAAATCTCCTTCATGAATGAGGTCGCCAACCTGGCCGAGCGCATGGGTGTTGATATCGAAAATGTGCGCAAAGGCATCGGTTCTGACAGCCGTATCGGCTACTCCTTTATTTATCCGGGCTGCGGCTATGGCGGCTCCTGTTTTCCGAAGGATGTACAGGCCCTGATTCATATGGGTGACGAATTTAACTTCGACACCCGTATTTTGCGTGCCGTGGAAGACCGCAATCAGGCACAGAAACAGCGCCTGTTTGAAAAACTGCAGCAGCGTTTTGGCGAAGATATGAGTGGCCGCACCATCGGTGTCTGGGGATTGGCATTTAAACCTGGTACCGATGATATGCGCGAAGCCAGCTCTGTTGCGCTGATCAATCGTCTGGTCGCCGCTGGTGCGGTCGTGCGTGCCTATGATCCGGTGGCCATGGATGAGGCGCGCCGCTGGTTTGCGCCGCAACTGTTTGAGCAGGGGCAGATAGTGTTCTGTGATCACCAATACGATGCGCTGGCCGATGCGGATGCCATGGTGCTGGTTACTGAGTGGAAGCCGTTTCGCCAGCCTGACTTTAACGCCATGAAAAAACTGCTGAAACACCCAATTATCATCGACGGCCGGAACCAGTACGATCCTTATGCGCTCAAAGCGCAGGGCTTTGACTATGCCGGTATCGGACGCGACTTAGGCTAATTATGACCGCAGTAATATCAGAACATCCGGCAGCAGAATCCGGAACCGGTATGCCGCAGGCGCAGCATCAGGCCACCAGCCTGGCAACCCGCCTGCCTTTTGGCTTTGCCAAGCGTTTTGGCGTGGTTGTGGAAGGCGGGCAGGAACAGCTGGTGCTGATCCATAAAGAAGGCATCAGTGTTGATGTTATTATGGAAGTGCAGCGTTTTCTGGCCGCACCATTCCGGCTGGAAGCCGTCAGTAAAGAAGAATTTGAACGGCGCCTTGGGCTGGCTTATCAGAGCGATTCCTCTGAAACCATGGAAATGGTTGAAGGTCTGGGCGACGAAATGGATCTGGCCAGCCTGGCCGATTCCGTCCCGGAAACCGAGGATTTGCTGGAGCAGGAGGGGGATGCCCCCATTATCCGTCTGATCAACGCCCTGCTGACCGAGGCGGTAAAAGAAAATGCCTCGGATATTCACGTTGAAACCTATGAAAAGCGTCTGGTTGTGCGCTTCCGCGTCGATGGTGTATTGCGCGAAGTGGTACAGCCCAAGCGGGCACTGTCAGCGCTGCTGATTTCCCGTATCAAGGTAATGGCCAAGCTGGATATTGCCGAGAAGCGTGTGCCGCAGGATGGACGTATTGCACTGCGCATCGGTGGCCGTGAAGTGGATGTGCGGGTGTCGACCATGCCGTCCAGCTTTGGCGAGCGGGTGGTAATGCGTCTGCTGGATAAGCAGGCCGGACGTCTGAGTCTGTCACAGCTGGGTATGGCCGATCGTGATCTGCGCAGCATGCGCAATATCATCAGCAAACCACACGGTATTATTCTGGTCACCGGCCCGACCGGTTCCGGTAAAACCACCACGCTGTACGGCGCGCTGAGCGATCTGAATGACACCAGCCGCAACATTCTGACCGTCGAAGATCCGATTGAGTACAGCCTGCCTGGTATTGGCCAGACGCAGGTAAATACCAAGGTTGAGATGACCTTTGCCAAAGGCCTGCGCGCCATTCTGCGTCAGGACCCGGACGTGGTGATGATCGGTGAGATCCGTGACCTGGAAACGGTAGAAATCGCTATTCAGGCCTCATTAACCGGTCACCTCGTGCTTTCCACGCTGCACACCAATACCGCGATCGGTGCCGTTACCCGTTTGCAGGATATGGGCGTTGAGCCGTTTCTGCTGTCGTCCAGTCTGATTGGCGTGATCGCCCAGCGTCTGGTGCGGGTGTTATGCAATGACTGCAAGATTGAAGCGATCGCCGATGCCAGCGAGTGCGAGCTGCTGGGCGTTGATGCCGCCAATCCGCCGACCATTTACCATGCCAAAGGCTGCGATAAGTGCAATCAGCTCGGTTATCGCGGCCGTCAGGGTATTTACGAGATCATCGAAGTCGATGAGAAAATGAAAACCCTGATTCATGACCGCTCGGGCGAACAAACCATGGAACAGCATGCGCGCACGCTGGGGCCAAGTATTCGTCAGGATGGCATTCGCAAAGTACTGGGTGGCAGTACCACCATTGAAGAGCTGCTGCGGGTGGCGAAAGGTTAACCATGGCAGCATTTGAATATCAGGCCATCGACGGCCGCGGCAAGCAGCAGAAGGGCGTATTGGAGGCGGACAGTGCCCGCCAGGTGCGCCAACAGCTGCGTGACAAGGGCTGGACGCCACTGGCCGTTGAGCAGACCGCCCAGAAACAGAAAAAAGACAGCCTGTTTGAGCGTCAGCCGAGTTTGTCGGTGCCTGAGCTGGCGCTGATTACCCGTCAGCTGGCAACACTTATTCAGGCTGGCCTGCCGATTGATGAGTCGCTGCGGGCACTGTCAGAGCAAACCGGTAAGCAGCGCATTAAAGCCATGATTCTGGCAATTCGCGCTAAGGTGCTGGAAGGCTACACACTGGCTAAAGCGCTGGCCGAATACCCCAAGGCTTTCCCGCATCTGTACCGTTCAACCGTCAGTGCCGGCGAGCATGCCGGCCATCTGGATGGCGTGCTTAATCGTCTGGCGGACTACACCGAAGCCCGCCAGGCGGCCGACCAGAAGATCAAGCTCGCAGCCATGTATCCGGTGATTCTGACCATTGTGGCTATTGGTATCGTAGTGGGCCTGCTCACTTACGTTGTGCCGGATATCGTTGATGTGTTTGTGAAAAACGGTCAGGAACTGCCCGGTCTGACACAGTTTATGCTCGATCTGAGCCACTTTATTACCGCCTGGGGGATGTATACCCTGGTCGCCATTATTGTCGGGATGATTGCATTCGGTCGTGCCCTGAAAAGCCCGGCTTTCCGTAAGCGTTACCACCACTTTCTGCTGCGGGTGCCGGGTTTGCGCGGTTTTGTCAAAGATGCCAATACCGCCCGCTTTGGCAGTACGCTGGCGATTCTGACGACCAGTGGTGTGCCTTTGGTGGATGCCATGCGCATTGCCAGTCAGGTGGTGACCAATATGCCGATTCAGCAGTCCCTGACTCAGGCGACCGTCACCGTCAGTGAGGGTGGCAGTCTGCATAAAGCTCTGGCCGAAACCGGCTATTTCCCGCCGATTATGCTGCACATGATTGCCAGTGGTGAAAACAGTGGTGAGCTGGATAGTATGCTGGCGCGAACCGCACAGCAGCAGGAAACGTCGCTGGAAAATACGGTGTCAGCACTGGTTAAGATTTTTGAGCCCGTCATGCTGCTGGTGATGGGTGGTATTGTGGCAACAATTGTCGCGGCAATTATGTTGCCGATTCTTGAATTACAAAAAATGGTTCAGTAGGAGAACGGAATGAAATCAATGCGTAACGCGAACCGCCAACAGGGTTTTACATTACTGGAAGTGATGGTTGTACTGGCGATTATCGGCGGCATTATGGCGCTGGTTGCGACCAATATTATCGGCTCTGCCGGTGATGCCCGGATTAAAACCACCAAAAGCCAGATCAAGCTGATCGAAAACGCACTGGATCTGTACAAGCTGGACAATTTTACTTACCCAACCACCGAGCAGGGCCTGGAAGCGCTGGTAAAAAAACCAAGCAGCTCCCCTGAGCCTAAAAACTACAAATCCGGTGGCTACCTGAAGGGTAATAACGTACCGACTGACTCCTGGGGTAATGAGTTTATGTACTTCCTTGATAAAGGGCAGTACGAAATCGTCTCACTCGGTGCCGACGGTCAGGAAGGCGGCGAAGAAGAGAATGCCGACATCAGCAGTCTGGATCACTGATGCGTAAGCAGCTTCAGCGGGGTTTTACCCTGCTGGAGGTGATGGTGGTGCTGGCCATTGTTGGTGGCCTGCTTGCCATGGCAACCCTGAGCAGTGGTGATCGCCAGGCTCAGGATGAGACCACTCAGTTTGCCCATCACCTCAGCAACCTGTTTTCAGCCTATCGGCAAGAGGCGGTATTTCAGAATATCGACCTCGGTGTTGCTATGGATGAGCAGGCGCTGCAGCTGCTGAGCTTTCAGGATGTTAACAGCCAGGAATTCAGCGCCAATAAAACCCGGGAAGAGCTTGATAAGCTCAGTAAAAACCCCTGGCAGGCCTACAGTGGCAGCCTGAAATCCCAGCTTGAAGCTCCCGAGCATGTTTTTATTGCGCTGAATGTCGAAGGGCAGGAGGTTGATTTTGACAGTTTGCTGGATGAAGAGGATGGCGCAAAACCTGCGCTGATGTTTCTTTCTTCTGACGAATACACGCCTTACCTGCTGACACTGACTCACGATAGCGACGATCACTTTCAGGTTCTGATCCGTGGTGATGGTTTCGGGGCGCCGCTGATCAAGGTGGAAACCTATGAAAACTGAACGCCGCCAGCGTGGATTTACCCTGATTGAGGTAATGATCGCTCTGACCGTATTTGTTGCCATTGCCGCTACGATGAGTGAAACCGCCAGTCAGAGTGTCGGTAGTCTGCTGCATTTGCAGGATAAAACCCTGGCGTCTTTTGTTGCCGATAACCGCATGGTGGAGCTGCGCCTTAATGGCCTGCCGCCAGTGGGGGAAAATAATGATCAGGTCGATATGGCTGACCGCGAGTGGAAGGTGTTCACCAAGGTTGAGAAAACAGAATTTCCGGACACGCACCGGGTGACCGTATCGGTGGCGGATATGCAGCATAAAGACAGCAACCTGATCACGCTGGTCAGCATTATGAGCAAATACTGATGCGGCCATTGTCAGCGGTAAAAGGTTTCACCCTGCTTGAAGTGCTGATCGCGGTTTCCATTACCGCCATGATCGGTGTCGCATCCACGCAATTATTAAGCAATGTGATCGACTCAAAACAGGCCAGCGAAGTGCGTTCAGAGCAGCTGGTCAGTCTGCAGCGTTTTAATATGGTTGCCAGCCGCGATCTGGAACAGTTTATCAACCGCAGCATCCGCGACGCATACGGTGATGCACAGGCATCGCTGCTGCTTGATAGTGGCGACTTTCCGCTGGAATTTACCCGTGCCGGTTGGCGTAATTCTCCGGTCAGTACCGATCCGCGGGCCGAGCTACAGCGTGTTGCTTACCGCCTTGAGCCCATCGACAGCGAAGTTTGCGAGCCGGCGCTGCAGCGCCTGCAATCCTGGGGCGTGACTGAGCCTGAGCACGATTGTCTGGTGCGCTATTTCTGGCCGGTGCTGGACCGGGCCAGTGACTCTGTACCGCAGGCACAGGTCGTGCTGGAGCAGGTGGAGCGTCTGGAGATTGACCTGCTGGTGCAGCAGGAACGCAAAGCAAGTGACGGGCAGAGTGCAGAGATCAGTGGCCGGGACTGGTATACCGCCTGGCCGGCGCTGCAGAGTGGCAGTGATGAGGAGCGGCCATTAGCAATCCGCTGGCGACTGACGCTGCCGGCGCTGGGCGAGATTGAGCGCCAGTGGCTGCTGTCCTGGGGAGCTGATTCATAATGCGCAGCCTGCAGAGATCTGAGCGTGGCCTCGCGCTGATTACCGTTTTACTGATTTTTGCCATTGTCTCTATGCTGGCGGTGGCGATGATTGATCGCCAGTCAACCGATGTGCAGCGCAGTGGCACCATGCTTGCCCTGCAGCAGGCGCGTTCGTATGTGTTTGGCGCTGAGCAGGCGGTAAAAACCGGTCTGTACCTTGATTGGAAAAACGACAAGGAAATCGATCACCGCTATGAAGAGTGGGCGCAGGAGCGCACCTTCCCATTATCCCCCGGGCTGGCGCGCATCAATATCGCCGATGCGATGGGGCGTTTTAACCTGAACAGTCTGAGTGTGGCGGCCAGCAATAAAGCGACGCAGAAGATCCGCTTCAGTAATCTGCTTAACCTGCTTGGGCTGGATGTCACCCTGGCCGATACCCTGGCACGCTGGATGGATGAATCCAGTCAGGATGATGACCGCTATCAGGGCATGGAACCTCCCTATAAGGCTGCGTATCAGGGGTGCAAACACCCCTCTGAGCTGCTGTTGCTGGAGGGAATGGATATGGTCAGCTTCCGCAAGCTTGAGCCCTATGTGGTCTGTCTGCCTATCACTGCACAGCTGAATGTGAACACGGCCAGTGCGATGGTGCTGGCCTCCCTTGATGCCGGTCTGTCACTGGCCGATGGTGAGGCGATTGTCAGTGCCCGTGGTGATAAGGGCTTTAAGACAGTTGATGACTTCTGGAGTCTCAGTCAGGTAGAGCCATTTACTAAAACGAATAACGGCGGCAACGCGGGCGAAGGTGAAGCGCCGGTAACAAAGGCCCGCTGGGATAAAACCGACTTCAGTGTAAAATCCGAATATTTTGAAACCTTTATCCGGGTTGAGCTGGGTGACCGTATCGCCACTGGCGAAATACTTATTAAACGTGACAACGGTGATGGTCGGATGACCACACTGTACAGAGATTACTCCCGCCGCGAAGCGAAGCGGGAGCCCGAAACCACCCAACCTGGCATGACGCAATAAGGTGTAGTGCATGGAAACCGCTAAGGCCATAAAAACGATAAAAGTGCAGTGGAACGCGATCAGCGGCCGCTGGACGGTAACTGCTCTGGATCAGATGGCCGCTGGTTCAGAGCAAGGCGTGCAATCGCTGGCATCCTGGGCTGAAGTTCAGGCGGATCTGACGCCGGTGCGTCTGATTCTTTCTGCCTGTAATTATGCTACCCACTGGGTGTCTTTGCCGGGTGTCAGTAATCGTCATCTGGCCCGTGCCTTACCCTATGCGCTGGAAGAAGGGCTGATTGATGATCTGTCGGATTATCTGATTCTGCCCGCCGGCAGTGAAGGCAAAAAAGTCCGTGCTTATGTGGTTGGCAATGACCTGATTGAGCGCCTGCTGGAAGAGTGCGAGTTGCATCACCTGCAGGTGCGTGAGCTGATTCCTGAAACCCAGCTGCTGCCACAGGATGTTCCTGTGATGCTGCGCCAGGGTCAGGGTTGGGCTATGCGTATTCCGGGGGTATTTGAAGGCTGGGTGACTGACAGTGCAATGACCCCGGTGCTGGAATCATTGTTTGATCATGGTGATGAAGAGCAGTCTGCGCAGCAGGTTACCGGTCTGCAGATTATGGCCGCGCAGCTGGATCAGGCGCAGTTGCTGAAAACCACGCTGGAAAGCAGTTTTGCCGGGGTTTTTGCCGAGATAGAACTGCTCGCCAATGATGGCAACCAACTGCGACAGCAACGTCTGCAGGGCAAACTAACCAATTTGCTGACCGGGCGTTTTCAGGTGCGCGAAGTCGCTGAAGACCGCCCGCCTGTGTGGTGGCGTGGTCTCGCGGCCGTCGCTGCGGTTTGGCTGGTTGCTGCCACGCTGTACCTGTTTATCGATAACTACACGCTGAAGCAACAGTCGCAGCAGGTGCGGGCGGAAGCCATCAGTCTTTATAAAAACCTGTTTCCGGGTGAGCGTATCCGCTCGCTGGAGCGTCAGATCAAAACCAAGCTTGATGGTGGAGACAACAGTGACGGCGCAGGCTTTATTGGCACAACCAGTGTGCTGGCGCGGGTGTATGCCGCCCAGGGGCTGCAAAAGCAGGTGCAGTTGATGTCATTGCGTTTTAATGATCGCCTGCAGGAGCTGGTTGTTGAGGTGCGCGCCAGTAATCTGAATGAATTACAGACGCTGCGTGCGGCGCTGGAAAAAGAAGGTCTGGTTGCGGAGGTGGCGTCGGCTACCAACGATAAGGACGGAGTTAAGGGCCGCATTAAGATCGGAGGTTCGGCATGAACGAACGCCTTCAGTTAATTCAGGGGCAGCTGCAGGCGCAGTTGCAGAGCAACAAGGCCGTACAAGCGGCGCAGCACTGGTATCAGGCGCTGCCATCCCGCGATCGGCTGGTTGTTAAGGCGATTGCCGCTTTGCTGGTGCTGGCGCTGATTTTTGTGATGATTTATGCGCCGTTGATCCGCGGCCAGAAAGCCGCCGCACTGAGTCTGGAAAAGAATCTGGCGACCTACAATCTTCTGGCGGAAAACGCTCACCGTTTTGGCGGGGCGGCAACCCCCGCCTCCGATGCGCCGATTCTGGCGACCGTCACCCAGCAGGCGAAGAAAGCCGGCATTGTGCTCAGTCGCTACGAACAGGATGGCAAAGGCCTGCGCGTCTGGGTGGAGAAGGCTGTCTTCGACGATGCCATCACCTGGCTGGAAGGGATGCAGTCCCGGCACGGCATTCGTGTCAGCCAGATCACTATTGATCGTACCGACCGCTCTGGTCTGGTCGACATCCGCGCCACACTGACTCCCTGAGTCAGATTTGAGTAACGGGCAGGGGAATATTATGAATTACGATTTTGAATTGCTGGTGATTGGTGCGGGCTCCGGCGGCGTACGTGCATCGCGCATGGCGGCAGCGCGTGGCGTTAAAGTCGCTGTAGTCGAAAACCGCTATCTGGGCGGTACCTGTGTAAACGTTGGCTGTGTGCCGAAGAAGATTTTTGTCTACGCCTCGGAGTATGCCGAGAAGTTTGAAGAAGCCCGCGGCTTTGGTGTTAACGGCCAGCTGGAAAACTTCGACTGGCCCACGCTTCGCGATAATAAAACCAGTGAAATCAAACGCTTGAATGGTATTTATAATAATTTACTGGAAAATTCCGGCGTTGAAATCCTGCACGGCACAGCCAGCATTATCGACCCTCACCGGGTAAAAGTGGGCGAGCAGGAGTTCACCGCTGAGAAGATTCTGGTCGCCACCGGTGGCTGGCCTTTCAAGCCGGATATTCCCGGTGCCGAGCTGGCCATTACCTCAAATGAAGCCTTCTATCTGGACGAATTCCCCAAGCGCGTGGTTGTCGTTGGTGGTGGCTATATTGCCGTAGAATTTGCCGGAATCTTCAACGGCCTGGGTGCTGAGGCTCACCTGCTGTATCGCGGCGAGCAGATCCTGCGTGGTTTTGATGAAGGTGTGCGCAACTTTGCTGCCAGTCAGATCGCCCATAAAGGCGTTCGCATCCATACCCAGACCGATATCCGCCGCATCGAACGGCTGGCCGATGGCAGTCTGCGCTGCCAGCTGAATAACGGTGATACCCTGGACGCTGATTGCGTCATGTATGCCACCGGCCGCAAACCGCTGACCGAAGGCTTAAACCTTGAGCAGCAGGGTGTTGAGCTGCGTAACGATGGCAGTATTGTGGTGGATCATTTCTTCCGCACCACAGTACCAAGCATTTACGCTCTGGGCGATGTGATCGGCACTCCGGCGCTGACACCGGTGGCGCTGGCGCAGGCAATGAAGCTGGTTGCCCACTGGTACGATGGCAACAACGAGCCGCTGAGCTACGACAGCATTCCGACGGCGGTCTTTTGCCAGCCGAATATCGCTACCGTAGGTCTCAGCGAAGAAGAGGCGCAGGAGCGCTTCGGCGATGATCTGCATATCTATGAATCCGATTTCCGTCCGATGCGGCACACCATGTCCGGTCTTCCGGAGCGTACCTTTATGAAACTGGTGGTACGCGCCAGCACCGATCAGGTGATTGGTGCCCATATGGTCGGGGCAGAGGCCGGGGAAATTATTCAGGGCATTGCCATCGCCATTAAGGCCGGGGCAACCAAGGCGATGTTTGACAGCACCATAGGCATTCATCCGACCGCTGCCGAAGAGTTCGTCACCATGCGTACTCCGCGCAGCTGATCGGCTCTGAATACGGCAACAAAAAAGCCGGTACTGTGTTCAGTACCGGCTTTTTTTTTGCCCGGCGGCGCTGCTGTATACGCCGCGCTTTTATAGGCGCCGTGTTTAGCCGCAGAACACCAGACGCACGCTGTCGAGCGCCAGTTGCGACTGGGCAATGGCATCCAGCACCGCGTCGCGCTCACGCTTAACATCGGCCACTAACAATGGCGAAATATTCGGGTTCTGCTCGCTCAGGGCGCTCAGACGCTCAAGGCGAGCGGCAAAGGCTTCTGTGGCTTTGCTGCTGGCTCGATCAACCATCTTGCTCAGCTGGGCGCTGCCCATTTTCTCCAGCTTATGTATCAGAGGCTGCACGGCTTCTGTTTTCTGCTCGACCAGACCGCGTGCGGTGCCACGTTTCAGTGGCAGCACAAAGGCCGGCAACTCGCCATCGTTAACCTTCAGCTCACCGGCAGGAGTCATCATCAGGTGCATGGCATTGGGTGGCAGGTAGCGTTCAACCGCCAGTGCTTTCGGCGCCGGGCAGCGGGCGACAAACTGCAGTTCGATAAAGCAGTCACCGGTGCGGAAGTCGTGATCTTCGATATAACCGGCGCTGGCGTTACCGGCCGGGCCGCTGGTGATCAGCTCCAGTGCCTGATCCACAAACGGGTGTTCCCAGCTCAGGAATTGCACGTCGTCGCGGGCGAGGGCGATATCACGGCGGGTGGTCGCCATAAAGCCGTCTTCCGGCAGATGCGGCATATCCGGCACCAGCATATGGTCACCCGGTGCGATGGTGATGCAGTCACCACCGAGGTCGATCAGCTCCAGACCAAAGGCATCGGCGAACAGCTCAAGGAAGTCGTTCAGCTCGGCTTCGTCTTCGATATGGGTGATGGTCATGTCTTTCGCCAGACGACGGGCACGCTGCGGATGGCAGGAATGCAGCTCCAGCAGACGATCACGGCCTTCTTCCAGACTGGCCAGCAGCTCATCGCGTTCCGTTGCCAGCTGACGGGTCAGATCATCCAGACCTTCGCCACTGATCAGCGCCTGCTCAATGGCAGCGCGGTGTTTTTCCAGCAGCGGCTGGGCTGCCGGGTTCGGACGACTGAACAGATCAATGCCGGCGTGCAGCAATTGCGCCCAGCGGCCGCTGATGTGATCGCTGAAGGCCGGGATATAGATTTTGATATCTTCCGCCTGACCGATACGGTCCAGACGGCCAATGCGCTGCTCAATCAGGTCGCAGTTAAACGGCAGATCAAACAGCACCAGATGATGGGCGAACTGGAAGTTACGGCCTTCGGAGCCGATTTCTGAACACAGAAGAATACGTGCGCCCTGCTCATGATCGGCAAAGTAAGCCGCCGCCCGGTCACGCTCGACCAGATCCATATGCTCGTGGAACACCGCCACCTGAATGCCGCAGGTTTCCCACAGCCAGGCTTCCAGATCGAGAACCGTCTGTGCGGCATGGCAGATCAGAACGATCTTATCTTTGCCGGTGCTGGCCAGAATGTTCAGCAGCCAGTCGGTGCGGGCATCATCATCGCACCAGCCGGTAACGCCCCGTTCAGGATGCAGATCAGCCAGCGTCGGCGTCAGGTCATCACTTTGCGGTGCTGGCAGGGCCGTCAGCTGTGGCAGGCGTTGCGGGAAGCCGCTCACACCATGACGGGTGTTACGGTACAGCGCCCGGCCCGGACCATGACGGTCAATCAGGGTTTCCAGCAGGCGGTTACGCTGGGTGGCATCGCTGATATCAGCACTGGCATGATCCGGCAGCAGGCGGGCAAGGGTTGCCTGTTGCTCTGCTGACAGGTCATCGCTGCCGGCCAGTGCGGCAGCCAGGTCCGCGACCGGCTGATAGGCTTGTTGTTCAGCCAGGAACTGCTGCAGGGACGGATAACGCTCAGGGTCGAGCAGGCGCAGGCGGGCATAGTGTCCCTGCACGCCCAGCTGCTCCGGAGTTGCCGTCAGCAGCAACAGGCCGTCGACCTGGCGCGACAGGGTTTCCACCAGAGCGTAGCCCTCGTCGAAGCCTTCTTCGCTCCACTGCAGGTGGTGTGCCTCGTCGACGACCAGCATATCCCAGTCGGATGCGCGGATCTGCGGCGCGATGGCATCATGGGTAGCCAGTGACAGCGGACAGAGGAATAGTTGGCCGGTGGCGAAGATGTCATCGTCGCCATCTTCGAGCATATCTTTGCTGACCAGTGAGAAACGCAGGTTAAAACGGCGGATCATTTCCACCAGCCACTGATGCAGCAGATGATCCGGCACCAGCACAAGGGCGCGCTGAATGCGCTGTTGCAACAATAAGCGATGCAGAATCAGGCCCGCCTCAATGGTTTTACCCAGACCCACTTCGTCGGCCAGGAGTACGCGCGGGATAGAATCCTGAGTGACCTGTTCGGCTATATAGAGCTGATGCGGCAACAGGCTGGTACGGCCACCTAATAAGCCGTAGAAAGGGCGCTGACGCAGTTTGCTCAGTTGCTGCAGTGCCATCTGGCGCAGCTCGTACAGATTGTTGTTGTCAATCTGACCGGAGAATAAACGATCGGTTGGCTGGTTTAACTGAATCTGGCCACTGAGGTGGATCTCAGAAATTTCGCGCTCACCGTCGCTGTAAAACACAATACCGTCGATGTCGGTCACGTCAGCGACAGTCAGAATGCTGCCATCCTGCAGCGGCAGCAGGTCGCCTTCTTTGAAGATTACACGGGTGAGCGGGGCGTTCTGGCGTGAATAGCTGCGCACATCGTCGATGGCCGGAAAATAGATAGTAACGACCCGGAAGTCGACATTTTGCACAAGACCGAGACCGAGGTCGGTTTCGGCCTCACTGATCCAACGCTGACCCACTGTATACATATAAGCTTAACCTGCAGATATTTTGACGTGACAAACAGAACCCGGCTGCAGCATGGCAGCCGGTAAAAACAGGCGCGCAGTCTAGCGCAAGGGGGCTTTAAATCCCACCTGCAATGGCACTTTGCCGCGCTATAAACACGCTGGTTCGTGTTTACATTGTTGCCGTGGCTTCTTACGATAGGCCAGCGTCCGTGGTCAGACTCAACGAATGTTCAGACTCGCGCGGGAAACGCACACTGGAATCACATATAAGGACATTGACTATGGGTAAGACCCTGGCCTTGATTGTCGGCCTGCCGGTAATCGCCTCAGCCGCTGCCGCAGGCTACATCACCTATCAGAATATCGAACGCTACGATGCGTTTACCCAGACGTCCCTGCGACAAGCGAACGACAGCCTTGCTGCGCAGGGGGTTGCGATACAGTTGGAAGAGGTCAGTCGCGGGCTGTTCGGTGCTACCCGTGAGGAGCTTTATCATGTTCGCCTGCTGGGTGAAGAACCCGCCGATCTGTTCAGTATCCGCCAGCAGGTAACCATTGAACCGCACCGCGCCTCAGGCACTTTTATGATCGATCCTCAGCAGGGGCTGGCGGGCATGATGCTGCAACAGATGCCGGAACTGCTGGCTGGTCAGCAGGGTGAGTGGCACCTGGATGGCGGCGATGACCGTATCTACGGTCGTTACCAGACCGGGGCCATCAAGATGACACTGCCTGATGGTGGCGCACTGGCTGTTGCACCACTGATCCTGCAGACGGAAACACGGCTTGATGAATCGGCGCGGGGAACGGCCAGGCTCAGTCTGGCCTCTGCCAGCCTGCAGGGCAGCACGCAGGGTGACGCCAATCTGCAGCAGCTGGAGCTCAGTGTTGTCAGCAGTCAGCGTAATGGTGCGCCCTTTATCGACAAGGCCAGCTACCGTATCGGTGCGCTTAATATCGACAGTCCGGCCATGAAAATAAAACTGAATAATCTGCAGACCGAGCAGGCCGCTCTGATTGATCGCGATACTCTGGCATCCCTCTCTACCCTGACATTCAGCAATTTGCGCGTCAGCTCCGCCGACAAAGAACTGAACGTCGATCCCAGCAATCTGTCGCTGTACATCGATGGCGTCAGCTGGTCAGGCTATCGGCGCCTGCTGGAAAAAGTACAGAGTGCCGGCGATGATCAGGCTGCTATTGCCGGTCTGATGCTGAATGCAAACGAAGTGCTGAAGAATGGCGGCAGCCTGGCGCTGGAATCCTTTGAAACCGCGTTTATTTTTAACGACCTGAGTCCGGGTGGTATTGGTGCCAGTGGCGATCTGAAAGTAAACGGCAAGGTCAGACTGGACGCCGGTGATGCCGCCGGACTACCACAGGAACTGATGGAGCGTCTTAATGGTGAGTTGCAGATAAACCTGAGTCGCAGTCTGATGCAAAGTCCGCTGGCTGAGCACTTTATCAGTTTGCTGGACGCGGGAATGTTGCAGGATCAGGATGGGCGATTAGTCAGTCAGCTTAAACTGCAGCACGGACAGCTCAGCGCTAACGATATTGCTGTGGCTTTCTGAACGCAAAAACGCCATAACAAATCCGATTCAGTAGGGTTGTTATGGCGTCCCGCTTCCGGTATCCGCTCACTCCATAAACAGACCTCTGCGGATATTGTACTTCTTAATCATCTTGCCCAGTGCGCGCCGGTCTTTTCCGCACATCATGGCTGCACGGGTTACATTGCCATTCGCTTCATCCAGAATCCTGGTGAGATATTCCTTTTCAAAGCGCTCAACAAGCAGCCGCTTGTCGCGGCTGAAATTGTAATCACCTGCACCTATGCCGCATTGCCGGGTAAGAGGAAACTCATCCGCACCATTTTCTGCGTCAGGCTCCATGTCCGTCGTTATTGGAGATGGCACGAATGGTTCTGCGTGAATGTCGGTAGCAGGCATGTGCTGTATTTCGATGCGCCCGGAACCAGATAGCAGATATAAACGATGAATGGTGTTTTCCAGCTCGCGTACATTGCCTGGCCAGGATAATGAGGTCAGATGATCAATCAGCTCGGCCGGGGCAATCTTTTCTCCAAGCTCATACTGTTCAGCAAACTGTCGCAGAAAGTGACGTACAAGAACCGGAATATCGTCTTTGCGATCCCGCAGGGCAGGCATATGAACCGTCAGAATGTGCAGCCGATAAAACAGATCCCGGCGAAACAGTCCGGCTGCTATTTTTTCCTGAAGGTCGCAGTTGGCCGAGGCAATAAGGCGGACGTCGCACAGGTATGTTTTTTCTGAGCCAACCGGCCGGTACTCAGATTCCTGCAGTAAACGCAGCAGGGCAGCCTGTGATGTCAGTGACAGGCTATCAATCTCATCCAGAAACAGCGTTCCCCGTTCGGCCACGGCAAGTAATCCTTTCTTGTCCTGACGGGCGTCGGTAAATGCCCCTTTTTTGTGACCAAAGACTTCACTGGCAAACAGGTCGGTTGTCAGTGTGGCGCAATTTACGGCTACAAAAGGGTGGCCAGAGCGGCTGCCGCAATAGTGAAGTCCCCGGGCCGCAAGCTCTTTTCCGGTTCCCGTTTCACCCGTGATCAGAACCGGCGCGTCATATTGTCCAAAGACTCTGATGCTATCCAGAGCTTTCTCCAGAGGTTTTGATTCTCCGGCAATGTTGACGATGCCCAGATAGAATCCGCCGGAGCTTTCATTACTCTGTCGTTCACCAGGAACCGATAGTGCAGGGTAGCCAGAGCATGGCGGCGCAGAAAATGAACGTTTTTCTTTTGCTGCGTCGCGGCTGAGCGGATTCTCCATATCAAATTCCATCACGGCATCTCCTTGTGAGTCGGGCTGACTGTTATGCAAAAAAAAAGCCAGCAGGATTTCTCTGGTGTTGCGTCTTACATATGCATCCGGGTTGTTGCTGAAACGGCGCAGATGGGGTGTGGGCGCCACAACCGGGGTCTGTTTTACCCACCACTCACCTGGCATCTGCAGGTGGGTGATAAAAACCCCGCTTGACACTAGATGACAAGACGACTCTGCGTAAGGATTGTGAGAATGATCTAAGAATAACGACTTAATTTCTTCAGGTACCCGATAAAGACCTTCTGTTAAATAAACAACCGAACTCTGACGAGTTGTTAATCCCGCTCAGAATCGCCACGGCCATTCAACGTGTCCCAACTGGCATAGCCGAACCATAAAACTGAGTTTTATTTTACCCGGAGGGTTATTTATCCCTCGTCAAAAACACCCCGGAACCTGTCTTTTTTATTTTGGAATGCCGAATTTCTGCGGATTTTTCTGACTTTAAAATCTGGCACCTCAATTGCTACCGGAGAATAAATCTTCGGAATTTCTCTGAAAATTAAATTCATGATGACGGCGATATTTGAATGAATAACTCAAGCAATAATCAAAATTTATATGTTGCAAACCTGATTGAGAGCTATCTGCTTTCACATCCGGATGCCATGGATAGCTTTGAGGGAATATGGCGTTGGTGGGTCACCCAGCAAAAGCTCCATGAGTCGGCTTATTCAGTAAAAGTTGCCCTTGAGCTTTTAATTGAAAAAGGGGTTGTAGAAGAGATAGGAAATGGATTTTTCAGATGCGCAGAGCATTAGGTTCTATTCGATCCTGCTGAACATCTGTCTTTTTGCAATTGACGATTGAGAGGAAATAACATTGGAAAGCACACAGAAAAAACTATCCAGAGTAAGATCCCCAAGGGTTCATATTACTTATGATGTCGAAATCGGTAATGCGATTGTACAGCGTGAACTGCCACTGATTGTCGGCATTCTTGCTGACCTTTCCGGTTCTCCGGCTGAGCCATTGCCTGTATTAAAAGAACGGGACTTTGTTGAAATTGATCGTGATAATTTCGATGAGGTCATGGAAGGCTTTGTGCCACGCCTTACCATGAAGGTCGCCGATTCATTGTCCGAAGAAGAAGGCGCTACAACCAATATTGAGCTCATCTTTAAGTCGATCAATGATTTTTCGCCACTGAATCTGGTGCGCAGCATCCCAAAAACCAACGAGATCTATCAGGCCAGAATTCACTTGCGCGATTTCCTGGCCAAGCTGGATGGTAACGATGCGCTGGATGAATTGCTGACTCAGTTGCTGAGCGACGAAGCTCTGCAGACTGAAGTAAAAGGCGTCTATGCGGATCAGGAAGATCTGTCTGCGGTTGAGCCAAGTGAATTTATCAGCAAGCTGCTGGAAGAAGGTGGCATGGCGCTGGATGAATCGCAGAGAAGCTACGCTCTGACTCTGGTTGGTCAGTTCGCTCTGGATATTCTGGGGCAGGAAGCCAGTGAGTCAGCCGGCGATGCTGCAGACCGTATGAATGACCGGATCTCGCAGATCGATAATCTGCTGACACAGCAGATTAACCTGGTCATGCATGACGAAGGTTTTCAGAAGCTGGAAGCAACCTGGCGCGGCCTGCATTACCTTGTGATGAACACCGAAACCAGTACCCGTCTGAAACTCCGGGTTCTGAACGTTTCCAAACGCGATCTCCTTAAAGATCTGCAGAAGGCGTCTGAATTCGATCAGAGTGCGCTGTTTAAAAAAGTGTATGAAGATGAATTCGGCACCTATGGTGGCGATCCTTTCAGCGTTCTTGTCGGAGACTATGAGTTCGGACGTCATCCTGAAGATATTGAACTGCTGGAAAAATTATCCGGTGTTGCGGCGGCGGCGCACGCCCCGTTTATTGCTGCAGCTTATGCAAAGCTGTTCGATTTACAGGATTATTTCCGTCTGTCACAGCCGCGCGATCTTTCTAAAATCTTTGAAAGTGCCGAGCTTATCAAGTGGCGCAGTTTCCGCGACAGCGAAGATTCGCGTTACGTCACACTGACGCTGCCTAAAGTTCTGTTGCGTCTCCCTTATGGCCCGGACACCGTCGTGGTGGATGGCTTTGATTTTAAAGAGGATGTGGATGGCACCGATGCCAGTCGTTATCTGTGGGGAAATCCCGCATTTATTCTTGGTCAGCGCATCACCAATGCCTTTTCAAAATTTGGCTGGCTTGCTGCCATTCGCGGTGTAGAAGGTGGTGGCCTGGTCGAAGGGCTGCCAGCACATACATTCCGTACCGCAGCAGGGGATGTTCGCCTGACCTGTCCGACTCAGGTTGCCATTACCGATCGTCGGGAAAAAGAACTGAACGATCTTGGCTTTATGGCCATCCTGCATTGCAAAGGCACCGACAAGGCCGCTTTCTTTGGCGGTCAGACCACCAATCAGCCGAAAAAATATAATACGGATGAAGCCAACGCAAATGCCAGAACCTCGGCAATGATGCCGTACATTCTGAATGCTTCACGTTTTGCTCATTATATTAAAGTCATTATGCGCGACAAAGTCGGATCGTTTCTGACGAAGGATAATGTTTCCGATTATCTGAATACCTGGATCGCCAGTTATGTACTGATCGATGACGGCGCCGTTAATGAAATCAAGGCACGCTACCCACTGCGGGAGGCCCGTATTGATGTGACGGATGTGCCAGGAAAACCAGGCTCGTATAAGGCAACGGTATTCCTTAAACCACATTTTCAACTGGAAGAGCTGTCGGCGTCGATTCGCCTGGTGGCTGACATTCCGGGTTAATGTGAATTCAATTTAAGTCTGAAAATTTCGGGGAATATTATGGATCTTATACTTCTGGAACTGGGTGATGCGGCACTGACACAACCCAAAGGCAACGACCAGGCCGCCGGTGGCTCATTGATTGATGGTGCCGCCGAAGGTGATTGGCAGGCGATCACGGCCAATCCGGGTAATCTCGGTTTTGATGCCACAAAATGTGTTGAACTTGTTTCTATTAATCAGGGCATTCAGCAGCAGGTAACCACCGATGTCAGCAACAGTGCGCGCACATCGGGCCGGCCGATTATCTCTGACTTCACCTGTGTCAAATACGTGGATGTAACGTCACCAAAACTCTATGAGTTTTGTTTGCGGGCAAAACTTCTGGATTCGAAAGGCTCACCTTGTCGAATTCATGTTTTACGCAACTCCGGTGATCGCCTGAATCTTTTGATGCAGTTTGAGTTAACCAACGTACTGATCAGCGAAATTCAGTTCCAGTCACATCCAAACGATATGGCAACGGAACAGTTTAAGCTGAACTTTACGGAAATCTCCTGGGTGCACTGCCTGCAAGGACCTGGTCTGCAGAACAAAGGGCATGTTGCAACAGGCTGGAGTGTGGTCCGCAATCGTCCGATCGCACCTGGCACCTATACGCTGTAACGGTGTATTTCTGGTGATGAATATAACGTTACTGGAAAAACTGGACGATTCCTGCAGCGGGATATCGCTGCAGGAATCCGTCTGTCGTCAGGTTCAGCGAATTATTTCGACCCGGATTTATGTCCGTAATGATGATCTGGCGAACAGCTATATCACAGGCTTCGGATTGCCGGAAATTGTCGAACTGTATACCGATGACAGCAGCGCCCGGCAGGCATACCGCGATCTGATTCGCGAAAAGCTTCTGGCACTGGAGCCCAGATTAACAGATGTACAGGTGATTGCGGTCAGTTCGGCAGCAAGCACTGCAAGCTGCAGGCTGAAATTACAGCTTGGGCAGCACACGATTGAAGAACGGTTTTTTTTCTGAACAGCAGACAACCATTGGGCAACGGGAATTGAACAGCATGAACAGGGATATCCAGCAATTTCAGAATGAACTGGGGGGAATGCGTAAAGCGGTTGAAGCTTTCAGTCGTGCTTATCCTTCTGTCGCATCTGAGCTGCGTCTGAGTGCTGGTCATTCTGCTGACCCTCATGTTGAGCAATTACTGCAGTCGTTTGCCTGGCTTACGGCCAGTTTGCGTAATGACCTGCAACAGCAAAAGCATGAAATCCCTAATCATTTATTGCTGAGTCTGTATCCCGCACTGATGCGGTCAATACCCTGCATGACAATTATGCAGGCCAATGTACTGCTTGATGGTGCGAATTTTATAAATGGATACACCCTGGAGAAGGGTCGTTTATTTTCCGCCAAAAGTATTTCCCGTCGTGACGCCGGGCAGAAGCCTGTGGAATGCAGAATGCAGTGTTGCTATGACACGCCGCTGTGGCCATTTCTGTTGGAGGACGTTGCAGTAAAACCGAAAAATATCTTTGAATTTCTCGGGGGCCGGAATGATGTTCAATCAGTTATCTCCATAAAAATGCGCAGCGAGGGAACCGATCCGGTCTATGAATATCCGCTGCAGCGTTTGCGTTTTTTTATTAACGACCCGGCACTGAGACCGGATCTGTACAAATTACTCAGCGATCATATATGCGGTATTGCCATCCGCGTGGACGGAGAAATAGTGCCACTGCCAGAAGCCGGTATTGAGTGGCTGGGATTTGACCAGCAGCATAATGTACTGCCGCAACCGAATGGCAGTCACGATGCTTACCGGCTATTACAGGAATACTTTTATTTTCCGGAAAAGTATTACTTTTTCGAAATTACCGGGCTTGATGTCAGCCGGGTATCCAGCCAGTTTGAATTATTGTTATTGGTTAATCAGCCGGATTCCATGCCGGCACTGGAACGCAACAGCCTCAGCTTTAACAGTTTTCCGGCGATTAATTTATTTCCCGCCACTTTTTGTCCGGTTCAGCTGGATCACAGCTGTTACGAATACCGTCTGTATGCCGATGAAAGTCAATACGGTCAGAGTGAAGTACACAGCGTGGAAAATGTTCGCCTGTTATCGGCGGATGGCCGGGTTAAAACGGCAACCCCCTGGCTGGGGCATGCCGGAGTGGATGATATCCGTGACGCCGGCGTGCGCTACCTGACCCGTCTGGTCGCTCCGCTTTCACCGGCAACGCCAGGTTGCGACACCATGATTTCACTGCAGGATCTGGATCTGACGCCGGCCACTCCGGTTGATCAGACGCTCAGCGTTAAAGGGCTGTGTAATAACCGTACGCTGCCGGAGTCCTTGCGCATCGGCAACCGCTTAAAACTGACCGGCGCCGGGGCCTTGCTGGACGCGACCATTATTACCCGCCCCAGTCTGTTCCGCGGCGAAGGACTGAGCGGGGAGGCCAACATTAACCTGCTATCGCAGCTGCATCTGAATTTTCTGTCACTTTTACCTGAGGCCGACGATGGGCATCCACTGGCACGGCTTAAACAGCTGATTGCTCTCTACAGTGATCCGCAGAACGCCTCACACCAGCGTCAGCTGGATGGTCTGGTCAACATTCAGGCAGAGAGCTGTGTCCGGCGCATGGGGCGTGAAGCCTGGCGCGGCCATTATCGTGGCAGTCGTATAACGCTGACAGTGGATGAGGCGTTTTTTGATGGCGCCAACGCGCTGTTGCTCGGTGAAGTAATGAGCCATTTTCTGGGCCTTTACACCACCCTGAATCATTTCGTCCAGCTGCAGCTGGTCAGTTATCAACGGGAAGGAGTCTGGAAGCAATGGCATCCGCGCATTGGCGAACAGGTCATACTGTAAATTCTCTGCTGGCGCAGAAAAACGGAACCGGCTGGAATTTCCTGCAGCTGGTGCGTCTGGTGCTGCGCCTGCGCCGGACAGCGGATGCGACCTCCGGCAAACAGCCTGTCAGCGATAACGAACTGCTTGAAATCCTCGCGGATAACGTCCGCTTCCGCGCCTCTCTGGCAGCCGACTTTCCGCCTTGGGATGTGCGCGAAGTGAGCCTGTCAGAACAAGGGATAACCGCGATTACATTGGCGCATGGCGGGCTGATGTCGCCGGACGGGCCGCTGCCGGCTCCCTTTATTGAGTGGCTGCGCGACCGGTCTGAGCAGGATGATCACGCCATGCTCGATTTTCTCGAGCTGTTTAATAACCGCCTGATGGCATTGCGCTATCTGGTACACCGCAGCACCCGGCCAACGCTGATGGATGCCCCCGCTGAGGTCAGCGACAGCGGTCGCCTGATGCAGGCACTGGCCGGGCGGTTAGCAATGAATCCTGAGGGTGATTATGACCTTGGCCTGACCGGGTTGTTTGCCAATGTCCGCCTGTCACTCCCCATGGTAAGGCAGATGCTGCAGTGCGCACTGGGATTGCCGCTACTGCACATGAATGCCCTGCAGGGAGGCTGGCTGAGGGTAGATAGTCAGGATCATTCCCGTTTGGGCGACAGCCAGAGCTGCCGGCTTGGACAAGGCGCAACTCTGGGGAAGCGGGTCTGGGATCAGCACAAAGCCACAGAGCTGGTTATCGGCCCACTGGATTGGGCGGAAGTGCAAAAACTGACCCCGGGAGGCGCACGCCATTCCCGGCTGATCGATCTGATCCGGCGCATAACCGACTGCCGCATTGACTGCCGGATTACGTTGCGCTGCCCGGCAAACCAACTGCCGTCTCTGCGCTTAAGCAGCAAAGTTGCACCGGGGGAGCATATGGCATTGGGTGTCACCTCTTTCCTTAGCCACAAACCCCAGAGTCAGGGATTCCGCGATATCAGCTTTATGGTCGGGGTAGCAGCATGATCAAGGCGTACGGTCGGCACTCTGTTCATGGGCTTTGTTATCTGCTGATTGCGCTGAGCGTAATACTGTCTGGTTGCTCGGTACTCGGCCTGTCGCCGTTAAATGATGTCCGCAGCATCCGTATTGAGGCCAGTGCCGACTGCAACCGCAGTATGCCGGTGGCCATTGATTTCGTATTTATCAGCGATGAGCGGGTAGCCCGGTTACTGGCAGACCTGAGCGGCCCGGACTGGTTCAGCCGCAAACAGGAGCTGGTTATGCGCTATGACAAGCAGCTGGAGGTGGTCAGCGCCGAGGTCGTGCCCTTGTCTGTTATGTCCTCACTGCCTCTGCCAGACGACCACAGCAGGGCTGGCAACATTCTGATGTTTGCCAACTATCTGGGGGCTGAAGGTCAGTTTGTTGCTCAGCTCGGACAATTCCGGCAACTGAAGGTCCTGCTGCAGCGGGAAGGATACCGGTTAATCGAAATGCATCAGGAATAACACACCATGGCAATTTTATCGGCCGGGCAGGCCAGTTTACTCATCCCAGCAAGTCGTGAGAAAGCAACGGGTTACCCGCAAAGACTGCCAAACCCTATCTGCTGGCACGAAGGTATGCTGCTGTCACCGCAACACTTTCAGCAAAATCATTTTTACTGGGAAGAGCAGCTGCGCCAGCAGTTATCGCTGATCAACCCGGCGTACTGGGGGATTGCTCAGTTAAGCCTCGATCGCGGAGCCCTGCTCGAAGGCCAGGTGGTGATTAACCATCTGGTTGCCGTTATGCCGGATGGACTGCTGGTTGATCATCTGGCCAGCAAAGACAATCCGCTTACCCTGACATTGGATTTCAAGCCTGGCCAGGGAGCACAGACCATTCAGCTGGCGGTACCGATTCAGGTACCCGGCAGTGCCAGTGAACGGGCCGAAATTCAGCGCTACAGCAGCCGCAGTGATCACCCCAGAGTTGATGAAAATACCGGTGAGAACGAACTGATTATGCCAAGGCTGTACCCGCAGCTGTCATTGCAGAGTGGCGATCAGGTCAGCAGCCGCTATGTCGGGTTGCCTTTATTCCGGGTGATCAAGCCGGAAGGCGGTCACCCCCAGCTTGACCCGGATTACGCTCCGCCATTGCTGAGCATTGCGGCTGATCACTTTCGTCATGCCGGCGAAACCTCATCTGCGGGCAGATCATTACAGCAGCGCTGCCAGGCTCTGGCGCTGACCATCCGTCATAAAGCCCGGCAGCTGGCCGGTTTGTCTGAAGACGGAGAGTCTCTGGGCTACAACATTACCCGCCGTCACCATCGCTGGATTCGCGCAATGGTGCAGGAACTGGCGGCTCTTGAGCAGCTTGCAGACACCGCAGAAACCCCGCCGGCAGCGCTGTACCGGGGGCTGATCCGGATGGCCGGACCAATCAGCGAACTCGACCCGGGCAGCATTCCTCCACGCTTTCCCATTTATAACCACGACAACGCCTTGCCCGGCTTCGATAAGGTAATGAGTTACATCCTGCAGCAGGTGGAGCGGGTCAATCTTAATTACACCTCGCTGGGTTTCGACGAAGAACAGGAAGGGGTATTCACACTGAACTACGACAAGGCCTGGGAAGGAAAAGACCTGCTGATAGAGCTGCGCCCGGCCTCTGGCAGCAGTCGCGAAGGCGCCATCCGCTGGCTGGCAGCCTGCCGTATTGCATCGGTTACCGTGCATAAAGAACTGATGCAACGGCGTTTGCTTGGTGCCAGTGCGGTTCAGATAGAAAGCGACGAAAAAAGCGGCATCGTACCCGCTAATGGCAACGTACTGTTCCGTATCAAAGCCAATAAAACACTGATACGGCCCGGTGCAAAACTGGCTATCGCCTGTACCAGCCGTCAGGCCAGTGAAGGTCGTCCGGCTTCCATCGTGATGCATGTTCCCCACGAGTAACACAGAAAAGGGTTGGTGATTTGGTGATGGATAACAGGCTTCAGCCGACCGCAACTGCGGCAACACAAGACTACGGCGACCCGGTGCAACTGATGAGCGATTTTTACCGCCAGGTGGTTGAGGTTAAGTTCTGGGTGCGCAGTGGCCGGCTGAATGACGAAGTTGCTGCGCAGTTCAACCTGAACCGGGCTCCCAGTGGCGAAGAAATTACGGAAGCCGTTGCCCTGCGCCTGCAGCGCTGGGTCGAAAAAACCCGGCTGAACGCAGCCAAAACCCTGACAGAAAGAGAGTGTGAACGGGTAGAGCAGACACTGTTTGTTCTGGTCGCACTGGCCGATGAGCTGTTTATCATGGAGCTCGACTGGCCAGGCAAAGAACACTGGCAGGAGCAGCCACTGGAAGAGCGGGTGTTCAGCAGCTGCTTTGCCGGCGAGCGGTTTTTTACCGGAGCGGCAGCATTACTGGCAGACCGCTCATGGGACCAGCAGGAGCAGAAACTGGCCTCTGTTTATCTGTTTGCCCTGCGTCTGGGATTCGCCGGGCGCTATCGGGGAGATGCCCAGCGCCTGGGCAATTACCGCGCATTACTGTTCAAGCGCATCAGCAGTGGTGCGCAGCCCGGTCTGGTTTGCCCGAATGCCTATCAGCATGTTCTTGCCTCACGTCAGGAACGCCGGCTTGCACCACTGGCAGCGTGGTACCGGATGATGGCTCTGGGAGCTGCAGCCTATCTGGTGCTTGGCTGGGTTATCTGGCTGACATTCAAAGGCCACTGGGGGTAATAGCAAATGAGTCTGATACAACCCCTGCTGAACCAGATTCAGGACAGCGTTCAGGCCTTGCTGATGTCGCTTGGTGAGCGCTTTGCGCCACTGATCGAAAATCTGCGGCCAATCTGGACCGATCCGTTGTGGCAGTTTATTGGCCTGATTCTGTTACTGACACTGCTCGTTATTCTGCTGATCTGGCTGCTTAAAGCCGGCAGCGATGTCGTGGCGTCGGTGTCAGACATCACCATAAAACTGTTCAGCTGGCCACTGAAGGCCGTCCGTAAGGCCTTTCAGGCACTGTCGCAGAAGCGTCAGCAGCAACAGGATGAAGAGCAACAACCCACAGGCTGGCAAGTGCTGAACCGCATCCGGGTGCGTCAGGGTATGGATGTTGTGCGCTACCTGACAACCCGCCGGGACTGGCGCTACCAAACCCCCTGGTATCTGCTGGCCGGGGTTGATAGCAGCGGCAAAAGCAGCTGGGTGCAGAGTGTCCGCTCTGGTGTGCGGGCGCAGTTACTGGCGCGTGAAAAGCAGCTGGCTGCGGCGGGCAGCCAGTGGCACTTCTTTGATCAGGGAGTGATCATTGAGGTTGAGCAGGAAAAACACTTCACACAAACCGTCGATCTGCTCAATTTTTACCGTCCGGAGCGGCCGGTAGACGGACTGATTCTGACCATATCTGCCAAAGCCCTGCAGCAGGCCAGCGATCCGGTTGCCCGCAGAACGCTGGGTGAAGCTCTGTACCGCCAGCTCTGGAGTATTCAGAAGCAAACCTGCTTTGTCGTACCTGTCTATGTGCAGGTAACCCAATGTGATCATGTGCGCGGATTTAACGAATTCTGGTCTGCGGGCACAAAAGAAAGACCGCAGGAAATGTTTGGCTGGTCCAATCCGACCCGCCTGGATGCGGCCTTTTCGCCACAGTGGGTCGATGATGCTTTCACCAGCGTAGTGGATGGTATCCGCAGGGCGCAGCTGCAACTCGCCGCCGGTGGTGATGGCATTGCCGGCATTGATGCCTTTATGTTGTTCGATCTGGAGTTTCAGAATCTGGCAGAGCCACTGCGGGAAGTGCTGGCGTTTGCTTTTGCCCGCAGCAGCTATCAGGAAGCACCGCCACTGCGTGGCATCTGGTTCAGCGGCAAAGTACGTGATGAGGTTGCCCTGACCGATGACTTCCTGAATCACAAACTGTGGCCGGAAACCCTGCTGGCTTACCCGGCAGAGCAACGGCGCTTCTCTACCAACCGTACGTTGCGGCATGCGCAGTACGCAACACTGGCCATCGCATTTACGCTGCTCTCGGCACTGCTGATCGACTCAACCCGTCTGTATCATTATTCCGTCAGCACTGAAAAAAGCTGGGCGGATATTTTAAAGAAAGAACCCGATTGCAGTGAAAGTGGCAGTAACACCTGGTGGCTGCTGAGCAGTCTGAGCAAAATGAGCGAACAGCCCCTGACACTCTCATTGCCGGCGTCCTGGGGGAGTGGTCAGATGCGCTCTCTGAAGGCGGCAGTCGCGCAGCGTATCTACCCCAATCTGTTATTTCAGGGAATGGACTGCCGGTTGCAGGAAAAAGCAACCGAACTGAAAAAAGATTCTGTTTCTGCGGATGACGATCTGGAAACGGCCAGCCGTGAGCTGAAAACCTTTATGACCGACCTGCGGGAATACCAGCAGGCCCAGAAACGCCTGATTTATCTGGCAGGTCCATTACCTGATAACCAGGGCGTGGCCGGCGAGTTTCAGGCGCTGCTCGATTATCTGTATAACTCATCCATACCATCGACGATTACCTTCGACAGCCCGTTGCTGGCCGGGGCGATTGTCGATACGGCTTACGACATCAACTGGAATGAACATGATCTGGTTGACCCGGAACAACAGCTGACCCGGCTGAATACACTCAGCAATAATGTACGCAAAATGATCGGTCAGCAGGCCACCAGACCGCCTGTTGCAGCAATACAACGTGCTTTTCTGGTCAGCACGCAGAGTCAGTCTTCAGCCGTATATCTGCAAAAGAATGCGGCAGCCATGACCGGTTCTTTGCAGGACTTCCAGCGCTGGCTGCTTTATATGAAACACCAGTGGGTCGACACCCGTGCAGCAACCAGCCCCTGTGGTCGTCTGCAGCAGGAAATGGCGAGTTTACGGACTGTTCTGTTGGATGCCGGCTACCCGGACACCATCGAAGATGCCTTCAGTAATAAAGAATGTGATGAGGCAATCCGTAATCAGATTGCCGCTCTTGATATTGCTCCTCTCGGCAAATTGTTTCAGCTGACAGACGACGGTCCGCTGGATTTTTCACCGCAGATGGAACACTGGGAAGAAGAGTTTGCCGCGTTACGTTCCCTGAGTGTTGTTTCGCAAAGCATTCCGACCATCGCCGGTGAACAGGATAGCGGCGACAACAGCGGCGCTGTTGTTGCGTGGAACGCTCAGCCACTTGAACAGGCTCTGGATATGCTGCTGTCTTATCAGGCCTATACGCAACAATGGTGGCCGGTCGTGGCAGGCAAACAACAACAGCCTTTTTATGCCACCGCCTTGCGCAGTCAGCTGCAGCAGACCATACGCAAACTGATAGCCCGGGCACAGATCCACCCGCACGACTTCAGCCGCGGGCCTCTTTCCGGCGCGACAGATTCAGAAACTGAACTGGGCCGGACCCTGACCAGCTTCAGCCAGACAGAAGGGTATATCCGCCAGTTACTGACCTTATTGCAGCAGGAACAGGACAGCGGCAATGTGGCTCTGCTACAGAATGCGAGCCGTCGTTTTATCAGCGACCAGCTGCAGATACTGAATAATCTGGTCGCACAGAACCGCCTCTACCTGCCGCTGAAAAACCCTCAGTGGGCCAGCGACAGTTTCGCTGCTGCATTATTCAGCTATACCGATCCGGCGGATCTCGATGGTTATCTGCAAAGTCAGAGACTGCGGGTTGAGTACCTGGCGCAGAATTACGCCAGACCGCTGCTGAGCTTCCTGCTGGACACCGATGGCGTTGCCAATACCGACCGTGCCGCCAGCCTGTGGCTGGGGACATTGAGCGACCTGCAGCGTTACCAGCGTAAAGATCCGGGTAATCAGATTGCCTCCCTGGAGAATTTCATCGCCACGCAGCTGCCCCAGCTTGATGCTGAAGGCTGCAATAACTGGCTGACGACACCGGCCTTCAGCCACACCTCCGCGGGTTTGTTTGCCCGGCGCCAGTATGAAATAGATAACCAGTTGCGCAGCTACTGCGAGCAGTACGGCAAAAATACCGTCATCAAACGCTATCTGGCACTTGCTCAGCGCTTCAATGCGGAACTGGCGGGCCATTTCCCCTTTGCGCCGGCTGATCAGGCAGGGCACAGCGACATCGATCCGGGCGTTGTGCGGGCATTTTTTGCAGACTACCGGAAAATCTGGGGGCAGCCGAAGAAAGACAAACCACTGGCAACCGGGCTGGCCGAGCTGATAGATGCTCAGCCTGAACTGGCGCTGGACCCATGGCTGGAGTTTGTCTCCAGTCTGGATCAGCTGGCTGCACTCTGGGATGTCGCACAGGATGCCGACGGCGTTATGAATCTGGATTTGCAGGTTGAATTTGCAGCATTGCCAGAGCAGTCGCTGGGAACCCGCCAGATCATCCAGTGGACCCTGAGCAGTGGTCATGACGCGGTTATTTATCCGAATGGAAATAACCGTCTGAGCTGGAAGCCGGACAACCGCCTGGCGCTGACTCTGCGCTGGGCGACCGGGTCAGAATATTCTCCGGTCCGCAACACCGATTTGCCACTGAGTATTGACTCTGCCAATCGCAGCGCGACCTTCAGCAGTGAAGGACGCTGGGCCATGTTCGAGTGGCTGCAGCGCTTCTCCGGAGAAAGCGCCCCGGTTGCACAGCGCACCCTGTTGTCATTCCGCGTACCGGTTGCTGCACGGCAGAAGGTTACAGCGGCGTCCGCGGCCACTGCGGACAACAGTAAGCCCGCATCCTATACCAGCAAAGTGCATCTGCTGCTGAACGTCTCAGCACGCTCGGCAGACGGCACCAGTCATGCGCTGTTACTGCCGGCCTTGTTGCCACAGCGGGCACCCGGATTGCCGGGCAGTCAGGGCGGGAACGACACAAAAGTGCTTTCAGCCAGAGCATCTGGCGGACACAAACCGACCTGATCATCCGGGAACACCGGAAGAGCAGCTGCGCAAAGGAGATTGCCAATGAAACATGTAACAGATCAGGGAAAGCACAACCGCAGGAAGCCGCTGCCGTATATCTCCTGCGTAAAGTGTGGCGCAGGGGATAAACCTGAGAGGCGCCCGGGAAAAGCAACCCTGCTGCTGCCATGCAGTATTCAGAAACCTGCCGGAGGATGCCGCCGTGCGTATGCCACAGAGAGATAACGCTGAAATCAATCAGTACATTCAGCAGTTTTACGGTTACTCCCTTGATGACCTGCTGGCGCCGATCGGTGAAGGGCAGGTCGGTGAGTCCGTACGCCACAACGGTGTGTATTTCAAAATCAAGGAAGCCCGGCGCGCCGATGATCCGACCCTGCCACAGGGCATCTGGACCCATGAACTGAAGGTAGCCGACTGGGAAAGTGTGGAGCAAACCGCACTCAGTGCGCTGTGCCATAAAAGCAAGGACCTGCAGCTGGGCGTCTGGCTGATGGAATCCAGTATTCACCGTTATGGCTTTGCCGGGATCGCACCGGCCGCGGTTCTGATCCGTTCGTTGTGTGAGACCTACTGGGAAACCATGTATCCGCAAATGGAAGACGGCGATATTGAGTTCCGTACCAACCCCATTAACTGGATCAATGAAAAGCTGGCTCTGCCTCTGCGCCTGATTCCGCTGACTCAGGCCGGGATTGACGATATCGAAGTCAGCTGGAACGACTGGGATACAGCGCAACGCCACGAACAACTTAAGCGGCAACAGCCCGATAACCTGCGTCTGGATGGCCCCAGCAGTGAATCGTTCAAACAGCATATGGCTGCAACGCCGGTTAATTTCTTTCTGCACCAGCATGAACAACTGCAGGACGGTTTGCAGGCTATCGATGACCTCTCTGCCTGGCTGGACAATGCCTGCGGCGACCACAGTCCGAGCCTGTCTGAAATAAGCCAGCTGCTGAATCAGATTCTGGCCATGATCAGCGGCGAACTTAAACGGCGCGGCGTCAGCCTGTCAGCTGCAGAAGGTGAAACCAATAATGAAGGCAGTTCTTCCGGCGTAAGTGATGGTGGCGAACATGCGTCCGGAGCGGGTAATGGCGGTTCCGGCGGTGACGGCCCCATCAGAAACCGCGCGGATGCTTTTGCCTGTCTGCACCGTGCGGCCGAGTTTCTGATGCAGGATGACCCGCACAGTCCGGTGCCATACCTGATTTATACCGCCTGCCACTGGGGCGAGCAGTCGGCGCCGGATTTGTATCAGGAGCTGTTTCTGAACCGTGGCGGACAGCTGAATATTTTTGAATTAATGGGATTAAGTGTCGAGGCTAATTAACGGTTTTTCCGTTTAAGTCAGGGATTGTAGTAGCAGAAGAGTAAGGAGAAGGGATATGCCAGAGACTCATGTTAATGCGCAACAAATGCAGGCAATGATTGGCCGCGGCGGCCGGAATCTTGGGGATGCACACCGGCAATTCCCCATCATCAGCAGAAACCGCCGTACACAGATGGAGGTCGTGCAGCATCAGCGGGGACCGAGACAACGGCGGGGCAGTGTTACCAACTTCCATATGCATGGTAATGCACTGGGGGCCATTACTCATACCGATCGCAACGGTAATACCTATCGAATGAATGCCCGCGATCATTCCCAAAACACCCGGGGCCTGACGTATCAGGCTCATGGTCGGGGCGGGTAGAGCGGCTGGTAGTGACCACCGACAAAACCATTAAAACCCACAATGCCATTAATAATGAGAACGGGTGATGTATGGGGAAAAAAAATCAAAGTGACATCATGGCCCGCAAGGGTAATGCGTCGCTGCGGGCGGCCAAATCAGCCGGCGCTCCTTCTTATGTCGGCAAGAATGTCCGTGCCCGGGCCGGGAAGGTTATAGCAGGTGCCGGGCGCCTGCCCAATGGTATTGCCGCTTGTCATCGTGTATCGGACAAACGTTTCCGCACGATATCAAAAGCAACGCTGGAAAAACTCGGAGACAGCAGCCTGCCGGTGGCTAAACGCAAGAAGATTCTGTCTTCATTTACTGACCTGACAAGTGCAATTGGCGGCCCCAAACTCAAACGCAAAGTGCAGCTCGAACGGCGGAAAAACTTCGCAGCAATGCTGGCCAAACGTGCCACCGACCCGTCTCCCAAGGCACTGACCGCAAAGGAGCAAAGACTGGCTCTTGATGCGACAACCGACATGGCTAACCACGCGCCCGATAATTTCTTTCTGGGGGATTCCAGTAATAACTCATCGATTGGCGAACGTCAGGATGCACGTTTACTCCCGTCAGCAAAGAAAGGCGGTAAACGCTCGCCCAGTCCGGTGTCTCTGCGTATTGCCAGACACACGATGGACACATTAAACGAACTGGGAGAGCCGGTTTCGCCCCGGCTCAAAGCACTGGCCGGAGGCTCAGTGCCTTCTGGTTTTAAAACCTCGGCAACCGACTGATGTTGCACTCCATAGCCGATATAACACAGCCTGAAAAGGGGGATTGATATGCCTGGCTCACCCAACAATGGCGGAAGTGGTTCTACTGGGACTAACCAGCCACGTCCGCCGCGTTCCACTGCAACGACTGCGCAGCAAGGTGGCTCATCTTCACGCCGAACCAACACTGCACAGAGTGCCATGGCGGCGCCATCAGCCAGACCATCCGGACCCTCACGGGCCACCGTGGCGAGCTCGTCGCGCATGCCACCGCCGCAAGCCAGGGGGCGCAAACCTAAGTCAAAACCGGTAACGGGGGTTCCCGCCCACCTGGTTTCTCAGCTGCCGGCCGGTACACTGGCTTACGGTATCGACAGTGCGCGCGCTGACGTTATGCGCTCGATATCCAATCAGAACAAACGCGGGACCGATGGCAGCAGAATTATAGGAACCGGTGGTGCGAAGCTGCCGATGAAAGTGAATGATATGGTTGATCCGATGTTGTCGCGGGCCCGCGGAGGTCTGAGTGAAGAACACATCCGGAGAACAACCCGGGGATTTTCTGCTCATCAGCGGGAATACGAACTGCACATGGCGGGTTATCAGGAATATCAGGACGTGAAACCACCGCCGCGCTCACTGGGCAGTTCAAGCAGTCAGACCGCCGAAGAACGCCGGAGAATGTTTGGCGTTACCAGTAAAGGCGGTCTGAATTTTAATCTGAAAAAAGGCCTGCCCATTGTGCAGAGCCTTGATGGTATGAATATGAGTCAGATATTCGATCCCAAGCGCCAGGGTGGTGGGTATTTTGGTTCGGTCTCCTCGCAGGAAATCCGTCATCAGACTCATAATGCAGCCTTATTCGCGCCACAGGCCGAACCCGATCAGGGGTCTCAGCCACCGACCTGGAGCGGCAATCCTGTTCGTTATGTACGAGGGGGCGTCGAAGTGCCGCCGCCAATACACGACCCTCAACACCAGCAGGTTATCGGACGATATAAACGGGTTCGTACACCGTCAGTAGCAGATATGGTTCCCCGGGTTCAGCATGCTGCCGCGGCAGCATCGTCGGCCCCGGCGGTTGATCCATCACCGATGGCATCAGCGGCCAACCATCCACCAGCACCACAAGCCCCTCAGTCGCAACATCCGGCTGAATAATTAAAACCCATCGATAAACAGGTACACATATGCCAATGCCAACAAACCGTGACTACGCAAGAAGCAGCACTCAACACGCGCTGGAATATACATTTCGCGCATTCGCAAGCCTTCCTGCAGCCGGAAAAAATCCTGCACTCATAAAACGTCCTGAATTTCTTGCTGTTCAGGCCGGGCTAGGGATTGTTACTACCGGATTATTAGCAGTGAAAAATGCCCGTGAAAAGGCAGGAGCGCATGGTAGACCCTGAGGAATCAACGGAGGAGGACCAGGTAAACCTGTTTCAAACTACTCTGGCTGATCGTGTCGTCCGGCGGACGTAAGTTCAGTACAGGCAAGCAGCACCTCTATTTGATGGTGCTGCCTGCTTTTCTGTTCGTGACAGTGTTGCTGCCTGCCGGGTAGAAACATACCCATCCGAGGCAGAAACAGCGCAGAGTTCAACGCAATTAAGACCACATTTACCGAATGATGCACCAAAACTGCCATGTTTTCGGTGGCACCGATCCTGCTATGTAGCCTTATCGTCTTTACCGGCACGGGCTTCTTATGACATCGCAGCACCCCCCAATGTGGATAGAAAAAACGGACAGCGAACAACCGGCTATTTCCGTTTTGATCGAAGGCGACCGGACACTGGAAAGCATTGATCAGCAGTACCTCCGGGTTGAGTCCATTCAGGGGCAGGAAGGTATTTCGCAGCCTTTCCAGATGACGGTGGAATTACGTGCTGACGACACAAGCAAACAACCTGAACGCGGTCCTGTGCTCGATGGCCGTTATATCGGTCGCTGGGCAAGGCTTTGCATTCAGGGACGTCGTTATTTTCGTGGATTGATTACCGAACTGGCTCTCGCCGCTCCGGGTTGTTACACCCTGACGGTGCAATCACCGCTGCAGATTCTGAGCCTGCGCAATCGTTATCATATCTATACCCAGTGCAATATCAGTGACCTTCTGAAAGAGGTCTTTGCGCAGGAGTTGCTGGATAACCGTTTCCGCTTAAAGCTGGACTTTGATGACAGCCTGACACTGACCCGCATCCAGGATTGGTTGCAGGCTGGCGAAACGGATATGGATTTTATCCAGAGAATTATTGCTAAATTCTGTATCCATTATTTCTTTGTTCATGAAAAAGATCAGCTGACGCTGGTCTTTTCAAACACAACAGCGACCACCGAAAAAGTGTCTATTCCCGGTTATCAGGCCGGGCCGCTACCGCTGCGTTATAGCTACACTTCGATTGATAAACTGGGATTACAACAGGGCGATTTATTCTGCGATCTGCGCTATTCGGTCAAGATGATGCCAGCCATGGTGCGCACCATGCTCAGTCGTATAGAGGCTGCCTGGGATACCAACAAAATGGCCATCAGCGACAATACCCCCTGGATTGATAATCAACCCCACGGCAATACGGAATATCAGTGTTACCGTTATTATGACTACGGTGCAGATACTGATGAGGCGCGTGGCCAGTTCACCAAAATCTGTCAGCAAATCCAGACCGAAGCAGGCACTCTGACCGGTAACGTTACCAGTCCGCTACTCAGCCCAGGGTATTCATTTTCGCTTTGGGAACCCGTGCCGGACGAGGGGAGTATGGGCAGACCTGAATTCAGTGGCGAAGTGTTTATCGTCACCAAAATTCAGCACAAAATGAGTGCCACCGGTCCTTACTCCGGCAGTGTTGAAGCGACGCAACTGTACACCGGTAATGAAACTCTTGAGCAAACCCTGCTGACACCATTTTCAATGCAGAACACTCACCAGGGCAGTGTTATTGCCAAGGTGATTGAGCATACCCCTCCGGCCAGTTCATATTTTGTTAATAAGAGTAATTTCCAGCCGGAAGATGGCCAGGTCAGCTTTGATGGAGATATCAGCAAGGCGCGGGGCTGTCTTGTGCGCCTGGCAACCGGCAAAGAGTACTGGGTCACGCTTTCCAAAACCTCCCAGACGGTTCCTGAAATCAATTCACTGGTCACTATTGGTCGCGGGGATGGTGAAAGCGAACAGCCAGAGTTGCAGCAGGTGTTATCGTCTCATGGTTCAAAAACCGTCACCCCGCCGGGCAGGCGCAATGCTTCATGGCAGGTAAACGGCTCATGGGGAAGCAGTTATTCAACCAGCTATGGTGACAGCATCAGCATCCGCTATGGCCATAATTCCGCGACGGATTTATCTCAGGCTTCGGCGCTGGTTGAAAGTGCTTATGATAAAACCGGTATGGATAGCACGCTGTACGGTAACAGCAGCTATTCCAAAGGCGGAGGCTGGAGCCTGTCGCTGAGTGACAATGCGGATGCCGGAGTGCTCAGTGCATCGGTTTCACAGGGGAGCAGTTATAACGAAAGCCATGCCCTGATCAGTTATGGTGTAAGCCATACCGGCACCAGCCAGAGTTTTTCCCGCACAGGAAAAAGCGTTAACCGCTCGGTCACCGGAGAGTATGACGGCAACCTGGATCTGAACAATCCCAGCTTTATCGGTGGCCATATTCCCGAGCAGTCCATTGTCGATATTGCCAACCAGTTAAACACGGGAGACAGCTATAACGAGAATTACACTAAAGGGCGGTCCGTAAATTTAAGTGGCAATGGGGCGGAACCGCCTGGCTGGGATGATACCTCGGCAATGGTTTTTTCAAACTCGAAGACCGTAGGTAAGGTGGTTAATAAATCGACGCATATTGGCGACAACTACAACACCTCAAGCCAAACCGGCAATACAACGACGTCAAACACAACCAATGGCAACAGTAATAACACCAACACCACGACGGGGAACAGCACAGGAACCACAACAACCGCGGGGGATACCAACAATACTTCGACCGTGGTAGGGAACCGCAATGAAATATCCACCTCGGTTGGATTAAGTAATGCGATCACAACCAACATTGGTGCATCCAACCGGATTGAGAATAACCTCAGCCTCAGTAACAGTATCGCCACCAATCTTTCTGCCAGTAACAATATCTCAACCACCATTGGTGCCAGCAATACCGTTGAAACCTTTATCGGTGCCAAGAATTCCGTATCGACCCAGTTAGCTGCGACCAATTCAACATCAACCACCATTGGTGCCAGTAACACTACGGAAACCTTTATCGGTGTCAAAAGCAACATAACGACGCAGCTGGCCGGCAGCAGCAACATCTCAACAACGATAGGTGCTAACTCATCCATCGATACTTTTATTGGCAGCAAAATGAATATTGCAACTCAACTTGCTTCGGTGATTGAAATAGAAACAACCATGGGAACCAAGCTCAAAACCGAAAACAATCTGAGTACCACCTTTCTGAATGAAATCACTGCAGGTTCGGTTATCAAAATGCAGGAAGCGCCGGCGGAGGTGCAAATGAAACTTTGCACCCATGCAAAAATCAGTGAAACCCAGGCGGAAATACTGAACGGCATTAAGGCCATTCTCTGATTATGCAAATTATCAAACCCCGCACTCTCAGTCTGGTCAGCAATACCTACCACTTTCATCGTCACACGCTGGCGATTGGTGTGGTCGGATTTTTCAGCCTGAAAAATCCACGTACCTTTATATCCGAAGCTCAGGGCTGGTCTCAGCTTAACCCGGCATTATCATCCGGGCTGATTCTGGATATGGGCTACGCCAAACCCTGTGGTGAAATGCTGTTGGCGGGTAACGCTTATGCGCCAGACGCAGATGCGGTAACGCGAATGAATGTCAGCGCATCATTAGGCAAACTGAAAAAAACACTGCAGATAATTGGTGATCGCCGCTGGAACGGACGTTTTTTGCGCAAGGCCAGTGCGCCCAGGCCTTTTCACTCCATGTCACTGGATTTCAGCCGGACTTATGGCGGAAGCGGATTCAGCGAAAACCCGGCAGGCAAGGGCATTATCAGCGAAGAAAACCGCCCCAAAGATGGGTTCTTCGAGTTGCCGAATATCTATCACTGTGATGAAAAAACAGCGGCCGATAGCGCGCCCAGAACTCCGGTCAGTTTTGGACCTCTGGATGTTATGCAGCCTCAGCGCAGCCGCTTTCACGGTACATTTGACCAAAGCTGGCTGGATAATATTCATCCGGGTTTTCCGCTGGATACCAATCCTCTTTTCTTTAATGCAGCAAGTGAGGACCAGCACATTAAAGGTTTCTTTTCTCCCGGTGAAGCATTTGAGATACAGGGCATGCATCCTGAGTCAGCAATTATTCAGGGACATCTGCCGCAATTACGCGCCCGTGCTTTTGTTAATCAGATTGTTGATGGTGAAACTGAATTCCATGAAGTAGCCACGGCCATCGATACCGTCTGGTTTTTCCCTGATCTTGATATAGGCGTGGTGATTTATCGTGGCACGCTGCACGTTCAGAACTCTCTGGGGCTTGATGTTACCCAGCTGTTACTGGCTTATGAGCACAGCGATGACCCGGCCCGCACGGTGGCGTATTACCAGCAGGTTCTGAAACAAAAAACCGATCCTGAAACCGCTGCCGGACACATTCTTAATGAGTCGCAGCTGCTGCCACAAAAAAATGCAGCCGAAGAGGAAGACGTCAGACAGCTCTATGCTGAAGCCAAAGCTCAGGTTCAGGAAAAAAAACAGAACTGGCTTAAACACATATTGGCCGATAAGCCATTATCCGAAACAGAAAAAAATAAAATCCGCGAACAAGTACTGGCTGATGATCCCAAAGAGCCTGCACCGATCCCCAAGGCACTGGTTGATCGTGGCGACATTGACTTATCTGCCTATATCGATGAAGCCAAAGCGCTGGCAGAAAAAGCCCGGCAAGATGCCAAACAGCAGCAGATGCAGGCCAGCCAATATAAGAAGAACCTTGCCCCCGAATCAGAAAACGAAATGAGACAGCGGGTGTTCAGCCCGTTTAAGCCGCAGCCTGCGGATCAGCTGATGGCCGCGACATCTCCTGCCAGTCAGCGCAGCACTTCAGAACAACTGCAGTTAGCGGAAAACCTGCAAAAAAACAGTCAGCGCCAGGCACGGCAACAGGCTCCGGAATGCACTGTGCTCAGCAAACCTCTTCCCGCAAGCGGTGCCCGGATGATCCGGGACTGGGTTGTCGATTTATTGAATGCCGGAGAATCTCTGGCCGGGCGTGACCTTGCAGGTGGCGATCTGGCCGGTCTGGATTTCAGCGGACAGGATATGACGGCCGTGATGCTGGAACGGGCCGATCTGAGCGGCTGCTGCTTCGATCATTGTATTCTGGATGGCAGCGTTTTAACGGAAGCTGATATCTCTTATACCAGCTTTTGTAATGCCCGCATGCAGCGCGCTAATTTATCAGGAACGCGGGGGCATGATGCGGTTTTTACCGACGCAGATCTCAGCCATGCCTTACTGGTTGCAGCAAAACTGCATGGCTGCAATTTCAGTGGTGCAACCCTTAATCGTCTTATTGCAGCCGAAGCCACGCTGAACAGCTGTCTCTTTCAGCAGACCCATTGCAGGGAAGGGCAGTTTATTCAGGCGCAGTTACCGGCCAGCGACTGGCAGGATGCAACCGTAAGCGCAACGAACTTCACTCAGGCTGAGCTGCAACATTCAAACTGGCAACGTGCGCAGCTCAATCGCTGCCTGATGATTGATATTAAGGCCGACCATATCAATTTCAGCGGCTGTCAGGCAGAGAAAATTCAGTTCAGCAACAAAGGTGAACTGAATCATGCCATTTTTACCGCCAGCAGCTGGCACATTTGTGGATTCAGTAAACTCAATATGCAGCAAAGCTGTATCCGCGATGCCGTATTCAGGGATTGTGATCTGTCAGAAACAAAGCTGAATCACAGCGACCTGCGTCATTCACTGCTGCATAACTGCCTGCTGCGCCACGCTGATCTGAGCCATTGTGATTGTCAGAAAAGCTTTTTCAGCAGCTGTACGCTGGTTGGTACAGATTTTACAGCCGCCGATCTGAGTGAGGTGCAGCTGCGGCACTGCAATACTAAGGAAGCAATATTTCATGACAGCAGACGCCAACATATGGATCAGCGCCCTGATCCATCATTAATCTGATTCTCATTGTTACAGGGAAGGTACTATGAATAATAAACTGGCATTGATTCAGACGCTGATCGGCAGCGGCCAGACCATTATGAATCAGGATCTGGCCGGAGAATCCTGGGCAGACATATCCCTGGTTGGAGCGGTCTTTATTGACTGTTCTTTTGCAGCTACTCAACTGACCGGTTGCGATCTTAGCCGAACGGTATTTATTCAGTGTGATTTCAGCCATTCACAATTGACTGATAATACAATCCAGCAATCCAGCTTTGTCCGTTGCATCTTTAATGACAGTCAATGGCGAGGGGAATGCGGCAGCAGTACGTTGTGCGAAAGCGACCTGAGTCTCAGTCACTGGCTGCAGGTAAAGCTGACGGCAACAACATTCAGCCAGTGTAATCTGAGCCAGAGTGTCTGGAGTGGCTGTACCTTTCATGCGGTCAATCTGTCTGAAGTTGACACTTCCGGCATGACACTGGAGCGCTGCGACTTCAATAATATTTCCTGGCTGAACAGCGACTTCTCCACCATAACACTGAAAAATGTCAGCTTTGAAAAGGCCTTGTTATTGCAATGCCGGTTCACCGACAAAGACCTGTCGGGCATACGCTTCCGGGCCTGTACCTGCACTGAAAGTCAGTTTGCCCGCATCCGCTTCAGTGCGGCGGATCTGGCCAATTCGAATTTTTCCAAATGTCAGCTGGCGGAAGTGGATTTTTCTGATTGCAATCTGAATCAGGCACTGTTTATCGAAAGTCAGATCAGCGGATGTCATTTTACGAGTGCACACCTGGCTAATGCTAATTTCCAAAAAGCCGAACTGAGTGAAACCAGCTTTAAAAACAGCTACCTGACGGAGTCCTGGTTTAAGTTGGCAGTGGTCAGCAAAGTTGATTTTTCCGGTAGCGATATGCGCTACGCCAATCTGAGTTACTCGCAACTGCAGCACTGTGATTTTATCAACGTCCAGCTTTTGCGGACCAATCTGCATGCTGGCAAAGAAACCAGCTGTCGCTGGAATGGCAGCAACACCGCTGAATTATTACTGACCGATCCGGATCAGCAGGAACTGGACAAACAACTGGCAGATTACGGAGTAAGCGCATGACACCCTGTATAGAATTTCCACTGAACCATCAGTATCAGCCGACGCCACTGGAAAACGCCTACAGCGGGGTGATTACCGCTATTGATGCTAGCAATGACCAATGGATTATCGATCAGCATTTTACAGCGCAAAAGGCCGTCAGTTTATTAATAAAACCGGAGGCTGGTGATCTGGTTTATTTTGTCCGCATCGGTACGGAATTTTTCATCACTCAGATACTGCAGCGCCAAAAAAGTGATAACGCTTCCCACCCTCTGTCTCTCGAAAGTGATCAGCCGCTGTATATCCATGCTCCCGAACTGAAGCTGAGTGCCTGGCATACGCTGGAACTGACTTCGGTCAACACATTATCGGTTGCTGCAGAGCAGGGGAGTTTCTGTTTTTCCGGTGCGCTGATTCAACAGAGTGAAAATCTGATCCAGCAGGTTGGCCATATGAATCTGACCGCCCGCGGCCTTCTGCGCCTGAATGCAAAGCAGCAGTTAATTACAGCCGAAGAAGATGTACGTATCGATGGCAAACGCATCAATATGGGCTGACAGCGCCTCAATTTAAAACAGGAGAATACTATGTTTGCCACCACACAAAGTCCGGCAATGCATCTGTCAGCACTGGATGTTTGCAAAACACCGATTGGGCCGGTTATTACGCCTATTCCATATCCGAATATCGGAATGTCTTCTACAGCCATTCCCAATATTTTTAATATGTATACGGTAGCTATGCCGGATCACAATTTATTGACCACGGTGCCGCTGTCTAATGGTGATCAGGCAGGGGTTCTGATGGGGGTGGTTTCCAGCATGATGATGGGGCCGGTTAAAAACATGCTGGGCAGTTTCAAGGTGTACAAGATGGTAATGCCTGCGACCAAAATGCTTTCACCCAGCCTTCATAATGGCGAGCTGCCCAATACCGTTGGTACAACACTGACGCCATCACAGGTCAAGGTCATGATTCTCAGCTGACGCCAGCAGTGTCTGGCGTTTATCAGAGTGAGAAATCCAGCCCCACGCCCTGAATGCCATCGAGAGGCGCTTCCTGTACCAGAGGCAGGCGGGTTTGTTTTCCGGCCTTTGGGGCAGGGTGTGCAGACTGTACAGGTGCCATTAGCTGAGGCTGTGAGGTCTCTGTGGGTTCAGCCTGCAGATTTCCCGCTTTATGTGCAGATTCGGAATGCGTTGTTCGCGGCTGTGGTGCTGCCGCAACGACGCTCTCGGACAGCGCATCACTGTTCAGATAGCCCCGGCTTTTAGTACCCGGATAGCTGTCTCTGCGACTGCCAGTCTGTGGTGGGGCCATTCCATTCAGATAGCTCTGATCCTGAGCATGGAGCTGGTGAAACAGCGTGCTGTTTGCACGTACCGACAAGTAATTATCCGTTGCTGCGGGTTCTGGCTGGCGACTGGTACGCAGATTAAGTCCTGATTCATCCAGGCTGCGCAGGCGCACATCAACAGGCGAAGGAGCCTCAGAGCCATAAGCCTGAGCCAGACGATAAGGAACGGCGGTAAAACCGGAGCTGTCCGCTCCGCTGCGGACAATCCGCACCATCTGTTGGTAATTCCGCAGTGGCGGTGGTGTTTTCATCGGCATTTCCTTGTCCTGTACTGATTCTGCTGAACGGGCTGGCGCAGCGTGCTTCAGTCCGCCGGCCAGGCGATAAGTCTGGGAGTCTGGCCCTGAACCATCAGTGAGTACTGCAACTGTTCCGCAGCCGGGCGCTCCGCAAAGGGGCCAACTGCCAGTATAAGCCAGTGACGATCATCTTCACTGACGGCGAATACAACAGGCGTAAAAGGCAGCTTAACCGCTGCAGTTTCGAGTTGCTTTAATTCAGCCTCAATCACTGCAGGGCTGCTGCTCATATACAGCTGCAGTCCATAGTGGATGTCTGCGCCGGTTGCAGAGTCAGGTGATAACTGGCCGGACAAGGACAGCTCAGCATTGGTGACCGGACGCAGCTTGAGTGAAGATGCGGCAGGAGATGCAGGATAATCGGGAAGCCACAGGGTTAGTCCCGCACCGGCTGCGGTCAGCAATATAACGATCAGACCAAATGCTTTCAGAAAGGACTCCTGATTCCATTCCAGAGTTATGTGCAGAGGTTACTTGCAGATGAAGGGCTGTGCAAACGACCTTTATATTTCCGATAATTGATATTATCGGAATAGGTGTGTCGGCGTAAAAATGCGGACTGTCCATCGGCACGAGTTCTAATAAATCTGCACATCTTTGATTTATACGCCGGATGCAATCCTGCACTGCTAATTACAAACCAGCCCAGCGTGACGTTCGTTATCACCACTGATAGCCCGCACCGGCATAAACCTGATGCTGAGTAAAATCGTACAGCTCAAAACGGTCATTCGCTTTACCCGCCATAACTCCGGCATGTAGTCGCCACTGGTTTGTACGCCATTGCAGATCGGCACTGATACGCCAGAGCTCCTGACGGCGGCGAGCAGTTTTTTCTGTACCGTCGAGATCAATGATCGTCAGCGATTCATGGTAAAGAGCATGGCGTTTTTCCAGCTGAGCGCGCAGGCTCAGTCCCCGCGCCCAGCTCATTCTTGCGCCGGTAAACACTGAGCGCAGCATGCGACCGCTATTGGTGAATGATGCCTCCGTGCCTGATTGGCTGGTGTCTTCCAGCTGGTAACCCAGCCAGCCACGCCAATAGTAATTGCCCGATTCCAGACTCAGGCGCAGGCGTTGCTGCAGGCGGTCATCCGTATTGTCGCCAAAGCGATACTCATAACCGGCGGAATATAAGGCTGAGAGCTTAGTTCCATATTTCCGATAATTTGAAGATATATCTACAAAGGGGGTTGCGGCATACGGCGCACCATCCCAGCGTTCGTAGCGCACACCGGCGCGAACATCCGCAGCAACGGGTACGACTGCCGCAGACTGCCAGAGTTCTCTGTCGGCACTCAGCTGCAGCCAGTCAGGTGCATCATGGCGCTGATAATCACGGAGAAATAACGCGGCATTCCAGCGTTGCGCAGGCAGATCAGCAGCCAGATAAAGGTCGGTGTAATAATCAGCGACGGCCAGTGAATGGTGCAGCTGATCCGGGTTGCTGTCATAACCGCCCTGCACCTGCATAAACACCTGTGGCCTTAGGCTGGCGACAGCCTCTGCCTGCGCCAGGCGTTCACTGGCAAGAGCAACCAGGCGCGGGTCAGAATCCAGCTGCATCACTTGCTGCCAGTACTCACGTGCCTTGCCGGGATTGCTCAGTTTTGCTTCGGTCAGTCCGAGGTTGTAGCTGGCCAGCGCCTGCCAATCGGAATATGCCGCAAGTTCAGTAAACGCGGTACGCGCCTGGGGGTACTGCGTCAGCCGGTAATAGCTGACGCCGATGTTGTAGAGCAAGGCCGGGCTTTGATTGCCCGCCTGACGGGTGGCGATAAAGTGCGTCAGAGCCTCGTGGTAATCACCGGCACGGAAAGCCTCGACGCCACTCTGATAACTGGCTGGAGCGGCCAGAATGCGGGGGGCACTGAGCAGCAGGATAAAAACAGGCGCAAAAATAAGATATCGCAATGGGATGTGTCATTTGGAGCAAAGGCGGCAGTATATCGCCCCGGGCGGCTGCGGGGCAGCCGCTTTCTGTATTAGGGCCTGTCGACACTAATTAAACAGACCTGTTATCGGCTAAAAATTTCTCAGGCAAGGCGCTGAGAGTGTGGCCTAACGGGTTAAGCGAGCGAACAGCAACGCAGGATGAGGGATTTTTAGCCATAACCCTTCGGGCTGAGGCCAGTTTTCCTCATTAACATCGTCGTTTGTCATTCATTTAACCCGTTAATATCACTCCTCTCTCCTTGTTCTGAGAAAAACTGGCTCTCAGCAGGCCGGATTTACTTAGTGTCGACAGGCCCTAATGAGCAGTAGTTCAGTCTTTGTTCTGCCCCGGCGGAATATCCGGCCGGTTACCCGGAGGGCCGTCCAGTTCACGCTGCTGGCGGCGCTCTGCTGCCGCTTCCTGTGCACGTTCCCGTGCAGCTTCTCCCGGATTGCGGTTCATCTGTGCGGCACTGTCAGAGCCGGTCCCGGCATTCTGGCGCGTACGTGATGAAGCCGGCTGAGGCAGGCGGATTTCATGGTAAATCACATCCGGTGTCGCCTGCTCATCGATAACGTCGATGGTTACTTCCGCATCACTAATGTCCGCATGCGCAACGGAACTGAAAGCGCTGAAAAACATAGCAGCAACGCTGAGAATCATGGCAGCGACACGCGGCAGCGCTGCCAGACATTGCTCAACAGCCCCTTTAACAAGAGCCTGCACGCGCTGCGGTTTAACGTACTTTTGCATAGCTTTGCAAAGCCCCTCTCAATAAGCCCATCAGATAGCCCTGGCCGGCATTGTCGCGTCAGCGGCGGGATGATCAAGATTTACCTGGATTTCTTTGTGCGACTGACCGTAACTCAGGGTCACCGTTAGTCCGCCATTGCTGACCGAATGAACACTCACGGGCAGTATCAGGCGATTACTGCCCTGCTGCAGAGGTGTCTGCCAGCGAATCACCGGCTCATCATAACCGGTCAGCAAAACCCCTTTACCCGGCCGGATCTCAATGGTCGCCGACTCAATATCCGCAGGGGCGTTAAACACAAGGGCCACATTCTGTTGCCAGGTGATATCCGCAGCCTGCTGCGAATTAAACATCACGGCTACCGCCATAAGCAGCAATGCGGCAAATGCCGACGCGGAGGGTAACAGCCAGCGCTTAGGTTCAGGCTGCGGCTGGCGCTGATACAGCAACGCCTCACTGATTACCTTCTGACGGAAATCAGCAGCAGGCATCGGGACGGATGCCCGTAACTGCTGGCAAGCCTCTTCCAGGCGGAGCTCCTCGGCTACAGAGCGGCAATCGGGGCACGCAACCAGATGGTCGAGCACCGCAGCAGAATATTCAGCGGCGCACAGCTGTGGCCGGCATTGCTGACAGTTCATAAACAATACTCCGCTGATGATTGACTGTTACTGTTAACACGTCCGGGCCGACTAAAACGATCCATGTAATTTTCCCTTCAGCTTCTCCCGCGCCCGGTGCAGACGGGATTTTATCGTACCTTCGCTGATGCCAAAGACCACGGCGATTTCTGCGGTGGTGAATCCTTCCAGATCGTGCATCAGCACAACATCCCGGTGATCATCCGACAGCGAGGTAAGCGCCCTTTCCAGCTGCGCTGCCAGCGCCAGACGGTCTGGTTTGTCCATAACGCTGCTTTCTGCTTCTGCAGCAGAACCTGCTTCCGCACAATCTTCCGCCGGCAGAACCGGAGAGCGCTGGCGGCGGCGATACAGATCAACGTAGCGATAATACAACACCCGGATCAGCCAGGGCTGCGGCTTATCGGCGGCTTCCAGCTCATCAAGCCGGTTAACAATGCGGATCAGCACATCCTGCACAAGATCTTCGGCATCATGGGTGTTACGCGTCCAGTGCCAGGCCATGCGATACATGGTCTCAATATGGGGACCGACCAGTTCACTGAAGCGGCGTTCTGAAGCACGCGCCGGGCGGAATAAACGGGTAAAAAACGCCAACGGCGGTACTCCGAGTACAAAGACAAACCATCAGGGCAATCCATCATAGGCACAAGCAGGCTCAGTGTCTGCCTGTGCCTGTCACTCAGATACCGGAAAAATCCGCCTGAGTTGTCTGATCGACCACCACTTCAGCATTGGCCTGCTCGGCAAAGACGATAACATCATCGCTTTCCGGATCGTCAGTCGCTGCTTCACAGGTGTAAGCCAGGGTGTAGGTGCCTACCGGCATAAAACCTAACTCATAGCTGTACACACCTGCGTTTTCATTAACCAGTGCAGAGGTCAGCGGATCGCCGGCATCGCCGTCCACATCATCCGCTACAGCATCACTACCGACAAAGGCGTACACCGCACCGGCATCCAGGCTGGCGTCGGCGCAGGCGCTGGCGATCAGTTCGCCTGCCACTGTGCCGGTAATGGTGCCGGACTGGGCGTTATCAATCAGACGCAGAGCCGGCTTAAGGTGCATACCCTGGCCGCCTTTAGGGTCAACAACGGACTTGCGGAGGTCGAAGTCGATGGTGAAATCCGCACTGCCACCGGCCAGCAGGGTAAAGCCGCGCACCAGTTTCAGGCCGGTCTGGCTACCGCTAGGTACGCTTAACTCCTGCACAGAGCCATCTTCAAACTCAATATAGGAATCCAGCACACTATCCTGCTCGGCATTCACCAGCAGGCGCATCCACTGATATTCACCGGCCGGCAATTCCTGACCTTCGAGCAGGTTGGCAGAGTTGCTGCCCTGCAGCGCCAGCAGGTCAATGGTGCGCGGCTCATCAAACAGAATTTCGGTACGGCTGCCACCGGACTGCAGTTCAACACCACTGAAGCTGACAACAACCTTGCTGGCGGAATCGACCGGAGCATCGGTCACATTCAGTGACAGACGGCCGGTATCTGAACCGGAGGAGCTGCCGTTACAACCAGCAACCAGTGCGGACGTCACCGCCAGAAACAGTGAATTGCGTAACCAGTTAGTACGAAACATCGGAGTACCTCTTTATATGTTGGCGTGTGTGCAGTAACACGAACCAGGGCGGCAAAGGGTTCCATCTTTTTTTAATATTCTTTCACCCATTCTCGAAATTACGAAATAGCTCTATAAAAATCCTATTGTTTTCAATTGCATACAAGATTTATTTGAAGCGTTTAAGGAAGATAAGGATTGTAATTTCAGGCCCAAACAAAGGCGCACTGGCTCCTTCCGCGATTAGTCGTTATTCTTTGCCTAATTCTTATTTCCGATAATTGCCATGCTGAACACCTCTCCCGCCCCGCTAATAGACCAACTCGACTACCTGGGCAATCCACTGAGCAGCGCCCGCCGCATTCTGACACTGCACCCCGAGCTGCAGCGCATTGATGGTGCTTTTGAAGATCTGGTGCACAGCTTCAGTTTTCTGGTCAGCTATAACGGCAGTACGGCTACGTTCAACAGCTACCGGCGTGAAGTTGAGCGTCTGCTGCAATGGTGCTGGCTGGTACGCGGTTGCGGCCTGGGTGAGCTTAAACGACAGGATCTTGAGACCTATATCCACTTCTGCCAGTCACCTCCAAAATCCTGGATTGGCAGCAAACAGGTGGCGCGCTTTAAAAATCATCAGGGTGAACGGGTCGCCAACCCCGACTGGCGCCCCTTTGTGAATCAGGCGATCAAGGCCGACCCGCAGGCGCGCACTGTTTTTTCACTGTCACAGAAAAGCCTGCAGGCGTTGTTCGCCGTACTCTCAACCTACTTTAATTATCTGCTGCAGGAAGATTACCTGCGCATCAATCCGGTGGCGCTGATTCGCCAGAAGAGCAAATTTCTGCAGCGCCATGCCTATCAGGAGCCGGTGCGGCGCCTGTCGAATCTGCAGTGGGATTTCATTCTGGAAACCGTCGAACAACTGGCGAAAGAAAGCCCGGCCGAGCACGAGCGCTCGCTGTTTGTGATGCGCCTGCTGTTTGGTATGTATCTGCGGATCTCCGAACTGGTGGCCGATGAACGCTCAACACCGGTTATGGGTGATTTTCATACCGATGCCGATGGTAACTGGTGGCTCAGGGTTGTCGGCAAAGGCAACAAGGCACGCCTGGTGACGGTGTCTGACGATATGCTCGCCGCGCTGCGCCGCTACCGCGAGCATCTGAATCTGCCACGCCTGCCCTATGTCGGCGAACAGACACCACTGGTGCAACGACTGAAAGGACGCGGCCCGGTGACCAGCACCCGTCAGATCCGTTATCTGGTGCAGTCCTGCTTCGATCAGGCCTTTGAGCGTATGCGCAGTCAGGGGCTGGAGGATGAAGCACAGGAATTACGCGTGGCCACCGTGCACTGGCTGCGCCACACCGGTATTTCCGAGGACGTAAAATTCCGCCCCAAGGAACACGTTAAGGAAGACGCCGGTCATGCCAGCATGGCCACGACCGACCGTTACATCGACACTGAGCTGCGTGAGCGCCACGCCAGTGCCCGCCATAAAAAGCTGAAGCCGGAGCTGTAACCCCGGCTTCGCCTCTTTAATCCCGGAATGCACCGCATGAAGTGCGGCGCGAAACAGGCCGGTTCAGTGCATATACTGACCGCCGTTAGCGGAGATATTGGCACCGGTCACAAAGCCCGCCTTCTCATCGGCCAGAAAGCTCACCACGCGGGCGATGTCTTCAGGCTCGCCAAAACGTCCGACCGGAATCCCCTTACGGATGTCTTCACGGATCTCTTCCGGCACATCCATGATCATGCTGGTGGCGATATAGCCCGGCGACACCGTATTCACGGTAATACCTTTGCTGGCGACTTCCTGCGCGACGGCCTTGGTAAAGCCGTACATGCCGGCTTTGGCGGCAGAATAGTTAGCCTGACCGAACTGGCCTTTCTCACCGTTAATGGAAGAGATATTGACGATACGCCCCCACTTTTTCTCCAGCATGTCATTGATCACCAGGCGGGTCATATAGAACACCGAGGTCAGGTTGGTCTCGATCACATCGTGCCAGTATTCCGGAGACATTTTACGCAGCGTAGTGTCACGGGTGATGCCGCCGTTATTGATCAGTACATCGATGGTGCCGAAGTCCTTGCGGATACCCTCAATGCAGGCTTCACAGGAAGCGAAGTCGCGGATATTGCCGTACGCCAGGGCGATGTCGTATCCCTCTTCTTTCAGCTTATCCTGCCAGGTCTGCGCTTTGTCGTGGTTGCCGCCGTGATAGTAGCCGGCAACCACCTGATAGCCATCGTCATGCAGCTGCTTGCAGATCGCGGTGCCAATGCCGCCGGTTCCGCCGGTTACCAGTGCAATTCGTTTTGTCATGTCCTACTCCTTCAGTTTCATGATGAGATCCCATTACGGGCGAGATGCAATACCAGAGATTGCTCAGCCAATATGACATTACGATGACCTTGCCCCATATGGCAGCACGCCCCTTAAAAGCCTCATGCTTTGGACATAGCCCGACTATGCGCAAAGCGGTCGAAACCTGCTCTGGCCCGCCCTGCGGATGCCCTGTGGGCGGAAGTAGGATATAATCCGCGCCCCCAATTTATTGTCCCTCCGCCGCCTTATGAAGTTCGTAATCAAGCTGTTCCCGGAAATCACCATCAAATCCACCAGTGTGCGCAAGCAGATGACCAAAATTCTGCGTCAGAACCTGCAGAATATGTTCCGCCGCCACGCCATTTCGGTGGATGTACAGAACCGCTGGGACAGCCTGATCGTTCTGGTCAACCGCGATGACGATGCGGCCCGCCGTCAGACCATTCAGATCCTGTCGCACACACCGGGCATTGCTGCAGCACTGGAAATCACTGAATACACCTTCACCACGCTGGACGAAGCCTATCAGCGCGTACGCGATGCCTACCGTGAGCGCGTCGCCGGTAAATCCTTTTGTGTGCGCATCAAGCGTGCAGGTCTGCACGATTTCACCTCCCACCAGGCGGAAATCTATATGGGCGGCGGCTTCCTGAAAGAAACCGAGGCGCTGCGCGTTGATCTGCACCGCCCGGAAGTGACCGTACTGGCCGAGCTGCGTAACGACAAGGTTCAGGTGGTGCAGCAAACCATCAAAGGACTGGGCGGCTATCCGCTGGGCAGCCAGGGCGAAGTGCTGAGCCTGATTTCCGGTGGCTTTGACTCCACCGTTGCCAGCTACCTGATGACCCGCCGCGGCCTGAAAACCCACTTCTGTTTTTTCAATCTGGGCGGCAGTGCGCATGAGATCGGCGTGAAGCAGGTTTCCCACTATCTGTGGAGCACCTTTGGTGAAAGCCACCGGGTTAAGTTTGTTACCGTGCCGTTCGAGAAGGTTGTGGCCGAAATTCTGACCAATGTCGATACCGGACAGATGGGCGTTGTACTCAAGCGTATGATGCTGCGCGCGGCCTCGCGCGTGGCAGAAAACCTGAATCTGCCGGCACTGGTCACCGGCGAAGCCGTGGCCCAGGTCGCCAGCCAGACCATTACCAATCTGGCGGTGATCGATGACGTTGCCGACCGCATGGTGCTGCGTCCGCTGGCGGCTATGGATAAGCAGGACATCATCGATACCGCCCGCCGTATCGGCACCGAAATGTTCGCGGCCACCATGCCGGAATACTGCGGTGTGATCTCAGTGAACCCGACCACCGTGGGAGATCGCAGCAAAGTCGCCGACGCTGAAGCCAAATTTGATATGGCAGTACTGGAGCAGGCGCTGGCCGACGCCACCTACCAGCGCATCGACGATGTGCTTAATGGCGCCGAGAGCGGTCTGGAGAATGTCGATATTATTACTACTCCGGGGCTGAACGATGTGATCATCGACATCCGCCACCCGTCGGAAGCGGCAGACGCCCCGCTGACGCTGACCAATAACAGCGTGCTGACCATTCCGTTCTTTGACCTCGATAACCGCGTGAATGAACTGACCAGACAACAGCCGGACACCCGCTTCCTGCTCTACTGCCAGAAAGGCACCATGAGTAAGATTCATGCCCATCACCTGATGAGCGAGCAGCGCGGTAACTTTGCGGTGTTTATGGAACCGGGCTTTGTTAAGCCAGCCTATAAGGCGGAAGCCAGCGACAGCAGCGAAGACTAACGCTCTGCTTCTGCTGTGCGCATAAAAAAGCCGGAGTGGCTGTCAATACTGAACAGTCACTCCGGCTTTTTTATGATCGGCATTTCACCTTTCACACCTGCGATTTACAGACCCGCGCTGATCTCAAAGCGATAGCCGGTGCCGGGCGCTTCAATAAAGCCACTGTCGATATAGTCCGCGTCCAGCACATTGGTCGCCGCAACGGCCCAGCTCCAGCCATTATTCTGCTGCTTTAAGCCCAGATCCCAGATTCGGTAACCGTTTTGATTGTAACGGTCTTCAAACTTGTACAGTGATGTCGCACTCAGGCCCGGCAGCAATTCATAAGCCAACGCCAGAACCACCTGATGCTCAAACTGAGATTTGCTGTAGAGGGCTTTCTCATACTGATTGGTAAATTCCTGAACCAGACGGGTATAGCTCAGACTGGCCTTCTGCAGACCACTTGCCGCCAGCAGGCCGGTGGCATCCAGCTCGATATCGTAACCTTTGGTGTCAATTGCATCGATATTACGTGCGGTGTAGTAATTAATGGCCGGATCGGCGACTTCGGCCGCTGTCTGAGTGTAATCAATGGCATCGCTGGTATTGCGTTTAAAGACCGCCAGCCGGGTTTGCAGGCCCGCCAGATTCAGGCGCGCACCCAGTTCAGCGCTACTGGTCTCTTCTGCTTTAAGGTCGGCGTTACCCTGATTTCCAGTGTTGGTCACGGGGTTGATCTGGTAAAGATACAGATCATTCATGGTCGGCACGCGCACGCTTTTACCGGCGTTCAGATACAGTTGCTGACCGGCCGCCAGGGTCAGGGTCAGGCCCAGCACCGGTAAGGTATAGCTGTCGCCGCCATCATAATCGAGATACGACAAACTGCCCGCCAACTGCACGGCGCCAAAGTCGTACTGACCAAACGCAAAGGCACTGCTGTATTCACGTTCATGGCGATCACCCTGCGTCGAGGTGCTGTCGATGTCTTCCTGATTAAACTCATAGCCCAGCGCCAGTGATTCATTCAGGCGAAAACGCAGGCGGCTCTGCAAGGCATTGGTCTGATGCACGGAAGGAGCATAATTCAGATAGTAAAATTCATCGTCGTGCTGGCGCCAGTTAACGGCAACATCAACACTGCGACCGGCGGAATAACGCTGTTCATGGGTAAGGTAAGCGTGGCGCTGAATGGTGCTTTCATTGGTACGCAGGTTCGGTGGTGTGTAAAACCCCTGAGTACCAAAGTCCCGATCCAGATAGCCCAGTCCAAGCACTGTGGTGTGGGCATTATTCTGGTGCACCAGGCGGTAATTGCCCTGCTGACTAATGTAATCCAGATCGGCACCCTTGATGTAGGTATCGGATTCCTGCTGACTGACCGCTGCAAAGTGGCTCCAGTTGCCCTGGGTTTTGGCCAGGCTCAGCAGACCACGGGCGTAATCTTTACTGCCGGCTTCGGCTTTTAACAGCGCGCTGCGGCCATTTTCAGACTCCACCTGCTTGCGTGTAACCAGATTGATCACCCCGGCATTACCGTTCGGGCCATACTGTCCGGCACCCGGGCCGCGGACAATCTCAATGCGTTCAATATCTTCCAGAGTGACCGGCAGATCGAAATTATGATGGCCGGTCTGCGGGTCATTCATGCGCACGCCATCGACCAGAATCAGCGTCTGCTCATAACCTGCTCCACGGATACCAAGATCGACCTGCGCACCACTGCCACGCTGGCGCACATCCAGACCACCAACCCACTCCAGCGCATCAGCCAGATTGGTCACCGGTAATGATTTCAGGTCGGCGCGTTCAATCACCTCAACCGCAAATGCCTGCTCGGCAATGTTCTGGCTGAATAACTGGCCGGTAACGCGCTGCGCATCCAGCTCGACGGTATCAGCTGCCTGAGACTGACTGGCAAGCATCTGAGCAATCAGTGCCGCCAGAATGGCCGGTTTAAAAGGTGTGCGGTTCATGATGACCTCATCGGTTGCAATGGCCGGACTGGCCGGTAAAAACAATGGCGCTCAGTGTAGTGATTTTGACTGATCACCCAACTGGAGTGATCAGTCCGGGTTTTCATCTGCTTGTTTTTCAGCCAATCAACTTGTGCTGCCCTGCTCCGGCCGACCAACACTCGACCTGACCTGATGTTGCCAGACTGTTATTATGGCGGCTGTTTCTATTAGCGTCAGGATCAGCCATGACCACCATCATCAGTTTCAATATTAACGGCGTCCGCGCCCGGCCTCATCAACTGGAAGCTATTCGCGACCAGCTTAATCCGGATGTGCTTGGTTTGCAGGAAACCAAGGTGCAGGACGCCGAATTTCCGCTGGCGGATATTCAGGCACTGGGATTTCATGTTGAGTTTTTTGGCCAGAAAGGTCATTACGGTGTAGCCCTGCTGAGTAAAACCGCCCCCATCTTTGTGCAGAAAGGCTGGCCATGGGATGACGCCGATGCGCAGAAGCGCATTATTCATGCACGCTACGAAATTGACGGCAAAATCTGGAATGTGCTGAACGGTTATTTCCCGCAAGGGGAAAGCCGTGACCACGAAACCAAATTCCCGGCTAAAGAAAAGTTTTACGCCGACCTGCAGCGTTACCTGAGTGAAAACTTCACCCCGGCCGACCGGGTGATTGTGATGGGTGATATGAACATTTCACCGGAAGATACCGACATCGGCATTGGCGAACCGAACCGTAAGCGCTGGCTTAAAACCGGCAAGTGCAGTTTCCTGCCGGAAGAGCGCGAATGGTATCAGCGCCTGCTCGGCTGGGGTTTGCAGGATACCTATCGCAAACATTATCCGGCCAGCAACGACACCTTCAGCTGGTTTGATTACCGCTCCAAAGGCTTTGATGACGAGCCCAAACGCGGCCTGCGTATCGACCATATTCTGGCAACGCCTGCGGTATACGAAGAATGCACCGCAGCGGGTGTCAGCTACGATATCCGCGCACTGGAAAAACCGTCAGATCACGCACCGATCTGGGCAACCTTTTCCTGAGCAGGCTTTATCTCCGGCAATAAAAACGGCGCCTGATAAGCGCCGTTTTTTATTTAAATCCGCATGGTCAGATATCAGCCGGGATATTGTTCCAGCGTATCCAGATAATCCAGCCATACGCGGGCATTGGCTGCAACCGCTGCCAGCGTCAGCGCCTGCTGGAAATAACGCCGTGCCGCGGCAAATTCTTTCAGTTCGTAAGCGCAGCTTCCGGCTAGCATTAATGCCCGGGGTTTATCCCGTTCTGACAGGCCTTTTTTCAGCGCCGCTTCGCTGTCATTCAAAGCTTCCTGATATTGTGCAGCCTGTTGCTGCATCTGTGCCGCACGGTACAGCAGACTGCCATCGTCCATAAAAGCACTGGCTTCACGCATGGCGATTACGGCTTTATCGCGCTCGCGCCCCTGCTGCCAGGCCGCCGCCAGTAAGCGCCAGTTACGTTCATTTAATTCAACGGTCTCGTCTTTGATATGTGCCTGCAGAATACGTCCGGCGCGCTCAGGGATATTTTCGCTGATCAATAATTGCACCAGCAGCAGAATACTGTCGGCTTTTTTCAGATAGTGTCCGGCGTATCCCAACTCCAGTGTGCGCAGGGCCAGCTTCGGCTTTTCCAGCAACTGATAAATAGCCGCCTGCTGCTGCCAGTAATCTTCTTTGCCAGGATTTATACGCAGCAGATCATCCAGCACCGCGGCGGTTTTCAGATAGGATTTTTGCTGATAGTGCGCCGCCATCAGCATCTGCAGCCAGTTTTCTTTCGGTTTGTCGCCACGTGCCTGTGTGCGTTCAATACCCTGCAGCAACCAGGGAATGGAGGCGGCGTAATTTTTTTCCAGCTGATAGGCCGAGGCCAGCGTGATAAAGCTCAGCGGCTGAATCCAGTCGGCGTTTTTTTCTTTGTCACCTTTACCCTTGCTGCTGTTTTTTTCTTTTTCCACCTGCAGGATCTTTGTCAGTCGTGGTTCCAGCTCAGCAATGGCTGCATTGGTGTTTTCTGCCGCCAGATGCAGTTGCGCCAGCGTGGTCGACAGTGCTGATTCCTGCGCCGGAGCCAGCGCATTAAGACTCAGCGCTTTGCTGTACCTGGTCATGGCCTCATTGTTTTTTTCCTGCAGCAGATACAGCTGGCCGTGCAACTGATAGGTTAGCGCCAGACCGAATCCGGGGGTTAAATCCTCTTCCAGCTCCAGCAGAGCTTCTTCGGCTTCACTGTACTGCTGTGCCGCCAGCTGTTCCTGAATGGCATTCAATGCTTCATAAGTGGATGGTGACAGGCTGTTATTGGCGGCCTGCAGCGCCGGAGCCAGCAGGCAGAACAACAGTCCGAAAAACAGCCCGGGAAACGGGGTGGTAAAAAGACGCATCAGGAATCACCCAGCTTAAATTCAATGGTCTGGGTTGCCTGTTGCGCAACCGGCCGGCCATTTTCCATTTTCGGTTTGAATTTGTATTTATACAGCGCCCGGATGGCTTCGCGCTCAAACACGCCACGTGGCTCAGCTTCGATGATTTCCACATCATCGACTGTGCCTTCGGGGTTGATCGCCAGACGCGCCGTTACATAGCCTTCGATTTTCTGTCGCACTGCTTTTTGTGGATATACGGCATTCATCCGTACCAGCGGAATAACATCGGTATCGCCAAAGCCCATACCAACCACGGCGTCGCCCAATAGCGAGTTTTGCGCCAGTGATAAATCCGGATTTACATCAGGCATATTAAACGGCAGTTGCTGCATCGGCGTATTTTGCTCGGCCACCGATTCTTTTGGCAGTTGCGGTTTTTTCGGCTTGAGCGGCTCCTGCTTGCGCCGTTCTTTCAACTGGGTTTTGCTTTCCTGCTTCAGGCGCACAAAGTCGACATAGGTGTTGTCGCGATTATCGCGTTTGAGCTCCCCCGGACCAGACACCATCTGATGCATTGCCCAGAACAAGCCGAGACTGACCCCGCAAGCCAGTAATAAAGCAATCGCCAAACGGGGCATCAGTTAGCCGCCTCGGCGGAAATAGAAATATTGGTAATTCCGGCCAGACGTACCTGATCCATCACCTTGACCAGAAGGCCGGTCGGTGAAAATTCGTCAGCCTGAATAATCACAGCCCCTTCCGGGTTTTCTGCTTTCATGCGCTCAATGTTCGGACGCACCGCGCGCACATCAATTGCGCGGCGATCGATCCAGATTTCACCATTGGCGCGGATCGCTAGCAGAATATTACTGCCCTTTTTCTCTTCGGCGGTCTGCGCACTCGGGCGGCTGACGGTTACGCCGCTTTCTTTAACGAAAGAGGTCGTAACAATAAAAAAGATCAGCATGATAAAGACGATATCCAGCATCGGGGTGATATCGATATCGTTGCCATCGGCTTCACTATCGGTGTGACGACGTGCCATAACAAATAATCCGTAAATTCAGTCGGTCGTTAGCCATTCGGCGAGCTGATGCACGCCGCGCTCACTTAAACGTTTAAAGCGGGTGCGGAAATACAAACCGGTCAGCGCCACCACCAGTCCGGCCATGGTCGGAATGGTCGCCTGAGAGATACCCGACGCCATAGCCCGCGCATTACCGGTACCGGTCACCGCCAGCACATCAAACACACTGACCATGCCGGTCACGGTTCCCAGCAAGCCCATCAGCGGACAGATGGCGATCAGAATGCCAACCAGTGACAAATATTGCTGCGCCGCCTGCTTTTGCTGACTGAGCCAGGCCGCGCGGATTTTGCGCGCATTCCAGCTCTGGTGTTCGCTGCGCTGTGCCCAGCGTTCGGCAATAACGCGATTCAGGCGTGGCATCTCGCGGTAGAAAAACCACAGGCGCTCAATGATCAGACTCCAGAGCAGCACGCACAGCACCAGAATGCCGTACAGTACCGGGCCGCCCTGGGCCATAAAGTCCAGCAGCCACTGCATCTCAGTTGCCTTTCGGGTTCTGGCCGGAGCGGTTTTCCAGCGCCTGGGCGATCAGTCCGGCAGACTGTTCATCCAGCAGCTGAATCAGCGCCTTGCTGCGTGATGCCACCCAGTTGTGAGCCAGCAGCAGCGGGATTGCGGCCAACAGACCCAGTACGGTGGTGATCAGTGCCTGAGAAATACCGGACGCCATCAGCTTCGGATCGCCGGTGCCGAAATTGGTGATCGCCTGAAAGGTCGCGATCATGCCGGTTACCGTACCCAGCAGACCCAGCAGCGGCGCGATGCCGGCAAAGAGTTTGATGATGGTCTGGCCGCGCTCCAGCGCCGGCAGTTCGCGCAGAACCGCCTCGTCCATTTTGGCTTCCAGTACATCCACATCCAGCGGTTGCGGCAGATTGCGGTAGCTGGCCAGTACGCGTCCGAGTGGGTTGTCTTCTGCAGCGCTGTCGATGTTATCCAGCTGCTGACGAACCTTGCGACCAACCGTACCCAGCACTACCAGGCGCCAGCCCGCCAATGCCAGACCAATCAGGCCCAGGCCGATAATGATGTAGCCAACCAGTGCGCCCTGCTGCACCCGCTCCAGCAGGTCCGGGCTTTCCAGTGACAGGTTCAGCAAGGCGCCACGGCTTGGGTCCAGTGCAAAAGGTGCGACGGCCGCATTGGCGTTCAGCCATTCAGGGATCATATCCGCCGCACCCGGCTGACGGCCCAGCATCTGCAGTTGCTTCAGTTCGGCGTCATAAGCCAGATAACCGCTGTCATCCACGGCATTGAACACACCCAAGCGGGTAACGCTGCGCTTCTGTGGCTTGCCATCGGCGCCAATCACCACGCTATCAAAGGATGTCACGGCGCCATTGATGGTCATTTCCTGCTGCAGGCTGAACCACAGCGCTTCCAGCTCGGCGATGGTCGGCAGCTCTTTGGCTTCCGCCAGCTTGTTCAGATCGGCTTTGCGCTGAGGAATCTCAACCGAGGTCAGGCTGTCGCCCAGCACGGTGTTCAGATCGTTAGCAACCTGACGCACCACGCCAAACATCTCGCCCAGATTCCCCACCCGCAAACGCAGTTCTTCTTCACGTTCGGTCAGTGCCTGCTCGTTATTGTCGAAGCGCTCTTTCAGCGAGTCGGCCAGCTGCTGTTCACGTTTCAGAGCGGCGCGCGCCTCACTCAGCAAGCGTTTCTGGGTGTTCAGATCGCTGAGGAACTGTGTCTCGCGGGCTTTGTTCTGTGCCGCTTCTTCACGGCTGTAAGTGCCGATCTGATTCAGCAGGCCGGTCAGCGGATCGCTGTTTTTGGCTGTCTGATCAGCAGCATCCTCAGCCATTGCCGCGGTGCTGAAGGTGATACTCAGAAGTGCCGGCAGTAACACGGAGGACAGGAAGGGTTTCATTATTGCGCCTCCGCCTGGTTGTTGGATGTTGTCGTAACAGATTCAAGAGAGGCCTGAGTCGGCAGCGGCAGAACCATCAGTTCCGGTGCGGCAATCTGTTGTGCCACTTTCAGCGCTTTGCGCAGGTCGCGCATATAGCTGTCATCCAGCGCCAGCCAGTTGCCCTGCCCCTTATGCCAGAGCCAGGCACGCTGACCGTCATTGCTGATGCGGTACAGTGCCAGGCGTCCAACCCGCAGAAAATCGTAAGAAATGTTATCCATCTGGCCACGGTAGGCTTCGATATTACGGCCGTAATCCACTTCCACCTGATAGGCTTCCAGCACCCGGCGGAATTTTTCTGACACGGTAACGTCGGCACGGGTCAGCAGGTCTTTCAGCAGTGCGATACGGGCACCGCGCTCCTGTGGCAGAAAAGGTGTATCCAGTGCCACGAACTGCTCAAGAGAATCCAGCATGCGGCTCATCAGCGGCAGAATGCCCCGTTCGGTACGCTCAATTTCGGTAATCTGACGCGCGAGCGACTCCAGCTCTTTATCCTGGTTATAAACGATGGCGGCCATCTGACGGTTATAGAGCGCCAGCTGTTCTGTTTCGGCACGCAGCTGACGGTACTCGTTCAGCAGCAGCTGGGTCTGATCATCCAGTTTCTCAACCTTCTGCTGGCTGTTGCGGCCACTGTTGTCGGTGGCACTGATCTGCTGCTGAGCGCTGGTCAGAGTATCTGACTGGCTGTCGGCCCTGGTTCCGGTTTGAGTCCCGGTTTGAGGGGCAGCCTGAGCACTGAGCGTGCAGGCCAGCAAGCATGTGGCGAGGATATACGGGGTTTTCATGACCGGTCGTGTCCCTGTCAATGTGAAGTGATATTTCAAGCGAGAAGTCTAACGGCTTTGTATTAACAAAAACTGAATGCGCCCGGGTATGGCTGCAAACCGGCGGCATTATGCCGCCGGTTTAGTAGTCAATCAATAATCATTCGCAATTAATCCGAGATTATTTGCAATATTGTCAGTTCCACGTGGTGCGATAACAGCCTTGCTACCGACCTGATTGTGCAGATATTGCTCAGCAACGCGCTGCACATCTGCCCAGCAGGTGGCCAGAATGCGCTCACGGAATTGCTGACGCAGTGCCCGCGAGCGGCCGCTCTTATCCTGATGGAAACATTGCTTGGCTTCGCCCGCCGGTGAGCCCGGACGATCCATGCCGCCGATCAGACCCAGCACCGATTGCTCAATCAGGTCGTCGCCACTGCTGCGCGCCAGTAACCAGTCGATGGAGGCGGCGAAATCCGCAAAGGTGCCTTCCACCCGCGGATCACGGTAGGAATAAAATTTAAAGCAGCCCAGCGCCGAATCCTGGGTCGCGCCGGCACCGTAAGCACCGCCGCGTTCGCGAATGGCAGTGTGCAGGAAGGCATTGCGTAACAGGCCCGCCATAACCGCCAGCGGTGCCGCATCGGCGTGATCCATAGTCACCGTCGGCAGTGCCCAGGCACAGAAATTCACCTGCGAATCCACCATCCAGTAGGTTGCGGTTTGCGGCATATCCCAGCTCAGTGCCGCTGCAGGTGCGGCAGCCTGTGGCGTCCAGCAGTTCTGCAAGCTGGCAAGATGCGCAGCCGCGCCCTGTTCGTCATGCACCAGCAGCGCCTCCTGTGGCAAGGCGATCTGCTGATAAATATCCTGCAGAGCGGCTGACAGGAAACCTGCGCCTTCTTTCTGCGCACGCTGCAGACGTTCTTTCAGGCGTTTTACCTGCGGCAGGCCGCCGAGGTCATTTGACACATTGGCGGCGCGGTTCAGTGGTGCGGCCGCCAGCGACATAGCCAGCCCGTGACCGTTGCCGGTAATGCCCTGTTCACGGCGTGATTTGGCCTGAGTCAGCAAATCGAGCAGACGATTCTCCTCAGCAAAGGTCGGTGCCTGCCAGGTTTCCTGCATCAGTGCACTGAAATCATCGGCCTTGGCTGCCAGCGCCTTACCGCTCATCACCAGATAGCCTTCCAGCTGGTCGGCATTATCGACCTTGCCTTTCAGGCTGGCATACGCCGACAGGCTGCCAACCAGTGCAGTCTGTTTCTGTTGCTGGTAGAGGTAATCGTTACCACCGGCGCCTACTTCACTCCAGGCCTGGGTAAAGAACGGCAGCCAGCTCAGCTGTTCGGCATTAAACGCGGGCAGATCTACCAGTAGTTGCTGGTAGATCAGACCGTTGGTGCCGGCAACGTATTCGGTGGCAGGCAGACCATCCTGATGGGTGTTACTCGGCGCCACATAACTGACTTGTGGGCGCACATCGGCCAGAGTCACCTGTGGCAGCAGGCCCGGATCATCCTCCTGCTGCTGGCGTTCTTTCAGTGCCTGAGCCTGATCGAGGATTGCTTGTTTCTGCTCAGCAGTCAGACCGGCTTTAATCTCTGCCAGACGCTGCTCTTCCAGGCGTTTCATTTCGTCGTTTACGCCGTTATCCGGGCGCAGGGTAAAGCGCACACGGTGGCGGTTATTGAGCAGCAGACGCTGTACCGCCTCCTGCATAAAGCCTGGCTGACTGGCTTTGGCGCGCAGACGCTCAAGCGCCGGGTCAAGGTTCAGCAGAGCTGCCGGATCGCCGTAATGGGTCGCCGCCGGTAGTGAATTAAAAATAAGCTGCAGACCATAAGGGTAATGGTCGCCACCAATTTCACGCTGATGCAGTTCCAGCTGATGCAGCGCGGCATCAATCATGCTCTGCTCCACGCCGTTGTCGGCGACGTTCTGCAGGGTGTCGAGCACCAACTGCTCCAGCGCCTGGGCGTGTTCCGGCTCACTGCCTTCGATGCCGCACATAAAGCTCATTTCGCGGTTGGAATCTTCCAGCCCGCACAGCGGTGATGGTGAGCCGCCCAGATCGGTTTCTTCCAGCGCGCGGCGCAGTGGTGAGGCGCTGTTGTCGAGCAGCACCTGACTGACCAGATGGGCTTCCAGCTGGGCGTCCAGATCGGTTGACTCACCCAGCAGCCAGCCCAGCACATGATGGGTCTGGGCGCTCAGGTCGTCGCTGTCGATGCCGTAGCATTGCTCAACCGCCAGTGGCGCGGCGTAGCGTTTTTCCGGTTCAACACGCCATTGCTTGTCCTGACGCTCAAAGCGGCTCAGCGCCTGGGTTTCAAGGGTTTCGTGCAGTTCACTCACGTCCAGATTACCGAAGGTCATAAAGATGGCATTCGATGGGTGGTAGTGGGTTTTGTAGAAGCTGACCAGTTGCTCATAGGTCAGATCGGTGATTTCTGCCGGCTCACCACCACTGTTGTAGTGATAGGTGGTGGTCGGGAACAGGTAGCTGCTGATGCCCTGCCATAACTGGCTGACCGTGGACGACATCGCCCCTTTCATCTCGTTAAACACCACGCCTTTGTATTCCAGCGGCGAGTCGGCGTTGCCTTCTTCGCTGAATTCAATGCGGTGGCCTTCCTGAGCAAAATCCAGCTCGTGCAAACGCGAGAAAAACACCGCATCCAGATACACATCGAGCAGGTTTTTAAAGTCTTTGTCGTTTTGTGAGGCAAAAGGATACGCGGTCCAGTCACTGCTGGTCATGGCGTTCATAAAGGTATTTAGCGAGCGGCGCGTCATCATAAAGAACGGATCGCGCACCGGATATTTCTCGCTGCCGCACAATGCGGTGTGCTCCAGAATGTGCGCTACGCCGGTGGAGTCGTGGGGCATGGTGCGCAGGGCGACCATAAAGGCTTTTTCATCGTAGTCGGTCGCCAGATGATAATGCACTGCGCCGGTGGCGATGTGCTCGTAATGAAGAATATCGATATTCAGCGATTCAACGCGGGTGCTGCCGAGATGACGAAAAGCGTTTGATGATGACATACAGCTCTCTGCTTATCCTGATGTGTAAACTCAGGTATGTTAACAGGTGTCTGACAGGCACAGAACCTCAGCCGTACAACCGCGTTGCACCAGCCTGTTCTTTCTGTGCACTAATGCCCTATGTAATGAAACCGCAGGAGCCCTATGAATACCGAAGCGCGCTGGGACGATGAATTCCCGGTCAATCATGAGTGTCTGTATCTGAATCACGCTGCCGTTGCGCCCTGGCCAGAGCGCGCGCGCGTGGCGGTCAGCGAATTTGCTGCCGAGAATACCGCCCTCGGCGCCAGCCGCTATCCACAATGGAGCTCGATGGAAGCTGGCCTCAAACGCAACCTGGAAGCCCTGATCGACGCCCCGAAAGGCTCGGTCGCTCTGGTTAAAAATACCTCAGAAGCGTTGTCTTTTGTGGCTGCCGGGCTCGACTGGCAGCCGGGTGACGTGGTGGTGATCAGCGATCAGGAATTCCCGTCCAACCGCATCGTCTGGGAAGCGCTGGCACATAAAGGGGTGCAGGTTGTGGAGGTCGCACTGCCCTGGGATGACCCGGAATCCCTGCTGCTGGAAGCCTTAGCGCAGAAGCCACGATTGTTGTCGATCAGTGCAGTGCAGTACGCCACCGGCCTGACGCTGGATCTGGTCCGGCTGGGCGAAGCCTGTCGGGCGGCGGGCACTCTGTTCTGCGTCGATGCCATTCAGGCGGTGGGTGCCCTGCCGTTTTCGGTTCAGGCGATTCAGGCCGATTTTGCTATGGCTGACGGCCATAAATGGCTGCTTGGCCCGGAAGGTTTGGGGTTTTTCTATGTACGGCCACAGATTATGGATCAGCTGAGTCTGTCCGAATTCGGCTGGCATATGATCGAGGATATGGGTAACTACGACCGTAAAGACTGGCAACCCGCCGCCGATGCGCGGCGTTTTGAGTGCGGCAGCCCCAATATGCTGGCCGCTACTGCGCTGAAAGCCAGCACCGATTTGCTGCTCGAAGTCGGCATGGATCAGGTCGCTACCCGCGTGGTAACCAACGTGCTGTACCTGAAGGAATTACTGGACGACAAGGGTGCCACCTTTATCAATCCACTGTTGCATCAGCGTCCGTCGGGCATTCTGACCTTCCACTTTATGGGTAAAGACAGCACACAGCTGTACAAGCTGCTGATGCAGGCCGGGGTGATTTGCGCTAATCGCGGCGGCGGTATCCGCTTCTCACCGCACTTCCATACCACTCAGGAAGTGATGGAAGACGCCGTAGATGCCTTGGAGTGTTTGCTTGAAGCGCTCTGAGCGCAGCTTGCGGGCATAAAAAAGAGCGCATCTGCGCTCTTTTTTCTTTCCGGTGTTCGCTACAGCATGGCTGCCGCTTACATCGTATGGGTTATACGATCCGACTTCAGGGCACCGGCCAGATAGGTTTCAATCTTGTCGCGGGCCATGCTTTCGTCGCCGGTAAACTGCACGCCGATGCCGGCCACTTTGTTACCCTGAGCACCCTTTGGCGTAACCCAGATAACCTTACCGGCCACCGGAATTTTTTCCGCCTCGTCCATCAGTTTCAGCAGCATGAAGACTTCATCGCCCAGCTGATACTGCTTGTTGGTCGGAATAAACAAACCGCCTTCTTTGATAAACGGCATATAGGCGGCGTAAAGAACCGATTTATCTTTAATGGTCAGCGACAAAATGCCGCTGCGGGCACCTAAATTGGCGGTCATGCATGCTCCCCGCGATGACTGTCTTGAACGATCTGCTGCCAATCCAGCAACAGGGATTCAAGCAGCAACTGCTTATTATAGTTACCGCCACCGGACAGCAACTGCCCGAGTACGGCCTGAACTTTATGCTGCAAGGTTATCAGCTTTGCCGGATTCAGGGTAGCGCACGGCAGCAACTGAAAAACCTGATCGGTAAACACCAGCTGCTCCGGACCGACACCCAGCTTCGCTTTAAGGCAGTCAGACAAAATCGAATAAAACCAGGAGGTTACATCCTGAAATTCAAGTTTATTCCAACCTTCCGCCGCGGCCTGCAGCGGAATTTGCCCCTGACTCCACTGGCGCAGCAGCTCAAACCACTTCTGCTGCTGACTGCTTTGCTCACGCGTCAGCCAGTCCAGCGCTTTCAGCGGCGCCTGATGGTTCATGCGCAACGCCTGTTCTGCCACCTCGGCGCTGAAGCCTTGCTGCTGCAGCCAGCTCAGGGCTTCGGCCTGCCCCGGCGGACTGAGCTGCAGGCGCTGGCAGCGGCTGCGAATGGTCGGCAACACCGAGCCGAAACGCTCGGTTTCGAGCAGCAGAAAGCTCTCACCCGGCGGTTCTTCCAGGGTTTTCAGTAAGGCATTGGCGGCATTGGTGTTCATCACTTCCACCGGGCGGAGGCTGACCACCTGGCAGCGGCTGATCTGCGGTGTCTGGGCAAGAAAATCATTCACCTTGCGGATCGCATCAATACGGATCTGGCGACTGCCATCTTCCGGCTGACACAGCATAAAATCGGGATGCGTACCGGCCGCCCAGAGCTGACAACTGTGGCACTGACCACAGGGTTCAGACTCGTCACGCAAACACAGCAGCCATTGCGCCACATGCAGTGCCAGCTGATGCTTGCCAATACCCTCAAGGCCGGTCAGCAGCAGCGCGTGCGGCAGCCCTCCGCTTTGCTGACGGCGCACCAGTTCATGCCAGACACTCTGATGCCAGGGCTGCACATTCATGCCTCACCTCTCATTGCATTCCGCCCGGTGGCAGCAAGCTCTGCAGAACCTGTTCGATCTGCTGCTGTACCTGTGCCAGCGGCTGTGCGGCATCAATACGGCGGAAGCGTTCATGCTGAGAGGCCAGCCAGTCAAATCCCTGCTGTACCCGCTCAAAGAAATCCAGCTGCTCCTGCTCAAAACGATCAACCGCTTCGCCGGCCTGATCGGCACGGCCACGGGCACGGCTCATGCCGACCGCTAATGGCGCCTCCAGCAGCAAGGTGCAGTCCGGTTCCAGCCCCTGCTGCACCAGTGCTTTCAGCTGTTCAATCTGTGCCAGTGGCAGCTGGCGGCCAAAGCCCTGATAGGCGATGGTGGAGTCGGTAAAACGGTCACACAACACCCAGGCGCCGCGCGCCAGCGCAGGCTGAATGAATGCCTGCAGGTGCTGGGCACGAGCAGCAAACACCAGCAGCAGTTCGGTCAGAGGCTGCATGGTTTCTGTGTGATGAGCCTTAAGAAGGCGCTCGCGGATGGTTTCGGCGATTTCAGTGCCGCCCGGTTCACGGGTAACGACCACTTCAATGCCACGGGCGCGAAGCCACTCGGCACAGAAGGCGATATTGGTGGATTTACCCACACCTTCTCCGCCTTCAAAGGTAATAAACAAGCCTGCTTGCGGCTTTGTCATACGGGATGTTCCTGCTCAGGATTCTGGCGCGGCGGCTTCTGCCGGCGCCGATCGGTAATCTTTTTTACGGCGGAAAATCTGGTATTTCCGCACCGCTTTATTATGTTCTTCCAGCGTTGCCGAAAACTGATGACTGCCATCGCCACGGGCAACAAAGTACAGCTCATCGCCATCAGCGGGATTCAGCGCCGCATCCAGTGCGGCACGCCCGGCCAGCGCAATCGGCGTTGGCGGCAGGCCTTTCTGGCGGTAGGTATTGTACGGATTTGTCCGGTCCTGCAGATGTTTTTTGCGCAGATTGCCATCAAATTGTGGCCCCAGGCCATAAATAACCGTCGGATCGGTCTCCAGGCGCATATTTTGTTGCAGGCGGCGTACAAAAACGCCGGCAATCACCGGGCGCTCAGCCACTACGCCGGTTTCTTTCTCCACAATCGACGCCATGATCAGCGCCTCATAAGGGCTTTTGTACGGCACGTCCGCCGCACGGGATTCCCACGCAGCAGCCAGTTGCTCACGCATACGCTGGTAGGCCTGACGGATCACCGACGAAACTCCTTCACCGCTGTGATACACGTAGGTATCCGGATACAGCCAGCCTTCCGGGTTGCCCTGCAGGCCAAGCATTTCGCCAACCCGTTCCGGTGTCAGCGGGTTCAGATCCTGAGTCAGACGCGGCGCCTCAGCCAGCGCCGTCAGGGCTTCGCGCAACTGCAACCCTTCAATCAGGCTGACGCGATAAGTCACCGGTGTCGCATTGGCGAGAAAGTTCAGTAATTCAGTGCCACTGAGCGCTGCCGGCACATCGTATTCGCCGACGCGCAACACCCGCTCCTGACCGGTCAGTCTCGCCTGAAGTCGCAGTAACAGCGCCGATGGCAACCAGCCGTTGGCCTGCCATCGACGACTTAGGCTGCTGATGGTGTCACCACTGACTACTTCAATACGGACAGGTTGCTCGTTACTGGTTGGCAGCTGCCAGATGGCCAATACGGTGGCACTCAGTAACAGAAAAACGAGGGAGGACAAAGCCAGCAGGCGTTTGCTCAGTGTCATGCGTAAAGATTCTCCAGATCCTTCTGCAGCGTTGCGATCTGATGCTGCGCTGCCGGATGTTCGAATTGCCGCCCGTCTATGCGGCTGACCATAACAATCCCCTGCAGCGTATTGCAGAAGAAGACGGCATCAGCGGCCAGCAGACGTTCGCGTCCAAAAGGGGTAATGATGACATTGTGATGCGCCAACAGCCAGCGCCGCACAACGCCATTCACTCCGCTGCCACTGAGATCCGGGGTTACCAGCTGACCATTTTCCAGCAGAAACAGATTGCTCATGCAGCCTTCGATCACCTGCTCCTGCGCATCCAGTATCACCGCTTCCTGCCAGTCGGGCTCAAAGCGCTGGCGCGCCAGCACCTGCTCCAGGCGGTTCAGATGTTTAAAGCCCGCCAGTGCCGGCTGAATCGCCAGTCGGATATCGCTGAATCCGGCCACCATGCCCTGCGGCAGACGGAGATAGCCCCAGTCAGGCGGCGTAAACCCCTGCCACTGCAGTAACAGCTCAGGCTCGGCCGGCGGCGCATAGCCACGCGGGCCGGCGCCGCGACTGATCAGCAGCTTACCGGCCAGCAGCGGGCTTTGCGGGCGCTGAGCCAGAGCCTGTTCGATTTGCTGAAAGCTGTCGATCGGGAAATCCAGTGCACATAAGCCCTGCAGCAGACGCTGTTTATGGTATGGCCATAATGGAATGCTGCCATCGGGTGCAAAACGAATGGTTTCAAACAGACCATCGCCGTAGTGCAGCGCGCGGTCATTGGACGGCCAATGGCTCTGAGCTTGGCTCTGAGCTTGCCTATGACCCAGCCCCTGCCACTGACCGTTAACCCAAACGTATGCAGTACTGACTTCAGGCATCATAACGACGGAACAGCAGGCTGCCGTTGGTACCGCCGAAACCAAAGGAGTTGGAAACGGCAGCGCGGATATCCATGTTACGCGCCTTATGCGGAACGTAATCCAGATCGCATCCTTCGGCAGGATGATCAAGATTGATGGTTGGCGGCGCGATGCCATCGCGCACCGCCAGCACTGTAATCAGAGCTTCCAGAGCGCCGGCAGCCCCCAGCAAGTGGCCGGTCATGGACTTGGTTGAAGAGACAGCCAGGCGGCTGACATGATCACCAAACAAATCCTTAATCGCCTGTGTCTCGGCAATATCGCCAATCAGCGTCGAGGTGCCGTGGGCGTTGATGTAATCAATATCCTGCGGCTGCAGACCGGCATCGTTAAGCGCATTGGCCATCGCCATGCGCGCGCCCTCGCCATTTTCCGGCGGACTGGTGATGTGATGGGCATCATCACTCATGCCCAGACCACTGAGTTCAGCATAGATAGTCGCGCCACGGGCCTGAGCATGTTCAAGAGATTCCAGTACCAGTACGGCCGCGCCATCGCCCAGCACAAAACCATCACGGTCTTTATCCCACGGCCGACTGGCTTTTTCCGGCTCGTCGTTGCGGGTACTCATGGCGCGGGCCGCAGCAAAACCGGCGACACCAAGAGGCGACGATGCCATCTCGGACCCGCCGGCAATCATCACATCCGCATCGCCGTAAGCGATGGTACGGGCGGCATAGCCAATATTATGAGTACCTGTTGTGCAGGCAGTGGTGATAGCAAAGTTAGGGCCGCGGAGTTTGTGGCGGATAGCAATATTGCCGGACGCCATATTAATCACGGCAGCAGGCACAAGAAACGGTGATACCCGGCGCGGGCCACTGCTCTGCAATTGCTGGTAATTCTGTTCAATCGTCGTGATGCCGCCGATGCCTGAGCCAACAGCTACACCGACACGGTCACGGTTTAACGATTCGGGAAAGGCTGCATCAACAATGGCCTGCTCTGCCGCCACCATGGCGTACTGCAGAAAGAGATCCATTTTGCGCGCATCTTTTTCGCTCATCACGCTGGTGACGTCGAACTGTTTAACTGCGCCGCCAATCTTCGTGGCGTACCCTTCCGTGTCAAAGTGTTCAATACGGGTGATACCACTTTCTCCGGCGCAGAGCGCGCGCCAGGTATCCGCCACATTCAGACCAAGCGGGTTAACACTGCCCAGTCCCGTAATTACCACACGTCGCTTTGTCATATTCCGTTTTTCATCCCAGTAGTCGCAAACACGGCCGCCAAAAGGTCACATAACAGGCATAAAAAAAGCCGCGTCAGAAGAGGCGGCTTTCGGGCTCGCTGACCTTACAGGTTGGCGATGATGTAGTCGATCGCTTCCTGAACGGTAGTCAGCTTCTCAGCGTCTTCATCAGGAATTTCAGTTTCGAATTCTTCTTCCAGAGCCATAACCAGCTCTACAGTATCCAGAGAATCCGCGCCCAGATCGTCAACAAAAGAGGATGAAGCCTTAACATCTTCTTCTTTAACACCCAGCTGTTCACATACGATTTTCTTTACGCGTTCTTCAATGTTGCTCATGGTTTTTTCCTACCGTTTCAAGTTTCCTGGTGGTCTTAATGACCTCAGCCCATATTCATGCCGCCATTCACATGAATGGTCTGGCCTGTAATGTATTTCGCGTCGTTTCCGGCCAGAAAAGCAACCGCACCAGCGATTTCTTCTACCTGTCCGAAGCGCTTGCCTGGAATGGTGGCTAGGATCGCCTCTTTTTGCGTTTCAGGCAAGATTTCCGTCATATCTGTTTGAATAAATCCCGGCGCGACACAATTCACCGTGATGTTCCGGCTGGCAATTTCCTGCGCCAGAGAGCGGCTGAAACCTTCCAGACCCGCTTTGGCAGCAGCGTAGTTTGCCTGCCCGCCATTACCGGTAGTACCGATAATGGAACTGATATTAATAATGGCGCCAGCCTTCTGCTTCAGCATCGGCTTAACCATGGATTTGCATACGCGGAATACGCCGGTGAGGTTGGTGTTAATCACCTCGCCCCACTCGTCATCCGACATGCGCAGAAACAGGTTGTCGCGCGTGATTCCGGCGTTATTCACCACAACCCGTGGCGTGCCGTAATTCTGCAAAAACTCTTTCAGGGCGCCGTCTGTTTGTGCCGCATCGGCAATATTCAGCACCAGTGCATCGTTATCACCGTCAATCTGCTGCAGCGCTTCGCGTACAGAAGCTGCACCGGATTCGCTGGTTGCGGTACCAACAACACGATAGCCGTCACGCGCCAGACGTTCGGCAATCGCGCGACCAATGCCGCGGGAAGCGCCAGTCACCAGGGCGAGTAATTTTTCACTCATATTCAGGATCCTTGAATAAAGGCAATGGTTGCCTGTAAGGACGCGGCATCACCCGTATTATGGGTTGCCAGCGTTTTATCGATGCGCTTGTTCAGGCCGCTGAGCACTTTGCCCGGGCCGAATTCAATCGCATTATCGGCGCGTCCGCGGCAGGCTTGCACGGCACCAGTCCAGTTAACTGGGCTGTACAGCTGCGCCAGCAGACGCGATGGAATTTCTGCCAGAGTTGCCACCGCATTATCAACGTTGTGATACACCGGAAATGCCGGTGCGCGGAAGGAAACTGCATTCAGTGCTTCGCCAAATTCTTCGGCTGCGGCTTTCATCAGACTGGAGTGGAACGGACCGCTGACCGCCAATGGCAGTGCGCGCTTGGCGCCTGCAGCCTTGGCAAGCTCAATGGCTTTTTCCACACCGCTCATGGCGCCGGCAATAACGATCTGGCCGGGTGCGTTAAAATTCGCTGGCTCAACCACACCGGCAGCAGAAGCCTCAGCACACACGGCGCGGATCTGATCTTCTTCCAGACCCAGCACGGCGGCCATGCCACCCTGACCCGCCGGTACCGCAGCTTCCATCAGCTCACCACGTTTTTTTACCAGACGCACAGCATCGGCAAAATCGATCGCATCGGCAGCAACCAGTGCGGAATATTCCCCCAGAGAATGTCCTGCTCCGGCAATAACACTCAGCGCCGGACAGATTTCCTGCAGCACACGCCATAAGGCAACGCTGGCCGTCAGCAACGCTGGCTGAGTGTTATAGGTCTGATTCAGTGTTTCTGCCGGGCCGTCCTGACACATGGCCCAGAGATCAAGATTGATGGATTCAGACGCTTGTGCAAAGGTGCTCTGAATCTGAGGATATTCGGCCGCCAGATCCGCCAGCATACCAACCTGCTGCGCGCCCTGACCGGGGAAGAATGCAATTACATCGGTCATCACTTGCCCTGTATTCACGGTAAAAATCACTGTTGTACGAATTCTGAATAACGTTTCTGAATACGCGCTATCAATTGCGTTCCAACATCAGTGCCGAAAGCCGGACACATAATATGGAGAGCAATTGTTACAATAAATAGTCAACAATGCACAATATTATTGAATCAGATTCACCGCTCAATGATTTTGCAGGCGATTAAGCTCGGCCAGCAAACGGGGTTTGTCGAAGCGCTCAACCTTCTGTAGCAGGTACTCCAGCGCATAGCGATAAGCGCGCTCGTCGGATTTGCCATGGGTTTTAACCACCACACCATCCAGCCCCAGCAGCAAAGCACCACCATGACGGGCCGGTGATATACGCCGTTCAATGCGACCAATGGCCGGTGCCCAAAGGAATGACAGCCAGCGCAAAAACCAGGTATTGCGGAACTCGCTCTGCAGCTGCTCACTGAGCCATTCTGACAACCCTTCGCTGGCTTTCAGGGCGATATTACCGGCAAAACCATCGGTTACCAGCACATCCAGCTCGCCGCGGTAGAGGTCATCACCTTCGTAAAAGCCGACATAGTAGTCCGGCATAATACGCTGCAGCTGTTCGGCCGCATGACGCACATTATCCGTCCCCTTGGTTGACTCGCGCCCAACATTCAGGAGGCCAAGGCGTGGCGCCATCGCGCACTGGGTGCAACTCCAGGCCGCACCAATACAGGCAAACTGCACCAGCTGATCAGCGCTGACACCTAAATTGGCGCCCAGATCGAGCATCAGCAGTGGTTTTTTGCGCGTGGGCAACTGGGTTGCCAGCGCCGGACGGTCAAGACCGGGCAGCATTCCCAAAAGATGACGGGCAAGCACCATCAGTGCCCCGGTATTGCCAACAGAAAGCACACCCTGTGCGCGCCCCTGCTGATGTTCATGCAGCACGGCAGCCATGGTTGACTTCAGCCCCTGACGCAGCATTTGCGCGGGTTTATCCTGCATGGATATCTGGGTTTCACAAAGGAGAATGCGTACCCGCGATTTACGGGAAGCAAAGAACGACTCCGCTTCATCAGCGAAGTCCGGAGTCACCGCCACAATCAGATGAACATCCGGGCGCGACTTGAGGAATTTCTTACAGGCCTGAAACGCAACGCGGGGACCTAAGTCCCCGCCCATTACATCTACCGCAACGGTAAACATATTAGTTGTTGCCAGTCTCCACGACTTTTTTGCCACGGTAGAAACCGTCAGCGCTTACGTGGTGACGACGGTGAGTTTCACCAGAAGTCGGATCGGTAGACAGTGCCATTGCTGCAGTGTCCAGAGCATCGTGTGAACGACGCATGCCACGCTTGGAACGAGTTACTTTGTTTTGCTGAACCGCCATTTTAGGCTCCTAACTATTCGCTATTTCTGTTTGAGCTTAGCTAAAACGTCAAACGGGTTGGGTCGTTTGTCGTCTGAATCTGTTGTTTCCGGCTTCGACTCAGGTTGCTTAAACTGACAATCGCCTTCCGGGTGTGTTGGAAACATGGGCAGTGCCAGCAGCACTTCGTCTTCCATCACTGACCACAGATCCAGCTGACCATTTTCGTCAACTTCGACCGGCTCAAACCGTTTCGGTAATTGCTTGGCCTGATCATCGTCAAATACAAGTCCCAGCTGAAAGCTGCTTTCCACAGGAATGGTGACATTCCCGAGACAGCGCTGACAGATCATGACAACACTTGTATTACAGCTGCCCTGCAGTAACCGGTGCTTTTCCTGATCACGTTCGAAACGAATTTCGCAGTGAACAGGAGCGACGCAATCTTCGACTGCTTCGTTAAGCCTGGTTAGCTGTTTGCTGTCAATATCGGCACTGAATTGCTGTCCAACAGTAACCAGTTTTACCGCATCAACACGCTTGGGAAGCTGAGCCTCTGCCATAGTGCGCGACATCATAGGTACGCAAAGCCCCTCTGTCAAAATTATTTAACGCAGACTCAGGGTCTGCTCAGTCAGCAGCGTCGCAAAGCCACGCCCCATACTTGCACCGAAGCGCTTCACCAGCTCATCCCAGGGGCTTGGCTGGTAGGTAAAGTTAACCAGCTCTTCGGTATCCAGTTTTTCCCGGGCAATCTGACTGCTGGATGCCAGCCCGTCAATCAGCCCCAGATCCAGCGCCTGCTCACCAGACCACACCAGACCAGAAAACAGATTCGGATCATCTTTCAGACGCTCACCGCGACCCAGCTTCACCTGCTCGATAAACTGCTTATGGGTAACCTTGAGCACGCCCTGCCAGAAGGCTTTTTCATCTTCATTCTCAGGCAGGAAAGGATCAAGGAAGCCCTTGTGCTCACCGGCAGTATACTGGCGACGCTCGACGCCGAATTTCTCCATCGCTTTCACAAAGCCAAAGCCGGAGCCCACCACACCAATAGAGCCCACCAGACTGGCTTTATCGGCATAGATTTCATCCGCCGCCGCAGCAATGTAATAAGCCCCGGAAGCACCCAGATCCATAATCACCGCATACACAGGAAAATCAGGACGGGTTTCTTTCAGACGTTTGATTTCGTCATAGACGTAACCGGCCTGTACCGGACTACCACCCGGGCTGTTAATGCGCAGAATTACACCCAGTGCCTTTTCATCATCGAAGGCGTCACGCAATGCACCAATAAGCGCATCAGCGCTGGCGTCCTGATCGGCGGCAATCACCCCATTCACTTCGATAACGGCGGCATAATTTCCTTCCGGCAGCATTTCTGCTCCATGCTCGCCCGGCATGCGCAGCAGCCAGATAATGGCGAACAGGTAAATAAAGGTGAGCGCTTTAAAGAAAATACCCCAGCGACGGGCGCGTTTCTGCTCGCCCTGCATATCCATCAGTACTTTTTCGATCAGCTTCCATTCTTTGCTGTTATCGTCCGGGCGGTTTGCCGGCTGATTCTGATTGAGGTTTTCGTTATCCATTAATACGTATCCAGTCGTTAAGTTCTTGAATGCTATGGCAGATGGCCAGCGGACCACAAGCCAGAAGCACGCGATCATCGTGCGCGCCATGCCCCATGGCCACAGACGCCATACCAGCAGCATTAGCCATATCCAGGTCGTAGGTGGTATCGCCGACCATCAGCGCCTCGTCCGGCGCAATGTTCAGCTCACTCAGCAACTCCCTGAGCATCTGCGGATGCGGCTTCGAGCGGGTTTCATCGGCACAGCGGGTCGCAGCGAATCTGTGCCCTATTTTCAGGTCGCGCAGCATCCGGTCGAGTCCGCGCCGGCTTTTGCCAGTAGCAACCGCCAGTGAGTAGCTCCGCTCAACCAGACCCGCCAGAAACTCCGGAGTTCCGGGAAAAAAGCCCATGGCAACCTGACTGTCAGCGACAAAATAACGCGCATACACCTGGGTCATGGCCTGCAATTGCGGTTCATCAATCGCCGGCCATACCGTACGCAGCGCCTCCGGCAAACCAAGACCAATAATGTTCTGCACCGCCGCATCCGCGACCTGTGGTAAGCCAACCTCGCCAGCCGCCTGCTGCATGCTGTCAACAATGCGCTGAGTGGAGTCGACCAACGTACCGTCCCAGTCAAAAATAATCAGTTTAAAGCGCAAACTCACACCCCGCCTTCTTTAAAATACTGCTGAATTCATCGTCCGGCAGCGCACTGATCTGCAGGCGCTCACCACTGTCAGGATGGCGAAAAGACAACTGCCAGGCATGCAGAAACAAACGCTTAACCCCCTGACGCTTGTCGATATCCTGCTGCGAGCGGTCGCAGTACTTCACATCACCGGCAATACTGCAGCCCTGAAACTGACAGTGCACCCGAATCTGATGGGTACGCCCGGTCACCGGCTCTGCTTCTATTAATGAGTAATGCGACCCCGAGGCCTTCAGGGTGGTTTTGGTCAGTGACGTTTTGCCTTCCGGACTCACCATCACCATGCGCTCACCGGACTGGCGTTCAAAACGCAACAGCGGTTCACGCACCTCGGTCACAGAAGCAGGCCAATGCCCGTGCACCATGGCCAGATACTTTTTACTGATGCCGGATTTATTCGCCAGCATACGCTGCAGAGCCGTCAGCACTGAGCGCTTTTTGGCAATCATAATAACGCCTGAGGTATCACGATCGAGGCGGTGCACCAGCTCAAGAAAGCGATGATCCGGGCGCATTTTACGCAAGGCTTCAATCAGCCCCAGATTCACCCCGCTACCACCATGCACGGCCAGCCCGTGGGGTTTATTCACCACCAGAAGACCATCATCTTCATGCAGGATGGCATTCTGCAAAATCTCCTGCAGTGCCGGTGATACATCCGGCGTTTCGTCGCGCTCGGCAATTCGCAGCGGCGGCACCCGTACCACATCGCCAGCCGCCAGGCGGGTATCCGCCTTCACTCTCCCTTTATTTACCCGCACCTCGCCTTTGCGGATGATGCGGTACACCAGCGTCTTGGGCACACCTTTTAATACAGAGATAAGAAAATTATCGACACGCTGACCATCGTTATCGGCGGTCACCGTCAGTAGCGATACTTTACCGGTATCGATTTCGTGATTTGACATAGGTTCAAAGCAGCCCAGGCGGCGGATTTATTTGTGGTATGGCATTTGCGGGGCGCAACCAATGTTGCTATATTCGCCCACGGCCTTGGTCGGCACAGAGAAAGCGTACAACCCAGCCGACGATCAAGATCAGCCGAAAGGCGAGGCCAGGCCGATCAAGCGGCAGAGTATAAGGAAGAAGACATACTGTTAAAACTCTTCCTGACGAATAATTACGGCGAGCGCAGGCCCATGGCCGCCCGCCCAGTGAGATAAACCACGCAGCGACCTGCGGGCAATCTCGCATTATCAAATTATGGACAGTGTTGGTGCACAACAAACCAGAGGCACCACTGCGAGACAGGTCAGGCGACCCGAAAACGGCGCTGACAACTGCTGCAAAGCACCCATAAATATTTTGGTAGTGGCCGGAATAGTCCGGCATTGCCAGCCGGTACGTTGCCAGAACGAGCTTAACGTACAGCATGAAAAGAATGCTTATCAATGCAACTCAGCCTGAAGAGTTGCGTGTAGCCCTTGTAGATGGCCAGAAACTCTACGACCTCGATATTGAGTCCGGCTCCCGCGAGCAGAAGAAGTCCAATGTCTATAAAGGTAAAATCACCCGCATCGAACCCAGTCTGGAAGCCGCGTTTGTCGACTTCGGCGCTGAGCGTCACGGCTTTCTGCCACTGAAAGAAATTGCCCGCGAATACTTTGTTAAAGACCCGGGTCCGGGCCGCATAAACATCAAAGATGTGCTGCGCGAAGGCCAGGAAGTTATTATTCAGGTCGACAAAGAAGAACGTGGCAACAAAGGTGCCGCACTGACCACTCAGGTGTCCCTGGCTGGCCGCTATCTGGTACTGATGCCAAACAATCCACGTGCCGGCGGCATCTCCCGCCGCATCGAAGGCGACGAGCGCACCGAACTGCGTGAAGCCATGAAAGGCGTGACCGTGCCGGACAAAATGGGCGTTATCGTCCGTACCGCCGGCATTGGCCGCAGCGCCGAAGAACTGCAGGCTGACCTGAATTATCTGGTTCACCTGTGGGACGCCATCAAGCGCGCCTCTGACGAGCGCCCTGCTCCTTGCCTGCTACTGCAGGAAAGCAACGTTATCATCCGTGCCATCCGTGATTACCTGCGTCAGGACGTCGGTGAAGTACTGATCGACACCGATGCCGCCTACGAAGAAGCTCTGGGCTTTGTGCAGCAGGTCATGCCGCACTACCAGAACAAGTTCAAGCGCTACACCGATGCCGTACCGCTGTTCAACCGCTATCAGATTGAAAGCCAGATCGAATCGGCCTTCCAGCGCGAAGTGAAACTGCCATCCGGTGGCTCTATCGTTATCGATCCAACCGAAGCCCTGGTGTCTATCGACATCAACTCGGCGCGCGCCACCAAAGGTGCCGATATCGAAGAAACCGCACTGAACACCAACCTGGAAGCGGCCGACGAGATTGCCCGCCAGCTGCGCCTGCGCGATATGGGCGGCCTGGTAGTGATCGACTTTATCGACATGCTGTCCAGCAAGAATCAGCGCGAAGTTGAAACCCGCCTGAAGAAAGCGCTGGAAGTGGATCGTGCCCGCGTACAGGTTGGCCGTATTTCCCGCTTCGGCCTGATGGAAATGTCGCGTCAGCGTCTGCGTCCGTCGTTGGAAGAAACCAGCGGCCACGTATGCCCACGCTGTAACGGTACTGGTGTTGTGCGTGATATCCAGTCTACCGGTCTGTCAATTCTGCGCCTGATCGAAGAAGAAGCTGCAAAAGAGAACACCGGACAGATCCGCGCCATTGTGCCGGTATCCGTTGCTACCTTCCTGCTGAACGAAAAACGCACCCTGATCGCCGGTATCGAAGCCCGTCACGGCAGTAAAGTCGTGGTTCTGCCGAATCCGAACATGGAAACACCGCACTACGAAGTATTGCGTCTGCGCCCGGATGACAGCCTGATCGGCGAAGTCAGCTACGAACACAAGATGGAAGAAGAAGAGACCGAATACGGTCTGGATCTGACCATCCGCGAAACCAGCAAAGTACAGCAAGCTGCGGTTAAAGCCGGTGCTCACAGCGTTCCTGCCGCTGCACCGGTTGCAACGGCAAGCGAAGCAACAGCCAGCAAAGGCCTGTGGAGCAAAATCGGCAGCGCCCTGTCTGCGCTGTTTGATGGCGGTGAAAAACAGGAAGAAAAACCTGCGCCGAAAAAAGCCCGCGAAGAAAGCAGCAACGGCCGCAATGAGCGCAACCGTAACGAACGCAACCGCAATGACCGTGGCCGCAACCGCAATCGTAACGAGCGCAACCGCGATGACCGCAGCGATGGTGATAACGAGCGCGGCAATCGCAGCGAAAACCGTAGCGAAAGCCGCAACGAAGGTCGTGGCGAACGCTCCGGTCGCAACCGTAATGACCGCCCTGCCCGCAATCGCAACGATAACCGTAACGACGGTGAACGTAACGACAACCGTGCCGAGCGCAATGAAGCCGAAGCCAGCAACGAACCACGTGCACCACGCCGTGACCGCAGCGGCAACCGCGCACCACGCAACGAAGTCCGCAATGACAAAGTTGAACTGACCGAAACCGAAGCAGCCAGCAACGTAGTGGCCAGCGAAACCGTCGATGCCGGCAACCGCAACAGCGAAGGTCGCCCAGAGGGGCGTCGTCGTCGCAACCGTGGTGAACGTGGCGAGCGCAACAATACCCAGGCTAACGCTGCCAGCGCTGAAGAAAACAGCAACGAACAGGCAGCTGAAGAACAGGCTGTGGTAGCTGCAGATAGTGCTGTAAGCGAAAATGCAGCAACCCCTGCCAATGCCGATAACAGCACGGATGCGGGCAGCGAAAGCAACGCTGATGAGAATGGCGAAAAAACAACCCGCCGCTCACGCAACAGCCGTCGCCGCAACCGCAACCGTGACGATCGCCCGGCCAAAACCGGTGCCACTGAAGCAGACAATGGGGAAAATACTGACGCCAATGCAGCGGAAGTCGCTGTCGAAGCAGCCAATGCTGAGACCAGCGAAGTAAAAGCAGAAACCGCTGAGCAGTCAGCAGCCGTTGAAAGTGCTGATGCTCAGGAAGCTGTAGCGGAAGTTCCGGCGACTGAAGCTCCTGCAGCTGCAGAAACCCAGACTACAGAGGCTCATACCACTGAAACCCTGACCTCTGAGACTCCGGCCACTGAAGCCCCTGCTGCTGAAACACAAACAGCAGAAGTACAGACTACTGAAGCAGCTGAAGTGCAGGAAACTGTCGCTCAGCCAGCAGAAGAAACGGCCTCCCAGCCTGAAGTGACTGTTGCTGAAGAAAAGCCAGCCGCCACAGAAAAGGCCCAGGCAGAAGCAACCGAAGCGGAAGTAACGACTTCTCAGGAAGAAGCAGCTACAGCAACCCAGGGCAATGATCGTGCATCCCGCCGCGGACGTCGTCGCAACCCGGGCGGTCGTGCGCCTAATGATCCGCGTAACCGCCGCAATGCGGATAGTGCGGAACAGGCAGCAGCACAGGCCGAGCAAGCCGTTGCAGAGCCAGCTGCCGAATCTGTGGTTGTAGCTGACGCTGAACCAGCGACAGAAACCACTGCGGCAACTGAAGCTGAAACAGCAACAGAAGCCGACGAGCACAACAAGTAGCACCGACAGGCGACAACGTACGTCGCCGTCTGTTACTGACTGAAAAACCGCCTCCGGGCGGTTTTTTTATAGCCTGCAAAAACGTTTCACTGCTGACTGACGAGACAGTTATCAGTAATATCCTCACCCGAATCAGAAATTTTCAGCAAGGACGATCCATGGCCAAAGCCCTATCCATTATGCCCGTCGCATATTCAGCCAAGCAGCCTTATTTACAGCTGCTGCTGGCACTGATCATCTGCACAATATTCAGCCAGAGCGCCAGTGCCGAGTCGATGACCATGGTGCGTGAGTACACCTACAACGCCAGCGAAAATGATTCAAAGGTTTCCGCCCGCAAAGCCGCCCTGCAACAACTTCAGGTGCTGTTAATTGAAGAAGTCGGTGTGCAGGTGCAATCCAGCTTCAGCAACACCGAAACCCTCGATAAAGAAGAATTCAGCCGTACTGTGCAGGCCAACTACCAGACATTTGCCAGCGCGCTGACAAAAACAAAGATCCTTGAAGAAAAATGGGATGGCGAAAATTTTTACCTGAAAGCGGAAATTGAAGTCGACCCCGATGGTTTAAGCACCCAGATTGCAACCATTATTGGCAGTGGTGGTAAAAACCCCTGTGACGCCGTACGTGAGCAGGTAAAAATCACATTACAGAAAGCCCCAAGCCCGGATAAAAATGCCGAGCTGGTCGCTTTTGCATTAAAAGCGCCTTTCGATAACGACTGCAACGACTGGCAATATAACGTGCTCTACTCCCTCACCCAGAGCCGCTATCCCGCTACTGGCTACCGGGACTATCTGTTTGTCCAGCTGGCACAGATTGCACCGCATAATCTGTCCGAATATCTTCCAGGCATCGCAAAATACGCCATTACCAAAGATAACGGCATCACACCAACCGAATGGGAAACCATGCTCAGCAGCCTGCAGCGCCTGCCAGAAGACCGCCTGCAGCCTCTGCTGTCAGCGTTATCCAATTACAGCGATAAATCCCCCGATGATACGCGCAGCGGTAAGCCCAGCTATCAGCCACAAACCGCGCTGCAACTGAAAAATCAATTGCTGTCATTGATTCAGGCGGCAGAAAAAGGAAAAGTCGGCAACCCTGCCCTGAGCGCTGGAGAACTGACCGCACGCATTATTAAAGCCAGCGCTTATCGCCAGCCGGCTATCGGGGCTGAATTATTCCAGCAGTACAGTGGCGAGCTGCCGGACATTAATGACATGGTTAAACCCATCACCGATTTTTATAAAAACCAGCTGAAGGAAGCCGGCAACCAGGAACTGGCCAGCAACAGCTTTAATCTGCTGCTGGAAAAACTGAACGAGCAAAAAGACACCCTCAACGACAACACTGCTAAAACAATGTATTACCTGCTGACAACACTGGAACGTAACGCCGAAGAAAATCAGCAGCAGGCAGCATTAATCGAGAATATGCTCGGCCGCTATCCAAAGCTGTTTGCTCAGATCATCAAAGGCCAGCGCATTAATGAGGTACAGAAGAACCTGTGGTTTATCCGTTATAACCTGCCCGACTCCGAAGCCTGCACGCCAAGAGAATGTGCTGACCGGTTATTCGGCGATGGCAATGCCATGGAGTTAAATGCTTACGGGGAATATCTGGTTGCTTACGGAACGCGCGCGGCGGCTGCAGAAGACCTCGTTATCCGTAAACTGGAACGTGTGCGCGTGCAGGCCAGCGGCCCTTACCGCACGACCATGAAACGTCATCTGATCACCGTACTGGGAAATATCCGCACCCAGGATTTACGCGCACAGGAGCTATTGATAGAAAGCCTCGGCGATCTTGATCATAAAATTCCGGAAGAGGCACAAAACGCCCTGATTAAATTAGGCAGAGGTGTGCAGGAAAAGATGATGTCGATGATTTCCACCTACGAACCTTTGGTGCAGCGCCGCATGGTTGAGACCTTAGGAAAAATGCAGCCGGATACTGACATTGTGAATTTTCTTAAACGCATTCCTCAGAACGATCAATATATGCGCTTTGCCGTTGAAGATGCACTGCGCGACCAGCAGCGGGCGCTTTAAAAAACATAAGGCACAGCCTTTGGGCTGTGCCTTAGCTTGTATGCCCATCACCATGTACAAATATTTCAGCGACGCTCCATACTCAGAGATTCATCAACTCTTCATATTGATGAGTAATGGCATCCATTTTCCACAAAATGGATTCTGTCGTTACAGCGATAACCGTCGGCACATAACGGCCTTCCTTATTTAAGGCAAAACCGGTCTGGGAAAAAGTCCATTGCGAATCAACCCTGGCCAACGCCTGACGAATCTGTTCGGTACTCTCAGGGCTACCCTGCAATTGCGTCATGGCCAATGAAAATTGCTGCACAGCCTGCTCAAATTCGGCCTTTAACCCCTCATCCTGAACATTCCAATAAAGAGCAAAATAAGCTTTGGCAATTTTCTGCGATAGCATCCGTTGTCGTCCGGCAATATTAATCAGCAGAGCTTCGGGCCTGTTGGTGGCTTGAGTAATGGCCTGACTGATGGCATGAGTAGTTTGCTCACATAAAGCCAGCAAGCGATTATTATCCTGCAACAAGGTTTTTGCCTGATCTTTTTGTGGTGTGGACAGCAGCATCTGGCGCTGCTGTTGCCACAAAGATTCGATCTGGCGTAACGATTTTTGCAAATCAGAATCTGCAGCATAATCAAGCAGCTGCTGCAAGTGTTGTTCAAATTCCGCAACACTTTCATCCAATTGCTGATGGGCCTTATCGGGGCGAATAGCAGCGCCAACCGCCAGATAATTTTTCATAACCCGCTGCGACAAATAACGCAGACTACCGGCATAATTAACGGCTTCCGCATCATTTAACCTCTCAGCAGCCTGACTTACCCCAACGCCTGGCAACAGCAACAAAAGAACCAGCAAGAACCGACGCATACATTAGCCATCCATATAAAAAGATTACTCATGTTAAATACGTCGTAAGGTCAAACCCTGACTTACAGCAAGACCGAACCTTTGCCATACGGGCCATTAATGAGTATGGAGTACTCCGGCCGGAGTACCCCTATAAGGAATGTTGTTTCAGAGACGGATAATGTCGGCAGGAATATGCACATTACCTTCCATAATTATCCGCGCACTGCGGCTCATTACAGCTTTGGTCGCCGTCCATTCGCCATCAACCAACGCCGCCGCTGCACCCACGCGTAATGTACCGGACGGATGACCAAAGGTTACGGAGTCACGTTCGGTACCGCCGGCCGCCAGATTCACCAGCGTACCAGGTACCGCCGCCGCCGTTGCAATGGCCACCGACGCCGTACCCATCATCGCATGGTGTAATTTCCCCATGGATAACGCACGTACGCAGACATCGATATCGGCTGCAGAAATCTGTTTGCCACTGGATGCTTCGTAATCCGTTGCAGGTGCCACGAAAGCAATTTTCGGCGTGTGTTGGCGCGCAACCGCTTCGGAAATGTCGGCAATTAAACCCATTTTTACCGCGCCGTAAGCACGCATGGTTTCAAATTTCGCCAGCGCTTCGGCATCGGAATTAATGTCTTTCTGCAGCTCGGTGCCTTTGTAACCAATATCCGCCGCATTGACAAAAATGGTCGGAATACCGGAATTAATCATGGTGGCTTTGAACGTACCAATGCCCGGAACTTCGAGATCATCGACTACGTTACCGGTCGGGAACATAGAACCTTCGCCATCCGCCGGGTCCATAAATTCAATCACCACTTCCGCTGCCGGAAAGGTTACGCCGTCGAGCTCAAAATCGCCGGTTTCCTGCACCTCACCATCGGTGATCGGTACATGGGCGATAATGGTTTTCTGAATATTTTTTTGCCAGATACGCACAGTACAAATGCCGTTGTGCGGAATACGATCGGCCGCGACCAGACCTTTGGCAATGGCAAATGCCCCAACGGCAGCGGTTAAGTTACCGCAGTTACCTGACCAGTCCACAAAAGGCTTATTAATCGACACCTGGCCGAATAAATAATCCACGTCGTGATCCGGCTGTTCGCTTTTCGCCAGAATAACGGTCTTTGAGGTGCTGGACGTGGCACCGCCCATGCCATCGATCTGCTGACCGTACGGGTCTGGACTGCCAATAACACGCAACAGAATGTTATCGCGCACGTCTCCCGGTACCTGAGCCGCTTCAGGTAAATCGGTCAGGCTGAAAAATACACCCTTAGAGGTGCCGCCACGCATATAGGTGGCCGGAATTTTAATTTGTTTGGACATAATTATTTCTCTTTCAGGACGTTACTGAAAACGTCGATGCCCTTAAAAGAAAGGTGGGCAGTGCCCACCCTACTTTGGATTTTTTAAAACGCCGCAAAACTATATTTTGCGGCGTTTCGGAAGCGTTAACGAGGCAGTCTGCTTCGTTATTCGCCCTGCAGGAAGTCCTGAGCGAACTTCTGCAACACCCCGCCGGCACTGTACACATCCACTTCCGCGGCGGTGTCCAGACGACAGGTCATCGGTACTTCAACCACTTCACCATCTTTACGGGTAATCACCAGTGTCAGATCGCAACGCGGGCTCAGATCGCCTTTCACGTCGTAGGTCTCAGTACCATCCAGGCCCAGAGTCTTGCGCGTGGTGCCGGCTTTGAATTCCAGCGGCAGTACGCCCATGCCGATCAGGTTGGTGCGGTGAATACGCTCGAAGCCTTCGGCAGCAATTGCCTCAACACCCGCCAGACGCACGCCTTTGGCAGCCCAGTCACGGGAAGAACCCTGACCGTAGTCGGCACCGGCGACGATGATCAGCGGCTGCTTGCGGTTCATGTAGGTTTCAATCGCTTCCCACATACGCATCACCTTACCTTCCGGCTCTACGCGCGCCAGAGAACCCTGCTTCACGTTGCCGTTTTCATCCAGCACCATTTCGTTCAGCAGTTTCGGGTTAGCGAAGGTTGCACGCTGTGCCGTCAGGTGGTCACCACGGTGAGTTGCGTAAGAGTTAAAGTCCTCTTCCGGCAAACCCATTTTGTGCAGATATTCACCCGCCGCACTGTCCATCATGATGGCGTTGGATGGCGATAGGTGGTCGGTGGTGATGTTGTCCGGCAGCACGGCCAGAGGGCGCATGCCTTTCAGCGTACGCTCACCGGCCAGAGCGCCTTCCCAGTAAGGTGGACGGCGGATATAGGTGCTCATCGGACGCCAGTCGTACAGCGGGCTGATGGCCTTCTCTTTGGCACCCAGATCAAACATCGGAATGTAGATCTGACGGAACTGCTCCGGCTTCACGCTTTCTTTAACGATGGCGTCGATTTCTTCATCCGATGGCCAGATATCCTTCAGACGGATTTCTTTACCATCAACGACCGCAAGCACATCCTTTTCAATATCAAAACGAATAGTACCGGCGATGGCGTAGGCCACGACCAGTGGTGGCGATGCCAGGAACGCCTGCTTGGCGTACGGGTGAATACGGCCATCGAAGTTGCGGTTACCGGACAGTACCGCCGTGGCATACAGATCACGATCGATGATTTCCTGCTGAATCACAGGGTCCAGCGCACCGGACATACCGTTACAGGTAGTACAGGCGAAAGCCACAATACCAAAGCCCAGCTTTTCCAGTTCCGGCAGCAGACCGGAATCTTTCAGGTACAACTCGGCGACTTTGGAGCCAGGTGCGAAGGAAGATTTCACCCATGGCTTGCGGATCAGACCCAGTTCGTTGGCTTTTTTCGCCAGCAGACCGGCGGCGACCACGTTGCGCGGGTTAGAAGTATTGGTACAGGAAGTAATGGCGGCGATGATGACCGCACCATCCGGCATCAGACCTTCGGCTTCCTGTGCTTTGGCCGCATCCAGATTACCGGCAATACCTTTGGCGGCCAGATCAGCCGTTGATACACGGGCATGCGGATTAGACGGGCCTGCCATATTACGGCCGACAGCCGACAGGTCGAAGCTCAGTACACGTTCGTATTGCGCGGTTTTCAGCGCATCGGCCCACAGACCGGTTTCTTTAGCGTACTGTTCTACTAAGGCCACCTGTTCAGGCTCACGACCGGTCAGTTTCAGGTAGTCGATGGTTTGCTCATCGATGTAGAACATCGCTGCGGTCGCACCGTACTCCGGTGTCATATTGGAAATGGTTGCCCGATCACCGATGGTCAGACTGGACGCACCTTCACCGAAGAATTCCACATAAGCACCCACCACGCGCTCTTTACGCAGGAACTCGGTCAATGCCAGCACGATATCGGTGGCGGTAATGCCAGGCTGGCGTTTGCCCTTCAGCTCAACACCAACAATATCCGGCAGACGCATCATGGATGGCAGGCCAAGCATCACGGTTTCGGCTTCCAGACCACCCACACCAACAGAAATAACACCCAGCGCATCGACGTGCGGGGTGTGGGAGTCGGTGCCGACACAGGTATCCGGATAGGCTACACCATTGCGCGCCTGAACCACCGGCGACATTTTCTCCAGGTTGATCTGGTGCATGATGCCGTTACCGGCCGGAATCACATCCACGTTGTCGAACGCGGTCTTGGTCCAGTTAATAAAGTGGAAACGGTCTTCGTTACGGCGCTCTTCAATCTCGCGGTTTTTGGCGAAGGCATCCGGATCAAAACCGCCGCATTCAACCGCCAGCGAGTGGTCAACAATGAGCTGAGTCTGCACCACCGGATTTACTTTGGACGGATCACCGCCCTTTTCAGCGATGGCATCACGCAGACCGGCCAGATCGACCAGAGCGGTCTGACCGAGAATGTCGTGACATACCACACGCGCCGGATACCACGGAAAATCCAGATCACGCTTACGCTCGATCAGCTGCGTCAGGGCATCGGTCAGCAGTTCAGGCTCACAGCGGCGCACCAGCTGTTCGGCCAGAATACGGGAGGTGTATGGCAGGCCGTCGTAGCTGCCGGGTTTAATGGCATCGACCGCCGCACGGGTATCAAAATACTCCAGTGCAGTGCCGGCCAGTGGTTTACGGAATTCGGTGTTCATGGGGTGTTCTCTCAAAAAAGCCGAACTGCCCGCAGGCAGTTCTTACCAGGGCCTGTCGACACTAATTAAACAGGCCTGTTATTGGTTAAAAATTTCTCAGGCAAGGCGCTGAGAGTGTGGCCTAACGGGTTAAGCGAACGAACAGCAACGCAGGATGAGGGATTTTTAGCCATAACCCTTCGGGCTGAGGCCAGTTTTCCCCATTAACGTCGTCGCTCGTCATTCATTTAGCCCGCTAATATCACTCCTCTCTCCTCGTTCTGAGAAAAACTGGTTCTCAGCAGGCCTGATTCACTTAGTGTCGACAGGCCCTGGATTCTTAACGCTGGGCAATCGCCGGTACCGGGCGGAACTCTTCACCGGTATATTCCGCACTCGGACGAATAATGCGGTTGTCGGCGCGCTGCTCCATCACGTGCGCTGCCCAGCCGGTCAGGCGGGAGCATACGAAAATCGGGGTGAACAGCTTGGTTGGAATGCCCATGTAGTTGTATGCCGAGGCGTGGAAGAAGTCAGCGTTACAGAACAGTTTTTTCTCGCGCCACATAACGGCTTCACAACGTACGGAAATGTCGTATAGCGAGGTATCGCCGTTCGCCTTGGCCAGCTTTTCAGACCATTCTTTAATCACGGCATTACGCGGATCAGATTCAGAGTAAATCGCGTGGCCAAAGCCCATGATTTTTTCTTTGCGTTCCAGCATACCCAGCAGTTTCTGCTCAGCATCTTCCGGATCGTTCATACCTTCAATCAGCTCCATCGCTGCTTCGTTGGCGCCACCATGCAGCGGGCCACGCAGGGAACCAATGGCACCGGTTACACAGGAGTGCATATCACTCAGGGTGGAAGCACACACACGGGCGGTAAAGGTAGAAGCGTTAAATTCGTGCTCGGCATACAGCGTTAATGACGCGTGCATCACCTGAGTGTGCAGTTCAGAAGGCTTTTCGCCATGCAGAGTCCACAGGAACTGCTCAGCGATAGAATCTGCAGCGGTTTCAACCTCGATACGTTTGCCATTGTTATGGCTGAAGTTGTACCAGTAGTTGATCATGCCCGGGAACAGCGCCAGCATACGGTCGGTGGCATCCTGCTGCTGATCAAAGCTTTCTTCGGTTTCGAGATTGCCCAGCATGGAGCAACCGGTACGCATCACGTCCATCGGGTGCGCTGAAGCCGGAATACGTTCCAGTACTTCTTTTAATGCCTGCGGCAGAGCGCGCATGGATTTCAGCTTGGTTTTGTAGGCGTCCAGCTCAGCCTGATTCGGCAGCTTGCCTTTCAGAATCAGGTACGCCACTTCTTCAAATTCACACTGGGCGGCCAGATCTTTTACGTCATAGCCACGGTAAGTCAGACCAGAACCGGATTTACCCACGGTCGACAGTGCGGTTTTACCGGCAACCTGACCACGCAGGCCGGCACCACTGAGTTGTTTTGCTGCTGCCATTACATTCTCCTGTCAGAGCCGGCCATGTTACCGGAGGCCTTGCTGGCCATTCCGGCAACCTCGCCACGCTCTTTTTCTTAGTGAAAATTTTAAAATTATCGGTTTGCGCTAACGGCCAAACACTTATTTGTTTTTGCCTTCCGCAAACAGCGCATCCAGCTTCTGCTCAAAATCGTGGTAGTTCAGGTAATCATACAGCTCCATACGAGTCTGCATGATGTCGACCACCTTGCGCTGGTCACCCTCTGCCAGGATGCTTTTATACACGGTTTCTGCGGCTTTGTTCATCGCACGGAAAGCGCTCAGCGGGTACAGCACCATGGCCGCACCCCACTCACCCAGCTGTTCACGGTTCCACAGTTCGGTCTGGCCAAATTCGGTGATATTTGCCAGCAGTGGTACATCCAATGCTGCAGAGAATTTACGGTAGTCATCTTCGGTTTTGATTGCTTCGGCGAAAATACCGTCGGCACCAGCGGCTACACAGGCCTGAGCGCGCTCGATGGCAGCATCCAGACCTTCCTGCGCGAACGCATCGGTACGGGCCATGATAAAGAAGCTGTCGTCGTTACGGGCATCGACACAGGCTTTGATACGGTCAACCATTTCTGCCTGAGAGACGATTTCTTTGTTCGGACGGTGACCACAGCGCTTCTGCATCACCTGATCTTCAATATGCACGGCTGCGGCGCCGGCTTTTTCCATCTGCTGGATGGTACGGGCAATGTTAAACGCACCGCCCCAGCCGGTGTCGATATCCACCAGTAATGGCAGGCTGCTGGCGGAGGTGATGCGACGCACGTCTTCCACCACGTCATTGAGCGAGGTCATACCCAGATCCGGCAGACCGTAAGAGGCGTTTGCCACACCGCCACCCGACAGATAAATGGCCTGATGACCAATACGCTCCGCCATCATCGCCGCGTAAGCGTTAATGGTGCCGACAATTTGCAGCGGTTTGTTATCCGCCAGTGCTTTACGGAATTTCTGACCTGGAGTCATGAGTGACCCTCCTCTTCAGCTAATCGATTTTCCAGATTGGTCAGCGATGCCTGGATATGACGTCGCATCAGTAATTCAGCCAGCTCGGCATCACGCGCCGAGATAGCTTCAACAATTCGTTGGTGTTCCTGCAGTGCCTGCAGCGGGCGCTTGGCGCTGGTACTGGTCTGGTAGCGGTACATACGCACGATGTGGTACAGCTCGCCGCACAGCATCTGATGTAAACGGTGATTCTGACTGCCTTTGATGATGCGGTAATGAAAATCGAGATCACCGGCCTTCTGGTAATAGGCCTGCCCCTGCTCAGCCGCAATGGAGGCTTCATGCTCCTGCAGCAGGCCGTACAGTTCCTGAATCTCGTCATCGCTCATGCGCAGTGCCGCCAGACGGCAGGCCATGCTTTCCAGCTCAAGACGCACTTCGTAGATATCCCGCAGCTCAGCCAGACTCAGCGATACCACGCGGGCACCGGCATGGGGAATGCGCACCACCAGATGACGGGCTTCAAGCTTCTGAATGGCTTCGCGCATCGGGGCGCGGCTGCCGCCATAACGCTCAACCAGGGTCTGTTCCGACAATTTGGTGCCCGGACGCAACTCACCACGCACAATGGCGGTGGTCAGTTCCGCGAACACTTTGTCGGCCAGCGTTTGGTTATCATTCATCAGCTTTGTCTACAATACCCTTTAAGTTTGGCTAGGTTACGCCGATAAAATCATATTTCAAGCGAATTAAGACTAAGATTGTATACAATCAGCCAAGTCAGCCAATAAAACAGCAAAGTTGACAGCGCAAACTCTGGGATCTGCCCAGGCTTTGCGCTAACCTCGGCGCAGATTTCACAGGAAAGTGCCTTCATGCCTGCTCAACCCGCCGCCCCATCCACTCCCATTAATCGCCAGCGTATCGCCATTATTGGCTCCGGCATTGCCGGCCTGAGCGCCGCCTGGCTGCTGAGTCGCGACCACGACGTCACGCTCTATGAACGCGCCGCGAAGCCGGGTATGGGCATCTACAGCGTAGACATTCCCTGGGCTGACAAAAGCACATCCATTGATATTCCTCTGCGGGTTTTCACTCCGGCTTACTATCCCAGCCTGCTGCGCCTGTACCGCGATGCCGGCGTGCGTACTGAAACCACCGACCATGCCGCCGCTTATGCCGATGCCGATAACCGCCTGTTTTTTCATTACGGCAACCTGCAGCTGGGCAAGCGCAGCCTGAGCTTCCCCAAGTTGCTGAACGGCCCATTGCTCGCCCAGCACCTCAACCTGTTCAACACGCTGCAGCAACATAAACACAGTCCGGATACGGATCAGCAGAGCTTCGGTAGCTTTCTGCAGCAGCACAGCCTCGACAACGATTACTGCCGCCAGATATTGCTGCCGGCACTGGCGACCGTGTGCACCTGTGACTACGACGACGTACTGGCCTACCCGGCGGATATTCTGATCAACTACCTGACCTGCGGGGTAATGAAAGACGGCCTGATGCGCGCCAGTGGCGGAGTTGATGAGGTGGTCGCACAACTGCTGGAAAGCAACGTCAGCCTGCGTACCGCAACGGCCATTGACCATATAGAAGAAGACAACCACGGCGTACGCGTCTGCAGCGGCGCACAAACCGATGTGTTCGACCGCGTGGTTATTGCCACACAGCCGCATCACGCCAGCCAGATTCTGAGCAAACTGCCCAGCGCCCAGCCACGCTGCCAGCAACTGCAGCAGATCCCGGTGGTTGAATCACGCATGCAGCTGCACACCGATACTTCACTACTGCCTGCCAGCCTGATGCCGCTGGCGCCGGTCAGTTATTTCTTACCGGGTGACGAGAATCGCCCGGAAGCCACCGTCGATCTGGCCAAAGCCATTGGTCATCTGCGCAACGGCCCGGCCATTCTGCAGGTGTGGAACCCGCTGCGTGCGGCCAATCCGGAAAGTGTGCTCGCCGATGTTACTTTCAGCCGGCCACTGGTTACCCTGCAGAGCCGTCAGGCGATACGCGAGCTGCGCCGGCAGGACCCCAGCCAGCGTATTCTGCTGACCGGCTCTTATCTGTGCGATGGCATTCCGTTGCTCGACGGCGCCGTTGAAAGCTCCCTGCGCGTAGCGCACCTGATTGGCAGCTCACGCGCCTGGTAGCTGACCACAGCAAATCCCAGACACAAAAAAGCCGGCGCAATGCCGGCTTTTTGTTCGCTCTCAGATGCGTGTGAGGCCGCCTTATTCCGGCATGCTCAGCGTCTTACTCCGGCATGCTCAACGCCTGAGGAGACACGATAATGCCGTTGTTGTCGGCATACACGAAGTGACCCGGTACAAATTCAACACCACCGAATTTAACGGTAACGTTCACATCACCCAGACCACGTTTGTCGGTTTTCAGTGGGTGAGTCGCCAGCGCCTGAACACCCAGATCAGTCTGCATGATAACGTCGACGTCACGGATGCAACCGTAAACGATGATGCCTTCCCAACCGTTTTTCGCCGCTTTTTCAGCCAGCATATCGCCCAGCAGCGCGTGACGCATGGAGGCGCCGCCGTCCACAACCATCACTTTGCCCTTGCCGTCGGTATCAACCAGCTCTTTTACTTTGGAGTTATCTTCAAAGCACTTAACGGTAACGATTTCGCCACCAAAAGACTCGTTGCCACCGTAGTTGTTGAACATTGGCTCAACCACCTGAATCAGTTCAGGGTAGGCATCGCACAGATCCGGAGTTACGTACTGAGTCATTTCTTTGTCCTTACTTGTGATGGAGGATAATAAAATTCTGTTGCCTGCCTAAGCCTGCTCAGGCTCTGGCCAAACGTTTAATGTCACGCACGCGATAGCGCATAACGGATGATTCGGGGCCGGATTCAGGTTCAGTCTCAGAGCCAAGCCCAGACACTGAAGCCACAGCAGCAATCATGGCACGGGCAATACGCTCACCCGCCAGTGCCTGTACATTACCAAACAGCGGCAGGCGTAATATCCAGCCACTCAGGTGCTCGGCCAGACGAAACTCATCGCGCTCGCCCAGCAACAGCGATGGCTGCCAGATCTGCAACCGGGACAGATCCATCTGTTCCAGCGCCTGCTCCATATCGCCTTTGACGCGGTTATAGAAAAATGGCGAACGGCGGTTGGCGCCCAGCGCACTGACCACCGACACCAGTTCAGCGCCCTGCTGCTTAGCCCAGACCGCACAATCGACAACCAGCTGATAATCCACCTGACGCAACCCGGTTTTACCGGCCTTGGCCTGGGTCGTACCCAGCGCGCAGAACATCAGATCAACGGGCTGCTGGCTGGCAAACAGTTCGTCGTAAGTCAGCACCTGAACGCGTTTATCTGCCGCCAGTTGCGGATATGCAGCACACCATTGTTGTGGCTGACGCACAGGCAGCAATATGTGCCCAACCCAATCGGTCAGCAACAGATTGTCCAGCAAGGCACGGCCAATCAGTCCGGTACCGCCGGCCAGCAGCAGGCGCTGCGTACTCACCTCAGGCGCCAGCCTGTTGGCCAAGCTGACTCAGCCAGCGCTGAATACGCGGCCAGACTTCCGTCGCCGCCTCTTTGCTGACCACCATATCGACATGGCCGTAATCGCGGCTGAAGCCTTCGGTTTTGCCCAGCAGCAGATTGTCTTTCTGCGCACCGCCATACAGGGAGGCAAAGCGCAGACAGGCTTTCGCCGGGTCGGATTTATCCGCCGCCGCGGCAACCGCCAGCAACGGCAGATCAGCCCCCTGTTTCCAGGCTGGCAGCAGCCTGAGCTTTTCACTGCGGATCTGCCAGCGGCCAAACAGGCTGTGACGCGCCAGATATTCATTCACCAGACCAGCTGGCTCATTTTCCGGGCCGATGCCCAGCTTACGGCCATCCAGCTCGGCTTTGCTTTTTACCAGCATGCGCAGCACCAGACTGGTCAGTGGCAACCACAGGTACCAGGGCCGACGCACCACCTGAGTGCCCAGCAGCACCATGGCGCGACTGTTCTCGGCATGCAGACGCCCGGCAGCCACGCTGCTGGAAATAATCACACCGCCCAGCGAATGACCGATCCAGACCGGCTTCTGCCCGCTCTGTTCGTGCACAAAATCATTCACCGCCGGAATATCACTGAGCACATAACGCTCCAGCGTATTGCGCACATAATCGTGATTACGCGGTGACAGGCCATGACCTCGCTGCTCCATCAGCCAGACATCAAACCCCTGCTCGAGCAGATAGCGCGCCAGTCCTTCGCCCTTATCGGACAGCCAGAAGCCGCGATTGGTGAAACTGCCGTGCAGCAGAATCAGTGGCTGGCCACTGTGTCCGCCACGGGAGCGCAGGCCAAGATGCGAAACCGCGATCTGGACGCTGCGGTCCGGATCGCGGTTGTGTTTTACCAGATAAACGTCTTCGGTGAGATCGCCCAGAACATCCGCTCTGAGCAGGCTCACCGGAAATAATTCACTGCTGCTTTTCATTCAGGAATTTTTGTCCGCCAGGAAGAACCAGGTATCCAGTACCGAGTCCGGGTTCAGCGACACACTGTCGATACCGTGTTCCATCAGCCACTTGGCGAAGTCCGGATGATCCGATGGCCCCTGACCACAGATACCGATGTATTTACCGGCTTTCTTACAGGCGTTAATGGCATTTTCCAGCAGTGCCAGAATGGCTTCGTTACGCTCATCGAACAGGTGCGCAATGATGCCGGAGTCACGATCCAGACCCAGGGTTAACTGAGTCAGGTCGTTGGAACCGACGGAGAAACCATCGAAGAACTCGAGGAACTGCTCGGCCAGAATGGCGTTGGCTGGCAACTCGCACATCATGATCAGCTTCAGATCATTTTCACCGCGCTTCAGGCCGTTTTCTTCCAGCAGATTAACAACCTGCTCGGCTTCGCCTACGGTGCGCACAAAGGGCACCATGATCTCGACGTTGGTGAAGCCCATTTCGTTACGGACTTTTTTCATCGCCCGGCATTCAAGCTCGAAACAGTCACGGAAGTTTTTCGAGATGTAGCGCGATGCGCCACGGAAGCCCAGCATCGGGTTTTCTTCTTCCGGCTCGTACAGACGACCGCCAATCAGGTTGGCGTATTCGTTGGATTTGAAGTCAGACAGACGCACGATCACGCGCTTAGGCCAGAATGCCGCCGCCAGCGTTGAAATACCTTCCACCAGTTTTTCGACGTAAAAATCCACCGGGCCGGCATAGCCGGAAATGCGGCGCTCAACGGTAGGCTTCACTTCTTCCGGCAGATTGTCGAAATTCAGCAAGGCTTTCGGGTGCACACCGATCATACGGTTGATAATAAATTCGAGACGCGCCAGGCCCACACCGGCATTCGGCAGGCCCTGGAAGTCGAAGGCGCGGTCCGGGTTGCCGACGTTCATCATGATTTTGAATGGCAAATCCGGCATCTGGTCGACGCTGTTGGTGCGGATATCAAAATCCAGAGCACCTTCGTAAACAAACCCGGTGTCACCTTCCGCACAGGAAACGGTAACATCCTGACCATCCTGCAGCTTGGAGGTGGCATCTTCACAGCCAACCACCGCCGGGATACCCAGCTCGCGCGCAATGATCGCGGCGTGACAGGTGCGGCCACCACGGTTAGTAACGATAGCCGCCGAGCGTTTCATTACCGGTTCCCAGTCCGGGTCGGTCATATCGGCAACCAGTACATCACCTTCCTGCACCTGATCCATCTGATCGATGCTTTTAATGACGCGTACTTTACCTTTACCGATGCGGTGGCCAATGGAACGGCCTTCAACCAGGACGCTGCCGGTTTCTTTCAGCAGGTAACGCTCCATCACGTTTTTGCTGGCGCGGCTCTTCACGGTTTCAGGACGGGCCTGAACGATATACAGCTGCTGATCATCGCCATCTTTGGCCCATTCGATATCCATCGGACGGCCATAGTGCTTTTCAATAATCATTGCCTGACGGGCAAGATTTTCGACTTCGGCGTCGGTTACCGAAAAGACCTGACGCAACTCACGGTCAACACGCTGGGTTTCTACCGACTTACCAACGGCGGCTTCTTTGTTGTACACCATTTTAATGGCTTTAGCGCCGAGGTTACGACGCAGAATCGCCGGGCGTCCGGCCGTCAGGTTGTTCTTGTGAACGTAGAATTCATCCGGGTTTACCGCACCCTGCACCACGGTTTCGCCCAGACCATAGGACGAGGTGACAAACACCACCTGATCGAAGCCGGATTCAGTATCCAGGGTAAACATCACACCGCTGGAGGCTGTTTCAGAGCGCACCATGCGCTGAATGCCGGCCGACAGTGCCACCTTGTGGTGGTCGAAGCCCTGATGATCACGGTATGCAATTGCGCGGTCATTAAATAAGGACGCAAATACGTCGCGGATGGCATGCAGGACGTTATCAATACCGACGATATTCAGGTGGGTTTCCTGCTGACCGGCAAAGGATGCATCGGGTAAATCTTCTGCAGTCGCGGAAGAACGCACGGCCACGGCCATCTGTCCATTGCCTTCCTGCAGTTTGGCGAAAGCAGTACGCACATCGGCTTCAAGCTGCGGCGGCAGCGGTGCATCCAGAATCCAGTTGCGGATTTTGGCGCCAGTTTCGGTCAGGGCGCGGATATCATCGACGTTCAGATCATCCAGCGCCTGCTGAATGCGACTGTCGAGACCTTCGTAACTTAAGAATTCGCGGTAGGCGTCGGCGGTGGTGGCGAAGCCGTTGGGCACGGAAACTCCGGCGCTGGTCAGGTTGCTGATCATTTCACCGAGCGAGGCATTTTTACCACCGACCCGCTCGACATCGCCCATGGATACCTGATCAAACCAGAGTACGTAATCTGTCAACGTCTTTCTCCTGTAATGTCCAACGCCTGTGTTCTGTCTCGCCACACAGGACATAATCACCTAAAATCGCCTGCTGCGGCGAACGGCTGCGTAATACTAAGGGCAGAGGGAACAAATTTCCACATGAAGCGAACCGCCTATTTTATCTCCGACGGTACAGGCATTACCGCCGAAACGTTGGGCAACAGTCTGTTGGCTCAGTTTGAAGCCATTGAATTTGAACGCATCACCCTGCCGTATATCGATTCAATCGAGAAGGCTGAGAAAGCCGTAGCCAAAATTAACCTGGCAGCGGAAAACAGCGGCGCTCCTGCCATTGTGTTCGACACCATTGTCGATAAAAAAATACGCACTATTATCGACTCAGCCAACGCCCTGAAGATCGATATTTTTGCCGCCTTCCTCGCGCCACTGGAAGCGGAACTGCAGGTTGAATCGTCCTACAGCGTGGGCAAATCCCATTCCCCCACAACCAGCACCAGCTATCTGGCGCGCATCGATGCGGTGAACTTCGCGCTGGATAACGACGACGGCGCCCGCACCCGCCAATATGCCGAAGCCGACATTATTCTGGTGGGCGTATCACGCTCAGGTAAAACGCCAACCTGCCTGTATCTGGCGATGCAGTTTGGCATTAAAGCGGCAAACTATCCGCTGACCGAAGAAGATATGGCCGACCTGAAATTGCCCAACAGCCTGGAACAACACCGCCACAAACTGTTTGGTCTGACCATCGACCCGGACCGTCTGGCTGCCATCCGCAATGAACGCCGCGCCAACAGCCGTTACGCGTCACTTAAGCAGTGCTATCACGAAATTGATGAAGTTGAGATGCTGTATCAGCGCGAGCAGATTCCGTTCCTGAGCACCACCGACCGTTCAATCGAGGAAATTTCGACCCGCATCATGGCCGAAACAGGTCTGCAGCGTCGCCTGCAGAGCTAAGCAAAATATGCGTCGTCAGCCCCGCTGGCGACGCTCATTCATCACTTTGGCAATGGTGCGCGGCTTGGTAAACACCAGGCTGTGATCAGCGTTATCCACCACATGGCATTGCCAGTCGGCACTTTGCTCTGCCAGCAAACGATGACGGCCAAGCATGGTCGCATGGCTCAATCCACCGACAAAACTGATGCCCGGCCAGGGTGCGATCCAGCCCGCGTAAGTTGCGCAGTCGTCCAGCAACATCTGACTGACCGCACGCAATGCCTGGGCAAAGCCCTGAGCATTTTCCTGTAAGCGCGCAATCGTCAGCCGGTCAACTTTGTCATTTCGCATGCGCTGCGGAGATACCGAATCCAGAAAAGTGAAATAAGCATCCACATCCTGCGGATTCTGTTCAACCCGGTCGGCAACGGTCAGATAATCATCCGCTTTCTGCCGTATTTTGCCGCAGTCAGCCGAAAACAGCATCGCCGGCTCCAGCAAAAAACATAAGCCCCGCGAACCATACTGCTGCAGATAACGCACGGCAACCATGCCGCCAAAGGAATAGCCGGCGATATCAGATTCCGTCCAATCGAGCGCTTCACACAACTCGCGAATCTGAAGCACATAGTCACTCAGGCGCGGCGGGGTATCCACGAGAAACCGGGAACGCCCCATACCGGCAAAGTCCGGTATTAGAATCTCATCCCATTCGTGGAGGTAATTCGCGACATAGGTCCAGGTCACTTCGCCCGGCACGCCGGCGCCGTGAAGCAGCAATAAACGGCGCGGCGCAGAAGCTTCGCGTAAAGACGGATACTGAAGCAGAAGCGCATGTTGCTCGCAGCCTGCAGTACGGCAATTAATCTGATGTTTTTCCATGCATCCATTCTACCTGCAGCGAAGCGGAAGCTGGCACGGATTCAGGAAAATAAATAATGAATGCAGAAACCTCAGTATCAAGAATACTGACCAGACTTTCCCGGTAAGCCTCAGAACGCCAGGTAGACAGATAACTTTGAGTAATCAGCTGCGGAATAAAATACAACGGCTGGAGCTGCTTATTCAATGCGATAAGCGCAACCGTAGCAGCTCCCTTCTCTGGCTCATCGGTTCCACGAAAATACAGATTCAGCGCGCGGCGTGCAGCACCATTACTGCCTGTCAGGCGAAAATACCATGCAGGCTTATCGCCTGAGCGGGTTTTGAAAGGAACCGACATTTGTGGCTGTGAAAAAACAACCGAATCATATTCCGGAATCGTTTCTTTAAACAGATGAGCATATTGTGCACAGCAACCGGCATCCCTTATCTCAGCGGCTACACGCAGTGGCGGCAGTAGTGAATGATCCGCCGCCTGCAACTGAGTAAGCTCCTCAACCTCGATATTAACCTGAGGAATTTCCTGACTTTGCAGGCGCCCCTGCGCATCAATCCAGGTATAAAAAGGAGGATTATCGGCGTTATCTTTTGCCAGTTTTTCCTGAAATTCTTCTTCCGTCAAAAAATCACTTTCCTGCGCATTACTTGCCTGCGGAATATTTTCAGGTTTTTCAGAAGGAGGTTTAATGCTGTTATGGATGCGCCCCTGCTCATCCACCCAGGTGAAATACTCCTGCTCAGCCCCGGCAGGAAATGCCAGAGCCAAGCAGAGCAGAATCAGAATTTGGTACGGAAGCTGATACCTGCTGCACCGATGGTCAGCTTGGTGTCTACATCCAGACCCGGATAAGGGTTGGTTACGGTACATGTCAGACAGTTACGGTTAATGGCATCACTTGAATTAGGGTATTCGCCGGTAGACTCAGCATTCTGAGGATCGGCGAGAATGGTTTCTTTAGACTGCATGAAACTCAGTGACAAATCCACTACCGTATCCAGATCCCACTGATACCCCATACCCACACTGTACAGCTTGGCAAAACCCAGCGGCGCCTGAATGCTGCGCGCGTCATCCGGAATTGAGCTTTTACGCGGCTCATAACCCAAGCGCAGCTTGATACGAGAATTCAGGTCGTACTGCATACCGAAACCAAAACTCCAGACGCTTTTATAGTTCAGCGGCTGGCGTAAAGAAGTATCGCTAACCAATGTCGGCGCCAGGGTTTTAGCGGTACTGAGGAAGCTTACCTGGCGGTCAAACTCAAATTCCAGCGCATCCCACTTATCGTAATCAGTCCAGCCGGCATCCATGTTTAACTGGTATTTATCCAGGAAACGTAATTTAACACCGGTCTGAAAGTGCTGCGGATACGTCAATTCAGTAGAAACGTGACCACTCTCTTTTCTCACACCAGTTGGTAACGAGAAGATAGCGCCGCCAATCGCACCAATAATGGATGAACGGAACTTACGGAAAAAATCGGAAAATTCATCGGTGTACTCGAGATCATAAGTACCCTTCAGACGCGATACAGCTTCACTCTGGTAACCTACGCCGAAAGCAAACCAGTCAGCCGGCTCCCATAAAAAGCCAAGGTTGAATGATGGCGACAGACTTTCTTCAGTGACAATTTTAAGAGTGCCCACATCTTCATAAGGTCCAACCTTACCACCACAAAGCGAAATTAATGGTGCCAGAGGATCATTACCGGTTGGTTTCCCTGTTGTATCATCAAAACAACCAAAAGCTGTCTGCAATTGCTCTAAAACACCAATCAGGACACTTGGCGCGCGAATATCCTGCACAACCGCTACCGCCTGATGAGAAAAAAGGAAACTGGCACCGACCGAAAACTCATCGGTTACCTTATAGCCAAAAGAAGGTGACAAATAAGTAAAACGCTGCAAAGCAACCTGTTTGGCCTGATAACGACCCGGGTCGTTATCGTCTTTGGCAAAACCTGCAGCCATTGGTGCATATACCGCATTGGCAAAGGTAAACTTTGATCCAGGTGGCTGAATGGATACGCCGCCGGTCGGCAGAGTCAGTACTGGCAATGTCATTGGCATAAGGCCAATGCCTGGAATATAGGCTGCCGCAGTCGCATGACTTTCAGCACGACCATCACTACCCAGAATCGGATCCTTGCGGATATCCAGAAGGCCAGCATCATCACTATTGTAATCATCCGGCAGACTAAAGGTCGCCTCAGAAGACAACAAAATATTCATCAGCTGAACCTGGATCTGCCGTCCTTCAAGCTTAGTCAGACCCGCCGGATTAAAATGAATATCCATAATTCCGACCGGGTCTGCTGTAACAGCATTACCCAGCGACATGGCTTTGGTATCCAGAAACAGGTTTTGAGCCAACTGTGCGCTGGCCAACCCTGGCACCAGAAAAATAAATAGGAAAAGAATGCGCATAATGCTTCGCCGAAACCCTGTTATTTTTATCGTTATAAAAGCCATAGCCTATTAGCTACCGGACGAAGGTTTCACACCCTCAATGTCGATCGGTAACGATAATCCAAGGATGATATCGGGAGATAACTCGGTCATACCAAAACCAACGTTGATATTGGCAATGGTTTTAGGTGAAACACGAACACCCAGCGCAAAGTTCATAATGCCGCTCATCTGACTGCCAGAAATAGAGTTCTGAGTTTCTCCGGTACTCGGCGTATATATTTGGAAGCGCGTACGATCGTTAAATGAGCCCTGAAAAGAAGCACTCAGTGACACGTCATAAGAAAGCGAGTACGCAAAACCCATAGAGAATGACAGGCTGTTACCCGGATGAACCTCTTGCAGAATAGAGCTGCCACGCACCTGATTCAGACCTTTTTCCGGCATGTTATAACCGTAGCTACCCGATCCGAACAGCACAACCGGATCGAGCACTTTGGATACGCTCAAACCACCACTCAGACTATAAGTACCTGAGCCGCTGGACAAGTTTCTATCCAGATCAATTTCGTAGGGACTGTCGCCGGTTTTCAGCTTCAGCGAACCAAAAACTGTCTGACTCATCTGCCCAGGGACATATTCGTAAGGCTGCCAGCGTACCGAGCCACTGATATCACCCAGCGCATAAGCGGTCAGTTCATCTTCGGTTTCAAATTTGGCAACCAGAGGCAGACGTGCACTCAGGGTCAGGTTATTAAATAAGCCATAGTCAAAAGTAAAGGCGTTGGTAAAGGTATGACTGGCAACCGGAGATACATCCGCATTGCGGATTGTAGAAGACCCAGTAGGCTTACCTTCAGAATCCACATTAGGCTCAATCACCAGATCAATACGCTGATCACCATAGTAGCTATAGTCGAAGTTATAATTCAGAGCCACGCCGCCCCGTTTCAGCAGAGAATAATTTTTCTCTGCTGCCTCAAACACTTCTTCCAGTGCTTTTTCAGTATCAGCATCATTATCCTGCTTGGTCAGCGCTTCACGGGCTTTTGACAAATCCTGAGCCTGGTCAGCGTGAACATTAGCCCCCCATGCAAGCAGCAGCGGTAGCGAGATCAGCGTGGTTCGAATAAACATGAATTTTCCTTAAATCCCGTATCGTTATTATTTTCTTCTGAAGCGCAGTTCTTTAACTAGGCTCTCATTAGGATCATTGGTGACTCTGACATTGAACTCATCCGAATTCACACCGTCAGCTGCATAGTCCAAATCGATTGTATAGAGCACATTGCCGTCTTCATCACGCATGGCCACATCCGGATCATTTTCATTGTCCTTAGGAAGCAGTCGAGGAACAAACGAGGACTTAGCATTATTACTCAGAGAGGCAATTTGATTACTGATGGCATCTTCATATTTCATAGCCATCAGCGGAAATTCCTTATAGCTGTTTTCCGCGATAATAAAATCAGAAACATAGCGCATATCTTCTTCGCGCAACTCCAGCCCACTGGCCGGTTTGTGACCGTTAGGGAAAACAATAAACAATACGTTATTATCCCAGACTTCAAGAAAACGACTCAGTGTAAAACTGATATTGCCTAACGCGGGATCAGCCAAGTACACACGGTTTTCATAGACGGCACGAATAACCACGAAGTGCTTGAAGCCAGCATATTCGATCGGCGCAATCGCCGGGTGATCCAACTCCAGTAAATCTTTGGCCTCAGCCTTGAACCCACCGGATGGATGCCCAAGCGCGGTAACCAGACGCTTCATATCCAGCAGTGAAAAACCACGACGCTGAACAATGCGTTCAGTCTCGCCAAAACGCAGCAGGCCTTCCATCACCTGACGCTCCTGAAAGTTACGTCCTAAATAAAAGTCGAGTAATGTGGTCAGTGCAGCAGAGCCGCAGGAATAGTCATACGCCTGGCGCACAACGTTATTGAATTTTTTAACGGACAGAGGCTCAACATTTACCAGCTGATCATACTGATAAGGCTCGTTCACGGCCACGCGAACAAAGGCATCACCCTGCTGGCGGTCGTTCACAATAGCCAACTCGTGAACCATGGCAAAGCCAATAATGGAACCTAGGAGAATGATAAACACAGATGATGGCCTGAGGCCCCTCCGACTTATTACTTGTTATTGTTATGGTGAGTCGAAGCTCATGTTACATAAAATCACACAAACGACCAACACAAAAAGTGTCAATTTCGTTTCTTTTTTGCCCTTTTATGCAAAATAAAATCCCAACAAGACAAATAAAAAAACCCGCCGAAGCGGGTTTTTTATTACGGCAACCTAAGCAGAACTTAGTGACCACGAATGGTTTGAGTTAAACCTGCAAGGTTGATATTGGATACAGTCAGAGAACCGACATTGCCACCACCAACACCAATTGCACCGACCGTTAATGTGCCATTAATGGCCCCCATTTGGATATTAACACCATCAGCATCTGCCCAAATTTTCTGGGAAACGTTAACCAAACCTTTCGCTGCCGTGCCATCATTAAAAGACAGATCCGTAATAGTTACAGCAGAAGAGCCTGCAACACGAGCCTGGTAAACATCATAGTCAGCACTTTCGTTGGCCGTTCCGTTACCATCCAAATCACCCACAGCCACAGAGCCTGCTTCTTTTGCTGTTCGCACTGCAAGCGCCTGCTGATCAGTATAACCGAAGATACCAACATCCAAGTCACGAATTGCAACCTGCATATCAGATTCAATTACAATACTTGCCGTATTGGCCATCTTGCTACCAACGATACCAAAACTACCCAGAGTCTCGGTCGCAATATCAACATTATTAATACGAGTAGTAGAGTTACTACCAATAGACAACTGCATCGACAAGCCACTAACCAGCTCACTGTTCAAAGTAGAAGCAGTTGAATCTTGAAGCTGAATGTCTGCCAGCGTAATACCCAGATCGACATTACTATCTGTAGACATACCAATCACCAGGTCACCATCACTATCAACATCGATAGTTTGAGACAGAGCCAACTCTGCATCTTGACCAACAACACCTGCCGCCTGGTTGGCAGCTGTATCGCCATACACGCCCTTAATGCCCAAGGTGTTCATCACCACCGAACCACCCTTAGGGGTTGTATCAAGGGCACCTTCATCTGTATCGGTATAGACGATCTGGCCAATGGTTATGCCCGTGGTAGGAACAGAGATATCGATTGTCACACCAGCCTGACCGGTGGTTGCAGACATAGTAGCGTCATCCAGAGCAACCATTTCTGCCTGAGCAGAGATTGATGCTGCTGCAATAGCCGCGGCGAGAGAAGCTTTCTTAAGGAATTTCATGTGCACACTCCTGATTATTTTTCTTAGGTTTCCGGGCATTTTCCGTGCCCTATCACCGATCCCATACCGTCAGGCCGTTACAGCCCCACCCGGTACAATCTCTGTGAATTTTTTAAAATTGGTTTCTGATTACAGTTTTCTTTATTCTTATTTCTGTTCAGGCAATTCGTAACTGCCCGGAGAATTGTTGAACAATCTATTATGGGGGTTTGGTGTTGTCCACCACTTTTTTACAATTAATTACACGCACTAACCCAACTCCCCATTACGACACTGGTACTTTCTGCTAAGCACCCCTTAATATTCTTTATAATTCAACAACTTAAACTTAAATGCACCTTAAAAAACTGGCCTGAAATGATACACAAAAAACTACCCTTCTCTGCCCTGGAAGCCCTCCTGTCAGGCCACTTATTGGATAATCCAATACTGATGTTTTCCGGCAAATCCCGGGGCGGTCATCAATCAAATGTGTCGCAAAACGCCCAATCCAGCAATTCAGAGGAGAGCACAGCGGTACTTGCCTGCCTTCCTGACAAGTCACTGACAGCCAGCAACAAGCAGGATCTCCAGCAGATACGCAAAGCCGTTCGGGAACACTCAGCAAGCAACCGCAACCGGCCACACTCCTCGCCAGTAACAGCGCCTTTTTGTAGCGGCTGGGCGGGCTACCTAAGCTACGAGGCCGGCAGGGTTCTGCAGGGGCTGCCTGCATCGCAATCAACTACCCCGCTTGCAGAGTTTTTTCACTACCCCTTGAGTATTTATCTGGATTTTGCTGAAAACAGCTGCAACCTGCAGAATCCACACAATCTGCCCGACACAGTCACGATTCCTTTTATCAATCACATTCAGGCAGCCATACAGAAGCACAGAAAAACAGATAACCCATCATCCCCACAGCAGCAATGGCAGAGCGGCTGGAGCAAGGAGCAATATCAGCAGGCCTTTGGCGCTACGCGTAATTATCTGGTAGCCGGTGATTGCTATCAGGTTAACCTGGCAATGCCTTTTCATTGCCAGTCAGACCTTACCAACCACAACCCGGCATCGCTGCTGCAAACCTTCAATGCACCCTTTTCGGCGTATCTGAAAACACCGGCACAGACACTGTTCAGCGTCAGCCCGGAGCGCTTTATCCGCATTGATGGTGACCGTATCGAAACCAAGCCAATCAAGGGCACCATTGCAAGGGGTGAAACGGCCGAAGCCGACGAACACAATCGTCAGTGGCTGGCCAACAGCCCCAAGAACCGTGCCGAGAATCTGATGATTGTGGATTTGCTGCGCAACGATCTGAGCCGCAGCGCCGAACCCTTCTCGGTCAAAGTGACCAAGCTGTTTGATATTGAGAGCCACGCCAATGTGCATCATATGGTCAGTACCATCGTAGCAACCAGACGCCCTGATCAGCACGCAGTGGATGTGATCTTTGACGCCCTGCCCGGCGGCTCAATCACGGGCGCGCCCAAGCGCCGGGCCATGGAGGTTATTGATGAGCTGGAACACGAACCACGCGGAGCCTATTGCGGTGTTCTGGGCTACTTCGATGATGCTGGCTATGCCGACTTCAACATTCTTATCCGCACCATCGCCGCAACTAAAAATGGAGCCGTCTGCTGGGGCGGAGGTGGTATAGTGATGGATTCCACCTGGGAAGATGAATGGCAGGAGATTCACAGCAAAGTAGGCCGCATTCTGAACACGCCGCTCTGAGCCTTTACCTGCCCCCTTTTCCACCCCCTCCAGACATCAGATGCCCTCCAGAAACAACAATGCCGGCAATTGCCGGCATTGTTGTTTTTACTGCTTTTGAGCGTTTTATGCTCAGAGAGTCAGATCGCGATTACTGGCTTTGATGAATTCCTTCTTCAGGTCTTCATAGGTGTGTACGGCCGGGAATTGCGGGAACTCATCAATCACATTCTGTGGCGCATGGAACAGGATGCCTGCATCGGCTTCCGCCAGCATAGTAGTGTCATTGTATGAGTCACCAGCCGCGATGGTACGGTAGTAAATAGTCTGCAGCGCACGGATTGACTGGCGTTTGGGATCAGCCTGACGCAGCTTGTAATCAACCACACGGCCGCTTTCGTCGGTGATCAGACGGTGGCAGAACAGGGTCGGAAAACCCAGCTGGCGCATCAGAGGCTGAGAGAATTCATAGAAAGTATCCGACAGGATAATCACCTGAAAGCGCTCACGCAGCCAGTTAACAAACTCCACCGCACCTTCAAGCGGCTTCAGGGTGGCAATCACCTCCTGAATATCCTGAATCTTCAGGTTATGCTCATCCAGAATGCGCAGGCGCTGTTTCATCAGCACGTCATAGTCGGGGATATCGCGCGTCGTTGCCTTCAGCTCTTCGATACCGGTTTTTTGGGCAAACTCAATCCAGATTTCCGGAACCAGTACACCCTCAAGGTCAAGACACGCGATTTCCATGAATACTCCACAATTAGACAGAAGACTGTTATTCGGCGCGTACTCTAGCCATATGCACCCCGATTGACAACATCCCTGCAGATACACACCATAATAGCGGCATAATAATATTCTTTTTTATTATTATTTGAGCTAAAAATGCCATGCTAATCTCCACCACAAAGAATGCACGGCGTCTGCCCTGGTGCCATCAGCGCAAGCCAACAGAAAACGCCGGCCCACAGCAACCGATTAGGCCAGAACCATGACCCAGGATTTTACCGCTCTCAATGAGCAATTTGCCGACAAGCGCCCGAAAGATCTGATCCGCCACGCCATCGAAAATCACGATGCAATCGCAGTATCCTTCAGCGGTGCCGAAGACGTTGTACTGATCGATATGGCCGTAAAAATTAAGCCTGATGTCGAAATTTTCACTCTGGATACCGGCCGCCTGCACCCTGAAACCTACGAATTTATCGAAGCGGTACGCAAACACTACAACATCAGCATCGACGTGCGTACGCCAGAGCAAGCTGCATTGCAGAACTTCGTGCGCGAAAAGGGTCTGTTCAGTTTCTACGAAGATGGCCATCAGGAATGCTGCGGCGTACGTAAGATCGCTCCCCTGAAAGCCAAGCTGGCGACACTTGACGCCTGGATCACCGGCCAGCGCCGTGATCAGAGCCCCGGCACGCGCAGCGATGTGCAACTGGTCGAAGCCGATGGTGCTTTTCAGGGGCGCAACGGTGAGCTGACCAAGTACAACCCACTGGCTCTGTGGAGCTCAGCCCAGGTGTGGGAATACATCAAAGTATTCGACGTGCCGTACAACAAGCTGCACGAACAGGGTTTTGTCAGCATCGGTTGTCAGCCATGCACCCGCCCAACCCTGCCCAACCAGCACGAACGTGAAGGCCGCTGGTGGTGGGAAGGCGCCGGCCACAAAGAATGTGGCCTGCACGCCGGTAATATCATCAGCAAGGGCTGATGCCAGACAACAAAAAAGCCGCTCACTGAGCGGCTTTTTTGTCACATGAATAAATCATCAATGCTCCGGCAAAGTCACTCCGGCAAACAGTTCATCAATTTCCTGCTTGTTATGACACTGCGCAGCCCGCTCAACCAGATCGCGGGTAAGATGCGGCGCAAAGGCGGCAATAAAATCGAACATATAACCACGCAGGAAGGTGCCTTTACGGAAGCCAATTTTGGTCACGCTGGACGCAAATAAGTGGCTGGCATCCAGTGCCACCAGATCATCATCCAGTTCTTTATCGAGCGCCATACTGGCAACAATACCCACACCGACACCAAGACGCACATAGGTCTTGATGACGTCGGAATCGGCCGCAGTAAAGGCAATGCGTGGCGTCAGGCCGCGGCTCTTAAAGGCATCATCCAGCTTGGAACGCCCGGTGAATCCGAAGACGTAGGTAACCAGTGGATAAGCGGCCACCTGCTCCAGCGTCGGCCTTGGGTGCTGCGCCAGCGGATGCGTGCGCGGCACCAGAATACTGCGGTTCCAGCGATAGCACGGCATCATAATAAGATCGCCGAACAGCTCCATCGCTTCGGTGGCAATAGCAAAATCGGTCGTGCCGTTGGCGGCCATTTCTGCAATCTGCATCGGTGTCCCCTGATGCATGTGCAGGGAAACATCCGGATACTGCTGCATAAACTTCTCGATTACGCCAGGCAGCGCATAGCGTGCCTGAGTATGCGTCGTCGCAATGGACAAACTGCCCTTGGCTTCATCGCTGAACTCCTGCGCAACCTGTTTAATGCTTTCAACTTTGCGCAAAATTTCGCCAGCCACCTGCAAAATGGCCTCGCCAGCAGGAGTGATTCGGGTAAGGTGCTTGCCGCTGCGGGCAAAAATCTCAACCCCCAGTTCATCCTCCAGCAGACGGATCTGCTTACTGATGCCCGGCTGCGAGGTATACAGCACCTGGGCTGTTGCCGACACGTTGAGGTCGTGATGCGCTACCTCCCAGATGTATCGCAATTGCTGCAATTTCATAATTCCTCCCTGCCAAACCTCAGTATTTGTTATAAAAATATAAACAAATATTCTTTTCCAGAATAGATGCCACCCTCTACATTAGCATCAATCGCCTCTCTTAGAGCCTCCTGTACTACTTTAGACCATATTTCATGGATATTTTGTTATATATAGCAGCTGGCGCTGGCGTTGGCTTGATTGTTGGCATGACAGGCATTGGCGGCGGCGCTCTGATGACCCCGCTTTTGTTGCTGTTTGGCTTCCCGCCGCAGGTCGCTGTAGGTACCGATCTGATGTATGCCGGCATTACCAAAGCAGGAGGCGCATGGAGCCACCACAGGCAGAGTCATGTCCGCTGGGCCTTAGTAAAACTGTTGGCACTGGGCAGCATTCCCAGTGCACTTCTGACCGGCCTGCTGCTTGAATATCTGTTCCAACACCCGGAAAACTACGCCCACCTGCTGCGCAATGCCCTTGGCATCATGCTGCTGCTCACGGCCGTGGTCATACTGCTGCGCAAACAGATCCAGCAATGGGCCAGCAGAGCCAGCTCACGCAACTGGGCCAGATGGCGACCTCAGGCTACTTTTGCTATGGGTGTTTTTCTCGGTGTATTCGTTACATTATCGTCGGTTGGCGCAGGCGCAATTGGCACCGCCATTCTGATGCTGCTTTATCCTGCATTGCGTTCAACCCACATTGTCGGCACCGATATTGCTCACGCGGTGCCGTTAACACTGTGCGCCGGCTTTATCCATATGTATCTGGGTAATGTTGATTTCGCTCTGCTCGGCGCTCTGTTAATCGGCTCTCTTCCGGCCATCCATGTTGGCAGCCACCTGAGCCGAAAAATGCCGGATGAACTGTTAAAGCCCATACTTGCCAGCCTGTTGCTGATGCTGGGAGCAAAATACGCATTCTTCTGATTCCTGCCCAGGTGCGCACCGGAAATGTTCACCCTCTTGTTTTTCACCTGACATTTCCTTAATTCCGCCAACACCCGGAGAAATCCGGTCTAGGCTTACAGAAAAATACGGAGGTATATCTGTGAGCACATCGGAAAAACTGTCATTGGAACAAGTTGCGGAAATTCTTGAACTCAAACCCGTCACTGTAAAACGCTATGCCCGCGAGGGTCTGCTTGACGGCGAAGAGACTCAGGGCACCTGGGTATTCGAAGCCGAAAAAGTAATGAAATTTAAAGAACTGCAAAGCAAGCTGCGCTGATTCCAGCAGCAACTTAAGCAAACAAATCCGCTGTATTTCCTGCAGCGGAATTGCCTCCGGCCCCCTCTCCCGGCCAATCAGCCATAGTACCCTGCCAAAACTTAACCAGATAACGTGCGAACTCCGGACAATCATGATTCCCGGCGGTATGCACAAAGAAATATGGCGACCGGCCCTCGCGCAGCCATTGCTGAATTTTAGTTTGCCACTGTTGCAGATACAGCAGATTCTGCTGCCAGTCTGAATGGCCGATAAAACGGACAACGGGATTCTGTGCCGTTGCCAGAGGATGCACCGGCAGGCGCGGCTTTTTACTTTGCGCATGAATAACCGCGTCTGTTATCGAGCCATCCCGGAACAAGCCACGGCTGTCAAAGACAACCCGATTAACTGCCAGCCGCTTTAACTCCTGCAACAACGTCACTTCGTGCTGATCTTTGAGGAAAAACCCCGGATGACGGCACTCAACCGCCAGCGGCAGCTTCACCAGCTGTTGTAATATTTCCAGCGCGGAAAATAGCTCTGCACTGCGCCGAGGTGTAAAGCTGACCGGCAATTGCAGTAACAGCACACCAACACGCTCACGCAGCGGAGTAATAAAATCCGCCAGCAACGGACCTTCTTTTAGCAGCTGACGGGGAATATCGCCTGCGTGACTGATACTTTTCGGCACTTTAAAACAAAAGCGGAAATGTTCAGGAACCTGCCGCGCCCAGCGCTCTGCCCGAGCAGCAGACGGCAGCCCATAAAAGGTGGTATTGCCTTCCACCGAGCTGAATACCTGCGAATAACTGCTCAGTGCGTCTGCGGCACCACAATGGGTATTCAGCAGCCTTCCTTTCCAGTCCGGCATAAACCACATAGGCAGGCCCAGATACAATTGCGCAGAATTGCGTGCATCTGTCAGCGGGAATGGATGTGCAAGCGGGTTATCATTTGTCATAATCGGGCATCATTGTAACAGAATTACATTCGCCCACATTCGCCCACAATCAGGAAGCAGAATGACTGACAATCGCGTAGAAGATCTCAATATTGAGTCGATTGTTCCGCTGATCACCCCGGAACAACTGAAAACCGACATGCCCAGCAGCGAAGCCGCTGTTGCCAGCGTACAGCAAGGCCGCCAGGTCGTGCGCGATATTCTGGACCGTAAAGACCACCGCATTTTTATCGTCGTTGGCCCCTGCTCTATCCATGACGTAGAAGCCGCCAAAGAATATGCAGCACGCCTGCGCGATCTGGCCGAAGAAGTCAGCGACACCCTGTATCTGGTAATGCGCGTTTACTTTGAAAAACCGCGCACCACCGTCGGCTGGAAAGGCCTGATCAACGATCCCTATATGAACGATACGTTCAAGATCCAGGACGGTCTGCACATTGCCCGCCGCCTGCTGATTGATCTCGCCGAGTTCGGCCTGCCTTTATCGACTGAGGCGCTGGATCCTATTTCTCCGCAATACCTGCAGGATCTGATCACTTGGTCAGCCATCGGTGCGCGCACCACCGAATCCCAGACTCACCGTGAAATGGCCTCTGGCCTGTCTTCTGCTGTTGGCTTTAAAAACGGCACTGACGGCAGCCTGACCGTTGCCACCAATGCCCTGATGTCGGTTGCCAACCCGCACCGTTTCCTCGGTATTGATCAGGGCGGTAAAGTATCCATCGTATCGACTAAGGGTAACCCGTATGGTCACGTGGTTTTACGTGGCGGCGGCGGCAAGCCGAACTACGACTCAGTGAATATTTCCCTCGCCGAACAGGCGCTGGCGAAATCCGATCTGGCGCAGAACATCATGGTTGACTGCAGCCATGAAAACTCCAATAAAAACCCGGCGTTACAGCCTCTGGTTATGGATAATGTCACCAACCAGATTCTGGAAGGCAACAAATCCATTATCGGCCTGATGGTGGAATCCAATCTGAAACATGGCCGCCAGAACATCCCGGCCAATCTCGACGATCTGGAATACGGTTTGTCAGTTACCGATGGCTGCATCAGCTGGGACGAAACAGCAGAAGCCATCCGCAGCATGCGCAATAAACTGAAAGACGTACTGCCAAAGCGTAACGCCTGATTAACATCCGGCGCGCATAAAAAAACCCGCTGATGCGGGTTTTTTTATGCTGACCAGGCGGAGAACATTACTTATCCCAATCGTCTCCCCAGTCTTCTTCATCATCGAAATCGTCAAAGTCATCTTCGAACTCATCCTGCACAACGCCATCGTTAATCAGATATTCGCGGCGCTGCAGATAAAAGCTGCGGATAAAGGTATAACGATCGCCGGAGATCAGCCCCTCAGAGGCAATTAAGTCGGCACGCAGGTCAACCCCACGCACGGTATAAAGCCCAATCTCCTGTGCGTAGTTGTTGCCAATTCCGGTGTAGCCCAGATCACTCTGGTAGTCGATCAACAGGCCAGTACCATCACGCAAAGTGCTGGGCCCAAGGAACGGCAACATCAGATAAGGTCCGCTGCCCACGCCCCAGTAGCCAAGCGTCTGACCAAAATCTTCGTCATGCTTTGGCAGGCCAATATGCGTAGCCACATCAAACACGCCAAAGAACCCAACAGTGCTGTTAATAAGAAAACGGGCTGTATCTGATAACGCCTGCCCCATTTTCAGCTGGCCAATATCATTAACGATAACCAGCACATCACCAAGGTTGGAGAAAAAATGCGTCACCGACTGATCGACAGGCTCGGGGGTTATGTACTGATACCCCTGCGCCAGAGGCTTGGCGATGTATTTATCCAGATTTTCATTAAACGCAAATACAGAGCGATTAAACCCTTCCCAGGGGTCTGGATCTGTCGTCTCTGCCGCCCAGCTTAATGAAGAAGCAAGGCATAAGGGGAGCAACCATGGTGCGCGCATCATGAATTCTCTACTGTAAATTTCGCATCATTAAAACAGCTCAGAACCGATAAAAACAGACCCACGCGCACCACGAACGCAACACGTACGGAACACTCTATTGCGCCCGATAACGTTGCTCAATCCAGTAGTCCAGACTGAACCAGCGGCCAGCCCCCTGAAAAAACAAAACCAGCAGCATCAGCAGATAGGTGACGCCCCATTCAATACCGTTATTGGACACCACAAAACTGTAACGTCCATCCGCCGTCAGCCAGGCATAGTTGCCATATTCCTGCAATATTTCACGTGCCCGTTCCAGACGGGTTAATGCCTCTGCTGTCGCCGCCGTGGCTCCCGGAGAATTCAGATCCGCAACCGCCTGCCAACCATGATCCCAGTGCACGGTAAAAATGGCGACCAGCATGGTAATCATAAGGGGCACAGCAATGTAACGGGTGCCAAGCCCCAGCAGCAGCAAAACCGCACCGCCCACTTCAGCAGCCGTCGCCAGAAATGCCATCAGCCAGGGGAAAGGTAACCCCAATCCCCAATCGCTGTTACCAAACCATTCAACCACATTATCAAAGCCGGCCACTTTATTCATACCGGCTACCCAAAAAACAGCAGCCAGGTACAGGCGCAAAGCAAGAGGAGCCAAAAAATCGAAAGCACGGGTTGAATTTAACCGGTCGTGCTGCGCATCAAGAAAACTGACTAACGACATAACATATTCCTCAGATTAATCCGCTTCGGTTACGGCCTGAACACCGGTAATTAATCCCTGCCCGGCCCATTGCTGCAGAATAGCCATACCACCGGCAACTGCAGCTTCGCTGACACTCATTCCGGCCTGTTGCAGTAACGTGCAGACAGCGTCATAGCCACTGAGCGTTTGTTCTTTCAGCAGAGCCAGTAATTGCAGGGTAAAAGGATTGGTTTCGATAAAGCGGACCTGATCATCCGGTGCACGATAAACGATCAGCGCCGTTGCTTTCGCTTCAGGGAATTTATTCTGTAACGATATTTCGTGTACCGGATACTGATAAAGAAAACCTTCAGCCACCGCCACCAAGGGAATGCCGGCTGCCAGATTCTGTTCAGTCAACTCACTCTTCAGTCCGGTAGTATCAGCAGCAACAGCGATATCAAGCGCAAGCTCCAGCCACTCATAATGGGCCAGCTCATAAAAATACTCAGGATCATCAGCGTCAGGCTGATAATGCGTTTCGAGATAAGTCAGGAATTCACGCGGAATTTCCAGAAAATAAGGACTCTGGGCGCGGTAACTGGCAAAAAAATCACGCGCTAAGGCCTGCCAGCGAGATTCGCCCAGCACTTCGGCACAGACCGGAAAGGTTGTGTCCAGAAAGCCTTTAACGTTATTAAAAAACAGTTCGCGATAAACTGACAGGCGGCGCTCATCGATACTCCCGGGCGCAGCTACCACCTCCGGATTGCGCAGATGAGCGGCAAATTCCCGCTGCAGTTTAAGGTGTTCATTATGCTCAGCGACTGACACGAATACCTCCGCTGATCAGAGAACCATTTTTTACAGTGCGCTCAGCCTCGTCCTGATACTGGCGGATAATATCAAGCTCAGCCACTAATTCAGCCACCTCCGGGAAGTTAAAATCCCGTTCCAGCAGCGTAGGCAGCACCCCATGACACTGATAAGCATGCTGCAACAATTGCCAGACATCGGCTTTAACCGCATTACCATGGGTATCGACCAACAGGTCATCGGCTTCATCGTAATGACCGGCAATATGCAGATAGCGGATACGTTCTGATGGCATGGCGCGGATATAAGCCAACGCATCCTGACCATGGTTAATACTGTTCACATAAACATTATTAACATCCAGCAGCAGGTCGCAGTCGGCCTTTTCCAGCACGGCACAGACAAAATCCTGCTCCGACATTTCTTTACCGGGCTCGGCATAGGTCGACACATTTTCGATAATCAGACGCTGCCCGAGAATATCCTGCACCCGCATAATGCGCTCAGCGACATAATTAACGGCAGTTTCGGTCATCGGAATAGGCATCAGATCATATAAATGACCATCATCACTGCAATAGCTCAGGTGCTCGCTGTAGGCCTTAATGCCATGCTCCTGCATAAAGCTTCTGACCGAGCGGACCAGTGCTTCATCGAGTGGTGTCGGGCCACCCAGAGATAAAGACAGACCATGACAAAGAAAATCATACCGTTCAGTAAACTGGCGTAACTGTTTGCCAAAACGGCCACCAATTCCGATCCAGTTTTCCGGCGCAATTTCCATAAAATCAATCGCCGAATCCGGCACGTCTGCCAGCGGGCCCATCAAAGCCCGCCGCAAACCCAACCCGGCTCCGGAAACGAAGTGGGAGGATGTTTTCATCGTTATTTATCTGCGCCGCATTTGCCTTCAGCTTTCGTTTTGCTGGCACCGCACTTGCCTTCGCCGCACTTACCTTCAGCATTTGCCTTGGGCTTTTCAGCACCACATTTGCCTTCGCCGCATTTGCCTTCGGATTTGGTTTTTTCTGCGCCGCACTTGCCTTCAGATTTTGTTTTTTCGGCGCCGCATTTACCTTCACCGCACTTGCCTTCATGGTTTGCAGCCAGCTTATAACCAGACTGTAACTCGGCGGATGCAAATGGGTTTTCAGCAGCAGAGGCTACCGGCGCCTGAGCCAGCGCGGCAATAAAGGCGGTACCCAGTACAGCAGCAACGGGTTTCATTGTTTTCTTAGCCATGATGTAGTCCTGTTCATTGGTTTTTAAGAGTCTGGCCCCGCGTCCGTAGAGCGGAGGCTGACACATTAGTGCCCGGAAAAGGTAATTAATTCAACCCTTTTGCAGTGCACCTAACCTTAGTCGCAGGGTATTCCCGCTTCTTACAGAACAGACGAAAAAAAATCAGATATCACGGATTTCCAGCCAACGCTTCTGCAGCCGTTTCATCGATACCGGCTCACGGGTACCCAGCGGCTGAGCAAACAACGACACCCGCCACTCCTCCAGCAGCCAGCCAAATTCCTGCAATTGCGGATGGTCATCGATGTCAACACGCGCCAGTAATTCCAGATAAGGGGTTGCCAGCGCCTCATACTCAATCATCGACTGCCGGTCACGCGGCAGATTGCCCTGCAGCTTATCGATGCGGTATTCCATTGCACGTAAATAACGGCTGTAGCATTGCAGCTGAACCCAGGGGGTGCGGCTCATAAAACCGGAAGCCAGAAGCCGCTGCAGATGAGCTTTTACATCGCTGTAGGCCATCGCACGATCAAGACTGACCGCACCACCAATACGTTTCAGGATGGTATGGCGCAGCTGCAGCCACTCAATATATTGCGCCAGTAACCGTTCGCCATGGGCGATCAGCTCAGAGCGACGCTCCAGACGGGCTTTATATTCAGCCTCAGTGTAAGGCAGCGCCTCATCCAGAGGCACAAACACCTGAATAAACGCAGCCTCAAGCAGGTCATTGGCAATATCAGCCTGACTGCCCAGACCTTTTGCCAGCAACCAGCGGCTGGCCATGGTTTTCTGAATATGGGCTTTCAGCATCCGCTCCTGTTCAGGCAGAGCGTTGCGGATCAGGCGACTGACGCCGGTGCGGTGTGCGCGGCGGGCGTCGTTAATATTGGCCTCAACCGTCAGTTCCAGCTGCTGGCCCTGCAAACGTAAACACGGAAAAGCGCGTACCGGTAAACCATTCACCTGCGTTTGGATAGTCTCCGGTAAATCGGCAAAATCCCATTGACTGATATCGCTGCGCTGATAATCCTGATGCGCCAGCGTCAGTACCTGCTGCTGACTGGCATCACTCAGCTGCGCTTTTAACGCCGCCAGATCGCGCCCCTGCGCCAGCAGCTTACCATCGGACATCACCCGGATATTCATGCGCAGATGCGGCGCTAACTCAACCTCCAGCAGCTGTGATAATTCCAGCGGCGGACGCTGGGTTTTATTAAGAAAATTCAGTAACTGAATATACAGACCACCCTGAGAGGCATCCGCCTGACGCAGAAATACTTCTACCGTATTCGGTACAGGTACAAAATTTTTGCGCACGGCCTTGGGTAAACCTTTAATCAGCTGAGCGGCTTTTTCACCGATAAAGCCGGGCACCAGCCACTCCACCTGAGCATCCGGAACCTGTTGCAGCATAGCCACCGGCACACTCAGACTGACGCCATCATTATCGGTTCCTGGTGCAAAGGTATAACTGAGCGGAAAAGCCATGCCCTGCCATTCCAGTTCGCCGGGAAAATCCCTGGCGCCAATGCCTGCGGCATCCGCGCTGAGTAACTGATCGCGGGTAAATTCGAGTGCTTTTTTCTCCGCCGCGGAGGCTTTTTCATACCAGCGCTCAAGGTGTCTGACCGACGGAATTTCCAGTGGTAAATGCCGGCGATAAAACTCGGCCTGCCAGGCATCGTCAATGACCAGATCACGGCGGCGGGATTTCTCTTCGTACTCAGTGACTTCTTTCAGCAGCGCAATATTTTTCCGGTAAAACGGCAGTTTGCTGCGCAACTGCTGCTCTACCAGGCCTTCCTGAATAAAGACTTCCCGTGCTTCCTGCGGATGCGTTAACGCATAATTAACCCGTTTGCGCGGATTAACGATCAATCCGTATAACGTACTTTGTTCAAAAGCGGTTACCTGCCCACGCTGGGCATTCCAGTGCGGTTCAAAATACTGATATTTCAGCAGCGGCTTGCCGACCTGCTCTATCCACTGCGGTTCTATGCGCGCCACCGTACGCGCATACAGCTTGCTGGTTTCAACCAGTTCAGCGGTCATCATCCATTTCGGTTTTTTCTTGTATTGCCCCGATGCCGGAAAAATAAACAATTTACGGTTACGGGCGCCCAGATATTCCTGCCCTTCCGACTTAAAACCAATCTGGCTGAGCATGCCGGCCAGCAAGGCTTTATGTACGGCTTCGTAGCTGGCCGGTTCGGTGTTTTCTTTTAATTCCAGCTCTTTGCACAATACATGCAGCTGGCGATGGGTATCACGCCATTCACGCATGCGCATAAAAGACAGAAAATGTTTGCTGCACCATTTACGCAACTGCGCCTGAGAGGTTTCCTGACGCTGTTCTTCGTAGGCAAACCATAAATTCACCAGACTGAGAAAATCGGATTCTTCGTGCTGCCAGAGGCGGTGTTTTTCATCCGCAGCCTGTTGTTTTTCCGGCGGGCGCTCACGCGGGTCCTGCACGGTTAAAGCCGCTGCAATGATCAATACTTCGCGCAATGATTGCTGCTGCTTTGCTTCGAGCAACATCCGGCCAATGCGCGGATCGACCGGCAGACGCGCCATCTGCCGGCCCAGCGTTGTCATATTCCCGTCTGCATCAACCGCTTCAAGTTCCTGCAGCAGATTAAAACCGTCTTTAATAAAGCGTTCGTCGGGGGCATCGATAAAGGGGAAATCCTGCAGCCGGCCGAGTTTCAGATGCAGCATCTGCAAAATAACCGCGGCCAGATTCGTGCGCTGAATTTCCGGATCGGTAAATTCTGAGCGGGCAAGAAAATCGGCTTCTTCGTACAGACGGATACAGATACCTGGCGAAGTACGGCCACAACGACCAGCACGCTGATTGGCACTGGCCTGAGAAATAGCCTCAACCGGCAGCCGCTGTACTTTACTGCGGTAACTGTAGCGGCTGATGCGCGCGACACCGGAATCAATCACGTAACGGATGCCCGGCACCGTCAGCGAGGTTTCGGCCACGTTGGTGGCCAGCACCACCCGCCGGCCACCGTGAGGCTTAAAGATTTTCTGCTGATCGGCACCACTTAAACGCGCATAGAGCGGCAGAATTTCAGTAGCCGGTAATTGTGCGCGGCGTAAAAATTCGGCGCACTCGCGAATTTCACGCTCACCCGGCATAAAAATCAGTACATCACCATGCTGACCGGATTTTTTATCTTCTTCGCGCAGTTCTGCCAGCGCTTCAGCCACACCCTCAAACAAGGTGCGGTCATCCGCGTCCTCTTCATCACGTAATAAAGAACGGTATCGGACTTCAACCGGAAAAGTACGACCGGATACTTCAATCACCGGAGCTGCTTTACCACTGGCATCGGCAAAATGCTGAGCGAAACGGTCAACATCGATGGTGGCCGAGGTAATAATAATTTTCAGATCCGGACGTTGCGGCAGTAGCTGCTTTAAATAGCCAAGCAAAAAATCAATATTCAGACTGCGCTCATGCGCTTCGTCGATAATGATGGCGTCGTATTCATTAAGAAAACGGTCATGCTGGGTTTGCGCCAGCAAAATACCATCGGTCATCAGCTTTACCCGGCTGGCATCGACACTCTGGTCGGTAAAGCGCACCTGATAACCGACCTGCTGACCAAGCTCACAACCCAGTTCTTCAGCAATTCGCTGCGCAACCGCACGCGCAGCCAGACGCCGTGGCTGGGTATGAGCAATCCGCCCCTGACGGCCAAAACCGGCTTCCAGGCAAATTTTAGGTAATTGCGTGGTTTTACCGGAACCGGTTTCACCTGCGACCACCACTACCTGATGGTCGCGCAGTGCCGCGAGAATCTCATCACGCTTGCCGCTGACCGGTAGCTCTTCCGGATAGGCAATGCGCAAAGGCTGAGAGCGCAACGCTACCGTCTGCTGGCTGCGCTGAATACGCTGCAGCAGTTTTTCCAGCTGCGCCTGTGCGCTGGCATCATCCGGCGAGCGCTTCTTTAACTGCTGCACACTGCGGCGCATGCCGTGCTGATCTTTCAGCAAACATTGGTCAATGGCTTTATGCAGGGCTGCCCAGTCGGCAGTAAAAGCGTCAGCGCTCACGGGAATCTCCATTATTGTTCACATGTGGATTCGGCGGTAAATTCGCCGGCTCCACCAATAAAAACGCCCCGTATCCGAAAATACAGGGCGTTTTTATCACGACCTACACAACTCAGTTGTGCTTGGCCAGCTCCGCATCACGCAGTTCGCGACGCAGGATTTTGCCGACGTTGGTCTTCGGCAGTTCGTCACGGAACTCAATATGACGCGGTACTTTATAAGCGGTCAGACGCTCGCGGCACCAGTCTTTTACTTCTGCTGCGGTCAGGTTTTCGTTTTTGGAAACGATAAACACTTTAACCGCTTCAGAGCTCTTAGGGTCCGGGATGCCGATTGCAGCGGCTTCAACGATGTCCGGGTGAGATACCAGTACATCTTCCACTTCGTTCGGGTAAACGTTGAAACCAGAGACAATGATCATGTCTTTTTTACGGTCAACGATTTTCATGTAACCGTCATCCGTGATCACCGCCATATCGCCGGTTTTCAGCCAGCCATCTTCGGTGATGGTTTCGGCGGTCGCTTCCGGACGCTGCCAGTAACCTTTCATTACCTGCGGGCCTTTAACGCAGAGTTCACCCGGCTCACCCAGAGGTAATTCATTACCTTCTTCGTCGATCACTTTACAGTTAGTACCAGCAACCGGCATACCGATGGTACCCAGCTTGATATGGCCTGGCGGGTTGAAAGAAACAACCGGAGAAGTTTCAGTCATACCAAAACCTTCAGCAATTTCACAACCGGTAACTTTCTGCCACTGGTCTGCCGCGTCTTTGGTCAGCGCCATACCACCGGAGATGGTCAGTTTCAGTTTGCTGAAGTTCAGGGCACGGAAGGCTTCCTGACCGCAGAGCGCAACGAACAGTGTATTCAGACCCACAAAACCGCTGAACTCAGCACCCTGCAGGGTTTTGATAAAGCCCGGAATATCACGCGGGTTAGGAATCAGAATCGAGTGGTTACCGGTTTCCAGCAGCACCATGCAATGCACAGTAAAGGCGTAGATATGGTACAGCGGCAGCGGCGCGATAACGGTTTCTTTGCCTTCTTCCAGCACCATGGTGAACAGACCATGACACTGCATCATGTTCGACATCAGGTTGCGGTGAGTCAGCATTGCACCTTTGGCGACGCCGGTGGTACCGCCAGTGTACTGCAGCACAGCCACATCATTGCGGTCCATTTTAACTTCGGTGAAGGTTTTTCCTGCTCCGGTTTTCAGCGCACTGCGCAGGGCAACAGCACCCGGAATGTTAAAAGCCGGAACTTCTTTTTTAACGTGCTTGAGAACGGTATTAATCAGTACACGTTTGATTGTGCCGTGCATATCACCAACGTTGGTGACGATAACGTGCTTGATACCGGTATTTGGCAGAACCTTTTCGGCTTTGTCGGCCATGTTAGCCAGCACAACCAGCGCTTTGGCACCGGAGTCGTTAAACTGGTGTTCCATCTCGCGTTCGGTATACAGCGGGTTGGTATTAACCACCACCATACCAGCACGCATAGCACCGAACACAACAATCGGATATTGCAGAATATTCGGCAGCTGCACCGCGATGCGGTCACCGGCCTGCAGGCTGGTCTCGTTCTGCAGGTAAGCTGCGAAGGCGGCGCTCTGCTTATTCAGTTCGGCATAGGTCAGGGTTTGTCCCAGACAGGTAAAAGCCGGGCGATCAGCAAAACGTTCTACGAAACCATTAAAGATTTCGACTAATGATTCGTGCTTATCCGGGTCTATCGAACTCGGATAGCCCTCCGGATAACGCTCCTGGAAAAATTGCTCGTTCATACCGCCTCCTGATAACCCTGAATTATCGTTATATGCAGGGTTTTGTGAAATTTTGAATTGACCGGATTCCGGCTCCCCAGTAGAAATACCGGCCAAAAAAGCAGCCGGAGTTTACCTGTTTTCTCACATCGCGGCAAAAGTCGCCTCCCAGCTATTTACAATTTGACACATAACGGAGATGGTAACAGCGCCGCCTGACACGGCCGGCTAACTCTCGTCAGCACAGCGATCAAATAATGAACAAAATAACTATCTCTGCCGCCGATCATTCCACCTTCGAAGCGCGCTTATGGTCTCTGACCTCCCCCATTGCCACCATCCACCTGATGCATGGCATGGCTGAACATTGTGACCGCTATATCCCTCTGGCCGAATACCTGCACCAGGCGGGTTATCAGGTTGTTACCCATAACCACCGTGGCCATGGCGAACGTCGTCCGCGCGGCCACTATGCCGACGCAGATGCTGCGGGCATGGGCGGTTGGGAACTGTTGATGGACGATATCCTGCGGGTGCAGCAAGCCGTCTGCGGCTCAGAGCCACGCATCCTGTTTGGCCACTCAATGGGATCGTTTATTGCGCAGGGATTCGCCATCCGTCATGGCGACCTGTTGTCCGGCCTGATTCTCTCCGGCTCCAATCATCAGTCGTCCGCTCTGTTTCATCTGGGGCGCAGCGTCGCCAGTCTGCTGAAACTGCGTCAGGGACAGCAACACCTGTCTGGCGTAATGGATGCCCTCTCCTTTGGCGCATTCAATAAAGCTTTCCGTCCTAACCGTACCGATTTTGACTGGCTGAGCCGCGACAACGAACAGGTTGACCGTTATCTGGCCGATGCCGCCTGCGGGCATCTGTGCAGTCTGCAATTATGGACTGACTTATTTGGCGGCCTGATTGAAATCGGCAAAGCCGATAATCTGCGCAAAATCCCGGCTCATTTACCTATCTATCTTTTTGGCGGTGATCGCGACCCTGTTGGTCAGATGGGTAAAGGTGTTCCGGCATTAAAAGCCTTTCTGGAAAAGACAGGCCATGACAATGTCAGCCTGCAAATGTACCCTGAAGGCCGGCATGAAATGCTGAACGAAACCAATGCTGATGAGGTTTTTCAGAACATTCTGAAGTGGCTCAAGGCGTTGCCGCTGTAACTGGCGGCAAGAATAACTGACCTTTATCCTAATTAACCCGGGAACTGTATGGAAACAATTACCAATCGTCCGTTTGATGAAATTGCTGTCGGAGACAGCTGTCAGCGCAAGCACACCGTTACTGCGCAGGATCTTATTCTGTTTGCCGCGGCCTCAGGTGATCACAACCCTGTGCACCTGGATGCCGAATATGCTGCCACCACAATGTTTAAAGGGCAGATTGCCCACGGTATGTTTACCGGAGCATTAATTTCAGCAGCACTGGCGATGGATTTGCCTGGCCCGGGAACCATTTATCTCGGTCAGAATTTATCCTTCCGCAAACCGGTGATGATTGGCGATGAATTAACGGTGGAATTAACCGTCAGCAGCAAACACGACAGCAAGCCGGTTGTAACCCTTGACTGTAAAGTCAGCAATCAGAACAGCAAAGTAGTGGCCAGCGGTGAAGCCAGCGTGATGGCACCGACTGAAAAAATGACCATCAAAGCTCCCAAACTGCCGGAAATCCATATCGGCGCTTGAGAGTGTACTGTCGTCAATCCGGAACGATACGAACCGGAAAGAATAAAAAAGGCCGCAAACGCGGCCTTTTTTATTGGTTGCCCTCTGCCATTAAGGCATAAAGCGGATCGGAAATTCGACCACCGTCACATCAATACCCGGACGGTTTTCGAACTGCATCTGACGACACTTCATTTCCAGACGTTTATGCAGACCGGCATCGTTCAGCTCGCTTTTAAATACCGAGCAGGACGATACAGAGCCATTGGGCTGCACATCCATCTTCAGTGTTACAGAACCTGCCAGTGCCGGATTTTTACGCAGGGCGCCACGATACAGGCGGTCAAACTGTACTTTGTACTGTTCAAACACCAGACGCAGCTCTTCCTGCGAACGGGTCGTAGCAGCCGCAGCCGCTTCTTCCTGTTCAGCCGTCATTTCCACCGCCGTCACCTGACGATCACTCAGATTTTCACCGACCGTCGCATTGGTTAAGGATGCAACATCAACACCACCGGATGTCCGTGTTGCGGCGTTACGATCAACCACGGTCCCGACACTGGTCGCTTTATTGCCGGCATTACTCAGCCCCTTACTGGAGGTGTTTAATGCAGCAATCGGCACCTGATTGCGGATACTGTTAAGCGCTGACAAGGCATCATTGCCAAAATTCTTTTTGGCCGTTTCTTTGGCTTGCTCACGCTTTTCCTTCGTCGCTTCTACCTTCGGCTTGGGCTTAGGTTTCGGCTCCGGCTTCGGTTTTGGTGGTTCTGGTTTCGGCTCAGGCTTAGGCTCCGGTTTTGGCTCAGGCTTAGGCTCCGGCTTCTTTTCTTCCACTTTGGGTGGCAGCGGTTTTGGCTTGGGTTTTTCAAGCTTTTTACGCTCGATCACTTTAGCCAGCTGCGGCGGTAATTTCTCCAGATCCTTACGGTCTTTTTCCGGCAAATCAACAGACGGAATAACCACACCCAGCACCATGACCACTGCCAGCAAAACAATCAGAATAGGCAGAAAGCGCTGACGGTCACCGTTGTCGGTCCAGGGCAGTTGTGGTGCGCGATAATAAACGGTCATCAGGCACCTCCCGCAGCGGGTGGTTTCTGATTAACAGCCAGCGAAATATTATTGAATTCCGCCTTCGCACAGGTATTCATCACCTTTTTCAGCAGCGCATAGGGAATGTCCTTGTCACCCATAATGGTGACCGGCCGACCCTGTGCTTTCAGCTCATCCGGCAGCGGTGAACGCGATGCCAGATAATCCAGTTCTTTTTTCAGCTCGGCAATTTCTTCACCGCTGATTTTACTGGCCGCCGCAGTACTGATGACCGCACGTCCCTGAACCAGAATATCGTCTTTGCTCACCAGAACCGTGATGTTCTCATTCGGCTTGTTATCCGCCAGCGAGGCCGGTAACTGAATGGCATCACTGCTCTGCACTTCCACTTCCGACTGGTTCACCATCAGGAAGAAAACCAGAATGGTGAAAATATCCATCAGTGCGGTCAGATTCAGGCCGCTCTTATTGGCATTACGCTTATGATTACGCTGCATACGCTTCGCACGACGTGACATTTTCATGGTGTCACCTCCGCGCCCGGCGCATCGCCCAGAGAAATCTCCGGGAATAACGTTGCATCAACCAGTGAAGCAGCAATAACCGCCGGGTAAATGCGTACGCTGTCCATCACGGTAATCAGCGTCTGGTAATCGACATCGGCTTCCGACAGCAGGCTGATGTCTTTTTTATCTTCAAAGCCGGGATTCTTTTTAATATCCACGAGCGCAGAAGACAGACCACTGTAATCGTAATCTCCGTCTTTTTTCGGCAGTGTCGCAAGCGATTCAGATTTTTCCTGATAGGTTCGGGTAATTTCAAACCCCTGCTTACGGACAATCACTTCGAGCGAAACATCCTCAGGATTCACAGCCCCCGGCTGATCTCCCAATGGCAACTTAAGATCGAGTACCGCCAGCTGTGAGAACACCATGTTCATCAACAGTACTGGTACCAGTACGATCATCAGATTCATAAAGGATGTAACGTTGAGCTCCGCCTCTTCTTGTATTCGTCTTTGGCGTCTCATCAGAAATTACATCTCAGTTGCTGTTTGCTGGAGTTTGACCTGGCTTACGCTCGGTGATGATGTTGAGGAACTTAACCCCGGCCATCTCAATGCTGTCGACAATTTCGTTGGTTTTGGATTGCAGGTAGCTGTGCAGCAGAATTAACGGAATCGCTGCCATCAGACCGAATGCCGTGGTGTTCATCGCGACAGAAATACTCTGCGACAACAGCGCGGCTTTTTCTGCAGGCGCTGCATTGGCAACCGCGGTAAAGGCTGCGATCAGACCCATAATGGTACCCAGCAGTCCCATCAACGTTGCAATGTTGGCCAGGGTGGCTACGTATTGGGTGCGTTTTTCCAGCTGAGGAATGGCTTCCATCAGACCTTCTTCCAGCGCATATTCAATTTCTTCACGACGCTGACTGCCTGGAATGCGGGCAATAGCAGCAGAGAAAATATCACCGATTTTGGTTTCTGAACTGGTGGCATAACTCAGCGCAGCGCGCAGGTCACGTTTTTGCAGCATAGGCAGCAGTTCTTCAAAGGCGCGGCGGTTGCTGGATTTTTCTTTCATCAGCACCAGCAGACGCTCAAAAGCAATGGCCAGACCAATCGCCATAATGATGGCAATCGGGTACATAAAAGTACCGCCTTCCTGAAAAAAACGTACGATGGTATCCATAGTTACTTCCCCTGGTTTGTAGTTTTGTAGCTTCTTAGTTGTTATTGGCCGGTCTTATGCCGCAGCCTTCCGGGTCTTTCCCATTACTGACGATTTAACCATTAAACCGCTCAGCAAAAAACGTTGTTTATTGCATAAACCAAAAAGTACTACTGCACTGCTGAGCCCCCGCTCAGCTGGCGCAGACGTTCCTGATCCGGCTCCTTTGGTGCATAGCGTTCTGCGTAACGCATTTCGCGGCGGAAACTGTCGCGGTCAATGCTCTGCAGCCACTGTTCACGATAGCTGTTAATCGGCTGATATAAACGCCCGGTTCCCGGTGGAGGACGCCACGGTGTTACGTACATTACGTTCGGCTCTTCGCTGTTACCCTGAATGGAGATACCTTCAAGGCGAACCACATTGTCAGCAAGCGCAGTGTTATTTAAAAACAGTAACAACAGTGCGCAGGAAAATAATTTAATCACTACGAACCCTCCCCTGCGACCTGCTCGGTACTGCGTCGTTCGAGGTCAGCAATCCAGATCGCCAGCGTTTCATCCGGCTCGGTCATCATTCCCTGTGCCAGCTGATATTGTTGCAGCGCTTTGACCAGATCATGCAGATACAGGTCATAGAGAATGCCCAGATTATAATGCACCTGCACATCCGCCGGATCACACTGCAGAGCCGTCTGATAGCTGTTTTCTGCGGCACTGAACTGACCTAATTCACGTTGCACCAGCCCAAGTACTTTGTAGGCCGGACAAAATTCCTGTTTAAGGGCAACGGCTTCATTCAGACTTTCCAGACTGGCATCAAACTGTTCCAGACGGTATTGCGCCAACGCCAGATTGGTCCAGCAGCCGGGAAATTCTGCGTATTTTTCCGCCAGCGCCTGCCAGTGAACCAGTGCCGCATCAAACTCTTCGTCCTGCAGCAATTCCAGACCGGCGTTATAGGCCTCGATCAGTTCCGGCGGCAACGGTTTTTCCTGCGGCACAGAATCGACCACTTCAGGCTTAGCACCTAAGAGGCTGCAGCCCTGCAATCCAATCTGTAATAAAACCAGCAGTAACAGGCTAACGAATCTGATCAACATAACTCAGCGCCTTTTCATTTTTATTGTACTGGCCAGGCATCAGCGTACCCAAAGACCGGTAACTCTTTTTAATCCATTCATCATACAGACCATCGTAAGTACGGTTGGCATTGGTCTGATGAATTTCAATAGCCGCCTCATCCAGAGGAAATGCCTGCTCTTCCAGCAGGAACTGATACTCCTCCAGTTCCAGTTCATCCATACCGCCTGGCCGCTCCGATTCCATCAGCGCCTTGCTCAGCTGAGCGTACAACTGACCAATGCGATAAGTCGCCGATGTTGTGTATTCCAGTACGCCAATCTGCACCGCCTGGGTATAACGCTTCAGTGCGGCCTGCATCACCGCATTCTTACGCGTCACACTTTTATCAAGGGGCAGCGTAATGGCGATTTTTTCATATTTAACCCGTTCGAATTCACCCAGTTCATAGGCCGCACTGGCGGCCAGATAACGTGAACGATCTGTCTGATCTTTACCGGCTTTATTGTGCAGGGTTATCACCTTATCCAGCCAGAAACGGCGTTTTTCTTCGTCGTTCTGTGCAGCATAAATTTCGTTCAGTTTAAAGTGCGCTTCGACAGCTGCATCAAAAGGTTTTTTATAGCTGTGGGCGTAACGCTTATACATCACCAGCGCATTATCCAGATCACCACCTTTTTCAAAATATTCAGCAGACTGGTAGCAGGCAATGCGCTGCTGCTCAGGGTCGGTACCTTCATTCCAGATACGCTGTAATTCAAATGCAGCCTTGCGCCACTCGCCTTTATCTTCATAAGCGACGATCAGTTTACTTGGAATATCAGCGGTTAATTTATGCTCAGGATACTGTTCACGGAAATGCAGCAGTACTTCAATGGCCTGATCATAATCTTTCATCTGCATTAATAAGGTTGCCGCATCATATTCGGCAATAATGCGGGTATTACTTTCCGGAATAACAGTTGCCAGACGGCGCCAGTGGCCAACCGCTGCGGTCAGGTCACCCTGCTCTTTTGCCTGCTCGCCTTGTTTATAAACCGTGGCAGCGACTTTATCCCGTAACTCACGCCGGGTTTTCTTATCCAGTTTGCTGTAAGTCAGGGCTTTGCCCAGCGCTTCCTCGGATTCAGCAAACAGGCCCTGTTCAAAACTGGCATGTCCGCGTACCAGCGCCGCCCCATAACGGTAACGTTCAGGCAGATCAGCTTCGACCTGTGACGCCAGGCGTGCAGTTGTCAGTGCCTGCGGATAGTATTTATCTTTCAGCAGCATTTCTGCGGTATTAACCAGCACGGTGCCACTGCGCTCATCCTGTGGAAACTCCTGCACAAAGCGCATTGCGCTGGCAACCGTTGCCTGGCGCCAGGCCAGTGCTTGCGTTTTCGCCGGGCGGTATTTATTAAATGCAAGAATGGCGGCATAACCCGCCTCGGCCGCTTTTTCATAACCCGGATACTGGTAAGCCACGATCTCATAATGATCTTTGGCCAGAGGGTAATCCTGCAGTTCGAACGCCACCTCAGCTAACAGAAAATGGGCTTTAACCGTGTCATCCGCTTCGGGAAAACTGCGGATATATTCTTTATACCAGCGTTCAGCTTCGCCCAGACGCTCACGTTTATCTTTCAGCTTTTTGCTGTTCTGTCCCCATGCGTGATGGAAGCCCGCCAGATCCCAGATATAGATCGCCAGCGTTTTTTCCAGCGCCTGCTGCACAGCTTCTGTATGGTTCAGCCAGTAATTGCCGCCGACGCCAAACATACCGATATAGATTTCTTTATGCTTGCGCATCAGGTTTGGATAGCGTGCGGTTTTATAGCCTTCGATCAGACGTTCGTAATATACCGGCGCCAGCACATCATCCGGGTAACGCAGAACAAAGGCGCGCAAGGTAGATGCCCCGCTTTTATAATATTGTTTGTCGTAGTACAGCGTCGCCAGCCGGTCATAAATCAGATATTCGTAATGGCGCTTGCCATGCTGATCATAAAATAAAGCAATCTGTTCCCAGTCTCCAAGGTCATCAAACATGATGGCCATAATCCGCAGGATGTCGTTGAGCATATCCAGCTCACCACCTTTGGCATCGGACAAGGTCGCGACGGTTGGATATTGCTCATCCAATAAACGGGTAAAGGCCAGCAGACTGTCCTGCAGACGATCCTGCTTAAAAATAGACCAGCCCTGCAGATAACCGGCACTGACGTAGTACTGATTGTCTTCCGGGCCGCGATCAATCAGGCGCTGATAAGCCTGTTCTGCCCCTTCATAATCACCGGACGCGTACAGCAATTGTGCCAGACGGAATTCACTTTCAAGGTAATAAACCGAGCGCGGAAAATCGGCAACCAATTGTTCCAGTGTTGCAATGGCAGACTGCATACGCCCGGCCATGCTGTAGGCTTTAGCCAGCTGGTACAGCATGGCATCGTTATCGGAACGGTCCGGGTATGCCTCCAGCAGCGATTCATAATCCCTGATTGAAGCAATGGCCTGAGCGCGTTCTTCACGCGTTGCGCTGATATCCAGACCGGAATCAGTCTCTTCCGGTATATTATCCAGCGCAATTTCTTCTGCCTGCAGTTTAAGACTGGCAATACGGTGGGCGACACGAATCCGCATTTCCGGTTCGGTAGCAACATCAAGATAACGCTGATAACGCTCAATCACATCGTCATGGCTGGTTTCCAGCGGATCATTGGATAATAAACGGACTTTAAGGCCGTTAATATTTCCCAGCGTTTTTTCCGCATCGTCCGGCTGTGAAAACAGGCTGCAGCCCGTCAGCGAGGTAATAATTAATAAAAAAAGTGCGCGCAAGGCAAAATTATTCATTTTTGCCCTCCGCTTCACCACCGGCAACCTGCTGCTGTAAGGAATCATCGTACAGACGTGCGATGGAGAGTCGTGCCTGCGCCAGATAGTCGGTGATTCTCACATCCAGTTCTGTCATATGGCGGGAAACATGAGCAATGATCTGCTCCCGTTGCTGTTCATGCAGTTGCTGCAGACGCTTTTCCTGTTGTTCAAGCAGGCGCTGTTGCTGAGCGACACGCTGCGGAAAGCCCTGCCAGCTGCTGTCTGCCCAGGTCAGTGCTGTACGGGTATTTTCCAGCTGTTCCAGCAAGGCAGAAGTAACGCCCTGCAATTGCCAATAATTTTTTTGTGCCTGCCACTGACGATCCGGCTTTTCTTCATAAATGCGCCACAGCTGCAGGCCGCGGCTGCGGCGCCAGCGTTCTTTATAAATACCCAGATCACGGGTTGGTGTATTCAGGCGCTGCAGAAATTCAATGCGTGGCACAACAGCTGCCAGGTGATCGACATTCTGCTGGTCAGCAACTGAAGCAAAGGCAAATACTTTTTTATCTTCCGCCTGTAAGCGCTGCTGCAAGGCGAGAACATCGCGTGTCAGTTCAGCCTGACGCTGTTCGAGACGCTGCAGTTTTTTATCTGCATTCAGCCCAGTCAGTTTTTGTTGGCGGTGTTGCAGCACCTCCTGCCACAACTTCAGATCCTGCTGCTGGCGGCGGACATCATTCATCATGCTGTTCAGATCATGCAGAGCCGAGGTCATCTGATTAAAATCGCGATCATCCAGCAGATCCTGCAATGTTCTGGACAGCGCACCATCGGGCATATCGCCAAGATTAACCCGTTGCCAGCCCCAGGATTGCCCTTGCTGCTGATTTTCCCACTCATTCAGCCAGGCTGAAATCTGTGGCCGGGCGTTTTGTTCCCGCAGAGTATCCAGCATGCCAAGTAAACGCTGCTCGACAAATTCGTAAGTTTTCAGCGATTGCGTAGTAGCATTCAGTAATTCAAGGGCGTGGGGTACCGCCAATACGGATTCGATAACCGCCGGGTGAAATTCGCTGAAGCGCTGTTGCAGAATCCGCCATGGTTGCATGGCCTCTTCGTATTTCCACTGATCAACCAGCGACCAGCCATACTGCAATAATCCGGGTGCCGTAAATGCGCTGTCTAAACTGATCTGACGCAAATAAGCTTCAGCCTGACGGTATTTACCGGCATCCAGAGCATAAATACCGGCAACCAGTAAAATTCTGTCTTTTAAGGAATGGCCTTCGTAGGTATCCGGCAGATAATACGTGGCTTCTTCGATTAATTTTTCCAGATCACGACTGACCGCATGCAGACGCATTAATGACAACATCTGGTTATAGCGGGCATAACCGCTCCAGATACCATCCTGGCTCATGGTTACCAGCACATCGTTGGCATCATGCATTCTGTCCTGTTCTGCCAGACTGGCAACCAGAATGAATTTTGCCTCTTCCCGATAGGCAGCATTTAATGCGTTGGCAGAACCTGCGGCTCCGCTATCCAGCTGTAAAGCCCGGCGGATACAGCGCTCGGATTTTTCCCATTCAGATTTTGCCTGCCAGCGCCGGGCCAGATGAAACCAGGCGTCTGCCGATGCTTCAGTACCATAGGCTTCGGTATCAGCAAACAAAGCATCGGCATCGTCTTCAAGTCCGAGGGCCAGCAGAATAGCGGCCTTCATAACGGTCACTTCGGCGACCGTTCCGGCCTGACCATAAGCTTTCTGCATGCGATCAAGACTGACCAGTGCCTGCTGATAATTGTTGGTCAGGTAGTGATAATAAAATGCACCGCGCAGCAGACGCTGCTCTGCGCTTTCGGGCTGATTTCCACTGGAAATGCCTGCTGAGGGTTGCACGGTAATGGCTTCTGCCGTGATATCCGCGTCAGCTGCATGGGCAACCGACAACAGGCACAGCATAGGAAGAAGCAGTAAATAATGTCGCATCAGAAAGTTGTCATCCGTACACCGGTTACCAGAATTTCAACTGCGCCGCGGCACTTTGCTGCTCGGCAACATCACTGACAACAAATTCAAGCAATAACGGTTTATCGGTTTTTTCTACCTGCTGCTCGACAACCAGTTCACGGTTTTGTCCAAGCTGATCCACACCACGGATAATTGCACGCAAATTGTGTTTACCCGGCCCCAGATTAATATTAGCCAGTGGCTGAACAGCCCCCATACGCAAGGCCGCAACCTGTCGTTCGGTATAAATATGACGTACCGCCTCAAAACCCGCCCCACTGACTTCAATCGAAAGCGGTTCAAAAAATTCACCGTACGTCAGCGAAAAATAAAAGGCCGCACGGGTGGTTGCCGGACTGAGCAGATCTTCTTCCAGCTCGTACAGGTCTTTATTCAGCTCCAGCACCGAGCGTTTAACCTGAACAATATCGGCCGCAATATTGGCATTCTGTTGCTCTGCCTGCACTGGCATTGCCAGAATACCCAGCAGCGCACAGGCTGCCAGCAGTGATAATTTTTTCATTGTCCGTTCTCCGCACTGGCCTGCAACTGTTGCTCAGTCATCCATTGTGCCAGTGTCTTTTCAGTTTCGTCATAGTGCCCGGACAGCTCCCCCAGAATCAGGTGATCCAGCACGCCATCTTTATTAATCAGCATGATTGCCGGGCGGGGGTTAAATCCCCAGCTCTGAGACCAGTACTGGTCATTCAGCAATACCGGCAAGCGCATTTTCGGCGGCACATCATTTTTGTGCGGCGCCCAGATAAACCAGGCAACCAGTTGATCCAGAGCGTAACTTTCTGCCAGCAGCTGATAGCGCACCAGCTCTTCCTGACACTGGTTACAGCGATCCAGCCAGATCAGCATCACCGGCTTGCCACGTTGTTCTGCCAGACGCTGCCCCCAGCCACCAATGGCGGACGGCATAGAAAAATCGTCTACCAGCTGCCCCGGAGCCAGCGTATCTGCCGCGCTGAGTTCTTCAGCCTGCGCACTGATCACGCACAGACTCAGAAATAAGAGCCGAATGAAATGCCCCATTGCATACCCTTATTTACGTTCAGTTTATCCAGACGGCTGTCATCACTCTGATAGACACGCCATTCTGTTGCCAGCCAGTAGTCATCGCCCAGCAACTGCCAGGAAAAGGCCAGGCCAGTGTAGCGGCCGCTGCTGTCACCGGTATATTGCTCGCCCATCAGCCCTTCCACAGCAACCTGCCACGGGTAGCTTGTCCGGCCACTGAGACTGGCAGCACCCTGCAGAAAAGCGTACCCGGCGCCGCCGGCCAGTACATTGGCCTGTTCGCCGGACTCCAGTAAAACCTGGCCACTGCTGTTACGGATTTCGCTCTGATTAAAAGGAGCAAATTGTGCACTGCCGAGCAGATACCAGCGCTCTCCTGCAAACCAGCGGCCAGTAAAATTCAGCGCAGTGCGGCTGCTGAGATTATCCTGCGCCTGCTGGGCAACGCCAACACCCCAGCTGCCGTAGCGGCGGCTGATATTTTCAGATTTTTCCAGACCAGCCACTTTGATGCGTGGCTGGTATATATCGGTGGTTTCTGCGTTGACCAATAAAGGTACAGCCAACAAACAAAGGATCAGATACTTCATAAACTCAGATTCCAGATCAGCGCAACGGCCGTATGTGCAGATTGATCAGCGCCCAGCGCCTGTGAAGCCTGCAGACGCAGACGCAAATCCAGGCGTTTTTCCAGTGGCCAGACAACATCACCGGAAACCGTAAAAAGCGCCGTAGAGGTTTCCCGTCCGTTTTCATCCCAGTGGCGGCTACCCTGTTCATTGATCCCCAACCCAAGGCCGGCAAAACCTTGCAGAGACCAGGCCGCATAACGGGAAAACACCTGTTCCAGCCCCAGTTCAGCACTTTGCCAGGCCTGCTCACCCGCATTGGCACGGGTAAAGCGTGCCGCCAGTCGATACTCATCCAGTGGATAGCTGACGCCCAGCTGCAGAGCCGTTTCACTGTTCCAGCCGCCCTGTACCTGCCAGTTACCAGGACGCAGGGCATCCTTGAGATACCAGCGCTGGGCGCGGCTCAAACCGGATGACTCAGGCACCTGAGCGACCGGCAGCCAGCCCTGACGACGGCCATTGCTGAGCAGCAGCCATTCCCCCTGCAAACGCAGTGGTTGTAATTGTTCGGTGGAAGAAACTTCGAAGATAACAGGAAAGGCACTGCCCGGCCCTTTGCGCAGATACAGTTGTTCCTGTTGCGCCCACGACGGAGCACAGATCAGACAGAACGTGGTGATGTAGAGCATCTGCCTTACCCGGCGGGTAAGCAGACACCAAAGATTCCCCTGGACCAGCATTGGTCTAAAGCCCTTTTCATTTTTCTAGTTATGTGGGCATCCATGCCATCAGCGCGCCATTGTCCTATAAAGCGTGCCCTGCAATCAATCGGTACTTCCGTACAAACTAATGATTGCCACGCCCCCTATTTACTGAGGTAGCGCATCGCTGTTTCCAGCCCTTTAAGCGTCAGCGGGTACATATGCTGATTTACAATTTCACGAATCGCCCCCAGCGACCCGCCCTGACCCCAGTAAGACTCAGGGGCAGGATTCAGCCATACCAGCTTGCCGTAGTGGTCCGCCATACGCTGCATCCAGACAGCCCCCGGCTCTTCATTCCAGTGTTCAACACTGCCACCGACGTGGGTTACTTCGTAAGGTGCCATCATGGCATCACCAACAAAGATCACTTTGTAGTCAGGCCCGAACTTACGCAGGATATCCCAGGTGTCGGTGCGCTGATTATTACGGCGGATATTATTCTTCCACACCGATTCGTAAAGGCAGTTATGGAAATAAAAGATCTCCATATGCTTGAACTCGGTGCGGGCGGCAGAGAACAACTCCTCGCAGACGCGCACGTGCGGATCCATTGAGCCGCCGATATCAAAAAACAGCAGCACTTTGACCGAGTTGTGCCGCTCCGGCACCATCTTGATATCCAGAAAACCGGCATTGCGGGCAGTGGAAGCAATGGTATCCCCAAGATCCAGCTCTTCTACCGAGCCCTGACGGGCGAATTTACGCAAACGGCGCAGCGCAACTTTGATATTGCGGATACCCAGCTCAATGCTGTCATCGAGGTCTTTGTAGTTGCGCTGTTCCCAGACCTTAATAGCCTTTTTATGACGCGACTTACCCTGCTCAATGCGGATACCTTCCGGGTTATAGCCGTTACCACCAAAGGCCGAAGTACCGCCGGTACCGATCATTTTATTGCCGCCCTGATGGCGCTTATGTTGCTCCTCAAGGCGCTTTTTAAACTCTTCGAGGACCTTATCCAGCCCGCCAAGCGCTTCGATTTTGGCCATTTCTTCTTCCGACAACATGCGCTCAAACTCTTTACGCATCCAGTCAGCCGGAATATTGGCCTCTTCCATAAAGGAAGGCAGTGTATCCAGCCCCTGAAAATAAGCGGCGAAAGCTTTATCGAATTTATCGTAGTGCTTTTCGTCTTTTACCAGGCAGAGCCGGGCGAGCGCATAAAACTCGTCCAGATCGGCGAAAACCACATGGGCTTTAACCGCCTGCACAAGATCCAGATACTCGCGTACCGAACAGGGTACGCGGGCGTTACGGACAGTCTGGAAGAAATCAATCAGCATCGGATCAGCCTTTGCGACGACTCATAAAAGCCAGTTTTTCCAGCAACTGTACATCCTGCTCGTTTTTCAGCAGAGCGCCGTACAATGGCGGAATAGCTTTGCTGGTATCCGCATTGCGCAGTACGTCGGGGCCGATTTCGTCGGCCATCAGCAGTTTCAGCCAGTCAATAAGTTCTGAGGTGGAAGGCTTTTTCTTCAGGCCCGGTACTTTGCGCACATCGAAGAAAACATCCAGTGCATCACGCACCAGCTCAGCCTGAATGCGCGGAAAATGCACATCAACAATGGCTTTCATGGTGTCACGATCCGGGAAGTCGATGTAATGGAAGAAACAGCGGCGCAGGAACGCATCCGGCAGTTCTTTCTCATTGTTACTGGTAATCAGGATGATCGGACGGTGCTTGGCGACAATGCGCTCCTGTGTTTCATACACAAAGAACTCCATCTTATCGAGTTCCAGCAGCAGATCGTTCGGGAATTCGATGTCTGCTTTATCGATCTCATCGATCAGCAGCACCACTGGCTTATCGGCGGTAAAGGCCTGCCAAAGCTTACCTTTAACGATGTAGTTGGCAATGTCGTGAACCTTGTCGACGCCCAGCTGGGAGTCCCGCAGGCGTGATACCGCATCGTACTCGTACAGGCCCTGATGAGCTTTGGTTGTACTTTTGATGTGCCATTGAATGAGTTCAGTACCCAATGATTCGGCCAATTGCTCAGCCAACATGGTTTTTCCGGTACCAGGCTCCCCTTTCAGCAACAGCGGGCGCTGTAATGCGATGGCCGCATTAACCGCTAACTGCAGTTCCGGCGTTGCGACGTATTCCTGGGTGCCCTGAAACTTCATACAAACCTCTAAGTCATTCATTCGACAAAATAGGTCAGCAGTATAAGTAGGGGGGTGCTTATCAGCAAGGCATTAGCGGCCAGCAAAATGATACTGCCGGCCGGAGATCACCCTCGGTTATTCACTGAGGGTGTATTGCGCAATCAGGCAGGTTTGTTCTCATCATCATCCGGAGATCCCGAAGAGGATTCATTATCAGCGTCAAACTCTCCCCAGTCGTCATCGGCGACCGGGTTTTCATCCGGGTCGATATCAAAATCATCGTCCAGCGAAACATTAATATCCGTATCCCCTCCCATCGATGACGGAGCCGAGGACGGCAGCGGGATTTCTTCTTCTGATTCCCCATCAAAGGCATCGAAATCGCCGGCAAAGTCGTCATCCGTCAGATCATCATGGGGCAGATCGTCAGGTAATCTATCATGGGAGGCAGGCGCCGCTGCCGAAGCAGCACTGCTCTGACGGCGTTTCATAAACCACCAGTAGCCTGCACCACCAAAGACCGCGAGGTTACCCAATGCCAACAGCAGGTAAACCCACCAGGCAATGCCCTCTTCTTCCTTCACCGGAGGCTCAATAACATCCTCCTGTTCAGCAAAGCGTTTTGCCAGATCTGGTTTAATGACTTCCGCAGCAGGCTCCTCAGCAGGTGCAGGTTTTTCTTCATCGGCAACCTGTTTCTGAATACTGGTATCAGGCCCGGTTTCCGGCATTTGCTCTGACTCGGGCATATTCTGCGGCGACACATCCACAGCAGCAGATTCTGCATCAGACTCAGCTGCCGGAGCAGCAACCGCCGGCGCATCAGGATCGATCAGTGGAAACTCAACGTGGATATCATCCGGCTTGCTCTTGAACGTGGCTCCGCCCTTCGATACGCCACGAATATTCAGCACAATATCATACGCCCCCGGTCCTTTATCGGCGCGCAGTTCCAGAATCCAGGCCTGCTGGGCTGCATCAAATTCCATTGACTGAATGATGGAGCTTTCATCCGGACTGCTGATTTTGGCGATAACCCGACTCAGCCCCGAATCAACATTAGCGCCTTCAGGAATAACACGGATTTCTACTTTCTGCTCCGCAGGCTGTGGCAGGATCTCAACCCGCAAAGGTTCCATCAACGTTGAACTTAATACCTGACGGCGCTGAAACGTACGACCAATCGCATTGATCTCAAAGCGGTATTCCCCTACCTGCGACAGGCGGGTTAATGCCTCACGGAAAATACCATCAGTTGGCAGGTTTTCGGGATCTGACAATAACTTACTGCCTGAGCGACCATCCGGTGCCGTTACTTTCAGACTGATATCGGTCAGCCGCAGTAAAGCATCTTCGGCAACAATGCTTCCGGCATTTTTCAGAGCAATCTCCAATTCCAGTGGATTACCGGAAAACAGACTGACCGGCAGCCCTTCAACATTCAGCGTCAGGTCAGACAGAATCTGCACCCGGTTGTCCGGATCAAGATCCGCATCCGCTACCCAGCTACCGGTCTGGGGCGACTGCACAGTAATCAGGTCAAAATTAACATCCTGATGCCAGCGTACAGCGCCCTCCGGTTGCGCATCAGCGTAGGAAATTACACTGCCATCCGGCTGGATAAGACGGGTTTCTTTGCCACCGCCTTTGCGGAATATCAATGCCGTAAATTCTTTAACACTGGCATCAATATCAAAGCGGTTGTCATCCATTGGAACCTGTTCAACCGGCACCGCGCGATCAAAAGCTTTAAGGAAAGCCTTAAGTAACTCATCGGCACTGGATGCCTGCAGGAACAAGCCACCCGTTTCGAGCGAAATTTGCTGCAACAGACTCTTATCCGCACCATCCGACAAAGCCAGCGTATGAATACGGGCACCGGCAGCAGCATAAACAGGAAGAACTTCATTAAACAGGCGGGTTCTTTCTGCTGAATTAACCTGCTCAGCATTCTGGCCAGCCTCGGCCATATCGATTTTGCCATCGGTCAGCAGGATAACGCTGTGATTAAAACCGCTGTCTGCAGCTACTTTCCAGCTGGCTTTAGCAAGAGCCTCAGTGAGATTGGTGTGCAACCCAACAGAATTAACAGACTTCCCCTGTTCTTTTGCCGCATCACGCCAGGATTGATCCACAGCCGCCAGCGGCACCAACATATTGACGTAACGGCCAAAGGTCCAGACACCGGCCTGCGACTGATCGGGTAATAACTCGACCAGCAGATTCAGCGCCGGAATACGCAGATTTTCAGGGTCTGTTTCCTTCATGCTGCCGGAAATATCGATAATGATCCGGACATCGGAAGGCTTGGCAGGAGATTCGGCCGCAGAAGATACGGCACAAAACGACAGGAGTGATACAAACATCACCCCCGACAGCCAACGATTAATCATCATAAATGCTCCCGGGGGTCAGGCTATTACAGGTTAGATTCGAGTACGCGGCGGCCTTTCTCAGTAATGTGCCAGCGAACACCGTTTTTACCGCTGACTTTACCGGCCAGACTACGGGTTACCAGCACATGCAATGTTTTAAGAATGGTCGACTCTTCTTCATTCGCTTCACGGCAAACCCCGGCCAGGGAACGGAAGATAAAACGTCCGCTGGAAAGAATTTTCAGCACATGGGTCGAGGTAACATCCAGCTCATCATTTACCTGAACCACCTGCGAATCTTCCTGTCCGGAGTCCTGTTCTGTTTCAGTATCGATTAATGGCAACAGCTCACTCTGAATAATGCGCAGGTTTTGCTGCACTTCTTCTGAACGCTGCTTCGCTACCTGAGCTTCATTGAGAATACGGTCGGAAAGATTGTCGATAAAGAAGCGGCTTAACAACGCTGAAATCAGACAAAAACCGGTAAAAATCAGCAAGCGTGACGGATCACCCTGACTTTCCAGAACAAGCTCACTGTTCACCATGTCCAGTACTACCGGCACCAGAAAAGAAGCACCCACACCAACCACAAGAAAACGTGGCAGACTTGCTGCATCAGGGTCTTTATCCCCATACAGATAATAATTTACCAGCCCCCCAAAAATGCCAGCCAACAGCATTACAGTTGCCAGAATGAAGATATGATTAGCCATGTTTCCAACCTCTCATCCGTTAGAGCGCAGACTCTGCTGCCCCTAATCCGATTACTCCACTGACGGAAAAACCCCAAGTTTAAGTACCGCTCCGGATTACGCCGGCCACCTGAGGACGACCGTCAGAAATACAGAACACTCCTGCATTAAAACTAGCAAAGTTTTATGGGTTAGCCAGAAAAGGAATAAAAAAAATCCCTGACTGGGCAAAATGCCGGGTAGTAAAATTCCTGAACAGCCAGGGGAGAGAAAAAGAGCGAGGGGAAATACACTGAACAGCTGATTATTTATTAATCAATTCGTAGTCCTGCACATAGGGCGTACCGGATATAAAAAAGGCGCACACTGTGCGCCTTTTTATTTCATTCTGCCTGTAATCGGGCTCTGATCCAGAGCAACAACTGGCGCATACCCAACACCAGTACACCGAGACACAAAGCCGCCAGCAACCAGTTAAGTGCATACAAGGCAGCATTAACGCCTTCACTGATCGCCGTAAAGGGCAATACCACCAGTACGGGAGCGAAGTAATTGGAGTCCTGGGCAATAGGCGCTGGCGTAAACAACAACACGGCACCAATCATGCGCAAAAAACGCCGCACATCACTGTCAGCGGCCAGCCAGAAAAATATCCGGTTCCAGCACCAATAACCCACCAGAGCACATACCAGATAGACCGCCCAAAAGGGTAAGAACTGAATTATGCCTTCCATATAATACGATCCTGCCATTCATCTTCGGGAATCTGATCATCAGAAATCCCTTTATTCTGAATTGAAATACCCGCTTTATGCACCGATGCAGGGTCACCAGATACCAATGGATGCCAATCAAACAAAGGCTTTTTTTCCGCCAACAGACGATAGGCACAGGTTTCAGGCAACCAGAAAAAGCTTTCGGCCTGCTCCGGACTTAACCAAACACAGTTCGGCACTTTGATATTACGTTCCTGGTAAACCGTGCAACTGCAATTACTGGTATCCATATAACGACAGTGCACATCGGTGTAATACACCTCACCACTGTCTTCGTCTTCAAGTTTATGCAGACAACACAAGCCACAACCGTCACAGAGCGATTCCCACTCTGTACGACTCATCTCGCGCAGAGTTTTTTCTTTCCAGAAAGGTTGTGCGCTCATTCTTTGTCCAGTTTGCAGAACAGATCGAGCATGTAAGTTTCTTTGGCTGGCGGCATCTGCAAATAGAAACCCTGCTCATCCAGCGCCTTCAGAACCTTGTCGATATCGGCACGGGCGAGTTTTTTCTCCGGCGTAAGAATCATGGTCATCGCCAGTTCTGGCTTACCAAATTGTTCAATCAGAGCATCCGGAACTCGCGTCAACGCATCCTTACGGGATACGTAGAGGTAGGTTTCATCTTTCTTTTTCGTCTTGTAGACGTCACACAGTACTTTCGTCATGAGTCGGTTTTCTCAGCGAGATCACTCTCGTCTGATCCTGCAAAATCATCATTAAATAATCCCCTATTTCCGCTTTGCGCCAACCACTGAGGCTTTCCGGCAATTTAAAGGGACCATTCGGGTATCCGGAGCGGATTAACGCCTCCAGTGCTTTTTTGCGCGCCAGTAAATCTGGTGGAACATCGAGTAATTCCGCCTTACTGACCACGGCTTCTTTAAGTAATTTCAGCCACTGTCCGGCCTGGGGCGACAGTGGTTTATCCAACTGTTTTGGCCACAGGCTTTTATCCATAGCCTGTACCTGACTGACAATATCCAGCAGCGTCTTGCCATCTTCCCTTACCGCCTGAGGGCGCATTCCGGCTTTAACCAGCTGATCCCGGTTACGGGGTTTAAAGCGCGCAATATTCCACAAGCTGTTGTCATCAACGACTTTGCTGCGCGGAACATTACGCTCACGCGCCTGCTGTTCGCGCCACAACACCAGATGCTGCAGCAGCAATAATTCCTGCGGGCGTAACTTCCAGGCCAACTTAACCCGGCGAAAATACAGGTTCGCTTTTTCGGATTTTTCCGATGTATTCAGCAAACGTTCGCAATCTTCTGCAAGCCAGGATTGCCGGCCCAGTTTTTTCAGCAGTGAAATCAGCTTCGGATACAGACGGTATAAATAATGAACATCGGCAACGGCATAGCTGATTTGCTCCTCACGCAGAGGACGCATTAACCAGTTTGAGCGGGTCTCTTCTTTCGGAAGATTAATATTCAGCACCTCTTTAACCAGGCGCTGAAACCCCATCGAAGCCCCAAGCCCGGCCATAGCCCCACCAATCTGAGTATCCGCCAGCGGCGATGGCACAACCCCGGTCAGACGACGGCATACTTCCAGGTCTTCAGCACAGGCATGGAAGACTTTAACCACCAGAGGATGCTGCAACACTTCGATCAGTGGCTGCCAATCCGTAATGGTTAATGGATCGATCAGGTAACTTCCCTGGCTGTCAGCCACCTGCAAAAGCCCGGCTTCCGGATAAAACGTGGTGGTGCGGACAAATTCAGTATCAACAGCAATGTAGGCTTCCTGACACCAGAGCCTGCAGGCCTCCTGCAACTGTTCCGCGGTCGTAATCCACTGCGGTTCAGGTATTTTAAGACGCGTCATTTATCGGCTCCCGCCGGGACATGGTCTGCAGCAGAGAAGCTCCGCGCATGTTGTAAATCCACTGCCAGCTGCCCCGGAGTCAGCAGCTGAACCCGACAGGCAAAACCGGCCAGCATATCCTCGATAAACTGCCCGGTAGCATCCGCTTCAACCGATGATTCCAGCACCACCTGTACCAGAAGATTCTCTGCAGAAGACGATTCGGCGGCAGAAACTAATGTTTCAACACGCTGCTTAAGATCCGGTAAATGCAACTGCCGCGGACCAATACCGGCCACCGGTGACAACAGTCCATGAAGGACAAAATAACCGCCGCGGTAGCCGGCCTCTTCCCAGCGAAACTGATCCTCAACACCGGACACCACCAGTAAATGCAATACGCTGCGTTCATCATCCGTACACAGCGGGCAAATGCTGAGATCACTGTATGTCCGGCAGCAACAGCAATGTTGCAATGTCTTCCGGGCGGTCAGAATCGCCTGTTGCAGACGCTCACCTGAGTCATGCTCCAAAACATGCTGTGCCATACGGGCAGCCGCACGCGGGCCAATACCCGGCAAAGCATCAAAGCATTCAATCAGCTGACGGTACTGCGCTGGCAATTGCATATCAGAATGGCAATTTCATACCTGCAGGCAGACCCATTCCTGCTGTCAGCTTGCCCATCTGTTCCTGATTCTGCTGTTCAATTTTGCGCACGGCATCATTCACCGCCGCCGCCAGCAGGTCTTCCAGCATTTCTTTGTCTTCTTCCATGATGGAGTCATCCAGCTCAACACGCTTAACATCATGACGGCCATTCATGGTCACTTTAACCAGACCGGCACCAGACTCACCGGTTACTTCTGCATCAGCCAGCTTAGCCTGAGCCTGTTGCAGTTGTTCCTGCATTTTCTGGGCCTGCTTCATCAGATTGCCCATTCCGCCTTTGATCATAATGATTCTCCAATATCTGTATTTAACTTACCGGGCGGATACTGTCGTCTACGACAAACCCACCAAATTCTGCCAGGACCCGCTGCACCAGCGGATCGGCTTCAATTGCCTGCTTGGCCCCGTAATGGGCTTCAGCCGCTTCACGCTGACGGCGCTGCTCCGGGGTTTCTCCGCGCGGCAGCTGCAGCGTCATTTCGACCACAGCCTGAGGCAGCCATTCGCGCATCGCGTCCTGAATCCGTAAACGCTGCCCATCGTTGAATAATGCGCCCTGAACAGGGTCAACATCAAAAATATAACGATCACCATCCACCTGCACCAAAGCACTGTTACGGGCAATTGCCATCGGCAGACCGGCCAGTTTCAGTTTATTCACCCATTGCCACCAGGTGTAAGGCGTTGGTGCAGTATCATCCTGAGAAACCGGGGCAACCGGCTCGTCTGCAGGTAAGGATTCAGGTTCCGGCGTGGGCTCAACAACCGCCACAGCCGGTGGGAGATGCTCTTCTGCTAAAGCTGCTGTCTGAGTGTACTGCTGACGGTCAGCAGGCAGATCAGCAATAGCAGCATTGTTGTCGCTCCCGGAAACCATTTGTTCGGAAACCAGCAATTGGTCGTTCGTTGCAAATCCGGCAGCCTGCTCCGTTATTCCGGCTTCAGGCACATCAGCAGACGCATCAACAAGCGCTTCGCCTGCGATGCTGTCCGCTAATGCATTTATTGCATGATCTGGCGCTTCGATATCCGCCGAAACTCCGTCATCAGATGACAGCTCATCAGCCAAAGCGGAAACGGTTGAGATATCAGGAACGTCTGCAGGAGTAGGCTCGACAGGTTCGGCCGGTGTCGCTGAGACAACTGTGGGAGCTTCAGCCACATCTGAAGAGAGATTGCTCAGGGAGTCAGAGCTGAGACGCTTTTTTTTTTGCAGTGCCGATTCCAGATCCAGATCCAGCTCCAGCGGAGCCGCAGGCGCCGGGCGGAAAGCCAGCATGCGCAGCAGAATCATTTCAAAGCCCTGACGCGGATCCGGTGCCAGTGCAAGATCAGCACGGCCATTCAGGGCAATCTGATAATACAGCTGTAAATCTTCCGGCTGCATGGCCATTGCCAGTTGCAGAATCGCCTCACGATCCCCCTGAGAATTCTCGATAGCATCAGGAACGACCTGCCCCAGAGCTGCGCGATGCCATATGGTCAGTAGCCCCTGCAGAACTTCATCGTAATCCGGACCATGCTCAGCCATGGCCGCGACTTCGTTCATGACCTCCGCAGCATCGGCTCTGGCCATAACCTCAGCCATTTTAAACAGACGGCCCCGGTCCATGGTGCCGAGCATGGCATTAACCTGAGCCTCTCCCACCAGACCTTCACCATAGGCAATTGCCTGATCAGTCAGACTGAGCGCATCACGCATACTGCCCTGCGCCGCACGGCCAAGCTGCCACAGAGCAGGTTCTTCATAGCCGATCTTTTCGGCCTCAAGCACCTTACCCAGATAAGAGACAATGCGCTCAGGCGTCATATTTTTCAGACTGAACTGCAGACAGCGTGACAACACGGTCACCGGCAGTTTTTGCGGATCAGTGGTTGCCAGCAGAAACTTCACATGCGCCGGAGGCTCTTCCAGCGTTTTAAGCAGGGCATTAAAGCTGTGCGTGGACAGCATGTGCACTTCGTCGATCAGGTAAACCTTAAAGCGGCCACGGCTTGGCGCATACTGAACGTTATCAAGAAGTTCACGGGTGTCTTCGACTTTGGTACGCGATGCGGCATCGACTTCAATCAGGTCAACAAAGCGACCTTCGGCAATTTCACGGCAGGCACTGCACTCACCACAGGGACGCGCACTGATGCCCTGCTCGCAATTAAGGCATTTGGCAAGAATCCGGGCAATGGTCGTTTTACCGACCCCGCGAGTACCGGTAAACAGATAGGCATGATGCAGGCGTTGTTCATTAAGGGCGTTAATGAGTGCTTTCAGCACATGCTCCTGCCCCACCATTTCATCAAAGAAACGTGGTCGCCACTTTCGAGCAAGTACTTGATAACTCATGAATTTTCCAGCACCAGAGATTACGCAATGAGGCGCATAATACCTTGTAAGGAGGGGAAAGTCAGGAGAATTTGGAGATGACCTCTACCAGCCACACCCCGGCACACGAGTCAGCCACTACCGTTGCTCCCTTCCGGGCCTGGCGGGGTTCGCGGCGTATCGTTGCGAGGGGACCAGCAGAGGCCACCATAACGACCCGATGAACATCAGGTGGCGGCACATTAGCGAAAACTCATTGAGATATCAAGCAGTTATCTGATTTTCAGCCATCGACCAGCGCACTGCTGAGATTTAAATCCTGCAATGCATCAACAAAACGCTTCAGCCGCTGCTGTGGCCCCAGCATTTTCGGGCGTGAGAAATAATCCGACATAGTTCCCGAAATACGCTGCTCAACAGTTTGACCGGCAAAGTAAACCCGCAGCATAACCGTCTGACGACTGGCAATGCGGTCCAGCTGATCCGGCGTAGTCACAAAATAGCCGCAAGAAGCGCCGGCAACCGCATCTGAACGCTGCAGCGTTAATATTTCATGTTCACCATCAAGATAAAGCACCAATGGTTTGTCTGCGTCGAGCTGACGCTTGCGGAGATCACATAATTGCAGCAGCGGATCATTGCCACTCTGCCACTCCGCACCCAATGACAACTCCGGCATGCCATAGAGCGGCACAGGATTGAGACTCAGCATGCCAGCTGATTGATTCAGATCGCCAGGTGCTGGCGCATCAGTCATGGCAGCAGACGTCTTTGCCTGACCACCACTTACGCAGGCGGTCAGTGATAAAAGAAGGGTCAGGCCGATAATGCCTGTTCGCATTCCATGCACAACGATATCCTTTCGTTAATACGTATCCGTTGGTATGAGTTCAGTTTAGTGAACAAAGGAACAGTAATGCAATTGACCAGCTGCGCCACAACGGCAAATACCGCTTAAGACTGAAAAATCACAAATGCAGCCAATGCTTCAGCGCCAGCTCCAGAACATCCGCCCTTGCCAGATTCAGCTCTGCGCAAACCTCATCCAGCCGCCCAACCACCTGCGCATCGAGCTTCACCTCCAGCCGGTGCAGACCGCGCTCTTTGTCACGCTGGCGCTGAGTCCTTTTGTTAAACCGACACTGCTGCGAGCGCTCATACGGGTTACTGCGTGGCCGGCCCGGACGACCGGGGGCAAACATATCAATAGTAGTTCTGTCTTCTGGCTGAACGGACATGCATCCCCCGCGATAGTCAAAGCGGCGCAATTATCACCAGCGACGGCAGAATTGCAACGCCGGCCGACTTGCCAAGCACCGCTGTTCTCAATACTGTACCGCCTTTATCCGCCGATATTGACGACTCCGAATGGCCAAATCCCAAACTGCTGTTAACGCTTCCGCCCTGACACAAAGCATCAACCCATCTGCCCTGACCTTTGCCGACACCCGCGAGCTGGAAACCTTTCAGGGGGTTCTTGGACAAGACAGAGCGGTCAATGCGATTCAGTTTGGCGTTGCGATGCAGCGCCCGGGCTACAATATTTTTGTGATGGGTGAGACCGGCACCGGCCGCTCATCCTATGTACGCGATTACCTGAAGAGCGAAGCAAAACGTCAGGCGACACCCAGCGTCTGGTGCTACGTTAATAATTTCCGCAACCCGCGGGAGCCTCAGGCCGTAGAAATGCTGCCTCAGGAGGCCGGTATATTCCGCCAGCAGATCAGCGAACTGATTGATCAGCTGCTGGCCACCTTTCCGGCCGCTCTTGAACACCCGACCTATCAGCAGAAAAAATCGGCCATTGATTACGTTTTCAACCGGCGCTATGACAAAGCCATTGAGCATGTGGAGCGCGAGGCACATAAGCGTGGCGTCGCGGTTTACCGAGACTCCAGTGCCATTAGCTTTACCCCCATGCGCGAAGGCAAAGCACTCGACGAAACCGAATTCGCCCAGCTGAGCGAAGAAGAACGTGAAGGCTTCCATAACAACATCGCCGAGCTGGAACAGATGCTCAGCGATCAGCTGGCCGAACTGCCCCAATGGAAACGCGAAAGCAGTAATGACCTGCGCCAGCTGAATCAGGAAACCATCAAAAATGCGATCACACCGCTGATCGAACCGATCCGCAATCGCTTTGAAGGCCATGAAAAGCTGCTGGCTTACCTGCAGGACATGGAAGAACACCTGCCCAGACTGGTTCTGGAAGAACTGGTCGAGGAACGCCTGCTGGAATTACGTGAAGAATACGTTAAACGCAGCAGTCTTGAAGAATCGCTGATGCCCAATATTGCCACGCATCATGTGGAAAACAGCGGCGCCCCCGTCATTTACGAGCCACACCCAAGCTATGCCAACCTGTTTGGCCGTATCGAATACGCCAATGAACAGGGCGCACTGGTCACCAACTACCAGCGCATCTGCCCCGGCGCACTGCACAAAGCCAATGGCGGCTACCTGATTCTGGATGCGGAAAAGGTATTATCTGAACCTCTGGTCTGGGACGCACTGAAACGCGCACTGCAATCCCGCCAGCTGAAGATGGAGTCGCCCTACTCCGAAATGGGTCTGATCAACACTACCACCCTGCTGCCAGCGGTTATTCCGCTGGATTTCAAACTGGTTCTGATCGGCTCCCGCCAGGTGTATTACCTGCTGCAGGAATACGATGAAGACTTTAAACGCCTTTTCCGTGCCGTTGTCGACTTTGACAGCGACCTGCCGCTTAACGATGACCATCTGCTGGCTTATGCCCGCCTGCTGAAGAGCCGCATCGAAGAACAGGGTTATGCCGATCTGGATCAGAGCGCCGTGGTACGCATGGTCCGTTACAGTGCACGCCTGGCAGAGCAGCAGGATGTTCTCAGCGCCCGCATTGGTGAGCAATTCGACCTGCTTGCTGAAGCCGACTTTATTCGCCAACTGGCTCAGGACGAACTGATTTGCGCTGACCATATTGATCGTGCACTGGCGGCTAAGTTTGAACGCACCGGACGGGTTTATGACAAGCTGTTCGAGCAGATGCTTGATGGAACTGTACTGCTGGAAACCAGCGGCAAAGCCATCGGTAAAATTAATGGCTTAACCGTAATGTCATTGGGCGATACCAGCTTCGGCTCGCCGGCACGTATTACCGCAACCGTTTATCCGGGCAGCAAAGGCGTGGTCGATATTGAGCGTGAGGTCTCTCTCGGCCAGGCAATTCACTCCAAAGGGGTGATGATTCTCAGCGGATTTCTCGGCAACCGTTACGCCCAGCGCTTCCCACTGGCCATTTCGGCGCATATCGCCATGGAGCAGTCTTACGGATACATCGACGGCGACAGCGCCTCACTGGGCGAACTGTGCTGTCTTATTTCAGCACTGATTCACTCTCCGATTGAACAGAGTTACGCCATTACCGGTTCGGTCAACCAATATGGCGAAGTCCAGGCCATCGGCGGCGTAAATGAAAAGATCGAAGGCTTTTTCCGCCTCTGTGCCGCGCGGGGCCTGAACGGCGATCAGGGGGTTATCATTCCCGCCTCCAACCGCCTGAATTTAATTCTCAATGACGATGTGGTCAGAGCCGTTGCCGCAGGAAACTTCCATATTCACTGCGTTACCCATGTCGATCAGGCGATTGAAATCCTGATGAAACGCAAGGCCGGGAAAATGAACAGCAAAGGGGAATTTCCGGCCGGCAGCGTTAATGGTGACATTATTGCCCGCCTGGAAGCCATTGCCCGTATGGGCGAAAAGCGTCAGAGTGACTGAACCAGACAGGCCCGCTAACGGGCCTGTAATAACCACCGGATCAGGCGCTGCCGATCCAGTGGCTTACCCTGCACATCATCCATACCCGCCTGCAGACATTGCTCCCGCTCGGCATCGACAATACCTGCAGTGAGTGCCAGCAAAGGCTTACTGTAACCAGATTCACGCAAGCGTCTGGCCGTGGCCGGACCATTCAGTTGCGGCATATGGTAATCAAGCAAAATTACATCCGCGCAGGTATACAACCCCGATTCCAATAACGACTGACCATCAGCAAACAATTCGACCTGCGCCCCTGCCTGCTCCAGAATCCTGCGGATGATTTTTTGACTGGTCGGATCATCTTCGCCCACCAGAATCATCCAGCCAGCAAGAGCTCCATTCTGATCGGCATTATCTGCCGCCGTATCATCAATAGCATGTCCGGACTGCAACGGTACACGCAGCCAGAAACGGCTGCCATGCCCAAACTCACTGTCAGCACCAACACTGCCTCCCATTAACGTAGCCAGACTGCGCGATAAACTCAGCCCCAGCCCCGTGCCGCCGTAATGACTTGCCGTCTGAACACTTTCCTGCTCATAGGCGTTAAAAATATCGGCCAGACGCTCTGCACGGATACCCTTGCCATTATCTTCAACCTCGGCTGTCAGCTCATACCCACCGGCAACGCTCACACAGGTGATCCGCAGAGTAATCCGGCCGCCCTCGGGGGTAAATTTAAAAGCATTGCTGAGATAATTAATAAGCACCTGCTGAATGCGCTGAGCATCACCGCGCACCCAGGTCACCAGATCTGCAGTGCATTCAACCTGAAAGCGGATAGATTTCTGCTGCATGCCGGCCGCAAAAATAGCACTGACCTTTTCCAGTAATTTCGGCAGATTAAAGTCGTGAACATTCAGTTCCAGCTTACCGGCCTCTATTTTGGCAACATCCAGTACATCGTTCACAATATCCAGCAGTGCTGAACTGACATAACGCAGATCCTGCAACAGCTCTGCCTGCTCTGCCGACAAGTCTGTTGCAGACAACAATTCAACAATACCAGCAACACCATTCAGCGGAGTGCGGATTTCATGGCTCATATGCGCAAGAAAATCCGTCTTTGCCAGCGAAGCCTGATCAGCAAGCCGACGCTGATGTTCGGCATCAGCAACACGCCGCGCCAATTCTTCTGCGCGCAGAATATCGCTGTAACTGCGAATAGCCGCCGTCAGCGATAAAAACATCCGCCCCTGAGTAGCATCGGATTTAACCAGATAATCGTTAATGTCATAATCCTGCACCACCTGTCGCTCAGGCGCATACCCAGCCTGACCTGTACGCAAGAGAATTCGGATACGATGATTATTCAACTGATTACGGATATGCCCGACCAGACGCAGACCGGCATCATCACTCTCCATCACCACGTCCAGTAAAATCACTGCGACATCAGGACGCAGAGCCAGAAGCTCCGAAGCCTGAGCTGCGCTACAGGCTTCCAGTATTTCCAGCGGGCGATCTTTATAGCGAAAACGGGAAAGTACGAGGCGGGTAACCTGCAACACGGCTTCATCATCATCAACCACAAGCAGAACAATCCGCTCAGGCAGGAAGCTGTCGACCGACACAGGTGAAGAAGCTGCTTCGTTATTACTCACAGCCAGCCCCACCGGGAATGATAATTAAGTTCAGCAACCGTTTACGTCCTTGAGGTATATAACAGAGTTAAGCAACATCCGGCCGATAAGCCAAGACCGCAGCAAGACAAGCACCAGAGCCAGATGCTGCCAGTCAGACAAAAAAGCCGGGGCTATATTCCCGAATATTGATATCACTGCAACATTTGCGGACAAATTTACATTCGCCTTTCATGCTGCCCAATACAGAGCAGACAAATTATCCGGATTTTCCGCATAAAAAGAACAAACTGTCCTTATTTGACCAAACACCGCCAAACCACACCACGAACACAAAAGCCGCTGCCCTGATGAATACACAGGCATAAAAAAACGGGCCGCAGCCCGTTTTTTTTATGCCCGGCGTATCAGCCGTTAATCATGCTCTTTTTCAGAGATTTCTGGATCGGATCTTCAGACAGCCAGATACCAAACAGAGCCTGTTTGAACTTAAGCCCCTTAACATTCGATTTCTCTTCACCGTTACGATAAACGGTTACACCGCTTTCCGGGGTATAAGCCAGCTCATAAACATCGCCTTCTTTTACCTCATCACGGAACGCCTTGATCAGCTCTTCCACATCACTTTCAATAGGTGCAAGGTTGCCGCCGGTTGAACGTACAAAGCCGTCACGGGTGGATTCCGACATACGCTTGCTGTTGATCATACCGGACACAATATGCAGACGAATGGCCATTGGCTCATCGGCAGCGATAATTGCCGCGGCATCATTGCTTTTATTGCCGAGGTACAGTGCCGCAACGTATACATCAAGAAAGAATTTTGAACGGACACCAGCACCATTGAGAGTCAGCTCCTGACCGTTAAGGGTCAGCTGCTCAGCTATTTCAGCACCTTCTAACTGTCTGGCGTTCGCATTGAATATCAGGCCGAGAGCCAGCGTGAGGCCCAGTAAGATACGCATCATGGGAGAATTCCTTAGTACTTGTTTTTATTAATAGTTAACTGACGTTTTTTATTGGCCGTACTTCAGATGCAAATACCCGCATTTCTGATATCACGACAGCCAGTGCGGAATAAAAATCAGCGTGCCGATAATAACAGATGCCAATGCTGATACCAGTACCGCAGCTGCGGCCAGATCTTTGGCTTTGCCAACCAGAGGATGATGGGAAGGATGGAGCGCATCAGCCAGTGATTCCAGCGCCGTATTCATGGCTTCAAGTGACAACACCAGAGCCATCGACAAAATAAGCACAACCCACTCTGCCGGCGCCAGACCAGTCAGGCAGCCCGCTGACACAACCACGACTACGGCCAGCAGATGAACCTGCGCATGTGGCTGAGTACGCAGCATATAGACCAGACCGGAAAAAGCATAACCAAAGCTCTGCCGGCGCCGGACAAGCCATCGGATCATAGCAGCCCACATCCACTGATCAGGGAAATAAAAAAGCCGGCAAAAGATCACCGGCTTTGAGTTCAGCGAAACTCTTTGAGATTTTTACTGACAAACAGCAGCGTCAGCCCAACCAGATTCTCGCCCACATCATAAAAGCGGTCATCAAGTTCGGCGATATCATCAGCGTATTCGCTTTCAATATGATCGAACATCTGAATACGCTCGTCTTCATCTTTCGGGATTTTTTTCCCATCAAATAAAGCAATCAAACGCTCCAGCAGGGTGTATGTTCCCTTTGCTTTGATTTTCTCCAGCGCTTCGAGAGTTTCCTCTGCATACGCTCCTACGTCGTGGTGGATAAACTGAACGAAGCCACCGTTTTCCATTTCCTTTAACAGGTTATCGATACAAAAAACGGTTTTCTCTGCATCCGTCAGCGCTTCAAATCCTGACTCAGCTTCCTTGTCGTAAATGACGTCGGTAATCTGAAGAAATGAATCAGTTTCATCGGCAACATCAAGCGCTGCCTGAATCTCCATGTTCATAAATCCTACTCGTAGTTCTCTTTTATTAGGTCAAATGGTTAAGCCACAATAGCTTACCCTTATTTATTTGACAAAGGTTTTAAGAGACAACCACTTTCAGGGGTTTATGGCCAACAATTCTTTAATCCGCAGAGCCGTCTGTTCAGGCTGTTCCATTGGGAAGCAGTGGCTGCCCGGCGCCATTTCAAAGCGGATATGCTGATTGGCTTTAGCAGCTTTGCGCGCCGACTTAAGAATAAACGGATAGCTGTCAGCAGCCACCAGAATATCCACCGGCACCCTCACCCGGTGCACGGCCTGCCACAACCCTCGCGGATAAGAACCAAAGATGGCGGCCTCCCAGGCGGGATTACAGGCCAGTTCAAGCCCTTCTGAGGTCGGTTTCGTTGCTCCCAGAATAAAACCTTCGAGTGCTGCAGCATCCCAGTTACGGTACAAAGACTTACGCTGCAGATCCTGACGCAGACTGGCCGCATCCGGCCAGACCGAACGGCGCCCCTGCACGGCTTTCACCAGAGCACCGCGCTTCCATAAGCCGGTTTTACGGGCCAGACGCTGAAACAGCAGAATCTCAGCGGAGAACAATACCGGGTCAAGCAGAATGATGCGCTCAAACAGATGCGGGCGCTCAGCCGCCAGCATCAGCGTCATAACCCCACCCATTGAGTGGCCGATACCAATGGCCTTACGGCCACCATTACGCACTTCCAGAGCATCACCAACCCGGCGTGCCATACGCAGCCAGTCCGGCATATGATGCGCCGGCTGTTGCGAGCCACCGTGCCCCGGCACATCAGTCAGCAACAGATTCCAGTCCGACGGTAGTGTATCCGCCATAGGCACCAGCGTATGAGCACTGAAACCATTACCATGCAGAAAGTGCAGCAACGGCGCCCCATCTGCCCCCTCGCGCTGAAGACCATGCAGATCACGGCTCTGCCCATCCCACCATGAGGTCAATGTACTGAACATGTTCGATTCAACAGACATAAACTGGTAACAACTCTGAGAGAAAAATAGCGGCGCCTATAGTAACGGCTGCGCCCGGTGATAAAAAACCTTTATATCAGCACGACACAAAAGCCAGCATCGGGCATAACTGCCAGCAATAATGTAAAAAACGCCATATCGACCGGTATTTGTCCGCATTGAAGCGGCAGGAACAGAATAATACTTCCGACAGATTCCACTCCTGCTGATTATTTCCTAGGCTTGGAAAAGCAGAACAAACGGGGAGAAGATCATGACCGCACGTACTGTTCTTAACGCACTGGAAGCAAACCGCCGCTATACCGACCTGAAAGATGCCGAAGCCCGCCTGGATCAGGCGCGCCGTGACCTGGACGCCGGCGCTATTAACGCAGAGGAGTACAGCAATATTGCCGACGTTTGCCGCAAAATCATCCGTGCCAGCAGTGACGGCTGATTAAGCCGCCACAGGCACACCGCTGTGAAAGCGGAATTCAGCATCGGGGGATTCGATCAGTTCACGCTCGAACTCACGGAATTCCGCCACCCGCTCAGCAATGGGTCCATCCGCATACTGTGCAGCCAGCGCCAGGTAATCCTGATAATGACGGCCTTCAGAGCGCAACAGTGAGCGGTAAAATTTTGCCAGCACGTCATCCAGAAACGGCGCCAGCTTGGCAAAACGCTCACAGGAACGGGCTTCGATAAAGGCGCCGACAATCAGCACATCCACCAGTTCATTGATTCCACCCTTGCGCACCTGCTCACGCAAGCCCGCCGCATAGCGCGACGAGGATACATGGCGGTAAGCAATGCCACGGTCTTTCATGATGTTAACCACCTGCTCAAAATGCAGCAGCTCTTCACGCGCCAGCTGGCTCATTTTTTTCAGCAGATCTTCGCGATCGATGTGCTTATAAAGCAGATTCATCGCCGTGGTGGCGGCTTTTTTTTCACAGTTGGCATGATCAATCAGCAAGGTCTCCTGATTATTCAGAGCCTCATCGATCCAGGCATCCGGTGTTACACACCCGAGAAAGCCATTAATCTCAGCCAATACATCTTTCACGCTCATAAACCATCCTCAATCATGGTTTCCAGCACCGCCCGGGCATTGCCTTCAATCGGCACGGCTTTCTGAGTTTCCGAATCCATCAGGCAGAAAGTGACCACCGCATCGGCAATCAGCGTGGTTGCTTCACCGTTTTCCAGCAAACGTACTTCCTGCACCATCTGCGCACTTTTATTACCGATTTTTTCCATCCGCGTGCTGATACGGATAACTTCACCCGCATACGCCGGACGACGGTAACTGATGTTGATATTGGCCACGACAAAAGCCAGATTCTGCGCTTCAAACAGCTGAATAAACTGATGACGGTCGAAGTAATCCCAACGCCCCTCTTCCAGAAACTCCAGATAGCGGCCGTTGTTCACATGATGGTAGATGTCGAGGTGGTAACCCCGGACTTTGATATCGACGGACATACAACGTCCTCACAGAAAAGGCGGCGATTTTAATCAATCGGGCCGCCGAGTGCCAGCCGCCCTTGCTCCAACGTTTTTTGGCCCAACGTATTTTGACCCAGCGCTTTTGGCCCAAGGATTAGCCGCCCGCTATCTGAGGTCTCAGCGGCCGCTTTGCCAGCGCAGATCGTGCAGGTTGAACCCCAAAGGCACATCGGTTCGCAGCCTTGCCAGAACCCGCGTCAGCAATGCCGTCGGCCAATGCTCATTCAGCGCGTTACGTACTTTGGTATCACACTGCTCACGCTGCACCAGCAACACATCCAGCGATCCGAACTGATCCAGCAGATGACCAGCGGTTTTCGGGCCAATACCCGCCACACCGGGCAAATGATTGGTACTGTCGCCGGTCAGCGCCCAGAAATCGGCCAGTTGCTGGGGCTTCAGGCCAAATTTCTGCTCAACCATCAGCTCATCCCAGGTAAAGCGGTCAAAATGATTACGTACACTCAGGCGTGGATTCACCAGCTGGCAGAAGCCTTTATCGGTCGACAGAATCGTCACCTGCAGACCGGCAAAAGCAGCTTTACTCGCCAGAGTGGCCATCACGTCATCGCCTTCCCAACCGGCCAGATCAAGGCAAAACACGCCTGACTGCTGAAAATAACGCTGCATATCGGCCAGATCGTGCTGCAAGGCTTCCGGCATCGGTGGTCGGCCCAGCTTGTAATCCGGCCATAATTCATGACGCCAGGTCTGGCATTTCTGCTCAAATACCATCGCCACATGGGTAGCCTTGGCGTATTCCGCATTACGCGCAATGGCACTTAAACAACGGCTGCGGGTTGCCTCCAGCGGTAATTCGGTATCGGCCGCCGCCGCATAAATACGGCGGATCAGGTTCATTGCATCAACAATTAACAGGTGCATTACTTTTCCTCAGCGTCCACATGCTCAGCAGCATCCGATTGCTGTTGCGCCTGCCACAATGCGGCATAGGCACAGCCGGCGGCCAGCAATTGCTGGTGGGTTCCCTGCTCGACCACCTGACCATTCTCCAGCACCGCAATACAATCAGCATCAACGACCGTCGATAAACGGTGAGCAATAATCAGTGCCGTATGACCACGCGCCACTTCGCGGATTTCGGCCATAATGCCGCGTTCGGTATGGGAATCGAGCGACGAAGTCGCTTCATCAAACACCATAATTGCCGGGCGTTTAAGCAGCATACGGGCAATGGCGATGCGCTGTTTTTCACCGCCGGACAATTTCAGTCCACGCTCACCAACTACGGTATCCATACCATCCGGGCATTCATTCACCAGTTTCTGCAAATGCGCCATACGGATCACCTCGGCAAGTTCAGCATCTGTTGCCTCGGGGCGGGCGTACAGCAGGTTATTTTTCAGTGTATCGTTAAACAGCACCGTATCCTGTGGCACGATGCCCAGCGCCTGCCTTAATTGTTGCTGCGGCACCGACTGAATGGGCTGACCATCAATCAGAATCTCGCCCTGCTGTGCATCGTAAAAACGGAATAATAATTTGGTCAGGGTCGATTTACCGGCACCGCTGGAACCAACCACCGCCAGTGTTTTTCCGGCATCCAGGGTTAAATTCAGGCCGCGTAAAATAGGCCGCTCCGGCTGGTAGGCAAACTGAAGATTACGGAATACCACTTCACCCTGACCAACCTGCAGGGTTCCCGTGCCGTTATCTTTGACCGCTGACTGCTCATCCAGCAGCTCAAACATACGCTCGATATTGGCCATCGACGCTTTGATTTCACGATAGACAAAACCCAGAAAATTCAGCGGTACAAACAGCTGGAACATAAAGGCATTCACCAGAGTAAAGTCACCCAGAGTCATGCGGCCAATCAGTACGTAATAAGCAGCGAATAACAGCATTGAGCCCATCGCGACACTGACAATCAGTGCCTGCCCGCTGTTCAGGCTGAACAGCGAAAAGCGGTTCATGCGCCGCGCCTGCTCCCACTGCGCCAGCGAGCTGTCATAAGCCTCAGCTTCACGCTGCTCGGCGGTAAAATATTTGACCGCTTCATAATTCAGCAGACTGTCTAGGGCGCGGGCATGGGTGGTGGAATCCATACGGTTGGCTTCACGCACATAATGGGTACGCCACTCTGTGACTTTTACCGAATAAGCCACATAAGCCACGACCGCCACAGCGGTAATTATGCCGAACACCGGCGGGTAGTTGGCCAGCAACAAACCGATTACCAGAAACAACTCGAGGAAGGTCGGAATAATATTAAAAATCATAAAGCGCAGCAGAAAACTGATGCCGTTGGTGCCACGCTCAATATCACGCTGCAATGCGCCGGTCTGGCGGTTTAAATGAAATTCCAGGCTCAGGGTATGCAGATGCTCAAACACCTTCAGCGCCATGCGCCGCATGGCCCGCTCGGTTACCCGGCCAAACAATAAATCGCGCACTTCGCCCATAAAAACGTTTAAAAAACGCACAGCGCCATAGGCCAGCAATAAAGCCAGCGGAAACCATAACCACCAGTCCGCCGGATTAATGGCCTGTTTGTCGACTGCACTCAGGTGATCGACCTGATATTTCAGCAGAAACGGCATCGACACACTGGCCAGCTTCGCCCCCACCAGACACAACAAAGCAGCAAGAACGCGCCAGCGATGCTCCATCAGATACGGCCATAGGGTTTTCACCCAGTGCCAGCCGCGGTAACGGTCCGGAGGAGTATCGGGCAGCGACTGGGAAGATTTCATCGAATTGTTACTCTATTCTGGTAAAGAGGACGGCTGAGCAGAATAAGGATGCAGCCAACGTGATTCAACGGATTTACCAAATTAATAAAGCCCTGCCCGAACTGACCGAACTGGAACAACTCATTGAGCAAGGCCGCCATCATCTGCGGGTATCCGTTCCTGCTCATATCCAACAGGGTTCATTCAGGTTGCCGTTTTATGTGCTGGAAATGGGCGCCACCACACCACTGGCTCCGACACTGGCACTGATCGGCGGCGTACATGGTATCGAACGTATTGGCAGCCAGGTGATTTTATCGTTCCTACGTACCCTGCTGCGCCGCCTCGACTGGGACCCGACCGCCATGGAAATGCTGGCCCAGATCCGGCTGGTGGTTATTCCGATCGTGAATCCCGGCGGCATGTGGAATAACAGCCGCGCCAACCCTAACGGCGTTGATTTAATGCGTAATGCGCCGGTCGATGCAATTGGCAGCACACCCTTTCTGGTCGGCGGACAGCGCATCAGCCGTCACCTGCCCTGGTATCGCGGACGCAAAGGCGAACCGATGGAGACAGAGAGTCAGGCCCTGATCGACAGCATCCGCGCCAGTCTGAAATATCAGAAACACTGCATCACCCTCGATTGCCACTCAGGATTTGGCTACAAAGACCGCATCTGGTTTCCCTACGCCAAAAGCACCGAACCCTGGCCCGGACTGCCGGAAGCCTGCGCCCTGACACAATTGTTTGAACACAGTTACCCCAGCCATAATATGTACCTGTTTGAGCCTCAGGCGCACAGTTACACCACCCATGGCGATCTGTGGGATTACCTGTATGACGACTACATGGCACAGCAACCTGATGGCCTTTATCTGCCGCTTACACTGGAAATGGGTTCCTGGCTGTGGGTGAAAAAAAATCCGCGCCACCTGTTCCGTTACCACAGCCTGTTTAATCCGATTCTGCCGCACCGCCATCAGCGCATTCTGCGCCGCCATTTCACTCTGATTGAGTTTTTAATGTCAGCAGTGCGCAGCATGCCCACCTGGGCACCTGACAACGCTGCCGATAAACAGCAGCTGTACCAGCGTGCCTGCGACCGCTGGTATCCATACAACCGTAGCGGCCCCAACCTCTGAAGCGGAACTTTCAGCCCCGGCGCTTGCCCGAAATAGCGCCCGGCCAGTATCACGCCAGCAAATACACCACAAACACATCACAGCGCCGCAGAAACATCGTATGATAGCGGCCTTTATCTGATCACTAACGGAAAGCGCTAGTCACATGTCTGTATTCCGCCCTCTGCTTACTGCCTCTGCCGCTCTGACGATGCTGGCAGCCACCACCGTCCATGCCGAACTGAACGCCAATCTGGGTCTGACTTCAGAATACGTTCGCGATGGTGTCAGTCAGACCGGTGGCAATGCAGCCCTGCAGGGCGGCCTGACCTTCCGCCATGACAGCGGTTTTTACACTGGCCTGTGGTCTTCTGGTCTGGACCGCAAAGGTGATCATGCCACCTACGAGCACGATGCCTTTGCTGGCCTGTATCTGCCGCTGAGTGATGGTATTGCGATGGATATTTCCGCGACCCGCTACACCTTTGCCGGCGACGCCAGCATTCAGGATCAGGCCTACAGTGAAGGAACGCTGCGCCTGCTGGTCGACGATGCCCTGACACTGGGCTGGCGCCACAGCGATTCCTATCTGGATTCAGGATTTGCCAAACGCAGTCTGGAACTGGGTTACACCATCCAGACCGATAGCTTTTCGATTGAGTTTTTTACCGCCCAGCACCGCTACCTGGAAATCAACGACGACTTTAATTTTGGCGGCGGACACAGTGATGATTACTGGCAATTCCGCGTCGGCGTTGAACGCAGCTACGGTCCGTATGACTACCGTCTGAGCATCGACCGCACCAATCTCAGTTCAGATTACGATGCCGGTACCACACTGCAGTTCAGTGTGCACCGCTATTTCAACTTCTGGTAACGGAATAACCTGATATGCGCATGGATGCTCAGCAGGACACTCAACAATCCCAGCCCGAATGGGTACTGATCCGCGGCCTGATCCGCAGCCGCTTTCACTGGGGTGCCTTTCCCGACCAGTTGCTCAGCCAATTACAACAGCAGCAACTGGCACCATCGGCATTACTGCTGCCGGAGCTGGCAGGTAATGGCGAGCGCTTCCGCGATAAAACCCCCTTCAGCATTCATAATATGATGCTCGATATCCGCCATCAGGTGCAGAAACTCAGTCCGGACAATACCCGTCCGCGGGTTCTTGTCGCCATTTCGATGGGCGCGATGATCGCCAGCGAATGGGCACGCTGCTATCCGCAGGAAGTCGCCCGCCTGCACCTGATTAATACCAGTTTCAGTAATTTTTCGACGCCCTGGCAGCGGATGAAAATCCGGCCATTATTAGGATTTCTGCGCAGTTTACGCAGTTCAGACAAGCTTGAAGCCGCCATTCTGAAGTGGACGCTGAATATGAAAGACAGCGAATGCCTGCTGCCGCTGTGGTGTGATTATGCCGCCGCTCATCCGCTGTCATTACGCAACGGCCTTGCCCAGTTACTGGCCGCCAGCCACTTCCACGGCCCGGCTCAGGCGCCACTGCAGGATGCTTTTTTCTATAACAGTCTGGCCGACCGTCTGGTAGATGCAGCCTGTACACGCCGCATTGCCGAACGCTGGCAGAAAAATCTGCTCAGCCATCCCAGGGCGGGGCACGACCTGCCGATGGATGATCCGGATTGGTTAATTCAGCAGATTATTGCGAACGAGCAGACATCCATGGCACACAAAGATCCGTCTCAGCTTCCGCGCCCCGCTGTCGCTGACATAAGCCACTGAACACGGGCGCAGTGATGTTCAGCAAAGCATCACTGCCCTGTAAATGAACATCGACCCCACGCGGGAACTGCACCTCGCCGTTATCGGCAACGCCTGATGGAAAACTCAGTACGTTGCGGTAGTACCCCAGAAGTTCTGAACCTTCGAACACCAGCAGGCTGAAAAACTGCTCGTAATCATCACCGCGCACCCGCTCAAGGCCAATCAGCGTGCGCTGATCCAGCCGGCCAAAGTAATAAAACGACATAACGTGATCGTTCGGGCTGTCATCAAGCAAGGCCGAGTTGCGGGTATAGAGATAACGCTCGACCCACTCAGGCGTTACCTGAGCGGCCTGATTCGCGGTTTCAGCGCTGACCATTTCAGACGTGACCGTTTCAGCAACAGTCGCCGGAGTAACCAGCAACTGCCAAAACAGAAGTGCAAACAGCGTGGCAAAACGTGGCAGAAAGACCATCCCGCTTTCTGCGCCCCGCCGGGGGGAGGAGTTGCCCCGGCCTGACCGGGACAACAGAGTGAACGGCAACAGCATCCGCCAGCAACTCCTGTTCAATAACGGTTCAATCTACCCTTTGACAGCCATCCTGCAGCATCCGTCCGATGCCACAGTGCAACGGTTCAGGGCTGCGTCAGTTCCAGCTTGGTGCCCAGATATTTCTCCAGATCCGGCAGTACGAACGCATCATCTTCGGAAATAAAGCTGACCGACACCCCTTTTGCCCCGGCACGCCCGGTACGGCCGATACGGTGCACGTAATCTTCTGGATCTTCAGGCAGGGTGTAGTTGATCACATGGCTGACGCCGTCAACGTGGATACCGCGACCGGCAACATCCGTTGCCACCAGAATGCGAACGTGGCCGGAACGGAAACGTTCCAGTGTTCGGATACGTTTTTCCTGCGCCACTTCACCCGACAACAGCACCGCCACATGGCCGTTTTTGTTGAGTTTGTCACACAGATTACGGGTCAGGTCACGACGGTTGGCGAAGATAATACAACGCTCCGGTTTTTCGTCGGCCAGCACGCGTTCCAGTTGTTTGTATTTGTCGCTCTCAGCAACCAGATAGCAGCGTTGTTCCACCCGATCGGTCGCGACCTGTTCAGGCTCAATCACCACTTCCAGCGGGTCCGTGGTCCACTGATCAATCAGGATGCGCACATCGTAGTTGAAGGTGGCTGAGTACAGCAGCGTCTGACGCTGATCTTTGGTGGGCGTGGCGCGGACAATACGGCGCACATCCGGAATAAAGCCCATATCAAGCATACGGTCGGCTTCGTCCAGCACCAGCACTTCGACCTGATCGAGGAACACATCCTGACTGCGCATAAAGTCAATCAGACGGCCCGGCGTTGCGACCAGAACATCGACCACATGGTTACGCAGCTGTGCACGTTGCTTCTCGTAGTCCATACCACCAACGATGGTTACAACGTTCAGGCCGGTGTATTTCGCCAGACCTTCCGCGTCTTTACCTATCTGCATTACCAGTTCACGGGTCGGCGCGATTACCAGGGCACGGGGCTCGCTGGCAAAACGCTCTTCCGGCTTAACGGTGAGCAAGCGGTTGAGAATGGTGAGCAGAAACGCCGCCGATTTACCGGTACCGGTCTGCGCCTGTCCGATGGTATCGCGGCCACGTAAAGCGGCTGGCAGACTTTCCGCCTGAATCGGGGTGCAGTACTGGAAGCCCAGCGCATGAATGCCGCGCATCACGGAATCCGGCAGATCCAGATCGTGGAAACGGGTTTTAGCCGGGTCAACGTCTACTTTGAAGTCATCGATGGACCATGGTGTATCGTCAATGGCCGGGCGCTGCTGGTCGTGCTTACCGCGCGTCTGGGACTTTTTGTTGTCCGCCTGACCGCCATGGTGAGGCAGATGGGCCGCCTTGTGGGTGTCTTTGGCTGGCTGATTGCTTTTTTTACCGCCACGCTTGGCGTTTTTATTGTCTTTTGCGCTGAGATCCGCGGGCTTTTTCGCCCCCCGGCCCTGCGTTGCGGGCTTACTGCCCGATCCCTGTTTTCCGGCCGGTTGTTTCTTACCGGTTACGGCCTGCAAAAATTTCTTTAACAAAAGCTACTCCGCTTCTAAATTCGTTCCGGTGCAAACAAGTGCACACCAAATAGTGACTGGCGCTGATAATAATCTAACAGCGCCTTTTTTAATACTTCTGCCCGTGGTGGCAGGCCATGCTCGAGGTAATGACAGGCCTGGACCCAGACGGCCTGGCGAAAACGCGCAAGCCCGGATTCTACTGCGGCGGGATCACCATTCAGGTTGTCGGTGCTGACATAAAAGCGCCGGCCACAGGCCTCCGACAGAATCCACTCCACCGCCTGAGGTTTTACCTCCACCTGCTCAAAGGCGCGCTGCTGCTGTGCGCTGCGGCCATCCGGTTCATACCAGTAGCCAAAATCGACCTGTTTGCGCCGCTCCGGCCCGGCAATACACCAGTGGCTGATTTCATGCAGCGCCGACTCATAAAAACCATGGGCAAAGATCAGCCGGTGCTGCGCATGCTGGTCATCGGCCGGCAGATAAACCGGTTCGTCGTCACCAGCCATCAGCAGGGTATTTTCTGTCTCCTGAAACAGACCGTTAAACAGCCGCATCAGATCGTTGATATCGAGTGGAATCGCCATAAACCAATAACAATGTATTCACAGAACAGCACTGGTCTGTACCGCACTTTCAGGGCAAAATGCGCAGCTTCTCAACAGTGCATTTTTGTATTCGCAGCCAGCGCTGTTGTCCCCTGCGACCCTATTGCCTGCTCAGAACCCTGAGCTGCGCACGGACACTACCGGCATGACGTTCAAAGCTCAAGAAATAAGAGCCCTGCTTAAACTGACTTTTCCTATTCTGGCCACCCAGCTGGCGCAGATCGGCATGGGGACCGTTGACACCCTGATGTCCGGCTATGTCAGCACCCGCGATCTGGCCGCCGTCGCCATTGGCACCAGCCTGTGGCTGCCCACCTGGCTGTTTCTCGCCGGCGTTCTGGTGGCCTTATCTCCGCTCGCTTCCGGCCTGAACGCCGCGCGCCGTAACGACGAACTGCCCAATCTGCTGGCCGCGGCGCTGTGGGTGGGAATTGTACTGGGCAGCCTGGCGGGTCTGTTGCTCGGAGCCGGCTCTTCCGCCCTGCCGCTGCTGGTGGATGATCCAGTTACTGCACGTATTGCCGCGGAATACACCCTGGCGATCGCCTTTGGCATGCCCGGCGCCGGCGTGTTTCTGGCCTACCGTTTTTACGCCGAAGCACTGAACGAGCCGGGGCAGGTCACCCGCATCATGTTGACCGGCTTGCTGATGAACGTACCGGTTAATGCCATCTTTGTTTACGGCCTGTTTGGCATGCCGGAACTGGGTGGCGTGGGCTGTGGTATCGGTTCCAGCCTGATCTTTGCCGGCATGGCCATCGCCATGGCACGCAACACCCGTAAGAAGCGCTTACCGGCAGAATACCCTCTGTGGCGCCATGTGCTGCGCCCGGTGAAGGCTCAGGTAAAAGAAATGCTGCAGATTGGCGTACCCATTGGCGTGGCGATCTTCTTTGAAGTCAGTCTGTTCTCCGTGATTGCCCTGTTCCTGACCGAGCTGGGCCCGACCATTGTTGCCGGCCATCAGGTGGCGCTGAACCTGTCGTCGCTGACCTTTATGATTCCGCTCAGTCTGGGCATGGCCTTAACCGTACGCGTGGGCCACTGGCTGGGTTCCGGCCAGTATGTTCTGGCGCGGCGCACCGCCTGGATTGGCATCGGTCTGAATCTTGGAATTTCGATGTTTAACGCCAGCGTGATGGTGCTGTTTGCTGCCAGTATCGCCCGCCTCTACTCGCCAGACCCGGCCGTAGTCTCTACCGCCGCTGGTCTGCTGTTATTTGCCGCAGTTTTTCAGTTATCGGATGCGATCCAGGTTGCTGCAGCCGGTGCTCTGCGCGGGTATAAAGATACCGTCGCCGTGATGCTGATTACCTTTGTTGCTTACTGGCTGATCGGCCTTGGCCTTGGTTACTGGCTCGCCTTCGGTGAGAGGATGAGCATGGGAGCCGAAGGTTTCTGGACCGGTCTGGTGGTCGGATTAAGCGCTGCCGCCGTCGCATTGGGCTATCGTTTGTACAGGGTCAGTCATCGTCCGGATACGCAAACCGATACTCAGCCAGCCAGTTAAACAGACTCCCAGCCAGACACCGGGCCAGATATCCGGTCCGGCGGACTGAGGGCTCGCGGTTACGACATGACGACCTGAAATCCGCCACACAGGAGCCGCAGGTTGTCTTATTCGCTGAAGTACAGACTTAGCTATTGGTTTAACTATCCGCGCCGCTGGCTGAGACGTTTATTATTGCTGACCGGGGCGCTGTTCTGGCTGCTGCTGTTATCTTCTGTCGCCTGGCTCAACTGGCTGTTACAGGATGTGCCGGACGCTGCGCAGCTTAATATGAAGAGCCTGCAGCAACAGGCCATCAACCGTACAGAGCAACGCCTTGAACAGGCCAGCGGCATTGACGTGATTACCCCGCAATGGCTGCCACTGGATGCCATCAGCCGCAATCTGGTGTATGCCGTGGTACTGAGCGAGGATGCCGATTTTTTCAGCCATCAGGGCATCGATTATGACGCCCTCCTCGCCGCACTGGGCGAAAATATCAAACAGCGCGAATGGAAATACGGCGCCAGCACCATCAGCCAGCAGACCACTAAAAACCTGTTTTTCGACAATCAGAAAACCCTGACACGCAAATTTCAGGAGCTGGTTGCTACCCGCCATCTGGAACAGGCGCTGAGCAAAAATCAGATTCTGGAGTTGTACCTGAATATGGCCGAATTCGGCCCTAATCTGTATGGCATCGCCGCAGCCAGCCATTACTATTTCCGCAAACCCGCCGCCGAACTGAACGCTGCCGAAGGCGCCTTTCTCGCTCTGCTGCTGCCATCGCCACGGCGCTATCACTACACACTGGTGCAAAACGGCAACTGGTCTCCGAGCCTGCGTAAAAAAATGCAGCGTATTCTGCGCGATATGCGCTTTAAGGATTACATCAGCAGCGAGCAGTACGACGACTTCCGCAGCTGGCGTTATGCGGGGCTGCCAGACGACTGAGCCTGACTGCAGTAATCCACAGCCAACATGATAAACTGCCGGTTTTTCTGCCCGCCCACACAGTCCGGATTACCATGAGCATCAGCATTTCATCTTCTGCCTCACCGCGCATTGCCGTGATCGGTGCCGGCCCTGCCGGTCTGATGGCCGCCGAACGCATAGCCCGCCAGGGTCTGGCCGTTGAGGTGTTTGATGCCATGCCCAGTGTGGCGCGCAAATTCCTGCTCGCCGGTGTCGGCGGTATGAACATTACCCACGCCGAAGATTACGCAGATTTTGTCAGCCGTTACGGCAACGCCAGCCACTGGCTGCGGCCGATGCTGGATGATTTTACCCCGGATAATCTGCGCAGCTGGATTCATGAGCTGGGCATCGAAACCTTTGTCGGCACCTCCAACCGCGTGTTCCCCAAAGATATGAAAGCCGCCCCGCTGTTACGCGCCTGGCTGCACCGTCTGCGCAGCCAGGGCGTCAGTATTCATCCGCGTCATCGCTGGCAGGGCTGGCAGATGGAAAACGGCAAACAAATCTGGTGTTTCAGCACGCCTGACGGTGAAAAACGCGAGCAGTTCGATGCGGTGGTACTGGCCTTAGGTGGCGCAAGCTGGCCGCGTCTTGGCTCCGACGGTCAGTGGTACAGTCTGCTGACACAACAGGGCGTCAGCATTGCACCGCTACTGCCCAGCAACTGTGGTTTCGAGTTGCCCTGGAGCGACTTTATCCGCGAGCGCTTTGGCGGCACGCCACTAAAAAACATTGCCTTATCGCTGACCGATATCCATGGCCAGCAGTGGACGCGCAAAGGCGAGTTTATCGTCAGTCAGTACGGTATCGAAGGCAGTCTGGTCTATGCCCTGAGTGCCCCGCTGCGTGACCTGATGCTGAGCAAGCAATCAGAGAAGCCGGCGCAGCTCTGGCTCGACTGGCTGCCACAGAACAGCCACGAGCAGATCGTCAGTAAACTGCAACAACCACGCAAAGGCATGAGTTTCGCCAATGTATTGCGTAAAAAACTGAACCTGCCAGCAATCACCAATGCATTACTGAAGGAGTGCTGCCCGGAGCTTGATCTGCACGATCATCAGGCTGTCGCCAGCGCCTTAAAGTCCATGCCGTTGCCCTGCCCGACGTCCACACGCCCTATCGCCGAAGCCATCAGCAGTGCCGGAGGTGTTACACAAAACGCCGTTAATGAAGATCTGATGCTGAACGCCCTGCCCGGTGTCTTTGTTGCCGGGGAAATGCTCGACTGGGAAGCGCCGACCGGTGGATATTTATTAACGGCCTGTTTTGCCAGTGGTAAGCGTGCCGGTGATGGTGTCTGCAACTGGCTTGCCAGCCACAGCGAATAATGCGGAAAGATAACGCCGGGGCTTCTCTCCACAGCAACCAATGCTAAAGTTTGAAGATAAAAGAGCGCAACCAATACAGCACGACACGACACCACAACACAGGACCCGTTGAATGGAAAACAGCTACAGCCATCTGGTGCATATTCAGAGTCACGACGAACTGCGCCTGTATGAGCTGATCCCCAATGTTGTCTGGATTTTTGATCTCGACCGTCACGGCTGGTGGTGGGGCAATCAGGCGGCCATTGATTTCTGGGGGCTGAAGACCGTCGACGAACTGATTAATAAAGATCTGTCCGGTGACACCCAGGGTGCCAAAGACCGCACCGCACAGACCTTCGAACTGGCGGCCCGTCAGGGGCTGACCATCGATCCCTGGACCACCTACCCTAACGGCAAGCCAAAAACCCTGCATATGATGCACCGCGCCGTGTTGCTCGGCCCGCAAAAACATCGGGGCATCATTGCCTATATCAACGAAGAAGTGAATCTGGGCGAAACACCGGAAAATCTGCTGCTGGTCGAAGCCATGCGTTACACCAATGTACTGGTCACAAGCTTTACCTTTGACGGCGCCATGGTAATCGAAAACCCGGCAGCAACGGAGGCCTATAAACAGATTAATACAGCGGCACTGACGGATGGTATTACGGAATTTTCTGCACGTTTTGCCGACCCGGCAGAAGGCGCCCGTTGTCTGGAAAAAGCCATCGCCGAACGGGGCGGCCGCTGGACACACCGCATGCAAACCTCTGCCGGACTGCGCGACCATACGCTGGATATCCGCATTACCCGCCACCCGCTGAGTGGTGATTTCCTGATCCTGATGTCGGAATACGATGTTACCTCACTGCATAAAGCCCTGCAGGATGCCCGTGAGGCGCAGGAAAAATTGCAGCAGATGGCCTACTACGAGGCTCTGACCGGACTGCCGACCTTACATTTATTTCAGGATATGGCCCGCGCACAACTCACCCATGCCAAGCGGATGAAGGAAAAACTGGCGGTGATGTTTATCGACCTCGACGGCTTTAAAAACGTCAACGACAGCTATGGCCACGAAACCGGCGATCAGGTACTGAAAGATGTGGCGCAACGTCTGAAAGATAAACTGCGCGCTTCCGATCTGCTTGCCCGTTTTGGCGGCGATGAATTTGTCGCCCTGCAACTTGATGTAAAAAGCGCCGATGATGCCATCCTCTTTGCCGAGAAAATTATTAAAGTTCTGGCGGAACCCATAGTGACCCAACAAGGCAATATTACAATCGGCGCCAGCGTGGGTATCGCCCTTTATCCGCAACACGGACAAGATCTGAAAACACTGATCAATAAGGCCGACAAAGCCATGTACCGGGTAAAGCACGCTGGCAAAAACGGTGTCCAACTGGCCTCCGGCGATGAGTAATGACAGGAGTTAAGCCAGGGTCTGATAACACTAACTAAACAGGCCCCAACAGGCACAGGGAGGATTTATGCAAGACAGTGCTTCACCCTGCACCCGTAACTGTTGCCTTAATGATCAGGACATTTGTCTGGGCTGTTACCGTTCACTGCGTGAAATTCTTTTTTGGCAATCGGCCAGTGCGGAAGAAAAGCAAATGATTCTGCGCAATTGCGCAGAACGGAAACAGAAATCAGTAAAATAAAAAGAAATTAAAACGAGAAAATGAGACAAAAAAGAGAAAAGCACCCCACTGCTGTCCCACAGTTTTTAATCAGCATCATAGTTGACAAAAACAGCATTTTTTAACATCCAGGTCCAATGCCTCCCAGGGGAACTTTGTAGTGGTCAACTAATTCCGGACACGGTCTTAAGTAATTCTTCGGCTGCAGATGGGCTCAGCCCATTGTTAGCA
>NZ_JABVCB010000013.1:0-3987 GCF_020320405.1 Thalassolituus sp. ST750PaO-4
GTCCATCATTGGTATCAAAGAGACCATCAAGACTACCTGTACCGGTGTTGAGATGTTCCGTAAGATCCTGGACGAAGGCCGTGCCGGTGAGAACGTAGGTGTTCTGCTGCGTGGTACCAAGCGTGACGAAGTTGAGCGTGGTCAGGTTCTGGCGAAGCCAGGTTCTATCACTCCTCACACCAAGTTCGAATCTGAAGTATACGTACTGGGTAAAGATGAAGGTGGTCGTCACACTCCATTCTTCAAAGGTTACCGTCCACAGTTCTACTTCCGTACCACTGACGTAACTGGTGCTTGTGAGCTGCCAGAAGGCGTTGAGATGGTAATGCCAGGTGACAACGTTAAGCTGACCATCACTCTGATCGCTCCTATTGCGATGGATGAAGGTCTGCGTTTTGCGATCCGTGAAGGCGGTCGTACTGTTGGCGCTGGTGTTGTAGCCAAGATCATCGAATAATTCGATATCCTGCTATAAAAAAGAACCGGGCTCTGCCCGGTTTTTTTATGCCTGTCTCTGGATTCTGAGCCGATTATCTGTGACCGCCTGAGTCTGTCTGGCAGGGGAGTATAGTTCGTCTGAAGTCCGCATTATGCGGGCTTTTTTATGCCTGTGATTTGTCGCTTCGTCGTTTTTTGCTTCATTGTGCAGGCAATAAAAAACCCGCGCGGCTTACACCGGGCGGGTTCTTTAATCAGCGGCTAATTACTTAGCTGCTTCTTTACGTGCTTTGGCTTCAGCGATCACTTTCTCTGCTACGTTAGCCGGGCATGGCATGTAGTGAGAGAATTCCATGGAGAACTGGCCACGGCCAGAAGTCATGGTACGCAGGTGACCGATGTAACCGAACATTTCGGACAGCGGTACGTCTGCCTTGATGCGAACGCCAGTCACGCCAGCTTCCTGATCCTTGATCATGCCGCGACGACGGTTCAGGTCACCGATAACATCACCAACGTGATCTTCCGGAGTGAACACGTCCACTTTCATGATTGGTTCCAGCAGCTGAGCGCCAGCTTTTGGCATGGACTGACGGAAAGCGCCTTTCGCAGCGATTTCGAACGCGATCGCCGAGGAGTCAACCGCGTGGTAAGAACCGTCGAACAGTTCAACTTCAACGTCCAGAACCTGGAAGCCGGCCAGAGGACCTTCAGCCATCATCAGACGGAAGCCTTTCTCAACCGCAGGCCAGAATTCCTTAGGTACGTTACCGCCCACAACAGAAGAGGTGAACTTGAAGCCAGTACCTGGCTCGGCAGGACGGATACGGTAATCGATCTTACCGTACTGACCAGAACCACCAGACTGCTTCTTGTGGGTGTAGCTGTCTTCGATTGGCTTGGTGATGGTTTCGCGGTAAGCAACCTGTGGCTGACCAACGATCAGTTCAACACCGTAGGTACGCTTCAGAATGTCGACTTTAATATCCAGGTGCAGTTCGCCCATACCTTTCAGAATGGTTTCGCCTGAGTCTTCGTCAGTCTCAACCTGGAAGGTCGGATCTTCAGCAACCATTTTACCGATCGCAATACCCATCTTATCAACAGCGCCTTTATCTTTAGGCTGTACTGCGATAGAGATTACCGGCTCAGGGAACACCATGGCTTCCAGAGTACATTCGTGCTTAGGATCACACAGGGTATGACCAGTCTGAACGTTCTTCATACCAACAACGGCAAGGATGTCACCGGCCTGAGCGTAATCGATTTCGTTACGTTCGTTAGCCTGCATCTCAACCATACGGCCGATACGCTCGGTTTTACCGGTGAAGCTGTTCAGTACGGTATCACCTTTGCGCATTACACCAGAGTAAATACGGATAAAGGTCAGGGCGCCGAAACGGTCGTCCATGATTTTGAACGCCAGGGCGCGCAGTGGCTCATCAGCAGAAACGATAGCTTTCTGGCCAGTCGGGTTACCTTCTTCGTCGGTCAGATCCTGAGGCTCAACTTCAGTAGGAGCTGGCAGGTAATCTACAACCGCGTCCAGCAGCAGCTGCATGCCTTTGTTCTTAAAGGCAGAACCACAGTAGGTCGGGAAGAATTTCAGGTCGCGGGTACCGATACGGATGCAGCGCTTGATGTCTTCAATAGATGGCTCTTCGCCTTCCATGTAAGCCATCATCAGGTCGTCGTCCATTTCAACAGCAGATTCGATCAGCTGTTCACGGTACATTTCAACGTCGTCAACCATGTCGGCTGGCACGTCCTGTACGGTGTAGTTTTCTGGCTGGCCAGAATCGTCCCATACAAACGCCTTGCGGCTCAGCAGGTCAACAACACCAACGAACTCATCTTCGCGGCCGATAGGCAGAACCATGATCAGCGGGTTTGCGCCCAGTACGTTACGTACCTGGTCAACAACGCGCATGAAATCAGCGCCCAGACGGTCCAGTTTGTTAACGAAGATCAGACGGGATACTTCTGAGTCGTTCGCATAGCGCCAGTTGGTTTCAGATTGTGGCTCAACACCACCTGAACCACAGAATACGCCGATACCGCCGTCCAGTACTTTCAGGGAACGATATACTTCAACGGTGAAGTCAACGTGTCCAGGGGTGTCAATAACGTTGAAACGGTGGCCGTTCCAGAAACAGCTTACCGCCGCAGACTGAATGGTAATACCGCGTTCAGCTTCCTGTTCCATGAAGTCGGTGGTGGATTCGCCATCGTGTACTTCGCCCAGACGGTGGATTTTACCGGTCAGCTTCAGGATACGTTCGGTGGTGGTCGTTTTGCCCGCATCAACGTGGGCGAAAATACCAATGTTTCTGTATAAGGAAAGATCTGTCATAACATTACTCGGTTAGCAGAGACAAAATTCGCGCGCTACTTTACCTGTTTTCTCCTCCTTTTTCTCGTCGTTTTTGATCTGCAGAGGCAGGTTTTACCAAGAAATTTGCGCTGCAGACTGAAAAATAAGCAATTTCAGCCGCTCCGTTATCTGTGTTACGCCGCTGCCGGGTTCATCGGCTGACGTATCTGCTGTGAAATAACAGGCCGGGAGTTGACAGTTTTGCCTTCCGGGGTATGATTGCGGCCCTTATGGGCGTGCCAGGATTACGGATCCTGCCCGCCGGATCATCAGACTTTTATGAGGACTTGGCTGTGGCAAAGGAAACGTTTGAACGTTCAAAACCCCACGTAAACGTTGGTACTATCGGTCACGTTGACCACGGTAAAACCACTCTGACTGCGGCTCTGACCCGCGTATGTTCCGAAGTATGGGGCGGTGCAGCGGTAGCGTTCGACGGTATCGACAATGCTCCTGAAGAGCGTGAGCGTGGTATCACCATTTCTACCTCCCACGTAGAATACGAATCTCCGAACCGTCACTACGCACACGTAGACTGCCCGGGCCACGCTGACTATGTTAAAAACATGATCACCGGTGCTGCGCAGATGGATGGCGCGATCCTGGTGTGCGGTTCTACTGACGGCCCAATGCCTCAGACCCGTGAGCACATCCTGCTGTCCCGTCAGGTTGGTGTACCTTACATCGTTGTATTCCTGAACAAAGCTGACCTGCTGGCTGAAGATTGCGGCGGTGCCGATTCTGAAGAATACGCAGAGATGCTGGAACTGGTTGAAATGGAACTGCGTGACCTGCTGTCTGAATACGACTTCCCAGGCGACGACACTCCAATCATCCCGGGTTCTGCTCTGATGGCCCTGAACGGCGAAGATGAGAACGAAATGGGTACTACCGCTGTTAAGAAGCTGGTAGAAACTCTGGATTCTTATATCCCTGAGCCAGAGCGTGCTATCGACGGCGCCTTCCTGATGCCAATCGAAGACGTATTCTCTATCCAGGGTCGTGGTACTGTTGTTACCGGCCGTGTTGAGCGTGGTATCGTTCGCACTGGTGAAGAACTGTCCATCATCGGTATCAAAGAGACCATCAAAACTACCTGTACTGGTGTTGAGATGTTCCGTAAGATCCTGGACGAAGGCCGTGCTGGTGAGAACGTAGGTGTTCTGCTGCGTGGT
>NZ_JABVCB010000013.1:4155-143188 GCF_020320405.1 Thalassolituus sp. ST750PaO-4
GTGATCTGAATACAAATTACAGGCCTTAGGGTCTGTGCTGAAAAGCCCGCTCTGTGCGGGCTTTTTTGTCAGTTTGATTCCGGTGTCGGCCTGCTTTGTCGGCTTCGGAAGTCGTCTGTTATTCCGTGGTTGACACTTTTTGTACAGCCGCATACAATTCGCGTCCCCTTAATCCGGGGAAAGTGAGCTCTTGCACATAAACTTGGAGTTTGGTAATGCAAAACCAACGAATCCGTATCCGTTTGAAGGCATTTGACCATCGACTGATCGATACCTCGACTCAGGAAATTGTTGATACTGCCAAACGTACGGGCGCTCAGGTACGTGGTCCTATCCCACTGCCTACTCGTAAAGAGCGTTATACCGTTCTGATCTCCCCGCACGTTAATAAAGACGCGCGTGATCAGTACGAAATCCGTACACACAAGCGCATGCTCGACATTGTTGAGCCAACTGAAAAAACAGTTGATGCGCTGATGAAACTGGATCTGGCTGCCGGCGTGGAAGTTCAGATCAGCCTGGGTTAATCCGTCAGGATTTATCCGTAAGGCTCTGTGTAACGCCCTTGTCCATGTCGGAGAAGAGGGCGGCCATAGTGGGTTAAGCCCCGTACACGAGAGGTAATTGGAAAATGGCAATTGGTATTGTCGGTAAGAAAGCGGGCATGACTCGTGTCTTTACCGAAGAAGGTCAATCTGTTGCTGTTACTGTAGTTCACGTAACACCTAACCGTGTTGCACAAGTGAAAACCGTTGAAACTGACGGCTACAGTGCTCTGCAGGTTACATTTGGTGAGAAGAAAGCTTCTCGCACAACTAAAGCTGAGGCAGGCCACTTTGCGAAAGCAAACGTTCAGGCAGGTCGTGGCGTTATGGAATTCCGTACCGAAGAAGCTCTGGCCAATGGCGATGAGCTGACCGTTGCGCAATTCGAAGCTGGTCAGAAAGTTGACGTGACTGGTTCATCTAAAGGTAAAGGCTTCCAGGGTGGCGTTAAGCGCTGGAACTTCCGTACCCAGGATGCTACCCACGGTAACTCCCTGTCTCATCGTGCCCCTGGTTCTATCGGTCAGTGTCAGACTCCTGGTCGTGTTTGGAAGGGCAAGAAGATGGCAGGTCACATGGGCGCTGAACAGGTTACTACTCAGAACCTGGAAGTTGTTCGTGTGGACGCAGAAAACAATCTGCTGCTGATCAAAGGTGCTGTGCCAGGTGCTACTGGTTCCGATGTGATTGTTAAACCAGCTGTTAAGGCTAAGGGGTAAGCAATGGAACTGAAAACTAACACTGGTACCGCAGTAGCTGTTTCTGAAGCTGCATTTGGTCGTGAATTTAATGAAGCTCTGGTTCACCAGATCGTTACCGCCTATATGGCCGGTGGCCGTCAGGGTACCAAAGCACAGAAATCCCGCTCTGAAGTTAGCGGTGGTGGTATTAAGCCATGGCGTCAGAAGGGAACAGGCCGTGCCCGTTCCGGTACTTCTAACAGCCCTATCTGGCGTTCAGGTGGTGTAACTTTCGCCGCCAAACCACGTAACTACGAGCAGAAAGTAAACAAGAAAATGTATCGCGCGGCGATGCAGTCCATCTTGTCTGAGCTGGTCCGTCAGGAGCGCCTGGTTGTTGCTGATTCTTTTGCTGTGGAATCCCACAAGACCAAAGAATTCGTTGCCAAGCTGAAAGAGATGGAACTGAGCAATGTCCTGATCGTTGCCGATGAGATCGACGAAAAGCTGTATCTGGCTGCCCGTAACGTTCCTCATGTTGGTATTACCGAAGCTTCAGCTATCGATCCTGTAAGCCTGATTGCTTTTGAAAAGGTACTGGTGACTGTGCCCGCCCTGAAGAAACTTGAGGAGGCCTACGCATGAACCGTGAACGTATCTATAAAGTGCTGGTAGCTCCGCATATTTCCGAGAAGGCAACTCTGGTTGCTGAAAAGCACGGCCAGTATGTATTCCGTGTTGCTCCGGATGCCACCAAGCCTGAAATCAAAAAGGCTGTTGAAGCTCTGTTCGAAGTGAAAGTTGATTCCGTACAGACCGTCAACATCAAAGGTAAAACCAAGCGTACTGCTCGCGGTACAGGCAAACGTAATGATGTGCGTAAAGCATACGTTCGCCTGGCTGAAGGTCAGGACATCGACTTCGCAGACGCGGAATAAGGGGTTTAAGTCATGGCATTGGTGAAAACTAAACCGACTTCTCCTGGCCGTCGCCATCTGGTGAAAGTCGTCAACAACGAACTGCACAAAGGTAAGCCTTTCGCAGCTCTGGTTGAGAAGAAGTCAAAAAGCGGTGGTCGTAACAACAACGGTCACATTACTACCCGTCACATTGGTGGTGGTCATAAGCAGCATTATCGCCTGATCGACTTCAAACGTGACAAGGACGGTATCCCAGCAGTTGTAGAACGTCTGGAATACGATCCTAACCGCAGCGCAAACATTGCACTGCTGAAGTACGCCGACGGCGAACGTCGTTACATTCTGGCTCCTAAAGGTCTGAGTGCTGGCGATGCGATTGTGTCTGGTGAAGATGCACCGATCAAAGTAGGTAGCGCGATGTCTCTGCGCAACGTACCGGTTGGTAGCGTAATTCACAACGTAGAACTGAAGCCTGGTAAAGGTGGTCAGATCGCACGTTCTGCAGGTACCTCTGCTCAGCTGGTAGCGCGTGAAGGTGCATACTGCACTCTGCGTCTGCGCTCTGGCGAAATGCGCAAGGTTCTGTCTGATTGTCGTGCCACTATCGGTGAAGTTGGCAACAATGAGCACGCTCTGCGTGAACTGGGTAAGGCTGGTGCTTCGCGCTGGCGCGGTGTTCGTCCTACCGTTCGCGGTGTGGTAATGAACCCTGTTGATCACCCACACGGTGGTGGTGAAGGTCGTACCTCTGGTGGTCGTCATCCTGTTACTCCATGGGGCGTTCCAACCAAGGGCTACAAGACTCGTAAGAATAAGCGTACCGATAAACTTATCGTACGTCGTCGTTCTGCGAAATAATTAGAGAGGATAGAACTGTGCCACGTTCATTGAAAAAAGGTCCATTTATTGACCATCACTTGATGAAGAAGGTAGAGGCTGCTCTTGAGAAGAACGACAAACGTCCGATCAAGACCTGGTCTCGCCGCTCCACAATCTTTCCAGATTTCGTGGGGCTGACAATCGCCGTTCATAACGGCAAACAACACATGCCAGTTTTCGTAACTGAAGACATGGTAGGACATAAACTCGGCGAATTCGCGCTGACCCGTACTTACAAGGGTCATGTGGCGGATAAGAAAGCCAAACGTTAATAAGGGGTGAAATATGTCTGAAGTAGCCGCTGTATTACGTGGTGCTCGCTTGTCTGCACAGAAAGCACGTCTGGTTGCGGATCAGATCCGCGGCAAGAAGATTGATGAAGCTCTGAACATTCTTTCCTTCTCAGGTAAGAAAGGCGCAGACATCATCAAGAAAGTACTGGAATCTGCCATCGCCAACGCTGAGCACAACGACGGTGCCGACGTAGACGAACTCAAGGTTTCTACCGTGTTCGTTGACGAAGGTATGACAATGAAGCGTATTCGTCCACGTGCGAAAGGTCGTGCCGATCGCATCATGAAACGCACTTGTCACATCACTGTGAAAGTTTCAGAAAAATAGGAGTTGGTCAGATGGGTCAGAAAGTTCATCCAACCGGTATCCGTTTAGGTATCACTAAAGATCATAACTCGATCTGGTATGCCGGTAAGGATAAGTACGCCGACAACCTGCTGACTGACATTGCTGTTCGATCTCTGATCGAAAAGCGCCTGGAAAAGGCTTCAGTGAGCAAGGTCGTTATTGAGCGTCCAGCGCAAAACGCCAAAGTAACCATTCACACTGCCCGTCCAGGCATCGTGATCGGTAAAAAAGGTGAAGACGTAGAAGTTCTGCGTAAAGATCTCAGCGATCTGATGGGTATCCCGGTACACATCAACATCGAAGAAGTTCGTAAACCGGATCTGGATGCCAAGCTGGTAGCCCAGAGCGTTGCAAGTCAGCTGGAGCGTCGTGTGATGTTCCGTCGCGCTATGAAGCGTGCTGTACAGAATGCAATGCGTGGTGGTGCCGAAGGTATCAAGATCCAAGTGAGTGGCCGTCTGGGTGGTGCTGAAATCGCTCGTTCCGAGTGGTACCGCGAAGGTCGTGTTCCTCTGCACACACTGCGTGCAGACATCGACTACGCAACTTATGAAGCACACACTACCTATGGTGTTATTGGCGTAAAAGTATGGATCTTCAAAGGCGAGATCCTCGGTGGTATCCAAGAGGTACGTGACCGCGCTAAGAACCAGGGCAAAAAGAAAACCGGTCGTTCATAAGGGGAATTAGTTATGTTGTTACCAAAACGTACAAAGTTCCGTAAAGTTCAGACCGGCCGCAACCGCGGTTTGGCGATCCGTGGCTCTAAAGTGAGCTTCGGTGAGTACGCTCTGAAGGCTACTGGACGTGGTCGTCTGACTTCTCGTCAGATTGAGGCAGCACGTCGTGCGATGACTCGTAAAGTTAAGCGTGGTGGTAAAATCTGGATCCGCGTTTTCCCGGATAAGCCAATTACCGAGAAGCCTCTTGAGGTTCGTATGGGTAAAGGTAAGGGTAACGTTGAGTACTGGGTTTGCCAGATTCAGCCAGGTCGCGTTCTTTACGAAATCGAAGGCGTACCAGAAGAGCTGGCTCGTGAAGCCTTTGCTCTGGCTGCTGCGAAACTGCCTTTTGAAACCGCATTTGTTAAACGGACGGTGCTGTGATGAAAGCAAGTGAACTGAAAAATAAATCAGTGGCTGAGCTGCAATCTCAGCTGGAAGAACTGTTGAGCGATCAATTTAAACTGCGTATGCAGAAAGCGACAGGTCAGCTGGGTCAGACTCATCTGATCGGCCAGACCCGTCGTGATATCGCTCGCGTAAAAACCGTGCTGGCTAGCAAGGCAGGTGAATAATCATGACTGAGAACACAAAAACCGTTCGTACCCTGAGTGGTCGTGTCGTGAGCAACAAGATGGACAAGTCCGTCACTGTTCTGGTTGAACGCTTTGTTAAGCATCCGATCTATAAAAAGTTCGTGAAACGCTCTACTAAAGTGATGGCCCACGATGAAAATAACGAATGCCAGATTGGCGATATCGTTACAGTAAAAGAGTCACGCCCAATGTCTAAAAATAAGACCTGGGCGCTGGTAAATATCGACGAGCGCGCCGCCAAGGTCTGAGGACCGGGCGCAGTTAGTTAGGAGCGAGAGGCATGATTCAAACTCAATCAATGCTTGACGTTGCCGACAACAGCGGCGCGAAGCGCGTACAGTGCATCAAAGTACTGGGCGGTTCTCATCGTCGTTATGCCGGCATCGGTGATTTGATTAAAGTATCCGTTAAGGAAGCAATTCCTCGCGGTAAAGTGAAAAAAGGTCAGGTAATGAACGCCGTGGTAGTACGTACCCGTAAAGGTGTACGTCGTCCGGACGGGTCTATTATCCGTTTTGATGTAAACTCTGCCGTTCTGCTGAATGCTTCATTGGCGCCAATCGGTACCCGTATCTTTGGCCCTGTGACTCGTGAGCTGCGCTCTGAGCAGTTCATGAAAATCATTTCCCTGGCACCAGAAGTGCTCTAAGGGAGGGGGACGAGATATGTTAAAGATTCGCAAAAATGACGAAGTAGTTGTTATTGCCGGTAAAGATAAAGGCAAGCGTGGCAAAGTGCAGAAAGTTCTGCAGGATGGCCGTGTGCTGGTATCTGGCATTAACGTGGTGAAAAAACACCAGAAACCAAACCCGTACCTGCAGCAGCCAGGCGGCATCGTTGAAAAAGAAACCGGTATTCAGGTTTCCAACGTAGCCATCTGGAACCCGAAAACTGAGAAAGCTGACCGCGTTGGCTTCAAAGTTGAAGGCGAAAGCAAGGTACGTATCTTCAAATCCACAGGCGAACAAGTCGACGCCTAATTGGAGTTGGATACTACTATGTCACGTTTACAAGAACTGTATAAAAACGAAGTAGTAGCCAAGCTGCAAGAAGAGTTTGGTTACAAAAACATTATGGAAGTGCCTAAAGTCACCAAAATCACCCTGAATATGGGTGTTGGTGAAGCACTGGGCGACAAGAAACTGCTGGACAACGCTGTGGCCGAAATGGAAGCCATCAGCGGTCAGAAAGTTGTTGTCACCAAGGCACGTAAGTCTGTCGCAGCTTTTAAACTGCGTGAAGGCTGGCCAATTGGCTGTAAAGTTACCCTGCGTCGTGAGCGTATGTGGGAATTCATGGATCGTCTGATCGATGTGGCTCTGCCACGTGTTCGTGACTTCCGTGGTATCAACCCTAAGTCTTTCGATGGTCGTGGTAACTACAGCATGGGTGTGAAGGAACAGATCATTTTCCCGGAAATTGAATACGATAAAGTAGACAAGGTCCGTGGTATGGATGTGACCATCACAACTACCGCAAAAACCAACGAAGAAGGCCGCGCTCTGCTGAAAGCGCTGCAGTTCCCGTTCCGTAACTAAGGAGTTAAGCATGGCTAAGATTAGCATGAAGAATCGTGAACTGAAGCGTGAAGCACTGGTTGCCAAGTTTGCCGCCAAGCGCGCTGAACTGAAAGCGATCGTGAGCAACGTTAACTCTTCTGACGAAGAGCGTTGGAATGCACAACAAGCTCTGCAGAAACTGCCACGCGATTCATCCGCGAGCCGTCTGCAGCGTCGTTGTCAAATGACAGGTCGTCCACACGGCGTATACCGTAAATTCAAGCTTTCACGTATTAAGTTGCGCGAAGAAGGCATGAAGGGTAATGTGCCAGGCCTGAAAAAAGCTAGTTGGTAAGCAATTCCCCCTTTCGGGTAGAACCGGAGGGGGGGCGCTGTACAACAGAGGTAACTATTAATGAGTATGCAAGATACGTTGGCGGACATGTTCACCCGCATTCGTAATGCCCAGCAAGCTGGTCATAAGAATGTAAGCATGCCGTCTTCAAAAATTAAGAAGTCTGTAGCCCAGGTTCTCGAAGCTGAAGGTTACATCAACAGTTTTTCTATCGATGAAGCGGTCAAGCCGACCATGACCATCGATCTGAAATACTACGAAGGTAAGCCAGTTATTGAACGTATCCAGCGCGTTAGCCGCCCTGGTCTGCGTCAGTACCGTGGCACCACAGAGCTGCCTAAAGTTGAAGCAGGTCTGGGTGTGGCTATCGTATCCACCTCTAAAGGCGTTATGACTGATCGCGCTGCTCGTGCTGCGGGCGTGGGCGGTGAAGTTATTGCGACCGTATTCTAAGGGGAATTACGATGTCTCGCGTAGCAAAAGCTCCTGTACAAATCCCAGCCGGCGTAGAAGTTAAACTGGCTGCAGACAAAATCGCCATCAAAGGCAAGCAAGGCCAGTTAGAACTGGATGTGCATTCTTCTGTTGAAATCAAACAGGAAGAAAACGTACTGACCTTCGCTCCTAAAACTGGCGACAAGCAAGCCAACGCTCTGGCCGGTACTTTCCGCGCCCTGGTAAACAATATGGTTACCGGTGTTAACGTTGGTTTCGAAAAGAAACTGATTCTGCAGGGTGTTGGTTATCGTGCCAAAGCATCCGGCAAGTCATTAAATTTGACTCTGGGCTTCTCTCACCCAATCGACTATGAACTGCCGGAAGGCATTTCTGTCGAGACGCCAAGCCAGACCGAAGTGGTTATCAAAGGTATTGATAAGCAGAAAGTAGGTCAGGTTGCTGCTGAGATCCGTGGCTACCGTCCACCAGAACCTTATAAAGGTAAGGGTGTTCGCTATGCTGATGAAAATGTGCGTCGTAAAGAAGCCAAGAAAAAGTAAGGTCTAGGCCATGAATGAGAAGAAAAAAGCTCGTTTGCGCCGTGCCACCAAAACACGGATGAACATCCGTGAGAAAAGCGCGGTTCGTCTGTGCGTTCATCGTACGCCCAGACACATTTACGCTCAGATCATCTCTGCCAATGGCGCTACCGTCTTGGCGACAGCTTCAACCGTTGAAGCGGATCTGCGTAGTGACACTACTGGTAACGTTAATGCAGCGACCAAAGTTGGTCAGTTGATTGCTGAGCGTGCGAAAGCCGCTGGCATCACCAAAGTTGCGTTCGATCGTTCTGGTTTTAAATACCATGGTCGTGTTAAAGCTCTGGCTGACGCGGCTCGTGAAAGCGGCCTGGAATTCTAAGGGTAAAGATCATGGCAAATAATGAACGTGTAGAACGTAACGAAAGTGAACTGCAAGAGAAGCTGGTTCAGGTAAACCGCGTAGCCAAAGTGGTAAAAGGTGGTCGTATTTTCGCCTTTACCGCTCTGACCGTGGTTGGCGACGGCAATGGTCGTGTTGGTTTTGGTCGTGGTAAGTCCCGTGAAGTGCCTCTGGCAATTCAAAAGGCGATGGAACAGGCTAAGCGCAACATGGTCAATGTTCAGCTGGACGGCAACACTCTGCAGTATCCTGTCCGTGCCCGTCACTCTGGCGCACAGATTTACATGCAGCCGGCCTCTGAAGGTACCGGTATCATCGCCGGCGGTGCAATGCGCGCCGTTCTGGAGATGGTTGGTGTTAAAAACGTATTGGCTAAGTGCTATGGCTCTACCAACCCGGTAAACGTTGTTCGTGCAACCTTCAATGGTCTGGCACAAATGAAGTCTCCGGAAGAAGTAGCTGCCAAGCGCGGTAAGTCCGTAGAAGAGATCCTGGGGTAATACGTTATGGCTAAGAAAACCGTAAAAGTGACCCAGACACGGAGCACCATTGGCAAGCTGCCAAAGCACCGTGCAACCATGCAAGGCCTGGGTCTGCGTCGTATTGGTCATACCGTTGAGCTGGAAGATACTCCATCTGTACGCGGCATGATCAACCAAGTTCAATACATGGTTAAGGTAGAAGGGGAGTAATATGCGTCTCAACGAATTGAGCCCAGCTCCTGGTTCGAAGCCTGCTCCTAAGCGTGTTGGCCGTGGTATCGGTTCCGGTCTGGGTAAGACTGGTGGTCGTGGTCACAAAGGTCAGAAATCACGCTCAGGCGGTAAAGTGGCTCCGGGCTTTGAAGGCGGTCAGATGCCAATCCACCGTCGTCTGCCAAAATTTGGCTTTACTTCACGCAAAGCACAGTACGTTGCAGAGATCCGTCTGAACGAACTGGCTCTGGTTGAAGGCGATGTTGTAGATCTGGCAGCACTGAAAGCTGCAGACGTTATCGGCGAGAAGATCAAAGAAGCTCGCGTGATTCTGTCTGGTGAAGTCAAGAAGGCTTTGACCATCAAAGGTCTGAAAGTCACTCAAGGCGCAAAAGCTGCTATTGAAGCAGCCGGTGGAAAGGTCGAAGACTAATGGCTAGGCAAGGACTCCCACAGGGCATGCAAGGCGGACTGACTGAACTCTGGTCACGCATCCGCTTCGTGCTCCTGGCGATTGTAGTATATCGGATTGGCACCCATATCCCGGTGCCAGGTATTAATCCGGAAGCATTGGCACGTTTATTCGAGCAGAATCAGGGCACAATCCTGGAAATGTTCAATATGTTCTCCGGTGGTGCACTGGAGCGCATGAGTATTCTGGCGCTGGGCATCATGCCCTATATCTCTGCTTCCATTATCATGCAATTGCTGACGGCGGTGAGTCCGCAGCTGGAACAGTTGAAGAAAGAAGGCGAAGCCGGTCGTCGCAAGATTACCCAGTACACCCGTTACGGTACTGTACTGCTTGCAACGATTCAGGCCTTCGGCGTCTCGGCCGGCCTTGCCGGCCAGGGCGTTACTTTCTCTTCGGGCATTGATTTCTACATCGCAGCCGTACCTTCCTTCGTGGCAGGTGCAGTGTTCATGATGTGGCTGGGTGAGCAGGTTACCGAACGTGGTATCGGTAATGGCATCTCTATCCTGATCTTCGCCGGTATTGTTGCTGGTCTGCCGAGTGCAATTGGTCAGGCTTTCGAGTCTGCGCGTCAGGGTGACCTGAATATTCTGGTATTGCTGGTTATTGCTGCCCTGGCAGTCGTGGTGATCGGTTTCGTAGTCTTTGTTGAGCGCGGCCAGCGTCGCATCACCATTAACTACGCAAAACGTCAGCAGGGTCGTCAGATGTTTGCGGCACAGACAAGTCATTTACCGCTGAAACTTAATATGGCCGGTGTAATTCCTGCGATCTTTGCTTCAAGCCTGCTGTTGTTCCCTGCGTCTCTGGGAACGTGGTTTGGCCAGGGTGAGGGTATGGAGTGGCTGCAGGACATCAGTATGGCTCTGGCGCCAAGCCAGCCGCTGTACATCGTACTGTTCGCTGCCGGTATTATTTTCTTCTGCTACTTCTATACGGCGTTGATGTTCAACCCGAAAGATGTTGCCGAAAACCTGAAGAAGTCTGGTGCTTTCATTCCGGGTATCCGCCCGGGCATTCAGACTGCCAAGTATATTGATGCTGTCTTAGGACGCCTGACTCTGTTCGGTTCGCTGTACATTGCCGCGGTGTGTCTGATGCCTCAGTTCCTGGTAGTCGCTGCGGATGTACCTTTCTACTTCGGTGGCACATCGTTATTGATCGTGGTTGTGGTCGTAATGGATTTCATGGCTCAGGTTCAATCGCACCTGATGTCACACCAGTACGAATCGCTGATGAAGAAAGCAAATCTGAAGAATTTTGGCTCAGCCCGCTGAGCCAGATTTAGGAGACTGTCATGAAAGTACGTGCGTCTGTTAAAAAAATCTGCCGTGAATGCAAAATTATTCGCCGTAACGGTAGTGTGCGCGTGATCTGTTCAGATCCAAAGCACAAGCAACGTCAGGGTTAATCCCCGGACAAGGTCGGGTGTGAATATTACAGATGGCTTGATTTATTTTTGAGCTGCCTGTAGTATCTCGCGCCCTTTCATCAAGTAAAGTGTAACGGAGTTAGACATGGCCCGTATTGCCGGTGTCAATATTCCTGACAACAAGCATGCAGTGATTTCTCTGACCTATGTCTATGGCATTGGTCGTACTACTGCCCAGCAGATCTGTGCCGCTACTGGCATTGCAGAGACCACCAAAATCGGTGATCTGAGCGAAGAGTTGCTGGATGTTGTTCGTAACGAAGTAGCTAAACATACGGTTGAAGGTGATTTGCGCCGTGAAGTGCAAATGAACATCAAACGTCTGATGGATATGGCTTGCTATCGTGGTATCCGCCACCGTCGCAGCCTGCCACTTCGTGGTCAGCGTACTAAAACGAATGCTCGTACCCGTAAGGGCCCGCGCAAACCGATCCGTAAGTAATCTTACGGTCGGTCTTTTAGTGTAGCTGCATTCGACTTGTTGCAGTGTTGATATTAAAAGCAGGATTTAAAAATGGCTAAGCCACAAAGATCAACCAAGAAAAAGGTTAAAAAGACGGTAGTCGATGGCATTGCGCACATCCACGCCTCTTTTAACAACACCATCGTAACCATCACCGACCGTCAGGGTAATGCTCTGTCGTGGGCAACCGCCGGTGGTTCAGGTTTCCGTGGTTCTCGTAAGAGCACTCCTTTCGCCGCTCAGGTAGCAGCAGAGCGTGCTGGTGAAGCAGCAAAAGAGTACGGTCTGAAAAACCTCGACGTGGAAGTTAAAGGTCCAGGTCCAGGTCGTGAATCAGCAGTCCGCGCTCTGAACGCATGTGGATACAAGATCGCTAACATCACTGATGTTACTCCGATCCCACATAACGGCTGTCGTCCACCTAAGAAGCGTCGCGTATAAGGAGGCAGAAATATGGCACGTTATATTGGTCCTAAGTGTAAGCTGTCTCGTCGTGAAGGAACTGACCTGTTCCTGAAGAGCGGCGTTCGTGCATTAGACACTAAATGCAAAATGGAAACCAAGCCTGGCGTACACGGTGCTGGTCGCGGTCGTCTGTCTGACTACGGTCTGCAGCTGCGCGAAAAGCAAAAAGTACGTCGCTTGTACGGTATCCTGGAAAAGCAATTCCGCAGCTACTACAAAGAAGCAGCGCGTCGTAAAGGCGCAACCGGTGAAAACCTGCTGCAACTGCTGGAATCTCGTCTGGATAACGTTGTATACCGCATGGGCTTCGGCTCTACCCGCGCTGAATCACGTCAGCTGGTCACTCACAAAGCAGTAGCTGTGAATGGTCAGACTGTGAACGTTCCTTCGTTCAACGTTAAGAGCGGCGATGTGGTTACGATTCGTGAGAAAGCGAAAAATCAGGATCGTATCAAAACTGCTCTTGAGCTGGCAGCACAGCGCACTGATTGTGCGTGGATTGATGTCAATGCAGGTAAGATGGAAGGGACTTTCAAAGCAGTTCCTGAGCGCGCTGATCTCCCAGCAGAGATCAACGAAAACCTGATCGTGGAACTTTACTCTAAGTAATAGAGGAACTTAAGGGGCAGCTATGCAGCGTGCAGTTAATGAATTTTTGACACCTCGTCACATCCAGGTGGATGAGGTAAACAATACCCACGCTAAAGTGACTCTGGAGCCGCTTGAGCGCGGTTTCGGCCACACTTTAGGCAACGCATTGCGTCGTATCCTGCTTTCCTCTATGCCGGGTGCTGCAATCGTTGAATGCGAAATCGATGGCGTTCTGCATGAGTACAGCGCGATCGAAGGTGTACAGGAAGACGTAATTGAAATCCTGCTGAACCTGAAAGGTGTTGCGGTCAAATTACATGAACGTGACGAAGCGATTCTGAGCCTGGCGAAAGTTGGCCCGGCAACAGTAACAGCTGCCGATATTCAACTGGATCATGGTGTTGAGGTTGCTAACCCAGCTCACGTTATCGCCCATCTGGGTGAAGGCGCTGAACTGAAAATGACCCTGAAAGTTGCTTCCGGTCGTGGCTACGAGACTGTTGAGTCCCGTAACCAGAACGATGAAGAAACCAAGGCCATTGGCAAACTGCAGCTTGATGCTACCTACAGCCCGGTTAAGCGTGTTTCTTACAGCGTTGAAAGCGCTCGTGTGGAACAGCGTACCGATCTGGACAAACTGGTTATCGATCTCGAAACCAACGGTACCATCGATCCGGAAGAAGCGATCCGTCGTTCCGCGACCATCTTGCAGCAACAGCTGGCTATCTTCGTAAATCTGGAAAATGACGAAGTCGTTGAACAGATTCGTGAAGAAGAAGAGATCGATCCGATCCTGCTTCGTCCTGTGGACGATCTGGAACTGACCGTTCGTTCTGCCAACTGTCTGAAAGCAGAAAACATTTACTACATCGGTGATCTGATCCAGCGTACAGAAGTAGAGCTGTTGAAGACTCCTAATTTAGGTAAGAAGTCTCTGACTGAAATCAAAGACGTTCTGGCCTCACGCGGACTGTCGTTGGGAATGCATCTGGAGAACTGGCCACCTGCCAGCCTCCGTAACGACGACAAAGTATTAGCCTGAGCAGAGCGTTCAGTTAGTTAAGGAATAAAACCATGCGTCATCGTAAAAGTGGTCGTCACTTCAATCGTACCAGCGCACACCGTCAAGCCATGTTTAAAAACATGGCGGTGAGCCTGTTCGAGCATGAAATTATCAAGACTACCCTGCCAAAGGCGAAAGAGCTGCGTCGCGTAGCTGAGCCACTGATTACTCTTGCAAAAGAAGATTCAGTTGCTAACCGTCGTCTGGCCTTTGCTCGTACCCGTAGCAAAGAAGCAGTAGGTAAGTTGTTCAGCGATTTGGGTCCTCGTTATCAAACCCGCCCAGGTGGTTACATTCGTATTCTGAAATGTGGCTTCCGTGCTGGTGATAACGCTCCAATGGCATATGTTGAACTGGTAGACCGTCCGGTTGCAGTAGCAGAAGCGGATGTTGTTGAAGTTCAGGATGAAGCCGCTGAGTAATTTCGGCAGTTAAATAAAAAGGCCCGCCGTCGTAAGACTGCGGGCCTTTTTATTGGCCGTTATTCGCGCTTTTGCTGCTGTCTGGTAAAGGCCGCAATTTCATTCAGTGCCTGGCGCGCTTCAGGCATATAACCGGCGTGCAGCTGAAATACGTGCCACATCTGAGGATATTCACTCAGGGTTACCTCAGCGCCTGCATGGCGCATACGCTGAGCGAGGCGCACGCTGTCATCGTACAGAATTTCTTCGCTGCCAACCTGAATCAGGGTAGGTGGAAAATCGCTGAAGTCGGCATGCAGTGGCGATATATGCGGATTGTCCAGATCCTGCTGCCCGGCATACTGCTCCGCCGCAAAGAGAATCCAGTCTGTCTGCAGTAATACCTCCCGTTCTTTCCTTTCACTGATGGAAGCTCCGCTGCAGCTCAGATCACACCAGGGCGAGAATAAAACCAGAGCCTGTGGGCGTGGCAGCTGCTGTTCCAGAGCAGCCGCAGTCAGGGCCAGACTCAGACCGCCGCCGGCAGAATCTCCGGCAATTATCACCGGCCCCTGAGCGCTGAGGGTACGGTAGGCACTGAGTGCGTCCTCAAGGGCGGCTGGTGCCGGATGTTCAGGAGCAAGGCGGTAATCAATAAGCCAGGTATCAATACTGCACTGGCGGGCGATACGGGCGACCATTTCACCATGACTGGTCGGAGAACCGACGACATAGCCTCCGCCATGCAGATACAGCATCACGCTCGCACCGGCATGTTGTGCGCTACCGGCGTCATGTACGGTCGCCGGTGTCAGACGCCAGGCGGGAACGCCGCCACAGGGAGTAATCTGTTTGCGTACGCCAAAAGGCATGGGCATGAGTTGTTGCAGGGCATTTAAACGCTGGCGCTGGCGTTTAAGGCCGAATTCGGGTGTGAATGTCGGTTGCACCAAAGCACGCAGAAGAGTGCGTGTCAGACGGGCGGTCAGACTGGCCATAAGCCTTCCTGTGATTTTTATTGATTTTACTGATGGGGATAAAAAAAAGCGGGTCAAGATTAACCCGCAAACAACGTCTTAGGAAGGATACTCATCCATGAGCACGATCATGAGTTACTACCATAACCCGGGGCCATGTCAGATTGGGCAAGCAGCTGTAAAGAAGGGTCAGACGCCCCGCAGAGCGTCTGTGATCGTGTTTTACAGCAGCGCGAGGCTCAGGGCAGGCCAATAGGTAATAATCAGCACACAGGCGAGCAGAATAAAGAAGAACGGGATGGTGGCGCGGTACAGCGTCATAACCGGCTTATTAAAGCGGAAGCTGGCAATAAACAGGTTCATCCCAACCGGCGGCGTAAAGTAGCCCAGCTGCATATTCGCGAGGAACAGAATGCCCAGATGAATCGGATGAATGCCGTACTCAATGGCAATCGGCAGAATGATCGGAATCATAATGACGATGGCTGAGAAAATATCGAGCATCATGCCCAGAATCAGCAGGAATATCGTCAGCAGCAGCAAAAAGGTGAACGAATCACTGACGTGTTGCTGGATAAAAGCAAAGATCTGTTCCGGAATGCCGGCATCAATCATGTAATTGGTTGAAGCCATGGAGACAGCAAGAATCAGCAGAATCGCGCCCACCAGTTTCATCGAATCGCGCATCACCAGCGGCAGCCGGGTCAGGCTGATTTCTCGGCGGATAACCACACTGACGATCAGCACATAAAAGGCGGTCAGCGCAGCCGCCTCTGATACCGCGAAAAAGCCGCTGTAAATACCGCCCAGTACTACAAAAGGCAGCGGAATTTCCCATGCGCTGTCTTTAATTGCCGCCCAGGCTTCTGCTTTATCAAAAGGATGGTGATCGCGCTCAATACCGCGTGACTGCCAGGCGCTGTAGAGCGACAGGGCAAACAACATCAGCAGGCCTGGCAACAGACCGGCGAGGAACAGGTCATCGATGCTGACCGGCGTGTCCAGCGCCATTTGCTGAGCAACCACACCGTACAGAATCAGTGGCAGTGATGGTGCGAATAACAGACCCAGACTACCGGAAGTGGTAACCAGACCCAGATTAAACGACTCTTTGTAGCCTGCTTTCTGCAGGGCCGGCACCAGCAGCGCACCAAGAGCGACGATGGTCACCCCGGAGGCGCCGGTAAAGGCGGTAAACAGTGCACAGGCTGCCAGAGCCACAATCGCCAGACCGCCGGGCATCCAGCCAAGGAAGGCATCGGTAATGCGTACCAGACGTTGTGGAGCCTTGCTTTCGCCCAATAGATAACCTGCGAAGGTAAACAGCGGAATTGCAATCAGCACCGGCATTTCAGCAATCTGATAGATGCTGATAGCCATGGTCTGCAGATCAACATCGGTTTGCCAGAAGCCCCACATCGCGCTGGCCGCGATCACGGTAAAGAGTGGCGCACCGGCCAATGCCAGAAATAACAGTAACAGCGGAACCAGAATGCTCATGCTTCAGCCTCCCGGGTCTGCTCGAACAGTTCCTGTACGGCCTGCAGGCTGAAACGTAATCCCATCAGCGCGAAGCTTAACGGAATCACCAGTTGCAGAGGCCAGGCTGGCACTCGTCCGAACGCGATATCGCCAAACTCGAAAGCAAAGCGCACAAAGGCCTGAGCATTCCAGGCCACAACCAGACAGATAAAGGCCGCAAAGGCCGAGGTCAGTACCGCCAGCCAGCGTTTGGTTTGCGGACCAGCGAGGCGGTTGATCAGATCAATGGCGATATGTTCGCGTGAGCGGGTGGCAAGCAGGGCGCCAAGCAGGCCAAGCCAAAGTACCATAACCCGCAGCAATGGCTGCACCCAGACCACCCCGCCACCAAACAGTGTACGGGCGAGAATATCGACGCCGGCGAGAACAATCATCGCCAGCAGTAACAGCACCAGTACAGCATCTTCGATGCGGTGCAGGGTAGACAGCCATTTCTTCATTACTGCGCAGCCGCCTGACGGTTGTTGTTCAGGCTCTGCTTCAGCTTGTTGTACAGCTCAACCGGGTAAACCGATTTCTCGCGCAGGGTGTTAATGCTGTCCTGCGCCATCTTGCGCCAGGCCAGCTTATCTTCTTCGGTCAGCTCGACAAACTGCATGCCATTCTGTGCCAGTGCCGCACGTGCACCCTGCTCGTCTTTTTCGTTCTGTACATCCATCGCGCGGAAGGTTGCGGCCATAATGCGTTTCACAACGGCCTGATCAGCAGCGTCGATTTTGCTGAAGGCGCGTTCGTCAACGACCAGCATGCCGAAGATAAAGGCCAGTGGAAAATCGGTGGCATAGCTCAGTTTGGTGTGCCATTGCAGGGCAATCGCCGAGGTGGCATTGACGGCAACGGTATCAATCAGGCCAGTCTGCAGGCTGGTATAAACATCGGATACCGGCAGGGAGATCGGCTCTACCTGACCATTCTCAAAAGTGGTCTGGCTGATGATATCGCCTTCCGGCACCCAGACTTTCTGGCTGCGAACATCCACCGATGATTTCAGTGGCTTGTTGGACATCAGATAAGCAAAACCGCCTTCTGACAGGCCCAGCAGGATGTAGCCTTTTTCCTGCAGCGCTGCAGCGATGTACTGGTCGTACTCGGCGCGTACAGCACGCACTTCATCGAGATTGTGGAACGTAAATGGCAGGCTGTACAACTGCGTCACGTTGGTAATGTGTGACATTGCACCGGTAGAAACGGCACCACCCTGCAGCTGACGGATCTGCATTTTACGCAGCACGCTTTTATCGCTGCCCTGTACGCCACCGGGGAAATATTTGATTTTTACCCGGCTGTCGGTTTCCTGCTTGATGTCATCAGCAGCCTGACGCATCAGCTTCATCCAGTTGGTGCCATCAGGAACCAGAGTGGCAATTTTCAGGGTGGTGGCAGCCTGAGCCAGAGGACTCAGCAGACTCAGGGTCAGCGCCAGGGCGGTGATCAGTTTCATAGGATCTCACTCAAAGTATTCAGAGGATTCGGCTAACAGAACGGCTGCCTGGCGCTGGGCCAGACGGTTAATCAGGGTGAGCCCCTCGCTGTGCGGGTCGGCATCCAGAGCTTCCTGTAATAAGCGGTCGTGCAATTCCTGTTCAAACATCAGGCGGGCGTATTGCTTGGCGTACAGCACCTTGGCCATCAGGTTTTCGCCTCGGGTCATGTCGATGGCGCGTTCAAAATATTCCCGTCCCAGTTCCGGTTTACCGCCCAGTGACGGAGGGAGCTGGGTTTCCAGTACACCGAGGTAAACCTGCACGGTCGCGTGATCATAGGCGGGGTCCTGGGTTGCGACCCACTGCATCAGAATTTTGACCTTGCCGAGCTGGGCGATGGCATTCCAGTCGTCGCTGTTGGCCTGAATCCAGCCGGCCCAGGCGGCAGCCATGGCGTAGAACACGGCGATATCGTCGGCGTCGTAGTCTTCTTCCAGACCGGCCAGCAGATCATTCTGTGGGCCGTCAATTAAGGTGCAGGCATCTTCATCGTATTCGCACAGGGCGCGGCGGGCGTAGCCGATGGCCTTGTCGGCCATGCGTTTGGCCTGATCCGGGTCCTGAGCAAAGACGCCGGCATAAGCGCCGTACAGACGGGAGCCGGCGAGCAGGAAGTCTTCGTTTTCGGGGTAAGTAAGAATCAGGGCATCAAGTAACAACAGATAGGCCGGGGCACCGGCGGCGACGATGGCCGGGTCATCCTGGTTCATCATTGAACGGGAGAGGTTGCCGGGCAGGTTACTCACCGAGCAGGCGCTGAGTAACCCGAATAACATAAGACTGACTAGTGTTTTCATACCGCTTTCAGAACCAGAGCGCTGCTTTCAGGAGCGCGGATTGTACACTGGTTATCCTTGCGGTTTCATTACCTGCTCAGGCCATAAACCCCGGGTGTGTCAGCCAAGCTTCTCCAGCGGCTGATATTCAGCGGGTGCGCCGACGACAAAGTCGATACCAATGGAACGCAGAATTTCCCAGACGTTATTGTTGGCGCTGTATTCGGCGATGGTTTTTTTGGCCATAAAATGGGTGATTTCCTGAATGGATTTCACCAGCGCATAATCGGCTGAACTGGTATGCAGCCCGTCAATAAAGCTGTGATCGATCTTCACATAGTCAACCGGAAGGGCTTTGAGGTATTCGAATGACGATTGTCCGGTACCGAAATCCGACAGCACAAACTGGCAGCCGAGGCTGCGCATTTCATGCATAAAGTCGGCGGCATCTTCCAGATTGCGGATAGCGGATGTCTCGTTCAGCTCAAAACAGAGTTTCTTCACCGGAACATCTTTTTCGCGCGCCTGCTCAAAAATATAGGCCAGCAGGCTTTCATCATTGATGGCATGACCCGACAGGCGCAGCACAAAACGGCTGATACTCTGGGCGGCATTGGGGTGATCATGCAGCCACTGCACCAGTTGCTCCAGGGTCCAGCGGTCGAGCATATACATACGGTTGTAGTTTTCAGCAGCCTGCAGATATTCCAGTGGCGGAATCTGAGCACCATTTTTATCCCGGATGCTGATAATGATTTCGTACTGACGGGTACCTTTGTGGCGTTCCTGAATGGCGGTGATCGGTACGCACAGCACCTGTAACTGGTTGTTGGCCAGCGCCTGATTGAGTTTGTTGCCCCAGGCCATAAACTCATCGTGGCGCAGGCGACCGGCGTCATCGAATTCGTACTGAACGATACGTGAGCCACCTTTTTCCTTGGCAATCAGGCAGGCAGATTCGGCCTGCTCAACCAGATCGGATGCGTCGGTGATATCGGCATTCATGGCGGCCAGGCCGACACTGATATGAATATGGAAACTGTCTGAGCCACTGCTGATGGCAGTGCCTTCTATATTTTTCTTCAGTAGTTTGATGCTGGCTTCGGCCTGCTCCATATCCGCGTGATTGAGCAGCACGGCAAACTCGTTACTGCCGATACGGGCGCACAACGCGTCTTTGCACTCTTCTTCCAGCATGGTCGCTACGGCCTGCAGGCAGGTATCGCCGCCATCGACGCCGTAGTTTTTGTTGATCAGTTTGAACTGGTCGATATCGATCATGGCCAGAGTGCAGGGTGCTGGGTTACGCAGGCTGGCCTGGAAGCGTTCCTGTAACTGACGCAGGAAATGCTGACGATTGGTGAGACCGGTAAGAGCGTCGATATTGGCCTGCTCAGACAGATCGCGGTAAATCTGTTGCACCAGTTTATCAACGCCCTGATCGACCGCTGATTCGTCCTGTTCGTACATCCGTTTCACCCGGCCTTCATCAAAGGCGCGTGCCAGTTCGGCCAGCGTGAAGTCGACCACTTTCATACCGCTGTGATTGACGCAGGCAAACTTGGAAGCATCCTGCGCAATCCACACCACAGACACCGCCTGATCCTGTTCCACCAGTAACAGCCAGTCGCCAATCTGCAGATTCATGGCACGGCGTACACCGCGGCCTTCGGGCACCACTTCGGCGGGCTTGGCGACGAAGGTTGGCAGGTCGATGGCTTCACGGATTTCGCCCTGATTCAGATGGCTTTCGGCTGCGGCCATAATTTCGTCGTACCAGCGCTGGTGCTCCGGCAGGCTGCCATTCAGCCGATCAAGCTCGGCGCGGGCCAGCTCCATCATCGGCTGAAAGCGCTGTAGTAATTCCCGCCGGCCACTGTTGTCGGGATTAAACAGGGCCAGTACCTGACGATAGAGCTTAACCGCACCTTTAAAGCGCTTGCTGTCCGGACCTTCGCGCAACAGCAGCAATGCCAGTATCTGTTGCCAGCCCTGTTGCAGCCATTCAACGACACAGGATGGCAGCGTCCGGTCGGAGCTGTCTTTACCGACCAGATGTTCAATCTGGCGGCGGACCTTCTGTAATTTATGCTCGCCCTCAGCAGCCTGAGCTACGCGCTCGGCATTTTGCCGGGCTTTGCGTTCTGCGCCGCTGACCAGACCCTGCAGGCTTTCGAGTAATTCGTCGAGTGAGCTTTCATCATTGCTGATGTTGTGCACAACCGGGTCAACCAGGCTTTGCAGACGGGCTGTTATCTGAGCTTCGCCGCTGGTGGTGAGCTGACCCAGCTTGGCCAGTTGATTCAGTACCTGCCGGCCGGGATGGTCAGGGTTGAACAGCAGGCTGGCGTCTTTCAGCATCAGCTGCAGTAATGGCCAGCCCAGACGTTCAATAAAGGGTTTGATAAATTCGGCAACCTGATCGCTCGACAGCAGGTGCTGGGTGACGTGTTCCAGTGTGTCAATGGCGTCACGGGATTCGGCTGGCAGGCTGACGTCTTTCTCGGCCAGGGCTTTTTCAACGTGCTCGCGTACATGGCCCTGAGCCAGGCTCTGCTGTTGGGCGACATGGCTCAGAACATTGCTGATCAGTTCAGGCTCCGCTGCCGGTAAGGCATCCTGTGCCAGAGCTGCCTGTTCAAACCGTTGGTAGCGCAATTGCAGCAGATTCTGAATATTGGAATAGGCCTGGCGGGCTTCTTCCTGGTGGCGCTGGAAGTTCTGCAGGGTCTGTTCGTTATAGTGAGCCGGCTGCATATTACGTGCAGCTGAACCTGAGCCAGCGGAGCTGCTGATGGGAGAGATATTTCCTGCGTCGCTGTTACTGGAACCGTTGTTACCAGAACCGTTGTTGCCGGAACCACTTCCTCCGCCGTTATTCTGGTTCTGTTGCGGGGAGTTTTCCTGCTTTTCCGGAGTGGGTCTCCGGTAGCGGAAGGTCAGTGGAATATCGATCTGTTTAACCAGATTCTGATACGTGGTTTGCAGGTTGCCACCGGCAATCTGTTCAAAGGTTTCAAAGGCCAGAGCCCGTGCTTCCTGTGGCAGCTGCAGTTTTTCCAGCGCATCGCGGAAGGCTTCGGTAACCGTGCCCGGGCCAATCGGGTTAAAGCAGTTTTCGATGCTGGCGTCGGACAGTGTGTCGAGCAGCTGACGCAGCTCGAAGGTCATGTGGGCCAGCCGTGACTGCAGGTGGGAGGAGGTTACTTTGGCCAGTAACCAGTCTTCAAATTCTGCCTGCTGTACCAGCGACAGGCGCATATCGCCACTGGCCTGCTGATTTTCGGCGCTGTATTCCGGCTTGCCTTCGGACCAGAGTTCAAGCTGACGTTTCAGGTTCTGGGTAAATTTCTGATGCAGTGCCGCGGCTTTGTCTTTCGACTGTTTTTCCAGTCGCAGCCACTGTTGCTGCTCAGTGGTGTTGCGCGCCATGTTGGCTTTGGTAAAGGTGCCTTCAAGAAATTCCGGCAGCCAGAGTTTGGGCAGGCGGTCTATCAGGACGTTGGCTTCCTGATGGAACAGCTCCAGATACTTTTTGCGCTGCTCGGGGCTGAGCTTCTTTACATTGCGGTGATTCTGGTTGAACTCCTGCAGCTGCAGAAACAGACGGTCGTCTGCTTGATGCAGGCGTACTCCGGCGTGCTGCTCGTTACAGAATACCCATTCTACTTTGACATTGGTTTTTTGCTGATCCAGTGACAGCTCCAGTGTCAGGGTACCATTGGTATTCTGTGGCTGGCCGTGTGGCCAGAGCAGGTGCATGCCGCTTTGCGAATAGTCCAGTACCTGACAGTCGAGCGCGGTGCCATCGGCAAATAACAGGCGTGCGTTAACGTAGGTGGAAAATCGCGGGTGTTCTCTCAGTTCGACAGCCATGTTTCAGTCCATTTATGCGGGGCAGCTTGAGCTGACCCCGGTTTTGGAGCCCGGATTATCAGTATAGTCCGTCGCTCCATCCCTTCCTGTTCTGTGCAGTAATGCTGTTATATCCCGGCATTACCTGCGTTCGGGCGCACGAATACCAGCCAGTGCAGTGGCAGTATAGGGGGCCGGCAGGAATATATCTGTAAACGCATATTTTATCTGAATCCATGGCCGCGCCTACTGTTATTACGGCCAAAGTATCAGAAGGTTACGGCGTACAGACACCCGTTTAATCGCTGTCAACAGATCCCGTATTGCGGTGATTATCTGCCCGCGCCTGCTTCAGTTTGCGGTACAGCGTGCGTTCACTGATGCCCAGTTTGTGAGCCAGTCTGGCATTGTCTCCCGGGTGACGGGCGGCCAGCTGGGTAAGATAAGCGCTCTCGAGCTGATCCAGTGGCATGATATCCGGCAGGCCATTGTGGGCAATCAGGGCTGCAGGATTGTTATCTGCAGCATGCTGATGCTGGCTGAACTGGTGCAGATTCAGGCGCAGGTGTTCGGGTTCAATCTGTGAGCCGTCACACAGCAGGATGGCGCGCTCAATGCGGTTGCGCAGCTCGCGGATATTGCCGGGAAAATCCTGCTGTATCAGCCAGTCGCAGGCTTCTTCTGAAAGCTGCAGGACACGGTGCTGGCTGAGTTGCTGCAACAGGTGAGTCGCCAGTGGAATGATGTCTTCCGGCCGCTCGCGCAGGGAGGGCAAAACCACCGGGAAAGGGCTGATGCGGTAATACAGATCCTGGCGGAAGGTGCCGGCGGCAACCATATCACCCAGTTGGCGGTGAGTAGCGCAAATCAGACGGAAATCGGCATGGCGCGGCGTAATACTGCCCACCGGACGGTAACTGCCGGATTCGATCAGACGCAATAACTTAACCTGCATTGGCAGCGGAATATCGCCGATTTCATCCAGAAATAACGTGCCACCACGGGCTGCTTCTACCAGTCCGGGTTTGCGGTGAGTGGCGCCGGTAAAAGCGCCTTTCTCGTGCCCGAATAATTCACTTTCAAACAGGCTTTCAGTCAGTCCTGAGCATTCTACGGTAACAAAGGGGCTGTTACGCCGCGGACTGTGGCCGTGCAGATACTGTGCGGCCAGTTCTTTACCGGTGCCGGATTCGCCCAGCAGCAGGACGCTGATATCGCTGGCGGATGCACGACTGAGCAGTTCCAGCATCTGGGTATAAGCTGGGCTGTAACCAACCATCTGTTGTTCAAACGGGCAGTCGCCATGCTGCACCGGATTCATAATTTCTACGAAGAAGCGGATTTCGCCCTGCTCATCACGGATCGGGCTGATTTCAACATCCACATGCTCACGTCCGCGGGCCGTGTTGTGAATATGCAGAATGCGCTGACGCTGGCCACTTTCGAAGCACTGACGCAGCGGGCAGGTTTCACCAGCCTGATCGCAGGGCACCTTGTAGCCATGGGATACGTCATAGCAGTGTCGGCCGACCACATCATCATTACCGGCGAATGTGTGACGATAGGCTTCGTTGGCAGCACAGATTTCATAATCCGGACTGAGCAGTACGGCAGGTGCGGCAATGGCATCCAGCAAAGAAGAGATGGCAGGCAGAGAGCGGTAATGTGGATTGCTGAACATAACATGACGCCTGTGGCAGGTGGTGTGTCAAATCTGGCAGTCCGTCAGTAGTTTGTAAAGCATTGCCTGGGATTTATCCTGCTGTACGGGCCTTTCAGTACGTTTATCCGGATTGGCCTGCTCCTTGCTCTGCTCTGTGCCGCCCGGCGCGGCATATGGAGAGTCAGCATCCCTGCGACAAAGCATCGCAGTGCTGTTACTGATATATTGCTTTATGCTGATGAAGTTATTTTGGCGTTTTATGTTTCTGTCGCGCTGCAGAGGGTCTGCCGGCCATTGCCGGCCTACGGTGTGCAACTTTTGCAAGAGAACGTTTATGGCAAAAAAATCCCTGTTTTCTGTACCTCTGGTGCGCGAGCTGATGGTCGTTCTGCTGATCAAGCTGGTGTTGATTTTTGCCATCCGCATTTTCTGGTTTTCTGACCCTGTGGACATGACCAATCCGCAGGATGCTGTTTCGCAACAATTCGGTCTTTCAACTATTACCCCCTCGCAATCGGAGGATCAGCAATGATCAGTGAGAGTCTCGTCGATTTATCGCGGCTGCAGTTTGCTATCACCGCGCTTTATCACTTTTTGTTTGTGCCATTAACGCTGGGTCTGTCATTTATTCTGGCGATTATGGAATCTGCTTTCGTGATGACCGGTAAACAGGTCTATCAGGATATGGTGAAATTCTGGGGCAAGTTATTTGGTATTAACTTTGCCCTTGGTGTAACCACGGGCCTGACCATGGAATTCCAGTTCGGTACGAACTGGGCGTATTACTCACATTATGTGGGTGACATCTTCGGTGCACCGCTGGCGATTGAAGGACTGATGGCGTTTTTCCTCGAATCGACCTTTATTGGTTTATTCTTTTTTGGCTGGGATCGCCTGACCCGCGTACAACATTTAATGGTGACCTGGCTGGTGGCGATTGGCTCCAATATGTCGGCACTGTGGATTCTGATTGCCAATGGCTGGATGCAGAATCCGGTGGGTGCAGAATTTAATTACGAAACCATGCGCATGGAAATGACTGACTTTGCTGAGGTGATTTTTAACCCGGTAGCGCAGGTTAAATTTGTACATACCGTATCTGCCGGTTATGTCACCGGGGCGATGTTTGTGCTGGCAATTTCAGCGTATTACATGCTGAAAAAACGCGACCTTCCTTTTGCCCGCCGCTCTTTTGCCATTGCCGCAAGCTTCGGTTTTGCCTCTATTATCAGTGTTATTATTCTCGGCGATGAATCCGGTTACGAAATTGGTGATGTGCAGAAAACCAAACTGGCGGCGATTGAAGCCGAATGGCATACCCAGGAACCACCAGCAGATTTCACCCTGATTGGCTTCCCGAATCAGGAAACCATGGAAACCGATTACGCCGTTAAAATTCCGGGCGCACTGGGGTTAATTGCTACGCGTTCGGTGGATGAAGAAATTGTCGGTATTAAAGATTTGCTGAAGGAACACGAGCTGCGCATTCGTCGTGGTATCGAAGCTTATGCTCTGCTTGAAAAAATGCGTCATGGCGATAAGTCCGATCCGACGGTTGCAGCCTTTGATGCACTGAAAGACGATCTTGGTTATGGCCTGTTGCTGAAGAAATACACCAACAATGTGGTCGATGCCACCGAAGAACAAATCAAGCAGGCGGCACAGGATACCATTCCGAAAGTAGCGCCTATGTTCTGGGCATTCCGTCTTATGGTTGGCCTTGGCTTCCTGATGCTGATTCTGATTTCACTATCGTTCTACTACAGCACACAGCACAACGTGGAAACCAAAACCTGGTTGTTAAAAGCCCTGATTATTTCGTTGCCGGCGCCGTGGATTGCCTGTGAAGTCGGCTGGTTTGTCGCTGAATTCGGTCGCCAGCCATGGTCGATTGCCGAAGTGTTACCAACGCATTTATCGGTATCAACCCGTTCGGTGGAAGATCTGTATATGAGTCTGGCAGGGTTTATCGGTTTTTATACGCTGCTGTTAATTGTCGAAATGTACCTGATGATCCGCTTTGCCCGACTGGGGCCATCCAGTCTGCATACCGGCCGTTATCATTTTGAACAGAATCACGGTGCCGGTGCGGCTATCGCCCAGCCTCAGCAAGCTGTCGCCGATCAGGCATAAGGAGCAGAACATGGATTACGAGAGCCTTAAATTAATCTGGTGGGTATTAATTGGTGTGCTGCTGATTGGTTTTGCAGTGACCGACGGTTTTGATATGGGCGTAGGTGCCTTGTTACGTGTGCTCGGTAAAACTGACAGCGAGCGCCGCGTGATGCTGAATACCATTGGCCCGCACTGGGATGGTAATCAGGTGTGGTTTATTACCGCCGGTGGTGCCATTTTTGCGGCCTGGCCGGTGGTGTATGCCGTCGCATTTTCCGGTTTTTACTGGGCGCTGTTGCTGGTGTTATTTGCGCTGTTTTTCCGTCCGGTGGGTTTTGAGTACCGCTCGAAAATGGAAGATCCGCGCTGGCGCAGTGCCTGGGACTGGGGTCTGACCATTGGCGGCGCGGTTCCGGCACTGGTGTTTGGTGTGGCCTTCGGCAATTTATTCCTTGGCGTGCCCTTTACGCTGGATGAATTTATGCGCTCCACCTATACCGGTTCATTCTGGGCGCTGCTGAATCCGTTTGCGCTGGTGGCCGGTCTGGTCAGTCTTGGTATGCTGGCCATGCACGGTGCAACCTATCTGCAGATGCGTACCGATGGTGACCTGCACGAGCGCGCGCGGAAAATCTCCATGCTGCTGGCGATTATCGTTGCCGTACTTTTTGCCACGGCTGGCATCTGGATTTATGCGGGAATCGACGGGCTGGTGATTACCAGTACGATTAATACTGCCGCGGCCATGACGCCACTGGATAAAACCGTGGACGTCGCAGCGGGCGGCTGGCTGGAAAATTATTCCCGTTATCCGCTCATGATCAGCGCACCGGTAATCGCTTTTACCGGCCTGTTAATTACCGTGCTGATGTCTGCTGCTAACCGTGGTGTTCTGGCTTTTATCGGCAGCTCGCTGGCGGTAACCGGTATTATCTGTACCGCCGGGTTCAGTCTGTTCCCGTTCATTATGCCCTCGAGTCTGGACCCTTCGTTCAGTCTGACGGTATGGGATGTGGTTTCCAGTCAGAAAACGCTGGGCATTATGTTCTGGGTGGCGATGTTCTTTGTACCGATTATTCTGCTCTATACCACCTGGGGCTATTACAAAATGCGCGGTCGTTTGACCACGGCTTTTATTGAAGACAATAAATACAGCACTTACTGAGAAAGGAGACGATTTATGTGGTATTTCGCCTGGATTTTAGGGGTGTTGCTGGCCTGTTCTTTTGGTCTGATTAACGCCATGTGGCTGGAAATGAACGAAAACTTTGACCGCGATGCGGATCTGAAAGAGTAAGCCATGAACGCACCGGTGGATTACAAAGCTTACGGCCCGCTGTATGCGGGCTGGGCCCGGGCATTGTCATTACTGGCCGCGCTCGGTTTATCGGGATTATTGCTGGCGGTGCCGCATGTGGTTGCCAGCGAAACCATGAATATTGACCACGGCCTGCTGTCGCTGTGCCTGTGGGGCATCAGCGCCGGTTTTGTGCATGGTGTTGGCTATGTACCGGAAATGAAAATCTGGCGTCTGGTGTTCAGCCCTTATATCGGCTGGCCACTGATGCTGGTTTGTGGCTGGTGGTGGATCGTCTGACAGCTGTTGTCTCAGTGTCGGGGCTGCCATACCGGCTGTATTTCTGTATGCTTATTCGGAAATGTAAAAGGAGAACTGACATGGCATTAAGCAAAGACGATTTATTGGCCGAAGCCCGCTCTGCGGTGAATCCTGTTGATGCCGCCGCCGCTGAGGCGTTGCTGGCGAACGGCGCTGTGGTACTTGATGTACGTGAGCCGGCGGAGTTCGATATGGGCCACCTGCCGGGTGCGGTTAACGTCCCGCGCGGTGTGCTGGAATTCCGTGTGGGTGATCACCCGGCGCTGACCAATCCCCAGGCCGAGATTCTGCTGTATTGTAAAAATGGCGGCCGCAGCACACTGGCAGCCTACACCCTGAAACGCATGGGGTTTGAGCAGGTGAAAATGCTGGTGGGTGGCTTCGATGGCTGGAGCGGCACCGTGCATAAAGTGGAAGTTGACCCAAGCGTGTATCGCTGAGGAGTTGCAGGCCATGGGAATGTTAAAACGCAGTGTGTTGCTGACGGCAATGCTTGGTCTGGCGCCGGTGTGGGTGGTGGCTGCCGATAATGTTCAGCTGACTCAGGAAGCCCGGCAACAGACCAAAGCCTTTGCTCAGGCATTGCAGAAAACCCTGAAGCAGGGGATTCAGGCGAGCGGCCCTGAAGCGGCGATTCAGCTGTGCAATACCGAAGCCCCGGCCATTGCCGCCGGGCTGAGCCAGAATGGCTGGCAGGTGGCGCGCACCTCAACAAAAATCCGCAACCCGGATAATGTTGCCGATGATTGGGAACTGCAGACGCTGGAAGATTTTTCCCGCCGGCTGCAGGCCGGTGAAGACCCGGCGGGCATTGAAGCGACGACCGTTGCCGATGGCGAATTCCGTTATATGAAAGCCATTCCAACGGCGCCGCTGTGTCTGACCTGTCATGGCTCACAACTGGCACCGGCGGTAACCGCCAGGCTGGACGAGTTGTATCCTGCCGATCAGGCACGCGGCTTTAATGCCGGCGATCTGCGTGGTGCTTTCACTTTGCGTAAAACACTGGAGGAATAACGTGTCGGAACACCGTATTGATATTCGCTGGGAAAAACAGGGTGAGTTTTCCCATGAGGGATTTGAGCGCCGCCATAATATTCAGTTTTTACCTCAAGTCAGTCTGACCGCAGGCGGGGCCGGTAACGATTTCGGTGCCGACCCTGAACAGATGCTGGCGGCGGCAATGGCCAGCTGCCATATGCAGACCTTTCTGGCACTGGCGGCGAAAAAGCGCCTGCAGGTGTTGTCGTATGAAGATTCGGCGGTGGCGGAAATGGAGCAGCGCGACGATGGAAAATTCTGGGTTGCCCGTATCCGTCTGAATCCGAAGGTGGTTTTCAGCGGCGATAAACAACCGGATGAAGCGGCGGTGATCGCCATGCACGATAAAGCACACCAGCATTGTTTTATTGCTAACTCCACTACCAGCGACGTTCAGGTTAACCCGCTGTTCTGAGTGCTGTAAGCGGCGCCGATTGCCTTTATGGGTGATCTGCGTCGCCTTTTACCGTTAAGATTCAGCTACTCTTTTACGTAACCAATGTTTATCAAGTGGTTTACCTGACGGTGCTGAACTGAGCTTTGATGATTCTCTCCTTTTCTAAAATGGTCGGTCTCTCCGGCGTTGATAACAACGAAAATGCCCGCGCCCGGCGCATTGGCCGTATGTTTGAATGGCCGATGATTCTGATCGCCTTCTGGATTGTATTCGAGTGGTATCTCGAAGCCCGCGCCGATGGCCCACTGCCGTACACCTACATTACCGACTGGTTTTTGTGGACTTTCTTTTTGCTGGAAACCCTGGTGCTGACCGCAGTGGTTGATGATAAGGCGCGCTATTTACGTAATAACTGGAGCAATCTGGTGATTGTGATTGCCGGTATGCCGTTGCTCTGGCAGGCCTTTCCCCACGCTGGTGGCTTACGTGCACTGCGATTGCTGGCAATGTTCACCATGCTGATGAATATGTCCGGCTCGTTCCAGAAAATTATGGGAAGAAATCACCTCGGGCCGACCCTGATGGTGAGTTTTATCATCATCATTATGGCCGGCACCTTAATGGCGGTGATTGATCCTAATGTTCAGACACCGATGGATGGCATCTGGTGGGCCTGGGTGACGGTGACTACCGTGGGCTATGGTGATATTGTGCCGGGCAGTACCGCCGGGCGTTTATTCGGGTCGGTACTGATTCTGATGGGAATCGGTTTATTTTCGATGATGACCGCCAGCTTTTCTGCGTTTTTTATGCAGCAGGAAGAAGAAGACCTGATTGCCAAAGAAACGGCGAATGCTGACCGGCTGGCTAAAATGGAAAGCCGTATGGAGCAGCTGGAAACCAAACTGGATCAGCTGCTGACCATAGCCCTGGAAGCTGAGCAGCAGCGCCGTGAACAGGGACGCGACCTGGATGGTGGCGAGCGTTAATCAGCCTGTTCTGCGCACTGGATACATTGGGTTGTGTAAGGAACGGCCTGCAGGCGCTTTTCGTCAATCGTATTTCCACATTCGCTGCATTCGCCATAAATTCCTGCATCCAGACGCGCCAGTGCCTGATTGATCATCGTGATCTCGTGTAAAGATTCACCGGCAATGGCATGCAGTACATCGTCATTTTCCCGCTCTACCGCTTGTTCGGCAAAATCTGCGGACAAAGGCTCATCGCGGTGACTGGCATCACGCTCAACCTTACTGGCGCGGTTTTCCAGCATGGCTTTACGCTGTGTTAACACTTGTCTGATGGCGCTGGTATCCATATCACTTTCCTTTGTTAGCTTTACTTCAGGCTAGGCCAGAGGAGGGTTTTTCTCCTTGATGTGCATCAGGAAGCTGGCAACTTCCTGCGCTGAGGGCGGATGGCTTAGCCTACACTGTGCCAAACGGCGGAGAGGCACGTTATGGAAGATCCACTCTATCTGAATGATCCCTATCAGGTTCTGGGACAGAAAATGCATTTTATGCAGCGACTGGAGCGTCTTTACCGGGTATTGCGCGAGCAGTATGAAGGCGTGCAGCGTTTTGCGCTGGTGCTGTACAACCCTGAAGATGGGCTGTTGTCGACTTTTGTTTATGAAAGCGATGACACCTCGCCGCTGTTAGGTTACAGCGTGCGGCTGGATGACGTGCCGTCACTGCAGGCTCTGGCCGATAAACCGGCTTTGCGGGTGGTTAATGACATGCGCTGTTTCCGTCATAAGAGTTTATCTGTTCATACCGCAGCGTTGTTGTCGCAGGGCTACCGGGCGAGCCTCACCATGCCGGTATTCCATGATGGTGCTTTGCTGGGATTTCTTTTCCTGAACTCACTGCAGCGGCATTATTTTTCTGAGCAGAAAATTGCCTACTGCAACCTGTGGGCGCATCTGGTTGGCCAGTTGCTGGTGCGCGAACATGATGCGGTTGCCCGTATGCAGGCGCTGGTAAAATTTGCCACCGACGTCAGCGGTCGCCGTTCGGTAGAAACCGATGCCCATGTGCGGCGCATGGCTGCCTATGCGCGCATGATTGCCCGCGCACTGCAGAAAAAACTGCAGTTAAGCGATGCCTTTATCGAATATCTGGCGCTGTTCGCTCCTCTGCATGACATCGGTAAAATTGCCATCCCCGACAGTATTCTGCACAAAGCCGGCCCGCTGACGGCGGACGAATTCGAGCGAATGAAATCCCATGTGAAAGTCGGGCGCGATATTGTCGATCAGGCTCTGGAGCATTTTGCGCTCGGTGACATGGAGCACACCGAAATGCTGCGCAACATTGTTCAGTATCACCATGAAAAACTGAATGGCAGTGGTTATCTCGGGGCCGAAGGCGATGACGTACCGCTGGAGGCGCGGATTATTGCGGTGGCCGATATTCTTGATGCCTTGTTAAACCGGCGCAGCTACAAGGAAGCCTGGCCACAGGACAAAGTCTTCGCTGAATTACAGCAAATGGCGGCGCACAACGAGCTCGATCAGGCTTGTGTGGATGCCGTGTTAAAGCATCCACAACAGGTTGATGATATTCAGCGACGCTATCCGTCCTGAGTCTGCTCAGGACTGTTCCAGCAATTCAATCGCCAGACGGACAAAGTCTTTGGAGCTGAGCAGACCGATCAGATGATTTTCACTATCGGTAACCAGTAAGCAACCCTGACGGCTGTTGCGTAATTGCTGACCGGCGACGGTCAGTGGCATATCGGCCGGAATGGTTTGTACATCGGTATTAATGCAGGAGCTCAGTTTGGTTTGTGCCAGATACGTCTGCAGATTATGCGCGCCAAATTTATCGGTAATACGGAATGCTTCAGTTAAAAATTCTTTCTGACTGAGCAGGCCGAATATTTTCCCTTCTGCATCAACTACCGGAATGTGGCGAACCTGATGGCGCCCCATCGTTTGTTCAGCATCCTGCAGGGTATCGTCGGGCAGGTGAGTAAGCAGTTCGCGGGTCATCAGGTCGCTGACCAGTTTCATAGCATGTTCCTGTAAAAGTACGCCGGACGGAGCAGCCGCTACGGCGGTGTGGTTGTGTATTGTTTATCAGTAAAGCAGGAAATAGCCGGAGTGCTATGCTGAAACTATTCAAAGGAGGGTGGTATGAGCATCAATAATCACATTCGTAATTACTATGAACAGCTGGTTGCCGAAGAGATCCTGCGTCGTTTACATGGCCAGTCGCCAGCGGTCAGCATCGAACATATGGCTGATATCGCCTGTGTTGCTCTTAACCGACTTCCTCCCCGCTATATCCGCTTTGAGGTGGATATGGCGTTTTTTATGACTCCGGATGAACTGGTGAAAACCAATAACAGTGTGACCGAGGCCGTCACGGAGGCTATCGCTTTCGTCGAAAAACACCGGCGTGAAGAAGACGAGTAGTGACCTTTTCTTTACATAATGTAAAGAAACACTCCAGCTGCTTGAAACTACAGCACTTTTTCTCCGACACTGGACCCCGGACCCGGGGGGACGTATGAATCTGTTATTAGTTGATGACGATCAGGAGCTGTGCGCATTACTGCGCCGCTACCTTGAGCGTGAATTATTTAAAGTGACAACGGTACACACCGCAGACGAAGGATTGAGCGAAGCACTGACCGGTAAATACCAGGCGGTGATTCTGGATATTATGCTGCCGGGTGGTAACGGCCTGGAGATTCTGCGCAGTATCCGTCAGCGCAGTGACCTGCCGGTTATTATGCTGACGGCCAAAGGGGACGAACTGGACCGTATCGAGGGGCTGGAAATCGGCGCCGATGATTATCTGCCCAAGCCCTGTAACCCGCGTGAGTTATCCGCCCGCCTGCGTTCAGTATTACGCCGTAATCGCTCCGCAGAAGTGGTATCTGCCAACATTGAGCTGGATGAGCTGGTGATTGATCTCGACCAGCATCAGGTCTTGCGCAACAACGAAGCGGTCGAATTAACGGTGACGGAATTTAATATCCTCAGTGTGCTGGCCCGTGATGCCGGCAAAGTGGTGGAAAAGAACCGTCTGGCAGAGCAGTCCATGCAACGCTCTCTGACGCTGTTTGACCGCAGTCTGGATATGCATCTGAGCAATTTGCGTAAAAAACTCGGACCCAACCGTAACGGCGATGCCCGTATCCGTACCATTCGTGGCGTTGGCTACATGTACGCTCCGGAACAGGAGATGGCTCAGGCCTGATTCGTGCGCGGCATTTTTATCCGGATCTATCTCGCCTTCATGGTCACCAGTCTGGTGGCCACGCTGGTGACCCTGTTACTGGCAATGTATTACCGCCAGTGGTCGAACGACTCCGTTAACCTGATTGCGCCAACCGGCGGGTATATCTCCGCAGCTGAACTGATTCTGCAGCGTGGCGGTGAGCCTCTGCTGCTCGAATGGCTGTTAACCTTCGAGCGTCATCCCAGTGTGAACGCTTATGTGTTTGATGATCAGGGCATCAGCCTGCTGCCCAATGTGCCGGCTGACGTGCTGGAATATGCCTTTGCCTCTGACTCTTATCAGGCGCGGGTTAACCCCCTTGGGCAAACTGAAATCCTGGTGAAAGCACCACTGCAGAGTCATGACGGCCGGGTTTATCTGCTGGTGGTGGAATTCCTCCATCCGCTCGCGGTGTTTAACCTGCCGGCCTATCTCGGCTGGGGTTTTCTGGCATCGCTGCTGTTATTTGCCATTTGGGGTTTTGTACTGTCGCGCTATATGGCGCGGCCATTACTGTCTTTACAGCGCAGTGTGCGCGCCTTTGCCGATGGCCAGTGGCCGGTGCGGATTGCGCCGAAGTTATTACTGCGGCGTGATGAAATCGGCGAGCTGGGGCGTGAATTCGGGCAGATGGCCGAGCGTCTGCAGCGCCTGATTTCCGATCAGCGCCAGCTGTTGCGCGATGTTTCCCATGAGCTGCGCTCGCCGCTTGCCCGCACTGCCGTGGCGCTGGAACTGGCGCGGCTGGATGCGCTACCAGAGCAGGTGGAATATCTGGACCGTATTGAGCTGGAAACTCAGCGCCTGAATGAACTGATTGAAGATCTGCTGAGTATGGCCCGGCTTGAAACTGTGCAGGATTACAGCCACTGGCAAACGGTCGATTGTAGTGCGTTGCTGCAGCAGGTCGCCGCCGATGCACGCTTTGAACGACCACAGAATGTCTTGCAACTGAATGTGCCGGCAGATGCCGTCAGGGTGCAGGGTGATCCCCGCCTGCTGACATCGGCGGTTGAAAATATTGTCCGTAATGCATTGCTGCATACCGCAGCCGGCACATCGGTCGATATTGATCTGAGCAGCAGGGATGGCCAGATACAGATTGCGGTGCGAGATCATGGACCCGGCGTGCCGGAGCATCTGCTGGCCGATTTATTAAGACCCTTTGTTCGCAGTGAGCAGGCCCGCGAACGCAGCCCCGACAGCCTGAACAGTGGGCACCGCGGTTTTGGCCTGGGCCTGGCAATCGCTGATCGTGTTATCCGTCACCACGGTGGTGACCTGCGCCTGAGTAATCATGAGCAGGGTGGGTTGGTGGTTACTATCAGGCTCCGGCAGAGGTCAGCGGCAGATGGCTGAAATGGCACTTTACGTCCCTTTTACGCCTGCAGGGCTGGGTATTTGCGGCAGGCTGCCGTTAAAATCCATGAATTCTTGTTACGGGGTTTGTCTGTGAGGTTATCGGGCTTATTGTTATGTTGTTGCGTCTGGACGGCTCATGCCGCGCCTGATGTACACATATTGCCAGCAGAACCCGCCTCTGTTCAGCCTTCTGTGCAACATCCCGGACTGCAGCTGGAATGGAACAACAGCCGCCCGGAACAGCGTCAGGCCCTCGATAATTTCTATCGCTCAATACAGAACATGCAGGTGCAGGAGCAGGCCATACAGCGTATGGAACGCCAGCAACGCATCGAACAGCTACGCGGCATGTCGCCTGAGCAGCGTCAGCAACAATTCCTCAACTTCGTTCAGCAACAGCAGCTTGCCCCCGGGCGCTGATCCTCTTCTTTTCCCAATCTCTTTCCGGATTATCTGCGCAGGTCGCCAGTTGGCGGGTCAGGCATTAGAATGCGTGTTTTTATTTTTCCGGATCTGGTTATGAAAACGCGTATTACTGAACTGCTGGGCATTGAGCATCCATTGCTGCTGCCTGGTATGAGCTGGATTTCTACCCCTGAGCTGGTGGCCGCTGTCTCCAATGCCGGTGGCCTGGGAATTCTTGCCAGTGGTCCGCTGACGGTCGGTGAAACCCGTGCGGCTATTCAGCGTATCCGCGAACTGACAGATAAGCCTTTTGGTATCGGCGTTACCCTGCTGATGCCGGGCGCGAAAGAAAACGCCGAAGTCGCGCTGGAAGAAAAAGTACCGGTCATCAACTTCTCTCTGGGCAAAGGCGACTGGCTGGTTAAGCGCGCCCATGAATATGGCGGCAAGGTGATTGCTACCGTCGTCAGTGAAAAACATGCGCTGTCGGCTCAGTCGATTGGCGCCGATGCTTTGCTGGTTACCGGCCATGAAGCAGCGGCCCATGGTGGTGACGTTACCTCGCTGGTGCTGGTGCCTGCCATCGCGGCCAAAGTCAGTATTCCGGTAATTGCTACCGGTGGTTTTGCCGATGGTCGCGGCCTGCTGGCGGCGCTGGCGCTGGGTGCCGAGGCAGTAGCCATGGGCTCACGTTTTGCCACCAGTGCAGAAAGCCCGCTGCATCAGAAGACCAAAGAAGCCGTGGTTGCACGCAGCGAGCAGGACACTATCTATTCGAAAAACTTTGATGGTATTCCGGCGCGTGTAATGCGCACACCACGCTCGATCAAAGCGACCCGTAAACCGATGAATTTCCTGCTGGCCTGTTGGGAAGCGACGCGCGCTGCACGTATGGTCAAGCAGCCGGTATGGAAAGTGATGATTGGTATGCTGGCGATGATGGATAAGGTCAAGCTGCTGGCCTATTTCGGCGCCAGCGTGCCGCGTCTGAAAGCAGCAACCATTGACGGTGACCTGCAGCAGGGCGTGCAGTTTATCGGCCAGACTCAGGGCCTGATTCATGATATGCCGGGTGTTGAAGAGATTGTGCAGCGTGTGCTGCGTGAAGCTGAAGAAATCCATCAGCAGCAACAACGCTTCTGGCAGTGAGGATTTGTGCCGTTTCGTAACGAAGCTTCTACACTGAAGTCATTTCGTTACGTTACGGCATTTATGGTTAACTCCTTCTCCCGGGAACACAAGCGCCTGAAATACAGCTATGTGCTGTTTGCGGTACTCACCTCTCTGGCTTTACTGCTGTTGCTGCTGGCAGCCGGGCAGAGTGAGTGGCGCAGGCTGCAGCAGAAGTTCAGTGCTGACACTTCGGTGGTCAGTCAGTTTGTGCGTGAGAAAATGCTGCAGAATGAGACGCTGTTGCTGGCGTTATCGACCTACTTCTCCGGCACACAATCGCCCGATATAAATGCAGTGCAGCGCTATGCCGCGACCATGCAGCGGCGCTTTCCCCATGTCAGTATGTTTCAGTCAGCGCTGTATCTGCAGAACGGATCATCATTGCAGGTCTTCCGCCAGATAATGCAGGAACAACAATTACCGGATAACGTTAAAAGCCTGCGCCGCGGACGGTATCTGGAAAGTATCAGCCCGTCGGAACATAAGGCTTTGCCGGTGATTATGGTTTTCCCGGATAACGCCGAAAGTCTGGTGGTGGGGCTGGATCTGTTTACGGTGGACTTTATTGCACGTCGTCTTCCTGCGCAGCAGCAAAGCAGGATCACACTGTCTGAGCCGTTTACCCTGCTTGATGAGAACCCGGTCGTGGTAATGATGCTGCCGGTCAGCAATGCACAGGGCATTACTTATCTGAGCCTGCTGGTGGTTGAAGTTTCCAACCTGCTGCCGCCGGAGCAATCGTATTACAGCCGGATGTCGTTCCGCCTGCAGGTCGCGCAGGATCAGGGAGATGCATTTCCGCTGTTGAGCCATGCGCTGCCATCTGCCGGCCTTGCGCTGGCACAATTACGCCAGCAGCAGACGCTGCCGTTTACCGGCTTTCAGTTGCTGGCGGAGTATGAGCGTCCGCTTGGCATAACCGATATTAATTGGGGCTGGCTGGTTTTGCTGGCGCTGGCTTTGCCGTTGTCATTACTGCTGTGCTGGCGGCTGTACCGGGTGCATCGTCGCCAGGCTGAAGGGCTGGAGTATCAGCATCAGCTGCTGTACCGCAAAGCCAATTACGATGAACTTACTGGTCTGCCCAATCGTTATCATTTTGAGGATTATGCCAGCCGGCTGCTCTCCAGTGCCGAGCGCAGCGGTACGCATCTGGCTATTCTGTTTATCGACCTTAACGGCTTTAAACGCATCAATGATGAGATGGGGCATGCCGCCGGAGATAGCGTGCTGGCTGCCGTAGGCACGGCGCTGAACAAGCTGATACGCCGTGGTGATATGGCTGCCCGCCTTGGGGGAGATGAGTTTGTCGTACTCGTCGACCCGATTTCTGACAATGATCAGCTGAACAGCGTGATCGATAAGCTGCACAGGCTGATAGCCAATACCCACTACGAGCACAGCAAACGTTACCCTCTGTCAGCCAGCCTGGGCTGCGCCTTTACCGAGATTCATGGCTATGATCTGCGCAACCTGTTGCGGGTGGCGGATATGGCGATGTATCACGACAAACAGCATCCGCGGACAGTCTGACACTTTTCCCTCAACCTGACTTTCCTGCCTGCTTTTGAGGGTGTCTGGAACGATAGAACAATTTTCTGGGCGCGATTTGTCTATGCTGGCCTTCTCCGTCTTCGACCATAGCCTCAGGTGTTGTGGCTGACCCGTCTTGCCCTACCGCTCTTGTGGTGCTGACCTACACTGAGTTCGCTTTTGCAGTATCAGGGAACCTTCCCGTTCAGCGCAGTACGGGCAGAAGTGCGGTTTCCAACAAAAATAACAAATTCAAGGAACGCTCATGCTAAGCAAAATACTCTCTGTGGCAGCACTGTCTGCCGTGCTGTTTTCGGCCCAGGTGTCGGCAATGTCGGCAACCCCGGAAAGTGGTTACACCGCCACCAAATACCCCATCGTTCTGACTCATGGCCTGTATGGCTTCGACAGTCTGCTGGGCGTTGATTACTGGTATAAAGTCCCGGAAACCCTGCAAAAGGATGGCGCGCGGGTGTTTGTCACCACCGTGTCTAACTCCAACTCACCGGAAATCCGCGGTGAACAGCTGATTCCGCAGATTGAGCAGATTCTGGCCATTACCGGTGCTGAAAAAGTTAACCTGATCGGTCACAGTCATGGTGGCCCGACCACCCGTTATGTGGCTTCTGTGCGCCCGGATCTGATTGCTTCGGTAACCACCATTGCGGGGGTTAACCGCGGTACTCCAGTGGCTGAAACCCTGAATGACTGGGCCAATGGTTCGACAGCGTTCGAAGGTTTGATCTCGGCACTGGGTAACGCTCTGGCGGAAACCATTAACTTCCTGTCCGGCGGTGATTACGATCAGGATATCCTGATGTCTATGCGTTCCATGACCTTTGCGGAAACCGCAGCCTTTAACCAGCAGCATCCGGGTGGCATTCCGACCACGGCCTGCGGTGAAGGGGACTATCAGTACAATGGAGTGCGCTACTACTCCTGGAGTGGTGCCAAGCCGCTGACCAACGTACTCGATCCGCTTGATCTGCTGACCGGTACGACCAGCCTGTTCTTCCCGGCGGGAGAGAAAAACGATGGTCTGGTGGGTTCCTGTTCCAGTCGTCTGGGGATGGTGATCCGTGATGATTTCCGCATGAACCATCTGGATGAAGTAAACCAGACTCTGGGTCTGCATGATCTGACCGAAACAGATCCGCTGACCGTTTTCCGTACTCACGCCAACCGTCTGAAAAACATCGGGCTGTAAATCATGAAGCCACTTCACGGTGCATTGGGTATCACACTGTCGGCAGTGGCGGTCGTCCTGCTGGTTTATGCCGTGCAGGACGACAATCTGGTGCAGCGGGCTGAATTTCAGCCCGCTGCAGCGGAAAACGATCAGGCTATTGCTACCCCTCTGGTTTTACCGCAGGCAGGTACTGTCGATACCAAAAATGTAATGACCTTCCGCGGTGCCAGTGTGGATGGTTATCTGCGTACCGACCATCGTGGGCAGTTGGTTGTTGATATACAGCTGCGTCACTGGATGGATTTTTATCTGTCGGCTCAGGGTGAAGTGCCGCTGGATGATCTGCTGCAGACCATGCGCAGTCAGATTGCAGGTCTGCCTGAGCCCGGGCAGTCGCAGGCATTAAAAATCATGGACGAATATCTTGGATATCTGGCGGCTCTGGGTGATTACGACCGGGATGCGGAAAAGCGTGTCAGCCAGTCGGGTATGGATGAGCTGGCCGCGCGGGTTGCCTGGCAACAGCGTCTGCGCCGGGAATGGCTGGAACCCAACGTCGTGGAAGCATTCTTTCACGCCGACGAAATTATGGACAACTACACTCTGGCGCGTCAGCAGCTGCGCGCACAGGGTGCCGATGAAGCACAGCTGGCTGCACTCGACAGCAGCCTGCCGCCAGAGTTGCAGCACATGCGTGAGCAGTCACAACAGGTGCTGAGCTTACAACAGCAGGAGCAACAGCTGCGTCAGCAGGGAGCTTCGGCTGCCGTCGTTCAGCAATGGCGCGAACAACAATACGGCAAAGAAGCCGCCGAGCGACTGGCCGGTGTTGATCAGCAACAGCAGCAGTGGCAGCAGCGGTTAAAAGATTACCAGCAATACCGTGATTCACTGGCTTTGCAGGGACTGGATAATCAGGACCGTGAGATGTTGCTCAGAACCTATCGCAGTCGTCACTTTTCGGATACTGAGCAAAAACGCCTGAACGCGGCCCTAACGCTTCTCGCTGGCGAATAACATATCGGCCTGTTGCAGCAGTTGCTGCAGTGGGCTGAATAACGCCGGCACTGCCAATATAATATTCTCTCCGCACAGTTGCGGATTTACTCCTTCAGGTAAGACATGAATATGGCCGAACTGTACGCCGGCTTCGCGTGCAATTAATTGTGCGGCGGCAAAATCCCAGGGCTTAACCGTTTCGTAATAAGCGTCCAGCCGGCCGCAGGCCACCCAGCAGATATCCAGTGCGGCTGAGCCCAGACGGCGAATATCCGCACACTGCGTCAGAACCGCCTGCAGGCGCTGAATCAGCTGGGGAATATCGTGTTTATCATAAGGAAAGCCGGTCGCAATGAGTGCCCGGCGCATATCCTGTGTTGTTGCACACTGAATCGGGAGTTGATTCAGCCATGCCCCCCGACCGTTAACGGCACTGAATGTCTCGTTCAGAAAGGGGTTATGCACAACAGCGACCTGAGCTTTGCCCTGATGATAATAGGCAATGGAAATAGCCACCTGTGGATGCAGGTGGGCGTAATTCACCGTGCCGTCGATAGGGTCGATTACCCACAGATGCTCACAGTCGGTCGGATTATCCGGCGCGAGTTCTTCGGACAGAATCTGGTGGTCCGGAAAGTGAGCAAGAATGCCATCACGGATAATCTGATCCGCGGCAACGTCGGCCTGAGTTACCAGCTCTGTTCCCTGTTTAAACTGAATATCCAGCTGGTGGCGTTGCTGGGCGATTGCGTTGCCGGCCTTTTGCGCAAGCCGCAGGGCCGTATCGTACAGTGTCTGACTGTCGATCTGGGACTGATCCATTCAGGAATTCTCATATTGATAATTAAAACCGCTTGCCGCTGCCGGATATTTTAGCCGGCACAAAACACTACTGTTGCTGTAATGATTTCTGCAGTGGCGGTTTCTGTTCCAGATAACGCTGGCGGAAAACATCCGCTGGTACCGGTTTGCTGAAATAGTATCCCTGATAACTGTCACAGGCCAGCGCCTGCAGCAGCGCCAGTTGCTGGTGGTTTTCAACCCCCTCGGCCACCAGTTCAAGGCGCAGGGTTTTGGCCAGGGCAATAATGGCCCGGACGATCGCTTCATCTTCCGGGTCATTATTAATTTCGTTGATAAAAGCCCGGTCGATTTTCAGCTTACTGATCGGAAACTGCTTCAGATAACTCAGCGATGAGTAGCCTGTACCAAAATCATCCATCGCAAAGCGCACACCCAGCTTATTGATGTTATCCAGAATCCTCAGATTTTCCTGAACATTATCCAGCAGTAAGCTCTCGGTGATTTCCAGCTCCAGATATTTCGCCTCCAGCCGGCTGATGTTCAGAATTTCCTGTGTGCGTAACACAAAGGCATCATCTAACTGGCGTACAGAGACGTTAACCGAAATAGTCATATCCAGAGCGAAGGTGTTATTCCACTCGCGGAATTGCTTACAGGCTTCCAGTAATGCCCAGTCACCAATTTCCCGGATCAGGCCAGTCTCTTCAGCAATCGGAATAAAATCGGCGGGAGACACTATACCGGCACTTGGGTGTATCCAGCGGATCAGTGCTTCGGCACCCAGCAGGCGATTATCAAAGGTGCTGACCTGAGGTTGATAATAAAGCTCGAATTCCTGATTTTTAACTGCGCGGCGCAGTTCATTTTCCAGCGTCAGACGGGAATTTACTTTCTGGTTCATTTCTTCGGTATAAAACTGATAGCAATTGCCGCCGCGGGATTTTGCCTGATACATGGCGGTGTCAGCATTGCGCAGAAGAATATAAGATTCGCTGGAGTCATCGGGGCAAACACTGATGCCGACGCTGCAACTGGTTGATAATTTATAGTGGTCAAGTTGATACGTCTGGCTGACCGCACTGATAATACGTTCCGCCAGATGTTCAATTTCCAGCGAACTTTCCGGCTCGTTCATCATGACAATAAATTCGTCACCGCCCAGTCTTGCCACCATGTGTTTGGGGCCAACGAGATGACGTAAACGATCTGCGACGAGTTTTAATAAACGGTCACCGACCTGATGGCCGAGCGAATCATTAACGGTTTTGAAACGGTCAAGATCAATAAAAAGCAGGGCAATTTTTCCGCTGCCTGGGGTCAGCTCTTCAATTGAGTTCATTAGCTCATCATTGAAATAATAACGATTAAACAGTTCGGTAAGAGGATCGCGGGTGGCGAGATACTCAACATGCTGCTGTGACAGGGTATGGTCGGTAATATCAATTAACAGCCCTTCCAGTTGGCAGGGATTTTGTTTGCTAAAGACAACCTGACCGCGATCCATAATCCATTTCAGTTCATGTTGCCGCGTCTGAATGCGGTAGATGATTTTATAGGGCTTGCCACTGCTGCAATGGCTGTCAATTTCCTGCAGGTATTTTTCCTGATCATCGGGATGAATAAGCGCGAGCAGGCTGTGGCGTCCGGCGTGTTCATTGGCAGTATCACTGAAGATCTGCAGGTCTCCATTGCTGATAAAATCAAGCAGATGCTCAGGCAGACTGATCTGGTAAATGCTTCCGGGAATATTACTCATCAGCATATCGATGATTTTCCCTTTCTCGCTGAGCGCGCGGGCTTCCTGCGAGTAGCGGCGTTCATTTTGCTGCGTATTTTTAAGGGTATGGCGGTAACTGCGCCAGGCTGCAGCCAGCAGTATGCTGAAAAACAACAGCGGCCAGGCGATGTCTTCCAGCCACAGGGTGAGCAATGAGGCCATGGGCAGTGAGATAATCTGCAGCAGTTGTGACTGCGGATCGAAGCTGACCACCCCCAGGCGTTTACTGCCATCAAATTCAGTCTTATTGGAAAAATAGGTAAAACCTGAAGTGTCCGGCGCGGGGATATTCAGGTTCTTTTGTTGCCGGTCACTGATACGGGTACCGATGATTTGCTGGCGGCTGACAGGTAACGGGGATGCGAGCAGTAAAATACCATCAGGGCTGAGCAGACGCTGTGCTGAATGTTCCAGACTGCCGGAAGCTGGCCACTGCAGGTTATTGTTACTGGTTGAGGTCAGCAGGCAGATAACCCGTGCAACCTTTTGTGACACGGGTAAACAGTAGGGCAGGTAACGGCCCTTATTAATCAGCATGGTGCTGATAAAACGGGGGTTCTGCTGTTGTTGCAGCAGATTCAGATCCTCAGCACGGATATCCGGTGGTGATTGCTGGATGTCTGTGCTGTCAAAGGAGCTTGCCAGCAGCTGGCCGTCGGCAGAATACAGGGCGATATGGCTGTATAACGGTCGCGGTTTATGTTGCTGGCGGACCCACAGTGACCAGTCCTGCAGACTCTGTGCTGGCAGATTCTGTTGCAGGCTAACCAGTTGAGAGGTCAGCTGTTGTTGCAGCAGGCGGGTATTGCTCTGGGCGACAGTCGCCAGAGCTTCGAGCTGAGCCAGAGTGCGCTGGCGGTTGGTTTCCCAGCTGCCGGACAGGTAGAGCAGAAGCAATACAGCAAGCAGGAGTAGTCCTGGCAGCAAATAGGTTTGCCGTGCCTGTATGGCTCGCAGTCTGCTCAAATAGCGGCTGAACATAGCATCGATCCCTGATTATCCGGAGCATCAGGCAGAATGCCGCAGGCCCCTCAGGAATGGAGTATAGAAGTCAGTCGTTGTTAGTGCTCAGATACTCTCTTAACCAACCGTTCAGTACTGACAGAACGGCATCGCGCATCAGAGGTTGTGCGGCACTGGTCGGGTGGATGCCATCAGGCTGCATCAGCTCTGCTTTGGTGGCGATACCTTCCAGCAGAAATGGCAGCAGCAGGGTGTTTTGTTGTGTGGCCAATTCAGCGAACACCGCCTGAAAGGCGCTGGCATATCGCGCACCATAGTTAGGCGGAATCTGCATGCCCAGTAAGAGAACGTCGCTGTTTGCCTGATTGGAAAGCATGATCATGCGTTGCAGGTTTTTTTCGATGACACGCACCGGAGTGCCGCGCAGGCCATCATTACCGCCCAGCTCGATAATCGTCAGATCCGGCTGATGCTGCTGCAGCAGTGCGGGCAGGCGTGTCAGGCCGCCGCCGGTGGTGTCACCACTGATGCTGGCGTTAATCACCTGAACTGCGGGAACGCGCTGTTGCAGCGATTCCTGTAATAAAGCGACCCAGCCCTGTTGCACCGGCACGCCAAATCCGGCACTAATGCTGTCACCAACGACCAGAATCCGCGGTTCTGCCTGTACACTCATGGGCAGAGCCAGAAGTATTAATAACGGCAAAGGGAGAGTGACTTTGACGGACAGTGTGAGCAACAGCCTGAATCGCGCAACGACAGACGATATCAGCGGGCGTGACAGAACAGCGACAGACAGCAAGAAAGCAGACACCGGGTTTTCTCTCCGTATTCAGCAGCTGGGCAAAGAAGTGGATACCGGCGCCCAGCGGCTGACCATCTTGCAGGCTGTGAATATTGAGATCAAGTCGGGTGAGAGCGTGGCCATTGTCGGCGCCTCCGGCAGTGGTAAATCAACCCTGCTGGGCATTATGGCCGGACTGGATCTGCCGACCACGGGCAGTGTTGAGTTGCTGGGCCATGAGCTGGGCGCGCTGGATGAAGATCAGCGCGCCGCGGTGCGGGCGCAGGGTGTCAGCTTTGTGTTCCAGAACTTCCAGCTGTTACCGGGGCTGACGGCGCTGGAGAACGTGATGCTGCCGCTGGAGATCCGTGGTGTGCGTAACGCCCGTGACGAAGCCCGGCAATTGCTGACGCAGGTGGGGCTGGGCGAACGGCAGCTGCATTACCCGACGCAATTATCTGGCGGTGAGCAGCAACGGGTTGCCATTGCCCGCGCCTTTGCCGGCAAGCCTGCGATTCTGTTTGCCGATGAACCCACCGGTAATCTCGACAGCAAAACCGGCGCGCAGATCGAAGATCTGTTATTTGAACTGAATCAGGCCGGCGGCACCACGCTGGTGCTGGTGACCCACGATGAGCGTCTGGCGCAACGTTGCCAGCGCCGGGTGCATATGAACGCTGGCCGGCTGGAGGCGTTATGACGCTGTACCGTCAATGGCTGCTGGCGCTGCGCCTGCTGTTGCGCGAGGCCCGCAGCGGTGAACTGACCCTGATTCTCGCGGCCCTGCTGATTGCCGTCACCTCCACCACCGCCATTGCCCTGTTCAGTGCCCGTCTCGATCTGGCGATGCAGTCCCGCTCCAACGATTTACTCGGTGCTGATCTGCGCCTGCAGTCGACCAGCCAGATTGATCCGGCCTGGCAGGAAGAAGCGCAGAGGTTAGGGCTGAGCACCAGCCAGACCCTGACCTTCCCCTCGGTGGTGCTGCATGGTGATGATATGTCGCTGGCGGCGATCAAAGCGGTGGATAAAGGCTATCCGCTGCGCGGTATTCTGCGCATCCGTGAGCAGACAGGCGATGACGCCGCCACGCTGGATGCAACACAGGGGCCGCTGCCCGGTGAGGCCTGGGTGGAGCCGCGTCTGCTGGCACTGCTGAATGCGCAACTGGGCGATGAAGTTGAGCTGGGTACGACCCGCCTGCGCCTCAGTGCGGTCATTGTTGAAGAAAGTGACCGCGGCGGAAATTTTTATAACCTGTCACCACGGCTGATGATGAACTGGGCCGATCTGGAAAGCAGTGGGTTAACCGCCGCCGGCAGCCGTCTGAACTGGCGCTTGCTGTTGCTCGGCGATGAGCAGGCACTGGCGCAGCTGCGGACCTTCCGTGATCTGGCGCCCAATCAGAAATTTGAATCACTGGCCGACAGCAATCAGGCGATGGCCAATGCCCTCGATAAGGCGCGGCGTTATCTCGGCTTAGCGGCGATGCTGGCGGTGGTGCTGGCCAGTGTCGCGGTGGCGATCAGTGCCCAGCGCTATGCCAGCCGCCATTTTGATATCAGCGCGCTGATGCGTACCTTTGGTCTGGCGCGGGCACAGGTGTGGAATATCTACGCCTTACAGCTGTTGCAGCTGGGGCTGGTGGCGACGCTGGCCGGTCTGGCGCTGGCGGCCGGGTTGCAGGCGGGCTTGTTGGCGGTTCTGGGTGAACTGGTGCCACAGCCGTTACCGGCGGCGCCCTGGTCGGCCTGGCTGCTGGGCGCCAGCAGCGGTGTCCTGACTTTGCTCGGCTTTGCCTTGCCTTATCTGTTACCACTGGCACGGGTGACGCCGCTGCGGGTGCTGCGCCGTGATTTGCAGCCGGTGCCGTTATCCGGCTGGCTGATTACCTCGCTGGCGTTGATCGCGCTGACCCTGCTGCTGTTCCTGTTTACCCATGATCTGCCGATGACGCTGGGCATGATGGGCGGTGGCAGTCTGCTGGTGGTGATTATGCTGCTGGCGCTGAATGGTCTGATTCAGTATCTGCGCCGTCTGCTGGCACAGCGTGATTTACCCCTGATGTGGCGTTTTGCCTGGCAGCATCTGAGCCGCAACAGCCGCCAGAGTGCCGGGCAGATTCTTGCCTTTGCCCTGACCATGATGGTGATGCTGGTGATCGGCGCACTGCGCAACGACCTGCTGGCCGACTGGCAGGCAAGCCTGCCGGACGATGCGCCCAATGTGTTCGCCATTAATATCCAGCCCTATGAAGTGGATGACTTCCGCCAGTCACTGCAGGACGCCGGACTGCAAAGTCAGAAACTGTACCCGATGGTGCCCGGCCGCCTGTTGCGCATTAATGATGTCAGCGTGCAGGAGCTGGCGGTGGCCGATGACCCGGCGATTAACCGCGATCTGGCGCTGACGTCGGATCAGCAACTACCGGCTGCCAATGCGATTGAAGAGGGCAGCTGGCAAACGCTGCTGGATGAGAGCGGGCAGGTATCGCTGGAGCAGCGCCTGGCCGGACGGCTGGGTGTTGGTCTGGGCGACACTCTGGCATTCAGTGCCGGTGGGGTGGAATTCAGCGCGGTGGTCAGCAGTATCCGCAGTGTTGACTGGGGCACCATGACGCCGAATTTCTACATGATGTTCTCCGCCGATGTGCTGGCGCAGTTGCCGGCCAATTACCTCACCAGTTTTTATGTGCCACCGGCATCTCAGGCGCAGCTGACGGCGCTGATTCGTCAGTATCCGGGCATTACCCTGCTGGATATGCAGGTGGTGCTGGGCCAGGTGCAGGCGCTGCTCAGTCAGGTCAGTCTGGCAGTGGAGTTGATTCTGCTGTTTGTGCTGGTGGCTGCACTGCTGGTGATGCTGTCGTCACTGGTGGCGGCGTTACCGGAGCGCCTGCGCGAAGGCGCGGTGTTGCGCACTCTGGGCGCCGGTACCGCGTTATTGCGCCGCGGCCATCTGGCGGAATTTGCTTTGCTCGGGTTTATTTCCTCGTTGCTGGCGCTTATCGGTGCCGAAGCGATTTGCTTTGGCCTGTACCGCGGTCTGCTGTCGCTGCCATACGATGGTCTGGGCTGGGTGTGGCTATGGCTGCCACCGCTGGCGGCGTTGTTACTGGCGCTGCCGGGTATGTGGCTGATGCGGCGCACCGTGACAGTGGCGCCACTGACCGTATTGCGTGAGCTGGTGGAGTGACAGGCGGGTGGATGCTAGGGCCTGTCGACACTAAGTAAATCCGGCCTGCTGAGAGCCAGTTTTTCTCAGAACAAGGAGAGAGGAGTGATATTAGCGGGCTAAATGAATGACGAGCGACGATGTTATTGGGGAAAACTGGCCTCAGCCCGAAGGGTTATGGCTAAAAATCCCTCATCCTGCGTTGCTGTTCGCTCGCTGAACCCGTTAGGCCACACTCTCAGCGCCTTGTTTGAGAAATTTTTAGCCAATAACAGGCCTGTTTAATTAGTGTCGACAGGTCCTGGTGTTATTATGTAACAATTCTGTTTTTGAGATCCTGTCATGATCCGCACCCACCTGATTACCGGTTTTCTTGGCGTTGGTAAAACAACGGCTATCCTGCACCTGCTGAAACAAAAGCCGGCCGGCGAAAAGTGGGCGGTGCTGGTCAACGAGTTTGGTGAAGTCGGGGTCGACGGCGCCATTCTCGCAAGCCAGGGTGCAGTGGTTAAAGAAGTGCCCGGCGGCTGTTTGTGTTGTGTTTCCGGCCTGCCGTTCCAGATTGGTCTGAATATGCTGATTGCGCGGGAAAAACCCGATGTACTGCTGATCGAACCCACCGGGTTGGGTCATCCGCGCAATATTCTGCAAACCCTGCGTAATGAACACTATCGCGACATTCTGCAACCGGGCGCCAGTCTATGTGTGCTTGATCCGCGTCATCTCAGTGACCCGCGCTATCTGGATAATGACGTCTTTGCCGATCAGATTCAGCTGGCCGATGTGCTGGTGGCAAACAAAACGGATCTGGCAACAGACGCTGACCGCAACGCGTTTGAGCAATTACTGCAGCGCGCTGAGCCGGCTAAAACCGCCAGCGCCTGGGTGGTGAATGGTGAAATACCGCTGGAATTATTGGCGGGTGGGACTCAGCCGCAGCGCCTGGCATTGCATCCTGACGCCCATGCGCATCAGCATGCCCGCGAGGATCTGGCACCACAGAATGCACTGGCCGACGGTGAAAAACTGCGCCTGCTGGAAAATCATGGCCAGGGATATTACTCCGTTGGCTGGTTAATCAGCGCTGACTGGGTCTTTTCGGCACGGGCTTTACGTGGCTGGCTGAACAGCCTCGATGTGCAGCGGGTGAAAGGTATTATACTTACCGACGAAGGGCCGCTGGTGCTCAATATGCGCGATGGAGTGTTAAGTGAAATGCCAACGCGCATGCCGGACGAAAGCCGGCTGGAATTACTGCATTCGCAACCATTAACAGCTGCGGAGCTGCAGCAGGCATTGCTGGCCTGCAAGGCTGGGCAATAATCCGCAGATAAATACATCACAGGCATGGGTCTGTACGGAATAGACGGAGATGATTGTGCGTCCTGTGTTTTTAATGTGCCTCCGGCTTGCTGTTTTTTTGACTCCGCTGTTCAGCGCCGGCAGTTATGCGCTGACGCTGAGTCTGGCAGCCGAAGATGCCTGGCCTCCCTTTTCTGATTCACAGGGCAACGGCTATTCCCGGGATCTCGCCATTGCAGCGTTTGCTCACAGTGGTGTCACACTCAATATTCAGGCCGTGCCTTACGCGCGCGCATTAAACCTCACGCTGGCTGGTAAAGCCGATGGTTGCTGGAATGTGACCCGTCAGCCCAGCACTGAAGAGCAATATCTGTTTGGTAACGAGCCATTATTTACTGCCAGAGCCTCTTATTATTTTAAAGCGGGTAAAGAAAAAAACTGGCATAGCCCTGCCGATATTCCCGACGGCACTCAACTGGCGGTTATTAATGGTTATGAATACGGCGCCGAATTTGAAAAGCACCGCCACCGGTTAAAACTGATTGAGGTTTCCAAACAGCAGCAGATGATTGCCATGCTGCTGAATGAGCGGGTTGAAGGCGCGATCTTTTTTGACCGGGTGTTTGATTACACTATGGCGAACAGCCACTATGACCGTTCGCTGATTCGCCGCGGTGAAGAAAATCATACCAGCAATATTTATATTGCCTTCAGCCGTCAGAACGCGAACGCCCAAAATTATGCCAAAATGCTGGACGAAGGTCTGAGAATGCTGAAAAACAGTGGCGAATATCAGCGCATAATGAATGGCCTTTACGATCGCTAGCCGGATTTTCGCGTTGTCATATAACGCACATAAATCTGTCAATAATCCGTATCTTATCTGCAACACTCCTCCTTTTTAATGCCCCGCTGAATACATTCATTTGCGGCCGGGGAATACGATGAAAGCGCTTTTTACCATAAGCCTGCTGGGGCTCAGTCTGAGCAGCTGGGCTGACAGTACGCTGCTGATTAACGAAGTTGATTCTGATAATACAAGTACGGATACTGCCGAATTTATCGAGCTTTATGATGGCGGTACTGGCAATACCTCTCTGAATGGCCATGTTGTGGTGTTATTTAACGGCTTTAGCGATCAGAGTTATCTGACGATCGATCTCAGCGGCCACAGTACCGACGCTCAGGGTTATTTTGTTATTTGTGGCGATGCCGCTAACGTTGCTGGCTGTGATCTGGATATTTCCCCCGACAGCGACCTGATTCAGAACGGTGCCGATGCGGTTGCGTTATATCAGGCCGCTGCGGCCGACTTCCCGAATAATTCAGCGGTCACCACCACCAACCTGATTGATGCGCTGGTATACGACACCGACGATAATGATGACTCTGGTCTGCTGGTCCTGCTGAATGCCGGTCAGCCGCAAATAAATGAAAATGCCAGTGGTGATAAAGACAACCAGTCGCTGCAGCGCTGTGAAAATGGTGCCGGAGGTGCACGTAATAGTGTCGGTTTTATCAGCGCAACTCCGACTCCGGGGGCTGCATCGGCCTGTAATGTTGTCGTGGAACCTGTGCTGGGTAACTGCGGAGAAACCAGTCAGCCAGAATTTCGTTTAATCAGTGCGGTGCAGGGCAGCATTACTGATGTCAGCGCTGATGCCAGTCCGCTGCTGGGCGAAACTGTGATTGTCGAAGGTATCGTCACACTGGATAAACAGGGCGGTTTGCTGGCTAACGGTGACAGCTCTTACCAGTACAGTGGTTTCTGGCTGCAGGAAGAAGACACTGATGCTGATAACGATGCCATGACCTCTGAAGGTATTTTTATTTATGACTATAAAAATGCCGTTAGCAGCGGAGATAAAGTCCGGGTAATGGCCAAGGTTGCTGAATACCAGCAGGTTACCCAGCTGAAAAATGTGCAGGAGCTGGTGATCTGTTCTTCCGCCAATGCCTTGCCGGCCGCGGTAACCGTCACTCTGCCGGTTGATAATCTGCAACAGCTGGAAGCACTGGAAGGCATGCGTATTAACAGCTCGCAGAACCTGATTGTCAGCGACCTGTTTGGCACCGGTTATGGCTTTGGCAATTACGGCCAGTTTGTTGTGTCATCGGCACTGCATTTTCAGAGTACCGAAATTGCTGCACCACAATCGGCAGAAGCACAGGCGGCCATCGCTGCCCGCGCACTGGATGTGTTATTAATCGACGATGGTGTATCCGCGGCCTATCCGGCGTTTATTCCGTTTCCTGATGACAGTGGTTTCAGCGCGCTGAACCCGCTGCGTATCGGTGACAGCGTCAGCACCTTCGATGGTGTGATGCATGCTTATAAAAATAATTACACCGTGATTCCTTCTGCACTGACCATTGATCCGACGCACCCGCGTACAGCCGCCCCCACGATTGCCGCCGATGCCAACCTGGTGATTGTTGGTATGAACGTGCTGAATTATTTTAATGGTGATGGACAGGGTGGTGGCTTTCCTACCAGTCGTGGCGCCAAAACCTATGATGCCTTCACCATGCAGAGCGATAAAATTGTGGCAGCGTTAACCGCCATGAATGCCGATATTATCGGCCTGATGGAAATCGAAAATGACGGTTTCGGCGAGCACAGTGCGATTCAGACTCTGGTTAACGAACTGAATAAACAGCAAACCGCGGGCAATGAATACAGCCTGATTAATCCGGGCGTCAGTACCATTGGCAGCGATGCCATTACCGTGGGGCTGATCTACCGCGCCGGAAAAGTGACCGCCGTTGGTACTGCTGCCATTCTCGACAGCAGCAATTCAGCCAAAGATGAAAATGATCAGCCATTATTCCTCGATACTAAAAACCGTCCGGCATTAATTCAGTCATTCAGTATGAATGATGAAGTCTTTACGGTTGCTGTTAATCATCTGAAATCCAAAGGCTCCGCCTGTAACGAAGACAATGAAGGCGCCGATGGTCAGGGTAACTGTAATCAGACCCGTAATCGTGCGGCACAGGCACTGGTGCAATATCTGGCAACCCAGCCAACCGGGGTTAACAGCAGTGCGCAGCTGGTGCTGGGTGATCTGAATGCTTACAGCAAAGAAGATCCGATTAATACAATTCTGGATGCCGGTTTCAGCAATCTGAAATACAGCGAAAAATCGACAGAAACTCAGCCGTATTCCTATTCTTTTGGTGGTTTCCTTGGCAGCCTGGATCACGCACTGGCGACCGCTGATTTTTATGCCCATGTGGCCAGTGTTGATGCCTGGCATATCAATTCGGTAGAAGACAGTCTGATGGATTATGAGACTGAAGCAACGGGTCAGGATTATGACTCAATCGATAACTATGCCAATGCTGATGCTTACCGCTCTTCGGATCATGATCCTATTGTGGTGGCACTGCGTATCGATAAAAAAGCACCGGAGCCGGATCCCGAAAATCCGGATAACGGATCAGATAATGGAGACAATAATAACAGCGGCGATAACAACGACGATGATAACAACGGTGGCCCGTTGCATCCGTTGACTCTGCTGGTGCTGGCAATGATTGCAGCGCTGCGTCGTCGCGGCTGAGGGATCTTAAGGGAGAAATATACAGGATGTAAAATCAGCCCCGGCGTTTATCGCCGGGGCTTTTTTATTGCACCATTGGCGGTAATTAAGTCGTTCAGAAATGAATTACCCGGCGGATTTTAGTTGTTGCTCCAGTGTATCCAGTGCCTTTAACAGTTCAGCCGACACCCTGGTAAGCTGTGTTGCCTGCTGCTGTATCAGCGCTGTTTTTTTGGCATCGCTTTTTTTCTTAAGACCCAGCAGCTGTTGCCAGAACGGCGGTGTTTCACCGTGTTCTAATAAATGGAATAAATCCAGACTGATCTGGTGCAATTGCCGGTGCGGAGATTCTATGGCGCGGAAGGCCGGAAGCGTGGACAGAGCCTGACCGGCACCATAATACCAGCGGCCAAACTGGCATTCCGTATGCTCCAGCGGCAGTTGACCTTCTTCTATTTCCTGACCGGCAAGCAGAGCCTGGGCGTATGCCCGCCAGCGTAAGTGAGCGCTTTTGGCCCGGGTGATCTGTTGCAGACACTTTTCGCTGTCGGCATCGCTGAGATAAATATTGGCAATAACAGGCATGAGTTTCAGAAATCCTTACAGATAACCTCAGCCTAGCAATAAACGGCGAAAGTGCCGTGTGCCTGAAAGCATCTCTGAGTCATTTTACCGGGAATTCTATGCGGATAAGTGCATCCCTGCTTACCCTCAGTCCATTTCGGTACGGGCGCTCCTGCCCGTTTTTAATTCAGGTAACGGCTGGCCAGCGAAAATTCATGCACGATGGCACTCAGATGATTCCGGCGTTCTGGCTGGCTGCGGTAAAGATGCTGCAAAGCAAAGAATGGCTGGTACAGATAATCCAGGCACTGACAGCGCCAGCAGCTGGCCGCCTGACTATTGAACGTGGCATCGCGCAGCGTGTTATACAGCCGCGTCAGCCAGCTTTCCTGCAACGGCTGCAGTTGGCGTTCGCCGGCGCGGCAGGCCAGCTCCAGTCCCAGATCCAGATACTCATTCAGCCATTCCGGGTGCAGTTCGTTGCCCCGGTGGGAGCGTATCTGCAACTCCAGCTGGGCAAGTCGCTGCTGCTCATGCACAGGTACCAGACTGCCACCCTGCGGGGTCTGCGCTGAGCGGAATTGTTGTGGACGGATAACCCGTGCACTGGGTAGGGCACAGGGGCTGCAGGCAGCAGATTCGCAGTGAGAAGTGGGCATAGCAGCCTCCTTGTTGGTGCTGGCAAAACAATCTAATGATAACAATTATCATTTGCAAGTTTTTCCTGCAGGCATTCAGAGTGCCATCAATAGGCTGGCTGTCATCATTCCGCTATAATCCGCGCCGCGCTGGCCCCACCTCTGTTTATTGCCGCCAGTGCGCCGATGGGGAGTATGCCGCGTGGCCGCAACACAGGTTCTGATCGTCTTTAATCCGGTTTCCGGCTCCGGTAACCGCCGCATTGTTGAAGCTGTACAGCAGGCGCTGAGCAACCGTGGTTGTGATGTCAGCCTGTATCCGACACAGAGTGCTGGCGATGCCACCCGTTACCTGTCTGCATATACTGGCCCGCTTGATGTGATCGCTGTGGCCGGTGGTGACGGTACTGTAAATGAAGTGGTCAATGGTCTGCGCCAGCGTGATAACCAGAGCTATCGTCTGGCTCTGATTCCGACCGGTACGACCAATGTGCTGGCCGCTGAACTGGGTATCGGTAAGGCGCCGGACAAGATCGCCGACATTATTATTAATGGCCGCGAAAAGCCGATTTATCTGGGTGATATTAACGGCCGTCGTTTTGTGTTGATGGCTGGTGTTGGCTACGACGCCTGGGTGGTGGATAACGTTGACCTGGCGTTAAAAAAGAAAGTCGGCAAGCTGGCTTATGTGTTATCGATGCTTAAGCAACTGCGTCACTTCGGTAAGAAAACCTATCAGCTGACGGTTGATGGTGAACGTTATCAGGCCAATTCTGTGGTGATTACCAATGGCCGTTATTATGCCGGATCTTTTGTACTTTCGCGTCAGGCCGACTTAAGCAAGGCGACTACTCAGGTGCTGATGATTTCCGGCCGCAATCCGCTGAAATTCCTGGGTATTCTGCTGGGTTTACCGCTGGGTATTATGGAAAAAATGCCGGGTATGAAATCTGTTGCCGCCCGTCATGTGCAGATTGAATTACTGAATGCCGGTACCGAACGCGAGCCGGTGCAGGCCGATGGCGATTCGCTGGCCGAGCTGCCGCTGCATCTGCAGATGGAAGACAGCCCGGTACGCCTGCTGATTCCTCAGACTGTTTAATTCGGGCCTGTTTAATTCGGGCCTGTTTAATTCGGGCCTGTTTAATTCGGGCCTGTTTAATTAGTGTTAACAGACCCTGGTCTATCTGGCCCTGATTCATCTGCAGGCAGCGGTTACATGTAACCCTCAAACTGTTACTCTTCACGATAACGGATGAAGGATAACAGGGAGGGTTATATGCGCATAACGCTGTCGTTACTGCTGTTTTCATTATGGGTCGCCAGCGCGCAGGCTCAGGTTTATAAATGGACCGACGATAAAGGTCAGGTGCATTTCAGCGACAAGCCTCCGGCAACCAGTCAAACGCCTGCTAAAGTCGAAACCGTTAATCCCGGAGCTCAGAAGCGTAACAGTCATTTGTCGACTGCTCCTGATAGCGCAGCTGCGCAGTTTGTTTCTTCATCCTCTTCTGATGCCATTCAGTTCATCGTTTCCTTACGCCAGATGCTGGCTGAAAAGAATTACACCAGCCTGAATCTGCGTCTTCAGGCTCTGAGCCGTTTGCGTGAAAAAGATATTCGCAGTGAGCGCAGTGAAGTTGCCGCCTATGCTGCTTTCCGGGTAATCCGCGAAAATTATCTCCAGCAACTGAACGACTGGGTGAACAGCAGCCCGGTTAATGTGCAACCCTATATGGCAAGGGCAAATTATTATTACGCGATGGCCTGGGCCAGTCGTGGCGGTAACGTCAGCTCCGAAACCAGTGATCAGCAGATTCAGGGTATGACATCCTATGCAGAACTGGCCCGTGCTGATTTACAGCGGGTTATTCAGCGTAAGGCCGATATGTTGCCGGCCTATGCGTTATTAATCTGGACAGAAAAATTATTAGGCAATAACGAGGGTAGCCAGCAGGCTTTTTTACAGGGCATTGAATTACAACCGGCCAGCTATACGCTTTATCGTAATTTTATTATCACTCAGGCTCCACGCTGGGGTGGCTCCTATGAAAACATGAAGGCTATCGCTGAAGCGGCAGTCTCAGAGGTAAACAACAATTCACTGCTGGCGCAGATTCCCGGATTTATACTGCAGGAAGCGGGCAAAGATTCACGCATCACGAATCATTATAACGATTCGCTGAAATATTATGATACAGCGCTGCAGCTGGGTGATAACGATGAAGCGCTCGATGGTAAGGGCCGGACGCTGTACGACAAAAAAGAATATTCCGCGGCGGCACAGGCGCATCAGCGGGCAATCACTCTGTATCCTTATGAAAGCAGCTATTACCAGCAACTGGCCTGGAGTGAATATAAACGAGAGGAATACAGTGCTGCCGGTAAAGCAATACGTCAGGCCTGCCTGCTGAATCCGGAGAACGAAAAATATCAGAGCCTGCGTAAAGATATTGCATTGAGTCTGGCGCGAAAGACCTATCAAAAGCGCTCAGAGATGTTACCCGGTGCACAGGTTGCGGCCTATGAACAAGCACTGCAGTTAGCCCCGGATAATGATGAAGTGTATTACTACCGCGCACTTTATTATGGTCATCAGGGAGACTGGCGCAATGCCGAGATTGATCTTAAAAAGGCCATTGAGCTGGACCCTGAAGATTTCGACAACTATTACCAGCTGGATTATGCCCTGATCCGGAAGAATAAAGATTTTGCCCAGATCGCCAGATACTGGTTGCAGTATCTTGAATTAAAACCGAATGACAGTAAGGCTCTGCTGGAGATTGCCGGGACTTATTATCATATGAAAGACAAAGAAAAAATGCGCTTTTATGCCCAGAAATCCGTCGATCTGGGCAATGTTGAAGCGCAGCAATATCTGCAATAAAGCGGGTTTTTACACCCAGTCGAAGGGTTTTTCTTCGCCGCGGATTAATTTAATCCAGCCTGGCTCATCGCCATCATGTTCTTCCTGCCAGCCACTGTCAGAGCAGCGTACTTCGCTGCTCAGTGCTGCGTGGGCAGCGCGGCCACAGTCGAGGTCGGTTGCCCATGGCGTCAGGTTCTGTTTAAACCACAGGCTGGCAAAATTTTTCTCGGCATTTTCGTTGAGAAAAATATCCATGCTGTTGCCATTCATCTGCACCTGCCAGTGGTGGCTGCCGGCGTTATCTTTCAGCGTCTGCAGAGGCTGTTGCAGCGCATCCTGCAGCCACTGGCGTACCGCCGCAGGGTCAGCTTTCATGATGTAAATTTCAATATCGGGGAAGTGTTCAGTCATTTTTCCGGGTCAGCCTTATGATGCGCAGAATGCTCAGCGCAATATAACCGAGAGCGGCACACAGAGCACCCACTGCTGCCAATATCAGGCCTGCAAGACTGATAATTTCCTGTACCAGTGAAGGCAGAAGATACTTTTGTGCCATCAGCATAATCCCCAGCCCGGCAAAGAACACCGCGGCTCCCAGTACAAATAAGCGCAGATTGGCGCGGTCCTGCTCAGCCCTGTGCTGCAGCCAGCGCAGCAGCGCAGTCCCTTTGTTTTCAGCCATTTATGATCTCCTGTCGACCGGCAGAGCATAGCAAAACCGTGGCTGCGGTGTGAGCTGGCATAACTTTGCACTTCGCATTGTTGCGAATAAATATCATTTGCGTTTATTATCTAAAAGATAATGATTCTCAATTGGTGTTTGTATGACACGCTGTCTGGTCGCCGGAGCAGAACCGGTTTTTTGCCATCTGCGGTGGTGGCGCTATGCATTCTGTGGCTGCCTGTTGCTGGCTATGTCTGCGGCTCATGCCAGCGGATTGCAGGGTGGTGCGGTATTTAATCTCAGCGATGTGGTGGTATCGGCCAGCCGCAGCGAACGGCCGCTGGCCGATACGCCGGTGCGTACCCAGATTCTCGATCAGGCCACCATTCAGCGTCTGCACAGCCGTGATCTGCGCGATGCCCTGCGTATTCTGCCCGGTGTGCAATTACGTGAGATTCACGGCAAGAGCGGCGAAGAAGTCTATCTGCAGGGCTTTAATGGCGACCGCGTATTAATTCTGGTTGACGGTCTGCCGGTGTCCGCCAGTACGGGTTCGACGGTGGATACTTCGCAGCTGGCGATGCTGGATATAGACCATATTGAAGTTGTGCCCGGTGCGGCTTCGGCCCTGTATGGCAGCGCGGCGATGGGCGGCGTTATTAATGTTATTACCCGTAAAAACCAGAATTCAGAGCGGCGCTTAAGTGGTCATGCTTCTCTGGATTCTGGCACCTATGGCTCGCGCCAGCTGGACGACAGCAGGGTATCCGGTGAGCAGCATCTGAATGCCAGCGTAACGCAACGGCTGGGGCAGAGTGAGCTGCGTCTGGGTCTTGATCAGCGTTATTCCTCCGGCTACGACCTGAACCCCGACAGCTGGAGCAGCGATGGTTTCAGCGGCTCGAAAAGTAATCTCAGCGCCATGCTGGCACGGCGTTTTGGTGACAGTCAGTGGCGACTAAATGCCGAGCGTTTTGAGGAAGACAGTGAAACCCGTCGCGCCGGCAGCAGCGGCAGCGATGGTGTTAAGCACGAATTATTACAGCGTAATCGTCTGGCGCTGCAGGGCGAATGGCAAAGCCGTATTGGCCAGTGGCAGTTGCAGGTTTTGCATGAAATGCAGGATGACCAGTCAGATCAGCTGAACAACGACAACGCGGTCCCTGCCGGTAATCTGTGGCGTGATACCCAATACCAGCAGCAGAAAGCCGCTTTGCAATGGCAGTACAGTCTGGATTCAGCACTGGGCTATGGCGCTGAAATGGTGGCCGGTGTTGAAGGTTTCCGTGAATCCATGGAGCAGGATAAAAACGAAATTAAACTGACTGATGAAGGCCTTGGAGAGAATGATCAGGTCAGTCAGCGTCCGGACGGTACCTATTATGTCAGCACCAATGAAGTGCCCTATGCACAGCGTAAAAGCGGCGAATTTTTCACCCAGCTGATTATTCCTCTGGGGGTTAACGGCGATATTTCTACTGGCGGTCGCTGGCAGAACGATAGTGATTTCGGAAGATTTTTCTCACCAACAATCAGTGTCAGACAAATATTTCAGTGGCATAACCTGCAACTTCAATGGCGGCAATCCGCCGGGTTGGGTTACCGCGTACCGAATTTAAAAAACCGCTATTTTATTTTTGACCACAGTGTGAACGGCTACAAAGTGCTGGGGAGCGAAGATTTAACCCCGGAAAAATCCCGCAGTTTACAGATGTCATTTTCCCTGACCGATAACGAACACTTCCATGCCGAACTGGCGCTGTTTAATAACCGCATTCAGGATTTAATCGAGGCGCAGGATTCCGGCGAAAGTGAAGATGGCGGCCGTGTGGCTATTTATCGTTATGCCAATTTTGCCAATGCCCTGACCCGTGGCTATGACCTGAGCCTGCAATGGCAATTACTGCCGGGGCTGCAGCAGCGTCTGTCATTTGGCTATCTCGATGCCCGCGATCTGGATCTGGATACGCCATTAATTAACCGTGCCCGTCATCACGCTAAAGCTCTGTGGCTGTGGGATATCAGCCATCGTTTGCAATTAACGCTGAGCGGTGAATATCAGGGTGAGCACGTCAGCAGTATCAGTGAAGCAGACAGTGGCAGCAGCCAGCTGAATGTCAGCCCGGCATACAGCCGCTGGGATATTAAAGGCAACTGGCTTTTAAACGCCCGCACCAGTGTCTACGGCGGTGTGAATAATCTGTTCGATACCGTACGCGACAGTGCAGATGCCTATGACCGCCGCCCGGTATTTGGCCGTATGCCTTATGCCGGTCTCTCTTATCAGTTTTAACCATCCCTAACCAAGGAAAAGAATATGAAACCATCAGGATTAATATCATTTAAACGTCTCATGCTGCCACTGGCGACGGGCAGTGCTTTATTGCTGAGCGGTTGTGGCGGTGATGATGGTGACAGCAGTAATGGCAATACGGACAGCAACAGCTTTTCCAGCCTGAAAATTAATGCCGCCAGCTATACCGACTGGCAGTACGTTAATCTGAGCAGTGGCGAGCTGGTAACTGTAACTGCAGAACAGACGGCCACTTCAACCGACTGGCATATTGCTCTGCGTCGTACCGAAGTCAAAATTAACGGCGGTGTTTCCGGCAGTGGTAACGGCAAGGGCGCGCTCGCAGCGACTCCGGATGGTTTTTACGATGCAGAAGGTAATGCCGTTGCTTCGGTATTTACCAATGCCGATGCAGACATTCAGGCTCAGGCATTAAGTGCGGAATATAATCTGGCTGACCTGACGTTTAAAGCCGACAGCTATGTTCCGGCCATTCAGGATTGGTATATCTATAACCCGGCCAACCATCAGATTAGCGCCAACAGCGCTAATGGCTGGTTATTGCGCCATGCCGATGGCACCACCTACAGCAAGTTCGTCCTTGATGCGGTGAGCTACAGCGAAATCACTGTGCGTTATGAAACTCAGGCAACGGATACCACACAGTTTGCCGGTGGTGAAAAAACACTGACCGCTACTGTTGCAGACGGAGCCACCGAACTCTGTCTGGATTTTGATGCTCAGGCTGCAGCAGATTGCAGCGGCTCTGACTGGGATCTGCGTTATGAAATAAACCTTGCCGCACGGGCAATTAATTTATGGAGTAACGGTGGTGTTTATGGCGACGGTAACGGCGCCGCCTTTGGTGCAATCGCCGCTGCTGAACTGGCGGCCTACACCAGTGCCACCATGGTCGACAGTACCAGTATTGCCGCTCATTACAGTGCCGATTCTGCCAGCAGTATCTTCAGCGAGTCCAGCTGGTACGCTTACAACCTGAGTGGCGCTCATAAACTCTGGCCAAATTTCCGTACTTATATCGTCGATGCTGACAGCAATACTGAGAACAGCGAAAAGTTCGCTGTACAGATCAGTAACTACTACAGCCTGGGCGGCTCTGGCAGCCCGGAAATCCGCTTTAAGAAAATCACCCAGTAACTCTGCCGGAGACATATTATGACCACAGCAACTATTAATTCGGTATCGGCCAGCAGCACAGCTGCGGATATTGTTCAGTTTTTTTCTGACCTTGCCCGGCGCTGGCAGGCACTGCGTGATGAAAATGAAAAACTGCGTATCCGCAATGCCGCAGAGCAGCTGGGAGTCAGCGAAGCGGAATTGCTGGCGACCAGGGTAGGTAATGGCGTTACCCGCCTCAACAGCGATTTTAAAAAACTGTTCACCGAAGTAGAAAGCCTTGGCTCTGTTATGGCGCTGACCCGTAATGACGCTATGGTGCACGAAAAAACCGGCCAATATAAAGACCTGAGTATTCACGGCAATATGGGGCTGGCGCTGGGCGTGATTGATCTGCGTATTTTCTTCAGCCGTTTTGTTTATGGCTTTGCGGTACAGGAGGGTGCGGGTAACAGTATGCGTGAAAGCCTGCAGTTCTTTAATGCTCAGGGTGAGGCTGTGCATAAAATTTATGCCAACACTCATACGGATATGCAGGCCTTCCGTGCTCTGGTGGAGCGTTATCGTGCGGCAGAGCAAAGCGCATTTATTGTATTGGAAAGAAACCTGCCGGAAGGTGATCAGGCAGAAAAGGATAACGCATTATTACAGGCGCCGGCACAGCTCAATGTACAGCAGCTGCGTAAGGACTGGAGTGAACTGAAAGATGTACATCATTTTCAGGCGATGCTGAAAAAACATCAGCTGGAACGCATCCCGGCATACCGTGCTATCGGTGCCGATTATGCCCAGCAGCTGGATAAGCAGGCCTTTGAAGATGCGCTGCTGCAGGCCGCAGCCAGTGAGCTGCCGATTATGGTGTTTGTCGGCAGCGAAGGTATGGTGCAGATTCATACCGGCCCGGTTAAAACCCTGCTGCGTACCGGTCCATGGTTTAACGTCCTCGATCCTGATTTTAATCTGCATGCCAATACTCAATTACTGGATCAGGTCTGGCTGGTGCGTAAACCCACAACCGATGGCGTTGTCAGTGCCCTGGAAATGTTTGATGCCGAAGGCAAACAGGTTGCTTTGTTATTTGGTGAACGCAAGCCCGGTAAACCGGAGCTTGAAGGCTGGCGCGGGTTGCTAAATAAATTACTGGCAAAGCATGCTCTGGCTGTTAATTCTGCCGTTGATGCAGATGCTGTGCAGTCCGTGGCCGGCGGAGAATAACTATGCGTTATTTTATTCAACTCCGCAGGATAGCGGTATTTTCAGCAGGACTGTTCTCGTTTGCCTTGTTCAGTTCCGCTGTGCTTTCTGCCGAGCGGGTGGTCAGTATTGATGGCTCGCTGACGGAAATTATTTACGCGCTGAATGCGCAGGATGCTTTGGTTGCGGTTGATACCACCAGTCGTTACCCTCAGGCGGCAACAGAACTGCCGGATGTGGGATATATGCGGCAGTTATCGGCGGAAGGCATTCTGGCGCTGTCGCCAACACTGGTATTAGCCAGCACCGATGCCGGACCTGACAGCGTGTTTGAACAACTGCAGCAGGCGGGTGTGAAGATTGTACGTGTCCGTAATCATTACTCCGTCGACGGTGTGCTGAATAAAATACAGGCTGTGGCTGACGCACTTAATAAACCGGACGCAGGACGCGCACTGGCGGGCAGTATTAAACAGCAGGCCGATGCGGCGCTGGCCAGTATTCCTGCAGATGCAGCAGCGCCTGCTGCGTTATTTATTCTCGGTGCCGGTAATCGCGGGTTAATGGCGGCAGGCAGTAAAACCCAGGCCGATGCCATGCTGGCACTGTTAAATGCGCGCAACGTTATGGCTTACAACGGCTATAAACCCGTCAGCGCTGAAGCGGTATTGCAGGCCGGACCAGAGGTTGTACTTATTGCCAACACAGAAGCCGCGGCGGATACATCGCAGGCGCAGAGTGCGGCATTAAATACACAACTGGCGATGACGCCGGCCTTCCGTCAGCAACGTATTCATACCCTGGATACTTCATTGGTTCTGGGTTTTGGGCCGCGTATTGGTAGCGCTTTAGAGCAATTAGTGACGCTGCTTTATCCGCCTGAAATACAGACGCTGTCTTCTGCGGAGCAACCCTGATGCCCGGTGCGGCAATACGTTTGCAAGGGCCACGCCTGGCCCTGTTGCAGTCTGCGGCGTTGCGTCAGGCGCTGTTAATTTTTACCGCCGCCGGGTTACTGGTTTTGCTGATTTTATTATCGCTGCGCACCGGCCCGGTAGAATTAACCAATGCCCAGGTGCTGCAGTCGTTATGGAATGCCGTCACCTTTGCCGACATTCAGGGGCAGAGCGACTGGGTGGTGCGTGAATTACGCCTGCCGCGCACTCTTCTGGCGGTGCTTATCGGTGCGGGTCTGGCGGCGGCCGGAGCGGTTACTCAGGGAGTTTTCCGTAATCCGCTGGCCGACCCCGGATTAATCGGTGTTGCCAGTGGCGCGGCACTGGCGGCGGTTGCCGTTATTGTTTTAAAAGACTCTCTGCTGGCGTTCTGGGTCGTGGTTATGGGGCCTCTGGCCTTACCGATTGCTGCATTTCTCGGCGGTCTGGCAGTTACTCTGGTGATTTACCGTTTAGGTACCCGTAATGGTCAGACGCAGGTAGCAACGCTGCTATTGGCAGGCGTGGCCATTAACGTATTAACCGGAGCATTAACCGGCATTCTTACCTACATGGCCGACGATCAGGCATTGCGTTCTATGACGTTCTGGTCAATGGGTAGTCTGGCTCACGGTCGCTGGCCGGAAATTGCGGCCCTCAGTGTCTGTATTATTTTGCCTTTATGTTTTCTGCCGCGTTTTGCGCGGTTATTAAATGCATTATTACTGGGCGAAGCGGTAGCAACCCATCTTGGTTATCGCGTGCAACAGGCCAAGCTTTGGTTAATTGCGGCAGCCGCGTTAATGGTTGGTGCCGGTGTCGCAGTGGCCGGCATGATTGGTTTTATCGGTCTGGTGGTGCCGCATTTATTGCGTCTGTTAATCGGGCCGGATCACCGTGCGTTATTACCGGCCTCTGTGTTATTGGGCGCTTCGTTGTTATTGATTGCCGATATGATTGCCCGTACCTGGCTGGCACCGGCTGATTTACCTGTAGGGCTGGTTATGGCGGTGATTGGCGGACCGGTATTTTTAAGCCTGCTGTTGCAGCAGGTAAAACACAACCGTGGCTGAACGGGGAGCTGTCAGCAACAGGAGCAGATAATGCTGAATGTTAAACACCTGAGTGTGAATCTGGGAAGCGCTGCAGACCGATCATCAAAAACACTTCTGAACGATATTAATCTGCATCTGGGTTATGGAGAAAAACTGGCGGTACTGGGTGCTAACGGGGCCGGTAAATCGACGCTGCTGAAGTGCATGTGTGGTGAATTCAGCAATTATCAGGGCGATATTATTCTGGATCATTTATCGCTTAAATTCTGGAACGACGCTGAACGTGCGCGGCAGATGGCGGTGATGCCACAAAAAGTGGAGCTGGCATTTCCGTTCCGTGTTGATCAGGTCGTGGCTCTGGGGCGCGCTCCCCACGGTGACGAACTGCACAGCACCGCGCTGCAGCGGGCGGCCATGCAGTGTGCTGATGTCTGGCATCTGCGCCGGCGCAATTATTCCGGGTTATCCGGCGGTGAACAGCAACGGGTGCAGCTGGCACGGGTACTGGCGCAGATCTGGCAAGCGGAGAAAAACAGCGATGGCCGCGAACTGCCGCGTTATTTATTGCTCGACGAATGCACCTCGGCCCTCGACCCGGCCCATCAGCACAGCATTATGCAGCGTGTTGGTGAATTTGCCGGGCAGGGCGTGGCCGTACTGGCGGTGATGCACGACATCAGCCTGGCGGCCTGCTGGGCTGACCGGGTGCTGATCTTACGCCACGGCGAAGTGCTCGCCTGCGGCGCGGTGGAGTTGCTGGCGGATGCGCAGTTACTGGCCGAAGCTTATGCGCTGGATATGCCGCTGGCGCAGCGTTATGCGCAGCAAAATCTGGGCTGGATGCAGGCCTGATACAGATTGTTCTTCAATAGCCGCTAAAGTCGGGGTGCATGGCCCCGGGCTTTCTGATAAAAAACTTATCTGCAGAAATACAACAAACACACAGAAGCAGAGGTTTTGATGAGCAGTATCTGGTTTGCCACCCCCGACATCGCGGATATGAACCGCCAGATGGAAAATACCGCCTGTAGTAATCTGGGCATTGTTATTACCGAAGTGGGTGATGATTATGTTGCCGGTACTATGCCTGCCGATGAGCGCACCTTTCAGCCGGTTGGGCTGGTACACGGTGGCGCCAACGTATTATTTGCCGAAACTCTGGGCAGCATGGCGGCCAACCTGTGTCTGGATAACAGTAAGGAATATGCGGTGGGGCAGGAAATTAATGCCAACCATCTGCGTGGCGTGCGCTCCGGTGAATTAACCGGTATCGCCAGACTGGTACACAAAGGCCGCAGCTCTCAGGTCTGGGAAATCCGTATTAATAACGCCGAAGGCAAGCTGAGCTGTATTTCACGTCTGACCATGGCCGTCATTGCCGCGCAATAAGCAGCAAGAGAGCGCAGTAAACTGCGAAAGAGCGATACCTGTTTACCGGTATCGCTTTTTTCTTCACCGCAATCAGAGCATTATTTTGTGTCTGGCTGCCATTCTTCAGCAGCTTTAATCCGCTCTAATGTATCCGGGTGTGAGCTCAGATATTCCAGTAATTCCTTACCATTGTCTTCACCGTTCCCATTGCCCTGCAGTTGTTCATCGCTGGCACCGTGAGATTTCATCAGTGCGCGCATGGCGTTGGCAAAATCCACCGGCGAATGGCCGATTTTATGCAACTGGGTGTAGGCATAAGCATCGGCTTCACGTTCCATATCGCGCGAAAATGCGCTTTGCAGCAGGCTGGTGCCGGCACCAATAATCATTTCTCCGGCACCGTCGATATCGCCGAACATCATGGCAAACATCATGGTGGTCGCCGTGGCCTGCGCCAGTGTTTTCAAGCTGTGCTTATGTTCAACATGACCAATCTCGTGCAGCAGAACCGCATTGAGCTGCTCCGGGTGATCCTGCATCAGCTCAACAATTCCGTCGGTCAGAATCACGCTGCCGTCGGGCAGGGCAAAGGCATTGGCGCCGATATTGCTGGCACGGAAATATAAGCGGAATTTATCCTCTGGCAGTTCCAGTCGCTGCAGAATGGCATGCCAGTCGGCGGTGATCTTTTCCTGTTGTTCGTTGCTGACCTGAGTGGGTTCCATATAAAACCGGTCAAGCAGGTCCAGGGTTTGTTCACCCAGTTCGGTGGCAACAAATTCGGGTAAATACTGCACGCTGGCACTGGCGGCAGAAGGAATCACCTTGTGTACCATCAGCCAGATAAAACCCGGAACCAGAATAACTGCGGCCAGTACGGCTACCCAGTGGGTTTCAAGCCAGGCCGGTAAACGTTTGGCACCGGATAAACCCGGCCAGCGATAGGATGCATCGGTGGGAATAAAACGGGCGCCGTCGGCAAAGATTAATTCGGCCGGCAGGCCAGGAATAATATCGCCATACTGCATATCCTGAGCGTTACTGTAATGCAGTGGGCGCTGATCATTGGCGGCGATAATCTGTACGCTGCCATTATCATTAATACGGGCAATGGCCGGGTGTGCTTCTGCACGACCGGCCAGCTGGAAGGTGCCCGCAATGGGTGAGCTATCGGTTGCCATGCGGGCTTCTCCCTTTGGGTTTACTGATTAATCAGGTCAGTGACAGATCCGCGTCAAACAGACCGGCGGCTTCTTCGCCAAAGGCGGAGTATTTATCATCAACCGTATTTACCAGATGATCTGCGGCTGGTTGCAGATTAACCAGTGTGGCATCCGCCAGAAACTTGTTTTTACGGATCTGGGTTACCGGATAGGCCAGACCCAGAGTAAAGATCAGCAGCAGTGAGTTAGACAGCATCAGCCAGATATAAGGCTTCACTTCCACACTGGAATTAAAAGACACCACGCCATCAATGCTCAGGTTGTTCATTACATGGTTGCGGATCATGCTCTGATACACCGCACCAATTACATAACCAAACATGAAATAGCTGATTGCGATAATGACCAAGCCGCCCAGTGCCGCAGGGTTTTCAGCAGCCAGAGCGGCAAATACGCCACCCCCCAGAAGGGCCAGAGCAATAAAATACAGAACAGACAGACCAATGCAGACCAGAACGGCTTTGTAGTAGTAACCGGCCGAAGAATTCAGGCTGAAGTTATGACCGCCAAAGCTGATGGAGTCATGAATATATTTTTGCAGACGCTGAATTACCCACGGCATAGCCAGACCAAAGGTCAGAGCGCCGAGAACAGGCAGCAGAATAAAGTGCAGTAATACGCCGCCGTAGTTGGCATCAAAAGAAAAACGCACATTACGGTAGGCGGTCATGCGCAGGGTAAAACGCAGCCCCTGAATCAGCAGCCATGGCAATGCAATCAGTAACAGCAGCATTAATACCAGGTTGGCAACCGGATGCAGGCTGGAAACAATCACATATAAACCAAAAAGAATTACCGCAATAATACGGCCGCGCAGAATCTGCAGTGGAGTAGCCAGATACTGTAAACGATGACCTTCAACCTGAGTGTGACCATACAGGTATTGGGTATTGCGGACTTTGGCCCAGGCACTGTAAATGCCCAGAGTGAGAATGCTGAGCAGCATATTCACCAGCCAGAGTTTCAGGTATTCACCTTTTTTACCGGAAAAAATAACCGGCAGGGTGCGGGTTTCGCCAGCATTGCTGTTGGCAGAAGAAACAGATGGATTCATCCGGATACGTCCTTGTTTGATTGGGCCGCAATTTATAACGAAATCAACGGCGGGCTGCAATCCTGTCAGCCGCCGAAAGGGTATATGGGTAAGGATTTTTTGTAACAGATCACAATGATTTGTTATATGGAGCGATTACAGCGGATAGATCAGCGCCTGCCGGATAAGATTACTTTTAGAGATGTTGTAACGCGATGCTTTGGCCAGAAAATCTTCCGGCCCCAGTATGCGGACAACAATATCCTCTTCTTTCAGCCCCTGTTGCTGCAATTGCTGCGCCTGCTCACACAGCCGGTAAAGGTTGTCGCGTTTTTCCTGCAGTGCGGCTTTGCCATCTTCAACAATGCCACGGTGTGGACAGAATAAGACGCTGAAATCCAGCGCCAGCAGTTTATCCAGACTGTGAATCAGATCGCCCAGATGCTCATCGCTGCGCAGATATTTCAGTGATTTGGAAATATACATATCGCCGCTGAATAAATATTTCTGCGCTGGCATAAACAGGCAGGTTAAATCTTTGGCGTGGCCGGGAGTATGCACAGGAATAACCGGGCTGCCATCGCTCAGCGTCAGGTTGTTATGCAAAGCCTGGGTCGCTACCGGCCGGGGGCTGCCCCAGATGACTTTTTGCAACAACGGGGTGCGATAACCGCGCGCCAGTTTTTCCTGCCCCTGAACCGGTGCATAAGGCAGAACACCGGTCAGCTGACTGATACGGCGGGCGTTACCGCTGTGATCTTCATGGTGATGGGTAATTAACAGCTGGCGCAGCGGTGTGTGTTGCTGGCTGCGCTCCAGTACCTGCTTTACTTCACGCCACTGGTTGGACGGGCCGGTATCAATCAGCGTGTCGCCAATACGATAGACAATAAAGGTGGTATTAATCCCCAGATTAAAACGACCGACACGGGTGCCGGTAACGGAATGCTCACCATTGTCGTAACGGTATTCTTTGCGGATCGGCATGGTCAGAGTTGCCCTGGCGTCGTTATTATTTTTGAAGTGGCAGTATGGATTTAAAACAGACCGGGGTTAATAGCCTTATGGCGCAGTCTTTATGGCAAAAATGCCAGTTTCTGCCGCAGCGGAGCTATTAAACAGGGGTAGGAGCGCAAAGCAGGGCTGGGTTTTACGGTGGGCACCTGTGCTTTGCGGACAATATACCGTGGCAAAGAACAAAGGAGCTGACACAAATCCACCCGCAGGCAGGCGGCCATTATCCGCCAGACCAGAGACGGCGCGGCTCTGGCGCGAAGTATGGCTGCTGTTGCCTGACGGCCTGGGCGTCTCTATCAAAATTGACGAGCTATTCCGCTTTGGGTAGTCTGCACTAAACCGGAATGGGTAATCAGCTTTGAGCCAGGAACAATAACAATGAAAAAAACACACTGGGATACCATCATCATCGGTGCCGGCGTCAGTGGTATTGGCGCTGCGATTAAACTGCTGGAGCAGGGCTTCAGCGATTTTCTGATTCTGGAAAAATACCCGGATCTGGGTGGTTGCTGGCGCGACAATACCTATCCGGGTTGTGCCTGCGATGTACCCTCGGCGCTGTATTCCTATTCGTTTGCGCAAAAGCCGGACTGGAGCCGTGCCTTTGCACCGCAGGCGGAAATTCTCAGTTATGTGCGCAGCACAGCAGAGCGTTTTGGTATCACACCTTTCATCCGTTATGGCATCGCAGTGGAAGACAGTTTCTGGCAGGAAGAGTCACAGCAGTGGTTAATTAAAACCGCAGAGGGCGATGTTAAAACCGAGCTGACGGCCAACAAAATCATTTCGGCGGTAGGCTATCTGCATGAGCCCATTATGCCGAAGCTGCCGGGCCTTAAGGAATTTAACGGTGAGGTGTTCCATTCTTCGCGCTGGAATCACGACTGTGATTTAAACGGCAAGCGGGTGGCGGTGATCGGTACCGGTGCCTCGGCCATTCAGTTTGTGCCGGAAATACAGCCCAGAGTTGGCAAGTTGAGTATTTTCCAGCGCACGCCACAGTGGATTCTGCCCAAACCCGATCACCGTATTCCGGCCGTTGAGCGTGCATTTTTCCGTTTGCCGTTAACTCTGAACAGCTGGCGTAAACTCATTTACACTGGCTTTGAGGCCTTTGGCGTCGGTTTCCGCAAACCGCTGTTATTAAAGTGGATGCAAAAAATCGCCACCGCGCACATTAACCGCAAGATTAAAGATCCGGAATTACGCCGCAAATTAACCCCGGATTACACCATGGGCTGTAAGCGTGTATTGCTGTCGAATGATTATTATCCGGCGGTGGCACAAAGCAATGTTGAGGTGCTGGCCACCGGTGTTAAAGAAATCCGTGGCAATACTGTGGTTGGCCAGGATGGCAGCGAAGCCGAAGTGGATGTGATTATTCTCGGCACCGGTTTTCATGTGTCCGATGTGCCTATTGCCCGCCATGTGCACGGTCGCGATGGCCGATCGCTGGATGATGTCTGGCAGGGCAGTCCGGAGGCTTACCGTGGCACCTGTATTCATAATTTTCCGAATTTCTTTTTAATTCTTGGTCCTAATCTGGCGATTGGTCATAACTCCGCCTTTATCGTGATCGAAGCGCAGATTAATTACATTATGGGCGCAATAAAAACCATGCAGCGAAATCAGCTGCAGACGCTGGAAGTAAAAGCTGAGGTGCAGCAGGGTTATAACCAACGGGTGCAGCAGGAACTGCAGGGAACGGTCTGGAATACCGGTGGCTGCTCCAGTTATTACCTCGATCAGAATGGTAAAAACAGTATCGGTTTTCCCTGGAGTACTTACCGTATGCGCCAGCTGTTAAGCCGCTTTGATATGGCGTCTTATGTTGGTCTGGCTAAGGTCGACTGGGCGGCTCAGAACATAACAGCCAACAGTACGAAAAAAACAACAGCACGGCGGAAAAAAGCCACGGAGGCCAGCGTATGAGTCAGCCAAAACGGGCGCTGGTGTTGGGTTGTGGTGCCGTTGCCGGTGGTGCCTGGAGCATTGCTGCTTTGCAGGCGGTGAGCAAGCAGCTGAACTGGAATCCGGCCGATGCCGATATTCTGGTGGGCACTTCGGTTGGCGCAGTGCTGGCTGCACTGCTTGCCAGTGGTGTCAGTCTGGAGCGCTTAGTCGCCGCGCAAAATAATGAGCCACAGCATGGCTGTTACTGGAATCATGCAACCGACTCCGGCGGTAAATTACCACCCTGGCCACAATGGAAATTCAGCGGCCCGGCGTTATTTAAAAAAGCCTTAAACCGTGAAGTCAGTTTATTAACCGGACTCTGCGGCATTTTGCCCCGCGGCCGTACCGATATGTCGGGCTTTGTGCGTCTTATTCAGTCGGCATCGGCTGGTGACCTCTGGCCACAAGCACTACAGACCGGACAGCAAACACAGAAAAAACTCTGGCTGATGGCAGTGGATGCAAAAACTGCCGAGCGCCGTGCCATTGGCAGTCAGGCCGATGATTTTACTCAGGTGCCATTATCGCGTGCGGTGTGTGCATCCTATGCGGTGCCGGGTTGTTGTCCGCCGGTGAATATTCAGGGGAATACCTACCTGGATGGCGGCATTATGTCACCGGCGTCGGCGGATTTACTGGTTAACGAAGACGTCGATGAAGTCATTATTATCGCACCGATGGCATCACGCTGGCCTGGTAAAGCCGGCAGTCTTTTTAATGCCGTTGAACGTTATGCCCGGCGGGGGATGACACGCATAGTAGACCGTGAAGAAGCCATGCTGCGCGCCGCCGGTAAACGGGTTATCCGCATTGAACCGAACGAAGATGACCTGCACGCCTTTGGCTGGAATCTGCTTGATCCGGCACGGCGGCAGGGCGTGTTTGATACCGCGTTATTAACCACACCGGCAACGGTAGCTCAGGCCATCGCTATGGCCTGAGCCCGGGTCTGAGTCTGTGCCTGAGTCAGGATCAGATGTTTAGCTGTTCAGCTGTGTTGCCGTCGTTAAGTTGCCTGTTAATTTGTCTGGCAGCGCAAAGTCCAGTAAGGCAAAGCCCAGCAATGTCAGACCGCTTAACGGGAACAGTAGCGCAAAGCTGATCAGCAGCAACAGCCATAACGGGTTTAATGTTTTATCCGCAGCCGGCGGGCGTAACAGGCTGCCTTTATTTGGCGAACGGCGCTTCCACCACAACACCAGACCAGCCAGTGCCAGCAACATTAATAACAGGCAGGCGATAATGTTGAGCCACAGATTCCACAGCCCTGCCTGACCTTTATGCAGGGCAATTCCGGCGGCCATGCTTTTTGCCAGCAGGTTGTAATTATCCCAGCCAATATCGGCTAACACCCGACCATCCGCTGGGTTAATATGCACCGTTCTGTCCTGCATCGGATCGGTAATATCACCGCTGCCGGTTGAGGCAATCAGGGTATATACGCCTTGTTCACCACGCGGAAAGCTGATGCGGAAATAACCGGGCAGAAGCTGTTTGCCGATATTTATAATCTGTTGCGCTGTAAGCGGATGCGCGGTGGCAGGTTCTGCTATCGGGATCGGCAATTGCTCAGCACTCCAGGATATTTCATTCAGATTTCCACTGTTTAACGTCGCGGTATCCGCCATGGCGCTGTGGTGCCCTGCATGAGGATTAACTGCTGAATTTTTCTCCGGCTGCCAGAATTGGGCCGATTTTTCTGCGGGAAAACTGCCCCAGGGTTGTACGATTTTTTGCCCCCATACGCCGCTCCAGGCCAGGCCGCTTAAGGCAAAAAATACCAGTAGCAGACTCAGCCATAATCCCAGCGCGCCATGCAGCTGGCGCCAGCGTGAGCGTTTATTATTCAGTTGTAGCGGAATATGCCATAAAGAACTTTTACGGCTGCGTGGCCAGTGCAGGTAGAGCCCGGATATTAATAAAAAAATACACAGGCCTGCAGAGGCTTCGAGCAAAGCATCACCAAACCATCCGGCCAGCAGGGTGCCATGAACATCATCGGCAATGGCATACCAGGTATCCGCTAACGCCATACTGCCAATAATGCTGGCCCGGTAAGGATCAACAAAAACAATACGGTTGCTGTTACCTTCACGGATATGAAAACGTGCACTGCTGTGCGGTGTTCTGGCCGGCAGGTACTGTTCAATCGCTGCGTCCGGAAAGGCTGTTTTTACGGCCTGGTATTGGTCGTCGGCAGATAGCTGCTGAGCGCTGGGGCTAACGGTTAAATAATTGCCAAACTGCCATTTTTCCAGCTGTGGTTGCAGCAACATGGCAATCCCGCTCAGGGCCAGAATGAGCATAAAGGGCAGTACAAATAATCCGGCATAAAAATGCCAGCGCCAGATTTTCCGGTAGAGATTATGGTTCATTATCAGAAGCGGTAACCGCCCTCCAGATACAGTGTGCGTGACGGATAAGGGTGATGAACGTAGGCTACCCGGTCAGTAATATTATCGGCACCAACCGACAGCTGAGCATGGCGGTTAAACTGGTAACGCATTTTGGCATCGATAAAGGTGTAGGCATCAATCGCACCGAATACGCGCTGCTCGTGGTCGCTGTTATCCAGTTCGTTATAGCTGTCGCTTATATGGCGCACACTGGTGCTGAAATCCAGTGCTGTACTCTGATGCCAGGTCAGAGTCAGATTCTGACTCCAGCGCGGAATACGTGGCATATCTTTGCCTTCGCTGTCAGCCACGCCGTCGTTTTTATCAATACGGGAACGCAGGGCGGTGGCATTAAAACGCACATCGAGCTGCGGCATAAACAGCGCGCGGCGCTGCAGGCTGATATCGGCTCCGCGGGTTGATACGCGGTCGATATTCAGAAACGAACTGATGGTCAGCGGATTACCGAAAGCATCGGCATAAATGCCGCTCTGGTTAAAAATAGTGTCGCGGATTTTTTCGTAAAACAGATTAATCTGCAGGCTTTGCCGGCCATCATCGAACTGAATATTGAGGTTATGGTGGATACCGGTTTCGGGCTTCAGACTGGCATTGGCAATTTGTTGTACATCGTCGTTGCTGGCATTTTCGTACAGCTCTTCAACGATAGGAAAACGTACCGCGCGGGCAAGGGAATAACGGCTGTGCCACAGCGGAGCCAGTTGCCAGCCAAGGGAAAATTTGGGTGAAACGGCGCTTTCGTTGCGGTCCGGATTTACATCATTGCCTTTAAAGCCGTTCAGCCCCTGCCAGCGCTCATGGCGCAGGCCCAGTGTCAGATCCAGTGTATTGGTAAATTGCCAGCCATAGTCGGCAAACATTGCCTGTATCCGGGTTTCACCTCCCGATAACGGTGTCTGTCCGGCACTTTGTCCGGCGGCATAATCGTAAGCGCCTTTTTCCAGCTCAAGCTGATAATCTCCATAGTGATAACCGAGCAACAGGTTCATATCGCGGCGGCCAAACAGTCTCTGTGTGCCGCTTTTAATATCCGCCGTTTGCCAGCCGGTATCGCGGAAATTCTGAATATCACCACTGCCATCCCAGGCAGGATCAGCAGGGTTTCTGGCCGAGCGTATCTGCTCGTCTTTTAAAATATCAAACTGGCTGATATCCGCCTGCCAATACCAGCTGCCCGCTATTGGCAGAGTCACGCCCAGCGCACTGAGCAGCGAATGGCGGTCTTGCCGGCTGTGGCGGAAACTGCTGCCACTGAGGCTGTAGTTATGACCATCCTGACTGATATTGCCGCTGTAAACGGTATTGCCGCCGGCGTCACGTATCAGGCTGCGGGCATCGGTATTATTATTCTGCCGTTGCTCATATACCAGGCTGGCGCGGACTTCGCCGTCGGGCAGATTGTAGCGTGCGCGGATTTTATATAAATCAGTTAGGGTATCGGCGATACCGGCATCACCGTAATACAGCACCGGGTTGCCCTTACTGTCCCGCCCCTGAATTCCGCCACTGGCTGCGCTGCCGGCGGTTGGTTTTTCGGCGCTGTAATAAAAGCTTTGCGGCTGACCATCATTTTGCAAACGCTGAAAACCAGCCAGTAACTGCAGGTTACCAAAACGCTCGCCCCAGCTGGTGTATAAACGCTGGCCGGATAATTGTTGTTTACGGCCGATGCGGTCGTAGTCCTGTACAAAGCTGCTGCCTTCAATGCTGATTTCCCGCTCGTCGGGCAGACGGGTCTGAATATTAACAACCCCGCCCATGGCGTTGCCGGAATATTCCGCTGCAAAAGGGCCGTACAGAATATCCACCTGCTGGATTTCGGCCGGTGCAACAACCGACCAGCGCGGTGCACCGCTGTAGCGTGTCTGCAGGTGATAATGCAGTGGCATACCATCAGCAAAAACCAGCGAACGGGTGGTCTGGAACATATTGCTGCCGCGCATGCCGAGGGTGGCATTCGGATCACCGATGTAACGTTTACGTACGATAATACCGGGCTGGTCACGTACGGCATCTTCGGTATTAATAAAGTTGATGCTCTGTAATTGCTCGCGGGTTATTTCCCGCAGCGGGGTGCTGACATTTTGTGGCATACCACTGGCACGGCTGACCTGCGGTTCCAGCTCGGCATCAGCGGCAGATACATTCTTGCCTGCGAACAGCAGGGGTAATAACAGGGGGAATAACAAGGGCAGGGGTGTGGTTGCCAGCAGGCGGGCAGGAGCGATTGACGTCGGCTGAGCCATTACAGCATTCCATATCTGAAAATTTGCGCGACGATAGCAGAAAGTTCCCGGCCTTCCCCTGCGGCGACTTGTCGCACCTGATCTTGCCCCGATAAAACGGACATGCGCTCTGTCCGGCTTGTGATGCGGAGCTTGTACCCGGAGCGCAGGCTGGTTATAACAATGCACCATTTAATCTTCAGGATATCGCCATGTCCGCTGCTATTACTCCTCAGCCCTTTGCGCCCTGTGTGTCTTTTATTCTGCTGCGCGATGATTGTGTATTGCTGGAAAAACGCCGCGACGATAAAGAAATCGATCCGGGTCTGGTGATGGTGCCGGGCGGGCATATGGAAGAGGGCGAACATCAGCACGACACTTTGCTGCGCGAACTGGATGAAGAGCTAGGCATCCGGCCGCTGAATGCCCGTTATGTCTGTTCGCTGTTGCACCCCACCGATGAACTGCAGCTGCTGCATTATTATTTAATTACCGAATGGCACGGGGATATTCAGGCCCACGAGGCAGAAGCCGTATTCTGGCAACCCTTGTCGGAGCTGGGGGCGCTGGATATTACGCCTGATCATACCGCCATCGCCGAAGCGCTGCGTTTATATGGCGCTTAATTATTTAATCAACGCGGTAAAAAATTCCTGTGCTGATTATTAAACCCGGCATTCTGGCCTTTTACAGCCCGCATATACTCGCCGATAAGCACCAGCATGCGGCTCTGCAACTGGTGTGGCCCGGCGCGCAGGGGCACTGGCAACTGAACGCTGAAAAAGGCACTGGCCCATTGCTGATTGCACCGCAAGCGGAGCACGATCTGGCTGCTGAACAGTGCTGGATTATTTTGCTGGAGCCTCTGTCTGTTGCCGGTAAACATGCTTTGCAACAGATGAACGGCCAGCTGTCGGTATCCATGCCTGGCCCGGCATCTGCGGCTGACAGCACAGAGTTACTGGCGGCGTTAAGCCATTTGCTGGGGCTGGATAAACAGGCATTTAATCTGCAAATAACCGACAGCCGCCTGCTGCGACTGCAGCAGCAACTGGATCAGTGTTTTAACGGCGGCTGCATCAAACCTTCGCAATGGCGTGCGCGGGATATTGCCGCCGGACTGGCGTTGTCGGAGAGCCGTTTTCTGCATCTGTTCCGTGAGCAGATGCACATGCCCTGGCGGCCCTATCTGTTATGGCGCCGCCTGCTCTGTGCGGTGCAGGCGTTACATCAGGGGAAGAGTGCGACCACTGCAGCGCAGGATGCGGGCTTTGCCGACAGTGCTCATCTGAGCCGGACTTTCCGTCGTCATTTTGGGTTATCGGTGCGTGAGGCAGTGCAGCTGGCCCGCAATTAATCACCACCATAAATCACACGAGCAAGTCAGCCAGTTTATTCAAGTTATCAGCCTGTACCGGCGCTAGTCTGGTAAAAAACAGGAGGTACACCATGGCTGACAACACAACAAACACAGCAGATAGCTATCTGGCCACAACCCGCATGCTGGATTACCGGCATCCGGCCATTCAGCAGCTGATTCAGCAACGGGGCTGGCGCCAGCTGGATACCCGCCAGCAGATTGCAGAGGTTTATCGTTTTGTGCGCGACGATATCCGCTTTGGCTACAACGCCGATGACAGCCTCAGCGCGAGTAAGGTGTTGCGTGATGGTTACGGCCAGTGCAACACCAAAGGCACGCTGCTGATGGCGCTGTTGCGGGCGCTGGGCATTCCTGCCCGTTTTCACGGTTTTACCATTTATAACGAGCTGCAGAAGGGCGCAATTCCGCTGTGGATGTTCGCTTGTGCACCCGCGCGTATTCTGCACAGCTGGGTCGAAATCTATTACGATGGCCGCTGGCTGGAAATAGAGGGTTATATTATCGACCAGCCGTATTTGCAGCAGGTGCAGAAAGCCTTTGCCAGCGAGTGTGAAGCCTTCAGTGGTTATGGCATTGCCACGCCTTGTCTGCAAAAACCACAGAACGACTGGCAGGGCGGCAATACCTATATTCAGAAGGAAGGTATTGCCGACGACTACGGTGTTTACAACACGCCGGATGAATTTTACGCGGCGATGGGTACTAACCTGCGTGGGCTAAAACGTATTCTGTACCGTTATCTGCTGCGTCATCTGATGAATATCAATGTCAGAAAAATCCGCCGCGCCGGTATCCGTTAAGCGCAAGATCCGGGTTGTGTTCGTGGCCCGGATTTTTATGATGAAGTGAATTGGACCTGTTTCACTTAGTGTTAACAGGCCCTAATACCTAACCGGCGCGGAGCTGCTTATGTCTGACTATCAACGAATCGCAACGGCTATCCGTTTTATTACGCAGCATGCGCGCGAGCAGCCAGCGCTGGAGGATATCGCCGCGGCGGTTAATCTCAGCCCTTTTCATTTTCAGCGTCTGTTCAGTCAGTGGGCGGGTACCAGCCCCAAACGTTTTCTGCAGGTATTAACACTGGAGCGCGGTAAATTCCTGCTGCGTCAGCAATTGCCGTTGCTGGAGGCGGCCGATGAGCTGGGCTTAAGCGGCAGCAGCCGGCTGCACGATCATTTTGTTCAGCTGGAAGCGGTAACGCCGGGTGAATATCAGCGCGCCGGCGCCGGGCTGACCATCCGTTACGGCGTGGCAGACACGCCCTTTGGCCCGATGTTTATTGCGCAAACACCCCGTGGCTTATGCCGTGCTGCTTTTATTGCAACAGGAGCGGATGAACCAGATTCACAGCAGCAACATCAGCAACAGCATCAGGAACTCAGTGCCGCCGAAGAACTGGCCGCGTTACAGGCTGAATGGCCGGCGGCCGACTGGCACGAAGATAACGCCGCAGCACAACAGCTGGTCGCCACGCTGTTTGCCCGCAAGCGCAGTGACACTGGCGCGCCGTTGTCGCTGCATGTGCGCGGCACCAATTTTCAGCTGGCGGTCTGGCGCGCGTTATTAACCATTCCTGCCGGCCATGCGCTCAGCTATGGCCAGCTGGCGGCGCAGCTGGGTCAGCCAACGGCGGCACGGGCGATTGGTAATGCGGTTGGCGCCAACCCAGTGGCTTTTATGATTCCCTGTCACCGGGTGATTCAGCAGAGCGGGGCGCTGGGCGGTTATCGCTGGGGGCCGCTGCGCAAGCAGGTTATGCAGAGCTGGGAACGGCTGCGGCTGGCGGCTGAGGAGTAGCCGCCGCCGCCGTGTCAGACCCGCCGTATCAGGCGGTTGCTTCTTGCCGGGCAAAAGAAAATACAAACGGAAAACGACCGAGTATTTTTTCTGCGGCCCGGCGTTGTGGGTCACTGTCCTGCTCAAGATAAATCAGCAGCTGCATACCTTTTTGTTTGGTGTCTTCCACCAGTAATTGCGCACAGGCGATGCCGGCCTGCTCCAGAGCTTCGATTAATGCTGAGTGAATTTCGAGTTTTTTCAGGGCGGGTTTAAAAATTTTGCCGACCGGGGTGAGGGGGATGGCGTCGGTCAGACGGATATATTTCGGCTGCGCGGCCCGTTCAGAAATATGCGTGGCAGCAAAATGCTGTAATTCAGCCGTACTGACCCGCGCGCCCGGTTTCAGCTGTACATAGGCGACAGGCAGTTCACCGGCATGAGCATCCGGACGGCCGACGGCGGCAACCAGCTGAACAGCGGGGTGACGGTGTAAAGGCTCTTCGATCATGGCCGGGTCGATATTATGACCACCACGGATAATCAATTCTTTCCGGCGTCCGGTGAGCCAGAAATACCCATCGTTATCCTGATACCCAAGATCGCCGGTATTCATCCAGCGATGTGTGTCGTGGCAGTCGAGCCACAAATCTTTGTTCTGGCTGTCGATACGGTAGCCGGCAAAAACATTGGCTCCGGAAATAACCAGCACACCGCTTTCCCCTGGAGAACAATCGCGCAGGTAAGCACCTTGCTCATCTACGGCAACGGCTTTCATCTGTTGTCCGGGTACCCGCAGGCCAACAGATCCCAGACGGCGTTCACCTGCAGGCGGATTAACGCTGCTGACGCAGGTGCCTTCTGTCAGTCCGTAACCCTCGAGAATTTTCAGTCCGGTGCATTGCTGGAAACGGCGGAATACTTCTACCGGCAGAGGGGCGGCACCACAAAGTCCATACTCCAGCGAGCGGATATCATGATTGCCGATGGGTACATCAAGCAGGTTGGCATACAGGGTTGGTACACCGCTGAAAAAATGAATCCGGTGTGTTGCGACGATTTCCCAGAAGCGCTTCACCACACCGTCGCCACGGTAACCTTGCGGGGTGCCGAGAATCACATGGGCGCCGCGCGAGAATGGCAACAGCCCGGTAATCAGCACCGCATTGACATGAAACAGCGGTAAGCCGCAGAACACATTTTTTCCGGGACCGATATTGGCTCCCATAAACTGTGCAACCGAATGCACATTGGCCACTTCATTGCGATGACGGCGCATAGCAATTTTCGGCAGGCCGGTGGTGCCACCGGTACAGAAAAAAGAAGAATAATCGTCACCATTAAAACGACGCTTGCTGAGCAGTTCTGTGGCGTCCTGGGTCTGGCATAAACGCCTGAAATCATGCAGCTGAAGCGTGGCCGGTAAGCCGTGCCGCAGACTGCGCCAGCCGGATTGTGAACGCGCTTCTTTTTTTTGCAGCAGGCGGGCAGCGAGACCTTTAAGGCCGCTTATATGGTCAGCCATATTGATCAGCAGCAAATGCTTAAGTGTGGACAATTGCGGCAGTATTTGCCGCACTTTTGGCCACAGATCGGTTCCCGGAAAAGGGGCCAGGGTTACCAGAATGCTGGCGTTGGCAGCATTAAGCAGTTCGGCCATCGCCTCCGCTTCGAGCAGCGGGTTAATGGCGGCTACGATTCCGCTGGCCTGTCCGCCCCAGATAACAAAATGCGTTTCCGGCAGGTTAGGCAGTATGTAAGCAATGACCGTATCTTTATCGGCTCCGAGATGGTGGAACATATTGGCCGTACGGTGCACCTGTTCCAGCAGCTGCTGGTAAGTGAACACTTCCGGTTTATGGTGGCCGTCGGTCTGCAGAAAAAAAGACAGTGCCGGTTGGCTGGCATATTTTACGGCGGCATCATGCAGCAGCTGATAAGTGCTGGTGGGCAATGGCGCAGGTGCCATGGCTTCTGCTGCCAGTACATCGCGGTAATTTGCAATTCCTTCCATCAGGCGGCTCCCCGCACAACCCGGTGCTGCTGCCGGCCAAGATCGATTACGCCGTCAGTGCTGCGGATAACGGCTTCGACCAAGTCGCCATCCTGCAGATACTGTGGTCTTGCACGTTGCTTTTTCATAAACAGCTCCCACTTTTTCTGCTCCGGGAGAAGAGCTGCCAGCCGCACCAGAAAGGCAGAAGGCAAAGCCAGAGCGCAGCCGCTGGGCGTGCCGGTCATAATGACATCGCCCGGATTAAAATCGGTGATCTGAGAATACTCGGTCAGTGTTTCTGCCGGACGGAATACCATGTTGCCGCTGTTGTCGTGCTGACGGACTTTACCGTTAACGCTGAGAGTCAGCTGCAGGTCGTTCAGGTATTTCATTTCCTGCCGGTTCAGCAGGCATAAAACCGGTCCGAGCGGACAAAACGTACGGTAGCTTTTGCCTTTATGAAACTGCATTTGCGGAATCTGAACATCGCGTGCAGACACATCATTACCAATGCAGATGCCGGCAATATATTCGTGCAGATTATCGGTGGTTACCTGCACGCTCTGGCGGGTTTCCCGGGCCAGTACCAGTGTCAGCTCAACTTCATAATCCAGTAGTTGCACATGGGGCGGGCGGATAATTTCTCCGCTGGGGGCTGTAATCGACGCAGACGATTTGGTGAAAAACATATTGAAGGCTTTGGCGTCCGGATCGACACCGGAATCGAGCATATGCTGGCGATAATTAGCTCCCTGGCACAGCACCTTGGCGTCCCCGGTAATAGGGGACAGCAACTCAACACTGTTGTCTGCCAGAGCTTCGCCGGCGTTATTGCAGGCATCGGCGACAGCCTGATAACCCAGCGCAATCAGCCCGGCGGTGGTGGTGCAGGGCAGGGGCAGCGGATGAATAAGATTATCGGCGCTGAGGCCCCAGCGAATCTGGTTGTTATGACGGAATCGGACAATTGCTAAAGGCATAATAGGGCTCCTGTCAGCCAAAGATTCTGGCGAGTGTTTTTAATTTTTTTATCGTAACGTCCGGGCTGTAACGCAGACTTCTGAGCAATCCACGGATAGCGCTGAGCGTGATTTTGGGTTTGGTGAAACTGACTGGCATCACCTGCCCCCACTGTGACATGGCATTGCGGCTGACAGGATGCACGCCCATGGGCCGCTCTGCTGTAAATAAATCACCGTCACAGTAATGCTCATGCTTGGCTCCCCAGGGGTCTTGCCAGTAATCAAAAATCTGGCTGCCGAGAATATGGCGGCCGATTCCCCAGGCGTGCTGCCATTTCTTTTCGCGCATGACGCGCTGTCCCATGCCAACCGCATCGGCATCCACCAGTTCGTAAGCACTGTGACTGTATGCCGGCATAAAGCCCTGTGCCATCGCCAGCGTGTGGTGATCGGCCGGGGTGTCTCCCAGATCAAGACGGAAAAAGACCACGGCTGGTGAGCCGTCGGGCAGAACCTGAACATCACTCGGAATAAGGCCGAAGTGGCGTGTGTACCAAGCGCTGGTCTGCTGAAAATCGGCTACTTCGAGAACCAGATGGCCGAGACGCAGTACATCCGGCGCTGTGGCCGGCGGACGCTGGCAATCATTCACGCGCACATGTTCGTTATTGAAATTGAACTGCAGGGGCGCACGGTGCCGCAGAGGCGCGACGCTGTTCTGGCCACAGATGGCTTCTACCCGGAAACCGGAAGGATCGCGCAGACACACCCGCTGGCCACCGCCGGGATAAGGTGCTTCTTCAATTGCCGATGCTCCGTCCAGCTCACTCAACGCCTGCAGGGCGGCTATATCCGCGACTTCAAAGCCAAATCCGGCAAACCCTGCTTTTGCTGCCTTACGGATGCAGTAGCAGAAAGGGGCATTGTCGGCGGCACGCAGAAAGATGGCGTCTTCACTGCGGCTGGCCGTTTGCAGGCCAAAGTCATGCAGGAAGCGTTCGGCTTTCTCAGGTTCCGGCCGCTCAAACACAAGATAAGCCAGCCGGCAGGCTTTACTGGTGGGCGAGGGATGCCGTTGGGGTTGCTGGGTAGAGAGTTCAATCATGGCGGACTCCGTTGCTGGGAACGATCATTGTTATTTTGTTATGAGATTAAAACCAATATTGAAACATATTTCAATATTGGTTTTAATCTCATTCGTTGGCGTCGCCAGGATGCCGTTAGCGGAGAATAAAAATGAACAAAGAACGTGACGGAAAAGAAGCAGCAACAACAGAGGTTCTGATTGTTGGCTGCGGCCCTGTGGGAGCAACCCTGGCAGCCTTACTGGGGCGCTATGGCATCAATACACTGGTGATCGATAAAGCGCCGGACATACTGCTGATGCCAAGAGCCATTGCACTGGATAATGAAGCGTTGCGGGTTCTGCAGATGGCCGGTCTGAGCGAAGACTCGTTTGCCCGTATTCCGATTCCGCAGGTGCAGATGCACAGTCCGGTTATGGGACGCTTTGCTACCGCGAATACCCGCGGCAGTCTGGATGGCCATCCCAAGCTGGTTACTTTTTATCAGCCGGAACTGGAGCAGGCGCTGGCCGGACGGCTGGCGGCTCTGCCGTCGGTAACGGTGCGCCGCTGTCTGGAGCTGGTAACACTGCGCGATGAGGGCGATGTTGTCAGCGTGGTGGTGAGTGATGACGCTGGCCGGCAGGAAGAAATCCGCGCCCGTTATCTGATTGGTGCCGATGGCGCCAGCTCCCTTGTCCGCAGCCTGATCGGTCAGGATTTTCAGGGCACAACCTATGGCGAAGACTGGCTGATTGTTGATGCCCGGCAGCGGGCAGAGCAGGCCATCGACCATGTTGAGTTTATCTGCGATCCCAGACGATCTGTTCCCCATATGCCGGCTCCCGGTGGTCGTGAGCGCTGGGAGTTTATGCTGCGCCGTGGTGAAAGCCGTGAGCAGATGGAGCACCCGGACAAAGTGGCAGAGCTGATGGCTCCCTGGATCAGCAGCAGCGATCTGCAGATTGAGCGGACGGCGGTGTACCGTTTTCATGCCCGTTGTTGCGAGCGTTTCAGTAAGGGCCGGGTTTTTCTGGTCGGTGATGCTGCGCATATCACGCCACCTTTTGTCGGTCAGGGGTTGGTTGCCGGCTTGCGTGATGTGGCGAACCTTGGCTGGAAACTGGCCTGGGTGCTGCGTGGCCAGGCGCAGCCGCAGATCCTCGACAGTTATGATCAGGAACGGCGTCCGCATGCTGTGAGCATGATCAACCTCGCCCGCTTTATGGGCCATCTGGTGATGACCCGTCATGCAGTCTCTGCATTTATGGTGCATGGTCTGATGCGCCTGTCGCGCTTACTGCCGCCGCTGCGTCGCCATCTGGAAGAGTTACGGATTAAGCCGGCTAACCGTTTCCGCCAGGGGTTATTCTGTGCCGGGCAGGGGCTGAAACATCTGCTTCCGGGCAGCCAGCTGGGACAGGGATGGGTACGCAGTGGCGGGGAGGTCCGCCTCAGTGATGATGTGTTGGGTGAGCGGTTGCTGCTGGTGGGCTTCAATACCAATCCGCAGGCAGGGCTGAGCGCCGCTTTACGGTCGCGCTGGCAGGCTGCCGGTGGTGGCTTTCTGCAGGTTGGGGTACAGAATCAGAGTCCGGAAACAACCGAGCTGCTGGAAGACCTGGCACAGTCATTATCGGCTCCGGCGTCTGCGGCGCTGGCGGTGGTGCGTCCGGATCGCTTTATTCTGTGCTCCGGTCCGGCAGGCTGTGCTGCGGAGCTGCTGCAGCAAACGCTTGGCTTGCTTGGAAAGTAGCTGTCATCTCAATATTGAGACGGTTTCAATGTGGTACACTGGCGTTCTGTTCCCTTCAGAAACTGGTGCGATCCGCATGACCTCGTCTGCCGAGAATGAAAAACTGACCCGTGGTCACAAGAAAAAAGCCCGTACACGCCAGCAATTGCTGGATGCGGCGCTGAAGATTTACGCCCATAAAGGTGCCGGGGAACTGGCACTGAACGAACTGGCGCAGGAAGCAGGGGTATCCAACGGAACGGTATACAACTACTTCCGTACCAAAGAAGAGGTGCTGGATGCCGTCAGCCTGGCACAGGCGGAAGCCTTGTCTCATGAGGTTGCGCTGATCAGCCGTGGCGTTGCTGATGGTGCCGAGCGGGTTGCAATCGGTATCCGTGCGTTTATCCGCCGTGCAGCACAGGACCACGAATGGGCCAGTGCCCTGATCAATATCGTACGCTATGCCGAGGGTATGCGTTCGGCACTGGGCGATTATGTGCGCCATGATGTGCGCACGGGGCTCAGTCAGGGACAGTTTGATTACAGCAGTGAAGATCTTGCCATCCGCCTGCTGGTCTCCGGCGTGATCAGCGCAATGATTGCGATTGTTGAAGGCCGCTATGAAAACGGGGATGACAGCACTGTGGCGGCGATGTTGCTGCAGGCTCTGGGCATGGCGCGGCCACAGGCTCTGTTAGTGGCGGTTAAGGCTTTACCGTCGTTACCGGTGGAGGAATAACAGGAGAGTTGTTTCTGAGCCGGTCCCGGCACAGCCTTATGCCTTTTTCTTTGTACGGGTGGTGTGTACCGCCCGCAATCGTCTAAAAAACCAACGCTTTTCAGCAACCCCCACGGACTATGGCTCCGGCCTGCTTATCGCCAACTTATCCAGTTAGTTATCCACAGAATCTGTGGATTCAATGTCAGCTTTGTCCCCATGTCGCCGGGCGTCTTATCCGTCTGGCGGAGAATGCCTGATGCTTCTGTGCTTGCCGTGCCGATTTTTTTGTGATCCTGCTACAACCCTTGCCATGCCTTGAAAAATAAAGAAATTTTTAGTTTTTTCTGGCTGTGTAAAAAACACACGGTTTTTACCGGCTGGCGTATTTACTGCATTCAGGAGAGTTCTCAAAAGAATATGCACAGAAATATCCACAGCTTCTGTGCAAAACTTCAGGGTTGACAGAAAGAACTTATGCACAAATCGAAGATGATGCTTGACGGCGCTTTTTTCTCTGTGTTTGCCGGTAGTGACGAGACGCTGCCTTATTGATATCGCCCGGCAGGTGAAGCGGTTGCGATCGACTGTGCGCTAGCCTGCAGGTTGGCTGCTGTCATCTGTACCTATCGTTTTTCTTTTTTCTTGTCCTGTCAGAGACACTGTCTGATTGATATTTTCCCCCGCCTGACAGACAGAGGGGAGAGTGATACGGATGTATCGGTACGATGAATATGACAGGACGCTGGTTAACGAGCGGGTAGATGAGTTTCGCGATCAGGTTGCGCGCCGGATGAGTGGTGAACTCACAGAAGAAGAGTTTCTGCCGCTGCGCTTGCAAAACGGTCTGTATTTGCAGAAACACGCTTATATGATGCGGGTCGCTATTCCCTATGGGGCGTTATCCAGTGATCAGATGCGCGGTCTGGCGGCAATTGCCAATAAGTTTGACCGTGGTTATGGGCATTTCACCACCCGTCAGAATATTCAGTTTAACTGGATTGAATTAGCCGATACGCCAGATATTCTGGCGCATCTGGCGTCTATTGATATGCACGCGATTCAAACATCGGGTAACTGCGTGCGTAATGTGACTACCGAAGCCTACGCGGGCGTTGCCCCCGATGAAGAATATGACCCGCGTATTTTTGCCGAGATTATTCGTCAATGGGCTACCGTAAATCCTGAGTTTTTGTTCCTGCCCCGTAAATTCAAAATTGCAGTCAGCTCCAGTCAGGAAGACCGGGCAGCGGTGCGTATGCACGATATCGGTTTGTATTTGTATCGTGATGAAGAAGAAACGCTGCGCTTTCAGGTTATGGTTGGCGGAGGGTTGGGTCGTACGCCTTTTCTTAATCAGCTCGTAAAAGACAATCTGCACTGGTCGGAAGTTTTGTCATATATCGAAGCGGTTCTGCGGGTATTCAACCGCTATGGCCGGCGTGATAACAAGTACAAGGCACGTATTAAAATTCTGGTAAATTCACTGGGCATAAGCGCTTTTCGTGAAGAAGCAGAAGCCGAATGGCAACAGATTCGCGGAAGTTTTTCGACGCTTACTGAAGATGAGCTGAGTCGTGTAGCTTCTCAGTTTTTATCGCCGCTCTATAAAGCGTTAGATGATACTGACCTTCAATATGGTCATCACTTAACAAGCAATAGCGAATTTGCTTCCTGGGCATCACGCAGTGTGAAACCGCACAAGGTGAAAGGTTATGCCTCCGTGGCAATTTCTACCAAATTTCCCACCAATACGCCGGGCGATCTAACCGCAGAACAAATGCAACGCATTGCCGATTTGGCCGATTTATATGGCTTTGGGGTGATTCGGGTTGCCCATGAACAAAACCTGGTATTGCCGGATATCCCGAAACAAGACCTGTTCAGCGTCTGGACAAGTTTATGTGAAGTGGGCTTGGCGTTACCTAACGTGGGTTTAGTCAGCGATATGATTGTTTGTCCCGGAGCAAGCTACTGCAATCTGGCGACGGCCCATTCCTTTCCTGTCGCCAGGAAAGTCGCTGAGGCTTACAGCCTTGAAGAGCAACTGGATGTCGGTGATATCAGTATTAACTTATCGGGTTGTATTAACGCCTGTGCTCACCACCATATCGGAAATATAGGAATTTTAGGATTGAATAAATCCGGTAAAGACTATTACCAGATCACCATTGGCGGCGCTCAGGGAAAAGACAGCCAGATCGGTAAGGTTATTGGTCCGGCGGTGAGTGAAGAGGTGTTACCCGGAGTGGTAAAAAATATCACCAATGCATATTTAGCCAATCGTAATGATCACGAAACCTTCCATGAAACTTTTTTGCGCATAGGGCTGGAGCCTTTTAAGTTGGCCGCTTATGGCCCGGCAGGAGCTTAGTATGAAGAATATTATCCGCATTCATTCTGGTGATGCTGCTGTTATTAAGTCAGACGATTGGGTTATTGCAGAAGACGTTCATGACACGCCAGATCCCCATGACGTTTTACCCATGGCAGTCTGGTTAGCGCGTGTTGAGCAGGGTGAGGAGGTAACGCCAGCAGTCTGGATTGGTGTTAATGATGATCCGATGGAATTACAGAGCGTGATTGATAAGCTCTCGTTTATCGGCGTTTTCTTCGAAGATTTCAAGGATGGGCGTGGCTACTCAACAGCGTATTTACTGCGTAAACGGTTAAATTATCAGGGCGATTTACGGGCGTTTGGTGATGTTTTGCGGGATCAGCTGAGCCTGATGCGTCAGTGTGGTTTCGACAGCTTTGCTATTAAAGAAGGCAAAGACCCGTACGATGCGATGAAAGGCCTCAAAGGACTTTCCGTTACCTACAGCAGCAGCGTGTCGCAACCTAACCCGCTTTATAAACGGGTTCGTCGATAGACTTAATCTTTAATGCCCAAGCAGCACGCTGAAAAGCTTTTTGACCGCGGCTTGCCTTTTTTCTGTTAAGGGATGGATATAACTCAAACGTAAAAAGTTTTTATATTGTCCCGAAGCTGAGAAAAGCGAGCCGGGTGTCATAATCACACCTTGCTCCAGTACCTTGTTGTAACTGTTTTGTGTATTAATGGTTTCGTCTAATTCCACCCACATAGAAATTCCGCCCTGGGCGTTGGTGTAACGAATTTCATCATGCCAATGGTTGCTCAATAAGGTCATCAGTTCCCTTTGTTGCTGCTTCAGCGTATTAACCTGTTGAGCCAGATAGCGGCGGTAATGTCCCTCTTCCAAAAATGTTGCAAGCCCTTGTTGAGTGGATTCGCTGGAAGATAACTGGGTGACCAGTTTGAGCTGAGCGATTTTGTCGTGCCACTTTCCGCCAAACACCCAGCCAATCCTTAAATCCCTTGATAAGCTTTTTGAAAACGAGCTGCACAGAATAACCCGCCCGTCAGGGTCGAGTTTTTTTAGCGGTTCGGCCGTAAACGGCGGGAAGGAAAGATCGCCGTAAATGTCATCTTCTATAATGCAAAAATCTTTTTCTATCGCCAGATTGATCAATTCCTGACGGGCTTTTTCTGGCATGCAGGCCCCGGTAGGGGTAGCGTAATTCGGGGATGTTATGCAGGCTTTTATCGGCCATTCGGTTATTTTTTTTGCTAAATCCTCAATGCTTAAACCCTCTGAAGGATCCGTCGCAACCTCGATAATTTTCAGCTTCAGCTGCTCCATGATCTGCAGAACGCCATAAAACGCTGGTGATTCCACCGCTACGGTATCGCCCGGTGAGCATGTCGCCATAAGCGAAATAAATAACGCATGCTGGCAGCCTCCGGTGATGCAAACCTGTGCTGGGTCCTGATTCAGACCGCGATGGCGGTAATGGTTCACAATGGCGTCTTTCAAGCGCATGTCGCCGCTTGAATCATTGTAATAAAGAGCTTTCTGAGTCGGTCTGGAGCGTAAAGCTTTGCTCAAATGCCGGTTCAGTGTGATGAGGTGGCTGGCATCGTTGGCAGTGCCTGCGGTTGGTAAAATATCAAAAGCGGCACTGCGCGCCATGATGTCTCTTAAAATAGCCGGAACCGTTACGTCTCTGGGCGCCGCCGGAGGGTTAATGCGTTTTGGCGGCAGCCGGTCATGGTGTGTCTCAGTTTTGACAAAGTAACCGGATTTAGGCTTGGAAAAGATCAGGCCTTCTGCTTCGAGCCTGTGTAAGGCGTGTAATACAGTGGCTTTGGAAAAGCCTAAGTTCTGGCATATTTCCCGGACGGAAGGAAGTTTTCCACTCGGTAAGAAATGATTGGCTTGTATATCTTTCCGTAACAAGTGTTCCAGCTCTAGGTACTTAAACTGATTCATGGCGACACCTCGATCAACAAACTGTACCTATTCTAAATTAGTTTATTGTGCCTGTTCTGTATTTTTTTTAGTCGTACACTCAACGCGGTTGTTATTTTTAGCTTCGGCTTTCTGGCCGTGCAGAAGGTAGGCAGGACACAATGATTGATTTAAGTGCTGTTGATCTGGCGCGGATACAGTTCGCGTTCACCGTCTCGTTCCACATTATCTTTCCCGCGATAACGATCGGTCTGGCCAGTTATCTGGCTGTGTTAGAAGGCTTATGGCTGTATACCAGAAAGCCGGTCTATATGACTCTGTGCCGGTTCTGGATGAAGATATTTGCCGTTAACTTCGCCATGGGGGTGGTTTCTGGCATTGTTATGGCGTATCAGTTTGGTACCAACTGGAGCCAGTTTTCTAACTTTGCGGGGGCGATTACAGGCCCGTTACTCAGCTATGAAGTGATGACGGCTTTCTTCCTTGAGGCTGGCTTCCTGGGGGTTATGTTGTTTGGCTGGAAAAAAGTTGGAGAGCGGCTGCATTTGGCCTCCACTATTCTGGTTGCCATCGGCACCCTGATCTCAATGACCTGGATTCTGGCATCAAACAGCTGGATGCAAACCCCTCAGGGTTACGACATTATTGATGGGCGTGTTGTGCCGCTGGACTGGTTCGAAATTATATTTAATCCCTCTTTTCCTTACCGTTTAGTGCATATGGGGCTGGCTGCATTTTTGGCGACGGCGTTGTTGGTCGGTGCTTCCGGTGCGTGGCATTTGCTTAAAGGCTCCCATATTAACGTAGCGAAAAAAATGTTATCCATGGCGATGTGGATGCTGCTTATTTCTGCGCCATTACAAGTGTTGGTTGGTGATCTGCATGGTCTGAATACCTTAGAGCATCAGCCAATCAAAGTGGCTGCAATGGAAGCTCATTGGCATAAAACTAAGCCCGGTGAAGGTGTGCCGCTTGTTCTGTTCGCCTGGCCAGATATGGAGAAAGAACAAAACGATTTTTCGATAGAAATCCCCAATCTGGCCAGCCTGATTCTGACCCATTCTATGGATGGCTCTATTCCGCCATTAACTTCCGTTGCCCCGCAAGATCGCCCTAATGTGCCAGTCGTTTTTTTTAGTTTCCGAATTATGGTTGCGCTTGGCATGTTGATGATTGTACTGGCGCTTGCTGCGTTAATTCTGCGTAAAACAGGCAAGCTCTATGAGAAAAAATGGTTCCTGAATTTTTGTATTGTCATGGGACCATCCGGTCTGATCGCCATGCTGGCCGGTTGGTTTGTAACGGAAGCCGGTCGTCAGCCCTGGGTTGTATATGGTTTGCAGCGCACCGTGGATGCAGGGTCGCCCAACAGCGTTACTGCAATGAGTTTGTCTTTGCTGGCGTTTGTAGTGGTGTATGTCTGTGTCTTTGGCGTGGGTGTGCGTTATATGTTGGCGCTGATTGCCAAAGGGCCGGCAGAAGACTACTCACTGGAGGATGATGAACACCTGAATAAACGCCCGGCCCGTCCGCTATCCGCCGCAGATGGCGTAGAAATTTAGGAGACCCTGTCATGCATTTTGATTTACCGACTATTTGGGCTTTTATTATCGGCTTTGGCCTGATGATGTATGTGATCCTGGATGGCTTTGATCTGGGGATTGGCTTGCTGTTTCCTTTTATAAAAGACAAGCATGAACGGGATATTATGGTGAACTCGGTTGCCCCCGTGTGGGATGGTAACGAGACCTGGCTTGTGCTGGGTGGTGCTGGCTTATTGGCGGCTTTTCCGATGGCTTATTCAGTGATTTTGTCCGCCTTATATGGGCCGATTCTGCTCATGTTGTTTGGTTTGATTCTTCGTGGTGTGGCCTTTGAGTTTCGTTTTAAAGCCACAGAGTCTCATCGTCCGGTGTGGGATAAGTTGTTCTTTGTTGGTTCTTTAATTGCAACCTTTTCTCAGGGTGTTGCTGTGGGGGCTGTGATTCTTGGTTTTCAGGTTGAAAATGGTGAATTTTCCGGTGGCGGACTGGATTGGTTAAGTCTGTTCAGTCTGTTTACGGGTTTCAGTTTGCTGTTTGCTTATGGGTTGCTGGGAGTTACCTGGCTGGTTATTAAAACAGAGCACGGTTTGCAGAAGAAAATGCGCGTACTTATTAAGCCATTAACGCTGCTGTTAGCGACCTGTATGTTTATTATCAGTATCTATACACCGATGGTTAACGAAAGCGTGCGGGATTTATGGTTTAACCTGTCAAATATCGTGTATCTGGCACCCTTGCCCATTCTTACTGCTGCTTTTGCTTTTTTGCTGATGGGGGCTGCGCATTCCAAAGACGAGTGCCGGGCTTTTATTTGTGCTGTATGCATGCTGCTTCTTGGTTATCTGGGGCTGTGTGTCAGCCTTTGGCCAAACATTATTCCGCCCGGTATTACGATCTATCAGGCCGCGGCTCCGGCATCCAGTCTCCGGTTTACCCTGGTGGGTGTTGTGCTCATCGTTCCTGTGATTCTGATTTATACCTTTTGGTCTTACCGGGTATTTCGGGGAAAAGTCGTTGATACCGATGGTTATCATTAGGGCCCTAAAAGGCTCTGGAAAAAGGCTGCAACGGGGCAAGCATTTACCGGGCGCTTATCTCTGCTGTAAAACGTAAATCCGGAGGAACAGGGGATGAAAAAAAGTCTTCATCAATGGAAGTGGCTCTTAATCTATTGGGCCCTCGGTGTAGGGGCGCTTTTCGTGGTCGCGACGGTTATACGTTTTGCCATGACCCTGGCCGGAATGGAATCCGGATGACTAAATCCGAATAACTACATCCGAATAGCTATATCCGGATTTCAGGAGGGAATATTCAATGCATTCCTTTTTGCATGAGTGACTCTTACCCAGTGCACAGTCTGCTTGAGTCACCCGGATAAAACGGTCATTTTTATTGGCAATGTTGCCTTGAGTATGACCCACCAGAGCAGGTTTTTAATGCCCGTATCGGGTTGTTGTTTTTGGCAGGCGCAACTGAGCGACGATCACGGCCAGAGCTATGCCGCCGAGCACGTCGGCACCGTAGTGGTAACGCAGATACAGGGTAGACAGGGTAATGCTCAGGGTCATCAGCAACACCAGAACGCGCAATGGCCAGGAATACCAGCGCCAGCAGACCAGCAGTGTTACCCAGGGCACGGCGGTATGCAGACTGGGAAAGCAGTCGTAGGCATAACGGAAGCTGTTTACCGCGTCATAGACCAGACCATCCTGGGTGCCAAGGCTGACACTGAATGCGCTTTCCAGCCACTGACCGGGGCCGATGACCGGCACCAGTAGATACAGCAACCAGCCAATAACCAGGGTGTAAATAATTCCCTGACGCACATGAATAAACGCCGCGGGGTGCTCTGCCCGGCAATAAAACAGCCACAGTAACGAGCCGATGGGTACGGCGTAATAAAAGTGCAGGTAGGCGCTTTCCATCAGCAGGGTCATGGCCGGGCTGACCCAGTGCTGAATCAGCAGCGGCAGCGGCTGACCGAACAATGCTGTATCAAAGGCAATCATTTGCGGGTCCATCAGTTCAATGCCCAGGGCATCAATGGCCAGCTCCAGCCGTAACAGCCGCATCAGCAGATAACCCAGCAGCATCGCCGGTACAGGCCACAGTTCGCGCAGCAGCCATTCATAACGCGGGCTTAAGGTATGGCGTGCCAGTGCCAGACGGGTAAGAACAATCAGCAGGAAAAATATACCGGCACCGGTAAGTGCCGCTTTATTTTCACCGGGCAGCCACTGGCGGATATCACCAAACAGCAGGGCAAACAGCAGAATGCCGGCGGGAAACAGCAGCGTCAGCTGTTTATCCAGTGGCCACTGGCGCAGAGAGTCAGGCATCTGCTGCAGGGAATACGACCAGCCACGCGGCTTTAATTCATGGGATATCATGGTTCTGTACAGCTTATTGTTTTTGTTGTTATCAGAAGCAGCCAGTTTACTGTTTTATGACAGTGTCCGGGAGGGAGAAAACGGCCGTGATGTGTCAGGAACTGGCCGTTCCGTACAGGCCAAAGCCAGAACCTGTACGGTTGCCGGTGCCGCTCAGGAAGGCTGGGCAGCAACAATATCCGGACGCTTGGTCTGAATAAACTTCACCAGCATGCCGAATTCCAGCAGGCACTGTTCCGGAAATTCATCACGGAATTCCTGAATATTAAAAATCTCCAGCTGGCCGTCCGGTGATTTGGCCGACTGACTCAGATCGGTTACGGCCGGTGCATCACGATGCAGCAGGAAGGGAATGGCAAACAGGTAAAAACCATCCAGATTCAGGTCGTAGCGCGCCAGCATTTCCGCAGGCCAGTTCACATGGCTGTGAAAAGTGCCGGCAAGAAATTCGGCCGGCACCTGAATAGCGCTCTGGCCTTCGGCAACGGCGGTTAACGCCTGCGGATCACGGGTGGCGAGCAGGGCATAGAGTGCCAGCCAGGGCGTGGTGCCTTTTTCATTAATCAAATACTGCGGGTCAATGGCACGCGGGCAGGAGATGGCCGCTGGTGCGTTCACCATACCGAGCAGTGCCTGCATCTGTTCGTTGCTGAGGCTGATGTCCTGCGGCGGCACACGGCTGATGCCGGTAAAGTACAGGTGGCGCCATTCGCTGGCGCTGTGGCCGGTGTTTTTCTTTTCTTGTTCGCTCATTCGGTATCCATTAGCCCGCTATTCTGCACGGGGCTTTTTCAGGTCTGCTTTTTCAGAGTCTGTCATGCTAACCGCGGGGCAGGGTGGTGGGAAGACAAAGCAGTGGGGGTACAGAGAGAAAACAGGGAAAAGGAAAAGATAAGAAAAAGGGAATAAGAAAAAACAGGCGCAGCGGACGGGGTGTACAGACCGGAAACGCTGCGCCTGTCAAAGCGTGGAAACGTTAAGTTGTGCCGGGAGTTACTGACTGACAGCCGCCGCTCTGATCAGACGACAGCACCACAAACACTCCGGTAAACCCGGCGGACGGCAGCTTGCCACCCTCATAGCGCACTGCCGAACACAGGCTGTCAGAATATGCCCTGGCGGTTATTTTGTCGCTGCGACAGGTTGTCGCAGGATGCGTTTATGGCCATGGGGCTGCAATCGGGTCGGCAATCGGGTAATCAATAAAGAAACCTGTTCATGCGGGGCTGGTCGTTTTACCCTTCAGGCGAAATGCCATCTCCCGGCTATCGGTCTTTTCACCACGCATGTATTTGCCGGTTCTAAGGTCCTGATAAGGGAGCATATTATTGATAGCAGCCCCGTGGGTGAGGTGCTCCTGCCATTAACGGGCAGGGGGAGCCGTCATCCGGCGCGCCTGAAATGCATCATGGAGGAAACCGGTGTCCGCATATCCGATAAAAACCGTTGTTCTGATGAGTTTGTATATCGTGCAGGCAGGCTGTGCTTCAGTACCGCAGGGCGCGCTTGAACAGCATATTGGTTGGTTGCACGGGAATTGTCTGGCAATTAAAAATCCGGATATCGGGGTTTCTGAAAAAATCAGACTGGTCAGTTTCGATCAGAAACCGGTATACCGCACCGTACTTATCACTGGCAGAACCAATTCCGCCGATGGCTGCCATGCGTTGAGCGATGATCGGCGCCAGGTGAACCTTAGCGCCGGTTATTATTTTTATCGGATTGATGGTGAGCCTTCAGATAACTTTGCACTTGGCTTCGCTGATCTCGACCCCACAGATTTTACGCTGGCGTACTGTATGACAAGCGAAGGTATTGTGTTTAGTGCCCATTCGCCGGGTGGTCAGGCCTGGGATGGTTATTATTATCTCGGTTATGAATCATCAGCCACCTGCGAGTGAAAACCTGACAATTGCGTTCGCCGACAGGAGCGGTGAGTACCACCGCACCTGTTTCAGCTGTTCTGCGTATTATGTTTAGCCTTCAGTACAGATTTTTCAGATCGTGTTTTACTACCTGATCGACCACTAGATGGGTGGCCTTACCCATTAATCCCTCGCCGCTCATATGCGCCGACAGTGCTTTGGCAAAAGGCGTCAGCTGTTTGGCCTCTACCCGGTGCTCCGGGTTAAATACGCCGGCATCGGTCAGGGCACTGGCGCTGGTAAAGCGGATGGCCTGCGGCTCAATCAGTAACCCCAGCTTCGGCACTTTATCGCTAATGGCACAGGCGGCGAGTAACTGCGGTTCGGTTGTCAGCTGCGCACTGCCGCAGATATGCAGCAGTTGTGGCTGGCCGGGTATCAGCAACAGCAATTCCAGCGCCGGGTTCTGCAGCAGGTTGCGCAGGCTGAGCGCCACTTTATTGCCCGGCCGCTCCGCCATAAATAAACGTCCATCGGGCAGCATACGGATGACACCGGTTTCGTCACCGCGTGGTGAAACGGAGGTGATGCCCTGGGCGTCGCAGGTTTTCAGCAAAAGATACATTGCCTGCTGCAGGTACCGGGTGCTGTCGGTCAGTACCGCAGCGCTGTGTTCTGTCTCGTTGTCCCAGAGACCGGAGCGCACAGCAGCGCGCGCGCAGTGCAGATAGGCGCTTTTAACCTGAAGTTGCCAGTGTCCCTGTGGTAACTGCCGGCTCAGACGACCGTTGACCCGCAGGGCATGACCGACCCCCGGAATCAGAAAATACAGGCTGGCGTTCTGACCGCTGTGGCCATGATTTGCTTGCCTGTCTGCTTGCCTGTCTGCTTGCCTGTCTGCTTGCTTGTCCGTTTGCAGGTCTGGCTGCTCGTCCGCTTCAGGCAGGCTGAAGCGCACGCTGTTAGCTGTAACATCCAGCTGGCAGTGGCTAAGGCTTACGGGTTGTAATGCCGGTGTACCGCTTTCGCTGGCGACTATCATCCCCCGGGCGTGGTTTATCACCTCAAAGCAATAAGCATCGAGTTGCGTCTGTACGCGCTTTTCCAGCAGCGCTGGTGGTGCAGAAATAAGTTGCCGCAAGTGCTGTTCGTTCTGAATGCGGTGCTGCATAAAATTCTCCTGCAGGGCTCTGGGTTACTCGTAGGTCCCTTTATCCTAATCCGCTTGCGAGCGGCAGCTCAGGCAGCTGGTTGCAGAGTTATGGAATCTGGTTGCAGACAGGGTACTTTTGCCTGGCTTTCAGGCATTCTTGGCAGTATGAAGTGCATTGACAGAAGGGTGTTAAGTTGTTGGTTGGGTGGTTATGTCCCGCAATAAACTGACCGTTTCGGCGGTAGCCGTGAAAGATCTGGCACAAGAGCTGCAGCGCCGTGGCGTGCTGGCGCCCGCTCAGATGTCAGCTGATAGCGCGGCAGAAGCGGTTGCGGCAGGCGCAGAAATGCACGAGCAGCGTCAGGCCGAAAGTGCGTTGCGTGCACTGTGGACGGAAGCCCGTAACAACAGCACCGATGACGCTTTGGGGCTGAAGATTGGCCTGCAGGTTAATCCCGCTGCCCGCGGTTTACTGGCGCGCTGGATCGCGCATTGCGCCACGCTGGGCGAGGCACTCACCACCTTTATTGATCATATTCAGCTGCTGAACCCGGCCGAACGCTGGCAGTTGTTGCCGGCCGGCGATGAAGTGGAAATCCGCTTTGAATTTCTGCTGCCATATCCACAGATTGCGGTTGAGCGCAGCATGGCGGCGATGCTTGCCTGGGGCGCGGTTCTGGGCGGTGAGGTTTTTAGGGGCGAGGCTACAGCAGGTACCGAAAATGCCAGCCGCCTGCTGCCGGTGCGCAAAGCCGAACTTGCCCGTACCGAGCCGGCCGACAGCAAGTTGTTTTATCAGACATTCGGCCCCGGAATACGTTTTACCGGGGCGCCTGGCGGCGTTAACCGTCTGTGGCTGGATGCCGCGCTGCTGCAGCATCCATTGCCTGCGGCGGATGTCTATCTGCGCGATTTACTGGCGGCGCGGGCGCAGCAGCTGCCAGTGGCCGGGATATTGTCAGCGGGAGCGCAGTCAAACAGCGCCGGGCAGACGGCAGCAAAGGCACCGCTCAGTCTGCGGGTGCTGGCACTGCTGGAGCAGGATATCCATAAATTCAGTCAGATTCAGGCGGTGTGCGCCGCCGTGCACCTCAGCCGTTCGACGCTGTTCCGTCGCCTGAAAGCGGAACACACCAGCTTTACCGAACTGCTGAATCAGCAGCGTTTGCGGCTGGCACGCAGTCCGCAGGCTCAGGGGCTGAATGCCACCGAACTGGCCGATTTACTCGGCTTCTGCGACAGCAGCTCATGTTACAAATTTATGCGGCGCTGTTTATTGTGATGCGTCTGGCAATAAGAAAGCTGGTATTGAATATTTGACGTGATTGATTTTGTCGGGGGAGGGAAAGACTGCTTATCGAGTATTCATTTATCAAATAAGTTTTTAATGAATATTAAATCCACTGCCCGCCCTAAGGTATAAGTACCGGGTTCTTTATCCTGAATGGAATACAACCTCTGCTGTTGAGCACAGAAGAAGTTATCAATAACTAATTTCATTGCATGTTATTCAAAATAGAATACGCTGGCTTCGCCATGTCGCATGCAGTTCGTTTTAGCGGATGAGTGTTAGCGCTGAAATGATGTGTCAGGGATTCGTTTTTTATGAATTTATTTCTGCACCGCTGAATGATTCAGGGGGGCACTGATAAGTAATCGATTTTAATAAAGGATTATAAATATGTCAGATAAGATCAGATCGATCCCTTTTAAAACAGCGGTAGGCATGACACTGATTGGATTGCTGTCATCGTCTGTCGTCAATGCCAGTCAATTTGTTGCGGATCTGGTTCCGTCTGCCTGGGAAACGATTAACCGTCAGGTGGTGGTTCGGGATAAAATGTATTCAGCAAATTTATACGGTGCATCCGCAACAATTCAGGTAATGTTCGAAAGCAATGGTCAGCCTTCTGCATTTCAGCCTGATCAGTTATCAGCCAATAATGCCAGTTTTTCATGCCGTGACAGCGTGGCTGGTGATGATATCGATACGGCTTCCGGGTTTGTGGAAAGCCTCACTAAAGTGTGTGAATTTCTTCCAATGCAGACGCTGACGACGAGGGATAGCAGCAATGTCCTGACCACGGAGGAAGTCAGGACATACGTTATGCGTGTGAAGTTTAAAAAAGCGACTGATCGTAGTGTCAAGCTCCGGCATGCCCGTCCGGCGGATCGCCATTGCGATACTGCAGGAGATTCCTCTTCTTACAATCCTCTTGATACTTGTTTGACAGTTACCAAAAGTCTGACTCTGACGGGTAGTAATATATTCAAACCTTTTGTCTCACGGGTAAATTCACAGGGTGTCACCGAGCAGTGGACGCCTCTTGCCTTAAAAAATAATGTTTACGAAGTTACATTGGCTATTGGCGGTGGAACGAATAACAATAAGAAAGTTTTGGTAGAGAATGGCCTGAAATTAAAAGTCTCAGGCAGTATTTCGGCTTTACCCAATGATGAGTTGCTTGAAGGCGCAGAGTTTTCTGATACCAACTGTGTATTTGAAAAACAGGTTACGCTGACACCTGGTAACTACACCTGTACCTTTACTGCAGAGGAAGATGGGTTTATTCATATTCCTTTGAAAAAGGCTGGTTCTGCTACCGGCGGACGTAATGTTACGGTGACCATCAAAAACCTGTCAGTAACGCCATAATCCTGTTAAGTCTTATTTATCTGTAATACCACAGCCGGGATCTGATAATTTTCAGATCCCGGCTGTTATTCTGTATTCGCTGTAACTCACTGCTGTCATCATCCGGTCATCCGCTGGTCATCAATCCGCCACTTTTCTGCAACCATATGGTCAGCAAAGCGCAACCGCGCTGTCATCCTCTGCTCATTAAATAGACCGCGTTCAGTCTTTGCTGCGGAAAGCACCATGACCCTGACGCGCCGGAATTTTTTGCTTAATTCGTCCCGCTCTGCGGCTTCTCTGGGAATGGCTGCAGCGGCTGGCCCGGCGCTGGCAGGCACGGGTCTGGCCGACTCATTTTTGCCGCAGCAGGATGATCTGATGGCGGTGCCACGCTCCAGTGCTTTCCCGTTTCAGCACGGGGTTGCCAGTGGTGATCCGCTCACCGACCGGGTGATTCTCTGGACCCGCATAACCCCTCCGGCACTGGCCGAAACCTACAGTATTCCTTATCGCTGGCGCATCGCCCGTGATCCGCAATTGCGCGAGCTGGTTAACGAAGGCTTCGGCTATACCGATGCCGGCCGTGATTTCACCGTTAAGATTGATGCTGATGGTCTGCAGGCCGGGCAGAGTTATTACTATGTGTTCGAAGCCCTGGGGCAGATGTCGGATATCGGCCGCACACGTACTCTGCCGCAGGGCCGGGTGGAGCATCTGCGCATTGCCTTTACCTCCTGCTCGAATTACGCGCGTGGTTATTTCAATGTGTATAAAGAGCTGGCACAGCGCAGCGATCTGGATGTGGTGCTGCATCTGGGTGATTACATTTATGAGTACGCTAATCTCGATGCCAGCCTGGGCAGTGGCCGTATCAATCAGCCGCCGCGCGAAATCATCACGCTGGACGATTATCGTCAGCGCCACGCCTGCTATAAAACCGATGCCGATTTGCAGCAGGTGCACCGCCAGCATCCTTTTATGGTGATCTGGGACGATCATGAAGTGGCGAATAACGCCTGGCCCGGCGGTGCGGATAACCATACTGAGGGTGAAGAAGGGCGCTGGCAGGATCGCCTGCGCGGCGCGGTACAGGCGTATATGGAATGGATGCCGATCCGTGAGATGCGGGCCGGCCAGCAGGGCATTTACCGTAACTTCCGTTTTGGCGACCTGCTCGACCTGAGCCTGCTCGATACCCGTCTGGCCGGGCGTGATGCCCAGGCCGCCGACAATGCCGACCGCAACCGTGAAGAGCGTACGCTGCTCGGTTATGAACAGGAAAGCTGGCTGGCAGAAACGCTGACCAGTGCACAGCAGGAAAACATCCGCTGGAAACTGCTGGGGCAGCAGGTGATGGTCGGCCAGCTGGGCACCAACGACACGCCGTTTAATTATGATCAGTGGGATGGGTATCCGGCGGCACGTCAGCGTCTGTTTGATACGGTACGCAACGCCGGAGTGGATAACTGGGTGGTGCTGACCGGTGATATTCACTCCAGCTGGGCAATGGAACTGCACGACGATCCGTTTGCCGCTGAGCCGGGTAAGGCGTTAGGCATCGAGCTGGTGACTCCGGCGGTAACCTCGCCCGGTATTGATAACTACACTCAGGCGCAACTGGCCAGCCGTTCGCTGCAGGCCTTGCTGCCACATCTTAACTTTGTCGATTTTTATTACCGCGGCTATGTGCTGCTGGATATCACCCATGAGCGCCTGCAGGCGGAGTGGTGGGTGGTGGATAATATCGATTCCCATCGCTATGTCAGTGAGTGCTTACGGGCGCTGGTGGTGCCGTCCGGTGAGTCTGTTCTTCGCCCGGCGCCTGCGATTTCAGCCAGTAAGCTGGCCGCCGCACCGGCGCCGGATTTTGCTCCGGGCTTTGCCTGGTTGCGTCACTGGCGCCGTGATCCGGCGGGCAATCTGCTGGACGGTATGCTGGCTTCCCAAAGTGGTGTTGGCAGTGCGTTACCCGGCGGCTGAATATCGCCGGTTGACTGGCGTCAGAAGTCAGGCGCCGATGGTGTAAATAATAACGTCCTTATTAGTGCCTGAGCCGTCCCGAACGGTGATTACCCTCGTCGTAATTCGTCTTATCGTTTCCTGCAATCGAGGTTTTGCACAGTGTGCGGCCCGTATTGCCATAGGTTGCATCTGAACTCCATGACCATGCTGCAAACGGCCCGTTTACGGCAGGCAGGGAGAGGAGTCAGTCGCCAGCCGTCGCGGAACTTTATTCGGTCGCAGTGTGACTGCGGCCGGTTCGCATGGACACATAATAATGAAAAACTCAGCACATACGCAGCGCTGGCTGCTGACCTCCATGGTCGGTGGCGCAGCATTATTTGGCAGCACGCTGTTTTGCGCACAGCAGGCTGCTGCTTTCTCGCAACCACCCCCTGCACCTGCTCCGGTAGAGCAGCGGCAGAATGCCGAAATGGCGGTACATGAACTGGCCCAGGGTTGTTATGCCATTCAGTCACCGACCAACGGCAAATATATGAACCGCTATACCAAAGGCGGTGCTATTGATAATGGTCTTGGCTGGCAGCTAAAGGCGACCGATCTGGATTCGGCAGCCAGCTTCTACTTTAAGCCGACATCGTTTTTCCACTATATGCTGACGGATAAAGACGGCCGTTATCTGGCAACCCATTTGCCGAATGAAATTTCGGCCGGGCGTTACGCCGGTGAGTTTGCCGAATTCAAGATCACCGCTCACAGCCAGGATAACGGCGCCTACCGCTTCAGCTTTTATGGCCCTAAGCTGGCCAAAATTCTGCGCCATAACTACGGTGGCACCGGTTATTACGCCGATGGTGGCCTGTACGTGATTGATATCCTCAACCCAACCAATGCCGGTTCGGAAACCGAGTTCAATCTGGTGCCGAAGAGCGACTGTAAGCCGTTCCCGGAAGCCGAGCTGAACACTGTGGGTGAGGTACCGAAAAGCGATGTGAACACACCGGTTCGTGGTGCCATCGACCCGCACACCCATATCACCTCCTATGAGTTTATGGGCGGTAAGTTCCTGCATGGCGAGCCTTTCCACCGCTGGGGTGTTGAAACCGCGCTGCGCGACAGTTCCGATATTCATGGCCCCTGGGGATCGCTCGATATCATCGGTAACCTGATGGGTTATGACGATGTAAACCACCGCTACGATACCCGCGGCTGGCCGGACTTCCCGTTCTGGCCGAACCGTAAGCAGGTGTCGCATATGCAGTACTACTACAAGTGGATCGAGCGTGCGCACAAAGGTGGTATGCAGATGATGGTCAGCCATCTGGTGGAAAACGAGGTTCTGTGTAATGTGCAGAAAACCGTCAACCCGGCCAGCTGGATCAACCCGAATAACTGCAACACCATGGCCAGTATTCATCTGCAGATCCGTCGCCTGCAGCAGATGCAGGATTATATCGACGCGCAGCAGGGCGGGCCTGGCAAAGGCTTCTTCCGTCTGGTGAAAACCCCGCAGGAAGCCCGCAAGGTGATTGCCGATGGCAAGCTGGCGGTGCTGATGGGCATTGAAGCGTCTGAATTGTTTAACTGTGGTCTGAAAGACGGTTGCAGCAAAGAAAGCATCGAACGTCAGCTGCAGGAAGTGTACGACGCCGGCGTGCGTGCGCTGTTCCCGGTTCACCGCTTTGACAACCAGCTCGGTGGTACACGTATGGAAGATGGCTTTATTAACGTCGGCCAGTGGCTGTCGAGTGGCCGTTTCTTTGAAACCGAAGTCTGTGATGCCGAAACCGATGGCTCCCGTATGACCAGTGGCTTCCCGCTGCTGGGCACCGTGCCGGTGATCAAAGATATTCTTGCTGGTATTGGCCTGAATCCGCAATACGATGAAAGCCGCCGTCACTGCAACCAGCATGGTCTGAGTGCCAATGGTGAGTATCTGGTGCAGCGTATGATCGATAAAGGCATGATCATCGAAATTGATCACACCTCGGTGAAGAGCGCACGCGCCATTATGGATATCGTCGAGTCGCGTAATTATTCCGGTGTAATTTCCGGTCACAGCCATATGCATCGTAAGCCGGATGGTTCAGCGCACGAAGTGCACCAGCGTATCGCCCGTGCCGGCGGTATGATGTCGCCGTATAACAGCAGCGCCAACAGCCTGAACTGGAGCATCGGTGAATTTATCGACCTGATTGAGCCAACCGGTTATCTGGTGGGTGTGCCATTTGCTACCGATATGGGTGGTATTGGCTCGCAGGCTTATCCGCGCGATAACACCGACACCGATCCGCTGATTTATCCGTTTGAAACCGAAGCCGGTGTGGTGATCGATAAACAGAAAACCGGTAACCGCATCTTTGACCTGAATAACGAAGGCCTGGCTCATTACGGTCTGGTGGCTGACCATATTCAGGATATCCGCACCCATTCCAACTCACGCATTTATGAGTCGGTGATGAACTCGGCGGAAGCCTATCTGCAGATGTGGGAGCGGGCGATTGCCAATGATTCGCCGAAGTATTCCAGCTCGGATGAAAACTGGTTCTCCATCGTTAACCGTGCCAGTGGCCGTTGTATGGATATTCCCGGTAACGACAATAATCTGAACAACGGCAGCAATGTGCAGTTGTGGGATTGTCAGCTGACCTCACAGGATCAGAAGTGGCGTTACGATGCCGCCAACCAGATGTTCCGCAACAAGGCGAATCCGGAAAAATGTCTGGATAACCGCGGTCAGGCCTATAACAACGGTGGTGTGGTGATCTGGGATTGTGTGGATTCCGACAACCTGCGCTGGACTTACAGCGGCAATAAACTGGCCAGCAAGCACAACAGCAATATCGTGGCGGATGCTTATGGTAACGGTAATGACGCTAACGTTGGCCAGTGGACTTACCACGGTGGTGCCAACCAGCAGTGGGAACTGCGCTTAATGTCGGCGGAAAACCGTTATGCACAATACCGCAGCGAATCCACCGGCCAGTGCATCAGCGCAACCGGTGGCAGTCATACCGGTGCGCTGGTGGCGATGGAAGCCTGTAATACCAGTGCCAACCAGCTGTGGCGTTTTGATACGGCTACCGGTCTGATGATTAACGGTGTCGCCGGAGCCAAGTGTCTGGAAGTGCCGGATGGTCTGATTTACGACCATACCTTACTGCAGCTGGCCGACTGCGATGCCGGTAATCCGGCTCAGCAGTTTAACTATGCCGGCAAACTGCTGCGTTCACGCATCGACAGTAATCAGGTGCTGGACGTTTCCGGTGGCAGTTCTTCGACGCTGATTATGTATGGCGTACATGGCGGTGCGAATCAGCGCTGGCATGCGACGGCCAACGGTCAGTAATTTAACCGGGTTAGAACAAACGGGAGCTCAGGCTCCCGTTTTTTTATGCCCAAAGCCGGTGCCATTGGCAGTCACCATGATGACTCATGCCAGTAACCCCTCAGATTGAAGCTGGTGGTCATCAGTCCATTCAAATATGAATATTTGAAATAAATTTATGGCGGTATTGCCAACAGAAATGCAGGGATAGAATTATTTTCAGGAATAACATTAACCGGCCCGAGAGGCGTATTTATGAATTCATCCATCCGTTTCTGGAATCGCAGTGCCGAGCGCTATGCCCGGCGCCCTATTACTGATCATGGCGCCTATCTGAAGAAAATTGCGCTCACTCAGGAATACTTTCGCCCGGAAATGGATGTGCTGGAATTTGGCTGTGGTACAGGATCAACCGCACGAATTCACGCCCCCAGAGTCCGCAGTTATCTGGCGACGGATGCATCCCCACGGATGATTGATATCGCCCGCGAAAGACAGGCGGATGATGTAGGTAATAACCTTCGTTTTGAGGTTGCCACACTTGATGATATTCAACGCCGGCAGCAGTCGTTCGATGCAATCTTGGGACTGAATATCCTGCATCTGCTGCGTGACCCGGAATATGCGATACAGCAGGTTTTCAATATGCTGAAGCCAGGCGGAGTTTTTATCAGCAATACTGCCTGTCTGCAGGATACCCGTCCATACCTCAGGCCCGTCGCACTGGTCGCCAGAATTCTTCGCCTTGCACCTTTCGTAAAGTTTCTGTCCCGCAGTGACCTTGAAAAAGAGATGGAAGGAGCGGGCTTTATCATCAGGCACCGATGGATTCCTGAAGACTCTGAAGATGTTTATTTCCTTATCGCAAGCAAACCCTGATACCCCGGAAAATATGAGAAACAGCATGAGAAATATCGTTTTATTAATGATGAGCCTTGCGCTCATTGCCTGCGGCGGCAGCAACTCGGACTCCCGGAATTCCGCTACATCCGAAAATGAAGCTAAGGGTATTTATACCGGCCTGACGGATTCCGGTAAGGAGTTGACTGCAATTATTCGAAGTGATGGAGAGTTCTATATTTTTATTCAGGAATCCGATGGCAGACGAGATGATCTTTCTGGCCTGATCTCCGGAACAGCGACTGCAGCGGAAGGAAATTTTGTTTCTGATAATGCGCTGGCCAGAAACTTCGACGGCGGAGAAAGCCGCGCATACAACGTGACGGCTTCCTATGTTGCTGCCGATTACCTGACCGGAATTATCACCGATGTATCGAGTGGTCGCGGTATTGGTTTTACGGTTTCTTCGAGAACAGATAATGATAGTGATCCGGATCTGGAAAAGCTTTCCGGAGAATACTTTTCTGGCCTTTATAAGGGGGTATCAGACACTACCGTAGAATCCATCTATGTGGCGGTTCAGGTTGAGGTCGATGGTTCATTGTCCGGTTCCAGGGTTTTTAGCCGTATGCTAAGTTCAGGATTCTGCAGTTTTTCCGGAACCTTGTCTCCGCGTAGTGGCAGTCACCTTTTCAATGTCGCTGTTTCATTCCCGGACAATGAATGCTTACTGAGCGCTGAGGAACTGAACGGGATTGCTTACTATGATGAAGATGTGAATCAGTTGTTTGTGGCGGTATTCAATGCTGATCGCTCAAGTGGCCTGTTCTTTTCCGGGCTGAAAGGTTACTGAATTTCTGTATTTAATACCTTCGGTTTCTGAGTCTGGTTGCAGCCTTGCTGGTCAGAATCAGTACGCCGCAGGTATTAAATATTGTTACCCATTCCTGATCAGGCTTCAGTTTTTTTGAAGTACTGACCAAGCTCGGTAGCCAGAAAGTCGAAGACTGTCCGCACCCTAAGGTTCATTCTCAGCTCCCGGTGCGAAACGAGCCACACATCACCACCGAATATTTTATCTGCAAAGACTCTTTTAACCGCAGGCTCCGCATCACCCAGTTCTATGGGCATGATGCCAACGCCGATACCTGCACGGGTCATTTGCCAATTCACCAGATGACTGTCTGTTCTGGCAACAAAATAGTCTTCCAGCAGTTTTATACCACTTTGTGCCAGTGCTTCCATATAGGCCGGATTATTTGACAGGAAACCGATAAAGGGCCCTTTGCAAAGACCATCGCTTAAAGGTAATGGCAAGGTCGAGATAATTTCTGGTGTGGCGTAAAGGGTTGCGGAAAACTCTCCTACCTTGCGGGCGATCAGGTCGGGTTCGGTTGGGCGGAAATTCCGGATCGCAATGTCCGCAGCACGGCGTCGAAGATCACTGGCTTCGTTGGATACAACGAGATTGATGTGAATCCCCGGATACTGGCTACGCAGTTTTTGGATAATCGGAGGCATAATATAAGCGGCGGTAATTTCCGATGCCGAAATCGCAATGTCCCCTTCAATTGATGTTGCCTGACCCGTTGCTGCAAGCGAGAGATTGCTTGCGGCATCGCCCATCGCACGCACATAAGCAAGCAGTTCCAGCCCATTCTGTGTTAATTCCAGCCCCCGGTTACCACGCTCAAAAAGTGCAGTAGAAAGTTCCTCCTCCAGCGCTGCGACCTGCCTGCCAAGAGTGGGTTGTGAAACACCGAGAGCCTTGGCCGCAGCAGAAAGAGATCCTTCTTCGGCGGTAACCAGAAAAGCTCTGGCCCGGTTCCAGTCGAATTTAATGGCTTGCCAGTTCATTCAGATATGAATACCAAGAATAGAATTATGGTGATACTAGCAGCAGAAGTGTAGAGATAGAATGGATGTCAGGAATTAAATTAAGCATTTCTGAACGCTTACTTCTTTATTTAAATGACCTCTGAGAGATGAGAGATAGTCTGATGAAACACGTAGTATCAGTAATCGCCACTCTGGCTCTTGTTGCCTGTGGTGGCGGTGGTTCAACATCAACCAGCCCTGAAGTTCCGGACACTAAGGTTCAGGGGTTTTACAAAGGAGTGACCGATAGCTCCAGTTACTGGAATGTTTTTATTCGTAGCAATGGTGAGTATTATATTCTGACTCAGGCTCCTGACAGCGGAGGAGACGACTTTTCAAATGCTATTTTCGGTACTGTCACGGCTGAGAATGGCGATATCACTTCAACAGATACGATCTTAAGATCATTCAGTGGCGGCGGTACCTTAAGCCGGAATCTCTCTGCATCTTATGTCGCGGGTGAGAATATCACAGGAATTCTGGAGCGACCGGAAGACGGGACTGGTTCCGGTTTTACCGTTTATTTTGATAGTGACTATCAATACCCTCCGGATCTGAAAAATATTTCTGGTGCATTTCAGGGAAAAAATAAAGGTTTTTCCGGTGATTCCAGCGAGTCTGAGCCGGCTTTAATTACTATTGATATTAACGGCAAACTGGTCGGGAGCAGACCCAGGATCTCTGGGTGTGGTTTCGAAGGAACTATCCGGCCAGGCACTATAGATAACTTCTTTGATGTGAGTATTTCCTTTCTTCGTCCTGACTGTTTACTGGGTGATATTATTCTGGACGGCGTCGCTTACTATGATCCGGTTTATAAACAGCTTCTTATCTCGGCGCTGACATCTGATAAATCTGCGGGGCTGTTTTTCTCCGGTATAAATAAATTCTCAGAACCCTGAATGAATCGCATCGGAATAAATTCTATGAATATCTGTTTTTCTTGGAATGTAATGTTATCGGGATTTTTATTGTTTTTTTCAATGAATGCGTTTCCACTGAGTGCTCAGCAATTTTCAGAAATCTGCCGGTCAGGCACGGTAAAATGCAGTGATGATCCCGTTATGCATGCCTATGTTGGAGGGGCGCTGGACCTGCTGGCAACCCTTCAGGAGGAAACTGGTTATCTGGAAAAGATCTACTGTAAAGCGCCGTTAGCGCTGTTTGATGTGTCGACTATCATTGGCTTTATGGAGGAGCGGGCAGGCGTTGATGATCAACGGAATGCTATGCTTCTGTTTATTGATTACTTTGAGCAACAGGGTGGTTGCGGCCAATGAACAGATTTTTGCTTTTACTCGTTTTTGGGATAACGGCGGCTGGATGTAGCAGCAGGGCTGTCTATGACAACATTCAGATAAATCAGCGTAATGACTGTGCTAAGGAGCCAGCATCAGATTACTTCGAATGCCTTGAACGCGCAGATAAGTCCTTTGATGAATATCAGAGAGAAAGGGAAGAGCTGTTGGAAGGCGTGGAACCTGAGAGCAAATAGCATGATTCAGATGGAATATCTCAACACTGACCACCTGTTATAAAAACCAGTGTTACTGCTCTGCATCCATTCAAAGCAGATTTTTCGGGAACGATGAATAAACAGAAAAGACCGGAAGGCTTATCTGGTCTGATAGCGAACCGGCATCAGATCAGTGGAAATTCCTGCTGGTGTTGCAGAAAAAAGTCGATAAATACGCGCACCCGGTTGGGCATGTGTTTACGTGCGGGATAAACAAGAAAGAGTGGCAGCAGTGGCAATCCGGCCGGGTTGGGCAGGGCCTGCAAGGTTCCTGCGGCCACTTCCGCTGCGCAAAAGCCAACCGGCAGTATGGCCAGATTCTGACCCTGCTGGCAGAGCTGTTTGGCCAGCGTCAGGTTGTGGGTCTGCAGCTGGCTTTCGCGCCAGTTAAGGTCAGTGGTTAACAGTGGGCGGATATTCAGCGGGTCTGCGATTGGGTAATGCTGCCAGTTAACAGGAGTTTCGTTCCGGGCGGGGTGGCTGGCCGCGCAGAAAAAGCCCAGCTGTACATCGCCCAGTTTACGCGCAATCAGGCTCAGTGAGCCCGGCGCCCGTCCGCGAATAGCAACGTCTGCCTGGCTGTTAATAAAGTCGACGGTTTCATCGGTGCTGTGCACCTCAACACTGAGTTTGGGATAGCGGGCACTGAACGCCTGCAGCAGAGCGGCAAGCGGGGCCATGGGCAGATCAAGGGGAACACTGATTCTGATGCGGCCGGTCAGATCCTGCGGGCGAATCAGACTGTCTTCCAGATCCAGCAGTTGATCCAGAACTTCTTTGCAGCGACTGAAGTACAGGCGGCCTTCATCGGTCAGGCCGACGGAGCGGGTGGTGCGGTTCAGCAGCCGCACGCCGAGGTGCTTTTCCAGTGCCTGAACCCGGGCGCTGACCGCGGATGTCGATACCGCCAGACGCCGGCTGGCTTCGGCAAAACTACCGCTGCTGGCGACCTCAATAAAGGTCTGAATGTGCTCTAAGTTTTTCACTATCCCAAAATCCCGGACAGACTATCCATTATGAGCCTGATTATGTGGATAAAACGCGATGATATTCTCCGCCGGACTCATAAACAACCGGGGAAATCGTTATGCATCATTACCTTAGTGCGCTGTGTCTGAGCCTCTTTCTGGGCTCGGCTGATCTGCTGGCCGCAGAGCCCGCGACCACGGAAGCGGGTGTGGTCAGCCTTCCTCCTCAGCTCAGTATTACCTGGCTGGGCGGCCCGACCATGCTGCTGGAATTTAACGGCTTTCGTCTGCTGACTGACCCCATGCTGGGCAGTGGTCAGCATGCCTTTATTATGGGCGATCCGAACGAGCCCTTTGACCTGAAGCGCGGGCCGAACATTAAAGAACATGCCCGTTTAACGGCGCTGCCTGAGACCGATCTCAGCCAGCTGGATCTGCTGTTGCTCAGCCATGCTCACGAAGATCATTTTGATCAGCAGGCACAAAGCCAGCTGGATAAAGGTCTGCCGCTGCTTGTTCCGGAACATGATCTTGGCGCACTGCAGGCGAAAGGCTTTACGGCCGCGCAGAGTCTGGCCTGGCAGCAGAGCCTGGAATATCAGGCCGGTGCCGGTCATATACGCATTACTGCGGTTGCGGCACACCATTCGGCAGATCCCGCTATTGATACCTTATTGGGTGCCGGCAATGGCTACTGGCTGGAATTTTCTCAGGGAAGCTGGAGCAAGCGTTTGTACTGGACGGGTGACACTATGCCGGTTGGTGCTGTGCTGACTCAGGTGCAGACGCTGGCTGATAGCCGTGGGGCGCTGGATATTCTTGTTCCGCATCTTGGCCGGGTAGGGACTCCCGGCCCGCTGGGACAGATCAGCATGGGGGCTTCTGATGTGGTGGATATGGCGCGGGCGCTGCAGCCTGAGCGCCTGTTACCCATTCATCATTCCAGTTATGCGCTGTATCTGGAGCCAATCAGTGTGTTGGCGGAGGCCAGTGCTGGTGAAGACTACCAGCTGGATTTACCGCAGGAAGGGGTGACGTTGCACTACTGAGCGGCGAAGCACTCAGCGGCTGTAGGTCGGCTGGTCGTACAGGCTGTAATCAATGCCTTCGGCTATCCGGCCGGCTTCCTGCTGCAGACGACGCTCGCGGATACTCATAGAAAATACCTGCTGGTGCATCTCTTCCATTAACTGCTTCAACTCGCTGTTGCTGCTTAATCCGAGAAAAACACCGGCCTGCATAAAACCCTGCAAACGGAAGCGTTCAGCATCGGTGGCTTTAATGCGTTGTTTGCTGTTGTTAAACATCGTCAGCAGCCGTTGTTCGGCTTCCTCTATAAATTGCTGGCGCAGGGGTGTGGCTGTGGTGGTGTTATTCATGGTGATCCTTCGCGTGTTGATTGTTTCTATTCTGACCGGTGTTATTACGGCTGCCAACGAGCAAATTTCTGCCGGTAAGCCTGTGGTGTCAGACCTGTGCTGCGGCGGAACAGTTCGCGGAAAAAACGCACATCGTCGTAGCCACACGCTCGTGCAATCTGTTCAACCTGACGGCGGCTGCCGCTCAGCGCCTGCCGGGCTTTTTCCATACGCAAAGCCTGAATATAGGCCAGCGGCGATTGCCGCACGGCCTGGGTAAAACGGCGTTTGAACTGGCGCTCGCTGAGGTGAATCTGCGCGGCCAGATCGGCGAGGTTAAAAGGCTCACAGCCATGCTGATCGAGCCAGTCCTGAATTTCCAGAATACGTTCATCCTGATGCTGACGCTCAGGCATAAAACCGCTGTACTGCAACTGGCTGTGGCGGTCGGAATCAATCAGCACCGTACGCGCCACCTGCAGGGCGACACTTTCACCAAAATAATCGCGCACCAGTTGCAGACTCATATCCTGATAGGCGCTGGCTCCACCGGAGCAGCTGATGTTGCCGTCGTGGGTCAGCATGGCGTTTCTCTGCCATAAAACAGCGGGAAACTGCTGCTGCAGCCAGTCGGTAACCGCCCAGTGGCTGGTGGCCTGTCTGCCTTCCAGTATGCCCGCCGCTGCCAGCACAAAAGCTCCGGTGCAGATGCTCACCATACGGGTGCCACGCTGATGAAGAGTGTGTATCTGTTGCAGGGTATTGGCCTGCAGGGCGTCGCTGCGCAGACGCGGATCACCGATGGCGGCGACGATCAGTAAATCGGCCTGACTGACATCGGCCAGACGGGTATGGGCACTCAGGCAGATACCACCCTGACCACGGATTTGCGTTGTGTTTTCTGCCGCGACCTCAATCTGCCAGTCGTGTGCGGCAGCCAGGCGCGCGCCCAGCAGCAGAATTTCCAGCGGCCCGGAAACGGATGACAGGGGGCTGTGATCAAGGGCGAGAATAACGCAGCGTGGCATGGGGCATCTCCGGATGTTATGACCTGATTGTCTACCATGTTGGTCATATGTGCCACCTTCTGACGTACCGGATATTGCGCCAGAATGATCAGGCTAATTATCAGAACAGGAGCAGGACATGACTGAATCCGGCAACAAAGCATTGATCGAACGCTTCTATCGCGCCTTTCAGCAAAAGGATTATCAGACCATGGCGCAGTGCTATCACCCGCAGGCGACCTTCCGCGATGAAGCTTTCAGGCTGAATGGCGCAGAAGAAATCGGCGCCATGTGGCAGATGCTGTGCGAGCGCGGCAAAGATATGCAGCTGAGCTTTTCCGTCAGTGAAGACAACGGCCGGATAACTGCACACTGGGAGGCGCTGTACACCTTCAGCCAGACAGGCCGGCGGGTGCACAATAAAATCGATGCCAGCTTTGAATTTCGCGACGGCAAAATAATCCGCCACGACGATCGCTTTAACTTCTGGAGCTGGAGCCGCCAGGCGCTGGGACTGCCGGGCTTATTACTGGGCTGGACGCCGCTGCTTAAGAATAAAGTACAGACGATGGCGATGAAAAACTTGCGCTTATTTATGAACGGTAACGGGCGCTGAACGCGTTGCTCCCGTTAACTGGAGTACCTCTGAATTACTCAGAGGTGCCCCGGATCATTATTTATTGCTTTAAAAAAGCCAGCGCATCGGCGGCACTTTCGGCCGGTAACTCTTCCATCGGCATATGGCCGCAATCATCATAAATAATGGTGCGCGCCTGAGGCAGGGCCCTGGCAAATTTCTCTGCATGGGAAAGCGGAATCCAGGCATCGTTGCGGCCCCACATAATCAATACCGGCTGCGTCACCTTCTTAAGTGGAGCGGTGTCAAAGCCGGCGCGATTACGGATAAAGCGTAACACCGCCGCCCCGGCGCCACGGTTGCCGGAACGCATAAATAAATCGTAATAGCGGTCCATTACCTCTTTGCTCAGCCGTTCTTTGCGGCTGTAAGTGGTGCGGATGGTGGCATACATGGCTTTGCGCGGCACCGGCATCATCGACGCCATCCAGCCACTTAACGGCAGCCCCATGCTCAGCAATACCGGTGGTGGTACAAAAAAGAAACCGGCACTATCGAGCAGAATAACCTTATTAACCTTGTGCGGATAACGGCCGGCAAACTCCCAGCTCATCCAGCCGCCCAGAGAATTACCGGCCAGCGAGCACTGCTTAATACCTAATGCGTCGGTAAATTCGTTGAGAAAATCACTGTAGATGTATTTAAACATGCCGCGCGGATGTGCGCCGGTAAGGCCAAAGTTCGGGCTGTCGATACTGATAACGCGGAAATCTTTGCTGAGAATATCGGTCCAGTCATTCCAGGTATGCAGCGACGAAAAAATACCGTGCAGCAGAATCAGCACCGGTGCTTTTTCCGGTTCGGCACAGCGACAGACATCACGGTAATGTACGTTCATCCCCTGCAGCTCAATAAACTGAGATTCGGCTGTGGTATGGCGTGCCAGCATTTCCTCCAGCGAAACCGCGCCAACTTCACTTTTAAAACCGTCTTGCATGGTCTGCCAGAAATTCATCAGCATGGGGTATTCCTGAGTAATGGGTACAAGGGACAGGCTGGCAGCCATTGTGCGGGCAGGTTTTGTATTTGGTAAGGGAACATTACGCCAGATTTCAGGCACAAACGGGTGCTGAGGTGCCGTAATCCGACCGCATTTGCCGATATGATCAAAGAATGTTCTTTATCAGGAATATGCACAGGCACTTATGCGAACCCTGTCGCAGCCTATGCATGGAATTGTAAAATCAGGCCAATGGCTGCTGCGCCATGCCAGAGGCTGGTGTTAAACTGGCCTTTAATTCAACAAGGAAACACTATTCATGGAATATCTGCTGAGTAAGCTCTTTTCTGTCGAAGCCTTTGCGCTGATTTTTATTCTGGTGGTGCTGAAAAAAAGCATCATCTTTGTTCCGCAAAACCGTGCCTGGCTGGTCGAACGTTTCGGCAAATATCAGGGCACCAAAGAAGCCGGTCTGAACTTTGTAATTCCTTTTGTTGACCGCGTTGCCTCCGACCGCAGCCTGAAAGAACAGGCCGTGGATGTACCAAGCCAGTCAGCCATTACCAAAGACAACATCACCCTGTCGGTTGACGGTGTGCTCTATTTCCGTGTGCTTGATCCGTATAAAGCAACCTACGGTGTGGATGATTACGTATTTGCGGTTACCCAGCTGGCACAGACCACTATGCGTTCTGAACTGGGTAAAATGGAACTCGACCGCACCTTTGAAGAGCGCAGCGTGCTGAACACCAATATCGTATCGTCAATTAACGAAGCCTCCGAGCCATGGGGTATTCAGGTACTGCGTTACGAAATTAAAGATATTGTGCCGCCTAAATCGGTGATGGAATCGATGGAAGCGCAGATGAAAGCCGAACGGGTTAAGCGTGCCCAGATTCTTGAATCTGAAGGTGACCGTCAGGCAGCCATTAACGTTGCCGAAGGCCGTAAACAGGCCCAGGTTCTGGCGGCAGAGGCCGATAAAGCCGAACAGGTATTAAACGCCGAAGGTGAGGCTCAGGCCATTCTGGCCGTTGCTGAAGCAAAAGCCGAAGCGCTGCGTAAAATTGGTGAAGCGGCTAATACCGCCGAAGGTCAGAAAGCCATTCAGCTGGATCTGGCAACCAAAGCGATTGAAGCCAAAGCAGCCATCGCCAAAGAATCCTCCGTTGTGCTGCTGCCGGATGCAGGTACAGATGCCAGCTCGCTGGTGGCCCAGTCGATGGCAATCATCAATTCTCTGAATAATAAAAAGGAATAAATTATGGAATTGCTGCAACAGAATCTTCCCCAGACGCTGATGGTCGCTGGTATTGCCGCACTGATTATTGAAGTGGCCGTACTCGGGTTTGCTACCTTTATTCTGCTGTTTTTCGGCGCATCGCTGCTGATAACCGGTTTTGCAATGAGTCTGGATCTGTTGCCTGCAACCGCAACCGCAGCGCTGTGGAGTAATACTGTTCTGACAGCGGTACTGGCTCTGGCGCTGTGGAAACCCTTGCAACGGATGCAGAACAAAGTACAGAAGGACAGCATCAGAAGCGACTTTGCCCGTCAGCCATTTATGCTGGAAGAGGATGTCGATGGTGCCGGGAAAACCGAGTACGCCTATTCCGGTATTCGCTGGAAACTGAAAAGCTTTGAACCTATTGCCAAAGGCACCATGGTAGAAGTGATTAAAGTGGATGTTGGTGTGCTGTGGGTTAAACCACTGGAAAATGCCGACTGACAGTGATTTCCGGAAAATCAAAAAGCCTCTGCGGAGGCTTTTTTTATGGGCGGAGTTTATGAATCCGCTGCTTGCCGCTGACGCAAATGAGCAATGGCTGCCTTGCAGTTGTAATGCGCATCCTGATTCAACAGCATAAATTCATAGGCGGTACCGCTGCCGACCCGCCCCTTAATAACGATTTCCAGTCGTTCAAACTCTGCCTGCAGAATCGCTAAAATATCATCCACTGCATACATTTCGCACAGCGTATCCACTGCGCTCAGCGTCAGATCGGTGGATGACGGATCACTGCGGACAAAAGGGTTGTCGCATATTTTTATACAGCCCAGTACGGTCTTTCTGAAATCCGTGTTCATGTCTCTCTGATCCTTGTATTAGTAGCCGGCTGTTTATTGTGCTGCGGGCAGTACTTTTGCCAGCAGTTCTGACAGTGTCTGCGCTTCTTCTTCCGTCAGCTTAGCGGCAAAATTCTGCTGAATAGCCTGGCTGTATACCGGCCACATCGCCTTCACCATGCTGCTGCCTTCGCTCGTGATTTTAATACGGTTGCCACGCCCGTCTTCTGAACACTGATGACGCTCTACCAGCAGGTTCTTTTCCAGCCGGTCGATCAGTCGTGACAGATTATGCTTGTTCAGCAGTATTTTTTCGCCAATTTCAAACTGGCGCAGGCCATCGCCTTTGGCTTTATGCAGCTCCAGAAGAACGTCGTACCAGTCCAGAGCGGGCAGGTCCTGGCTCTTCAGCGCAGTCTCGACGGTGCTCAGTAACTGACGCTGGGTACGATGCAGCTGTATCCAGGCCTGAATCGCTTGTGGTGATGGTGTTTTGTTCATGCCGAGAATATTAGAAGCAAGTTGTTGCAATTGCAACCAGTTGTGCTTAATGTTGTTTTAGTTGCAATTGCAACTAGGTGCAAAGGAGAAAGCATATGAACAACACCATTAAGCCTGAACAGATAAAACAAAACCTCGACCAGGGAATACCTATGACACTGGTTGAAGCTCTGCCCGAACGCTACTTTGCAGCGGGACATTTACCCGGTGCGCTGAATATTCCCCATGACGAAATCAGAGCACGCGCCGCTGAACAGCTGCCGGATAAAGAGGCGCTGATTGTTGTGTACTGCGCCAGCAGTAGCTGTCAGAACTCAAAAATGGCGGCACAGATTCTCGCGCAAATGGGTTACGTTAATGTGCAGGAATTTGTCGAAGGAAAGCAGGGTTGGGAGGAGGCTGGTTATCCGCTGGAACTGGCCAACACAGGAGCCGAAGTATGAATTTTATTGATGAACGCTTCGGTAGCTCTGGTGCCACTTTATTGCGGCTGGCATTGGGCAGTATGTGGATTTCTCACGCGTTACTGAAATGGTATGTGTTTACCATTCCGGGCTTTGCTGCCTGGCTGTCCAGCCAGGGCATGCCGGCATTTATGGCATGGCCGGTATTTCTGCTTGAGCTGTGCGGCGGATTGATGATTTTAACCGGCTTTTATGGCCGCTATGCATCAGCCGTGTTAGTGCCGGTCTTACTGATCGCAACCTGGACCCATGCCGGTAATGGCTGGGTACATACCAGTACCGGAGGAGGCTGGGAATATCCGTTGTTTCTGCTGGTTGCATCCGTTGTGCATATCCTGCTCGGTGATGGTCACTACGCTTTAAGCCCGCGTAATTTTTTGCTGAAGCGCTGAATCTCCGGGAAAAAAATAAGCCAGTGCAGAAGTCTCAAAGAGGCTTCTGCGCTTCCGTTTCAGAATCTGAATTATGGCCGTCGCGCTTCAAAGCTGATAATTGCATCGTCGTTACCGGCTGCTCTGCCATGCTGATAGCCGCCGGATACGATAACGTCGGTAAAACCGGCTGCCCGCAGAGCGAATGTCAGTTCATATATTCCCCACCAACGCAGGCAAAACAGATCAAGTTCGCTGTGGGTTAACAGCCCATCTTGCCAGTGCTCATAGCGCAGGTAGGTGAGCGTTGTTTGCTGCACATAATTAATGTCAGGATCTGAGCTGGAGAGTGTCAGCCGTTCGTTATCAGACACTTTCCAGCTGCGCAGAGCGCCCTTGCTCTGGATAATCTCTTTGCTGTTATCTGTATCCAGAATCAAACGTCCGCCGGGCAGAAGGTTATCATAACAGCGCTGCAGCAGTGCCAGTGCCGATGCCGTGTCGGTAATCAACTGGAAAGATCCGGCAGGCATAATAATGGCTTCATAGCGCCGTGGGCCGGTAAAATCCTGAAATTTCTGGCGTGTAAGTCTGGGGTTAAGGTTCCGCTGCAGACATTCCTGGCGGCAGTAATGCAGCATCTCTTCTGAAGCGTCAAAACCTTCTATATCCAGACCGGATTCCAGCAAAGGAATTAATATGCGGCCATTGCCGGTTGCGGGCTCCAGTATCGCCCCCGTGCAGCCTGCGAGACGCTCACGGTAATACTCCAGATCACCAAATGAATGACCGATGGGTTTGTCCAGGTGATAAACCCAGGCAGCCAGTTTTCCGTATGCATTTTCCATAATTTAACGACACGCTGTTAATATGAATGTCTAGTATCTATGCTTTTTTATTCGCTTCTAGCCCCTTTCCGACCCAGGTTAAGGCATGCTTTAACGGTCCCCTGATACCTTTGGATGGATTATCCGGCCGGTCTTGCTGTACTCGCGGGTTTTGCTCCAGAGCATTTAGGGTACGTTGCGCCTGTTCGAGAATTTCTTTATCCGGCATTGGCCCAACTTTATCGCGTATGCAGGCAATCAGCGTGAGGTGCAGAGCACTGGTCAGTGTCCAGATCGTATTTAAGCGATAACCGCCAAGATTTTTGTCGGCAGAAAGCTCCTGCAGAAACGATATGAGGTCGGGCAAAAGCGATACCGGACGCTTTTCCCGTAGTGCAACGGCTGTGAAATAAAGCTCTTCCGCCGATGATTGCAGGTTCAGGAGGCTTTTCAGCGATTCAAGTTCAGTCAGGTTTTTTGCCTGAGACCGTATCGATTGTCGTACCTTAGCCAGCTCGCTGATGGGGGTGTTAGGGTCAAAATCTTCAAGAAAATCTTCAAAGAACCGCCGTTCGTTTTCAACCTCTTCTTCCAGTTCCTGAATCTTCTCCTGGCCCTTCTGTACCTGATCTTTCAGCTCCTGCAATTCAAGCTCAAAATTGCCCAGCTTTATTTTGGTTATGCGCTTGCGGAAATCAGGTTGTATAAAAAGATAAATTAATACAGCCAGGAGTGTTATTTCCCAGAGTGAAGACTGTCGGAGTATTGCTTCAATGATATCCATATCTGGCTTCCTGTAAGTGAGATTCTTAAAGTGAACCCTGCCATAGAATATGTTCGTTGTCTTTATCCTGCGCTACCTGTTATTGCAATTCATCCAGCAAAAACTGCCATACCGCCTGGGCGGCTTTGGTTCGTTCACCGACACACACCAGATTAATCGGACTGTTTTCCGGGTGCTGCCAGTCGCTGAGTACCGGTACTAAATGGCCGCTTTCCCGCTCCGCTCTGATAAATTCCGGATCGAGCATAATAATGCCCAGCCCGGCGCTGGCCATATCCACCAGAGCGCGGCTGTTATTGGTTTTTATGGCGGGGCTGACTTCGATATTCTCCGTCTGCCCCGCGCGGTTGCGGAAAGGCCAGAAGTTCAGGGAGCCGAACACCAGACAATCGTGCCGGGCGAGATCGGCAGGAGTGTCCGGCTGACCGCGTTCGGCCAGATACTGTGGCGAGGCAAACCAGCCCCAGTGTTTTTCGCCAATCTTGCGCGCAATTAAAGAGGAATCGGGCAGCTGGCCAATACGGATGGCAATGTCCACGTTTTCTTCCAGCAAATCTACATTGCGGTCATCGAGATTTAATTCCAGTTCAATATCGGGAAATTGTCCGCGCAGTTTCTTCAGTACCGGCACCAGCCGGGCCTGACCCATCAGTACACTGGCACTGATTTTTACCCGGCCTTTCGGAGAGGTCTGCATATCATCCAGCAGGCCACTCAGATTGCTCAGTACCTTGTTCAGCTCACAGGTTCCCAGCAATAAATTACGGCCGACATCGGTTAACTGCAGCTGCCGGGTTGAGCGTTGTAATAACGGCTGGCCGACAAACTCCTCAAGCTGACGGATCTTCTTACTGACCGACGAGCGCGGCAGGTTCAGCTCGCTGGCCGCCGCCTGAAAGCTGCCACGTTCCGCAACCAGATGAAAAACATGCAGCAGTGGCAGATTGAGATAAGACATAAAACCTCTGATGAACAATGGCCGGAGAGGGCCTGCAGAAAGTACTTTGTTGCCAGATGAGAACCAGTAAGTGCGTATATTGATGCCTTATGGGCGACCTGACAAGTTGCTAATCTGCCGTACAGCAAACAACGAGGAGAACGGATATGAATGGCAAAACAATTCTGATTACGGGGGGCACCGCAGGCATCGGCCTGGAGCTGGCAGAGAAACTGGCAGCCGACGGCAATCATGTGATTATTACCGGGCGTGATCAGCACAAAGTAAATCAGGTAAGTGCTGCGATCGGCTGCAGCGGTTTTGTTGCTGACAGTGCTGACGGCGCGGCGCTGAAACAACTGGCCGCAGCCCTGCAAAAAGACAATATTCAACTGGATGGTTTAGTGCTGAATGCCGGTGTGTTTTATCCGCAGGCTATTGCAACCAGCAGCGAAGAAGACTTTGACCAGACCATCGCCATTAATACCAAAGGCCCTTTTATTACCCTGCAGCAGTTACAACCGCTGCTGAAGAATCCTTCCAGTGTGGTGTTTGTATCCAGCATTGTGGTGACCAAAGCCTTCCCGCAAGCGGCGGTATATGCTGCCAGCAAAGCGGCTTTTGAAGCCATTGCGCGGGTGGCTAATCTGGAATTTTCAGGCTTAGGTATCCGTATTAATTCCGTTCGCCCCGGTGTAACTGCAACAGCCATTCAGGGCAAGGCGGGGATGAATGCGGAGCAACAGGATGCTCTGCTTGAATCGATGAAGGATACAGTGCTGGGGCGGGTGATGACGGCGCAGGATCAGATTGGTGCAATCGAGTTTCTGCTCTCTGATCAGTCGCTGGCGATGCGCAGTGCGGTGCTGGAAGTTGATGGCGGTTATTTACTGTAAAAGGTTACGTCCGGCGAATCAGTGCACTATCCGGCGCAGGTTTATAGAGCGCCGGAGTATGGCTTTACCGCAGGAATAAAGTTTCGTCAGGCGTTACGCCGCGAAATTAAAAGTTCACAGGCAGCACTCTGGACTTCTTCTGCGGTTTCGCTGGCGGTTGGATGCCGGCGGATACTGTTCAGTTTAAAACGCAGTGCCTGAAATACCTCATCACTTACCAGATACAGAAAATGGGAGATGATCCAGTATTTCCACATCTCGTCGTCGCTGTTCAGAATATCTGATACCGGCTGTACCAGCTCGTTGCCCAGTAACGATAAGCGCTCAGCAACCGGCCCGGCGATAGGCCAGTTAAGGTCCTGCAGACATTCCAGCAGATCGGCAATATAAGGAAGCAGATCTTGGTCGGAGGCGGCCTGCAGATTGGCACAGGCTTCATCGTCAAATTTGTCTTTGGGTACAAGTCTGATCATTGTGTTATCAATACTCTGAGATCAGGCCCTGATAATGAGGCTCCGATTATTCCGAATAAAGTAAGGCTTAAGCCTGGAGCAGGTATTAATGGTACGACTCGGGCTCCAGTAAAACACTCCCCCAGGTCATTAACTCACCGCACTCCATCCAGATGGAACAGCCATAACCCGTTGTGGTTGTTTTTATATCTTCCTGATAAATCAGCTCCTGATTTTTAATCCACAGGGTTTGTGACTCTTTACCGTATGGAATAATCAGAGGTATGGGAATGATAAAGGACAGGTATAGGCCAACCCATTTATATTCACTGTGATAATAGGTGGTCTTTGTTGCACCCTCTGTCTTTGCCGGATCACCCGAGTAAGTTTTCTGGCTATGAACGATATCCAGACCTACACAGCCGGTTAATTGGCTGACGATAACAACAATTGAGGCTATATTCCGCAGGACTTTCATATTCTGCCATCATGTGGTTTCAACCAGACGCCGGTGGCCAACTCAATCGTCACACTGAGAAAAATGGGATTGATTGGTGCTGGCACTCAACGCGTGGTTTTTCGCCCGTTGAATCAGCTGCTTATCTGCCGGGAACTGTGCACCTGTTCCCGGCCAGTAATAGCCGTCGTTATTTATGCAAAGCGTTATCAGAACCTCTGCATCGTCCAGGCTGGCCGCCTCGTCAGCCTCTGCCGACATCGAATAATGAATGCGCTCCCTGTGCTCCCCGCGAATGGTGTCGACAACCTCGGCATAATAAATATGCTGGCTGCCATCCGTGCCCTCGATTACCTTTGCATCCGTGTGCCTGATAACAGCTGAGTAGGGCGTTTCTGCAACGGCACTGAGTAAATATGGGCTTATGGCTTCAATCTGTGCCTGGTTTAACGATCTGTCAGCGCTGGCATAGCCGCTGATCAATAACAGCACGAAACAGCTCAGATAATTTTTCATAGTCATCTGCTTACTATTATCAGGTAACTGGCCTCCGGTTGGCTGGCAGCCAGGCTCTTAATCAGAACGCATTCCAGTCGTGGAAGTGCATGTCGTATTCTTTGTCTTTAATATCCCAGCGCTCGGCGTTCAATTCCCAGTTAACGCTTTCGAGATAGCCGATAAATTTACCGATAAATTCTTCAAACGAATCGGCCTTCAGTTTCTTGGTATCTTCATCACGCCCGAATGAAATGATCTGATGCATCTTGCCTTTAACATCAGGGTCAAAATCGATACCGATATGATTACCACCATGGTCATGGGTAATCGGCAGCCATTTTCTGTTCAGGTAGAGGGGCTTGATAACCCCCTCCGGAGAAGACTCCATAGAATCGGCCAGATCTTCATTCAGGCCATCATTCTCCAGTGCGACCCAGGTATCCCACTGGCGCATAATTTCCTTTACCGACAACAAGCGGATACCAAAGAAGAAACCACGGCCATTCCCCGGCTCCTGGCCATTGTGCACAGACAGAAAGTTTCTGAACGCCTGCGGCAATTCAAGCCCGGTATGCTGTTCAAGCTGGGCGATCTCTTCGGCTGTTGCGCCGTTTTTTAACTCAAGCAGATTAAAACCGCCGCGCGAATTGAAGATGGCTGTCATCTTTTCCCATTGCTCTTGCATACAATATTCTCTGTCAGTGTCTTAGGGCCTGTCGACACTAATTAAACAGGCCTGTTATTGGCTAAAGATATCTCAAACAAGGCGCTGAGAGTGTGGCCTAACGGGTTAAGCGAACGAACAGCAACGCAGGATGAGGGATGTTTAGCCATAACCCTTCGGGCTGAGGCCAGTTTTTCTCATTAACTTCGTCGTTCGTCATTCATTTAGCCCGCTAATATCACTCCTCTCTCCTTGTTCTGAGAAAAACTAGCTCTCAGCAGGACCTATTCAATTAGTGTCGACAGGCCCTAATGGTGGGAACAGGGCGTTATCTGTTCCGGTGATATTTCTCTGTGCTTAATTCAGATTGTCGGCGATACGTTCGATAGTTGCCTGGTCCGCCTTCTCATTTCTGGTCGTCCAGTAATTAAGAACGGCTTCTTTTGTCAGATTGTTTTCATCGGCTAACGCCGAGCGGCATGCCCATGCCAGTAAGTGGTTTGGATCTTTCCAGCCATCATACAGATTGTGGGCATACTGGTCGCATAGGTAAACCATTGAGCCACTGTCCTGGGTCATGACAAACCAATCGCCTGAAGGGTCTGATCCCAGAGCGAAGAGTTCTGTATCGCTGTTGAAGTCATCCAGCTGTTGTCTGAAATCGAAAGCAATGGCTTCCTGGGTAAAGGGCCAAAGGGATGGAAACTGACCGTCCTTATTCAATTGGATGTAAGTTTCAAACCAGCGGTGCCATTGCTCAGGAATAACGTGTTTGAACCGAAGTAATGACTCGCTCTCTGGTATTGAGTATTTAAAATAGTTAATGTTTTTGAAATTATTGCATTCTTCGATAAATTGTTCAGGAAAGTAGTCATCCGCTACCGGAGCAGTAATGATGTTAAGCAAATAGTCTGTATTCATGTTACATCCAGATTGTAATTAATTATCGGTAAGCACGGTCAATTATTGGTTTTTAATTGTACAGCATGTGTCTGATGATTTTAGTCTTCAGGATCATAAAAGATTGTGCTAACCGATGCTGAGAAACTTTTTCATTCTGACAGAAATTTGCTCTGTACTGATGGCTGTATTTGATACTTCGATGTCTGTTGCATTGGAAACACAGATCGTGCCATCAAACGTTACTTCGCGGTAAATTTCCACCGGTCTGGAGCAGACACAATAAGCCAGAAACTCTTCATCGCCATCGTTAACAAAGCGATAAGTGATGGTATCAACGAAGTTGTGAAGCTCTATCGGTTCGTTGGTGTAGAAAGAATCAATATTAACAGTAACGCCGGTTCCGGTGGCATCTTTTACCAGTTGCTTCAGCGCACCGGCATAAGGCAGGTCTGCGGGTATTTCAACGTCTTCAATTTTTCCTATGCTTACAGTACTTTTCATTGCTGGTTCACTTTGAGTTGTATTAATTGACCGTCAGCATAAAAGGCTGGGCGTTCATTCTGCAATGCCCTGTTCGTACTGGTTTGGTCACTGTCGGCCTGGTTACTGCTGGATCAGGTGCTGCCGGACCGGTTGCATAGAGCCAGATCGCTGCTGGTCTGGCTGCTGCTTATTGGGTCGCTGTTGAATAGCATGTATAGCCCCGTCCATTCATGCTTTAATCCGGTTTTTATTAAGCCCTCAAAAGCCCCTATGCCCGATTGGATGATACTCAGCGATTGGCCCTGGCTGTACAGCTACGGCGGTTTATTTATTCTCGCCTTGCTCGCTGCCAGTCTGTTACCGCTTGGCTCTGAGTGGTTGCTGCTGGTGTTGCTCAGCCAGCAACTGGACCCGCTGGCATTGTGGCTGGTCGCCAGTACCGGTAATACCCTCGGCAGCGTGCTGAACTATGCCATTGGCTACTATGCAGCCGACCGGGTTATAGCCAGGCAACAATCGCAATCGAATATCAGCCGCTGGCAACAGGCCGAACGCTGGTTTGGTCGCTACGGTATCTGGAGCATGCTGTTGGCCTGGCTGCCAATAGTAGGTGATTTACTGACGCTGGTTGCAGGCGTATTGCGTGCTAACTTCCCATTATTTTTACTACTGATCGCCATCGGCAAGGCCGCCCGCTACGCCGTATTAGTAGCGGGGTTTGATTATATGGTGGGGTGAGAGGGGCTGGTTATGGCCGGACGATATTGCTACTAAAAGATCTTAATGCCAATAACCGATTTAATAGGAATCAGCCCGATATAGCGACTATCTTTTGCCGCGTTGCGGTTGTCGCCCAGCACAAAGAGATAACCGTTGGGAACTGTAATCTCTTGATATGGGGGCTTTTCCGCGTTGCCAGCCAGTGAGATTCTGTAGTTAATATCTCCGATAAATTCTCTGAAAACAGTACCTGACGAATCGGACTCATCGGGTTCCCGGTATAAATCTTTTCCGTTCAGAATCACGTCATTCTTATCTGTAACAACCCTGTCTCCCGGTAAGCCGATAACCCGCCAGATAAAGATATATTCTTTACCATTCTCGCTTTTCCGGAATGACACAATGTTACCCCGGCTTATATCTTCCGCTGAGAAAAGGAAACCAGACTTTACAAAGATCAGGCTGGATTGTTCTATTGTTGGATACATGCCCTTCTGAGGAACAAGCATCATCCGGATGGGTAAATTATCCCGCCAGCTTTCAGCTGCTAAAGTTATCGTCGCCAATAGAGATAAAAAGATCACGATGTATAATTTTATAAGTGCTTTTTTCATTGTCTTAATGCCATATAGAAACTAACTTGCCCATGATTCTGATGATGCTCTCGTATTCACTTAGTACATCTGATGAATAACACGCAATTTGTAGCCTATAGCGGATTCCAGTTCGATGAGCAGGTGATCGGAAATCTCACATCCGGGGTCGAAAACGCGCAGAACGAACCGACTGAAACCCATAGGCCACTTATAACAAAGATCGTTCAGCGTGCTGGACTTTCCGCAGCAGGGTGTTTGTATTGTACTGATCGTGAAGCCGTACTTATCTGAGTAGCTTTGATCCATAAGGGCCTGCCAATGCCCAATCTCCATTTCAGCGCTGCAGTGCGGACAATGGACAGACTCAAAGTTTTCGCCACAGTCCCTGAATACAATGTGTGTATCGGTTTCGGGCGTGATCTCAGATTTTTCCAGATTCCATGCTTTTTGAATCAGTGCAGCAGCGGCTGCCTGAGATTCTTCGTCTGGAATAAAGTCGGGTTCAGCAGGGATAAAGCAAATATAGTGATCTGACATTTGTGTGCCTGGAGCCAATTAACGCCCGGCTCACGTGCCGGTTCGTAGCCGCGGAGCGGCGGAGAACCGGTCGCCGTGCAGCCGATTGTTAGATTTAGGTGTGGTCGAATGGCAGCTTTTCACCGCTAAGCTTCGAAAGAGTTTTACCGAAAGAAGGATTGTATTTGCGAGCATATTCAAGAGAAACCACCGGAATTCTGAAGCTTTTTGTGTGCGACCGTCCAAAGGTGTCCAAAAGCCTTATCTTAACTTTCACCTGTTTATTTTTTGCTCTAGGGAAACACCCACCCCAACTGTCTGGTTGTTCAAAATATACCACTCCGTTAGCTGATTGCCCCACATTTAAATAGGTATCTGTTTTATTGAAACCTAAATTAGAGCGTTGAAACAGAAATGGATATACCTTGATTGAATCACCTATTTCAGCCTGGAAATCTTCCAAGGCAGCGGCTTGATACTTCAGCCAAAACCACCCAACTGAATGCTTTAACCATACCAGACTAAAAGGCTTAACATTCCAGTGATAGCCTACCGACACTCGCTCGATACTCGACGGCGAAGAACCCACATTTGATACACTTAGATACAGCGCTATACAGGTACGGTGAACGTCAAACTGCCCCTTCGACTTTCCCAAAGGAAAGGTGCACGTAAAGGTTGGTCCGTCAATAATTTTTAGAGTGAACTTAGGTTTCCGTCTAAGCGCCGAAAATATTCCACTAACCCAACCAAGAAATATCGTGGCCAAAAATATTGATAGCGTTAGCAGGCCTTGATTATTATTTAGCCAATCAGTGAGCTCTGGATATGTCATCATAAAAATCTAACAGATTATTAGTGTGCGTGCGCATTTATTCCGGGTGACTCTTTCGAGAAACTCCACTTAACTCATTGACCGAGCTGAGAAATCTCTCACAATTCAGAAATCCCTTCCAGAAAAACGTGCGTGCCTGTTAATTCAGGTTTTCTGTGCAGCTAACTTTCCCCCCGGCTTGTAAACCTGAGTGCAAGTTATTGACTCAATTGACGTTTACATTTCTACCCGCCGGCAAAACGAGCAAGCACGAATGTAAAGCGTGCCAAATTTCGTTAAAATCCGGAAATAGACTGTATGTATATCAGCGCTTCTTTACATTCAAAGTTTTGCCATTACCCACAAAAAACACTGATTGCTGATTCAGACACGCTGCCGCCCGTCCTTATAAGCGCAGGTCAGGAATCGCGTGGGTAAAGCTTTCGGATTTCGGGCGGGGAGGGTATCGGTGCTGAGTCAGATAAACCGACCTGACGGTCTGAGTTCTGGTGTTGTTATATCGTGCGGATACGGCTTCCCTGCTGGTCTGAAGATTACTGAAGTTCTGGGATGGGTTCAATAATTGATAAAAATGGTTACAAGTAGCAAAGGGCGACAGTTGTTCACTGTCGTGGTCTTATTGTTGCTGCAGAGTAGCCGCTGCGCGGTCTGGCTTTTGGGCTGCCGCCCGGCCCCATGACCTCTTTGAGGGGTCTTACCCCTCACGCCGGTCTGGCAAACTCCCCGCTTCGCGCTGTGCAGGTCTTAATCCGTTCTGAATCATCCAGCGGTCTCGGTAACGCGAATAATGGGCCATCCATGGCCCTATTCGCTCGCCCGGCATCCATGCCGGTACGTACCGGCGCAGAATGATTCAAACCGGCGTCCTGCAGGCGCATAAAAACCATGACGCGAAGCTGCTTTTCAGTTCTTGCTTGTGTTTGTTTTGAAAAGCCGCGTTGCGTCTGAATGAACGCGGCATTTGTGCGGCGCCAGTCAACCAAGTGATTCTGCGGCCTTCAGAGCAAAACCCTGCCCCGGAGCGATGCATCTGGATAAATGTTTTATATAGTCGATCCGGGGCGAATTGTTTTGCGTGCCGCATAATCGCTGCAGTTGGCTGAACAGCGCCGGACAGCCGCAAGAGAGGATCGGAAGGAGATGCCTCTCCTTGCATGGGGCGCAGGGGCTTGCCCCGCATTGGCTTCAATTAACTACAAAAGCCAGCCCGTGCAGCGGCTACAACTCAGAACACAATCACCGGCACACTACCACGCAGAGCGTGGGAGCGAGAGGTCAACGGGCCGGGCGGTAACCCAAAAAGCCAGCCCGCGCAGCGGCTACTCAGTCCACGCATTGGCTACTCATCCGCTGCGCCGGTTAACCATTTCATGCTTTAATCACCCCCTGTATTAACGAGGACACACCGGTGAGTAAAACCGCCCCCGACAAAGGCTTTGAGCTGTGCTGGCACGAGTATCAGGCGATCAGCCTGCGTGCCTCGGTGCTGCTGGCCTATCACCACTGGTCAGAGGCGCAGGTGGCGGCAGCGCAGGCGCTGGGGGCTGTGCGTGTTAATGGCGTGGCTGAGTACGGCGATATTGAATTACAGCCAGGCGATAACATCAGCCTGATGTTGCCCGATCATCAGGAAGAGGCGGTTGATACTGGCTGGAAAATACTCTGGCAAAATCAGGAATTAACGGCCGTGCATAAACCGGCAGCGCTGCCGGTATCGCGTACTACACGTAATTTATTTAATACCCTGATCAGCCTTTTCCGCCGGGCTACAGCGCATAAAGACGCGCATTTATTGCACCGGCTGGATGCCGAAACCTCGGGCATTATTCTGCTGGCTAACTATGCCCATGCCGATAAAAAGTGGAAGAAAAAACTGGAGCGATTAATTGAGCGCAAGGTTTACCACGCGCTGGTTTGGGGCACTCCTAAATGGGAAGAGAGGGACTGGCAGCATTATGAGTGTCAGACCTTTCTGGCAGAAAAAACCGACAGTGCTATCCGCTCGCAGATGCATGTGGTGGCAGAAGATGAAGCCGATACGGTCAAAAGCCCGAAGCTGGCAACTACCCGATTCCGAATATTAAAAACTTTTAATGGTTACAGCCTGATTGAATGTGAGCTGCTGAGCGGGCGTAAGCATCAGATCCGTGCCCAGCTGGCCTATCTGGGTTATCCGATTATCGGCGATAAAATCTACAGCCATAACGGCCGCTTTTATTTAAAACGTCTGCAGCAGGATTTAAGTGCAGACGATTATGCCCAGCTTGGGGCAGAGCATCATTTGCTACACGCCTTTGAATTACAGCTGAATACCGCGACGGGCGATCACCGCGATGAGGTGGTGATTTATGATAAAGACTATCCCAGGGCCTGGCTGCCTTATCTGCAAGGCGCTTCTCTTTAAAAGCTGCTCTTCTCGTTAAAAACGCTCTGGCCTTAAGCGGATCAGAGCTGATCAATATCTTTAATTATAAAATCGCGTGCTAAAAACGCCCCGGAATCAATATACAGACGGTTGCCGATACGCAGCTCGTGCTCGGTTACGTTATGGCCGTAAATAATCCAGTCGATTCCGGCAATATTGCCAGCCGTTTGCTGTTTAAACGGCTCGCGTGCCCAGATGGCACGCTCGGCCAGATGATTATCCAACTGGTCAAAATCCTGCCAGTCGGCGAGGGGGAAGTCGGCATGAATAACCGCCACGCTTTCGTCGTGGTGGTTCATCAGTTCAATCGCCAGCGGCAGTTGTTCTATACGGCGGAACCAGTCGTCCCACAGACTTTTATCGTGTTGCAGAATCCAGTCACCACCGTGCTGTAAAATCAGCTCGCGTGAGGTGGCATTATCTTCGCGGAAGGCTTCGTACAGCAGCTGCTCATGATTGCCGATAACCGCAAAAAACCAGGGTTCATCAAGCAGTGCCAGCGCTTCGGGTGATTGCGGCCCACGGTCGACCAGATCGCCGGTGCAGATCAGACGGTCGTGATTTTTATCAAACCCCATACGTTGCAGCTGGGCGTGAAGCGCAGGCACACAACCGTGCAGGTCGCCGACAACAAAGTCGCGGCCTTTGGCATTTTTACCTAAACGAAGCAGGCGTGGCTGAATCAGCATGACAGAAAGCGGAACCGGTAATAAAAGGAATAGCAGGAGCCGACAGGCCGTTGCTGCTGTCCGGGTCGTAAAGACCGGGTGCGCAGCATACAATGCCGGCTTCAGAATGCAAAAGACGATGACCCGGATTCCGCCATGATCATTCCTGTCATTCTTGCCGGTGGTACAGGCACGCGCCTGTGGCCGCTGTCTACCCGTGATTGCCCCAAACAGTTTCTGCCGCTGCTTGATCCTGAACGGTCGCTGCTGCAGCAAACCCTGCTGCGCGCGCAGGATCTGTTACAGCGGCTCGGCCAGCCAGTGGGTGAGCCCATTATTGTTTGCCATGAGGCGCAGCGTTTTCTCGCCGCCGAACAATGCCGGGCGCTGAACATCCGTGCGCAGATTGTGCTGGAAGATGAAGGGCGCAATACCGCACAGGCTTTGGCGCTGGCGGCGCAGCATCTGGCGCACCATTCACAGCACCTGGCGCATAATTCACAGCAGCCCAGGGAACATCGTGAACAGACGCTGATGCTGGCGATGCCCGCTGATCAGATGCTGAGCGATAACGCGGTACTGGCTCAGGCGATTGCGTCGTTGCAGGCACAGGTCAGTCAGGGCGCCGCCGGTATTTTTGGTATTGAGCCTGAATATGCCGCAACGGGGTTTGGCTATTTACGTAAAGATGCGAACGGGCAGGTTGTGGAATTCCGCGAAAAACCCGATGCGCACACCGCCGCACAATGGCTGGCGGCTAATACCCGGCAACAGGCTGGCTGGTTATGGAACAGCGGTATTTTTTTCTGGCAGGTTCAGGCTTTTTTACAGCGCCTGAGCGAATATCAGCCAGCGCTGTTTGCTGCTACGCAGGAAGCGATGGCACAGGCGCAGCAGGATCTCGATTTTATCCGTCCGGCCACCGGACCTTTGCAACAATGCCCGCATTTACCCGTGGATATTGCCCTGCTTGAACCGCTCAGTGCGATTGCGCAGGCGGTGGTTGCGGCACCACTGGTTAACAGCGGTTGGAATGATATTGGTAACTGGCAGGTTCTCAGCGAACTGGGCGAACTGGGCGAGGCCGATGCACAGGGAAATATTGTGCACAACAGCGCAGCCGCTCACGGACGTTTTGAGCACAGCCGCAATAATTATCTGCACAGCAGCAGCGGACGCGATATTGCGTTATTGGGTGTGCAGGATTTATTAGTAGTGGATACCGCCGATGCCCTGCTGATTGCGCATAAAGATCAGGCACAACAGGTGGGTTCACTGGCACCTGCCGTCAACGCGGGTAAAACAGAACCGCGACTGGTGTATCGCCCCTGGGGCAGTTATGAAGTACTGCATCCGGGCGACGGTTATAAAATCAAGCGTCTGCGGGTAAAAGCCGGTGGGCGTTTATCGCTGCAGCGTCACCGTTTCCGCGCCGAGCACTGGGTAGTGGTGCGCGGTGAAGCAACGGTTATCCGTGAGCGCGCCGGTGTGCGCACAAGCGAAGTTCTGCACGCTAACGAATCTACGTTTATTGCACTGGGCGATATTCACTCGCTGGAAAATAACGGCGATATTCTTCTGGAAATGATTGAAGTGCAGTCCGGAGATTATCTTGCTGAAGATGATATCGAACGGCTGCAGGACGCTTATGGCAGAAAATAAACGTGGCCGTGGATAAAAAACAGCAGCAGGCAGGTATCAGCAACAGATGGCGCTCATATGACACAGGTTTTACTGGTAGAAGATGACCCGCAATTAAGCCGCGATGTGGCTTTTTATTTAACCCAGGCCGGTTATCAGGTTGAAGCCATTGACCGTGGCGACTGGGCGATGAGCCATCCGGATGTGCATAACGGCCGTTTTGATCTGGCCGTGCTGGATCTTGGTCTGCCGGGCGCGCCGGGGTTACAGGTTTTGCAGCACTGGCGTGCCCACGGCATTTTATTGCCGGTATTAATTCTGACTGCGCGCAACAGCTGGCAGGAGCGGGTCGATGGTCTGAATGCCGGTGCCGATGATTATCTGGGTAAACCCTTCCGCAAAGAAGAACTGCTGGCGCGCCTGGAAGCCATGCGCCGCCGTCTGCAGCAGGATGGCCAGTTACGCTTAACCGTTTATGGTCTGACTCTGGATGAAGAGCGGCAAAAAGTTATGCTGAACGAGCAGCGGCAGGAGCAGGAGCTGACCGCTACCGAATTCAGTATGCTGCGCCTGTTAATGCAAAAAGCCGGAAAACCGGTTTCCAAACAGCAGTTGCTTGACAGTCACTATGGCTGGCAGGAAGAAAAAGATGACAATCTGGTGGAGGTTTATATCCGCCGTCTGCGGCGCAAAATCGGCGAGCAGCGTATCCGCACCCTGCGTGGTCAGGGTTATGTATTACAGCAGGGGGATAACTGATGTGGTCTCTGTCGGCGCGTCTGTTGCGCTATATGGTCAGCGGTCAGATGCTGGTGCTGTTGTTTATGTTGCTGGCCGCCGGTATTGCACTGAATATTGCCGCACAGGATTACTTTAAAAGCCGCCTCGAACATGACCGTGATTTATTGCTGAATGAGCTGAGCTGGACCGGCCCGGTACCCGAAATCGAGCATGAGCATTTAACTCCGGTCTTTAATCAGCCCTTTTCCGGTCATTATTTTCAGATCAACAGTGACGATGATTTACTGCTGTCGGTTTCGCTGCAGGGCATCAGGTTGCATGACGAACATATTCACGATGTGAAAGAAGGCGAGCCACAATGGCACTGGCAGCCGTTTGAAAATAACCAGTATTTATATGTTCTGAGCCAGACCCTGAAGCAGGGTGAGCGCCACCTGCATGTGCAGGTGGGCGAGGATTTTCAGCCAATTATTAATGCTTTTCTGCATGCATTTTTCTGGCTTGCCGGTTTATTCTCATTGCTGCTGACAGGGTTGTTCCTGTGGCAGCGGCGCTTGCTGATGCGTACGCTGCAGCCTTTCAGCCAGATCAGTAATCAGCTTAAACAGCTGGCGCAGCAGGATATTGATCAGCTGCCACCACCGGATATGCAGGAGCTGACCGGACTGGTAAATGAAATTAATGCGCTGGGTGAGCGCACCCGTGAACGGCTTAACCGTGCCCGTCTGGCATCGGGCAATTTATCCCATTCATTAAAAACCCCGCTGGCAATTCTGGCTAACCGCCTGAGCAATATGCAGGAACAGAACGGCGATACGGAACAGCAGGACCTGACTGAGGCGCGGGAGCTGGTCGAACGCATGGGGCAACAGATTGATAACGAAATGAAGCGCGCGCGTATCGCCGGGCTGATGAGCCGGGCACCGAAAATTGAGCTGAATGAAATGTTTGATCAGTTGCTGCTGACCCTGAAAAAGCTCTATCCGCATATTCAGTTACAGTGTCATATAGCGGCAGCAATCCGTTATCCCGGTGACCGTGAAGATATTATCGAACTCTTCGGTAATTTACTGGATAACGCCTGCAAATGGGCGCAGACCGCTGTCGATGTGGATATTGGTTTGGCTGATCATCAGCTGCGGGTCTGTATCTGTGATGACGGGCCGGGAATTGCAGAAGAAAAAATTCCCGGACTGATTAATCCGGGCGAAAGGCTGGACGAATCGGTTAAAGGCTATGGTCTTGGTCTGGCCATTGTCAGCGATATCGTGGCGCAGTATCAGGGCAGGCTGCAGTTAAAAAACCGGCCGTTAAATAACGGCCGCGGAGGTTTGCAGGTAACTGTTACTCTGCCGTACTGACATACGGGTTTAATGCGCCGCAGGCCAGCAGTGGCTGCAACCAGTAATGAATATCGTACTGTGGAAAAGCAGCGGCCAGCTGTTGCAGCAGAGTATCTGCCCGTTGCGGCGGCAGATGCAGGCTGATTACTGTGCGTTTCTGTTTTCCCTGAATCTGCTCACTCAGGCTTAACTGCTCGTTGCGGTTACTGTGACCAAAAGCCTGCCAGGAGGTAAAACCGGGCAGGTTCTGTTCCAGTAACCAGTCAGCAATCGCTTCTGCCTGCTGTGGCCGGGTAGAAAGGGTCAGCAATACATCAGTCATCTTATTTCTGCTCCAGAATAAAGCGGCGGTATAACACCGGCAGCACATAGAGGGTCAGCAGGGTTGAGGTAAATAAACCGCCGATCACCACAATGGCCAGCGGCTTCTGAATTTCACTGCCGGGGCCGGTGGCGAATAATAATGGCAGCAGACCAACGGCACCTGTGGTTGCGGTCATTAGTACCGGGCGCAGGCGGCGCACCGCGCCATCCCGTACTACCTGTAATCCCTGTTGCCCAAGGTTCAGTAAATGGCGGAACTGATCAACCAGCACCACGCCATTCATCACGGCTACGCCCAGCAGGGCAATAAAGCCAACCGATGCCGGAACCGATAAATATTCACCGCTTAACCACAGGGCAATAATGCCGCCGATTAATGCGAAAGGAATATTGGCGAGAATCAGCAGCGCTTCATCCAGCCGGCCAAAGGTGGTGAATAACACCAGTAATACCAGAGCAATGGCGACCGGCACCATCAATCCAAGGCGGGCATTGGCCCGTTGCTGGTTTTCAAATTCGCCACCCCAGGACAACACATAACCTGCCGGCAGCCTGATGTTTTCCGCAACCCGCTGCTGTGCGCTGGCAACAAAATCACTCAGGGCCACGCCGCTGACATTAACGTTAACCAGTGCAAATCGCTGACCCTGTTCTCGCTTAATTAATACCGGCCCCTGAACTTCACGTGCGCTGACCAGTGCCGATAAGGGAACGGCCTGACCATCGGCGCTGGCCATCGTCAGCTCATTCAGTAACTGCTCAACCTGCAGCCGGGTTGGCTGACGCAGGAGTAACGGAACCTGGCGGTCGCTGAAGACCACGTCGCCGCTGTTAATACCTTCCAGATAGCTGCGCAGGGTTTGCTGTACGTCTTCAACGTTAAAGCCAAAATGAGCAATACGCGGGTAATTATTTTCCAGCTGCAGATAGTGCATGCCATCGGCCTGTGAAACCATAACCTCGCTGACGCCGGTCAGAGTTTTCATTTCATTACCGATCTGGTCGGCCAGACGCTGCAGTTCGGCCAGATCGCTGCCAAACACTTTAATGGCAACGTCACCACGGGAACCGGAAATCATTTCTGATACGCGCATATCAATGGGCTGGGTAAAGCCGTAATCAACACCGGGAAACTGTTCCATCACGGTGCGGATCTGGTCTTTAATGGCGTCTTTATTTTCTGCCTGCCACTGATCGCGTGGTTTCAGTTGCAGGAACATATCGGTTTCATTCAACCCCATCGGGTCCATACCCAGATCGTCGGAACCACTGCGGGCAATAATCCGCTCGATATCGCTGACTGCTGCCAGCATGGCACTCTGAACTTTCAGGTCGATGGCGGCGGACGCCTGTAAGTTAATGGTGGGTGTTTTTTCCAGCTGTACAATTAAATCGCCTTCATCCATTTCCGGCATAAAGGCTTTGCCGGTCTGCAGGTAAGCCAGTATGGCCAGTACAATGGCAACCGCCAGTCCCAGCATAATAGGTTTGGGATTCTTTAAGGCAGCCGACAGGCTGGATTCATAACGGCTTTGCAGATGCACGATCCAGCCTGGGGTGCTTACCTTGTTTTCGTTGATGGCAAGGGTGCATAACACCGGGATCAGTGTCAGCGATACCAGCAGACTGCTGGCCATGGCAAACATAATGGTCATCGCTACCGGCGCGAATAATTTGCCTTCCAGCCCCTGCAGGGTCACCAATGGCGAAAATACCAGAAGAATAATCAGGGTGCCGGAAATAATAGGCACCATCACCTCTTTAATAGCGCGGAAAATAACATGCATGCGCGGCAACGAGCGCGAGCCCTGCTGTAATTGCGTGACCGTATTTTCAACCACGACAACAGCACCGTCGACCAGCATACCAATGGCAATTGCCAGTCCGCCCAGACTCATCAGGTTAGCGCTCATACCGAAGTAATCCATGATAATAAAGGTCATCAGGGCAGACATCGGCAGGTTAACCGCCACCACCATGGCGACCCGCACGTTACCAATAAATAAACCGAGCAGAATAATTACCAAAGCAACGGCAATCCATAAGGCTTCTGATACGGTATTAACGGCACGTTCAATTAAGTTGCTGCGGTCGTAAAACACATTAATGCTGAGTTCTGCTGGCAGGCTGGGGCGCAGTGTATCGAGGGCTTCACGTACACCGCTGATTACTTTCTGGGCGTCAGCGTTTTTCAGTGCGACGACTAAGGCCTGAACTGTTTCACCCTTTCCGTCTTCGGTAACCGCGCCATAACGGGTCATGGATGACAGCGAAACGGTGGCAACATCGGCAAGACGAATGGCGCTGCCGTTATGCCAGCGGATAATGCGGTTTTCCAGATCCTGCAGGCTCTGAATGCGGCCACCACTGGAAACGATAATGGATTCTTCACCGCTGTCGATGCGTCCGGCGCCGTCGTTACGGTTATTGCTTTTCAGAAAATTGTGCAGATCCTGTAATGTCATTCCGGCGCGCGCCAGTGCCAGTGTATCCGGTGCCACCTGATAGGCTTCGACCCGGCCGCCGAGGGCATTAATATCGGCCACACCGGGCACCGTGCGCAGCAACGGTCTGATCTGCCAATCGAGGATACGGCGTTTTTCGGCAAGCGATAACGGCCCGTCCAGGGTAAACATAAATAATTCGCCCAGTGGTGTACTCATGGCGGCAATGCCACCGCTGATACCCTGAGGTAAATCCGGCCATATTGCCGCCAAACGCTCGGCAACCTGCTGTCTGGCCCAGTAAATATCGGTGCCACCGGTAAAGTCGACGGTAATATCGGTGATGCCGTATTTTACCACCGAGCGCAGAATACTCTGGTTGGGAATACCCAGCAGTTCGACTTCGATTTTCCGTGTGACGCGGGTTTCAAGCTCTTCAGGTGCCAGCCCCGGTGCTTTAATAATAATTTTTACCTGAGTCGGAGAAATCTCCGGGTAGGCATCAATACGCAGATTCTGAAAGGTATTCAGTCCGGCCAGAAAAACCGCAACGCTGATAACAATAATCAGAATGCGCTGTTTTAATACGCCCTGTAATAATGCGGATAACATTTATTCGCTCTCCATACTTTGCCAGAGAGCTTTTAGCGCCGCCGTACCACTGATGGCAATTGCACGGTTTTCCAGTGCCATGTCCTGCAGTAATAAACCACGGTTACCGGCAATGAACTGCTGCAGTTCGGTTACCTGCAGTCCATCAGGTGTGCGGATAAATACCCAGGATTTATCGTTATGGCGTACCCGGGCGGCAGCTTCTGTTGGCCAGCCGGAGGCCTTTGATGGAATATCAACAACCAGAGTGCTGCCCGGTATCAGATTATCTGCCTTTAGCCATACTTCAGTCTGCGCTGCTGCATTCTGTACGCTGCCGATACTCTGAATCGTCGCCTGTTGCTGTGTGGCAGAAATATTAAGGTGCTGACCAACCCTCAGGTTATACAACAGATGCTGAGGCACCCAAAGACGTAAGCGCAGCGCACTTTCAGGCCAGAACTCTGCCAGAGAATCACCGGCCATAAAATGCTCGCCGGGCTGATGTTTAATGGTAATCAGCCAGCCACTTTCCGGCGCCTGCAGAGCATAATCAGCATCGCTGGCGTTTTGCCATTGCGCAGGAAGATGCTTCAGAATCTGTGCGTTAAGTTTTTTCTGATCATTCAGCTGCTGGCATTGCAGTTGTTGTTCCTGTAAATCCAGACGAGAGGTCAGGCCACTTTTATTACGCTCCCGCATATCACTGAGACGCTGATTACACAGGCTGGCCTGTTGCTGTAAACGCTGGTTGCTCTGAAAAAAATCCAGTACATCGTGGCTGTGCAGTAATGCCAGAGGTTCTTTTTCAGTAATAAAATTACCCGTTGTGGCTTGCCATTCTTCCAGCCGTCCTTCGAAGGGCAGGCTGATATTTTCCGCCTGACCGGGAGCAACAGTACTGATTGCCGGCAGGGATGCCAGCACCACCTGATCCTGTTTTCCCAGTGTCTGAAAGCGTACTCCCAGATTGTCCAGCTGCTCGTTGCTTATGGTCAGCTGCGTGGTAACGGGCTTATTTTCAGCAAGGCTGGTCTGAGTGCTGGCCAGTAACAGACTGACGGCCAGTAACGGATTAATGTACAGACAGCAGAATTTCATAACAGGGGCTCCTGTAACTGAGCAGATAAATTAACAACGGTTGTGCTGAACTGGTTCATAGCGAATATCCCTGTAACAGATTCCACTGGCTGATATTGCGCAGATATTCAATCCGCGCTTCATCGGCCTGTTGTTGCAGGCGCCAGATGCTGGCCTGAATCTGCAACCACTGAAAACCCGACAGGCTGCCGCGTTGGTAAGCCTGATACTGGCTCTGATATTGCGCGCTGGCCTGCTGGCTCATGTCTTTTAATTCGTTCATACGTTGTTGTTGCTGCGGCAGGGTTGTCGCCAGAACATTGCGCTCGTTCTCAAGCTGTTGGCGTGTACGCAGCCATTCGCTGTGGCGATTACCCAGTTCGCGTACTGCGTTGCGGCGTTCGCTGTAATTGCTGCCGCCAAAATCAAAGCTTATTCCGACTTGCAGAGCATCGCTGGCGGGCTGAGCATTCACCGCCTGCTGATGTTTTACGCCCAGACTTAAACGCGGATTGAGCGTATTTTTCTGCTGGCTGCGTAATTGCGCATCGGATAGTTGTTTTTGTATCTGCAATAACTGCAGTAACGGATGGTTATCCAGCGGTTGTTCCGGCAGGAGAGTGAAAGACCAGTCGCCGGGTAATTCCGTCAGCGCTGTCCACTGTTGCCACTGCTGCTGCAGAGTCTGTTGCTGGCGCTGGTTCAGCAGCTGCTGATTTTTAAGCTGCTGATATTGCTCCTGCAGGGTAAGGCGATCGGCAGCCGGACGTTCGCCCTGACGGATTAATAAATCCAGCCACTGCAATTGTTGCTGCATTGCTGCCAGGCGGTCCTGAATTCGTTGCTGACTCAGGTTGAGGCTCTGCCAGTCCCACCACCAGGTCTGTAATTTCCCCGCCAGTTGCCAGCGCAGCAATTGTTGATAAGCCAGGCTTTCATTGCCTGCTGCTTGCTGATAATCGCGCTGACTCTGCATTAAGCCCGGACGAGCGAGGGGAAGCTCCAGCCGGGTTTGCCATTCTTCGGCACTGCCGCTGGCATCATTGCCCTGCTGATAATCGACGGCAATGGACGGGGCTGCAGCCAGCCAGCCGGGCAGGCGCCGGTTGTTAATATCGTTTTCTGCCGACAGATACTGTTGTTCCGGCAGCTGTTGCCAGGCTGCTTCGAGGCTTTGCTGAAAGTTACCGCCAGCCTGAACCCCGATTGCTAATGGCAATAAAAGCAGGGCAGCGAGAAAGCGCTGCGGCTGAATATTCTTCTGCTCCATAAAGTGTTCTCCGCTGAATACCGGAGGCAACATAGCGGCACAAGCTGAAACGAAACTGAAAAAGGCCGCTTTTCATGTAAAGCAGCGTCAGAGATGTTAATGATTCTGTTTAATTATCTGCGCGGGATAAGAATCATTCTGATAAAAATATCCGGGCAGGTTTTGAGTGGCGGGTTCAGAGTGGTAGGTGCGGAAGCAGAATATAAAGTAATTTCTCGTTCCTACGCTCTGCGTGGGAATGCAACTGTGCCAGCAAGGGCTACCACGCAGAGCGTGGGAGCCAGGTGAACGCTGCTTCCGTTGAAATACGGCTGCGCGGATTACTAAAACCGGCGATCGTGCGGCGCCAGACAACCAGATGATTCTGCGGCCTTCAGAGCAAAACCCTGCCCCGGAACGATGCAAATGTTTGGTGTTTTAAAGCGTCGTTCCGGGGCGAATTGTTTTGCGTGCCGCATAATCATTGCAGTTGGCTGGATGAAGCCGGACGCGCCG
>NZ_JABVCB010000013.1:143237-160227 GCF_020320405.1 Thalassolituus sp. ST750PaO-4
CTTCAGATTGAAAAACAGTAGTCGATTAATGGTGCAGATTGGAGTGACACGATGTCACTCCAATCTGTGGGAAAGCAGTGCGGTAAACCGGGATGCAGGATCAGAGGTTATTAATCTTCGCGCAGTTTCCACTGCGAGAAAAACGGATACAACAGCGGCAATACAAACAGCGTCAGGAAGGTCGCCGTTACCAGTCCGCCGACAATCACACTGGCCAGCGGCTTCTGAATTTCAGCTCCCAGTCCGTTTGACATCAGCATCGGAATTAACCCCAGCGCCGAGGTCAGTGCGGTCATTAATACCGGACGCAGGCGTGATAGGGCACCGTTAAATACGGCATCCTGCAAGGTATGGCCGGCGGCAAAGCGCTGGTTAATACTTTCGACCATCACCACACCATTTAACACTGCCACGCCAAACAGGGTGATAAATCCGACCGAGCCGGGCACCGATAAATACTGGCCGGATAACCACAGCGAAAAGATTCCGCCAATAACCGCCAGCGGCACATTCAGCAGAATCAGCAGCGCCTGGCCGACCGAGCCAAAGGCGAAATACAGCAACAGGGCAATTAATCCTAATGACAGCGGAACAATCATCATTAAGCGTTGCTGCGCTCGTTGCTGATTTTCAAACTGGCCGCCAATACTGACGGCGTAGCCCGGCGGTAATTGCAGCTGAGTGTCGATGGCATTACGGATATCGGCCACCACACTGCCCATATCGCGGCCTTCAACGTTGGCCTGAATTACCAGTCGCCGCTGCACGTCATCACGCCGTACCTGTGGCGGCCCGGAGGCAAATTCCACCGTAGCAACATCACCAAGGCGGACGATGGCACCGGAGGGTGAACGCAGGCGTAAATCAGCAATAGCGGCAGCGTTGTCGCGGAACTCCTGCTGCAGGCGCACATAAATATCGTAACGTTCGTTACCGTTAATAATCTGTCCGGCACTGGTGCCACCCAGGCCATCACGTACCAGAGTCAGTACGTTATCCACCGACAGGCCGTAGCGCGATAAAGCATCGCGTTTGGGCGTAATAACCAGTTGTGATTCACCGGCAATCTGTTCCATGGCGACATCGCGGGTACCGGTAATTGTTTTTACCAGGGTTTCGATCTGCTGCCCCTGCTGTGCCAGAACGTCCAGATCCGGGCCGAATAATTTAATTGCCAGCTGGGCGCGAACACCGGACAGCAATTCATCGACGCGGGTGCTGATCGGCTGGGAAAAGTTAAATAACAGACCGGGGAAAACTTCGAGTTTTTCTTCCATTAAACGCTGCAGCGCCAGGCGGTTATCGGCCGACTGCCATTCGCTGCGGGGTTTTAAGCCGATATAAATTTCGATATTACTGACCGGCTCCGGATCGCCGCCCAGTTCCGGCCGGCCGATACGGCTCATGGCGTAATTTACTTCCGGAAACTGCAGTAATAAGGCTTCCAGTTTTGGCGCAACACTCAGTGCGGTTTCTAAGCTGGCAGAGGGGGCCAGAGTAACGCGCAGGTTAATGGTGCCTTCTTCCAGTTCCGGAACAAACTCGGTGCCAAGGCGCGGGGCAATAATCACGGCGGCCAGCAATAATACTCCGGCCAGCAACATCACCCGCCGTGGAAAACGCAAAGCCTGAGTGAGCAGGTGGCGGTACAGTTTTTCCAGTGGCTGCAGTAAGGGGCTGGGTTTGGCGGTTACCGCTGTGCGGAACATAAAGGTCGCCAGTGCCGGAACAACAATAAGGGCAACCAGAACGGCGACCAGCATGGCGAGCATGATGGAAATGGCCATCGGCTGGAATAGCTTGGCTTCGACACCCTCAAATCCAAACAGCGGCAAAAACACCAGCAGAATAATACCGGTGGCAAAAAATACCGGGCGCGCCACTTCGGCAGCGGCTTCCTGAATACGCAGGCTGATGCTGCCTTTGTCGGCATCGGGGTTGTGTTGCAGATGGCGGAACATATTTTCCACCATCACCACTGAACCATCGACCAGCATACCAATGGCAACGGCAATACCGCCGAGTGACATCAGGTTGGCCGATAAGCCATACCAGGACATCAGCATTAAAGCGATGGCGACCGATATTGGAATCGAGATTAATACCAGTACCGTGGCGCGCAGATTCATCATAAACAACGCCAGTACAATCAGAATAAATACAAAGGCCAGCGCCAGTGCATTGACTACCGTACTGACGGCCTGTTCGATTAATCCGGCCTGATCGTAAATAACCTCAAAGCTGACGCCTGCGGGCAATGCCCGATTAATCAGGGCAATCCGTTGGTGAATACCGTCGATGGTGGCTTTGGTATTAGCGCCCATACGCTTAAGCACAATACCGGACACAACCTCGCCGCCGTTATTCCGCTCACTGTTATTTGGGGCGCTGTTATTTGGGGCGCTGTTATTTTGATCATAGCTGCGGCTGAAGTTGACAGCACCCTGACGGATTTCACTGCCGAAGCTGACTTCGGCCACATCGGCCACAGTAACGGCGACACCATCAATTACCCTCAACGGAATCTGCGCTAATTGTTTTAAACCCTGTTCACCACTGTCGAGCCAGCCGGTGCCACGAATCACCAGTTGTTCCTGACCACGGTTTAAATACCAGCCACCGACATTGCGGTTATTGGCTTCCAGTGCATCGATCACATCCTGCTGCGATAACTGAAACGCGAGCAAACGGTCAGGATTTAAATTCACCTGATACTGGCGCACATCGCCACCAAAGGACAATACATCGGTCACTCCATCGACCGGCATTAACAGCAGTTTTACCAGCCAGTCATTCAGGCTGCGCAGTTGCATCAGGTCGTAACCTGAGCCGGGTTCAGCCTGCAGTACGTACTGGAATATCTGCCCCAGACCGGATGTATTCGGCCCCATTTCCGGAATACCGGCGCCCTGCGGAATAAATTCGCGCGCGGCCTGCAAGCGCTCGAACACCAGCTGGCGGGCGAAATAAATATCGGTACCTTCGTTAAATACCACGGTAATTCCGGATAAACCGGTTTTGGAAATGGAGCGTACTTCGGCCACGCCGGGCAGGGCGTACATTACCGCCTCAATCGGGTAGGTAATGAGTTTTTCCACTTCTTCGGCGGCCAGTCCCGGCGCCTCAGTATTAATGGCTACCTGCACGTTGGTAACGTCGGGAAAAGCATCGAGGTTCAGCTTCGGCAAAGCGAAAGCGGCAGCAATACATAAACTGGTGATGGCAATCAGCACCAGCAGGCGGTTAGCGACCGCCCAGCGGGTCAGTAACGTAAACATAGTTTTATCTCCAACCCTTAGTGATTATGCGGATCAAAGCCGCCTTTCGCTTGCTCGGAAGCAATAAAGAAAGCGCCGGCGACGACGATGGGGTACTGAGATACAGAGTGTTCAGAAAGTGCAGCAGAATCTTTGCTGCTGATTTCTATCAGGGTTTCTCCTGCTTTATCGGCAGTGCGTCCGTTCGTCTGGGTTGTCTGGGTTGCCCGGATAGTCCGTCCGCGCTCCACTTCCAGTGCGCTGAATTCGCCGGGTGTGCTTTCAATAAAAATCTGCCAGTCACCATCGCTGCCACGCACCAGGGCGGTTTCCGGCACCAGGGTGATGGGATTTTCTGAACGGGTATAAAAATCGGCGCTGGCAAATAATCCGGGGTGCAGACGGTGATCGGGATTTTCGACGGTTAAGCGCACGATACGGGTGCGGGTTAACGGATCAATGGTATGGGATTCATGGCTTATCTGTGCGCTGATATTCAGTCCGGCGACATTAAGCATAACTCGGGTATCGCGGGTTAAATGCAGATCAGATTCTGCCGGTAAACGCGCTTCGGCCCAGAGGGTGGTTTCGTCGGTGATCTGCATTAATGCACTGCCGGCAGTTATACGCTGACCCTGCTGAAAATCATCGCTTAATACCAGCCCCGCAGTCTGTGCGGTTAACTGATATTCGCCGAAGCTGGCCGGGGTTAATTCGGCATCGGCATTCAGGCCATAAGCCGTTAAGCGTGCACGCGCTGCGGCGAGGGTATTTTCGGCCTGATTATAACGGGCGGCACCGGCGGCATTTTTACCGAGATTTTTTACCCGCTGCCATTCAGAGCGGGCGCTGCGTAATTCCGCCTGGGCACTGGCAACACCTTCGCTGAATAAGGTCAGCAGTGGCTGCCCGGGTTGTACGTGATCGCCCAGTGCAACATGGCGGGTGATTACCACCGAATCGACCCGTGGCGAGACAACAAAACTGCGGTAACCGTTAGCGCGGATTTCGGCCGGTGCACGCAGCGGAATATCGGTTTTTTCGGCAGGAATTATCCGGCTGATAATGCCGGCCTGCTGTATCTGTTCTGCGCTTAAATGCACGCTGTTTTCGTTATCGTTATGTTCGTCCTGTTCATGTTCATACTCTTTGCCCGGTTCGCTGAGCATTTGCTTATGGCCGGAGGCATGTTCGTGGTCATGGTCGTCACCGGCATAACCGGGCAGCGGTAAAACCAGGGCTAATAACAGAATTGGCGTCAGCATCAGGCGCTGTGCCATGGCTGGTTTGTTGTCTGATTGGTTATCTGAAAATAATTTATTAACTGAATACAGTGGCAGCATAATATTTCTCACTCTGAAATCCGGCGATTGCTGCCTGTGGCAGCATTCTGGCTGTTGGTGTTTGCAGCGCTTAAAAAACTGCGGATAGTCTGGCTGTCGCTCAGCCATTGGATCTGTGCCTGACGATAATCACCGGTTAATTCAATACCGGCCTGCAGGCTGGCCGCCCATTGTGCGGAGGCCTGAATATAAGCACTGGTGCTGAGGTCGCCGTTGGTCCATTGCTGTTGCAGCAGTTGCGCACTGCGCTGGCCGCCATCGGGCATCAGCGCATGCCATTGTTCAACCTGACGGCGGTACGCCAGAACCCGGCTGTGGCTGGCGCGCAGCTGTTGCTGCTGTTGTTGCAGGCTGGCATAGAACTCCGCTTCGGCCTGCAGGGTTTCGCCATCGGCTGCGGCCGCGGCCTGGCGGTAAGAGCTGCGTACATTGAGCGGTAAAGACAGGGCCAGCCCTAATACATCTTCCTCGCCACTGCGCCCGGCGCTGATGCCAATCGTTGGTTCGGCGCGCAGGCTGTCGCGGCTCAGTTGCGCGCGCTGCTGCTCGGCCAGCCAGAACAGTCGTGCGCTTTCACTCTGCGGATGCGACAGCGCCAGTTGCTTAAGCTGCGTGTCGCTAAGCGGCTGCTGCGGCAATTGTTGTGCGCTGTTATCCAGCTGCTGAATGAGTGCACTGAGGTATTGCGGCTGTTGCTGCCAGTCGGGCAAGAGGCTGGATAATTGTGCGGCAGCGGCGCTTAATTCCGCCTGGCTGGCGGCAATATCGGCCAGCAGTGAGCTTTGCGCCAGCAGCGCCAGCTCGGCATCCAGTGCACTTAAATCACCGAGGCGGCGACGCTGCTGAATCAGTTGGGTCAGCGTCTGCTGTTGCTGCTGTAAACGCTGCATTAACTGATCACGCTGCTGCGCACTCTGGTAACGCACAATGGCCGCCAAGGCGTCGGCGGTGGTTTGCTGCAGGCTTCGCTGATACTGCTGCTCGGCCTGCTGTTGCAGTAATTGCTGTTGCTGGCTGCGCGCTTCACGCTGATTCCACCAGTCTATTTTCTGGCTGATTTCCAGCGCGTAATTATTATTACTGCCTTCCTGCTCGAGCCGGGTTTGTAACTCCGGGTTATACAGCGGCTGAGTGGCAGCCTGGCTCCATAATGCGCGGCTGTTTTTTTGTGCAGAAGCTGCTTTTACCTGCGGTGTCTGCGCGATACGGTTTTGCAGCCAGAGGCGTGCAGCTTTATGGCTCTGGCTGCTGTCAGGTACTTCGGTCTGGCTGTGCGTGTTCATACTGTCTGACGCATACACAGGTATGGCCAGGGTGCTGGCGATAGCAAACGCCATTACAGGGATCATATTCATGCGTTATTCCTGAATAAAAAATACGATAAGCCAACGGCACCGCAGCCATTAGCTGACGTGTATTACCGGAGGCTGTTAAGCGTGGTTATTCAGGAAACAATCGGAGGGCGCAGGTGTGGGCTGAGCGTACGTACAATCAGGGTACGGGTGTAATCGTTGTGAAGGCTGCCAGCCTGGTTGGCAGCCGCCAGCGCATCGTTAACCGGTAAGGATAACGGTGTATGAGCATGACAATGACAGCAGTGGCTGCAGTCGTGCTGGGCCTGACTGTCGCTGTTCAGGCTATGGGAGTCATTGGCGAGGGTATCCGCCAGATCGTCATGGTGCGCGGGCTGGTGTTCGCTCAGATGATCGGCAGCCGAACGCTCGAAGGCTTCATGCACATCCGCCAACGCCACAACCGACTGAAACAGGGTCAGCAGTAATAAGGCGATATTTAACAGGCGGTTATTGCGCATAAATAAACAGCAGATTTATCAGTAGATACTGCGCATAGTAGAGCGGTGTTTAACCGGCGTCTACTGCGCAGGCGTCAGGAAATGTCACCGCCCTTCAGCTTTGCCGTTGACGGCCGATATTAATATTACCTCCATAAAAAGCACGGTTGTGGTTTGTTATCTGCTACCTGTTCGTAGTGGCCTGTTAACAGTCCCTGATGCTTAGGGTTGTGTCTATGTCAGATATTCGTATATCCGCTGCCGGTTCGGTCAATAAGCCCGTGAGCAGCGAACAGGTTGCGGCGGAAAAACCGGCGAAAACCGCGTCTGCCAGTACTGATGCGCAGGGTGAAGCTGTGCACTTATCGGCTGCTGCGCTGAATCAGCTGCGTGCTGAACAGAGTGATACCCAGGCCAGTGAAGAGCATCCGCTCGACCGTATTATTAAAGACTTACAGGAACGTATTGCCGAAGTGCAGCGCCAGTTACAGGCGCTGGATGCTGTGGCAAGCGAAGGCGAGGAAGCCGATACCACCCGACAGGCTCGTCAGATGTTGCTGGACGAGCTGGCGCAGCTGAATGCCGCGCTCAGCCAGACGCTGACGCAGAAGCTGGAGTCCCTGCGCCAGTCGGGTTGAGGTAGTCGTTTATTCTGCTGCGGTATAATTCTTTTAGCAGTATTAATCGACTACTGTTTTTCAATCTGAAACGCCTTTCCGGGGCAAGCCCCTGGCCCCCTGCAAGGAGAGGTATCTCCTTACGATCCTCTCTTTTTCGGCGCGTCCGGCTTCATCCAGCCAACTGCAATGATTATGCGGCACGCAAAACAATTCGCCCCGGAACGACCCTTTAAAACATCAATAATACTGCATCGTTCCGGGGCAGGGTTTTGCTCTGAAGGCCGCAGAATCATCTGGTTGTCTGGCGCCGCACGATCGCCGGTTTAAGTAATCCGCTCAGCCGCATTTCAAAGGAAACCGTGTTTGAGACATGAGACTTAAAAGAATACGTTTGATTTGAAAAGCGGAATCGCGGTGATGGTTTTCTGCGCCTCTGGGGCCGCCGCAGAAACCGCTGATATGTCTGGTCTGTCCGCAGGGATGCGGACAAGCGGCTCCGGCCATGGATGGCCGATGAGGCACGCGGCCAGTAAATATCAAGGTTTCAAGGGTGACGGCCCAGAAAGCGCGAAGCTGGGGTCGGCCCGCCGGCAAGGGGATAAGTTCCCCTGCGAGGCAGCAGGCCTTGATGTTAAAGAATGCTGTTTTTGCTAACTACGGTGCTGATCAAAAACTGTGGGACAGCACTGAGGCTTGCGCCCGTTTTTTAAGCAATATCCGGACGTCTGACTTTTTATTCCTCAGCGCCATACGGATGATGCTTTCTCCAGTGCCGGGCAATATCCGCGCGGCGGCATACCCAGACCTTATCGTGGCGCTGAATATAATCGAGAAAATCCGCCAGTGCGGCGGCGCGTCCCGGGCGGCCGGCTAAGCGGCAGTGCAGACCAATGCTGAGCATTTTCGGGCTGTCTTTGCCTTCGGCGTAGAGCACGTCGAAGCTGTCTTTTAAATACTGATAAAACTGCTTACCGCTGTTAAAGCCCTGATTAGTGGCAAAGCGCATATCGTTGGCATCCAGCGTATAGGGCACAATTAAATGCGGCTTGCCGCCTTCTTCCACCCAGTAGGGCAGATCGTCGGCGTAGCTGTCGGCGTCGTATAACAGGTCGGCTTCTTCACAGGCGAGGCGGCGGGTATTGGGGCTCATGCGGCCGGTATACCAGCCTTCCGGGAAGCTGCCGGTCAGGCGTTTATGAATATCCAGCGCTTCGCGGATATGGGCGCGTTCAACCTCTTCCGGCACGTATTGATAGTCGATCCACTTCAGACCGTGGGAGGCGATTTCCCAGTCGGCTTTCAGCATGGCCTCCACCACCTGCGGATTGCGCTCCATGGCGGTGGCTACACCGAATACGGTTACCGGCAGTTCACGCTCGGTAAACATGCGGTGCAGACGCCAGAAGCCGGCGCGTGAGCCGTATTCGTAGATGGATTCCATATTCATATGGCGCACGCCTTCAAGGGCCTGAGCGCCGACAATTTCAGATAAAAAGGCTTCTGAGGCTTTGTCGCCATGGAGGATGCAGTTCTCGCCGCCTTCCTCGTAATTAATCACAAACTGCACGGCGATACGGGCCTTGTGCGGCCACTTTACGCTGGGGATATCGGCGCCGTAACCGATCATGTCGCGGGGGTAGGTCATGAAACACCTGAAAAGCTGACTGATTAGTCAGCTGAGTTTAGCGCTAAACCCGGCGACTTGGCAGCGGGCAAAGTGAGCATTTATGGATGATGCACAGCGATCCGGAAATCTGGCGAACAGACTGTTGATAAAGTAATTATTGATATTCGCAGATCAGCACAGGCATATTGCGCCTCTTTCGCGGTTTATTCAGGAATACCATGTCTCTGTTGTTGGCGATGTTATCTTTCTCGTTCGTGATGTCGATATCACCGGGGCCGGTGAATATGGTGATTCTCTCTTCCGGTGCCAGTTACGGCGTCCGCCAGACCTTTCCTTTTGTCTCCGGTGCCACTCTGGGCTTCACGCTGCTGCTGCTCTGTATCGGTCTTGGGCTGTATGAGGTCGTACAGTTGTTCCCGGATTTTCTGCGCTATCTGGCACTTGCCGGGGCGGCCTTCATTATTTATCTCGGTTATCTGATTGCGTCAGCGGCACCAAAGCTCAGCATCGAAAAGCAGAAGCGGCCAACCTTTATTCAGGGCTTTTTATTGCAGTGGCTTAACCCAAAAGCCTGGATGGCCTGCATGTCGGGGGTGTCGTTATTCTCAGCGCTAGAGGGATATCAGCAGTTTCTGAGCTTTCTGCTGCTGTACGTGCAGTTTTCCGCCAGCCGTTAATTAGGCCGCCGCTCAGCTGAAGTTTTGTGGCGGTATAAACTGCTCGGGATGTAAATCAACAATCTCCTGCAACTGGGCGCGCAGCCAGCGCTGTAAGGGCCGCTGATGATTACGCTGATGCCAGGCCATACTGATCGGTACCGGCGGTATGGCGAGCGGCGGTTGTTTAGCCACCAGTTGGCCGCTGCGTACAGTGGCGGCAACCACCGGCCAGGGCAGGGTGCAGAGCAATTGGGTCGTGGGCAGCAGCATTAAGGCGCTGGCGAAGCTGTTGACGGTCATGGCGATACGCCGGTTCTGACCACGGGCCGCCAGCTGCGTATCGACCTGACCACGGGCGTCGCCCGACAGTGATACCAGCAGGTGTTCAGCCTGCAGAAAAGCTTCTTCCGTTAGCGGCTGCTGTGCCAGTGCATGGCTGGTGCTCATCACACAGACAAAATGATTGTGAAACATCCGCTGCTGGTGAACCTGACGGTGTGAGCCGGCAAAGTAATCGAATACCAGATCGGCATCGGCCTCCAGTAACTGCGTCATACCATCACCACGGAAAGGCACAGCGTGCAGGTTCAGCAATGGTGCCAGCTGTTCGGTGCGGGCGCGCAGGCGTGGCCAGAGAAAGGCGGCGGTGCCGTCGGTCATGGCGATGCGGAGGGTGTCGCTGGCGCTCGCCGGGTCAAAATCCTGCTCGTTCAGCGCGCTACTGATGACTTCCAGCGGCTGGTGTATCCGTGCCCATAAGCGTTCGGCTGCCGGGGTCGGACGGATACCGCGGCCATCCTTGATAAACAGTGGGTCACGCCATTGGTGGCGCATACGTGAGACGGCATTGGATACCGCAGGCTGGGTCATCGCCAGCTGACGGGCCGCCGCTGAGACAGATTGCTCCTGCATGATGCAGTCAAAAATCACCAGCAGATTAAGATCGGTACGGGCCATAGCGGGTCCTGTGCTGCGCTTTAATTCATCATAAATATCAATGATTCGTATGTTATTAATAAATTATTCGCTATGAAAGTGGCTTTGCATAATGACCTCATCAAACAGACAACGTGTCTGCCCAACGACATCAGAAATGAGGAACGACTATGCAAGCCATCGTGATCAACCAATACGGAAACGCCACCAACCTGCAGCCTGCTGTGCTGGAAAAACCAACCCCGGCCGCAGGTCAGGTGCTGATCCGCGTCGCCGCCGCAGGCCTGAACCCGGTCGATTTCCACGTCCGCAACGGCATGCTGGCCGGTACTGATACCCATCAGCTGCCGCTGGTGCTGGGCTGGGATGCCTCCGGAGTGATTGAAACCCTGGGCAGTGGAGTACAGAACTGGCAGGTGGGTGATGCGGTGATGGTGCACACGCCGATCAGCCTGCAGGGCACTTACAGTGAATACATTGTGGCCGATGCCAGCCTGCTGGCTGCTAAGCCGGCCAGTCTGACTCTGCTGCAGGCGGCGGCGCTGCCTCTGGCCGGACTTACTGCCTGGCAGGGGATGATGGTTGATGGCCAGCTGCAGGCCGGTCAGCGTGTGCTGATTCACAATGCCAGCGGCGGGGTCGGCAGCTTTGCCGTACAGCTGGCGAAAGCCGCGGGTGCCCATGTGACGGCCACGGCCTCCGGACGCAAACGTGATCTGGTGCTGGCACTGGGCGCTGACCGTTTTGTTGATTACACCCAGGCGCCGTTCGAGCAACAGTTAGCCGCTGAGGAAGCCTTTGATCTGGTGTTCGCTGCCACCGGCGGTAATGACGTACTGCCGCGTTCTTTAGCGCTGATTAAGCGTGGTGGGCATCTGATTTCCACCTTCGACGAAATGGACGAAGCTCAGGCGCAGGCCGCTGGTGTGCATTACCAGCGCATGTGGGTTCACCCCGATGGTGCGCAGCTGCAGGAACTTGGCCGCCTGGCCGATGAGGGAAAACTTAAGGTAGTGCTGGATTCGGTATTCCCGTTGGCCGAGGTGCAGGCTGCGCATCGTCATCTGGAAAGTCAGAAGGTGGTGGGTAAGTCGGTGCTGAATATTGATCCGGCCATCATTGCCTGAAGGCTGTCTGCGGCGAAATCCTGAAATAAAAAAGCAGACAGGCCGCAAAGCCTGTCTGCAAACCATTAGTTAACGGAGTTGAATACCAGATTCGACATGGTCTGGTTATCCGAACCCGGTACGGTGTTGTAGGTGCTCTTCCACAGCCACCAACCGCTGGTGGTGGTTTGGGTAGCAAAAGATACATTCACGCCCGGATTCAGGTTGTTGTTTACATAGCTCAGCAGCACGCCGCTCTGATTGCCGATGGTGCCGCCGTGGTGGGTATCGCTGCCCATCAGCACCGGATAGTGGTTGTACCAGAGTGCGTCAGGAGCGCTGACGCTGGTCTGCTCACCGTCAAGGGCGCGGTAGCCCACACAGCTGTCGACCGCTTTAATGGCATTACCACCGCAGGAAGAATGCAGGGACACAACGCCATCATCGGTACCCGGCAGGAAGCCGCCGGTAGCACCCAGATATTCACTGCCACCGCCAACAAAACGCAGACGCGGTACGCTGTTCGGTGCCATCGCGGTCTGACGGGCAACCGCCGGACGCAGGTCACGCAACACGCCGAGTTTTTCCGGGGTCACGGTAAAGCCCAGCCAGGCGTTAACCGCGGCACGGATAGGCGCCGTCAGCCAGCTGCTGCTGCCGGCCACATCCAGCGCCAGATCGGCCAGTTCAGAACCACCACCGGCACCGGCAAAGTCGAACACCGCGAGAATATTCAGCGGCTGCAGGCCAGCGGCTTCGGTCCAGACATCCTGCTGATCAAGCATATAGCGCGTTACCAGATCGCCGGTGGAATGGGTGACCAGCACACAACCGTTATTGCAGAAACCCGTGCGCGCCCACTGCATTACCTTGTTGTAGGCACGTTGTGCAGTGTCGGCGTTAAGGCGGCTTTTCGAACTCCAGTCGAGGCGGTCATCGGCATACTGGCCCCAGAACGCCGACCAGTAATTGGCACCGTCGCTGGTAACTTCCTGTGGGGTTACGCTGTCGCGCATCAGCTGGGCCGGCTGTAAGCCGTGTACCAGAATCACATTTTTACCAGCCATCTGTGCCTGCGCCTGGGCGCTCAGCAAGGTGGCTGCGGTTAAACATACAGCGGTGATTGCCATCTTTATTTTTATCGTCAGCATTCAGTCTCTCCTGTGGTTTTAATTACTGGGGCGAGCCCAGCGATTGCAGAAATTGCAGACGCGATAAGGTCTGCTCATCCTGAAAAGGAATAGGTGAAAAGCGCGAGGGATCGACGTTTTTAACCGCGTAAAAATCATCACGGCTGAAGCCCCACTGCACCTCAGGGCCGGGTTTTTCCGGCATCTTGCGCAGTTGCAGATTGCCGATCCATAAATTCTGAATGCCGTCTAAGTTGTACAGCAGCGAGCCGTGTACGCGCAGTTCCAGCGTACCGCTGCTACCCATCCGCCCTTTGCCCTGTAAATAGGCCAGTGGCTTTTTATCGGCATAGTGCAGGCTGGCGGCGAGCTTGTAGTAACCGGCGGCCGCTTTTTCAATATTGACCGGAATTACCAGTTCGTTGTCGTCGACATAGGGCGTGCCGGTACCGGTAATTTCGGCGACGGCGGTAAAGACCTGAAACGGCGCGCTCTGGCGCAGGGTTGAGCCATCGCTCAGCTGCAGCTCAGCCACCAGATTAAGTTCGGTCGGCCAGTTGTCGCTGCTGCTGAAGCGGGTTTGCAGGCGTTGTTCGTTGCTGTTGTTCCCCGCTTGGGTGTTCTGTGCCTGGCTGTTTTGTACGTCGGTCTGTGGCATCAGCAGCACGGCATTGTTGTTATCGCGCACGCTCAGGGTCAGGCCGCTCAGCTGGCTGAACAGCGCATCGTCTCCGGACAGCACAATGTCGGCTTCTATCGGTTCTTCCTGACGGTAGCGGTAGGCCGACAACTGAATGCTCAGCTGGCCGGGCAGGCCGACTGTATTCAGGTCGCGTACGCTGTGAGCACCGGCGTTTGGCTGCAGCAACTCGGTTTGCTGGCTGCCCAGCGGAATGGAATAAGACGGATACTGGCTGCTGACCTGATAGGCGGCGGCGACCTGCGTCATGGCTTGTCGCATGGCGGCTGGCAGAGGCTGCGGAGCCTGAATCACGGGGGCGTTCACAGGCTCGCTGCTGACGCTGGCGGCAACGGCAGGTAAGGATTCCTGGCTGATCATGGCCACAGGCTGTTGGCGCAGACCCAGTAACAGGCCCACTAACAGAACAAGGGCAATCAGAGGTATCCAGACTTTCATGAGAGGTGTTCCGGTTGTTTTTATTGTGCCGGACACGTTAGAGCAAGGCGGCCTGATTGAAAAATTATGGACTGGTACTTTGGTGTAGGTTTGCTATTGATGCATCTGACAGTCTGGCGCGAATATTCCTCTATAACCTTTCTTCTGTGAGAGAAAAGCACACGTTTGACATGATTGCTGAATCTTATGCATTAGTTGTCCTGTCAGGTCATATTGCTCAGAAAACTCCCGTAACCAAACGCTACATTCGATTACAAAATGCTGGCGTAATTTGCGGCGGATCAGTACCTGGCGGGGATTCCTCTTATCCGGCCATATGATCAGGTTGTGAAGCGCGCACGGCATTGGATTTCATGCCAAAGTATTATTCCTGTCAGGCAACATAAAACAATAAAGGCTGACGATGAATCAGGTACGGCACAAACACACTCTGGTGCTTTCCCTTTCTCTGCTACTGAGCGCTTGCGGTGGCGGCTCCGGTGGCAGCTTCCCTTCCGGTAACGAAAATGATGGCGGGAGCAGCAATCAGACTCCGGAGCTGACCCAGGCTTTGAGCAAAGGCGATGCTTCGCTGGTCAGTGCCGCTGAGCTGCGTGATGCGGCATTAGCCACTATTAATGCACAACGTACGGCCTATCAGCCGGTTAAGGCGCAGCTGCTGCAGCTGAATGCCAATGGCAGTGCGCGCAGCGATGGCAAAAGCCTGACCGCGGTGCATTGGGATGTAACCCACGACGCTGGCAAACTAAGTCCGCAATTTGGTTATAACGACAGCCTGCTGATCAGTAATGCCAGCAATTCTTCAACAGCAGGCAGTGCTGCTTTTGCTGTTGTTGGCGAAGAGCAGCAGGGCCAGCGTTATCTGGTTCTGGGCAGTAATCCGATGCGTACTCAGCAGCGTGATGCGGCCTCGGTAAACGCACAAATGGATCAGCTGCTGGAAAACAGCATCGGCTGGCTGGCCGGGCGCAGTGATTTTTCGGTCACACCTTTAAAGGTGGTGATTGCGCAGATGGATCAGAGCTATTACTTCCCCGACCGTAACGCTACCCGCAGCTGGCTGGATGCGCATTACCAGAGCTCTGTCAGTTATAACGCGGCTGCAAGCTGTGATGGTGCGGCATTGGCAGGTTGCTTAACGGCGGATACCGATGTGCTGATGATTTCTCAGGTAGGTGGCAGCACAGAATTAAATCCACAGATTCTGGCGGCGGTAAAAGCGGCTCAGGCGCGTGGTACCGGTGTGCTGTATATGCACTATGACGGCGGGCTGGATGCTCTGGGCAAAACCCTGCTGGAGCATTTTCATGTGACGTACAGCGGTGATAACTACTGGTCAAAATATTATATGAATGCGCAGGATATGCGCCCGTATTTTAATCAGTTGCCAGAATATGTTGCTGACATCCAGCAAATGCTGAGCACGCTGGCTGCGCCAATAACGTTCGATTTTAACCAGTGCGATGAAGAAGATTGCAGCACAGTAACGGGTTTTAACCAGAATTTTATGAACGGTGCTACCCGTGTACGCAATCTGATGGCGGACTTCGACCGGGAAAAGCGTAATATTTTTGCTGCTGCCAGCGGTGATGAATACCGCCTGGAAAAATTACTGGCCCTGCTGGGTGACAGCTACCGTCAGCAGGTTGTGTTTCCGATGAGCCGCGATAAAACAGACGCGACTGCTCTGGTGCATTCCATCTACGCTGACATGTCGGTGTATAACTATCGCAGCCTGAATCCGGTACAGGCCGATCTGGGTAATTTCAGCCGCACTGATTTTTCCCATATTACGCCGGTCAGTAAAACCATTAATCTGGTGAGTAAAAATTATTTCCGCGCAGCCGGTGTGTATGTGTTGCCCGGAAAAACTGTGCGCGTAACCCGTCTCGATAATAGCCCGGTAAATACCAGCGTAGCGGTGAATACCCAACGTGCTGCATCGACGCACTGGTTTGCCACCAACAATAGTTATAACCGCCCTAAATATCTGCAGAGCACCCAGATTCCTCTGGCCAGTGGCGAGAGCATTGAATTCACCTCACCTTATGGCGGGCCGCTGCAGATTTTCTTTGATGCCAATGATCAGAACGTCAGCTTTAAGGTCGAGAATATTGGCCTGCACCCATACTGGAACGGCGCCGAAGATAATGCCGATTTTGAAGCCCGTCTGAGTGCCGGTGAGTTTGACTGGGCGGAATTATCCACCGCCGGTTTTGAGGTGCATTCACAGCTGGAAAAAATGCGTACTTCCATGAATGAATGGGGCGGTACAGCGGCCGATATGGCCGTGGCAACTGAGCGTTATGTTTCCAACCTGCCTCATGTACTGGCCGGATTTGAAGGGCCGGGAATTGATGTAGTGGCCGAGATACATGATTTTGCCAGTGCTAATAATTTTACCGTGCAGAATATCGATATCGTGAAACACATGAACGCCGACCAGCCAACCTGTGGCTGGGGTTGCTCCGGTAATCCTTACGATGCCGGCTGGAGCTTCTCACCGACCGGTCATGGTGATATTCATGAGCTGGGCCATGGGCTGGAAAAAGGTAAATTCCGCTTTGCCGGCTGGGAAGGTCATGCATCGACTAACTTCTATTCTTACCACAGCAAATATCATTATTTCCTCGATACCGGTAAAGATCCGCAATGCCAGTCATTACCTTTTGAAAGTCTGTTTAATACCCTGCAGACCAGCCGTAATCAGGCTGATCCGGTTGCCTATATGCAGGAACAGGCACTGAATGGCTGGAGCAATGGTGCAGCTATTTATATTCAGATGATGATGGCTGCCCAGGCGCAGGGTACGTTAACCGATGGCTGGATGCTGCTGCCACGTCTGCATATTCTGGAACGCGAATTCTGGAACGCGACGCGCAACGATGACAACTGGGCAGCGAAAAAAGCGGCACTGGGTTTTGCTGACTTTAACCGCAGTGACGCCAGCTCCCTGAATAATAATGACTGGCTGAACATTGCGCTGTCTAAAGTCACCGGGTTGGATATGCGCGATTATCTGACCATGTGGGGCTTTCCTGCAGGCTCTGCTGCCAGCGCTCAGGTTGCTGCGCTGGCATTACCGGCGATGAGCAAAACCTTTTATGCCTCCGGCGGCGCCGAGTTCTGTAAAGGGTTGGATAAAACGCCGGTAGCTATTGATGGTGCAGCGGTCTGGCCGTTGTAATGACATTCGGGTGATAAAATAAAAACCGGCCAACAGGCCACTGCTGCCCCACAGTTTGGAGTGACATTGTGTCACTCCAAACTGCAGCATTAATCGACGACTATTTTTCAGTCTGAAACGCCTTTCCGGGGCAAGCCCCTGGCCCCCTGCAAGGAGAGGTATCTCCTTACGATCCTCTCTTTTCGGCGCGTCCGG
>NZ_JABVCB010000013.1:160237-187076 GCF_020320405.1 Thalassolituus sp. ST750PaO-4
AGGAACGACGCTTTAAAACACCCATAATTTGTATCGTTCCGGGGCAGGGTTTTGCTCTGAAGGCCACAGAATCATCTGGTTGTCTGGCGCCGCACGATCGCCGGTTTAAGCAATCCGCTCAGCCGAATTTCAAAGGAAACCGTGTTTGAGACAGGAGACTTAAAAGAATACGTTTGATTTGAAAAGCGGAATCGCGGTGATGGTTTTCTGCGCCTCTGGGGCCGCCGCAGAAACCGATGATATTTCTGGTCTGTCCGCAGGGATGCGGACAAGCGGCTCCGGCCATGGATGGCCGATGAGGCACGCGGCCAGTAAATATCAAGGTTTCAAGGGTGACGGCCCAGAAAGCGCGAAGCTGGGGTCGGCCCGCCGGCAAGGGGATAAGTTCCCCTGGGAGGCATTGGGCCTGGATGTTAAAAAATGCAGTTTTTGCCAGCTGCGGTGCTGATTAAAAACTGTGGGACAGTAGTGGCCAACAGGCCGGTTTTTTTATGGATGTTTTCCTGCTGTATGCCCTGCAGATTCAGGGCATACAGATTCAGGGCGCCATGAGCCAAAGGCTCAGAGCGCCAATGATCAGAGATAAAAGCATCGCCAGGCTGACGCGGATGCCCAGCGCCGGTTTGCCGATAACCATAGCAAGGCCTGCCTTAAATAAATTATTAACAGTGACCGCAATCAGAATACCGGTGGCTGCGACGGTCAGCGTCAGGCTGTCGCCGAGTGACATACGCGATAAACTCAGGCTGATGGCATCAACATCGGTAATGCCGGAAATCGCCGCCAGCAGATAAACCCCGGTGCTGCCCATTTCCTGCTGCAGCCATTCGGTCAGTAATAAAATAATGACCAGCAGGCCACCCAGAATTAAAGCCGATCTTAATTCCAGCGGATTTTTGGCCAGATCAGGATGGCTGACGTTGGTTTTTGTATGACGCAGATTCATCACAATGGCGGGCAGATATAAAGACAGGGTCATCAGTAATACCGGCAGCCAGAGCAGGGTGATTAGCTCACGGTTAATCACCAGACAGTAAAGTAAAATGCGCGGAAACATGGTGCCGCAGGCCAGCAGAATACCGGCCGCTAATAACGGTGCATTGGCCGGTGATGAGCGGGCAAGGCGGGAGAAATGCAGTGTGAGTGCGGTTGATGAGCTTAAACCGGCGAACAGACTGGTAAACAGCAGGCCACGGCGCTCACCAAGAATGCGTACCGAAAAATAGCCAACAAAAGAAATCGAGGCGATCAGTACCACCATCCACCAGATTTCATACGGATTGATCACGCCACCGGGGCCAAAGCCTTTATCCGGCAGCAGTGGCAGCATCACCACAGAAATCAGCAATAATTGCAGCGCGGCATCCAGTTCGTTTTCGCGTAATTTGCGCAGGGCGCTGTGAATCTCGCTTTTGTTATCGAGAATAATGGTGGTAACCACTGCCGCCATAGCAGCGATCACGGTTTGACCTGCGGCCACCATGGCACCAAAACAGAAGGTCAGTAATAAACCCACCACACCGGTAATGCTGACGTTCTGATGATTGGCGGCATAAGTACGGTAACCGCTGATGGCCAGAGCAGCCATTACCAGCAGCATTGCCGGTAAAAACCAGGGCGAAATACTTTCTGACAACAGCACGCTGATACAGCCGGTCAGAGCGGTCAGCGTATGGGTACGGATACCGGCAACCCGTGCGCCGGCTTCCTGTTCGCGTGATACCCAGCCACGTTGCAGCCCGATTAACGCACCCAGAGATAAAGCAATGAATAACTGAAATGCTGTCTGGGCATGGCCATTCACAAATACCGATAAATCCATGTCAGTTTTCCTCAGGTGCCGCAGAAGGTGCGTAACACTTTTTCATCCGGCTTTGGCGGTTGTTCATAGTCGGCATATTCTGCCTTGCTGCGGTATGGCTCGGCCAGTACCTGCAACAGTTGTTCAAAGACGGAAAAATCACCTTCTTCAGCAGCGGTAATGGCTTCGGCAACGCGGTGGTTGCGCGCAATATAGGCCGGATTTTTATTCAGCATACGTTGCCCGGCGCTATCGCTGTCGCCATGCTGAATTAATTGCTGCTGCCAGTCATCCAGCCAGTCATTAATATTCTGCACCAGTGTTGCACTGCTTCGGCATTCCGGCAGATTCAGCAGTTCCAGTAACGCCTGGCGTTCACTGTCTGGCTGACTGCAGTCGCTTAAACGGCGGAAAAACAGCGTATAGTCGATACGTCCTTCGGCCAGCAGTGCCAGCAGGTTTTCAATCAGCGCCTGATCACTGTTTTTCAGTGCGGAAAAACCCAGTTTTTCGCGCATATGTTCAAGCCAGGCCTGTTGTTGCCATAAGGCAAAATCCTGCAGAATGGCGGTGGCTTTTTCGACCGCAGTTTTCTCGTCGTCGTTAAATAACGGCAGCAGCGTTTCTGCCAGCCGCGCTAAATTCCACTGGCCGATGGCTGGCTGGTTCTGATAAGCGTAACGGCCATGGCGGTCGATGGAGCTGAATACGGTTTCCGGGTGATAAGCATCCATAAAGGCGCAGGGGCCATAATCGATGGCTTCACCACTGACGGTCATATTGTCGGTATTCATCACACCATGAATAAAACCGAGCTGCATCCACTGGGCAATTAATTCGGCTTGCTTGCGGCAAATGGCTTCGAATAATTGCAGATAAGCATCGTCATCGCTGCTGTTAATGTGCGGATAATGACGGGCCAGTACATGGTCGGCTAATTGTTTAACGGCTTCGCCGTCGCGGCGCAGGGCAAAATACTGAAAGGTGCCGACACGGATATGGCTGGCGGCAACGCGGGCAAATACCGCTCCGGGTTCGCGTCCGTCGCGTATCACCCATTCGCCACTGCTGACCGCAGCCAGTGCGCGGGTGGTGGGCACACCTAACGCGTGCATGGCTTCGCACAGAATATATTCACGCAGCACTGGCCCCAGCGGTGAGCGGCCATCGCCGCTGCGCGAAAATGGCGTGCGGCCACTGCCTTTTAACTGAATATCACGGCGCAGACCCCGAATATCGAGCAGGTCGCCGAGCAGAATAGCGCGGCCATCCCCTAATTGCGGGTTTAACTGCCCAAACTGATGGCCACTGTAAGCCATCGCCAGAGGGGCGGCGTTGTCGGGAATTTGATTGCCGGAAAATATCTGTGCCAGTTCGTTGTCGTTGTTGTCATCGCTGGTGCTGGCGGCATGAAACTCTATGCCTAATTCCTGCGCGAGAGCGCTGTTAAAACGGATTAACGCCGGATTTTTTACCGGCGTTGGCAGCACACGCACGTAAAAACGATCGGGCAGAGCGGCGTAGGCATTGCTGAACGGTATTTGCAGGGAAATAGACACGGCGCTTCCGGAATAAATAAGTGTGTTAGGGGCTGTTCAGACCCTAGGATATTCCGGCATCGACCGTCTTGCCAGCGCTTCAGGCCGCAGAAGGCGCGCCCTGTTGCATAAAGCTGGCTGACTTTTGTTGAATCAGTCTGCACAACCGCTCTGCATGTTCATGAGCTCTCTGTGTAATATCTTCACGGCTGTTATCGCCACCGGTTTTATACACCATATCGTGGGAAATCAGCGGCGGCAGGAAGACCATGCCGGTAAAGTTCGCGCTTTGTTCCAGCGGACGCAGCAGCTCCTGAGTGGTGAAGTGGTTATGGCCACCGGCTGCATAGCTGTTCAGTGGACCGCCAATGGTGGTTGATACCAGTAAGTTTTTGCCACGCAACTGACTGTCCGGGCCATAGGCAAAGCCAAAAAGAAATACACGGTCCATCCATTCCTTTAAAATTCCCGGTACGCTGTACCAATGAAACGGATACTGGAAGATAATCAGATCGGCCTGCAGTAATGCCTGCTGTTCTGCAGCAATATCGATCTGAAAATCCGGATAGAGCAGGCCGAGGTTACGGACTTCGGTATCGGCTAACTGGCCGACCTGATCAGCAATGATGTTATTGGCAAGTGAGTTCTGAATATTGGAATGTGCCAGGATCATTAAGGTTTTCATCATGTGTTTCCTTGTTAGGGCCTGTTAACACTAATTAAACAGGTCTGTTATTGGCTAAAAATTTCTCAGGCAAGGCGCTGAGAGTGTGGCCTAACGGGTTAAGCGAGCGAACAGCAACGCAGGATGAGGGATTTTTAGCCATAACCCTTCGGGCTGAGGCCAGTTTTCCCCATTAACTTCGTCGCTCGTCATTCATTTAGCCCGCTAATATCACTCCTCTCCCCTTGTTCTGAGAAAAACTGGCTCTCAGCAGGCCCGATTCACTTAGTGTTAACAGGCCCTGATGTCCGGCGATCTTAGACGATGAAAATCGCGCGCATAAGAATGCACATTTCTGATACTCAGTACCCTTTTGTATACCCTTGGACGATATGAAATGAACCACTCAGACTATGATTGCAACCTCGGTTGCCCGGTAGAAGCGACTCTTGAACTGATTGGTGGCAAATGGAAAGGCGTAATTCTTTATCACCTGCTGGATGGAACACATCGTTTCAATGAATTACGCCGGATTATGCCGGACATTACCCAACGAATGCTGACCCGGCAGTTACGGGAACTGGAAGCTTGCCAGCTGATTTCGCGCACAGTTTATGCCGAAGTGCCGCCACGGGTGGAGTACAGCCTGACAGAGTACGGCCGTACTCTGGAGCCGGTAATACAGGCATTACGCGGCTGGGGGATGCAGCACCTGACTGCTGATCAGAATCAATAACCGCTGTCAGGTGATGCGCAGTAAAACGGAGAAAGATTATTTAACCGAACGGCTTCACGCCAATCAGCATGCCATGCAGCCACAGGGCAAAGGCAACCCAGGCGCCGATACCCACAACCAGCGTCAGTACGTCGCGTACCGCCCCTTTATACTCTTTCTTCACCCCGGCGATACGGTCACGGCGACGGGATACCGCAAATCCGGCAATAGCCCAGATTAAGAAGGCACCGAACAACACCAGATCGTGCAGACCGCCATTGGCGATTAAATGGGCAAAGGCCCAGAGCTTGATGCCCAGATACATCGGATGGCCGAGCTTAACCTGCAAACGGTTGCCGGGAATCTGGCTGGCAAACAGCAGAATAAAGGCGGGCAGGGTGATCAGTGCCGCCAGATGGCGTGTCCATAGCGGTGGTGTCCACAGCCAGGTCGGGTTCATACGGGCTTCGCCGTAACCGATCACCAGCAGAATAAAGCCGCCGATGGCGACCACAGAATACAGACCCTTCCACGGTAGCAGCCCCAGACGGCTGACCATGGCGTTACGCCATTGCGGCGCGATCAGATTGGTACAGTGTCCGCCGATAAACAGCAGTAGTCCGGCCAGTAATAACGTCATGGTCATTCCTCAATTCATTATGTTTGTGCCATCATGCAGGCATATCAGCGCGGATAAAAGTTCTGTATGACGTCAGCACGCAAACGCATTTACATCGCCTACACCGGCGGCACTATTGGCATGGCCCGTACTGAGCGTGGTTTTCAGCCGCTGGCCGGCTTTCTGGAAGATAAAATCCGCAGTCTGGCAGAATTCAGCCGTGACGAAATGCCGGAATTTGAGCTGCATGAATACCAGCCGCTGCTCGACTCATCGGATATGACGCCGGCGCAATGGATGCAGATTGCTGCCGATATTCTTGCCCATTACGACCGTTTCGATGGCTTTGTTGTGCTGCACGGCACCGACACCATGGCCTATACCGCCTCAGCCCTGTCGTTTATGTTGCCCGATCTGGGCAAGCCGGTGATTGTGACCGGTTCACAGATTCCGCTGTGCGAGCCACGCTCCGACGGCCACGATAATTTACTTAACGCGCTCTATATTGCCGCGCATTATCCACGTGCCGAAGTGGGCCTGTTTTTTCATCACCGATTATTGCGTGGTAACCGGGCGACCAAAATAAACAGTCAGGGCTTTGATGCCTTTGATTCACCCAACTGCAATGCGTTGCTGCATGCCGGAATCAGTATCGAACCCGGCCTGCCGGAATTGCGTCCGCTGCATAATAAACTGCCACAATTTAACGCCCTGAAAAGTGCGGCGGTGGCGGTGGTAACCCTGTATCCGGGGATCGATTTTTCGCTGTTGCAACGCCTGCTGGAACAACCACTGGATGGCGTTATTCTGCAGACATTTGGCAGCGGTAATGCACCGCAAAATCCAGCCTTAATGGCAGCGTTTAAACAGACCAGCGAGCGTGGCGTGGTGCTGGTTAATCACAGTCAGTGTTTAAGCGGGCGGGTGGATATGGACAGCTATGCCGGGGGGCATGCCCTGCGCGAAGCCGGTTTTGTATCGGCCGCTGATATGACACTGGAAGCAACGCTGACCAAGCTGCACGTGCTGTTAAGCGCTCCCGGAGAACGCAGTCATGTAATCAGCGAAGCCCGGCGTTTAATGGAAATATCGCTCTGTGGTGAGCTCAGCGCAGCAAAATAAAAGAACATAAAAGAGCCTGAATAAACAGCAGTAAACGGAGAACGTGATGACTGACTTACCTCATCCAACCCTGATTGAGCTGGCCGCGATTCTTGCCGAAGCAAATGATCGTGATCACTGCCTGCAATTACTGGCAAAAACCGGCTTAAATTCACAGAGCGCAGAATGCTGGGCCGATTATATGCCGCTGGCCTTTGCCCGTGCGGCCTACCGTTTTCAGTTCAGTGGGCCTTACCCGCTGGATCAGGCCCGTGCCGAGCGTGGCTTGCTGCCACTGCTGGAAGATGAGGTTTACCAGCAGGCCTGGTTCTGGGCCTGCGATTGCGGCGCGATGGACAGTATCACCAGCGCACAATTTAATACCATTGTGCGTTTAAGCCCGGAGCTGGAGTTTATCCGCGCGCAGGCTGGCATTCTGTAAATTCAGCGCAGAGTTGAACAAGTAATTTTTTAGAATCGCAAGTATTTGGGGGAATACTATGAAACGAAAACTATTTTTTTGCATGTCAGTACTTGCCATTTCAGGCTGTAATAGTGATGGCGTTCAAGATAAAGATTTGGATGAGCAAATGCTTAGAGAAGCTCTGTGTATCATTGCAGCTGAACGCTTTCAGCTATATGACGAAGCAGAGCACCATCTTCAACATGGCCTGGAAGCTGGTCGTAGAAAAGCAATTCGTACTGGTGAGCCCAACGAATTCAGAGAGTATATTGAGCTGGTAAAGCAATATTCATCAACGTTCTCGAAGGAGGATTCAGCTCGGGATCTTAAAGAAAAGTGTGATAGGAGATTAACTATGATTGAATTCAGTAGAGTTTAGGCCGAGTGGTGTTATTTTAATCTGAGAGCCTGCGCTTCGCGATGCTTATACAAATAAGAAAAACTCAGAGATAACAACCCCACCTGAATTGCACCGAGCAGCAACCAGAGTGCAAATTGCAAAAGAGTATAAGCAACAGAATCGTAGCTGGGCAGCAAGGTGTGCGACAGATTAATCAGTAATGGCAGAAAGCCCGTCAACAGCAGCAGGCGCCAGCCGTTTCCGGCCGATAACTGCCAGGCCCAGCTAAGCCCTTTACCGCGCAAACCAACGGCTGCTGCAGGTAACGCCAGTGACCAGCGTGAGGCAAGGTAATAAAGAGGCAATTGCGTAACGGCAAAAATAATGAACATTAACGGTATCGTATTAGCGGAATCTTTCGCTGCCGTTGCGAATGTTCCCATGATCGAGGCGAGAACGATCGACAGTGGCATGTTGACTAATGCACAGCAGAGTGCGATCAGAATAGCCCAGCCAATATAATACGGTTCCTGACCGCTTAACGGGAAAAAGCGGGTGTTCATCACATCATTGTTGTCCAGCAAAAATATACGGTGACAACCGATAATCGCGGCGATAAGACTGGTCAGAATAATAAGAGCAACAGACAGAGCCGTAATCATGAATAATGCGGTATTTTTTTCCTGCGGCATATAAGGGCTTAGTATGCCTGCAGCACCAGCAACGATAAGCAAAGGTAACCCTGCTCTCAGTAGCATGGGGAAATGCCTGAATGGCAAAAGTGATGCTTCTTTTATAATAGATACAACAGGGAGCTTTACGGTATTCAACGGTTTTCCTTCCGATCAGTCATACGCCATCATGGCTTGTCATTATTATATTCAGGTGACTGAGTATAATCTGAAGGTGGGGTGCAGAGGTACTGATTACTGCAATTAGCAGTTACAGGCATCCCCCTGTCTGGTCGCGCTTTTGTGCAATACCCATAATGACCGGCACTTCATCCTCGCCTTGCTGCATGGTGAAAGCCTGTTGCAGGCTGATGGTTTTGAATAAACACTGATCGAACGCGGCCTGTATTTCTTCTGCAGTAAATCCTGGTGCCGGATCTCCGGCTTCTTTCTGCCAGTCCCATTGCACAAAGTATCCCTGTGGTTTCAGCAGCTGCCTGAACAGTGCAAGACTGGCCTGATAATCCGGCAGAAAAGCACAGACGGACGATGCAACAATCAGATCGAACGTGTTGTGCATTGGCTGGCTGTTGCTGCTGTTCAGATCGATGGCCAGAGGTTCTGTTTTGGGCAGGTTTTTAGCGGCGAGAACGCCGATCATTTTTGCGGAAGAATCAACGGCGACAATGCGTTTGGCCTGTGGACGCAGGAGTTCGGTTAAGCGGCCGGTGCCACAACCGAAGTCCAGTATGGTCAGGCCGTCGCAGTTTATTGCCTGAGTAAGAGACTGATAAGCCTGCTGCGAATAATGGATAACACGTTCATCGCCATCCCATTGATCTGCATATGCATCCCACTCACTCATGCTGGTATTTCCGCGTTAAGTATCAGATGAATGCAGGGTAGGGTGTGCGGATAGTTTTCACAAGTCAGTAATTACCTATTAAAAGGCTGCCCTGCGGAACCTGAAGAGCAGCCTGGCAGTCAAGAACGGTTAACCCGCACTGCGCAGTAAATCAGCCACACCCGCGCGCACTTCGGCGACCAGCTCGGCCTCATCAAGGCCGCAGACCTGACCGTTATCGACCACTACACGGCCATTAATCAGTGAATACTTTACGCTCACCGGTTCGGCACATAGCAGTGGTGCAATCACTTCGCTGTGTACCCCGGCAAAACGCGGTGAGCCGATATCGTAAAGCACCAGATCGGCGGCTTTGCCGACGGCAATATCGCCACAGTTATTCAGCCCTAATAATTGCGCACCGTTCTGGCTGCCCCAGCGGATAATCTGTTCGGCATGAGTCGCATCAGCACCGTTAACGGCGCGGTGTAAAAGCCAGGCGAGATTCAGCTCCTGAATCATAGAGCCGGATTCGGCCGATGCTGAGCCGTCCACGCCGAGGGTGATGTTCATTCCTGCATTCTCCATTGCCAGTGCCGGAGCAATACCGCTGCCGAGACGACAATTGGAGGTCGGGCAATGGGCAATGCCGGTACCGCTGGCGGCCAGTTGCTGAATGGTGTATTCGTCGCTTTTGACCAGATGGGCGAACCACACATCGTTCCCTAACCAGTCGCAGCTGGCGGCGTAATCGATAGCGCGCTGGCCATATTTTTCCTGTGCCTGAAGATCGTCGAAACTGACCTCGAGTAAATGCGAGTGCAGTTTTAATTGCCGTTCGCGTGCCCAGGCCGCCAGCGTGCGTAAATCATCGGCTGTGGCGGAATGCACCAGGCTGGTGGGAGCAACAACTAAGCGGCGCATGGCGTTATCGCCGGCCTGATGATATTGCCGGTAGCTGCGCTCCATCCGCTGCATTACCAGCTCAACATTTTCCGGCTGAATACCGTGTTTAAGCATGCCTTTATGGCTGCCCTGTACCGTGGCGCTGCCACGGCACAACACTAAACGAATACCGAGTTCGTCGGCAGCGGCCCACACGGCATCTTCGACTTCCGGACTGGTATCGGCGTGATACAGATAATGGTGATCGGCACAGGTGGTTGCGCCAGAGCGCAGCAATTCATAAAGACCGAGACGCGCGGCGTGATACATTAATTGCGGTGAAATTTTCGGCCAGAAACGATAGGGCACTGACCCCAGCCAATCGCCTAACGCCTGATTTAAACCTTCGGGCACGCCTTTTAAAATCGACTGCGCCAGATGATGATGGGTATTCACCAGCCCCGGCCAGACCACGCAGCCGATTGCATCAATAACCTGTTCATCGTCAGTGGGCAGCAGTTGGTTACCGATTTCAGTAATAACACCATCACGGATGCGGATATCCGTTGGTACGGCCGGGTTTGAATTATTGACTGAAATCTGAGATTCGTGGTGAGTGTGCGATTCGGTCGCACAATAAATGGCGCGGGCATTGCGGATCAGGGTGTTCATAGCGGCTCCTTTAAACTGCAAAGAGCAATGTCCCGGAGGCTGATGCCTATCCTGACCGCTTATACTCTTGAAACTTTTACGGCAACGTTTTTTAAATTTTAAACAAAATGGTTTTATTACCCGGTTAAAATTATCGCAATCCCCTGTGCTTTTCCAACTTTTTTATGAGATTTTTCTACTCATTTTTTTTATATCAGAATGTTCCGTTTTCGTGCGCAGAAATAAAGCATCCGTCTGTTTGTTGCCTGTCTTTGGTGCAAATCCGGCGCGGTCTTTGCGCTTAACCTCAGTATTTACGCGATAAGGACGGTTGGCACAACGGTTGCTAAAAATATTTTGTACATGTTTTGAGTAGAAGCAGTCAGGGATTGAAGACAACGTCAATCCACGGGTCATTGCTCACTGTACGGCGGATAGTTATCTGTGGACGAAGACGGACGCAGGGCTGCCGGCGCAGTGAAGACAGTGGTGATGACGACAGTAGTAATAAAAAAATCTGCAGGTTAAGTCCGGATAATTGTACTCAGCCAATAACGATTGCGCAGATACTCAGCATGATCACGCCTTTTCTTTTCTGCCCGCCCCCGGCGTTGCCTATTCTCCATCGATAACTGCCTGATCGGTCCGGCAAGCAGCAGTAGCTGTTTGCTCTCATACTCAGGAGTGAACGATGAAAAAAACAGTGAATAATCCTATTAAATCCCCGACTGTACGGCAGCGCCTGTTACCGCTGCTGGGGCTGGCTTTATCGTTAACCAGCATGACAGCGCTGGCGGCAGATAAGGTCAGCTTTCAGCTGGACTGGTTGCCGGGTGGCGATAAAGCGCCGGTCTATGTTGGTTTGCAGCAGGGCTTCTTTGCTGAACAGGGGCTGGAAGTTAAGGTGGCTCAGGGGCGTGGCTCCCACGATGCCATTACCAAGCTGGCAACCGGTAATGCGGATATTGGTCTGTCGGATCTGGTGGCTTTATTGCAGGCAAAAGCGGCGGAAGAGGTGCCGGTGTCGGCGGTTTATTCGGTATTTTCCGAAGCGCCACATGCGTTTTACGTGCGCAGCGATTCCGGTATTAACAGCGTCGCCGATGTTGCCGGTAAAAAAGTAGCCACTTCGCCTTTTACTTCATCCAATGTGTTTCTGCCGCTGCTGCTGGATGTTAATAAGGTGGATGAAAGTTCGATCAAGTTACTGAAAGCTGATCCGGGAGCACTGAATCCAATGCTGTTAACCGGTAATACCGATGTGGTGATTTCCTGGATTACCGATGCCGAAGTCTATAAGGCTCAGGCAAAAGAGGCCGGAAAAACCCTGAATGTACTGCCCTGGTACGACGCCGGTCTGGAGTTTTATTCCACCGCCCTGATTGCATCTGAGCGTTTCCTGCAGGAGCGTCCGGATGTTGCTAAGCGCTTTATAAAAGCCTATGCCAAGGCCATTGATTTTACCTTTAAACATCCGGCAGAAAGTGCGGCTGCGGTTAAGGCTGCAGTGCCAGAAGTGGATGCCGTAGTAGCGGAAGCAACCATCCGCTCAATTAATGGCCTGGTGTATAACGCTGCCAGTAAGAAGGCGGGGCTTGGGCAGTTTGATGCAGAACGTCTGGCGACAACCTGGAGCTGGACAGCAAAAGCGCAGGGACTGGATATCAATAGCTTTGATCCTGAGCAGGCAATTAAACGGGACTTTATCCCGGCAACCAGCCTCAGCAGTGCTGAATAAACGATTTTAATCTGGAGTATAAGCAGCAGGACAGTAAACTCTTTGCTCATGCTGTCCCGGCATTGCTCCATGGTCTCTGCGCAGACAGCGGAATATTCCGCCGTCTGCTGCAGTTAACTGACTCTGGAGAATCAGATATGAATAACGTAATCAATAATACAACCAGTAATGCCGTCGGTAATACGACAACTGACAGCCGTTATGGTCTGCAGGAACTGAATTTTGAACGTACTATCGGTGGTATGGGGCAGGAGAATAATGAACGCACCATTCCGCTGATTGATTTAACGGATTTTGACCAGCGTCGTGCTGAGATTCGTGAGCAACTGTGGCAGGCGGCAACGGATACCGGTTTTTTTCAGCTGATTAATCACGGTATTGATGTGGAAAAAGTACGCGAGGCTTTTGCACTGTCGGAGCAGTTTTTTGCGTTAAGTGCAGAAGACAAAGCCCGCTTTCCGTTAAAAGAAGGCCTGAACGCCGGCTGGGAATTTATGGCGCAGGTACGTCCGTCGACCGGCACCGCCGATCAGAAAGAGTCTTATCAGGTAACGCTGCCACATATGGGTAATCTGTGGCCGGACCAGACGTTGGTACCTGAATTTCAGCGGGTGATTCTTGATTTTGAGCAGCGTGCCTGGCAGCTGGGTATGCAGGTTTTATCCTGTTTTGCCGAGAAGCTAGGATTTGCTCAGGACTTTTTTACTCAGGCTCACCGCCGTGATTCAGCTGAATACCAGAGCACGTTGCGGTTGCTGCATTATTTACCGCTGGCTGAGGGGGCGGTTGCCGGGGCGGGCATCTGGCGTGCCGGTGCCCATACCGATTTCGATTGCTTGACCATGGTCTTTCAGAAAACCGGGCAGGGTGGACTGCAGGTTTGTCCGGGCAAAGAAGCACTGCAGAATCAGGAATGGACCAGCGTGATTCCACAGGATGACATCATTACCTGCAACATCGGCGATATGCTGATGCGCTGGAGCGATGACAAGCTGAAATCAACCCTGCACCGGGTGCGTATGCCGAAACCGGATGAAGCCCGCGGGCCGCGTTACAGTATGGCGTTTTTCTGTCAGGCCAATAAGGATGTGATGATTCAGGGGCCGGAGAAAAAGTACGAAGCGATTTCCGCCCGTGACTATCTGCTGCAGCGTATTAACGCCAACTTTGCTGCCGTTCAGGCTGATGAAACGCAGAAATAACCTTCTGCCGCTGTAAAATATCCGGCCGTTGAGTGGCCGGATACCTGTTTCCGGAATGTCGTTCTTAACAGGTTTGTTATAAACCAGAGCGCTTTGCATGTCGGTTATGACAGGATTCTATATAATTTTTTGGATTGATAAATTTTCTTATATCTCTTCTGATTCTTTCGTCGCCTTCAGGTTTATTTCTGATATTTACGCTCTTTACTCTTCTGTCCTTATATTAATCCGATGATTTTACTCAGGTTTTTATCCGGCCGAATACGTTGGCCGGAAACGCCATAGAATGAATCCAGATAACCAAGCCTTATTTAGCGCCAATGGTTATTACGCAAGGCGAGCCATCAGTCTGCAGCGTATTTTGTCTTATTGAGCTTATTCCGGCTTAACGTCTTTACTGTATAAACAATAACGAGGGACTGATCGCGCTTTACTGCAACAGAAATCAATAACAGCAGAAATGCGTGACAGGCCCGGAATAAATGGATGTTGTGGCGGAGGTGGTTATGACGGGAGTCTGGCTCAACCGGATTTGGCATGCCGTGTTATGGATACCTGTCGTCTTTTTCAGTCATCCGTTGCTGGCCAAAAATCTTTACGGCGACAGCAATCTTAATCTTCCCATTGGCGTTACCCATATGAGCCGCGAAGTCTATTCGCTGCATATGATCATCTTCTGGATCTGTGTGGTAATTGCCGTTGTTGTGTTCGGCGTGATGTTTTGGTCACTGATCCGCTACCGTAAAAGCAAGGGCGCAAAGGCCGCTCATTTCCACGAAAATACCCTGGTAGAAATACTCTGGACTGCGATTCCGCTGGTTATTCTGGTGGTGATGGCGATTCCGGCAACGGCCACGCTGCGGAAAATTTACGATACCAGCGAAGCAGAAATGGACGTGATGATCACCGGTCATCAGTGGCGCTGGCATTATGAATATTTAGGCGAAGATATCAGTTTCTTTTCCAACCTGGCGACCCCGCCTGAGCAGATTGATGGCCGTGAGCAGAAAGGCGAGAACTACCTGCTGGAAGTTGATCAGCCGCTGGTGTTACCGGTCGATACCAAAATCCGTCTGCTGCTGACCTCAAACGATGTAATTCACTCCTGGTGGGTGCCACAACTGGCCGTTAAAAAAGATGCAATTCCCGGTTTCGTGAATGAAAACTGGACCAGAATAGACGAACCCGGAATTTACCGTGGGCAGTGCACCGAACTCTGTGGTCGTCTGCACGGCTTTATGCCCGTTACGGTTAAAGCCGTAAGCAAAGAAGACTACCGGCTCTGGGTGAGTGAACAAAAACAGCAGGCTGCAGAAAAAGCCGCCGGTAATGAGCGGGACTGGACGTTACCTGAACTGATGGCTCAGGGTGAAACGGTTTACAACACTTATTGTGCGGCTTGTCACATGGTTAACGGGCAGGGTATTCCTCCGGCATTTCCGGCACTGGCCGGCAGTCAGGTTGCGATAACCGCTGAAGGCCGCGACACGCATGTCGAGCGGGTACTTTACGGCAAGTCGGGTACTGCAATGGCGGCCTTCGGCAGTACGTTATCGGCCGCCGATCTTGCTGCCGTAATTACCTATGAGCGCAACGCCTTTGGCAATAACACCGGTGATGTTGTGCAACCCGCCGAGATAAAACAAAAGCTTAAACCAACGGAATAATCCGCAGATAACACGCAGGCCGATACGCGGTATAAAAAGATGGAACACTGATGAGGTGAGTCATGACGAGCAACAGTTACAGCAGCGCAACAGAGCACGCCCATGCGCCACAGCTCAGTGGACTTAAACGCTGGTTGCTGACAACCAATCACAAAGAAATCGGCACCCTGTACCTGATTTTTTCCCTGACTATGTTTTTTATCGGCGGCACTATGGCGCTGGTTATCCGTGCTGAGCTTTTTCAGCCGGGTTTACAACTGGTACAGCCGGAATTTTTTAATCAGATGACCACTATGCACGGTCTGATCATGGTGTTTGGTGCGGTGATGCCGGCCTTTGTCGGGCTGGCTAACTGGATGGTGCCGTTGCAGATCGGTGCGCCGGATATGGCCTTGCCACGTCTGAATAACTTCTCTTTCTGGTTACTGCCGCTGGCGTTCTCGTTACTGTTGTCGAGTCTCTTTATGGAAGGTGGCGGCCCGAATTTTGGCTGGACTTTTTATGCTCCGCTGTCGACAACATACGCACCGCCATCGACTAACTTTTTTATTCTGTCGATTCATCTGGCCGGTATCAGCTCCATTCTGGGGGCCATCAATATCATCGCCACTATTCTGAATATGCGTACTCCGGCGATGAAACTGATGGATATGCCACTCTTTGTCTGGACCTGGCTGATCACCGCCTTTTTATTACTGGCGGTGATGCCGGTGCTGGCCGGTGTGGTCACCATGATGCTGCTGGATATTAATTTCGGCACCAGTTTCTTTAATGCCGCCGGTGGCGGTGATCCGGTGCTGTTCCAGCATCTGTTCTGGTTTTTTGGCCATCCGGAAGTGTACATCATGATTCTTCCGGCTTTTGGCATCGCTTCTATGATTGTACCGACCTTTGCCCGTAAGCGGTTATTTGGTTACCGCTCTATGGTTTATGCCACCGCATCCATTGCCATTCTGTCGTTCGTGGTCTGGGCACACCATATGTTTACCGTGGGACTGCCTTTGGCGGCGCAACTGTTTTTTATGTACGCGACCATGCTGATTGCGGTACCGACCGGGGTAAAAGTATTTAACTGGGTGGCCACGTTATTCCATGGTTCTATCAGTTTTGAAGTCCCCATGCTGTTTACCCTCGCCTTTATTGTGCAATTTACGATTGGCGGTTTATCCGGTGTGATGCTGGCGATAGTGCCGGCGGATTATCAGTATCACGATACCTATTTCGTGGTGGCACATTTCCATTATGTGCTGGTTCCCGGCGCGGTCTTCGCCATTATTGCCGGTGTTTATTACTGGCTGCCGAAGTGGACCGGATTCTACCCGGATGAAACCCTCGGGCGCTGGCATTTCTGGCTGTCGGTAATTGGTGTGAATTTAACCTTCTTTCCGATGCACTTTTCCGGACTGGCGGGTATGCCGCGACGCATTCCGGATTACGCCCTGCAGTTTGCTGATTTTAATTTGCTGTCTTCTATTGGTGGTTTCCTGTTCGGTATTTCGCAGTTATTGCTGATCTGGGTTGTGGTGCGTTGCGTGCGCGGTGGCAAGCCTGCACCGGATAAAGCCTGGGAAGGTGCAGAAGGGCTCGAATGGCAGGTGCCCAGTCCGGCACCGCTGCATACCTTTTCTACGCCACCGGAATTTATTCCGGAACGTGATTCGCCAGGACGGGCATAAGCATGGACAGCCTGCCTTTAAACCGTCAGCAACAGGGCGTACGCCGTACCCTGTGGTGGTTGTTGCTGATGCTGGCAGGCAGCGTGGCTTTTACCGTCGCACTGGTGCCACTTTACGATGTGTTCTGCGAACTGACAGGTCTTAATGGCAAGGGCGTTAATTCTGCCCGGGTATTGCAATCCACGGGTATCGACCAGCAACGCAATATTGAGGTGCAGATGATTACCCGCACGGCGGCGGGAATGGATTGGCATTTTTCTGCAACGCTGAGCCATAAAGCGGTACATCCGGGAGAGATTCATCAGATGTGGTTCCGTATGCAGAATCTGGGCAGTACGACAGGGCGGGCGCGGGCCGTGCCCAGTCTCAGTCCGGCAGAGGCCTCAAATTATTTTCTGAAGCTCGAGTGTTTTTGTTTTAACGACCAGCAGCTGGCTGCCGGAGAAAGCCTGGAAGTGCCGGTGGTGTTTCAGATCCGGTCGGATTTACCCGAAGATCTGCACCGGCTGACGCTGGCCTATACCCTGTATCCGAAAACTGGCCCCTGAAATCAGGACCGGGAGGTTGCAATGAGTGGTTCCTACTATGTACCGGCCAGCAGTAAATGGCCGATTCTGATGGTGGTTGTGCTGGCTTTTTTGGTTGTCGGCGCAGCATCCAGTCTCAGCTTTGGCCATGGCTTCGGTATTTTTCTGGCTGGAGTCGCTGGTGTACTGGTGATGATGTTTGTCTGGTTTCGCGATGTCATTCATGAATCACGCAGTGGCCTGTACGATGCGCAAATGGATCGCTCATTCCGCATGGGAATGGCCTGGTTTATTTTTTCCGAAGTGATGTTTTTTGCCGCCTTTTTCGGCGCCTTATTTTATATCCGTGTGTTTGCTTTACCCTGGTTGGACGGCGAAGGTGAAAAAGGTATCAGTGCACTTTTATGGCCGGATTTCAGCGCCAGCTGGCCGCTGTTAAAAACACCATCAGATGCCTTTACCGGCCCGGCAGAAGTTATCGACCCCTGGCACCTGCCCTTGCTAAATACGTTGCTGCTGGTCAGCTCCAGTATCACGCTGACCATCGCCCATCATGCCCTGAAAAAAGACCGGCGTAATAATGCCAAATTATGGCTACTGCTTACTCTGATTCTGGGTTTCAGTTTTCTGGTTGTGCAAGGTATTGAATATGTTGAAGCCTATACCCAGCTGGGTCTGACCTTACAGGCCGGGGTGTATGGCGGCACCTTCTTTTTACTCACCGGTTTTCATGGCGCACACGTTACGTTAGGGGCCTGCATCTTAACGGTTATTCTGCTGCGTTTATGGCGTGGCCACTTTTCGCCACGCTCGCATTTTGGCTTTGAGGCGGCCAGCTGGTACTGGCACTTTGTCGATGTGGTGTGGCTGGGATTATTTATTTTTGTCTACGTTGTCTGAGGCATCGCCTCAGCAACATGACGCTCAGTCGGGTAATTGCCCGGAATAAAATCCGTAAAACAGCAGGGCTAATAACACCACGGCAATACAGACCCGCCAGGTCAGAGAAGTCAGTACCCGCTGTGAACGTGAGCCGTCACGCACCAGAAATCCGGCGGCGGCAAGCAGGCTGACCAGCATGGCAGCAAATAACAACAGGATGGCAAGCTTAAGCATGGCGATTCCTCAGGTTGTGATAACAACAGTACTCAGCACAGCAGATAAACGCGCGCACAGCAAACAGCGCCGACGCGTTTATGGCTGGTGGAGCGGCTGGTTACTGCTGTTTGTTCTGGGGTTGGGGCTGGCCAACTGGCAATGGCAACGGGCGGAGGAAAAACGCCAATGGCAGGCGGCGCCGCGGATGACTGAAGTTAATCCACAAACCCTGCCGCAGATGAATCAGGCTCTGCAATTACAGGGTATTTTTTATCCGCAATTTAACCGCTGGCTGGATAACCGCACACTGAATGGTCAGGTTGGACTGGCGCTGATTACTCCTTTGCAAAGTACCGATGGCCGCTGGTGGCTGGTGGACCGTGGTTTTGTGGCAACAGCTGGCAGCCGAGCCCCACAGCCCTGGCCGGATACCGCCTTAACGCTGCAGCATCTGCAGGGGCACTGGCAGACGCTTGATGGGCGGCAGGGGTTATTGCTCGGTGCTAACGATGATGGTCAGCGTATTCAGCAGCTGCGTACCGATGTCTGGCCGCAACTGGATTTGCAACCCGGCGTACTGCATCTGGATAACGGCAGCAGTGGCCGCTGGTGGCAGCCGCTTGGCGTCAGCCGTGAGCGGCATCTGGGTTACGCCGCTCAATGGCTGTTACTGGCGCTGGCGGCACTTGCTCTGGCCTGGCGTTACCGGCCAAAGCTGAAAGCTCCGCGGGTGCGGGTCTGCACTCTGAAGGCAAAAAGGAGGTGGCTGTGAGTAACCGCGTAAAATTACTGTTATTGCTGGGATTATTAATGGCTCCCGTGCCGGCGGCACTGGCGATGTGGTACTGGCAGATTGGCATTCCTGAAGCACGCGTCGCGCATGGTGAGCTGGTACCGGATATTCCGCCGCTGAGTCAGTGGGCGCTGACTCCGGCCCCGGCGCTGCAGGATGGGCGCTGGCATTTGCTGTATCGCTGTGCGGCGGAGCCCTGTGATCTGGATGACAGTTTATGGCGCTTACACCGCACACTGGGGCGCGATGCTCCGCGTCTGCAACGCTGGCAGCTGAGCAGCACACAGGCGAAGAACACCTTACCTCCCGGTGGTCAGCGTCTTGTCTGGCAGGCTCCGGCCGCTCTGACGCAGGATATCTGGCTGGCCGATCCGCAAGGCAATATCGTGCTGGCTTATAGCGCTGACAGCAGCATCAAAGACATTCTGCGGGACGTGCGCTATCTGTTCAGGCGCAATCCGCTCAGCAGCATGCAGGCGGAAACACTGGCGCTGCAATCGGCCGGCCACAACAGCCATTTCCAGCCGGAGGAGCGCCATGAATAATCTGAAAATAGTGCGCACGCTGGCGCTGCTGGCCACCTTTATGGCTTTTACGGTGGTGATGCTGGGCGCTGCAACCCGTTTGCTGGATGCGGGGCTGGGCTGTCCTGACTGGCCGGGTTGTTATGGCCGCTTAGTCGTGCCGCAGGCTCATATCGCTGCGCAATTTGCACCCCACGCACCGCTGGAAGCAGAAAAGGCCTGGATGGAGATGATTCACCGTTATCTGGCAGCATCCCTTGGGCTGATGGCCATGCTGCTGGTGTTCTTCAGCTGGCGTGCCCGCACTCAGGCACCGGGACTGCTGCGCTGGACATCGTTACTGCTTGGTCTGGTCATTGTGCAGGGCGCCTTTGGTGCCTGGACGGTAACGCTGAAACTCTGGCCCCAGGTGGTGACCCTGCATCTGCTGGGGGGCTTCAGCTGCCTGCTGTTACTCAGTTTTATTGCCTGGCGGGTGCATCAGTCTGAGGCTGCTGCAGTGTCCAGCGAAGTAAAGCAGGTGCCGACGGCGCGGCGGCCGCGGATGCTGTGGCTGGCACTGTTGTTACTGGTATTGCAGATTGCTCTGGGTGGCTGGACCTCAAGTAATTATGCCGGCATTGGCTGTATTGGTTTCCCCACCTGTAATGGCCAGTGGTGGCCGGAGATGGATTTTTCCAGCGCCTTTCATCTTACTCAATCAATCGGCCCGGATTATTTATATGGTCAGCTGCACGCCAGCGCGCGCAGTGCGATCCAGTGGACACACCGGCTGGTGGCGTTGGCGCTGGGGCTGACCTTGCTGGCGCTGTACTGGCAGGCGCAGCGCAGTGAGCAGAGGCGTGCGGTTCTCTGTTGTCTCGGTCTGTATCTGCTGCAGGTGGGTCTTGGAATTGTACTGGTGGTCTGGTCGTTGCCGTTTCCACCGGCGCTGCTGCATACCGCCGGTGCGGCGTTATTGCTGCTGGCTGTGGTGTATTGCGGCCTGATCTGGCCGCGGCAAACAGAGCCCGTAAATCAACGGCAGAAAACCTGGCATCTGGCGGAGGAAGTAATATGAGCAGCCTGATATTAGCAGAAAAAAGCAGCCGGCAGTTAACCCGCCCGCAGTGGCGGGATTTCTGGGAGCTGGGTAAGCCGCGGGTGGTATTGGTGATGCTGGTTTGTGCTTTGGTCGGCATGGTACTGGCGACACCGGTATTACCGGATATCGGGCGGGTGATATATGCCACGCTGGGTATCGCTATGGCAGCGATGGGAGCGGCGGCCTTTAACCATTTGCTGGATCAGCGGCTTGACCGTTTAATGCTGCGTACGTCAAAACGTCCTCTGGCACAGGGACGTATTCCGCCCTGGCAGGCAGCGCTTTATGCCAGCCTGTTGTCACTGCTGGGACTGAGTCTGTTATGGCTTGAGGTGAACCCGCTGACCTCGGCGCTGACAGCGGCCGCATTGCTGGGTTATGCGCTGATTTATACCCGCTTTTTAAAACACGCCACGCCACAGAATATTACCATTGGCGGACTGGCCGGAGCGGCGCCACCGCTACTCGGCTGGACGGCAATCACCAATCGTGTGGAAGCCGATGCATTGCTGCTGGTGCTGATTATTTTTGCCTGGACACCACCGCATTTCTGGGCGCTGGCGATTCATAAACAGGATGAATATCGCCGTGCCGGAGTACCTATGTTGCCCATTACCCATGGCGAAGGTTTTACCCGTTTGCAGATATGGCTGTATGCCTGGCTGACGGTGGTTATGACGCTGATGCCTTACGTCAGTGGTATGTCGGGGCTGGTGTATCTGTTGTTGATTGTGCCGTTAAATATCCGCTTTATGCAGATTAACTGGCGGGTATGGCGCGCCACCTCGGTGCAGGCGCCGATTCAGGCGTTCTGGTTTTCGATCCGTTATATTCTTTACTGCTTTGCGGCGTTATTGCTGGATCATTGCCTGCCGGTTTTCTGAGGCCGTTGTTCAATATCCGGGCGCATCTCAGATTATTGCGCCTGCAGCCGGGCAACCGCCCCCTGGATCCACAGCGCCAGTTCATCGGCAGGCATATGTGGGTCGAGCACTCCCAGTACCTGACCATAACTGCTGCTCAGCAGTAATTGCGCAGAATGATCCATGCTGTACTCCAGCGCCCCTTCCTGTGCGACCTTACGGTAATAAATTCCGAAAAACTTTGTCAGTTGCAGCAGTTGTTCGGTATCAGGCTGAACGCCAAGAATGGCGGCATGAAAGTGGCGGGTATAAGGGCGCAGTACGTCGATCGTATCGCGCTCCGGATCAACGGTAATAAACAGCGGTTGTACCTGTTGTACGGTTTCGGGTGGTAATTGCTGCAGTGCTTTGCTGACATTCATCAGCGTGGTAGGGCAAATATCCGGACAATGGCTGAAGCCGAAAAACAGCAGCAGAAGCTGATTATCAAAGTTGCTTAAGCGCCGCTCGCCGGCTGTTGTTTTTAAACTCAGCTGGCGCAGTTGTTCAGCTTCGCCGCGGGTCTGAGGCAAGGGGGAGAACTGGTTGCCGGCAGGTTCGGAGCTGTCGCAGGCCGTCAGCAAGAATAACGTCAGTATTAACCATCCTTTGCGCATACCGCCTCCTGATGACGTTTTATGGTCTGCATCAGTTATAGCAGATTAAACCCGTTCGGGTATGGCCGCTGCAGTCATTGTCTGCAGCGGTAGCGCACTTCAGGATCTGGCTGCCAGCAGAATCTGCAGCGCCTGCAGGCGTTTTTTCCGGTCAAAAATATCGTTGGTAAACATCAGTTCATCCACCGGCATCTGGCTGACCAGAGCCTGCAGTTTGGATTTTACGCTGGCAGGGCCACCGGTAACCGACAGCGCCAGAAAGGCATCGACCTGAGCTTTAATCTGCGGATTCCAGATGCCTTCCATGCTTTCTACCGGCGGTGGCAGATAGAGTGGTTGTCCCTGCATTAACGCCATAATCCGCTGCTGACTGCTGGTGGCGAGAAAACGCGCTTCATCGTCACTGGCGGCAGCGATGAGTGGCAGGCAGAGAATGACATGTGGTTTCTGCAATGTGGCGGAAGGCTGAAAACGATGGCGGTAAAGGGCGATCGCCTCACGCGCCAGACGCGGAGCAAAGTGCCCGGCAAAGGCATAAGGTAAACCGCGCTCGGCGGCCAGCTGGGCGCTGAACAGGCTGGAGCCCAGCAGCCAGATTTCTACCGCACTGTTGGCGCCGGGGTAAGCTTTAACGCGTTTGTGTGCGCCATCGGCTCCCAGCAGGGTTTGTAATTCTTCCACTTCCTGCGGGAAATGTTCGGCGCGCATATCGTCGCGGCGTAAGGCCCTGCTGGTCAGCGGGTCGGTACCGGGGGCACGGCCAAGGCCAAGGTCAATACGGCCGGGATACAACGCATCCAGTGTACCGAACTGTTCGGCGACAATAAGCGGCGGGTGATTAGGCAGCATAATGCCCCCGGAGCCAACGCGGAGACGTTGCGTGCGTGCTGCGACCTGACCAATCAGCACCGCGGTGGCGCTGCTGGCGACCCCTTCCATATTGTGATGCTCGGCCAGCCAGAAACGGTTAAAGCCCAGCGTGTCGGCATGTTGGGCATAATCGAGCATAGAGGCCAGCGTCTGCGCCACCGTAAAACCCTGTGGCACCGATGCCAGCTCCAGCAGCGAAAAAGGAATATCTGCCAGTGAGGTCATAATGTGGCCCGCCATGAATGCAATGAAAGGCTCACAGAGTGCCACAGGCGCAGGGTAGGCACAGCGTGTTATCCGGGAAAGCTTTGTTGCATGCAGGCAACGGTGGTGTGACAGCAGAGTGTCTGTCTGTCTGTCTGTATGGAGGGATGGATGCGTCCAACTGACACCCCATAAACAGGGTATTTATCTTCGTACTATTCGCCGGGCAGCGTGTGCGCCGCTATTGGGATGTACTGGTTTTGCTATCGTTCCATTTCTTCGAATAAGCATTTTAGCCACTGGTAAGCCTGATCGAGTCTGGGGTCGTTGCTGCCTTTCGGGTACACAAACCAGAATGACCGGTTCAGGTTTACCCGAATATCAAACGGCTGTACCAGGCCATTTTTCGCCATCCACTTATTGATCGTTGGAAAAATACCCAAGGCGACCCCGACCCCCTCACACGCCAGTTTGATCGCAGCCAGGTAGGAGTCACAGAGAACAGGTTCCTGCTCTGGTAAGCGATCAGATCCCCAGAAATAGGGCCCCCATGTATCCATATCGGGCAGAGAATAAAGCAAACGGTTCTGATACAAAGTATCCGGAGACATATCGGCATGCTGAGATAAATAGGTCTTACTGCACACGGGGGACACCGACCCCTTCGCCAATAGCCGTGCCTCAAGGTCGGGCCAGTTACCTTCACCAAAGCGCACCGCAGCATTCATCTGATGGAGAGCGAAGTCGACGTAGGATACGCGGGCATCCAGACGCAGTTCTGTATTGGGAACATACTGAGAAAACCGCAGATAATTCGGCATGATGACTTCCTGTGCCACAAACAACGAAGCACTGAGGTGAAACACCTTGTCATCGAACTGACGTTTAAACTGAATATAGCCCTGCTGGTGGCGGTTCAGGATGTCGCTGGCCAGAGCAAAATAATACTCGCCTTCGCGTGTGAGGCTGAGGCGCCGGGTATGACGATGAAAGAGTGGCTTGCCCAGCCAGGCTTCGAATGCCTTCACCTGTTGTCCTACCGCCGGGGCCGTTACGCACAGCTCATCAGCTGCCCGTTTAAAGCTCAGATGACGGGCGGCTGACTCGAATACGGGTAAATACTGGATCGGCGGTGTCTGGCGATAGTGCATGCTATAGAAAACTTATTCTTTTCCAAAAGCCTATTATTTGCTGTTTGTAGGCTTGTTATCAATAGAATATATTTTTCTGCCGAATTGATAGCCAAGGTTTCCTATGATTGCTCCACTGTATATAGCCATTTTTTCACTGATGTTTACCCTGTTAAGTTTTCGCGTGATTCGCCTGAGGCAGACTGCCCGGGTGGCCATTGGCGATGGGGGAGACAAAGCTCTCAGAAGAGCCATCCGGGTACATGGCAACTTTGCGGAATACGTACCGCTGGCATTAATTCTGATTTTTGCCGCGGAATCACTGGGGATGAGTGCGGTATGGGTTCATGGATTGTGTCTTGCGTTATTGATTGGACGTCTGTTTCACGCTTACGGTGTTAGTCAGGTGAAAGAGCGTTTGCTGTTCCGCCAGTTAGCGTTATCAATCAATGGCCTTGTTATGATCATCGCTTCCGTATGGCTTATTACCCGTTATTTATAAGAATTAAAAAGGGCCTTTTGGCCTTTTAATTCACTACCGGAGTCGCAAGTGAAAGCTGTGTGGAAAAGCCGGAGCAGATGACTTGATAAAAAAGTGCCCGCTGGGAAGCGGGCAATGCTGTAAATGATCAGCCAGCGGTATAGTGAGAGTGGAAGTGCGGCCCGCAGGCCGCAGGTAAGATCAGAAGAAACCCAGCGGGCTGGTGCTGTAGCTGACCAGCAGGTTTTTGGTCTGCTGATAATGCTCCAGCGCTTTTTTGTGGGTTTCGCGGCCGATACCGGATTTTTTATAACCACCGAAGGCGGCGTGTGCCGGATAGGCATGGTAGCAGTTGGTCCAGACCCGGCCGGCCTGAATATTACGTCCCATGCGGTAAGCCAGATTCATATCACGCGTCCATACGCCGGCACCCAAACCAAACTCGGTATCGTTGGCGATGGCCAGTGCTTCGGCTTCGTCTTTAAAGGTGGTGACGCTGATTACCGGGCCGAAAATTTCTTCCTGGAAAATACGCATATCATTTTTGCCGTACAGCATGGTTGGCTGAATGTAATAGCCTTTGCTGAGATCGCCGTTTAAGGCTTCGGCATTACCGCCGAGCAGCACTTTGGCGCCTTCGGTTTTACCAATGGCAATGTAATTCATAATGCGTTCGTACTGTTCTTCCGAGGCCTGAGCACCAACCTGAGTGTCGGTATCCAGCGGGTTACCACGGATGATTTTTCCGGCACGGGCCACGACCATTTCAATCAGATCGTTATAAATACTCTCCTGAATCAATGCACGTGACGGACAGGTGCAGACTTCACCCTGATTAAAGAAAGCCAGGGTCATACCCTCAACACATTTGCTCAGGTAATCATCTTCGTGCTGCATCACGTCGGAGAAATAAATGTTCGGTGATTTTCCACCTAATTCAACGGTGCTTGGAATTAATAAATCGGCGGCGCATTTCAGAATATGCTGACCCACCGGAGTGGAGCCGGTAAAGGCAATTTTGGCAATACGCTGGCTGGTGGCCAGCGCCTGACCGGCTTCTTCGCCGATGCCGTTGACAATATTCAGTACGCCGGGTGGCAGCAGGTCGCCGATCAGTTCCATTAATACCAGAATTGATGCCGGTGTCTGCTCAGCCGGTTTCAGTACCACACAGTTACCGCCCGCCAGTGCCGGGCCGAGTTTCCAGGCGGCCATTAACAGCGGGAAGTTCCACGGAATAATCTGACCAACAACCCCGAGTGGTTCATGAATATGGTAAGCCACGGTGGTTTCGTCGATTTCGGCCATGGTGCCTTCCTGCGCACGCAGACAGCCAGCGAAATAACGGAAGTGATCCACCGCCAGCGGAATATCGGCGGCCAGGGTTTCGCGTACCGCTTTGCCGTTATCCCAGGTTTCGGCTACGGCCAGCATTTCCAGATTCTGTTCCATACGGTCGGCAATGCGCAGCAGAATATTGGAGCGTTCGGTAGCGGATGTCTTGCCCCAGGCCGCTGCCGCATTGTGGGCTGCATCCAGCGCCAGTTCGATATCGGCGCCATCGGAACGTGGCACCTGACAGAACACCTGACCATTGACCGGGCTGATGTTGTCCATATAGCGGCCGTTAACCGGTTTAACCCAGTCACCACCGATGTAGTTCTGATACTGGCTTTTAAAGCTGACGACCGAGCCGGTCTGTCCGGGGTTGGCATAAATCATGGCGTTCTCCTTGTTATTGTTCACACGCAAGCCTTGGACTTTTGTCTGGGCTTAGCGGGTTGTGTGAGTTCAGGCTATGTGATCTGATGATTAACCACTTGCCTGAGCGTCTGAATGACTGTGCTGAGCGTCCATGCTGTTTAGCCTTGGCCTCAAATGTTGTCAGCGACAGACATAAGGCATGGCCGGCAGGCCCGCATAACAAGCAGATAAAAAATAATTAAAACCAGGGCCTGTTAACACTAAGTGAATCGGGCCTGCTGAGAGCCAGTTTTTCTCAGAACAAGGAGAGAGGAGTGATATTAGCGGGCT
>NZ_JABVCB010000013.1:187119-250940 GCF_020320405.1 Thalassolituus sp. ST750PaO-4
CTCCTCATCCAGCGTTGCTGTTCGTTCGCTTAACCCGTTAGGCCACACTCTCAGCGCCTTGTTTGAGAAATTTTTAGCCAATAACAGGCCTGTTTAATTAGTGTTAACAGGCCCTAAGAGATACCGCACAAATGTCAGCGGTAACAGGAGGTCAGAATGCGCGATTCAGGTCTGGCAGCTCAGGCGGCGTTTAACCGTCGTAATCTTGTTCGTGGTTCTGGCCCGCAGCAGCTGGTGGAAAACCGCACGGTCTTTGCCAGTCATGGCGCTGAACTGTCAATCTACGACACTTTTGCCTCTGCAGAAAAAGTCCGCCTCGATGCGGAAGAAATTCTTTACTGCGGCATGATCAGCGGCAAAAAAGTACTGCACGGTAAAAATCATTTTAATTCGGCTTTTTTACCCCATGAATCTTTTGTCATGGCGCCAGGTGAAACCGTTGCCATTGATTTCCCCGAGGCCACTCTCGATAACCCAACCAGCTGTTTAACCCTGGGTATCAGCCGTGAGCGGTTGCGTGATGTCTGTGATCAGCTCAACCAGAAGAACCCGTTACCGAAAGAGCTGGGTTGCTGGCGCCCGCATGATGATCATGTGCTGCATCTGTTTCATACCGAGGCAACGCAACAATTGCTGGAACGTATCGTCGGCAGTTTTGTGCATAACGATGATGACCGTGATCTGGTACTGAACCTGGGCGTTACTGAATTACTAACCCGTATGCTGCGCCAGCAGGGACGCAGCTTTTTACTGAATTGCGCGCGCCATGACCCGACCTTAAATGGTCTGACGGAAACGGTTCGTTATATTGATGATCATCTGGCGGAAACCGTCGATATTGAGCAACTGTGCCGTGTTGCCTGCATGTCACGCAGTAAGTTTTATCAGCAGTTCCGGCATGTGATGGGCACCGGGCCGATGGAATATATCCAGCAGCGCCGCCTTGAGCGGGCGCGGGAATTACTGCAGAGCGGCCGTTCTGTTACCGAAGTCTGCTATGACGTCGGCTATGTGAATGCCAGCCACTTTACCCGCCGTTTTCATCAGCAGTATGGTGTGTCGCCCAGAGATTATTTAAAACAACATCAGATTAAAATGATCTCCGCCTGAAATCTTTTATCTAGGGTCTGGCAGCCACTTTACGGAAAATCACCACCCTCGGACTGTCGCGCCAGACAATCTCAAGATCATAATGCCGGGCAATCCAGTCCGGCGTTTTTTCCTGCATAAACACCACATGAGTCGGGTCGCGAGTGTAATGCCAGCGCGAAAAATATTCTGCATCTGCCCAGCGGCTGGTCATTAAACAGAGATAACCACCTTCGCGCAGTAAACCACTCAGCCTGCTCAGTTCGGCGTGCGGATTATGAAAATGTTCAAAGCATTCGGTGGCGGTAATAACATCGTACTGACTGCGTAACTGGGCAGGAAAGAAAAACGGATCGTAGTCATCGCAGGCAATACCTGCAGCCGCCAGCAGTTTTGATAATGTTGGCCCCGGCCCGCAGCCGTAATCGAGTGCCTGCATGCCCGGTGTTAATAATGGCAGCAGAGGTGTCAGCAGGTGCTGCAGAAACTGCACATAACCGGCATCTTCAATGCTGTTTTCATGGGTGGCGTAATAGGCTTTTTCGTCCGCCGCACTCAGCCATTGCTGTGGGTCGGCAAAAGCCAGTGAGCATTGGCTGCAGCTGAAGTAACGGCGTTTATCTGCACCCTGAAGCTGCTGGTGCGGACCCTGATCAGAGCACAGGGGGCAGGGCTGGGTGCAGGGTTGATTCATGCGGATTCCTTCGGTTTGAGAGAGCGCTTTGGCAGGGAGGCGGGCGGCAATATAACACTGCGCCAAGAGTGCGGCGATGGCGAAGCGCTGTGATGACTAAGTGCATTAATGGCGAAGCGCAGGGAACAATATAAACCCCGGCCAGGGCATTCTGGCCGGGGGTGTGTTACCTCTCAGGCGCTGCGCAGTTGCTGGTTGCTGTGCAGTAACCGGCTCAGTGCGGCGATCAGGATACTGATTTCTTCCGGACTGATCGTCAGTGCCGGTAACAGGCGGATAACTTTCTGCCGTGTGACATTAATCAGCAGGCGCTCTTCCAAAAGCGCACGTCTGGTCAGATCCGGAATCGCTTCTTTCAGCTCAATACCCACCATCAGTCCGCGTCCGCGGATGGCGGCGACCTGAGGATGGCCGGCCAGCGCCTGGGTTAATCCTTCCAGCAGTTGCCTGCCCAGCTCTGCCGCCCGTTCGGCCAGCCGGTCACGCTGCATGATACTTATCACGGTATGACCGACGCGGCAGGCCAGCGGATTGCCACCAAAGGTTGAACCGTGCTGCCCCGGCGCAAACAGGTTTGCTGCCGCACCACGGGCGAGGCAGGCACCAATCGGCAGACCATTACCCAGACCTTTGGCAAGGGTGATCACATCCGGTTGGATATCGGCATGCTGATAACCGAAGTGGCGCCCTGTGCGGCCCATGCCGGTCTGCACCTCGTCGATCATCAGCAGCCAGTTATTGGCCCGGCACAGGCGCGCCAGCGCCTGTAAATAATGACTGTCTGCCAGTCGCACGCCGCCTTCGCCCTGCACGGTTTCCAGCAGTACTGCACAGATCTGAGGGTTGCCATCCAGTGCATTCAGGGCCGTGCTGTCATTCAGTGGCAGACGCAGAAAGCCCGGCACTAAAGGCTCAAAACCCTGCTGCGCTGCCGGATTTCCGCTGGCGGTCAGGGTGGCCAGGGTGCGGCCATGAAATGCACCGTCCATAACCACAATCTGCGGTGCTGTAATCTGTCGCTGGCGGGCATGCAGGCGTGCCAGCTTGATGGCGGTTTCGTTGGCTTCGGCACCGGAATTACAGAAAAACGCTTTCTCCATACCCGTCAGGCTGCACAGTGTGGCGGCGAGGGTTTCCTGCCAGGTTACGCCGTACAGGTTGGAGCTGTGCATCAGGGTGGCGGCCTGAGCGCTGATGGCTGCGGTAATTTCCGGGTGAGAGTGCCCCAGATTGGTTACCGCGACACCGGCCAGACTGTCGAGATACTGATTGCCCTGATCGTCCCACAGGCAGCTGCCTTCGCCGCGCACAAAATGAACCGGCAGGCGCTCATACACCGGCATTAAACAGGCTGAACTCATACTTTCTGATCCGTTTCGTCTTCATTGTAAGGTTGATAAATCACTTCCCGGCTGATCAGGCGGATGCCCTGACGCGAGGATTCAATAATGCGTTTTTCGTCGCTGGCGACCATCACTTCGGTGCGGAAACCGGCCTCCTGTGGAAAGCGGCTGCGAATCTGCTGTATCAGTTCATGCCCGGCATTGGCTGCCGATTCAAACTGGCCCAGCAGGCTCTGGTTCTGCCAGAGCAGGATCTTAAACTGGCTCATGGGTGTAATGTCTGTGTTGATCAAAGGCTTCGGCCTGGCCCAGCCAGGTATGAAAAATACGTACCCCCAGCATCTGCAGGCGCGGCCCGTGCTGGCGTGCCTGCTGGCGGATATCGGCCAGCGCAATGCCGGCCTGCTGCAGCTCACAGCAATGGCCAATCAGCCACTGCTCAATGCGGCGGTAATCGGTTTCCAGATGAAACTGCAGCGCCAGACCATAGTCGCCGAGGGCAAATGCCTGCTGTGGGCACAGCGCCGAAGAGGCCAGTAGCCGGGCTTCGGCAGGCAGCGAATATTGCTCACCGTGCCAGTGCAGCACCGGGCACTCCTTAAGCACAGCCAGTGCCGACTCCAGTCCCTCTGTACTGAGCTGAATATCGCCATAACCGATTTCTTTGTGCCCCATCGGCTGTACGGTGCCGCCCAGCGCTTTGACCATCAGCTGGGCGCCAAGACAGATGCCCAGCGTTGGCCGTTGCAGGGTCAGACGTTGCTGCAGCAACTCTGTCTCATGCGCCAGAAAGGGGTAATCCTGGCCGTCATTGGCGCTGATTGGCCCGCCGAGTACGACCAGCAGATGCGCCTGCAACAGGGCATCGTCATCAAGAAAATCAACGCCGGCATCGTAGTAGTCAATCAGATAGCCGCGCTCAATCAGCACGCTTTCCAGAATACCCAGCCCTTCAAAGGCCAGGTGGCGGATAACACAGGCTCGTTTCATCATGTCAGGCTCCTGTTTGTTCAGGCCAGTAGTAGCTGTCGGGAAGCGCCCGCGGACCAAAGATGGCCTGACCAACCCGGACGGTGGTCGCGCCTTCGTGGATCGCCAGTTCAAAATCGGACGACATTCCCATGGATAATTCATACAGCTGATCGCCATAGCTCAGCTGTTGCTGCATCTGCTGCAGCTGTTGGCGCAGCAAAACAAAGCAGCGGCGGATACGTTGCTGATCGGTGGTCAGCGCGGCCAGCGTCATCAGACCTTTTACCCGCAGGGTAGGAAAGGCGCTGAGCTGGCGCATAAAGGCTTCCAGCTGTGCCGGCTCCAGGCCGTATTTGCTGGCTTCGCCGGAGGTATTAACCTGCACCAGCACATCCAGACAGCGTTCTTCACGGCTCAGGCGCTTATCCAGTTCGGCGGCCAGACGCAGGCTGTCGAGAGCCTGAAATTCGCTGGCAAAGCGGGCAACGATACGGGCCTTATTGGTCTGCAGATGACCGATGACTGCCCAGCGCAGATCCGTCAGATCGGTGGTGCTCTGCGCTTTGCTCCAGGCTTCCTGCACCTTGTTTTCGCCCAGCAGAGTGCAGCCAGCGGCGTGGGCCATACGGATACGTGCCAGATCCACGGTCTTGCTGACCGGCAGCAGACGGACGCTGTCGGCCTGGCGTCCGCTGTGTTCACAGGCCTGCCGGATACGGGCGTTTACGGCCGCCAGATTGCGCTGCAGATCGTCACTGCTGAAAACCGGGCGGAAACCCTGGCTGGTGGTCACGGTATGGTTCAAGCCTTTGCTCCTGCTGTCTGATATTCTTGCCGGCGGTGGATAACTGACCGGGTAACCAGTATGCTTTCGGTTTTTGTCCTATGTCAAAAATAATTTTGTCCTATTTATGAATATTACCGGCAAGAGCATTGCAGATATCGTCGCCAGCATCCGGCAGTTGGTGCAGAGCGGACAGCTGGAAGAAGGCGCGTTATTGCCGCCTATCCGCGAGCTGGCAGAACAACTTGGGGTAAACCGCAATACCGTCGCGGCTGCCTATCAGCGGCTGGTCAGCGCTGGCCTGGCGGTCAGTCAGGGGCGGCGTGGCACGATGATCCGTACCCAGGCGGAAGGTGGGTTTCAGGAAGGCGCGATGCCGGATTCGCCGCTGACTGATCTGGCCAGTGGTAATCCGGCACTGCACTGGCTGCCCGATATCAGCCGTTATTTAGCGCAGCTGCCTGCCCGTACTCCGCGCTTATATGGTGAGCCGCTGCTGAATCCGGAGCTTGCTGCGCTGGCACAGAGCCGGCTGTTTGCCGATCAGGCGGAAGCGGATGCGCTGGTGCTCAGCCATGGTGCGGTGGACGCGGTTGAGCGTCTGTTACTGGCGCATCTGAAGCCCGGTGACAAAGTCATCGTCGAAGATCCCTGTTTTCTGGGAACCATCAACACCCTGAATCAGGCCGGGCTGGAAGCCGTTGCCGTCAGTGTTGATGCTGAAGGTCTGCAGACAGAGGCTTTGGCGGCGGCGCTGGCAACCGGCGTGCAGGCCCTGATCTGTACACCCCGTGGTCATAACCCGACCGGTTGCAGTCTGAGCCAGACCCGGGCGACAGAGATCCGCAGCTTGTTGGCGCAATACCCGGATGTATTGCTGATCGAGGATGACCATTTCGCCACCGTTGCCAGCTCGGCGTATTACAGCATCATGCCCGCAGGCCATCGTTATCACGCGCTGGTGCGTTCGGTCTCGAAAGGTTATAGCCCGGACCTGCGCTGTGCCTTTATCCACAGCGATGCCCAGACCCGTGAGCGTCTGTTGCTGCGTCTCACACCGGGCAGCAACTGGGTCAGCCATCTGCTGCAGGATCTGCTCAGCCTGCTGCTGGCCAGCGATGAGGTACAGCAACAGCTGACACAGGCGGCGGACTATTACCGTACGCAGCGCACTGCACTGGCAGCGGCGCTGAATGCGGCAGAATTACCCGGACTGCCAGTGCTCAGCGCACCGGCGGATGGTCTTAATTTCTGGCTGCCATTGCCGGGGCTGGATGCAGAACAAATCAGCCATCGTCTTGCCCGCTACGGCTGGCTGGTACGCGATGCGGCGGTGTTCAGTGTGCGTCAGCCACAGAGTGCGTTGCGCATAACCATCAGTGAGCTGGACGGCGAACAGCAACAGAAGCTGATTGCTGATCTGCGCAAATGCCTGTGACAAAAACGGTGCGGCTTTGCCAGCACCGGTTAAATCCGCGAGAATAACGATCTGATTTTTCTGGCCCGGAGGCCGGGTATTTTATGACCACCCGTATTGCTATCAATGGTTTCGGCCGTATCGGCCGCTGTGTACTGCGTGCTCTGTACGAAAATGGCTATCGCGGGCAGTTGCAGGTGGTGGCCATTAACGAGCTGGCCGATATTGAAACCATCAGCTACATGTTGCGCTACGACAGTACCCACGGGCGCTTTCCGGGGCAGGTTGAGGTGGTGGATGAACGTCATCTGAGTGTTAATGGCGACCGTATCTGTATCCGCCACGAAGCGGATGCCGCCGCCCTCGACTGGGCTGCGCTGAATATTGATCTGGTGCTGGAATGCAGCGGCCAGATAAAAACCCGCGAAGAGTGCGAGCAGCATCTGGCTGGTGGCGCGCATAAAGTGCTGATCTCTAACCCTGCCGACAGCGCGGTGGATAACACCATTATTTTTGGTCTTAATCAGCACACGCTGAGTGACGATCAGCACATCGTTTCCAACGGTTCCTGCTCAACCAATTGTCTGCTGCCGATTCTGACTTTGCTGGATGACGCCTTCGGCATCGAAGCCGGGGTAACCACCACCATTCACTCGGCGATGAACGATCAGCCGGTAATCGACGCCTACCATTCCGATTTACGCCGCACCCGCGCTGCAGGGCAAAGTATTATTCCGGTCGATACCGGATTGCCGCTGGGCATTGCGCGTTTAATGCCGAAACTCGCCGGTAAAATCGAAAGCCTGCATGTGCGTGTGCCAACCATTAATGTCTCGGCACTGGATATCAGTCTGCAATTACAGCAGCCAACCACAGCGGATGCGGTTAATGCACTGCTGGCAGAAGCCAGTAGCGGTGCATTAAAGGGGATTATCGGTATCACCCATGATGCGCATGCCTCAATCGATTTTAATCACGATCCGCGTTCAGGAATCGTCGATGCCACCCAGACACGTGTCAGCGGTGGGCAGCTGCTGAAGTTGTTGGTGTGGTTTGATAACGAATGGGGTTTTGCCAACCGTATGCTGGATACTGCTTGCGCCATGAGTGCAGAGAATCGTCGCTAATGTTTTTGCTTATGCCCTGGATATTCTTTCAGGGCCAGATGGACTGCTCCCAGTGCTGCCTCTGATAAATTATTGTGTTGCTGGTTTTATTTATCGGGTGCTGGGGCAAAAACATACTGATTGCGGCCGTTATGTTTCGCGTTATAAAGGGCTTCATCGGCCCGGATACAAACGGAATCGATGGTATCGCTGGCCAGAACCGGTGTAATCCCAAAACTGCATGTGACCGGCTGCTCCAGCTCTTCAACACCAAGGGCGCCTGAATTAAGCAGCTGCATTATTTTTTCTGTTCTTTTAATGGCCGTATCCATACTGCATTCCTGCAGTAAAATCATAAATTCTTCACCGCCAAAGCGGTATACCTTATCGACAGGACGGATATTGGCTTCAACCAGCTTCACAAAAGCCAGCAATACCTTGTCACCAATATCATGACCAAAGTTGTCGTTAATCTTTTTAAAGTGATCAATGTCGGCGGCGATCAGGAATAAGCTTTTATCGCTCTTCTCAAGCCTTAACGCCATTTTTTCAATATCCCTGAAATGATCCTGAAAAGATCTCCGGTTTAACGCATTGGTTAACGAATCACGATATGCCAGGTGCTTAAGCTGAAGTGTTTTCTCGCGTAAATACTGCTGCAATAAATACTGTTGCCTGGTGTTTTTATGGTGAGTGATCGATAGCAGTATGCCGGCACCATTACTGAAGCTATAACCAATGATCATCATTATCTGAGCATGTAAGTTAAGATCTTTTAGGGTCAGAATAATCAGGATGGCCACTGAAGAATGATACAGGCATATTATTGTTGACAGTTTTACGGTCAGAATTCCGGAAGCATACAGGCACAGCATGATAATAAGATCAAACAGGGCATACAGGGCGTAGTCGTCCAGAAAGGTAAACGAGCCCAGTTCCAGAAGTACAAAAAATAGCAATAACGTGCTGAATACCAGTACATCGTAAGAGGAATAACGCCGGATGCGGGGTATGGTTAATAAAAAAATAATACACGCCGCAATATGAACCAGCCTCTGTGCCAGCAGAAAAGAACCCCATGGCCCGGGTTTGACGACCATGGCATCAGAAAGCATAAAAACAGGCATTGAAATTATTACAAACGCACAAAGCCCGAAGACTAAGCGACGCTGTCTGGGAAGTTCCTCCTGGCGGAAAAGGCTTTCCATTTCCGGGTCCCGGAAAACAGCCAGGGCATGGTGGATATAGGGTGATCCGGACTCCATAGCAATTGCCTGAGCTGCCCCCCCATTTAATTTATGAACGGATGTTTACTTGGAGCCTAGTTCAACTTACTTATCCTTCCACCCTCTGCGGTTGTCGTAAAGGTCTCTGGGTATTGATCTGGCAGCAGTACCCGTGCCCGGCCAGCACCTGCGCGCACGCCGGGACGGTACACCCGGCGTACGCAGGCCTGGCGCTGTAATGTTTGTTATTAACAAAAGTGTTGATCAAAAAACGGGCTAAGCTGCAAATAAGACTGTCGTTTACCTACGCCGGAGTCATTGCATGCTTATCCGTACCCGCCTGACCGTTGCACTGTTGTCAGCTGTCATTATCCCTTTGCTGATCATTACCGTTCTGGTTGTTATGGAGTTGCGCAGCAGCGCCCTGAACAGCTTTGAAACCCGCAGCAGTGCTGAAATCCGTCATATTGATACCGCATTCAGTCTCTACCTTAATGGCCTGGCAGAAGATGCCGCTTTTCTGGCTTCGACCCAGGCGCTGAAAGCTCTGGATGAGTCGGTGTCGGATTATCGTGGTGCAGCAAAACCGACCTTTGCTCAGCGCAGTGGCAGTGTTGAGGCTGATGCCTATGCACTGATGGACGATTTCGGTAAAGCGCGGCCGGATCTGGCCTATGTTTTTCTGGGGCTCAGCAGTGGTGGTTATATTCAGTGGCCGGGCAGTGATCTGGGGAAGTATGACCCGCGTCAGCGCCCCTGGTATATCGCCGCTCAGGCTGACCCCGGCAAGTCGGTACGTGCCGCCGCCTATGAAGACGTAAACACCGGAGCCCCGCTGCTTGATTATCTGCATACATTCACCACCGACAGTGGTCTGCAGGGCGTGGTCGGGGTGGATGTTACCCTGAGTAAGCTGACCGATATGGTGAAACAAGTGCAGTTCGGCAAAGCCGGCTATCTGATTCTGGTGGAAGAAACCGGCACGGTGCTGGCCGATAGTGGCAATAAAGCAAATAACTTTAAAAATATAAAAGAACTGGATGAAGCCTATCAGCAGTTTTTTGCCCGCGAAGGCCTGTTTGAAACCGAGCTGAATGGCCAGAGTTGGTTTGCAACTGCCTACACATCACCGGCGTTGGGCTGGAAATTTATCGGCGTTATTCCGGCTGATGAAGTGTTTGCTGTTGCCACTAAAGTACGTAATACCATTCTGCTGATCAGTCTGGTGTTGCTGGGTATTTTTGCTGTGCTGGCTTACTGGATCAGCAACCTGATCGCCAAGCCAATTGGTGCGGTTACCCGGGGTCTGGAAGAGGTTGCCAGTGGCGAAGGGGATCTGACGCGCAGACTGAGAGTGCTCAGCTCAGATGAATCCGGACAGATGGCCAACGCCTTTAACCGCTTTATCACCATGATTCATTCACTGGTATCCGATATTAATGAAGGGGCCGCTGATGTAAAAAATCAGGCTCTGGCTGCACAGGCTATTTCCGATCAGCTGGCGGGTATTTCTGATCAGCAATCCAATTCGATAGAACAGGTATCGACAGCGTTTAATGAAATGGTGGCCACGTCCAATGAGGTGGCAAAAAATTGCAGTGAAACGGCGATTGCCGCCGACCAAAGTCAGCATCATGTTGAAGACGGGCGGCAATTTATTCAGAAAACAACCAGCGCGGTAACGGCTCTTGAAAAGGTCATTGAAGATTCCAACCAGGCAATGTCGACCCTGGCCGTGGAGTCGCGCAATATCACCACCATTCTCGATACCATCCGTGGTATCGCCGAACAGACCAATTTACTGGCACTGAATGCTGCCATTGAGGCGGCCCGCGCCGGTGAACAGGGGCGCGGCTTTGCGGTGGTGGCCGATGAAGTACGGACTCTTGCCGGGCGCACTGCGGAATCAACCGAAGAAATTGATCAGATGATTACCTCGCTGATTAACCGCACCAGTGAAGTGTCGGGCAAACTGGCCAGCAGCCTGGATCACTCACGCGAAACCGCAGAAACCACCGAGCAGACCCGTGCGGTATTTGAGTCCATCGAAGAATCCGTCGCCCGTATCCGTGATATGGCGACCCAGATTGCAGCCGCCGCTGAAGAACAGCATCTGGTGGCGGAAGAAATTAACCAGAATATTATCCGCATTAATACCGAAGCGACCAATGCCAACGACAGCTCACGGCAGCTGAAAGAGAACTCTGATTCCCTTGGTAATCTGTCGCATGATTTGTCAGCGCTGGTCAGCCGCTTCCGGGTTTAAATACAGGGTCACCGGGCTGGCTGATCGTCGGTGTTTTTAAACTGGGTGTTTTTAAACTGCAGATCGGCCAGGCGTTTGTACAGTGGCGAATGTTGCATCAGCTCCAGATGTGTTCCTATCGCCACCAGTTGGCCATGATCAAATACCGCGATACGGTCAACATTGGTGATGGTGGCCAGGCGGTGGGCGATAACAAAGGTGGTGCGGTTTTTCATTAAACCATCCAGCGCCTGCTGCACCAGATGCTCGCTCTGGGCATCGAGGGCGCTGGTGGCTTCATCCAGCAATAATATTTCCGGATCGCGCAAAATAGCACGGGCAATGGCCAGCCGTTGTTTCTGTCCGCCCGATAATTTCACCCCCTGCTCACCTAAAAATGACTGATATTTATCCGGTAATTGCTGAATAAATTCATCGGCATGGGCGGCTTTGGCAGCGGCCAGAATATCGTCTTCACTGGCATCGGGTTTGCCGTAACGCAGGTTATCCAGCACATTGGCGCTGAACAGCACAGGTTGCTGTGGCACCAGAGCAAACTGGCTGCGTAGTTGCTGTAAATCCCAGTCCCGTAACGATTTTCCATGCAGCAGAATATCGCCTTGTTGCGGGTCGCGGAAGCGCAGTAATAAATCAAATAATGTGGATTTTCCGGCACCGGATGGGCCAACCAGTGCGATACGCTCGCCGGGCTGAATATCCAGTGTTAAATGGCTGATGGCTTTATTGTCCGGACGGCTGGGGTAGTGATAATGCACATCGCGGAAGCTCACTAACGGCTGGCCTGCTTTTTCTTCAAACGGAATGACTGTGCTTTGCTGTGGTGACTGAATTTCAGCTTCGGTCGCCAGCAGCTCGCGGATGCGTTCAGCGGCACCGGCGGCACGCTGAACCTCACCATAGACTTCGGTCACGGCGGCCAGCGAACCGGCGACCATAATGGCGTAAAACACAAAGGCAGCCAGATCACCGCCGGACAGTTTTCCGGCAATCACATCACTGCCGCCGATATACAGCATACCGGCCACAGAACCCATCACCAGCACCATCACCAGAGCGATCAGCCAGGCGCGCTGGCGGATTCGTTTCAGGGCTACGTCAAAAGCACCTTCAGCGGCGAGGGCAAATTGTTGGGTAACAATATCTTCGCGGGTAAATGCCTGAACCACTTTAATATGCTGCAGACTTTCACCGGCCCAGGCGCCGACACTGGCAATTTTATCCTGGCTGTCACGGGACAGTTTTTTCACCTTGCGGCCAAAATAAATCATCGGAAAAACAACTAAGGGGACGGCAACCAGAACAATCAGGCTGAGTTTTAAATTGCTTAAAAACATCAGGGTAATACCACCGATAAAGGTCAGCGAATTACGCAGGGCAAAGGAAAATGAGGAACCTATCACCGTCTGCAGCAGTGTGGTGTCGGTGGTTACCCGGCTCTGAATTTCACCGGCCAGATTATCTTCAAAAAAACTGGGAGGCAGGCTGACCAGGTGCTGATACAGCTGCTTGCGTATGTCGGCCACGACCCGTTCACCGAGCCACGACACCATATAAAAGCGGAAATAAGCCCCGGTAGAAACCAGTACAACCAGTGCCGCGAACAACTGCAGTGCGTCGGCCAGTCCCTGAGTGGATTGTGCGGCAAAACCATTGTCGACCATTAAGCGCACGCCCTGACCTAGGCCCAGGGTAAGCCCGGCGGTGGCGACCAGGGCAATGATGGCGATGGTTAAACGGAATTTGTAAGGACGGATAAATTGCCAGAGCCAGCGCAGCATCGGAGAGGTCTTTGTATAAAAGGATGTGCTTCAGGCTAGCGATTAGTACCAGCCAGAGCAAGGTGAACATCCGCCGGTACACTGTGTTGTTATGATCGGATGGATAGGTACGGGTCTGTTACCGGGGGAGGGAAGCAGCAGGCTGAATAATCACGGCAGCCGCCGCGGTTATTCAGCCGGTATGGTCAGGCGTTACGCGCGGTGTCCTGAATGCGCTGCACCATGGCGCGCAGGCCATTGCCGCGGGTCGGACTCAGGTGTTTGACCAGATCAATCTTGCTGAAATAATCGTCGATATCGAAGGCGATAATGTCAGCTGGGGTTTTATGGTTGTATGCGGCCAGCACCACACCCAGTAAGCCGCGCACAATATGGGCGTCGGAGTCAGCTTCAAAGGTCAGTACGCCGTTATTTAATTCGCTGTCGATCCATACCTGGCTCTGGCAGCCGCGCAGCAGATAAGTATCATTTTTCTTGTCATCACTCATCGCCGGTAATTGTTTACCCAGATCGATGATGTATTTGTAGCGCTCTTCCCAGTCGTCAAAAAAGCCGAGGGTGTCGAGGATATCGTCGGTGCTGATGTCTGCGCCGAACGGGTTCTGTACTAAAGCCATAATCAGTCCTTACAGAGATTCAACAAAACGGCGGATGCGGTGAGCGGCTTCGATGCATTCATCAACACCAGCCACCAGTGCCATACGTACGCGGTTTTCACCGGGATTAATACCATCGACGGTGCGCGATAAATAGGAACCGGGCAGTACGGTCACATTCTGCTGGGCAAATAACTGCTGGGCGAAGGTTTCTTCATTAATCGGGGTTTTTGCCCATAAATAAAAACTGGCGTCGGTCTGCTCCACCGCCATCACCGGATTAAGAATTTCTATTACCGCGCGGAATTTCTGTGTGTACAGCGCACGGTTATCGGCAACGTGCTGTTCGTCATTCCAGGCGGCAATGGAGGCCAGCTGGGTCTGCAGCGGCATCGCGCAGCCGTGGTAAGTACGGTATAGCAGGAAAGGTTTTAACAGCGCGGCATCACCGGCAATAAAACCGGAACGCAGGCCTGGCAGGTTGGAGCGCTTGGACAGCGAATGAAACACCACGCAGTTTTTATAATCGTGACGGCCTAAGCGGGCACAGGCTTCGAGCAGGCCCATCGGCGCTTCTTTGCCATCGACATAAATTTCGGAATAGCACTCATCACTGGCCAGCACGAAGTTGTAACGGTCGGCCAGTTCAATCAGCTGTTTAAACTGTTCGAAGCTCAGTACGGCACCGGTCGGGTTGCCCGGCGTGCACAGGAACAATAACTGGCAGCGCTGCCAGACATCCGCCGGCACGGCGTTGTAATCCGGGTGGAAATCGTTATTGGCCAGACAAGGCAGGAAATGCGGTGTGGCACCGGCCAGATAGGCTGCGCCTTCGTAAATCTGATAGAACGGATTCGGGCTGACCACCAGGGCATCGGGCTGGCTGCGGTCAACCACCGCCTGGGTGAAGGCAAAAATCGCTTCGCGCGTACCGTTGACCGGAATCACCTGCGATACCGGGTCGATGTTATCCAGACTGAAGCGGCCTTTGAGCCAGCTGGCAATGGCTTCGCTCAGCTGTGGCAAGCCCTTGGTGGTCGGGTAGTTTTCCAGACGGCTGATATTGTCGATCATCGCCTGTTGTACAAAGGCCGGAGACGGATGCTGAGGCTCGCCGATGGACAGCGCGATATGTGGCAGCTGCTCATTCGACGTAACGGCGGCTTTCAGCTTAGCGAGTTTCTCAAAGGGATAGGGCTGTAGTTTGCTCAGATCGGGATTCATGCCTTCCACCGGAGTTCGGAATTTCAGATGCGCGGCATTATACAGGCATTTGCGCAGGATGCTGCTTTGGCGGCCTGCCGGAATTTGACGCTGGCCATCATGCCACCCATAGTTTCAGCACGGATATTGTTTCGGACGGAGAATAATGCGGCGGCGTATTTGTTTGATATTAGCCTGGCTGCTGATCTTATCTGCCACAGAATTGCAGGCGGAAATAGCGCAAGAGTTCCGGGCGCAGCAGGGCGTGATGAATCTGTCCGGCAGGCCGGTAACGCAGCCATTGGCATTGGCGGGAGAGTGGCGTTTTGCCTGGCAGCAGCTGAGTGATGGCACCGGCAGCCATGACTGGCCACTGTTCACCATGCCCTCAACCTGGGATGAAAATGGTCAGGCCGGATATGAGTATCCGGGGCAGGGCTACGCCACCTTCGTGCTGGATATTCAGGGCCTTGATCCGCAGGTTGACTGGGCGTTGTTTGTGCCGGAAATAGCCACCAGTTTCCGCCTGTTAGCCAATGGCCGCGATATTCTGCATGGCGGCCGCGTGGGTACTGCCCGTCAGGAGATGCAACCCTATCAGGGCAATCGCTGGGTCAGGCTGGGAGGTATCGCTGATGGCCGTCTGCAGCTGGTGCTGCAGGTTGCTAATTATCACCATCACAGTGCCGGGCCCTGGCAGCCACTGTTACTGGGCCCGGAAGATCAGATCACCCGAGGCTACGCCCAGCATGTGATTTATGAAGCCGTTATCCTGCTGCTGTTATTGCTGATTGGTCTGCTGTTGGTGATGGAATATACGGTAGACCGTAAAGACCGCACCGGACTGTGGCTGGGGCTGTTTACCCTGATGCTGGGCGTACGCCTTGGTACCACCTCATTTGCCCCGCTGTACTGGATGCTGAGTCTTAATCCGCCCTGGGAGCTGCATATCCGGGTGATTTATATCAGCATGCTGGTCAGCCCGGTGCTGTTGTTTGGCTGGCTGCACTCTGCTTTCGGTACCGATTTCAGCCGGAGTCTGCGTAATCTGTTCAGCCTGCCTTTTCTGTTAGCCGCGCTGCTCTGTCTGTTGTTACCGCCGCTGTGGTTTACCGCATTACTGGGAATCTTTGGTGGTTTGCTGCTGCTGGGCGTGGTGGTGGCGACATCGGTATTGCTGCGTATGGTGTATCTCGGCCGTCGTGGTGCCTGGCTGATTCTGCCGGGGACGATGCTGTTGGGTGTGGCGGTTATTCACGATGTGCTGCTGAATAATCAGCTGCTGAGCGGACAGTACTGGTCGCCGCTGGGGTTTCTGATTTTTATTGTGTCGATGATCTGTAACTTCCTGCTGAACCGGGTCTGGTCACGGCAGGAAATTGTACGCCTGAGCGAAGAACTGCGGCTGATAAACCGCGAGCTGGAACAGCGGGTGGCGGAGCGTACTCAGGCGCTGGCGGAGAAAGCCAACGCCCTGCTGGATGCCAACCAGCAGCTGCAGGTGCTGGCGGATGTGGATGGTCTGACCGGCCTGCTGAATCGCCGTGCTTTGCTGGAGCAATTGCAGCAACTGAAACAGTGGCAGGGCAGCGTCGCGGTTTTGTGGATCGATCTGGATCACTTTAAACGTATTAACGATGGTTTTGGTCATGCCGCCGGTGATGCCGTGCTGGCGGCCTTTGGTGCATTGTTGCGCCGCCTTGGACGTGACCGTGACCGGCTGGCACGGCTGGGCGGGGAAGAGTTTGCGGTGCTGCTGCTTGATTGCGGAGCCGAGGGCGCGGAAACCTTTGCCCGGCGTCTGCAGCAACAGTTGCGTGAGTTGCAGGTGCCGGACTGGCCGCAGATTCATAACCTGAGTGCAAGTACCGGTATCGCCGTCGGCCGTCTGGGAGAAACCGATGGCGAAGAGCTGCTGAACGCGGCTGACCAGGCGATGTATGAAGTAAAACACTCGACCCGTGACGGCTACAAAATTGCCGCCGACTACCGTCGCTGATCAGTGGCCTGCGGCTTTAATGGCAACCGGCAGGATGGGTTGCATCTCCTGTCCCAGGCAATGCCAGGCGCTGCCTGTTTTTTGTTTAGCCTGTTGTTTTGCCTGTGCTGCCAGCTGGGCAAGACTCTGCGGGTCCTGATTTTCAATCAGCGTTGAGGGCACCACGCCAATGGCTAAACCGAGCAGCGGAATACGGCTCAGCTGGCCGCTGCGGTCATGGGCGTTAAGATAGCCACGACTCCAGTCGTCGTTGCGGTGAAACTCAGAACATTGCTGATTAAACGCCTGCAGCAGTTGCTCACACAGCGGATAAAAATCCGCTTCCTGACTGATCAGTACAAAATCATCGCCACCAATATGGCCGACAAAATTAAGCGCTGAACTGTGCTGTTGCAGCAAGCGGCCGAGCCAGCGCAATACGGCATCGCCCTGACGGTAGCCGTACTGGTCGTTATAGGGCTTAAAATGGTTCAGATCGAGGTACAGCAGATAAAAGTGGCTCTGCTGGCGCAGCAGTTGTTCCACATGTTCGTCGATCGGTACATTGCCCGGCAGCAGGGTTAGCGGGTTGGCATAACGGGCTTTCTGAATCTGACTGTCGGTAATGTGTTTGAGCAGGTCTTTGCTGTTTACCACGCCCTGATAACGGCCTTCGCAGGTAACAATCAGGTGCTGGCGCAGGTCTTCGTCGTCGTCATCGGTGAGTACTTTACTGACCGCTTCCAGGGTCATGGCGCAATCGACGATCAGCGGATTCTGCTGCATAAAATGGCCGACGGTTTTACGCTCAAATAACGCACGGCCGTATGGCTGGGCGAATAATTCCAGTAGTTTGCGCCGGTGTAGCAATCCGACCGGGCGCTCCTCTTCCAGTACCGGCAGTGACATTAACAGCGGATTTTCACGGAACAGTTCATCAACTTCGCGCATCGGCAGCGAGGCGGCAATGGTTTCCAGCGGCTGGCACAGGTTGCCGATTGGCTGCTCGACGCCATTGGCATGCACCGGACTGGTGAGGCTCAGGCCGTGCTCCGGAGTCTGGAATTCGGCTTTGCTCTGTGGTTTGCCCAGCAGATAACCCTGACCGATATGAATGCCCATGCTGCGGATTAAATTCAGCTCGCCCTGAGTTTCGATGCCTTCGGCAATCACCTCGCACTGCAGCTGTTCGCACAGATGCACCACCGAGGTAACAAAGGCCTGTTTTACCGTGTCCTGATCAATGCGGTCGATAAAGTGGCGGTCGATTTTGACGTAGTCGGGGCGGATCTCTGACCAGAGTTTTAAGCCGGAATAGCCGCTGCCCAGATCATCAATAGCAATGCCATAACCCAGTTCTTTCAGATGGCCGATCAGCGTCAGGAACTGACCGGTATTCTCAATCGGAAAGCGCTCGGAAATTTCCAGCACAACATCGGTTGGCTGCAGACCATTGTGGGCCAGACGCTCGGTCAGCTCGCTGATCTCCTCACCATAGTTGAGCAGGCTTTGCGGGCAGATATTAATAAATAACAGGCCGTCGCTTTTCTGCCGCGAAAAATGGCGGATAGCCGAACGGATGCAGAGAATCTCCAGATCCGGAATACGGTCAAACTGATGCGCGGCCTGGAACATCAGATCCGGGCGCTGTAATAAATGACCCGAAGCTCCGCGGGTGAGTGCTTCATAGCCAAGAGCGCGGTTGCGGCTCAGGTCGACTATGGGTTGCAGCACGGTGTGAATGGCTTCCTTGCTGATCAGCTCGTCCAGACTGCGTTGCAGAAGATGGGGCGCCATATCAAAACCAAACAGAAAAAGTCAGCGTATAGTGCGGCGGTTGCATGACCTGCAGATGACAAAATGGTAAACAAAATCAGCGGTTGTGTAAGAGGATGTGAGCAGCGCTGGCCTGCTGAGAAAAAGCATAAAGATAATGCTGGTCAGCAGGCAGAAAATTGTCCTGCTGACCGCTTTCCGGATTCAGTGTCCGCTGAACAACTGGCTGGCCGCCTGCTGGTGGTTAGCCATCAGCTGGCGGATATCGCCGCCCAGCCATTGTTTATCGCGTACTTTCCAGTCACCGTTGATCATCACCGCGTCAGCCTGACTGGCGCCGCACAGCACCAGCGCTGCCAGTGGGTCATGAGCGCCGCTGAAACGCGGTTCATCGAGTTTAAAGAAGGCAATATCAGCACGCTTACCGGGCGCCAGTTCGCCAATATCATCGCGCCGTAACACCTGAGCCGAGCCTTTGGTGGCCAGATGTAACGCATCCAGATGGGTGAACTCATCGGCCTGATAGCGCAGGCGCTGAATTAATAATGCCTGCCGCACTTCCTGCATTAAATTGCTGTGGTCGTTGGAGGCGCTGCCATCCACACCGAGCCCGACGGGGCTGCCGGCGGCACGTAATTCATTTACCCGGCAGATTCCGGATGCCAGCACCATATTGGATGACGGGCAGTGGCAGATACCGGTGCCGGCATTGCCCAGTCGCTGCACTTCTTCATCGTTAAAATGAATGCCGTGCGCCAGCCAGGTACGGTTATTCAGCCAGCCGACCGAGTCCAGATAATCCAGCGGCCGCTGGCCAAACATCTTCAGGCAGAAAGCATTTTCATCTTCGGTCTCCGCCAGATGGGTATGCAGGCCGACATCGTATTGTGCTGCCAGCTCCGCACTGGCGCGCATGATGTCAGGGGTCACCGAAAACGGCGAGCAGGGTGCCAGAGCGACTTCCAGCAGCGCCTGATCATCACGCTGGTGCCAGCGTTCAATCAGGCGTTTGCTGTCGTCCAGAATCACCTGTTCGGTCTGCACCACCGAACGTGGCGGCAGGCCGCCATCATCCACGCTCAGGCTCATCGAACCACGGGTCAGGGTGGCGCGCATGCCCAGTTTTAAGCTGGTTTCGGCCTGAATATCGATGGCGTTTTCCAGCCCGGCCGGAAACAGATAATGATGGTCGGCAACCGTGGTGCAGCCAGACAGCAACAGCTCGACCATTGCCAGCTCCGTGGCCAGCGCATGCTGTGCCGGAGTCAGCCCGGCCCAGATCGGATAGAGGGTTTGCAGCCAGGGGAATAAGCGCTTGTTGAGTGCTGGTGGGCAGGCGCGGGTCAGGGTCTGGTAGAAATGATGATGGGTATTCACCAGGCCGGGCAAGACAACGTGCGTGCTGGCATCGAATACCTGACTGACAGGGCCGGAGGGTTGCTGCCCGGCGGCCAGCACTTCAAGGATACGGCCATCGGCGATCACCAGCCCGCCACTGGCGTCCAGCCGGTTGCTGGTAAATACGGCGCGGGGATGTTTAATCCAGAGAGTGTTCATGATTGTGCTCCGCAAAGTTTCGCTGCGGCGGTGGCAGACAGGAAGGACTGGGCGCCGGTCGCTAACGAATAAGAATAAACCGCACAGGCGTGCGGCGGATCGTTAGCAGTGACCAGGTGTTAATCTGCCGGCGTTGATGATAACAGGCTGTATCAGACGGGCAAGTAATGTGGCGAGGTTAGTGGCCACTTTGTGATGCGATTTATAAATAACAGGTCTATCGCAGTTCGCCTACAGACTGTTTTCTATTCTCATTCCTGTTGGGCTGGCTATCAGCTAGTGCTTTTCTACACTCATAGAACCTGTGCTCACGGAACGCTAAGCAAGGGAATATGCAGGGAGGGAATATGAGTGCATTTTACTGGCGCAGTGCTTCCGGCCGACGGTTGCTGATCCATCTGTTTCTGTCCAGCCTGCTGCTTGCTCTGTTGTCGTCTGCAGTGGCCCTGTACAGCGCTTACCGCACGGAATACCGTAACAACGAAGCTCTGCTGCAACAGATCAGCAGCGGCTACCTGAATGCCCTGGCGCAGAGTGTGTGGAGCTTTGATATTCCGCAGGTTGAATCTCAGCTGGCTGCTCTGGTGCAGTTCCCTTATATCCGCTATGCCATGCTGGATGCCGGTAATGGCGAATACTTCTCTGCCGGCCAGGCAGAAGAGGCAGAGTCTGGTGACAGGATTCTGCAGGAGCGGCAATTTGATCTGCACTACGACAATGGCGAGCGCAGTATTCTGGTCGGCAGTTTACGTTTGCAGCTGGATTTAGTGGCCATGCGGCAACAGGTTATGGCTACGGCTCCGGTCGTGCTGCTCAAGCATCTGATTATTATTCTGCTGTTAGCGGCTTTACTTCTGTTTGCGCTGGTCCGGCTGTTCAGTCGTTATGCCGGCTCTCAGCTGCGTTCCCTTTCTGACTGGGCGGAGCGTGGTGATATTCGTGCACCGGTACAGTTGCCGGATGATGGTGGAGAGAATGACGAGCTGAACCGTATTGGCCGTACCATCAATCACTTATGTCAGCAGATTCAGCAGGTAATGGCTGAGCGAGATTATTCCGACCATGAGTTGCAACAGCTCAACAACCGGCTGGAACAAAAAGTAGAAGAGCGCACGGGAGAGCTGAATAACGCCATCAATTCCCTTAATCGTTTAATTGATACCCTGCAGGAAGACCGGCATGAGCAGGTCGAAAATGAAAAAATGGCCCAGCTGGGCAGTCTGGTAGCTGGCGTTGCCCATGAGCTGAATACTCCACTGGGGATCTGTGTAACGGCCCGGAGTTATATCGAAGATTCAGTATTATTAATTCAGGAACGGATTAAAAATGGCACGCTGGATAAAAATACTTTCTCAGCACAGATTAATAATATTTCAGAAGGTTTGTTGCTGATCGACGAAAACCTGAACCGCTCGCACCGCCTGGTGCGTACCTTTAAATCGCTGGCAGTTGATGAAGAAAGTGATTTCCGCTCGCGCTTTTCACTGGAAGAATTTCTGCAGGAATTTGCCGGCAACAATGATGACTTTTTTGTTGAAGACAACACCTGTCGTATTGAATATAACCTCAGTCAGCCGGTTATTCTGAATACCTGCCGGCAGACGCTTGGGTTGGTAATGGGGGCACTGATTGGCAACTCGCTGGATCATGGCTATCCGGACGGTGGTGACAGTCATATTCAGATACATGCCAGTATAGATGTAACAGAAAACCTTCTGACGCTGATCTATGAAGACGATGGTATTGGTATCAGCAATGAGGTACGTCAGCGTATTTTTGATCCGTTTTTTACCACGGGCCGGCACCGGGGCAAAACCGGTCTGGGAATGCATCTGGCGTATAATCTGGTTACACGTATTCTGCACGGCAGTATCGAAGTCTGTGAACGCCGTCAGGGTGTGGAAAACCAGGGCGCAGAAATCCACCTGCGCATACCGCTGGATCTCGACCGATATGACCGGACGATGACTGAGCAGGGCTTAAAGCTGGTGATTAATAATCACTGAAACGTACTCACAGAATCCCGGAGCGGGTTCTGTGAGTACATGGGTTAAACCGCAGCAGTATCTTCAGTGCTGGTTTCTGTATTATCTGTTGTCGCCAGATAGGCCGCACGCCCTGGCGGTGTCAGCCCACAGCCACGCAGAATCATATCTTCAAGAAAATCACCAATACGCAGAATATCTTCTTCTTCATACTGACGCTTGTTGGTTACTTCGAGTACCTGGGTTTCAAAGTCAGCGTAATGCTGAGTTGATGACCAGATCATAAAAATAAGATGGGTCGGATCTACGGCACGGATTTTACCGGCATCAATCCAGCTCTGAATTACCTGAGTTTTCTCTCTGACCCATAAGCGCATTGCACCACTGATATAATCTTTCAGGTAAGGTGCGCCCTGGATAATTTCCATAGCGAAAATTTTAGATGCATTCGGATGGGTATAGGAAAGACGAATCTTGGTACGGATAAACAGGCTCAGAATATGAGCAGGATCACTGTCGGCATTAATATCAGACAGTACTTCGTTCCAGGTGGTCAGGATATTTTCCAGCAGGGCACGATACAGATTGCCCTTGTTCTTAAAGTAATAATGGATATTGGCTTTGGGAACGCCGGCACGGTCGGCAATGGCCTGCATGCTGGTACCCTTAAAACCATGTAATACAAACTCCTGCTCGGCTGCGGCAAGAATATTTTCATTGTTGCGCTCACGAATAGCGCCGGTCTTGTATTTTTGTGTGCTCATATCACTTCCCGCCAGTAAGAACAGAATCTGGCATAACATAGTCTGTGAGGGCCTAAGAGTATCATATCCGGCATGGGTAGTGATAAATCCGCTGACAGACAATAAGGGGAGCACCTGGCTCCCCTTATTACACCCGGATGATTACAGGTGTACTTTCAGCAGCAGGCTGACAGCGTTCTGATCGCGGTCTTTGTCTTCCATGCCTTTGGCACCGAATTTGTTGTTCCAGTAGCTGTACTCAACACCTACTTTTACCTTGTTGCTGACACCCAGAGCAGGGCCAACGTTATAGGTAAGCTGTGGGGTGAAGTTCAGCTCGGAATCATGCTGATCAGTACCTGTAGACCAGTCGAGGAAACCATCGATGTTCAGGTTGCCTGATGACCAGCCGTAAACAAAAGTCAGCTGATGGTCGTTATCACCATTAGTGAAAGTGTTATTACGCTGAGAGTAATAATACGTTGTGCTGAAGTAATTCATGCCAGGAATGTTCAGGTCAGCACCAATACCGTAGAGGTAGTTATCTTGGCTATATGCGCCACCTTCAGGCAGGAAGAACTTGCTGGTAGTGCTGGAGCCGAATTCATAGGTAAAAGCAGCATTAATAGCTTTTACAAAGCTGCCTTCTTCAAATTTTTTCAGCGTGAACGTTGGAGAAAACTCACCGTAAGTCTCGCTGTAGTCACCTTCACCAACCAGACGGTCAACGAAGAAGAACAGGCTGCCCCAGCTATGACCGGAAACGTGTTCCAAAGTCATGTTGGTTACAGCGTTTTTTTCACCATTGTTAGGGGTCATGGTGTAGTCTTCGCCGTACAGTAACGATACGCTGTTATCAGCCCAGAATTGTTCTGCCTGGGCTGCGCCGGTAGCAGCAGCGATAACGGCCATGGCCAGAAGTTGCTTTTTCATTTTTTCTCTCCAGATTTTACAAGGTGTTATTTCTAATAGGTTGCTTGAATTTGGTTTAATCAACGCACTCAATCTATCAATCAATTCCGTTTATTTCATCCGTTAAAAGATGAATTCCCTGTTATTTTTAACATTGACCATTTTGGTCTTTTTATCATTTCCGGAACGTTAACCGGGTAATGGTTTGGCATTATTCAGAAATAAATTTCGTCTGAATTAATGCCAGAGAATCGGGCCTGTCTGCGGTTCTGTAAACAGCAGATCAGGCCAGTATCTTCTAGGGCCTGTCGACACTAATTAAACAGACCTGTTATCGGCTAAAAATTTCTCAGGCAAGGCGCTGAGAGTGGGGATGTTCAGCACATCCCTGTGCTTCACCCCTTCGGGGTTGGCACGCCAGTCTGTTCCAGACAGATTGGTAACGGGTTAAGCGAGCGAACAGCAACGCAGGATGAGGGATTTTTAGCCATAACCCTTCGGGCTGAGGCCAGTTTTCCCCATTAATATCGTCGTTCGTCATTCATTTAGCCCGCTACCCATCTGCCCGGAGCAGAGGGGCGCGAAGCCCGCAGGGTCAGGAACATGGATGTTCCTGACAATATCACTCCTCTCTCCTTGTTCTGAGAAAAACTGGCTCTCAGCAGGCCGGATTTACTTAGTGTCAACAGGCCCTAGTTTTTAAGCCAGTGGCCGGTACGGCTGACCAATAGACTTTGGTGCACTCATTTTCGTTTTTATCGCATCGGATGAAAGCCAGACCAATACAATAATGGTGGCCGCATAAGGCAGCATCGCCATAATATTTGGTGGAACTTCAAAACGTGTTCCCTGCAACACCAGATGCAGAATACTGGCAAAACCAAACAGATAGGCACCCAGCAGAATACGTTCGGCTTTCCAGCTGGCAAAAACAACCAGTGACAATGCAATCCAGCCTCGTCCTGCAGACATGCCGTCACTCCACATCGGGGTGTAAACCAGTGACAGGTAAGCGCCGGCCAGACCGGTCATGGCGCCACCAAAAAGCACGGCCATAAAACGGATCTGCTGTACGTTAATACCGATGGCGTTTGCCGCTTCCGGATTTTCACCTACAGCGCGGATTTTTAACCCCAGACGGGTGCTGCGGAATACCCAGAAAACCAGCGCGAATAACGCCAGGGTTAAATACACCAGTGGGTCGTGCTGAAACAGTACTTTGCCAATCACCGGGATATCGCTCAGCAGCGGCACTGACCAGACCTGAATGCCCTCAAGGCCGATACCAATATAATTGGTACCCAGAAATGCACTCAGACCGCCACCAAAGATGGTCAACGCAAGACCGGTTGCAACCTGATTGGAAGCCAGTGTGATAGACAGGTAGCCAAACAGAAAGGCCATACCCATACCCGCGAATATGGCGCAGAAGGTTGCCAGAAAATAATTGCCGGTAACGGATGCCGCAATAAAGCCGACTACGGCGCCAACCAGTAACATGCCTTCCTGACCCAGATTAAGAACACCGGACTTTTCGCAGACCATCTCACCCAGTGCAATCAGAATCAGCGGAGTGCCGGTTTTGAACGTGGCAAATAAAATATTTGTAATTAAATCGATATCCATGACTCAGGCCCGGGCTGTACGAGGTTGAAAGACAATGCGATAGCTGATCAGAAGATCCGCAGCCAGCAGGAAAAACAGCAGCATGCCCTGGAATAATCCGGTCAGGGATTTAGGCAGGCTCATTTCGATCTGTACCATTTCTCCACCCATAAAGGTCAGAGCCAGCAGCATACTGGCCAGCAAAATACCAAAGGGCTGCATACGGCCAAGGAACACCACAATAATGGCGGCGTAACCATAGCCCGGTGATACGTGAGGAATTAACTGGCCAATCGGTCCGGTCACTTCGGCAACACCGGCGAGGCCTGCCAGAGCACCGCAGACTAATAAGGCAAACCAGGTCAGACGGTTGGTATTAAAACCGGCATAACGTGCTGCTTTGGCATCTTCACCCAGTACCTGAATCTGATAACCAACCCAGCTGCGCGCCATCACCGTCCAGATAACCACGGTAAAGAACAGAGCAAACAGAATGGAAATATTCAGGCGGTAATCGTCGCTGAACAGGGGTAACAGCGCGGCATCGGCAAACATGGCAGATTCCGGGAAATTGAATCCGGCCGGATCGCGCAGAGGCCCGTGTACGGCGTACAGCAGAGCGTTCAGGGCGATGTAGTTAAGCATAATGGTGGTCAGGATTTCGTTGGCGTTAAAGCGGGTTTTCAGCCACGCCGCCAGTGCTCCCCACAATAAACCACTGATGCTGCCGGCAATCAGAATCGGCACCAGCACCCAGCGGCTTTCAGCATCAAGAAACTGCAGCGCAGCCATACTGCCGCCCAGTGCCCCCATAATAAACTGGCCTTCGGCACCGATATTCCAGATTTTGGCGCGGTAACACAGTGTCAGACCCATGGCACAGAGTAACAATGGCGCTACTTTTATTCCCAGTTCGGTCCAGCCATAGGCATTGGTCAGTGGTGAAATGAAAAAGGTATACAGAGCGTGCAGCGGGTCATGACCCAGTACAGAAAACAGCAACGCACCGGCAAGCAGAGTCAGCACAATAGCGATAAGAGGGGATACATAACTCATCAGGCGGGAATCGGCCTGACGTTTTTCAAGCTTAAGCATGTGCGCTCTCCAACGAGGATGGATTGGCACTGTCGTGACCAAATTGACCGGCCATCCACTGACCCAGTGTTTCGATACCCACGTCCTGGGTTGGTTTTACCGGGCTCAGTTGCCCGTCACAGATGGCGCCGATGCGGTCAGAAATCTGATACAGCTCATCAATATCTTCGGATACCACAATAATAGCGGCGCCTTCGTCGCGCAGCTGGATCAATGCATGGCGGATCAAAATCGCAGCGCCAATATCCACACCCCAGGTTGGATGGGAACACACCAGCAATTTCGGCTGCTGTTCTATTTCACGGCCGATAATAAATTTCTGCAGATTACCGCCGGACAGGCTTTTCGCCTGAGCATATTCGTTGGCGCATTTAACGTTATATTTTTCAATAATATCGCGGGCGAATTCGCGTACTTTGCGGTAGTTAATCCAGCCGTTGGCTTTCAAATCACGATGACTGCTGCTGAGCAGCGTATTTTCGACCAGCGACATATTTGGGACGGCGCCACGTCCCAGACGTTCTTCGGGTACAAAAGCAAAACCCAGCCGACGGCGCTGATCGGGGCTCATGGCGCCGATATTCTGGCCGAGCAATTCGATGCTTTCAGGACTGGTGGTTTCTTCGCCGCTGAGCAGTGCGCAGAGTTCGTCCTGACCATTGCCGGCAACACCGGCGATGCCGAGAATTTCGCCGGCTTTTACCTTAAGGTTCAGGTTGTTAAGGGTAACGCCGAACGGATCTTCCGGGGTAAAGCTGAGGTTGTTCAGGCTGAGTGCGGTCTCTCCGCCCTCGGCTTTCTGATAATTCTGATTCAGCGGAGTATCTTCACCCACCATCATCCGCGCCAGATCTTCACTGCTGACTTCCTGTGGGTTGCAACGTCCGGTAACACGGCCGTTGCGCAATACGGTAGCGGCATTGCAGAGCTCGGTCACTTCGTCGAGCTTGTGGGAGATAAACAGAATGGAGCAGCCTTCAGCAGCGAGGGTCTTCAGGGTGCGGAACAGTTCGCGTACTTCCTGCGGGGTAAGAACCGAAGTGGGTTCATCGAGAATCAACAGCTTAATGTCCTGCAACAGACAACGGACAATTTCGACCCGCTGCTGTGCACCGACCGAGAGCGTATGTACATGGCGGTCAGGGTCCAGTGCCATTCCATAGTGCGTGGAAATCTCGCGGATGCGCTGACTCAGTGCTTCCATGTCCCGGCTTTCGTCTGCCGGCAGGCTCAGGGCAATATTTTCGGCAACGGTGAGGGTTTCAAACAGTGAGAAATGTTGGAATACCATACCAATACCCAGCTGGCGCGCATGAGCCGGGCCGTTCATCTGAATGGCTTCACCCTGCCAGACAATCTTACCGGCGTCGGGTTTGATTACGCCGTAGATAATCTTCATCAGGGTACTTTTGCCGGCGCCGTTCTCCCCAAGTAAGGCGTGGGTCTCGCCGGCATTCACCAACAATTCAATATCATCGTTGGCAAGGCAGCCCGGATACTCTTTGCGGATACCGCTCAGATGCAGGCGCATGGTTGATTCTTGTGCTGGCACTAAGATTCCTCAAATTTAAAAGCTGACCACTTGGACAAATCGTTAGCAATTAGCTTGCCACATGCTGCAGCTACGCATCTCAGCATGTTTTGTTATATGCTTGACCAGTTGGTCAGGAAATTGCAACGCATTCCCCGGACAGAATTCTCTACTGAAATTCAGCTCTGTCGGGCGGTGCCGCCGCGAATACGCTTTCAGGGCGTACAGGCCGCACGGATAAACAGAGCTGTCGGGCAGAAAACAGGTGTAAGCGTGATTCGATTTAACCTAAACGGTCGCTGGATTGAAGACAATAAAATTGATCCAAATTGTACCATTCTGAAATACCTGCGCACCACGATGATGCAACCTGATGCAAAAGAAGGTTGTGCAGCGGGAGATTGCGGAGCCTGCACATTGATGCTGGGTGAAATGACAGAGCGTGGTATTGAATACCGCACACTGAATGCCTGTATTGCGTTAATGGCTAATGTGCACGAACGCTATCTGTTAACCCCTTCCGGTATTGGTCGCGCCGGACAATTGCATCCGGCACAGCAGGCGATGGTTGATTGCCATGGTTCACAATGCGGATTCTGCACTCCGGGCTTTGTTATGTCGCTGGCGAATCTGTATCAGCAGACCGGGCAGTATGAACAGCAGAGTGCATTAAGCGATGAGCAGATTCACGCTGCTCTTTCCGGAAACCTGTGCCGTTGTACCGGCTATCGTCCGATTATCGAAGCCGCACATAAAATGGCGGCACTGCCAGCCTGTGATGTCAGCGAGGTATCAGCCCGCAATGGCGTGCAAACCTTTAACCCGCAAAGCGATGTACCGGCCGATGGTTCTCCGGCGGCGCTGCAGGATGTTGATGGCCGCCGTTTATTTATGCCATTAACTGAAGAACAACTGAAAGCGTTGCTGCGCGACTATCCGGATGCCTGCCTGTGGGCCGGTGGTACCGATGTAGGCCTGGAAATTACCCAGCGCTTTAAACAATTCGACACCATTATTTGCCTTAACCGTATCAGCACGCTTGCCCGGACACAGGTGCTGGACGAGCAGTTATGGTTGGGAGCCGGTGTTACCTACAGTCAGGCTGAGCATGAGCTGGCTGATCTTTTTCCTTCGTTTGCTCAGCTCTTGCATCGAATTGGCTCACGCCAGATCCGCAATATGGGCACTTTGGGGGGCAATATTGCTAATGCTTCACCGATTGGCGATACGCCCCCCGCTTTTTTAGCTTTAAATGCGACGCTGGAAATTGACGGAAACCATGGCCGCCGTGAGGTTGCCATTAATGATTTTTATCTGGGTTATAAACAGACCGTGCTGCAGCCCGGTGAATATTTACGTGCTATACGCATTAATAAATTGCAGAGCAGCGAATCGCTGACGCTGCATAAAATCAGTAAGCGTTACGACGATGATATTTCTGCGGTTATGTTTGCACTCTTTATGGATGTGCAGAACGGCATTATAAAAAATGCACGTCTGGCCTGCGGTGGTGTTGCGGCCACGCCATTACGGGCACAGAAAACCGAGCAGGCATTAATTGGCCAGCCGTTTTCTGAAAATACGTTTTTACAGGCTGCGAACTTCATCGGCCAGGATTATCAGCCGCTGTCGGATGTTCGTGCCAGCAAAGAATATCGCCTGCAGGTTACGCGTAATCTGTTGCTGAAAAGCTATCTGGAATTAACCGCCGGACAGGCAGGAGGTGCAGCATGAGCCAGGTTTCTTCAAAAGTAACGCCCTGGGAAGCACGTCGCCAGCGTCCGGCCAAAGGTAAAAGCGGCAGTAAGCTGGCGCATGAAAGCGCCGAAAAACACGTACTGGGTACGGCAACCTATATTGATGATATGCCGGAACTGGCCGGAACCTTATTTGCTGCTGTCGGAAAAAGTACCATTGCCCATGGCAAAATTCTGTCGCTCGATTTAACCGCCGTGCGCAATGCGCCGGGTGTGGTTGATGTGATTACACTGGATGATATTCCCGGTGAAAAAGATATTGGCCCGGTATTTAAAGGCGATCCGATATTTGCCGATGGTGTGGTGGAATTTCACGGTCAGGCATTATTTGCCGTGCTGGCGGAAAGCTTTGAGCAGGCCAAGCGCGCAGTGTTGCTGGCGCAGGTCAGCTATGAAGAACAGCAGGCACTGTTAACCATTAAAGAGGCGTTGCAGCAGAATGCCTTTGTCCGCCCTGCACACAGTATGCAGAAAGGTGATGCTGCGTCTGCTATTGCCGCAGCGCCGATACAGATGAGTGGCGAGCTGTATGTAAAAGGGCAGGAGCATTTTTATCTGGAAGGCCAGATCAGCTACGCCCTGCCAGCCGAAGACGGTGGTATTAAACTCTATTGCTCCAGCCAGCATCCGACGGAAGTTCAGAAACTGGTTTCTGAAGTGCTGGACCTGCCAATCAACCATGTGCAGGTTGAAGTGCGGCGCATGGGCGGTGGCTTTGGCGGTAAAGAAACTCAGGCGGCACAGTGGGGTTGTATCGCTTCGGTTTTTGCCCGGCGCCAGAACCGTCCGGTAAAAATGCGCCTCGACCGTCAGGACGATATGGTATTAACCGGCAAGCGCCATGACTTTTATAACCGCTATCAGCTGGGTATTGATGAGAGCGGTAGAATTCTCGGCGCGGATATTGAGCTGGCCGGTTTTTGCGGATACTCGCCGGATTTATCCGACGCCATTGTTGATCGTGCGATGTTCCATGTGGATAACGCTTACGATCTGAATAACGCCCGTGTAATCGGTCATCGCTGTAAAACCAATACCGTATCGAATACTGCTTACCGTGGTTTTGGCGGGCCGCAGGGAATGATCTTTGCCGAAGCCATGCTGGACGATATTGCCCGTAAAGTGGGTAAAGATCCGCTGGATGTGCGTAAGGCCAACTTTTACCGCGACGGCGGCAATACCCATTACGGCCAGCCGGTTGAGGATTTCTTTTTACCCGAACTGGTTGAACAGCTGGAACAGGATTGTGACTACCGTGAACGCCGTGCCGCCATTACCGAGTTTAATCGTACTAACCGCTGGAAAAAACGCGGGCTGGCATTAACGCCGGTGCGTTTTGGTATTTCATTTACCATTCAGTTTTTAAATCAGGCCGGTGCGCTGGTACATATCTATACCGATGGTTCAATTCATCTGAATCATGGTGGTACCGAGATGGGGCAGGGGCTATTTACCAAAGTGGCCCAGGTAGTCGCCCATGAGTTCGATCTTGATATCGATATGATTCAGGCCAGTGCGACGGCAACCGATAAAGTACCGAACACCTCGCCAACGGCGGCCTCATCCGGCTCGGATTTAAATGGTAAGGCCGCGCAGAATGCCTGCCAGATTCTTAAATCGCGACTGGTGCAGTTTGCGCAACAGCATTATCAGGTGAATGCCAGCGACGTACGCTTTATGAATAATCATGTGGTTATCGGTGCCGATGAGAACAGCGCGCAATGGATCTCCTTCGCCGATTTCGTCACCCTGGCTTACCAGCACCGTGTTTCGCTCTCGACTACCGGTTATTACGCCACACCAAAAATTCATTACAACCGCGACACTGCCAGTGGGCGTCCGTTCTTTTATTTTGCGTTTGGCGCCTGCTGCGCCGAAGTCGAAATTGATACCCTGACCGGTGAATATAAAGTGCTGCGTGCCGATATTCTGCACGACGTTGGCCGTTCGCTGAATCCGGCGATTGATATTGGCCAGATAGAAGGCGGTTTTATTCAGGGCATGGGCTGGTTAACCACGGAAGAGTTATTGTGGGACGATAAAGGCCGTCTGCAATCCAACTCCGCAGCGACCTATAAAATTCCGACATCGGTTGATATTCCAGCACACTTTAATGTGCAGCTGTTCGATCGCGCTAACGCTGAAGATACCATTTATAACTCCAAAGCCGTTGGCGAGCCGCCATTTATGCATGGCATTGCCGTCTGGTGTGCTCTGCGTGATGCGGTCGCCAGTGTGGCGGATTATAAAATCAGTCCACCGCTGGATACCCCGGCAACCCCTGAGCGGGTATTAAATGCGGTGATGTTCTGTCAGCGAGAGAGCAAAGCATGAAATTTGTGCGCTGGTACGATGCAATTGCCCGCTGCCAGCAACGCAGCGACTCTTATGTCATTGCCACGGTAATGGGCAGTGCTGGCTCTGTACCGCGCGATCCCGGCAGTAAGATGGTCATCACCGCTCAGGATCAGTTTGACACTCTGGGCGGTGGCCAGCTTGAATTTCAGTTAATTCAGAAAGCGCGGGCATGGTTGGCTGAAACTGCAGGGAAAGCCAGTACACAGCCCAGTAAAACAGGCCCGCTTGCCTTGCAGAAAATGGAAAAAATTCCGCTGGCAGCCAAAGCCGGGCAGTGCTGTGGCGGCAGTGTCAGTGTACTGCTGGAATTATTTCAGTTGCAGACTGCACCACTGGTAGTCTTTGGTGCCGGTCATGTGGCCAAAGCCCTGATGAATATTCTGGGCGGGCTGGAGCAGCCGGTTATCTGGGTGGATAACCGCGCGGAACAATTTCCGCCGGCAGATACACTGGCCGCCAATATTGATTGTGTTTGCCTGCCTGAACCGGTCGATATGATTGCAAAACTGCCTGCAGGCAGTGAGCTGGTGATTCTGACCCATAATCATCAGCTGGATTTTGAATTATTACAGGCGGCACTGGCGCGTACAGATTTTCACTTTATTGGCTGCATCGGTTCGCAAACCAAAACCGAGCGTTTTGCCCTGCGTTTGCAGCATGCCGGGTTAACGGCTGAGCAGCTGGCGCAGCTGACTATGCCCATCGGCCTGCCGCAAATCGGCGGAAAATTACCGATGGAAGTGGCGGTATCGGTCGCCGCCCAGCTGCTGGCGCGGAAAAGTACAGCTGCTACAGATACCGAAGATAAAGCGCGGCGCAAAGGCCTGAGCTGGAAACAATTGCAGGAAGGGCTGACCGGTGACGCAGTGGCGTCATCAGAACATCAGTCTGTAAGTTATTTTTAATAACCTGACGATCCGATCATCGTCAGAATTATCCGTCTGATAATGTTGAGAAGAATATGAAAAACGAAGTGCATCCTTACAGTGAGTGGATTGATCTGGCAAACCGTCGTCTGGGCGGTCAGGTGCTGAGCTGCAGTGATGATTTCTTTGCTGAAATGGAAAACCTGATCAAGCCAGAAGCCCCGGTGTTTATTGACGGTAAATACACCGATCGCGGTAAATGGATGGATGGTTGGGAAAGCCGCCGTAAGCGTGTTGCCGGTTACGACTGGGCCATCCTCAAGCTGGGTACTCAGGGTCGTATCAAGGGCTTTAACGTATGCACTACGCACTTTGCCGGTAACGCGCCGAAGCAGGTATCGATTGAAGCCTGTAACAGCAAAACAGCACCGGATAACAGCACTGAGTGGACCATGATCGTAGCGCAGCAGGACGTAAATCCGGACAGCAATAATTTTATTGATTGTGATTCCGCTGGTGTGTGGACTCATCTGCGTATCAATAGTTTCCCCGATGGTGGCATAGCCCGTTTACGTGTGTACGGCGAAGCGGTGATGGACAGTAACTGGTTCCTGCCGGGTGAGCCTGTGGATCTGGCCTTCGTTAAAAACGGTGCACGTCCGGTGGAATGCAGCGATATGTTTTTCAGTTCCATGAGCAACCTGATTATGCCCGACCGTGGCGTCAATATGGGTGATGGCTGGGAAACCAAGCGCCGTCGCGGTGGCCGTGAATGCGACTGGATTATTATTAAGCTGGCCGGTACCGGCAGTATTAAAAAGGTCGTGGTCGATACCGCGCACTTTAAAGGTAATTATCCGGATGGTTTCTCACTGCTGGGTATTTCCATGCCGGAAGGTGAGCATCCGCAGGAAACCTCTGAGTGGGTGCCGGTGATTGAACGTCAGAAACTGACAGCCGATGCCGAACATTTCTACAAAGACGAAGTGATCAGTGGCGAGCAGACCTTTACCCATATCAAACTGAATATGTACCCGGATGGCGGTATCAGCCGTCTGAGAGTGTTCGGTTTTTTGAACACAGATAAATAGTTGGTTTTCTGAATACAGATAAATAGTGGATTCCTGAAGGATGCCCGATGACACTCGATGAGCTGAATAACCTGACGGCGGCGGAGGCCACCGCCGCCTTTACCAGCTGCTGTGCGGCAGAACGCTGGGTGGAAAAAGTGGTTGCCGCGCGCCCCTATGCCTCGGTGGATGAGCTGCTGCAGAAGGCGGATGAATTCTGGTGGACGATGGAAGAGCCTGATTTTCTGCAGGCTTTTACCGCCCATCCGAAAATCGGTGATGTAAACTCACTGCGCGCTAAATACGCCAATACCAAAGCCATAGCCTCGCACGAACAGAGCGGAGCAACGGGTGCGCCCGAGGCCGTACTGGAGGCTTTGGCGGCTGGTAACAGTGCCTATGAAGAAAAATTTGGCTTTATTTTTATCGTATTTGCCACCGGCAAGAGTGCCGGGCAGATGCTGGCACTGCTGGAGCAGCGACTGCCGAACAGCCGTGAGCAGGAAATCCGTAATGCTGCTGAGAATCAGATGATGATTACCGATTTGCGCATTAAAAAAATTCTTGGTCTGGCGACTTAAGGAGCAGAACATGCAGAAGAGTGTAATTACAACGCATATCCTCGACACCCAGCGCGGCCGTCCGGCGGTTGGGGTTGAGGTGCGTTTATTTAAATCGGCAACCGCTTCGGTTGCCGACCCACAATGGCAAAGCATGGCCAGTGCCGCGACCAACGAAGATGGCCGTATTATTGACTGGCTGGGAACCCGTGAGCGTGAGTCCGGACTGTACAAACTGGAATTCGCGACCGGGGCCTATTATGCCGCACAGGGTCTGAGCACTTTGTATCCGCAGGTGGATATTCTGTTTGAAATCGATACGCCAACCGAGCACTACCACGTGCCGCTGTTGCTGTCGGCCAATGGTTTCTCGACTTATCGTGGTTCCTGAGGAATTCAGTGATGGAATTAATTCTGCAACCTGAGCCTTTAACCGCCGAAAGCTTTTCGCCTTTCGGTGAGCTGGTGAGCGTGCGTGGTAAGCCGGTTATGATTAATAACGGTACCACCGAGCGTTACCATAATCTGGCGCAGGTTACTGTGGGGGCGGAGCCACAAAGCGGGCAGGGTATTATCAGTATTTTCCGCGCCCAGCCACGTACCCTGCCGATGAGCATTGGCATGATGGAGCGTCATCCTCTGGGCAGTCAGGCATTTCTGCCGTCGTCGGATGAACCTTATCTGGTGCTGGTATGCCTGAGCCATATTGTTAATGGCGATGAGGTGCCAGACCCATCCAGCTTTAAGCTGTTTCTCGCCAGTGGTGAGGAAGGCGTGAATTACAAAGCCAATTGCTGGCATCATCCGTTGCTGGCATTAAACCGTGTGTGTGATTTCTGGATCGTCGACCGCGTTGGTCCGGGCAATAATCTGGAAGAATTTTTCTTTCCGGACGATTGGAATATCCGAATAAACTTGTGAGAAAGAACATGAATTATCAGGGCTACCGGGGACGCGTGCTGCATTTCCTCGACGAACAGACTCCCCAGTATTTTGCCGATGGTCTGCTGATCACCGACACCGATGCCGGCACCGTGATTGGTTGTGGCGATGCCGCCACCATGCTGGCTCAGTATCCGGATCTCCGCGTGACTCAGTACGATAATGCCCTGATTATGCCGGGTTTTATCGACACCCATATTCATTATCCGCAAGTGGATGTGATTGCCTCCTACGGCGAGCAGCTGCTCGACTGGCTGAATAATTACACTTTCCCGACGGAAGTGAATTTCGCCAACACAGACGTCGCCAATAATGCAGCGGAATTTTTCCTGCAGGAACTGCTGAAAAACGGTACGACTACGGCACTGGTGTTCGGTACTGTGCATAAGAGTGCGGTGGATGCCTTTTTCGAAATCAGTCAGCGTCTGAATACGCGTATGATCTGCGGCAAGGTGATGATGAACCGTCATGCACCGGAAGCGTTGTGTGATACGGTCGAAAGCTCGGTCGCTGATACGCAGGAGCTGATCGATCGCTGGCACAATAATGGCCGTCAGCTGTACGCCATTACCCCGCGCTTTGCCATTACCTCCACACCGGAACAACTGGCGGCGGCGGGACAACTGCTGGCCGATAATCCGGGCGTTTATATGCAGACCCATCTGGCGGAAAATCTGGATGAAATTGCCTTTGTAAAAGAGCTGTTCCCGGAGCGTAAAAGCTATCTGGATGTGTACGATCATTACGGCCTGCTCGGCGAACGCAGTGTATTTGCCCACTGTGTGCACCTCGATGCTGAGGATTATCAGCGTATGAGCGAAACCGGCAGCAAAATTTCGTTCTGCCCGACGTCGAACCTGTTTCTCGGCAGTGGTTTATTCCAGCTGGATGATCAGCCGTTCCCGGTGGATGTCAGCGTAGCAACCGATGTCGGTGGTGGTACCAGTTTTTCGATGCTGCAGACCATGAATGAAGCCTACAAAATTTGCCAGTTAAAAGGCAGTAAACTGGCGCCGCAACGCGCCTTTTATATGATGACGCTGGGCAACGCCAAAGCGCTGTCGGTGGACGATAAAATCGGTAACTTCGAAAGCGGTAAAGAAGCCGATTTTGTTGTGCTGGATCTGGCTGGTACCGATCTGATGAAGCGTCGTCAGTCAATCTGTAAAACCCTGGACGAAACCCTGTTCAGCCTGATGATCCTCGGCGATGACCGTGCGGTACGCGAAACCTTCGTCGCCGGCCGTTCGGTCTGGACCAAGCCGGAGGCGCGTTAATGGAAGGCTATATCTTTGACTGGCTGAATCTGTTTCTGCGCTGGTTTCATGTACTGGCCGGTATCGCCTGGATCGGTGCATCCTTTTATTTTGTCTGGCTCGATCTGAGTCTGGAAAAACCCAGCGACGAAAATGAAGCCCGTGGTATTAAAGGCCAGTTATCCGCCATTCATGGTGGTGGCTTTTACGAGGTGGTGAAATACAAACTCGGGCCGCAGGTGATGCCGGCTAATCTGCACTGGTTTAAGTGGGAAGCCTACACCACCTGGCTGACCGGTTTTTCGTTGCTGGCGGTGATGTATTACTGGGGTGCGCAGCAATATCTGATTGATCCGGCCAAGGTGGCATTTTCACCAGCGACGGCTATTGGCAGCAGTCTGCTGTTTCTGGCCGTGGGTTTTGCGGTTTATGAATTGCTGATTAAAAGTCCATTGCGCAACAGCAATAAAGGCTTTGCCTCTGTACTGTTTGTATTTCTGGTGTTTATGGCCTGGCTGGCCGATCAGCTGTTTGCTGACCGTGCTGCCTATATTCATGTCGGTGCTTTAATCGGCTCGATTATGGCCGGTAACGTGTTCTTTGGCATTATGCCGTCGCAGCGTGAACTGGTACGTGCGGTAACTGCCGGTGAAACCCCGGATGCGCGTTATGCTATGCTGGCCAAACTACGCTCAACCCATAACAACTACCTGACCCTGCCGCTGGTCTTTATCATGATCAGTAATCATTATCCGATGACCTATGGCCATGAATATGCCTGGCTGGTACTGGCTATGATTGCGGTAATTACCGGTCTGGTGCGTCATTTCCTGAATTTAAAAACCCAGGGTGCCGGAGTAAAACCGGGTTATTTAATCAGCGCCTTTATTCTTACTGTTGCTCTGGCTTTCTGGATGGCGCCCAAACCGGTTGCAACGGTAGGTAGCGTCATTAATGCCGACCAGGCGTTGCATATTACCCATCTGCGTTGCGCCGAATGTCACGCGGAATCTCCGACCAGTGATATGTTTAAAACGCCGCCGGCGGGTATTATCCTCGAGTCTGAAGCGCAACTTCTGCAGTACAAAGACCGTATGCTCAGCGCACTGCAAACCGGTTATATGCCACTGGCCAATATCACTGCCATGACTGAAGACGAGCGGGCGCAGTTAATTGTCTGGCTGCAGGCTAATTAGTGTTAACAGGCCCTGGCACAGTATTTTAATTGGAACGTTCTGGCTCGGGCGGGATGATGGTGTTCGCTGTATAGATAACCGCCTTCAGCGGTTTTTTATTGATACTGTTGAGCATATTTTTATAGGTCAGCTCACCAATACGGAAAAAGTCGATGCTGACCAATGAGTGCACCAGCTGTTCCTGCCGCAGCTGGTGGTATTCGGGCAGTACCTTGCCAACTCCGATAATGATCAGTGGCTTCTTTTTTCTCAGGTTTTCCTGAAAAGGCAGCAGGATGTTCTGGTATGCCTGGGGATCAATCAGAGGCCAGCTGCCAACAGACAGAAATACATCGGGTTTAATTTCAGTCAGGCTGATACGTATTTCAGCTAATGCGCGTTTGTTGCTGTCGCCGCTGTCCCAAAGACAACGTTCCGGCTCATACCAGCCACCCTCACCACGCAACGGCTGAGCGTCGATCAATGCCGGATTGCCGCTCAGTTCGCGTCTTATACCCAGAACCCGCAAAGCGAGATTGGTATCGTGTTCCGCGGTCATTAAACATACAGAACCGCCATTGGGGTAAATTGCTTTTGCCTGACGGGCGAGATCGCGCCCGAACTGTTGGTTGTCGGTGCCGACATAACTCAGGCTCAGATTTTGTTCTCGCTCAGCGAATGGCGAATCAAAAGTCATGACCGGAATTATTGCCTGAGATACGGCCTGCGCAATAACATCCGATTTGGTCACCGAGATTGCCATGGCGCTATAGCGCCGGCTATTGATTGCACTTTCGATGGCTTTAGCCTGAAGACGGGCGCTGGTTTCCTGCTCCGGGCCGAGCAATACACAATGATCGCTATTTTTCTGTGCCGCAGCCTCACAGCCACGCCAGACCTCAATAAAGTTCTGATCGCTGGTGCTTTTGGCAATCAGGGCGAATTCCCGGCCATCAGCGATGACGCTGTGTGATAGCAAACAGATAAACAGCAGGCATATCTTCCGCGTCGACATTAACGCTCTCCATTAGCACTCCCGTGTATCTGATAGCGTATTCCGCTACGGATTACCAGTCCGAACATAGTTTGTTAATGCTAATAAAACCATGTTTTTAAAAGGGATAATGTGGCGTATATCGTTCATTACTGTAACCTGATTTTACTGTCTTACTTCTCAATAATGATAAAATGGCAGAGCTATATAGGAACGTTAAGGATCGTTTATGACGCACAACCAGCAGGTGAGTGCCAATATCACCTGCCTGAAGGAAAAAATTGAAGCTGCGACCAGCCAGCATGATCTGGTCGCTACGATCCGCTCGCTGGAACATCATCCGGGCCCTCTGGATTACAAAGATAAACCCTGGCAGGTGATCGGCTTGCTGTTTATGGGATTGGGCGGGCTGGCGCTATACAGTGTTTTCAGCCGGAGTCTGCCCTATGAGTTTGATTATTTTCTCAGTGTTGTTCTGTACTACAGCCAGTATTGGTTACCGGTAGCAATCGTTGTTTTCTGGCAGCTCTGGCGTGAGGAAAAAGGAAAAGCAGGCTTTTTATCCAGATACTTTAAAACGCCGGCGCAACGCATGGCCGCCGCCGGCGGAATAACTCTGGTTGTGGTGCTGATGCCGTTCTGGGGGCTGGTTTACTGGGAGGGATTGCAAATACTGACGCTGCTTGTTTCCGGTGGCGGCTTTGCCTCTTCTGAAGTAGGGTTGCCGTTACTGCTGCTGGTTACCGGTGGCATTGTCTGCTGGCGTCTGTATCAGCGTAAGCATTGGCGCAGGCCGCTGTCAGAACGGATCAGTCTGCTTGATATTCTGTTTAATAACGGCCTGAAGGCTTTGCCTTTCAACGGAAAAGAGAAAGCCAAAGAGCTGGGTCAGCAGTTTAAGGAATTTATCCGCGGCAATGATCTGCGCGAAATTCAGCACCTGTATCAGGGACATTATGAGGGCGAGCTGCATCGTTTTGATTACCGCCTCTACCGTTTTCATTATGTTGTCCGTCGTAGCGAAACTTACACCGACTCCAAGGGGAATACCCGTACCCGGGTAGTAAGAAACAGCTATTACCGTCATGGCCTGCTGTTGCATTTCCCGTTTTCCAGAGGGCTGAGTCTTAACGCTGGCAGCGGCATATCTTTCAGTGGCGAAAAGTACACGACGGCGTCAAATGAATTTAACCGGGTATTCAGCGTCCGGGCTGATCAGGAAATGGTCGCAGCTCGTTTCTTATCACCCGCTGTGATTGAAGCAATGCTAGCGATGGCAACTGAGTGCTCACGTCCTGTGCTGGAAATAAACTCCGCTGGTGATCTTTGTTTTGCCTTTAATAATGACGATATTCTGGAGCATAAGCGTACTTATAATCTGGAAAAACCGCTCGAGTTCGCCAACGAAATTGCCAGGCACGATGAGCTGGAAAAACTCGATGCCCTGTTGCTTCAGATACACAACCTGATGCGCCTGACTGACAACAACTTTCAACTTTAACCGGGCGTCCGGTACGCCTTGATGGAGGCTTTATGAGCGATTTTTATTTTTTATTGTTACCCGTGATTTTGCTGGTCGCTGTGGTTGTTATCTATAACGGCATTATTGGAAAGTTTAATGCCGTTGACCGTGCCTGGGCTTCGGTTCTGACGCAGGAGCGGCAGAAGAATAAAATTATTCCCCATGTAGAAAAGCTGGTTGAAGAGGACAAGCTGCATGAAAGCAGTGTTCTGGCGGATGTCACCCGTCTGCGTAACAGCATTGAAGAGCTTGGTAAGCAATCATCTGCCGCACCCGATACCGTCAGGCTGGCTGAGGCTGAAAGACATACGGCCAGTCTGTTGCAGGGGCTTAAAGTGGCTGTCGAGGCTTATCCGGAGCTGAAGGCTTCTGATCTGTATACGAAACTGATGGCAGAAATATCGGAGCAGCAGGAGCAGATTGGTGCCGCGCTGCGCATCTTTAACCGTAATGTTGAAGAGTTTAATAACGCGATTCAGATGTTCCCCGGCTCACTGGTGAACTCTTTACTGAACCACAAGCAGCCGGTACAGAGTTTTACCGATGCTGAGGCACAGGATGGTTTTGACTATAAGCCTAACCTCTGACCTATATTAAACATAAAAAAACCGGCTAATAGCCGGTTTTTTTATGAATCAGTCTCTGCTGCTGACAATCAGACTCGCCGGATCAAAAAAACCGACTCCACTTTCCACACTGCCGGGTTGCGGGCTGCTGAGAATATGATTCTTCATCTTTCCGATGATATGCATCTCACAGGGTTTACAGTCGAACTTCAGGGTTAATACCTCGTCACCGTTAACCAGCTGCATATCTTTGACCTTGGTAATTACCCCGGTAACGCCTTTGGCCTGTTTCGGGCAAAGGTTAAAAGAAAAACGCAGGCAATGTTTGGTGATCATGACCGGCACATCGCCCGTTTCCTGATGCGCTTCGTAGGCCGGTTCAATCAGTTCAACGCCAAAGCGTTTATAAAAGGCACGGGCTTTTTCGTTGTAAACGTTATCGAGGAAGGTCAGCTGGCTGTCCGGATACACCGGCGCAGGTTCACTGACGGCCTTACGCTGTCCGCGTGGGTGGGCGGTAATACGGGCGGCGGTCAGTGCATCAATGGCATCACGGCGCAGGGTTTTTAATTGCGAGCCGGGAATAAACCAGGCATCGCCGTTAACCTGAATCCGGTCGGCGTGATAAATGGTGTTACCCAGTTTGCCAAAGGTATCCTGCAGTTGCTGCTGTGCTTTCTCTGCGTTGTTGGCAGGCTCGAACGGACCTTTTAATGTCAGCGTTACACTGCTGCCTTCTTCTCTGCCATTTTCAATACTGGAAAGTGTCGCGCTCAGAGCATCCTGTGTGGCCTGAATATCCCAGTTAACCAGCACGCGGCGCTCGGCGGATTTTTTCAGCAGTGCCTGCTGCCAGTTATGATCCAGATTACGGTTCAGCTTTGCCGGTAAACGCAGTTTTTTTAATTCTTCCGGCATTTCGTTGGGTGCTACGCGGTATTGCCAGACGTGCTGCATTTCACCCTGATCATTCTCAAGGTCAAAATCCGCAATCGGGTAAACATTATTCACACGGAAACCGACCACTTCGCGTTTGACCAGCACGTTGAGGCCATCGCCGTTGGTGAGTTCGGTATCGGTCTGTACGGTTAGCTCGCTCTTGCCAACACCAATTAATTCACCGACCGGCAGGCCAACGAATTTAGGCGAATCGAAGGCGCCGATATCAATTTTACGCTCACTGACAAAATAATCGGTGCTGCCACGGTGGAAGGTTTTATCCGGGTTCGGAGCAAAGAAATGTTCGGTATAACCGCTGGAAGCACGCGCCAGATCCGGGCGATCATTAAGAATATCATCCAGCAGCTGACGGTAATGGGCAGTGATGTTTTTTACATAGCTGACGTCTTTGTAGCGTCCTTCAATTTTGAAGGAACGGACGCCGGCATCCACCAGATCGCGCAGATTGGCGGTCTGATTATTATCTTTCATCGACAACAGGTGCTTGTCGTAGGCAACCACGCCACCGTTTTCGTCTTTTAAGGTGTAGGGCAGGCGGCAGGCCTGTGAGCAGTCGCCACGGTTGGCACTGCGCCCGGTCTGGGCGTGGGAAATATTGCACTGACCGGAAAATGCCACGCACAGCGCACCGTGAATAAAAAACTCCACGGCGGCATCAACGCTGTCGGAAATTTCTTTAATCTGAGCGAGGTTAAGTTCCCGTGCCAGAACAATCTGCGAGAAGCCGGCCTGTGATAAAAACTGTGCTTTTTCCAGCCGGCGGATATCGCACTGAGTGGAAGCGTGCAGTTCAATCGGCGGAATATCCATTTCCAGCACGCCCATGTCCTGCACGATTAACGCATCGACACCGGCGTCGTACAGCTGGTGAATCAGCTGGCGCGCAGGTTCGACTTCGTCGTCGTGCAGAATGGTGTTCAGGGTGACGAATACTTTGGCGTGGAATAAACGCGCAAATTCCACCAGATTGGCAATATCAGCCACCGAGTTGCTGGCGTTATGGCGTGCGCCGAAGCCGGGGCCACCGATATACACCGCATCGGCACCGTGCAGAATCGCTTCTTTGGCAATGGCCGCATCGCGGGCGGGACTTAACAGTTCGAGCTGGTGTTTTTTCAGCATGGCAGTACCGGGAATTCACCAATTTTTCAGAGCCGGAAATAAAATTGCCGGAGCTTTGCCTGATAATGCAAAAGTCCGGCAATGGTGTGGCGGCAGCCTTATCGGCCGCGCCGATTACAGCAGGCTGTTTACTGCTTCAACAACGGCTTCGGTGGTAATACCGAATTCTTTAAACAGCAGCGGCGCCGGTGCAGATTCACCAAAGGTGTCCATACCGATGATCTTGCCGTTCAGGCCAACGAATTTGTACCAGTAATCTTTGTGCAGTGCTTCTACCGCAACGCGGGCAGACACAGACGCAGGCAGTACCGATTCGATGTACACAGCGCCCTGCTTGCAGAACACTTCAGCACACGGCATAGAGACAACGCGTACGTTCTTACCGGCCAGTTGTTCGGCGGCAGCGGTCGCCAGTTCCACTTCGGAACCGGTGGCGATGATGATGGCGTCCGGTGTACCGGCACAATCTTTAAGGATGTAACCACCGCGGGCAACGGCAGCAACCTGTTCGGCAGAACGTGGCTGATGCTGCAGGTTCTGACGGGAGAAGATCAGTGCGCTTGGGCCGTCTTTACGCTCAATCGCCGATTTCCAGGCGGTGGCTGCTTCGACGGTGTCGCATGGACGCCAGGTTTCCAGATTCGGAGTGTTACGCAGGTTAGCAACCTGTTCTACCGGCTGGTGCGTCGGGCCGTCTTCGCCCAGACCGATGGAGTCGTGGGTGTAAACGAAGATGGAGCGCTGCTTCATCAGCGCGGCCATACGCACGGCGTTACGGGCGTATTCCATAAACATCAGGAAGGTGGCGCCGTAAGGTACAAAACCTTTGTGCAGGGCGATACCGTTCATCATCGCGCTCATGGCGAATTCACGTACGCCGTAGAATACGTAGTTACCGGAGGCGTCGGTTTCGCTTACGCCCTGGCAACCTTTCCACAGGGTCAGGTTGGAACCGGCGAGGTCAGCAGAACCGCCGAGGAATTCAGGCAGCAGCGGGCCAAAGGCGTTCAGGGTGTTTTGTGAGGCTTTACGTGAAGCAACCACTTCACCTTTGGCCTGACATTCTTCGATATAAGCCTGCGCCTGAGCAGAGAAATCGGCAGGCAGATCACCGGCTACGCGGCGTTTGAATTCGGCAGCCAGTTCCGGGTAGGCGGCAGCGTAAGCGGCGAATTTTTCGTCCCAGCTTTGTTCCGCGGCCTGACCTTTCTCTTTCGCGCTCCAGCCGGCGTAGACGTTTTCCGGGATTTCGAAGGCGCCGTGTTTCCAGCCCAGACGCTCGCGGGTCAGGGCGATTTCGTCGTCACCCAGTGGGGCGCCGTGGCATTCTTCTTTGCCTTCTTTATTCGGTGAACCGAAACCAATGATGGTTTTGCAGCAGATCAGGGTTGGCTGCTCAGTGTTGGCGCGGGCGGTTTCGATGGCCTGTTTGATCTCTTCCGGATCGTGGCCGTTAACGCGTGGGATCACCTGCCAGCCGTAAGACTCAAAACGCTTAACGGTATCGTCGGTGAACCAGCCTTCCACTTCACCATCGATGGAAATACCGTTGTCATCATAGAACGCGATCAGCTTGCCCAGACCCAGAGTACCGGCCAGAGAGCAGGCTTCATGGGAGATACCTTCCATCATGCAGCCGTCACCCATGAAGACATAGGTGTGATGGTCAACCACATTGTGTTTGTCACGGTTGAACTGGGCGGCCAGTACTTTTTCAGCCAGCGCCATACCCACACCATTGGCAATACCCTGACCCAGTGGGCCGGTGGTGGTTTCAATGCCCGGTGCATAACCGTATTCCGGGTGGCCCGGAGTTTTGGAGTGCAGCTGACGGAAGTTCTTCAGATCGTCGATAGACAGATCGTAGCCGCTCAGGTGCAGCAGGGAGTAGATCAGCATGGAGCCGTGGCCGTTGGACAGGATAAAACGGTCGCGATCGGCCCACTCAGGGTTGTTCGGGTTGTGCTTGAGGTAGTCGTTCCACAGTACTTCGGCGATATCGGCCATGCCCATCGGGGCGCCCGGGTGACCGGATTTGGCTTTCTGTACGGCGTCCATGCTCAGTGCGCGGATGGCGTTCGCCAGTTCGGTACGAGATGTCATGTAACGACTCCTGAATCTGAATTCTGTATTGCTGCCGTTACTTAAGCGGATATGCGCCGCAACGGATTCAGCGGGTTAAAAAAGGGGCGCTATTGTCGCGCAGATCCCGGTGTTCAGCAATGGCGAAGGGGGCCGGAACGGCGGATTATGACAACTTCGTGGCGGGCTTTTCTGTCGTACCGGCCTCTGAGCCGCACTCAGGGGCTGGCAAGCGGCAGAACCAGTGCTCAGAAGCGGGGGTTAGCGGTGTAAACAGGGGTAGATTGCGGCTATATCCTGCAACTCTGCCGCCCGAATCTGGCTGAGTTGAACCCGGAAAATCCGGGGGAGTTCTGACACACTGTGCGCCTCACTACGGCGACCGCAGTAACCGCTGCGACAGCAACAGCCGCCGTCGCGCAGGCCAGAGTATTGAAAATAACACTTAAAATAGTACTTAAAATAACAACAGCCGGTGGTTGTAACCGCCAGCAGACTGCCGCAGCAGGCAGGCACAGGAGACTCAGATGAAAGACTTCAAAAATAAAGTAGCGGCGATTACCGGCGCAGGTTCGGGCATTGGTCGTGCGCTGGCCATTAATCTGGCGCAGCAGGGTTGTCATCTGGCGTTAAGCGATGTCAGTGCCAAAGGTCTGGAAGAAACTGCACAGATGCTGCAGGGCTATGGGGTGAAAGTAACCACCGATATTCTTGATGTGTCAGATCGTGAAGCCGTCTACGCCTGGGCCGATAAAACCGCCCGCGAGCACGGCAAAGTAAATATGATTTTCAATAACGCCGGTGTGGCGTTGTCGGGTACTGTGGGTGCTCTGAGTCTGGAAGATTACCAGTGGATTATGGACATTAACTTTAACGGCGTGCTGTATGGCACCAAAGCATTCCTGCCCCATCTGGAAGCGGCCGGCGAAGGCCATATTATTAACACCTCCAGTATCTTTGGTCTGGCGTCACAGCCATTAATGAGCGGCTATAACGCCAGTAAATTTGCGGTGCGCGGACTGACCGAATCCCTGCGCCAGGATCTGGAAATCTCCCGCTCTCCCGTCAGCTGCAGCTGTGTACACCCGGGTGGTATTAAAACCAATATCGCCAAATCTGCGCGTATGGATGCCAGCTGTGCACAGGTAACAGGTACATCTGAAGAAGAAGCGACCAAAGAATTTGAAAAGCTGTTTATCACCACGCCGGATAAAGCCGCCAAAACTATTCTCAATGGTGTGCGTAAAAACAGCCGCCGTATTCTGATTGGCCCGGATGCGCGTATGTTTGACCTGCTGGTGCGTATGCTGCCGGCCACTTATCAGTGGATTTTCACCAAGGCTGTACAGCTGCAGTCGAAAAAAGCCGCGCAACGGGCGAAAAACGCCTGATAACGGTGCGGTGCTCTGAGCATTAAGAAAAACGGGAGGCTTGCCTCCCGTTTTTATTGTTTCGCTCTTTTTATTGTTCCTTTTATTGTTCCGCTCTTTTTCTTCTTCCGCGCAGCGTAGCCGATCTCTCCTTCCTTTTTTCTCAGGCCCGTTCACAAAACCGCTCAGCCTTTCTTGTTGATGTCTGGCCCGTGCTGATAATATTCCTCTCACTTTCAGGAGTGAGCTTTACAGCAGGCCGCTTCATCTTCGCCATATGGCACGTTTAACAAGGAGGTTGTTAATGGAAACACCTGTACTTTATCCCGCTGGTCCGCAGCAGGTTCCGGCGGATCTGACCAGACCCCGCGGTTCCTATCAGCGTCAGGCCTGGCTGGCGATGGCTGGCCTGATGTTGTTTATGCTGGGGTATATCGCACTGGGTATTTGTTTTGCGGTGATCACCTTTAATGGTGTTGTGCATCTGCAGGACTGGGGTTTTGACCTGCTGCGGCTGACGATTACGGTCTGCGCCGGTTTGCTTACCTTATTTATCGGTAAATCACTGTTTGCAGTGCGTAAGTCCGGAGACCCGCAGGGGATCGAAATTACCGAAAAAGACCAGCCGCAATTATTTTCTTTTATTTATCGTCTGGCGGATGAAATCGGCGCTCCACGTCCGCACCGGGTATTTCTGACACCAGAGGTTAATGCCGCGGTTTTTTATGATCTGTCGTTACTGAACCTGATTTTCCCGTCGAAAAAGAATCTGATCATCGGCCTGGGGCTGGTGAATGTATTAACGCTGGGTGAATTAAAAGCAGTGCTGGCCCATGAGTTTGGCCATTTTGCCCAGCGTTCGATGCTGGTAGGGCGCTGGGTGTATATTGCACAGCAGATTATTGGCCATATGCTGGCCACCCGTGACTGGCTGGATAATCTGGTACGTGGGCTGGGTCGTACCGATCTGCGTATTGCCTGGCTGGGCTGGCTGTTGTCGCTGATTATCTGGTCGATCCGTGCTGTTGTCGACACCATGTTCCGTCTGGTGATTATGGCCGAGCGCGCACTCAGCCGCGAAATGGAATTTAACGCCGATCTGGTGGCTGTCTCCGTAACCGGCAGCGATGCCTTAATTAATGCTTTGCATAAATTGCAGGCTGCAGACCACGCCTGGCAGACGGCGCTGAATGTTGCTCAGACTGAGGCCGGTTCCGGTAAGCGCTTAAGCGATTTATTCAACGCCCAGAAAATTACCATGGAAGCCATGCGCAAAGTGCTCGACGATCCGCAGTATGGTGTACCTGCGCCCGTGGATCAGCCGGAAAACGCTGCCAGCCACCGGGTGTTTACCGAGTCGATGGCACGTCCGCCACAAATGTGGGCAACACACCCGGCTAACCGTGACCGCGAAGATAATGCCAAGGCACGCTACATTGCTGCAGAAATTGATCCGCGCAGCGCCTGGGAAATTTTTGCCGAGCCGGATGTTCTGCGTGCGCAAATCAGCAGCAGTTTTTATAACGCAGAAAAACAGGATGAGCTGGAAGCCGTGACGGAAGACGATGCGGTCATGAGGCACTTTTCGCACAGCTCGTTAGATCCGCAATATCGTGGCAATTACCTTAACCGCGATGTGATGCGTAATTTTTCTTCACTGGCTGAGTTGCTGGAAAGTGGCAGCATTCAGGCCACGGCAGTTCAGTCTCTGAGCAAGGTTTACCCACTGGAATTAAAAGAACAGCTGGCCGCGGCGCGCAGTCTGGAAAGTGAAATCAGCACATTAAAAGCCCTGCAGGATGGAGATCTGAAACCTTCCGGCGGCGTGATCCGCCATCGTGGAGAGGAAGTGCAGAAAGCCGATATTCCACAGGTTCTGGATCAGCTGTCACAGGAGCGTGCGGAACTGACGAAGGTGTTAAAGGAACACGATGCCAGTTGTCACCGCGCGCATCTGCAGGCCGCTGCCGAACTTGGCCGTGGCTGGGAATCTTATCTGCATGGCCTGCTCAGCCTGCTGCATTCCTGCGAGCATCTGGCGGCGGTGGTGCGTAATGAACAGGCGTTGTTGGGCAATACCTGGGCGGTGATTACTGCCGATGGTCAGATCGGCTTTTTTGAAAAACGCCGCATGCTCAATGTTGCCCGTGCGGTACAGGATTGTATGACCGAAGTGTCTGCCGCACTGTTTAATATGCAGCTGACCGATAAACTGGCCGAAGCACTGGGCGTGGAAAACTGGCAGGAACAGAATCCGCAACTGGGCTTACCCGATGTCGATAAAAAGAACTGGAACGAGTGGTGTCCGGCGGCTTATGAGCGCATGGGCGGCATTGCCGGTTTGCTGGAACATATGAGTGGTTTATTGCTGGAAGATGTCATTGTGACCGAGCGCTATCTGGCGCAGTCGGTGCAGCAACCGGAAGCGGTGGATAACACTCTGCAGGCTCCCAAAGCCGGTGGTCTGGCCGGTTATTATCCGGTGCTGTTGCCCGGTGCTGAACATCAGCTGCAGCGTAAACTGGATTTATGGAACCGCTTCCAGCTGGCCCATGGCGTGATGCCATCGCTGGCGCGTTTGCTGGTGGCCGGAGCCATTGTTGGCGGGACTATTTATGGTGGTCTGCTGACCGCGTGAGCGGGTTTGATTCTGGCCAGACATTCTCTGGCCAGAATAAATGATTAAACCGCTTCAGCGCACCAGTTCATACACGCACATATTCACTGCTGAGGCTAAATTCAGCGATTCAATAGCGCCACTGCCGTTAATGGTAAACGGCTGAGCCTGCATGGCTTCTAGCTGTTCACGCGGCACGCCGCGGGCTTCGTTGCCGAATACATAGCAATCAAACTCTTTAAAGCTGCTGTCGCTTAACGCCTTGCCCTGCATATCGAGACAGGCAATGCGGGTATAGCGTTCGGCCACTACTTCGAGCGCCACATACTGCTCCAGCGCGACGTGGAAAATAGCCCCCATACTGGAGCGCACAACTTTAGGATTGTAGGGGTCAACACTGTTGGCGCTGAGGAGACAACGGAAACCACCAAACCAGGCGAGGGTGCGCAAAATCGTCCCTAAATTGCCCGGGTCCTGAATTTCATATAAATAAACAGCGCGTTCGTTTTTGACCGGCTGCAGATTGCTTGCCTGAACCGGAGCAAAAGGCACGGCGGCAATAATGCCCTGCGGACTTTTGGTATCGGACATCTGGCTCATGGCTTTATGACCAACGACCGTGGTGCGCAGATTCAGGCTGATATGCTCCGCCACCCAGTCCTGATATTGCTCGGTAATAAACAGCTGCGACTGTGCCAGGTGTGGCTGGGTCGCCGCTGCTTTCTGCAGCTCCAGAATCAGGTGCTCACCTTCCACTAAAAAGTGGTGCAGTTCTTCACGGTATTTTCTGTGCTGCAGTTTTTTAACGTCATCAACTTTCATGGCTTCAGCCCTGTTTTCCGGCCTGGGCGATCATATCCAGTGCTACGGCTTCGGCGACTTTAATACCATCGACACCGGCGGATAAAATACCACCGGCGTAACCTGCACCTTCGCCGGCCGGATACAAGCCTCTGGTATTCACACTCTGCAGGGAATCGCGGTCGCGGGCGATACGGACCGGCGATGAGGTGCGGGTTTCGATACCGGTTAAAATCGCATCGTCGCGGTCAAAGCCACGGATCTGTTTGCCGAATTCCGGCAGAGCTTCGCGGATGGCTTCAATCACATAGGAAGGCAGTGACGGATACAGGCTGCCGAGTTTAACGCCGGGTTTGTATGACGGCTCAACTTCACCGAATTCGCTGGAATCTTTTCCGCGAATAAAATCACCAACCAGCTGGCCCGGTGCGCAATAATCGCTGCCACCAAGTTCGTAGGCTTTTTCTTCGAGTTTTTCCTGCAGTTCAACCCCGGCTAACGGACCGCCGGGGAAATCCTGCTCCGGATTAATACCGACCACAATACCGGAGTTAGCATTGCGCTCGTTACGGGAATACTGGCTCATACCATTGGTAACCACACGGCCTGGCTCGGACGTGGCAGCAACCACGGTACCGCCGGGGCACATGCAGAACGAATACACCGCACGGCCATTTTTCGCGTGATAGACCAGCTTATAATCGGCGGCACCCAGCTCCGGGTGACCGGCGTATTTACCTAAGCGGGCATGGTCGATTAACGATTGCGGATGCTCAATACGGAAGCCTACAGCAAAAGGTTTGGCTTCGACGTAGACGCCTTTTTTATGCAGCATACGGAAGGTATCGCGCGAGCTGTGACCCAGCGCCAGCACAACATGATGGCTGTGAATTACTTCGCCATCGGCCAGTACAACGCCTTCGGTCTGGCCATCTTCATTGCGCAGAATCTCTGTGACCTTGCTTTCAAAGCGCACTTCGCCACCGAGCTTTTTAATTTCTTCGCGCATGGTCGATACCACCCCGGTTAAACGGAAGGTACCGATATGCGGCTTGCTGACGTACATGATTTCTTCCGGCGCACCGGCACGGACAAACTCGTGCATGACTTTGCGGCCGTAAAATTTCGGATCTTTGATCTGGCTGTAGAGTTTGCCGTCGGAAAACAGACCGGCACCGCCTTCACCAAACTGCACGTTGGATTCCGGCGTCAGTGTTTTCTTACGCCACAGTGCCCAGGTGTCTTTGGTGCGCTGACGTACTTCTTTACCGCGTTCCAGCACGATCGGCTTAAAGCCCATCTGCGCCAGTGTTAACGCGGCAAACAGACCACAGGGACCGAAACCAATAATTACCGGGCGCTCGCTCAGACCTTCCGGGGCATGGCCGACGGGGTAGTAGTTGGTATCCGGCGCCGGGCGGATATGCACGTCTTTTTCAAAGCGCGCCAGCAGCTGGTCTTCGTTGCGTGCTTCCAGATCAATGATGTAAACAAATTTGATCTCGGTGTTTTTCTTCCGCGCATCGTAGCTGCGTTTAAACACCGTGAAGTTCAGCAGGTCGGCATCCTGAATGTTCAGACGCTCAAGAATGGCCGCGCGCAGCGCTTCCTGCGGGTGATCGAGGGGCAGGGCAAGTTCGGTAATACGGATCATAAGACTTCCTGGCCGGTGACTCCGGCAGAGGTTGGGAAACGGGGGTAAACAGAACGCTATTCTAACCGATGAACGGGGGTTGGCCTATTGCTATAGGCGAGAAGGCTCTTTTGGGCGCCGAGAGAGGCCCGTGTTGCTCTTTGCTGGCCGGAGTTCCAGCCGTTACCTGGGCGTCTCAGCGAATACAGGGAACCGTGTGGCCGCAAGCGAAAGTAAGGTGTACCTGAGACTGTTGGCTTTCCGACGGACTTTGCTGTTGCCCATTCCTTCATAGATAATATTGAGTATTGCGCTGATTGACCTTTATAAAGCGGACAGAAATTGGTCTTGCCCAGGCAGGCGCTAAGGTGGGGGCGGTTGGTTCTAGGGGGGGGCTGTCAGTACTTTTAATAATGGTAGGATTTGATCTGAAATTTCGAGGTGGCCACGATGACTAACTGTATGGAATTGAGTGATATAAAGTTTCGAGGCTTATTGAGTAGCGTTGTTTCAGTTGTTGATAACGATAAATTTATATCAAGAAATATCTATCATTATTGTAATAAGTGTTATCTTGTTCTTGGTGGCGCAACCTCTGATGGTGATTACTTTATTCGTTCGTATTTGTGGACATCTTCTGATAGTGCTGCTATGCGTGCTATCCATCAGGACTGTAGTGATTGCTATCCTGGATTTATTGGTGATTTGGATAGCATTTTTCCGGGTGTTGTTTCATCAACTTATACAGGTTTGATTGATTATTTTAAAAGAAATTTAAATGAACATGTTCTGGAGTCTGCATCCTATCGTGTAGATGATGGAATATTTATTCATAAGAAAATTGAGACTAAAAAGTACGTATTATTTTTTCTGAGCCTGATATGGTGGAGGCCGATCATCCGTACGCTATGTTGTTTAAACTTCGTAAGTGAATTGCTGTTCTGTTTCTCTTTAATCGCTAACCTGATTATGGCCATAAATAAAGGCGCGACGTACGCAGCGGGAAGCGCAGTGATAGTAAGGTGTGGCTTCTACTGCGATTTGTTGCTTGCGGGGTTTGGGTATGACGGAACTCCGTCCGAAAGGTGAAATTACAAGACAGTTGATGCTCAAATATTGAGCAATCAGAAGAATGTGTTAGGGTGGGTGTCCTATTAATGCTCAGGGTGCTCCTATAAATATGCAGCTACTACCAAAAGATATACATTATGCGGCTAAACATATTGGTGAAGCCAGCTTGAGTGAAAGGACGTTAGATATGAGTATAAATAATATTAAGGTTTTTCAAGATTCAGGTAAGGTTGATGTTCGGTTGGTTGAGCGTTTTGAAAGGCAATTTGGTGTAGTATTTCCGGAGCAATATAAGAAATTTATATGTGAACATAATGCAGCTTACCTCGACAATGAGTATTTTAACTTTTTTTCGCCAGAGCAGGGTGTTATAGATACAACTAGTATTTGGTTTTTGGGATTTGGCTCTGCTGAAGGGTTGGTGATTGAAAGTGAGGATATAATTAATAATCAGAATTATGATGTTTACGGATATGATAATTTAATTACCTTTGGGCGGAATGGAGGTGGCGATTATATCTGCTTCGATTATAAGGGGAGTGAGAAGCAGGGGCAGCCGAAGGTTATCTTTATGCGGCACGACGATTATGATGACACAAATAAAATGAGAACTTTTGAGGTGTCAGACAACTTTGATAATTTTTGTAATCTATTATATGAATGGGAAGACGAATAGATAGGAACTAATAGGTGTCCCGTCCACACTGTCCAGATACCAGGCTTTCCTGATTTTAAACTAATGGAAAAACTAATAGGACACCCGTCTTGGGGATTAATAAGATGAAACGGCTACCGCCTGGCAATCAATTAAAATAATGAACTATTTAAAGCTACCCGATTAACTAAATCAGAGGGTTTTAGTGTTTTTATGAATGTCAGAAATAAGAAAATTCAGGTCGTATCTGGTTTTTAGGAGAGTAGTGTTTTTATTAACAAAGCATTATTGTATGCGGTTTAGTCCGGGTGTCTTTTAGATGTTGGTAATTTTCTGCTGATCAGAAAACAATGTTTTAAAGAGAATTGTGCAAAAGTCTAGCGGGATATAACATTGAAGTTGTTGGGTTGTTATAAGGATATATGGTGAATACAATAGGTTATTTGGGTGGAAGTTTGCTGGTTAAACTAGGTTCTGCTGAATATGTCCAATCATTTTTTGAATGTGTAGAAGAGTTGGATTTTGATGAGCCTGTTCGCTCTAAAATAGGGGATAGGTTATATAGAAAGTACTTGAAATTAGATGATCTTGAATGTGCGTGTGAAGCAATGGGTTTGGTAAAAAATGTATTTGAAAGAACTAAGCTGTCAGAGGTTTTAAATTCTTCATATGTGTCTGAGCTTAAGGCTGAAGGGCGAGGTGATGAAATACTATATTCAATATATGCTAATTTTTTTTCTGGTTTTGAGGATGTTGTTGAGTCTTCGAGGTACTTTTATGAGGATTGGGGTCAATATAAGAGGGTTTTTATAGGGAGGGTTTTTATAGGGAGGGTTGATGTGCCTCACTATGATATGTATAAACGGATTCCTGATTCTGTTTTGGAACAAGTTTCTGATAAGCCTGTATGGCTTAGGGCTGTGGTTGGAGATGATGTTCCTGAATTTAATTAGTTCAGGCATGATCTGACGCTCATGGTTGAAAGGTGAAGGTTTCCCGTCTTAATAATTGTGCAATGGGGTGTAGGGGTTAATAATAATCCCATTTTAAGAGGGCTGCTAATGTCAGGAAATGAATACTAATTTGATAATCGTCCAAGTACCGCCTTGTCGCATTTCCTTGATATTATTTAGCGGGCTGAGAAAATGCTAAGGTTGAATTATTTTGATTGTAAATAGTGGCTGTCAGTTGCCGTTGTATGCTTTTAATAATGGTAGGGACTATTCTCAAGTATCGAGGTGATCATGATGACTAATAATATGAATTTAAGGATGACGATTTTCGCTAATTACTGAGCTCGATCGTTATTTTGGTTAATGAAATAAAGTTGATATTAGGAGATATTTACCATCCTTACGAAGGGTGTTATCTTGTTCTTGGGGTGTTAATTAAGATTATTTTATTTAATCGGTTTTTTTGGGGGGAGTTATACAGAAGGCTCATTCTATGCATGCTGTCAATAATAATGGCAATATTTGTTGTTCTGAAGTTATTAATGGTTTAGATGATGTTGTTTCAGGTGTAACTTCATCTGCATGTGCTGGATTTATTGATCATTTTAAAGCTGGTTTAAAAGAGTGTGTTCCGAAATCTGCATTATGCAATATTAATTTATAAGAAAATCGAGAGTGAGAGTATAGATTCTTCTTTTTCTTAACTTGACGCTGTGGGAGACGATTGTTCGTATGCTGTTCTGATTTTGGTAAGTAAGGAAAACCAGTGGAACACCCATTGTGGGAAATGTAATGACAAATATAGCATCCTCTTTAAAATAGTAAGTAAGGCATTTATTCTAAAATATCCCACTCGGTAATGAATCTCGCCTGAAATGGAAACGACAGTTGCAATCGGTATCGATAGTGCTTCTTATTAAGACGGTGTTCTGATTTTTGAGGCGGTCGAGTGAATATTAGGCAAGCAGAACACGTTGACGTTGAGTCGATGTTGAAGATGACTTTCAGGTTTCCTTAGCCTTTGAGGCTATGCAGGCTTTGAATTGACGTTATCTTGATCTGTATCCTGCGGGACGTAAATGGATTGTGACGCAGCCCGCTTTTCGGTAAAAACTGCGCGAATGATGATTAAAAAAACCGTATTATCCGCGCTCCCATACACCTTAAAAAGGACTTGTTTGTTTATGAATATTAAAGCGGCTTTTCTGGCGGTTGCTGCCTTGTTTCTTGCCGGTTGCGCTTCGACCTTCCAGTACAGTGCAGGCTCTGAGGAATATCGTAATAAACCGCTGGTGATTTCAGCGGTTAAGGTTGAGGTACGACTGGATTCGGCCAAGCAACCAAAGGGCTATCTGACAGAAACTGAAATTGCCGAAACCGTACGTGCCGACATGATTCGTCTGCTGCAGGAAAATAACGCGATTACTTACATCGAAAATGCGGCAGATGGTCTGAGCACAACGGTTAAACTGAACTACTTCCGTAAGTTCAGCTACGGCGACGCAATTGCTAAACCGGAATTCAGCGGCAGTATCTATGTCGATCATGGCTCCAAACGTCTGGGTTCCCGCTCTTTTGCCAAGGCTACAACGAAATTTGGCGGCTTTACCGATGCCCTGGTAAATGCTGAAGTTGGTGTCGGTAAGTGGGATCATGAAGATGAGCCGCGCGATCTGGAAGTGATTGCCAGTGTTCTGGTGAGCGATCTGGAAGGCTTCTGATCCGTTCCTTCCCCGGACCTGTTAATTCCCAATAAACAGGCCCTCATTAAATGCCGTTTGTATCAGCATTTATCTGTTTGCCAACCGGTACCTGTCAGGGCATCGGCTGGTGACTTACCCACTCCAGCACAAACTGAGTAAACGCCTTAAGCCGTGCCGGCATTACATCGCGGTCGCGGTAATAGAGGTAGACCGGTCGTTGCTGCCCCTGCCAATCGGGTAATACCGCCTGTAAACCTTCGGCCGATGTGTTGCTGGCCAGATAGTAGGTTGGAATCAGGGCGATGCCGAGTCCGGCTTTGGCGGCGTTGGCGGCAACATCAATATCGTTAACGCGCAGGCGTGATTGCGGTGCCAGACGAAAATACTCCTGGTTGCGTTTGTTCTGCAGCAACCATTCATTGATCGGGTAGGCAGCCAACAGCGGATGCTGATGCAGTTGTTGCGGATGGCTGACCGGTTCCGCGTTTGCCAGGTACTGTGCGGATGCGCAGAGCGTCATACGGGTAGACCATACCGGTCGGGCAATCCAGCTGCTGTCGCGTGGCTCTCCGACCCTGAAAGCTGCATCAATATGTTGTTCGATCAGGTTTTCATATTGATTGGACAGAACCAGATCGAGCTGAATCCCCGGATACTGCTGCATAAAGGCAAAGAAGCACTGGCCAAGCCAGCTTTGCGTCATGCTGACCGGCGCGGTGATACGCAGGCGCCCACACAGACGGGTGTGCTGATCGTCCAGCTGATTACGGATCTCGCGCAGCTCGGCCAGCAGTGGTGTGCAACGCTGGTAATAGTGTTCGCCCAGCTCGGTCAGCGAAAAATAATGCGCACTGCGTTCCAGTAACCGGCCTCCCAGTGTTTGCTCTAACCCTTTCAGGCGACGGCTCAGGGTTGCCTGTGGAATGCCGGTGGCCGTGGCAGCAGCAGCGATACCGCCATGCTGTACCACCTGCTGAAATAACCAGAGATCATCCAGAGAGAATCTTGATTTCATTTATGGAATTTAAGTTGCCAGATGTCGCTATTTATTAACATATATGAAATCAATAGGCTAACCCCTGTATCGGCGATCCATACCGGGTCGCAGTTTTTATCCGGAGTCTTGTTGTGAATTCAAATGCCAGCATCTGGTTACTGATTGTTTTCAGCACCCTGTTCTGGGGCAGTAATTTTAATGCTGCTCATGAAATAGCCGGCGTTGTGCCGCCCCTGACGGCCGCCGCCGAACGCTTCTTTATTGCACTGGTTATTTTCTGGTTGTTTCGCTGGTGGTCGGGGAAGGCAGAATCGCAGTTACAGTGGCGTGATACGCTGGTACTTGCGCCGCTCGGTATTCTTGGTGTGTTCGGTTTTAACTATGCGTTTTTTATCGCCCTGCACAGCACAACACCGCTTAACGCCGCGCTGATTATGGCGTTGTCGCCGCTGGTGTCTGTGCTGTTATCTGTGGTGCTGCTGAATGCCCGCATGAAAGCGGTGCAGATAGCCGGAATGATATTGGCTTTTATCGGCGTCAGTCTGGTTATTACCGGTGGTGATTTCAGCCAGCTGAATGTTGCCAGTGGTGATTTATGGATGTTGCTGGCCTGTCTGGTCTGGAGTCTGTACAGCGTGGGCTCGAAAAAATACGCACCGCATATTCCACCGCTGCAATTTGCCCGCTGGACGGTCAGTACTGGTGCCGTGGCGTTGATTTTACTGGCGCTGGTGGTTGAACAGCCGCAGCTGACGATTCCGCAGCTGACGCTGAAATCACACGGCATTTTGTTCTACATGGGGCTTTGCGGTTCGGTGCTGGCCTATGTGTTCTGGCTGAAAGGCGTACAGCAGTTAGGGCCGGATAAATCAGCCATTGCCTTTAACCTTGTGCCGGTTTTTACCTTGCTGGTCAGTCTGATGCTGGGCGTTATGCCTAATGCGTTACAGGTTGGGGGGTTGGTGCTGGTGTTGTTTGCGGTACTGGTGTTTAACGGTAAGGTGACTTTACCTGCTGCTCTTAAACCGTCGGCAGGCCGGGTGGGGTAACGGCGAGGTCTGCAGCGAAAAGTGCAAAGGATCAGAGGTCAGATAAAAAAGCGCCGCAGCGGTTATTTCCCGATGCGGTGCTTTTCTTTGTGCAGATGCTTAAACTGCGGTGTATTGTGCTGTTCCGTCTGTTAGGCAAACTGGTGGCTGATCAGTGATCCCGCAACCAGTAACATCACAATACCAATCACGCTGTCGAATATCCGCCACTGTTGCGGCGAGCTCAGATGAGTCCGCAGTTTTTTTGCTCCCAGCACCAGCGTAGAAAACCACAGGAAGGAGGCGAAGGATGCGCCGAGTGCAAACAGCAGAGGTAATTCCTGACGTGCGCCTACGCTGCCGATTAATACGACAGTATCCAGATATACATGCGGATTAATCAGCGAAATCAGCATCGCCTGACCGGCGCTGCGCCAGGCACTTTCTGTGCTTGCTGCTCCGGCGGCGACTAAGGCTCCGCCCTGATTTCCCCATGCCCGGATAAAAGCCTGCAGGGCCAGCCACAGCAAAAGGCCGACGGCAAACCAGGTAAATAATGGTACCAGTGCCGGTATCAGATCCTGCACGTAATGCATAAAAAATACACCGGTAAAAATCAGTAACGTATCCAGACTGATACAGACAGCTGCGACCGCGCGCGGGTTTTCATTGCGCAGGCATTTATTCAGTACCCAGGCATTCTGAGCGCCGATGGCAACAATTAAGCCCATGGTCACGGCAAAACCGGTAAGCATTGAAGTCAGGTAGATGGGCAGGTTTTCCACGATGGTTTCCCGAAAGCTTTTATAAAGTGATGGCGCGCACAATAAGCTTTTGCTTATTATCATTCAAAGTAATAAATCTTATGAGATATAAGGTGTTCTTATGATGGATTATCGTGCTCTGGAAGCTTTGGTGGCCGTACTTGAATGCCGTGGTTTTGAGCGCGCAGCACAGCGGTTGAACGTCAGCCAGTCGGCGGTGAGCCAGCGTATCCGCCAGCTGGAATTTCGTCTGGGGCAGCCGGTATTGTTGCGCACCTCGCCACCAAGGCTGACCGATCTTGGCCAGCGCCTGACCAATCATCTGCAGCAGGTGCAGCAGCTGGAGCAGGGATTGTTGCTGCCGCAGGAAAGCGCAGAATCGGTAAAAATCCGACTTGCGGTGAATGCCGATACGCTGGATACCTGGCTGGCACCAGCATTATTGCGCTGCGATGATTATGTGCAGATGGATTTTGATTTTGTTGTTGAGGATCAGGATGTCGGTCTTAAACGTATGCGTAACGGCGAGGTGATGGCCTGCATTTGTGCCACGGCGGCCCCGGTGAATGGCGGCCTGAGTCAACCCCTGGGGGTGATGCGTTATCGTGCACTGGCGAGTCCTGAGTTTATCCGCCGCCATCAGCTGAAGCGCAGCCAGAAAGCGATTGCACAGCTGCCCTGTCTGATTTTCAGCGGTGACGACCGTTTGCAGCATCGTTTCTTACAAAGCGTTTCGCCCGAGCATGCTGAACCACAGCGCACGCATCAATGTCCATCATCCGGTGGTTTCGTGCGCATGGCGCTGGCCGGAATAGGCTACGGTATGATTCCGCAGGTACAGGTGGCGGAGCATATTAAGTCGGGCGAATTACGTGATGTGGTGCCGGGCTATCATCTGGATGTGCCTTTGTACTGGCATTACTGGCAGACCGAAAGTTCGCTGTTAAAAAATCTGCGCACGGCGGTTGTAGCGGAGGCGAAAAAGATTTTGCTGCCGCTTAAACATTAAGGTTAAGCCAGCTCAACTGCCGGCTTCGGTTAAAATTAAGCGTGATATTTCATATTGTGTGCGGGTAACAACAGCTTTTGGCGCAATGGAGAATCTTTGTTACCCGCGCTGATTTATGCCGGCTCCGGCATTTGCTCGATGGTTTTCTGCAGCTCATCAATTGCGGCGAGCAATTCTTTTGAGGTGGCGCTCAGCTGATCCATGACCGGGCGTGCCTTATCGATGCAGCGCTGGCGATGGCGGGCATCACTGCCAAAGAGCCAGCTGAACGTACCCGACTTTTTCTCCAGCATAATGTCGAAAATTTCCCGGTAAAGCTGATGCAGCCGTTCATGCAAAGGATCAATCTGTTGATAGCCCGGAATGTGTCTCAGCGCCTGCATCTGCCCGAAGTACCATTGCCCGAACTGGCAATCAGTGTGATTCATGGGGGCTTTCTCGCTGATATTATCGAGATGGTTGGGCGCAGACAGAATTGATTGTGCATGAGCCTGCCAGCGGAGGTGGCCGGTACGCGCCTGGCGCAGTTGCTGGAGCGTTTCATTTTTGTTCATTGTGTTCTCCTGATCGGAGGATCGTCTTACCGCTATTGTCGACTGTCGTCAAATCCGAATCTGCGACTGTCATATTATCAGAATCGTTAAGAATATTTCTGTCGCAGCTGTTGTGCTTTATTGCAATACGTTGCAATTCTGATCTTAAAAAGGTGTGAAAGGCATTATATGGAACCCGGGCGCAGAGGGTTGCGTAAGCGCTGTGATAATCCACCAGTTTAGCCTGCCCTTTAAATACAAAACGCCCGATGAAGCTCACCGGGCGTTAAGAAATAAATACAATCTCAATCAGAAACTGACCGGCTGTATTATTTCGGAACGTAACGTTTGGTGTTGACTTCCAGTTCGGCTGATTCAACATCGCTGCGCTTTTTCAGCTGCTCAAGAGCCGTCAGCAGCTCGGTTGAGTCATCAAAGCTGAGCAGAATGAATTCGCTGCCAAAACGGGTTTCGCTGGCGCCCTGAATATTCAGGGTTTCAGCGGAGGTTTTAACCATAATAGCGCCGGTAATTTTTCCGGTAGTGCGCTTGTTTTCTGCCTGCATTAACTGGCCTTTGTATAAGCCGGTTTTCTGCCCGCTGCTCATTGTGCCCACAGAAGAAACCAGTGGAGAAAAGCGTTTACCGGCACTTTCAACCACAATGCTGGTGTCAGCCTGCAGATTGCTGTTGTCCTGAGTCTGGGCCGTGCTGGTTTTTTCTGTCAGCGGCGCAGGGGTTTTGCTCATGGCCAGAAACTGGGTTTTTACTTCCGCCTGTGCGGTGCAGGTAAATACCAGTGTGGCGAATACTGCGTTTTTAATTATGTTCATCATCATATATTCCTTAAATCAGTGTCCGTAAATACGCAGGGATACGCTGTTCAGGGTACCGGTGGTGCTGTTATTCGGTGAATTGTAATACACCCAGTCGTTTTCGTTGGTCCGGTGAACATAGAATCTGAAAGTACCGTTATTGGTGTCGGTAACTTTGATTGTCCAGGTGCCCTGCGAGCTTTCACCGTAGAAAGCATTGGACAGCAGTACGGTATCGTTAAAGTCTGCTGCTGTGCTGTCATCCTGATCCATCACCAGCAGGCTTCGCGGTTGCAGAACCATGGACTTAGTGCCGGCCGGAGAGGTCAACTCAATCGCCAGGTCAGCGTCACGGCCATGGGTCACGCTGATTTTAATCTGCACGGCTTCAACGGTAAGATCATCGCCGATACTGATGGTCTTACTGGCACCGGTATTGCCCTCAGGGATAGTAACAGCGCTGGTATCGGCCGGAGCGATAAAGGCCGTTTCGCTGACGGCAGGCAGTGCAACGTAAGCTGGATCTTTGGCCAGAGCAACGGCTGCTGTTGCATCGACCATGCCGAAGCCATACCAGTTATGGAAGTGGTAGCCAGCAGCGTTAGTCAGCCAGCCTGGTTCGGCAATAAAGGTGTCAGCACCGTTGGTGATTTCAATCGGGGTGAACCCCTCGTCAATTTTCTTCGCTGTTTTCGCCATAATATGACGGACATCACGCCAGCTCAGGCTGTCGTTCGCTTCCATAATCAATGCTGCTACACCGGAGGCAACGGGTGCTGCTGATGATGTGCCGTTGAAGGTGGAGGTGTAATTACAGTTATCATTCTGGCTGGTATTGCCGTTAAAACCGTTCTCGCCGGTTTTTGCATAACCACGGTTACAGCCTGTCAGGTCGGTGGTGATCATTGCCGGAGAGCTGCTGCCGTATTCACCGCCGGGTGAAGAAACCCAGACTGAGGCGCCAACACTTGAATAAGATGACAGAGGATCGGCAGCGTTAGCATTAACTGCGGAGATCACGGTCTGATAAAAGCTGGAAGACTCAGGCTCGGCCCCTGCGATATTGGCGCTCAGGCGAGGTTTCGTATTATTGAAAACATACTCAGACGCAATGGCATCAATTGCTATGCCTGAAATGGTCATATCAGTACTGATATCGGTAAAAGAATTGCCTGCCGACTTCAGCATAACAATCCCTTTGCCTGCATTATTTGTGCTTTGAACGGTTTTCAGATGAGATTCGGCTGCGTTATTCCAGGCATCAAAGAATGTCTGAGGTCCGGCAATGTTAGCACCATAGCTCTGGTTGATAATCTGTACATCGCTGGTCTGATCGCCACCATGATTCTTTTGCCACTCGCTGAATAATTGCGTTTCCAGCCAGTTAAAGCCCAGCAGGCTGGCGTTGGGAGCAACACCACGTCCACCGATATCATTGAAGCCTTTAGCGGCAATTAAACCGGCTACAGAGGTACCGTGGTCGCCACCATTATCGGTGGGGGTCGGATCGGTATCGCCATTAACGTAATCGTAAGAACGGCCGGGCAGAACATTAGCGCTCAGATCTTCGTGGCCAATTTCCAGGCCGGAATCCACAACGGCAACTTTAACGCCGTTACCTGTCGCGCCATCGATATGCAAAGTACCGATATTAATATCGTGACCTGTCGTTCCGCTACTGGCAGAAAATGCATTTTGCCCGGTGTTTTTCAGGTGCCATTGCTGAGTGAGCAGAGGGTCGGTTTGGGTAGCAAAACTCAGAGTGGTTTGTGCACTCAGGGTACCGTCGCTTACTTCGACCTGAATATCTACCTGTGTGCTACTGGTCGTGAGGTTCTGGTAACTGAAGGTACCGTCATTATTCAGGTTAAAAGTGACGGTTCCAGGCAGTGTTTGGCCAGATACCTGAGAAAAGGTCAGGTTATCGCCATCAATATCGGAAGCGTTAATGGTTCCATTCAGCGTCTGGGCGTCATAGCTGGTAAAACTCGCCGCTGGGATAGTAGGCACATCGTTTACAGCATTAATTGTAAAATTAATATTCGCTGTGGTGTTTACCGTACCATCGCTGACCTGAATGGTCAGGGTATCGTTGCAATTAAAATCCGCTGTTGGTGTATAGGTCAGGTTGCCTGCGGTGGTTATAACTGCGGCACCGTGCTGAGGTGTTGTGATAAGGCTGAACGTCAGCTCGTCACCATCGACATCGGTTGCAGCGATTTGCGCAGACAACGGTTGATCTTCGGTTGTGCTGAGGTTTTGCGTTTGGCCACTGCTGAATGCTGGGGTGTCATTAACCGCAATAATATCGACGTTAATAATAGCCGTCGTATTGATCAGGCCATCACTGACCTGAACGGTCAGGGTATCGTCGCCATTAAAATCCGCTGTTGGTGTATAGGTCAGGTTGCCTGCGGTGGTTATAACTGCGGCACCGTGCTGAGGAGCAGTGATAAGACTGAACGACAGCTCGTCACCATCGACATCGGTTGCAGCGATTTGCGCAGACAACGGTTGATCTTCGTTTGTGCTGAGGTTTTGCGTTTGGCCACTGCTGAATGCTGGGGTGTCATTAACTGCAATAATATCGACATTAATAGTAGCCGTCGTATTGATCAGTCCATCACTGATCTGAATGGTCAGGGTATCGTCGCCATTAAAATCCGCTGTTGGTGTATAGGTCAGGCTACCCGTGGTGGTTATAACCGCGGCACCGTGCTGAGGTGTTGTGATAAGGCTGAACGACAGCTCGTCACCATCGACATCGGTTGCAGCGATTTGCGCAGACAACGGTTGATCTTCGGTTGTACTGAGGTTTTGTGTTTGGCCATTTGTGAATACTGGGCCAGCGTCATTAATCGCAATAATATCAACGTTAATAGTAGCCGTCGTATTAACCAGGCCATCGCTGACCTGAATGGTCAGGGTATCGTTGCCATTAAAATCCGCTGTTGGTGTATAGGTCAGGTTGCCTGCGGTGGTTATA
>NZ_JABVCB010000013.1:251113-618733 GCF_020320405.1 Thalassolituus sp. ST750PaO-4
GCCATCACTGACCTGAATGGTCAGGGTATCGTCGCCATTAAAATCCGCTGTTGGTGTATAGGTCAGGTTGCCTGCGGTGGTTATAACTGCGGCACCGTGCTGAGGTGTTGTGATAAGGCTGAACGTCAGCTCGTCACCATCGACATCGGTTGCAGCGATTTGCGCAGACAACGGTTGATCTTCGGTTGTACTGAGGTTTTGTGTTTGGCCATTTGTGAATACTGGGCCAGCGTCATTAACCGCAATGATATTGACGTTAATAGTGGCTGTTGTATTAACCAGGCCATCGCTGACCTGAACGGTCAGGGTATCGTTGCCATTAAAATCCGCTGTTGGTGTATAGGTCAGGCTGCCTGTGGTGGTTATAGCCGCAGCACCGTGCTGAGGTGTTGTGATAAGGCTGAACGTCAGCTCGTCACCATCGACATCGGTTGCAGCGATTTGCGCAGACAACGGTTGATCTTCGGTTGTACTGAGGTTTTGTGTTTGGCCATTTGTGAAAACTGGCCCAGCATCATTAACCGCAATGATATTGACGTTAATAGTAGCTGTCGTATTGATCAGGCCATCGCTGACCTGAACGGTCAGGGTATCGTTGCCATTAAAATCCGCTGTTGGTGTATAGGTCAGGTTGCCTGTGGTGGTTATAACCGCAGCACCGTGCTGAGGTGCAGTGATAAGGCTGAACGTCAGTTCGTCACCATCGACATCGATTGCAGCGATTTGCGCAGACAACGGTTGATCTTCATTTGTGCCGAGGTTTTGCGTTTGGCCACTGGTGAATACCGGACTGTCATTCACGGAAGAAACAGTGACATTTATCTTGGCACTGGCCTGGGCTTTTCCATCACTGACGCTCACTGTAAAGCTGTCAGTACCATGGTAATTGGCTTCCGGTGTATAGCTGGCAGAACCATCGACATCGACAGTCGCAACCCCGTGAAGTGGTGCAATGGAAACAGAATAACTTAAAGAGTCACCATCTTTGTCACTTGCATTAAGCGCTAATGACCTACTTGTATCTTCATTTGTAGTTAATGTTGCTGCTGCAATGGATGGAGCAGCGTTGCTTGTGCCGCCACCACCGCTGCTGCCGCCGCAGGCGGTTAATAAAACAGAAAGGGAAATTACAGAAAGAAGGGCGTCCGTTCTCATGTCAGTCCTTGGTAAAGATTAAGAGCGGGCTATTTTGCAAAGAATTTACTAACCAACAAGGAATTTTTTGTAATTTGTCCATTGGGTCGCAAATTAAGCTGGTTTTTGTCGTGTAATGCCAGTGGCCGTATAAATAACGCTTCCTGTTGTTATTTATACGGCATGCCTGTTAACGCTGCAGCCGGCTGACACCAAACATCACCAGCGCCATACCGGCGGCGGTCAGCCAGCCAAAGGGTTCGCCAAGAAAAATAATCGCCATCAGCGTGGTGGCCACCGGGCCTATCGTGCCGCTGACGCTGGTTTTCGCCGGGCCGATGCGTTTAATCGCTTCGCTGACTAAAAACGAAGGTAAAACGGTGGCGAATATGGCCAGCACAATGGTGCCCAACCAGCGGGTGCTGTCCATTTCCGGCAGGCTGATGCCATAACTGATGCCGTAATGCAGCATGGTGGCCAGCGCTGCCGATCCCATCGCAATACTGGTAAACAGCAGGCTGCCCATATTGCCGATGGCGTTTTTGCTGAACAGAATATACAGCGAGAACGACAGGGCGCTGGCGAGTATCAGCAATGTACCTTTGGTGGTGGCGATATTGTCGGCGGCAAACTGCAGATCCTGTCCGTATACCAGTATCAGGCCAACGTAGGTCAGAATCAGCGCAACAATATGATGGCGCTGAAACGTCTGACCAAAAAACAACGCGCCGAGAATAATCACCAGCGTCGGATAGGCGTACAGCATCAGTCGCTCAAGCTGGGCGCTGACATATTCGAGCCCGCGCAAATCCAGATAAGACGCCAGCCAGTAGCCGAGCAGGCCAGTGCCGGCGGCTTTTAACAGCTGCAGCGCAGTCGGTTTTACCGGCAGACGCTTCCAGGCCAGCCAGCCGACAACAACATAGACCGGCATCGCCAGCATCATACGCAGCCACATTAATGGCAGTGCGGTCATGCCCAGGTCGTACAGCCATTTGATGATGATGGGCTTGGTAGAAAACAGAAATGCAGCGCACAGTGCCAGCATCAGGCCGAAGCGGGCTGGGGTTGTGTCTGTGTCGGTTGTTGATGCCGGTATGGGGGTGGCGGGCTCGGTGGCAGCCATGGTTCTCTCCTTGATGTTAAAAGAGGCTGCGGTCTGGGTCGGAGGGGGGCTGGCTTGTATAAGGGGGCTTCCCGGCGACGGAGATCCGCAGCCGGTGGGTAAATCAGTTTAAAATCAGACTGTTAACCCGACGGCCGCGCAGGCAGATAGCCACCACTGTTTACCCTTGCTCAGGGATACAGAGACGGCGTGCAGATGTTTGTGCATCTGTTGGCTGCGGAAAGCGTAGCGGGTTGTAGTCATGATAAATTCCGGTCAGTTCCGGTAACTCTTTGTAAGCTGTCAGACTAACAGAGAAAAATGGCTGCTGGAAAGCGCCTTTTGATTTTACCCGGATAGCCTCTTCTGGTATTCTGCCCCCCCATCTTGAGCGAAGGTTCTGTGCCTTCCGTTTTGTATCCATTTCTGTCTCGCGGACCTTCTATGACACGATTTATCTTCGTCACAGGTGGTGTTGTTTCTTCATTGGGGAAAGGCATCGCTTCTGCATCTCTGGCTGCCATTTTGGAAGCCCGTGGCCTTAAGGTCACCATGCTCAAGCTGGACCCGTACATCAACGTCGATCCGGGCACTATGAGCCCGTTCCAGCATGGCGAAGTCTTCGTAACCAACGATGGTGCGGAAACTGACCTCGATCTGGGTCACTACGAACGTTTTATCCGTACCACTATGTCCCGCCGCAACAACTTCACCACCGGTCGTATATACACCGATGTGCTGGCGAAAGAGCGTCGCGGTGATTATCTGGGCGGCACCGTGCAGGTGATTCCGCACATCACTGACGAAATCAAACGCCGTGTACTCGAAGGCGCCGAAGGTTCTGATGTGGCGCTGGTGGAAATCGGTGGCACCGTCGGTGATATCGAATCCCAGCCATTCCTGGAAGCTGTGCGTCAGATGAAAGTCGAGCTGGGCTCCAAGCGCGCTCTGTCGCTGCACCTGACTCTGGTTCCGTACATCGCTACCGCGGGCGAGACGAAAACCAAGCCGACTCAGCATTCTGTTAAAGAAATGCGCACCATTGGTCTGCAGCCGGATGTACTGATCTGCCGCTCCGACCATAAGATCGACGCCTCTGCACTGCGCAAGATTGCACTGTTCACCAACGTTGAAGAGCGTGCCGTAATTCCGCTGGAAGACGCCGATACCATCTACAAGATCCCACGCATGCTGCACGATGCCGGTCTGGATGATCTGATTGTTGAGAAATTCGATCTGACCTGTCGCGAAGCAGACCTGTCCGAGTGGGATGTTGTGGCTGATGCCAAACTGAATCCGGAGAAAAGCGTCACTATCGCCATGGTCGGTAAGTACATGGATCTGCTGGATGCCTATAAGTCATTAATCGAAGCAATCGATCACGCCGGTATCCACCACAAGGCCAAAGTAAACATCCGTTATATCGATGCCGAAGACGTTGAGCGTAAAGGCGTTGATGTTCTGGCAGGCGTTGATGCGATTCTGGTGCCGGGTGGTTTCGGTAACCGTGGCGTTGAAGGCAAAATCCGCACGGTTCAGTACGCCCGTGAAAACAAAATCCCATACCTGGGTATCTGTCTGGGTATGCAGGTGGCGGTAATCGAATTCGCCCGTAACGTGGTCGGCTGGGACGATGCGCAGTCAACCGAATTCAGCAACGATACCAAGCATCCGGTGGTTGGCCTGATCACTGAATGGCAGGACGCTTCCGGTAATGTTGAAACCCGCAGCGAAGATTCTGACCTCGGCGGCACCATGCGTCTGGGCGGTCAGGAATGTGTGCTGACTCCGGAAACAACCACCGCCAAAGCCTACGGTAAAGAACTGATTGTTGAGCGCCACCGTCACCGTTACGAAGTGAACTCTTCACTGGTGCCGGAACTGGAAAAAGCCGGTCTGCGCATTGCCGGACGTTCTGTCGATGGCGAGCTGGTCGAAGTCGTGGAAGTACCGGATCACCCATGGTTTGTGGGTTGTCAGTTCCACCCAGAATTTACCTCGACTCCGCGTGATGGACACGGCCTGTTTTCGGCCTTTATCGCTGCGGCGTTTGATTACAAAGATTCCCATTAATTTAAAAATAGAAAGCCTCTGTTTTCTGGAGACAACCAACTATGGCAAAGATTGTTGATATCAAAGCACGTGAAGTGCTGGACTCCCGCGGTAACCCGACCATTGAAGCGGACGTTATCCTGGAAGGCGGTTTTTTCGGTACAGCCTGTGCACCAAGCGGCGCTTCTACCGGTACCCGCGAAGCACTGGAACTGCGTGATGGCGACAAAAGCCGTTACCTGGGCAAAGGCGTACTGAAAGCCGTTGCCAACGTAAACAACACCATCAAGCCTGCCCTGGTTGGTATGGATGCTCTGGACCAGCGTGCGCTGGACAACAAGATGCTGGAGCTGGACGGTACTGACAACAAGTCTGTACTGGGCGCCAACGCCATTCTGGCGGTTTCTCTGGCGGCTGCCAAAGCGGCTGCTGCGGCCAAAGGCGTTGAACTGTACGTTCACATTGCCGATATCAACGGTACTCCGGGCGTTTACTCTATGCCGGTACCGATGATGAACATCATCAACGGTGGTGAGCACGCCGATAACAACGTCGACATTCAGGAATTTATGGTGCAGCCGGTTGGCGCGCCGTCTTTCGCTGAAGCGCTGCGTTGCGGTGCCGAAATCTTCCACGCGCTGAAAAAAGTACTGTCTTCTCAGGGCCTGAACACCGCCGTGGGTGACGAAGGTGGTTTCGCACCTAACCTGGCCTCTAACGCCGATGCACTGGCTGCGATCAAAGAAGCCGTTTCTGCTGCGGGCTACGAGCTGGGCAACAACGTGACTCTGGCACTGGATTGTGCGTCTTCTGAATTCTACAAAGACGGCAAGTACGATCTGAAAGGCGAAGGCAAAGTCTTCACCTCCGAAGGTTTCTCTGACTACCTGGCTGAACTGTGCGATCAGTACCCGATCGTTTCTATCGAAGACGGTCAGGACGAATCTGACTGGGCTGGCTGGAAATACCAGACTGAAAAACTGGGTGCCAAAGTGCAGCTGGTTGGTGACGATCTGTTCGTAACCAACACTAAGATTCTGGCAGAAGGTATTGAGAAGGGCATTGGTAACTCCATCCTGATCAAGTTCAACCAGATCGGTTCTCTGTCTGAAACTCTGGACGCCATCAAAATGGCGAAAGACGCAGGCTACACCGCTGTGATCTCTCACCGCTCCGGTGAAACCGAAGACAGCACCATCGCCGATCTGGCGGTAGGTACTGCGGCGGGTCAGATCAAGACCGGTTCCCTGTGCCGTTCAGACCGTGTGTCCAAGTACAACCGTCTGCTGCGTATCGAAGAGCAACTGGGTGCCAAAGCACCGTACAAAGGTCGCTCTGAGATTAAAGGTCAGTAATACTGGCTGAATACAAAAAACGGGCTTAATTGCCCGTTTTTTGTTAATGAAGAGCCATACGACGACACCATGAGCGATGCTACCCTGACCGGGAAACGGATATGTCAGACAAACTTATGCCTCATTTTCGCCTGCTGATCTGGCTTGTGCTGCCGGTACTGCTGTTGCTGCTGCAATACCGCATCTGGCTGGATGACAGCGGTGTGGTCGCCAGCCGCCAGTTGCAGCAGCGTATTGCTTTGCTGCGCGAGGATAACGAAGTGCAGCAAAGTGAAAATGACGCTCTGTTGGCTGAAGTTGAAGATCTGCGCCACGGCCAGACGCTGCTGGAAGAAAAAGCCCGCGAAGATCTCGGTCTGGTGCGCGATGGCGAAACCTTTATCCTTTTTGTAGACCCTCCTGCCGGCAAACAATAATGACCACTGCGCGTTACTTTCCTATTTTGCCCGCCGCCGGTGTTGGCAGCCGTATGCAGGCCGACCGGCCGAAGCAGTACCTGCCGATTCAGGGACGCTTTCTGCTGGATTACACCCTGGATGCGATTCTCAGTTACCCCGCATTTGAGCAGGCGGTGCTGGTGTTATCGGCCGATGATCCTTACTGGCCAGACAGTGAATACGCCAGTGACGAGCGTATTATCCGTGCTGCCGGTGGCCGTGAGCGCTGCGACTCAGTATTGAATGGGCTGGCTGCGCTGCAGGGCATTGCAACAGAGCAGGACTGGGTGGTGGTGCACGATATCGCCCGGCCCTGCCTGCGCCATGGCGATCTGGACAAGCTGCTGAGCGAGCTGGCCGACCCCGGCGCCATTCTGGCTGCGCCAACCCGCGACACCATGAAGCGTGGGGTGCTGCGCGACGGCAAAGTCGTGATTGAGCATACCGTTGAGCGTGAGCAGCTGTGGCATGCATTAACGCCGCAGGTATTCCGTTATGGTCAGCTGCAGCAGGCGTTAACCGCCTGTCTGGAACAGGGTCTGACGGTCACCGATGAAGCGTCCGCGATGGAGCAGCAGGGTTGTCAGCCGTTGCTGGTGGCTGGCCGCTCCGACAATATTAAAGTGACGCGGCGCGAAGATCTGGCGCTGGCGGAACTGTTTTTATCCACCTCTTTATCTCCACATTCCTGAACGAGAGTTGTTATGCGCATTGGTCATGGCTTCGATGTACATGCTTTTGAAGATGGCGATTTTATTACTCTGGGCGGCGTGCAGATTCCGCACAGCCACGGCCTGAAAGCCCATTCCGATGGTGACGTGGCTTTGCATGCGCTGGCCGATGCACTGCTGGGTGCGGCGGCGCTGGGCGATATTGGCCAGCATTTTCCCGATACCGATGATGCCTGGGCCGGAGCCGACAGCCGTGTGCTGCTGCGTCATGTGGTCGGTCTGATCCGCGATAAAGGCTATCAGGTGGGTAACGTCGATATCACCATCATTGCCCAGGCGCCGAAGATGGCACCGCATATTCAGACCATGCGCGAGTGCATCGCCGCCGATCTGAACGTGCGTCTGGATGATGTGAACGTCAAAGCCACCACCACCGAAAAGCTAGGGTATGTGGGGCGTAAAGAAGGTATTGCCGTACACGCGGTGGCTTTGCTGATCACTGCCGCCCGCTGATTTGAATTTTAACGCTGAAAAACGAGAGCCCTTTTGACAACAACACTCCTGCCTGACTGGCCCAACGCTTATCCGCACACCGGTGCCAGCGCCCTGTTGAAACAACAGAACGACGATTTCTGCGTGGAAGAAATTCCGCTGGCGCTGCCCTGTGGTGAAGGCGAGCACGTCTGGCTGCATATTGAGAAGAACGGGGCCAACACCGCCTGGATTGCCAAACGTCTGGCAGCCCATGCGGGAGTTAAGGAAATGGATGTCGGCTACGCCGGCCTGAAAGACCGCAACGCCATCACCCGCCAGTGGTTCAGTATTTATCTGCCAAGGGTAGAAGCGCCGGATTTCAGTGCTCTGAATGATGCCGAGATGACGGTACTGAGTCAGAGCCGCCATTCTAAAAAGCTGCGCCGTGGCGATCTTCTCGGTAACCGCTTTACCATCCGTTTGCGTCAGGTGCAGGGTGAGCGCGCGCTGATTGAAAGCAATCTGGAGCAGATCAAAACACTGGGCGTGCCTAATTATTTTGGTGAGCAGCGCTTTGGTCATGGTGGCGGCAATATTGAATCCGGCCGCGCCATGCTGGCCGGTGAAATCCGTGTGCGTAATCCGGGCAAGAAAAGCATTTATCTGTCAGCCATCCGTTCGCTGATTTTCAATAATGTGCTGGCCGAACGTATCCGTGCCGGACTCTGGGGGCAAACGCTGGCCGGTGATGTCGCCGACGACAGTGGCTTAAGCACCGGGCCGTTATGGGGCCGGGGCCGCCTGAACAGCACAGATGATGCCTTAGCGCTGGAAAGCCGCGTGGCGGCTGAGCAGCCAGAGCTGTGCGATGGTATGGAACACGCCGGTCTGAAGCAGGAGCGCCGGGCTCTGGCCGCATTGCCTGCCAATCTCAGCTGGCAGTGGCAGGAAGACGCTGGAACGACCGATTTAGTGCTCACCTTTTCACTGGCCGCCGGGTATTATGCGACCTCCGTAATCCGTGAACTGATGCAGGTACAGGAACCAGAGAAGGTGAATGCGCATGACGCTGATGCTGTCGAATGATGATGGAGTTCATGCTCCGGGGCTGCGCGCCCTGGCGCAGGCGCTGACCGATGCCGGGCGAGACGTCCTGGTGGTTGCCCCCGACCGTGACCGCAGCGGTGCCAGCAACTCGTTGACCCTCGACCGGCCGCTGCATCCGCTGCATCTGGATAATGGTTTTATCAGCGTCAATGGCACGCCGACCGACTGCGTGCATCTGGGCGTTAATGCCTTTTACACAAACCGCTGTGAGCGGGTGATTGCCGGTATCAATGCAGGCGCCAACTTAGGTGACGACGTGCTCTATTCCGGCACCGTTGCCGCCGCAATGGAGGGGCGTTTTCTGGCAAAGACACCGATTGCGGTGTCGCTGACTGGCAAACAACACTTTGCCACGGCCGCGCGGGTATTGCTCGAATTACTGCCGAAGCTGGAGCAGCTTCGTCTGCCGCCGAACTCGGTGATCAATATCAACGTGCCGGATCGTGTCTACGACGAGCTGAACGGCTTTGAAATTACCCGTTTGGGCCACCGTCAGCGCTCCGATAATCCGGTGCTGACCACCAATCCGCGGGGCAAAGAATGCTACTGGATTTCCGCCGCCGGCGACGTTGCCGATGCGGGTCCGGGAACTGATTTTCACGCGATTGAACAGGGGAAGGTTTCGATTACCCCCATCCAGATGGACATGACCCAGCATACTGCACTTGAGCAGATGGCTGAGCTTCTGAACTGAGCAGGATCTCTGAGTGAACGAGCAGCAGCTGACCGGCATAGGAATGACTTCGCAACGCACCCGCAACCGTCTGGTGCAGCGCCTGCGTGAAGCCGGCATTAAGAATGAAGAGGTGCTGGAGGTTATCGCCCAGACGCCGCGTCATTTATTTGTGGACGAAGCGCTCGCGCACCGCGCCTACGAAGACACGGCTTTGCCGATCGGCAATGGCCAGACCATCAGCCAGCCTTATACCGTTGCACGCATGACCGAAATACTGCTCGCTGCCGGGCCGCTTAACCGGGTGTTGGAGATCGGTACCGGTTCCGGCTATCAGACCGCAGTTCTCAGTCCTTTGGTCGGCAAGTTGTTCAGTGTGGAACGCATTGAACCCCTGCACCAGCGTGCCCGTCAGCGTCTGCAGCAACTGAATTACCGCAATGTCACCCTGAAACTGTCCGACGGAACCTGGGGCTGGCCCGAGCACGGCCTGTATGACGGTATTCTTGCCGCCGCTGCCCCTGAAGACGTTCCTGATTCCCTGTTACAGCAACTCGCCGATGGCGGACGGCTGATTATGCCGGTCGGTACACAGGAGCAAAAACTGGTGCTGATTACCCGTCATGGGGAACACTTCAGCCGTAAAACCCTCGAAAGCGTGCGCTTTGTACCTTTTTTACCCGGCGTACAGCGTTAATCTCAGAGCAATGACAGTACTGCTGCTGATATCTGATAACTCTTCATCTATAAGGACAAGGACGCGATGCAACACTTCTGGCTGTTCCTCAAAGGCATAGCAATGGGGGCTGCCGATGTGGTGCCCGGTGTTTCCGGCGGCACCATCGCCTTTGTTACCGGCATCTATACCGAGCTGCTGGACTCCATCAAAAATATCAACCTGCAGGCACTGAAAACGCTGTTTAACGACGGCCCGCGCGCTTTCTGGCAAAGCATTAACGGCACCTTTCTGCTGGTGCTGGGCAGCGGCATCCTGCTGGCACTGTTGTCGCTGGCGCGTGGAATTCACTATCTGCTGATGAACTATCCGGTGTGGCTGTGGGCCTTCTTCTTCGGCCTGATTCTGGCCTCCTGCTGGCATATCGGCAAAGAAATCGGACGCTGGGGCCTGGCACAACTGGTGTTGCTGGTATTGGGCGCCATCATCGCCGGCTTTATCAGCACTGCATCGCCAACTTCGGTCACGCCGACACCACTGATTATTCTGCTGGCCGGCAGCATTGCGATCTGCGCCATGATCCTGCCAGGGATCTCAGGCAGCTTTATTTTGCTGTTGATGGGGCTGTATGAGCCGGTTCTCGGTGCCGTGCGGCAACTGGATATACAACTGCTGGGCACCTTTGCGGTGGGTGCTGCTATCGGTTTGATGGCTTTTTCGCGTCTGCTGAGCTGGTTACTGCATCACTATAAAGATGCCATGTTTGCATTGCTGACGGGCTTTATGGCGGGTTCCCTGCTGAAAGTCTGGCCCTGGAAAGAAACCCTGAGTACGCGCCTGAACAGCCATGGGGCAGAGGTACCTTTTATCCAGAGCAATATCCTGCCGGACAGTGGTTTATCCTTATTGCTGGCGCTGGGATTGATGCTGGCGGGAGCTTTATTGGTTCTTGGACTTGAGCGTTTTGCGTCCAGAACGGCGCAGTAGTTTTCGTTCGCCCAGAGAGAACAAGTGTTAACTAAAAATAAAAATCTGCAAGTAAGCAATACGGGTTTTTTGTGAAAACGGGTAGAGTTCCGTATATAAGCCGCAAATCTGATAAAAACTTTGAATTTTTTAGACTTATTTAGAATAAGTATTTTATTTTTAAGTGTCTTTGGTTAAAAACAATCAGGCGCGCCGCAGGGCTCAAAAAGCTGTCATTTTTGAGTGTCAAAAAACAACCACCGACGGACGACGATGAAAGCACTGACCACTGTCATATTAGTCACGATAGCTACACTATTAACAGGGTGTCTTTCTGGCCGAGAATTTGTCTCAGTTGAAGAGAAGTTCAGTAAAGGACAAACCGCGACGGGTTTCCATCTTGTCGAACGGGGTGAGACGCTGTTTTCTATCGCCTGGCGTTACGGAATCGATTATCGGGAGTTGGCGAGCGCTAACTCAATAGCCAGCCCCTATGTTATCTATCCTGGTCAAAAGATTGACATAAGAAATGTCGCCCGCCGTTCTGCTCCGGTCACGGTTACTGCCGTCGAAAATCCGTCAAAACCGCTGCCAAAAAGTCAGAGGCCAGCTAAGCCTCCTGTCAAAACAAGTCATAACACGCCAAAAAATAGCGACAATGCAGCCGATACTGACTGGAAATGGCCGGTAAACGGCCGTTTGATTGGTCATTTTTCAACCAAAAAACCCGTGAACAAGGGGATTGATATCGCCGGTGCTTTGGGAGAATCTGTTTTGGCAGCAGCGGCAGGAACCGTGGTTTACGCGGGTCAGGGCTTACGCGGTTATGGCAACTTAGTCATCGTCAAACATAACGATACTTACCTCAGCGCCTACGCCCACACCAGCCGCATTCTGGTCAGCGAACAAGAAGTCGTTAAAGCTGGCCAGAAGATTGCCGAAATAGGATCTACTGGTACCGACAAAGTGAAACTTCACTTTGAGATCCGAAGAAACGGCAAGCCGGTTGATCCGCTCAGATACTTACCCAGCCGGCCTGGGTAGAGCGGTCGGAAATTAATCAGTCGTTCTGGCATAAAACCTGTTTCGGTTCAGGTTCAGGACGATAACCAAAGGCGGGAATGAACATGGCAGTACAACAACGAGAACTACGCGAAGAAGACGTTTTTGATGATGTAGAAGCGCTGGCACTGGTGGAAGAGTCTGAGTCTGAACAGGATTCGGCAGACGAAACAACAGAACGCTTTGCGGCAGATACATCCTACAAAACGATGGATGCTACTCAGTTGTATCTCAATGAGATTGGGTTTTCCCCACTGCTGTCTGCGGAAGAAGAAGTGCACTATGCACGTCTGGCCCGCAAGGGTGATGAGATGGGTCGCCGTCGCATGATTGAAAGTAACCTGCGACTGGTGGTGAAGATTTCACGCCGTTACGTTAACCGCGGCTTATCGCTGCTGGATCTGATCGAAGAGGGCAACCTTGGTCTGATCCGCGCGGTTGAGAAGTTTGATCCGGAACGCGGGTTCCGCTTCTCTACCTACGCCACCTGGTGGATCCGTCAGACCATCGAACGGGCGATCATGAATCAGACCCGTACCATCCGTCTGCCGATTCACGTGGTCAAAGAACTCAACGTTTACCTGCGTGCAGCCCGTGAGCTGACCCAGAAACTGGATCATGAGCCAAGCGCAGAAGAAATCGCAGCTCTGCTGGAAAAACCGGTAGAAGATGTAAAACGCATGCTCAAACTGAATGAGCGTGTAACCTCGATTGATACTCCACTGGGACCGTCATCAGATAAATCCATTCTGGATACCATTGCTGATGAGCGTGTAACCGATCCGGGTGAAGAACTGCAGAATCAGGATATTCAGTCCAATCTGGATCGCTGGATTGAAGAACTGCCAGAGAAGCAACGTGAAGTATTATCCCGCCGCTTTGGTCTGCGTGGTTATGAAACCAGCACTCTGGAAGATGTGGGTCGCGAAATCGGTCTGACCCGTGAGCGTGTTCGTCAGATCCAGGTCGAAGCCCTTAAGCGTCTGCGTGAGATCATGGAGAAGCAGGGTCTGAACGCAGCCACTCTGTTTGGTGATGCCTGATCACTGAACAGCAGCAATAAAAAAGCGGCCATTGGCCGCTTTTTTATTGCCCGGGGTTTAACCCGGATGCTGAGCTGGAAAACTCAGCGCTCAAGATGCTGCAGTTTGTCCGGAACGCCATCCCACTCCTCGGCATCCGGCAGCGATTCTTTTTTCTCGCTGATGTTCGGCCATACTTCGGCCAGTTCTGCGTTCAGTTCAATGTACTGTTCCTGACCGGCCGGTACTTCGTCTTCGGAGAAAATCGCTTCTGCCGGGCACTCAGGCTCACATAGTGCACAGTCGATACACTCATCCGGGTGAATCACCAGAAAGTTCGGACCTTCGTAGAAACAGTCAACCGGGCAGACTTCCACACAGTCGGTGTACTTACATTTCACGCAGTTATCAGTAACGACGAACGTCATCTGGGGTATCTCCTAATCTCGCAAATCATCGGCGCTTTCCCCCGGTTCTTGGCAGACTGATAAGATACTCAGTCTCCGGGTGTTTAGTAATCCGCCATTCTAGGTAGGAGCGGGCAAGTGGGCAAGTTCGTCCGCTATAAATATGGGTTATAGCCAACGGCCTAATGGTTCTAACGAAGTCGTAAAAACCTGCACGCTGGCTATAAGAAGGCCGCTACTTTACAGCAGCGCCTTCAGTTCATACATCAGTTCCAGTGCCGCCCGTGGTGACAAATCGTCCGGATTCAGTGCGGCCAGACGCTCTTCAACGGCTGACGGCAGGGCAGCAAACAGATCATTCTGCAGCGGCTGATCGGCTTTTGCCGCTTTATGCGTCACAGGTGCAGTGTTCTCTGCACCGCTGGTAAAAGACGTTGGTATAGCCGCAGGGCTGACGCCGGAGCTTTGCTCCAGATGCAGCAGCTGCGCTTTGGCCTGCTGAATCACGCTGTCCGGTACGCCGGCCAGCTGGGCGACCTGCAGACCATAACTCTGACTGGCCGGGCCCTGTTCTACCGAGTGCAGGAAGATAATACGGTCGTCGTGTTCGGTGGCTTTCAGATGCACGTTAACCACATTGCTGTGGTTTTCCGGCAGGGCGGTCATCTCGAAATAATGGGTGGCAAACAGAGTAAATGCACCGATATGTTCGGCCAGATGTGCGGCACTGGCCCAGGCCAGAGACAGGCCATCGAAGGTGCTGGTACCACGGCCAACTTCATCCATTAATACCAGGCTCTGGGCGGTGGCATTGTGCAGGATATTGGCGGTTTCGGTCATTTCCACCATAAAGGTCGAACGGCCACCGGCGACATCATCGGAAGAACCCATGCGGGTAAAAATCCGGTCAATCGGGCCCAGGGTGCAGCTCTCGGCGGGCACATAACTGCCGATATGCGCCAGCAGGGCAATCAGTGCAACCTGACGCATATAGGTCGATTTACCGCCCATGTTCGGACCGGTAATGATCTGCATATTCTGCTGGGCATCGAGGCGGGTATCGTTGGCGACAAAGGGATCGACGATCAGATTTTCGATTACCGGATGACGCCCCTGCTGAATATCGACCACCGCGTCGCTGACCAGTTGCGGCTGAACAAAACGCAGGCTTTCGGCACGCTCGGCCAGATTCGACAATACATCCAGTTCAGACAGCGCCGCGGCGCACACCTGTAACGGAATCAGCTCTTCGGCCAGCGCCTGTACCAGTTCGTCGTACAGAGCTTTTTCGCGGCTTAACGCCCGGCTTTTGGCACTCAGGGCTTTGTCTTCGAAGGTTTTAAGCTCCGGCGTAATAAAACGTTCGGCGTTTTTCAGCGTCTGGCGACGGATATATTCCGTAGGCGCGGCATCGGACTGGGCTTTGGATATTTCGATGTAATAGCCGTGCACGCGGTTGTAGCCGACTTTTAAGGTGCTGATGCCGGTACGTTCTTTTTCCTGCTCTTCGAGTTTAATTAAATAATCGCCGGCGTTTTCGCTCAGTGCGCGCAGTTCATCCAGCTCGCTGTCGTAGCCTTCGGCGATCACACCGCCGTCGCGGATAATGACCGGCGGGTTTTCAATAATGGCTTTGCTCAGGCGTTCAACCCAGTGCGGGAATTCCTGCGCCCGTTCCAGTAACTGTTCGGCCAGTGTGCTGTCGAGGCGGGTTAGCTGCTGGCGGATATCGGGCACGATGGCCAGCGCATCACGCAGCCGTGCGAGGTCGCGCGGGCGGGCGGAGCCCAGTGCTACGCGCGATAGAATACGTTCAATATCGCCGACCTGTTTCAGGCTGCTGTGCAATTCTTCGGCGGCGTAATGCTGAATAAGCTGGGCGATGAATCCCTGCCGTTGTTGCAGCAGTGCCTGGTCGCGCAGCGGACGGTTCAGCCAGCGTTTGAGCAAACGGCTGCCCATCGCCGTGGCGGTTTTATCCATGATCCAGGCCAGCGTGTGCTGACTGTCGCCTTTCTGGTTGATGTCGATTTCCAGATTCCGGCGACTGGCGGGGTCGATAATAATCGCGTCATCCGGCTGCTCGATCTGCAGCGAGCGGATATGCGGCAGATTATTGCGCTGGGTTTCCTGAGCGTAATTCAGCAGTGCGCCGGCAGCACGGATCGCCACCGTCATATGCTCACAGCCAAAGCCACGCAGGTCGCGGGTTTTTAACTGCTGGGTCAGCAGGCGGAATGCGGTGTCGGATTCGTAGTGCCAGGGCGCCTGTAATTTCGCCCCCTGGCGTTCACGCAGACCGGCGGGCTGGCGCTGATCTTCGTTGAGTAATAATTCCGCCGGACGCAGACGTTCGATCTCGGCCAGTAAAGCATCTTCACCGTCGACCTCCAGCACCGAGAAACGACCGGAACTGATTTCCAGCACGGCTAAACCATGGCGTTGTTGCTCAGAACAGAGGGCAACCAGCAGGTTGTCGGAACGCTCATCCAGAAAAGCTTCATCGGTCAGGGTGCCTGGTGTAATCACCCGCACGACTTTGCGTTCGACAGGCCCTTTGCTGGTCGCCGGGTCGCCGATCTGTTCGGCAATCGCCACCGACACGCCCTGCTTTACCAGCCGGGCGATATAGTTTTCGGCAGCATGGTATGGAATACCGGCCATCGGAATCGGCTCGCCGCCGCTCTGACCGCGGGCGGTTAAGGTAATGTCGAGCAGCTGTGCCGCACGTTTGGCGTCGCTGTAAAATAATTCGTAAAAATCGCCCATGCGATAAAACAGCAGAGTGTCGGAGAATTCGGCTTTGATGCGGAAATACTGTTGCATCATCGGCGTGTGCTGGGCGGTTGCCTGGCTCATCGGGCGAGTGTCCTTAAAAAACGGGCGTGTTAATGTAAACGGCAGATTGTAAGTGATTCCGCGAGGATACAGAAATGAGCCCTGAACTGAATGCTTCTGTTGCCGTACTGGCTGAAATTCTGCAGAGCCGTAATCTGCGGCTGGTCACTGCGGAGTCCTGTACCGGTGGCGGTATTGCCAGTGCGCTGACCGATCTGGCCGGCAGTTCGAACTGGTTTGAATGTGGTTTTGTAACCTATTCCAACGAAGCCAAAGTCCGCTACCTCGGCGTACCACCGGCGATTATTGAGCAGTTTGGTGCGGTCAGCGAAGAGACGGTGCGCGCCATGGTGGCCGGTGCCGTCAATAACAGTCTGGGTGATCTGGCGGTAGCGGTCAGTGGTGTGGCCGGGCCCGGCGGAGGCTCCGAAGATAAACCCGTGGGTACCGTCTGGTTTGCCTGGGGAAACGCCGAGCAGCAGATTACGGAATGCTGCCACTTTCCCGGTAACCGCGAACAGGTGCGCGCACTGGCGGTTGTGCATGGTATTCAGGGCTTATGCCGCTGGCTGTCCTGCTGACAAAAAAGAAGGGTTGGCGCTGAGAATAAGCTGTGCTTAAATACTGGTTAAATTTACAGTGATTGGTCATGGGCAGGTAACAGACCGGTCAGACAGACTAACCAGATTAAACACAGACAGGACAGAGCGATGGATGCTAACAAACAGAAAGCACTTGATGCGGCACTGAGCCAGATTGAACGTCAGTTTGGTAAAGGCGCCATTATGAAGATGGGCGAGCAGCCGCGCGAAGCCATTCCTGCTATCTCCACAGGTTCTCTGGGGCTGGACATCGCTCTGGGCATTGGCGGTCTGCCACAGGGCCGGATCGTTGAAATCTACGGCCCGGAAAGCTCAGGTAAAACCACACTGTGTTTATCGGTGATGGCGCAGGCGCAGAAAATGGGCAAATCCGTTGCCATTATCGATGCCGAGCACGCTCTGGATCCGCTGTATGCCGAGAAGCTGGGTATCGATCTCAACAACCTGCTGGTATCGCAGCCGGATACCGGTGAACAGGCACTGGAAATCTGTGACAGCCTGGTACGCTCCGGCGCAGTGGATGTCATCGTTGTCGACTCCGTTGCTGCACTGGTTCCTAAAGCTGAGATCGAAGGTGAGATGGGCGACAGCCATGTTGGTCTGCAGGCGCGTCTGATGTCTCAGGCTCTGCGTAAAATTACCGGTAACGTTAAAAACGCCAACTGTCTGGTGATCTTTATTAACCAGATCCGGATGAAAATCGGCGTTATGTTCGGCAGTCCGGAAACCACGACCGGTGGTAACGCGCTGAAGTTCTATTCTTCTGTACGTCTGGATATCCGCCGTATCGGTTCGGTTAAACAGGGCGACGAAGTTATTGGTAACGAAACCCGCGTTAAAGTGGTGAAAAATAAAGTATCGCCACCGTTCAAGCAGGCCGAGTTCCAGATCATGTACGGTCAGGGTATTTACCACATGGGTGAGGTGATCGACCTGGGTGTTAAGTGTGGCCTGGTGGATAAATCCGGTGCCTGGTACAGCTATAAAGGCGACAAGATCGGGCAGGGTAAAGCTAATGCTGCACTGTTCCTGCAGGATCACCCTGAAATGGCTGCAGAAATTGAAGCCGGTATCCGCAGCCAGATGCTGACGGTAGCCGTAGCATCTGACATTACCAGTGAAGTGGATGAAGAAACCGAAGCCTGAGCTGACGCAGGCTGAATTACGCCGGGCGGCTGTTGATCTGCTGTCCCGGCGTGATTATTCCCGCCGCGAACTGACGCGTAAACTCTCCCCGAAAGCCGCTGACCCTGACGATGTGGAAACGGTTCTTGATGACCTCGCCGAGCGTCACTGGCAATCCGATGAACGTTTTGCCGAGTCTTTCCTCAACAGCCGCTGTCAGCGTTATGGTCCTGTGCGCCTGCAACAGGAGTTGCGTGAAAAGGGTCTGAACGCAGAGCAGATTCAGAGTGCTATCGCCAATCTCAGTGTCGACTGGTATGAGCTGGCACTGGACCTGGCACAACGCAAATGCCCCGGCGGGCTACCGCCACAGGATATGCGTGAACGCGCCCGCTTATATCGTTTTCTGGCCTATCGTGGTTTTACGGGTGAGCAAACCAGTTATGCCCTTGAGCAGCTGGCTATGGCTGAACATTCGGACAACGATTAAGTTCCTGTCACCATCTAGTGAATTTTCCTGACTAAGCTGCCTTTTTGACGACATTATTTTCACTGTCGCCTCAGTCTATTGACACTCTCCTCACCGCTAACCATGATCGGAATCATATATTTAAATATAGAACGAATGTTCAATTTCCGGTGGAGACCGGCAATTAATAATCATAAGATCGTTGGGGAGGGATATGAGCCCAACTTTACAGGTCGATATCGTACTGGTGCAGCACCTGCTGAGTTTCTGGGACAGTCAAGGTATTGATATCACTCCTGTCTGGAGTTTACTGAGCATGACGCCAGCGGAGCCTATGCCGCCATGGGTCGATGCTGACAAGCTGAAGCTTGCCCACCAGTATATTGCCTCGCAAAGCAGCGACAGGCTGCTGCCTGCCCGTACCGGTCGTTATCTGGCGCAACGTGATTTACCGCTGAGTCGCTTATTAAAATATTCTGAGAACCTGTCCCAGGGGCTGGTTTCTGCATTGCGTTTTATGCATCTGTCCGTTGGCAATATTCATTTTGTTGTCAGCCCGGGTGAGCACAAAGTGGTTGTACGGGCTGAGCCCCAGAGCAGCCTGCAACTGCTGCCGCAGCAGCTGTTGCAGGGCCTGTTAACATTGTCTGAGGCCTGTTACCAGGTGTTGGGCCGATGCTATACCGATCAGGATCTGACTCTGCGGGTACCTCTGGAGCCTGATGTTATTACTGAACTGAACGCCTTTTCTGTTCCGGCTGTTACTGCAGGTGAGCATTATGCTCTGGATATATCAGCAGCTGCCTGGCAGCGTCTGAATCCGGGACAGCAGCCTATTCTGTATGCCAGCCTGTTGCGTGACTTTGAGCGTAATGCCGATAAATTCCGCGAGCAGGTCATGCTGTACAATGAACTGCAGCGCATTCTGCAGGGGTGCTTGCTGAAGCGCCAGGTGTCACAGGAAGATGTGGCTGCCCAGTTGGGCATTAGTGTGCGTAATTTGCAGCGTCGACTGAAAGCGCTGGGTACAACCTATCAGGCTTTACTGGACGAAAGCCGGCAGGCGCTTTCCATGCGTCTGATCCGCGATGAAAGTATCCCGTTATATGAAATTGCTTTTATGGTCGGCTATGCCGAGCCGAGTGCATTTTATAAAGCTTTCAAGCGCTGGACGGATGCAACGCCCGGCGATTACCGCCAGGCGTTAAGTGCAGAGACAAATGAAGCCTGATAGCTCAGTGTAGCTTCAGGCGCGGCCGGATAACCTTGTTGATATGACCTACCAGGCTCAGCAGCAGGGTATGCCAGTAACCGTGCAGGGCAATCTGATGCAGCCGGTACAGTGACACATAAACAATCCGCGCCAATCTTCCCTCAATCATCATCGAACCACTGGTCAGGTTGCCCATAAGGCTGCCTACGGTGCTGTAGCGACTGAGAGAAACCAGCGAACCTTTATCGCGGAAAACAAATTCCGGTAGTGGTTGTCCCTGATGACGTGCGCGCAAAGCTTTAACCAGATGACTCGCCTGTTGGTGAGCAGCCTGAGCGCGTGGCGGTACCGGCTTGCCATCGCTGTGCATTACGCTGCAGCAATCTCCGAGGGCAAAGATATTCGTGTCTTCGGTCTGCAGGCTGGCATTAACGATCAGCTGGTTGGCGCGGTTGGTTTCCAGTCCCAGTGTTTTCATAAACTCCGGTGCTTTTACCCCGGCGGCCCAGACTTTCAGCCGTGCCGGAATGGTGCCCTGATCTTTGGTAACAAAGCCTTCGGCAGTGGCCTCAGTAATCAGGGTACCGGTACGAACCGATACGCCCAGCGCTTCCAGTTCACGGGTTGCGGCGGCGGATATTCTTGGTGGCAGTGCCGGCAGAATGCGTTCGCCTGCTTCGATTAAGGTAACCTTCAGCTGTTCTGGCGAAACGTTCTTCAGGCCATAACTGCTCAATACTTCGGCGGTGTTGTACAGCTCAGCAGACAATTCCACCCCGGTTGCACCGGCACCGACAATCGCAATTTCCAGATTGCGTGGGTTTTCGCTGTTACTGGCACGCAGGAATTCGTTGAGCAAAGTGCGGTGAAAGCGTTCCGCTTGCTGGCGACTGTCGAGGAAAATGCAGTGGTCTTTAGCGCCGGGCGTGCCGAAATCGTTCGTTACGCTGCCGATGGCAATCACCAGCGTGTCGTAGCTGACGCTGCGCTGCGGAACGATCAGCTCGCCCTGTTCGTCGTGAATTGGTGCCAGCACCACTTCGCGTTGTTCGCGTTGCAGGCCGGACATGCGTCCAAGCTGAAAACTAAAGCCGTGTACCTTGCCGTGGGCGCGGTAGTTAAGCTCGTCTATCCCTGAATCCAGTGCGCCGGTGGCGACTTCGTGCAGCAGGGGCTTCCACAGGTGGGTGGGGTTGGCATCAATAAGGACGACTTCGGCTTTTCCGCGCCGTCCGAGCTTGCGCCCTAATTGGGTTGCCAGTTCCAGTCCGCCTGCACCACCGCCAATAATGACGATACGTTGCATGGTGAGACTCCGGTAAGTGAAAAAACTGCCGCCATTATACGGACAAAGCTGTCACGATTGGCCGCTTTTATTCATCAGAATTTCACATTAGCGGAGTATGTCTGCGAACGCTGTGTTTCAGCGGGCAGGAAGGGACGTGGGTTGTTGCCAGATGCCGAGAAGGTGGCTGGCGCCGGCGAGTAAAATGCCTGTTGCCAGCACTAACAGGCTCTGTTGCAGCCAGACCGGCATTTTTTTCCAGCGCAGATGCCAGTGCAGGAAGCGAACATGGCCGAAAGGTCCGATGGCCAGATGCAGCATCAGCATCACCATGGCCGGAACCATGGCAATCAGCAGAGCAGTAATCATTGTTATATCCGGTGATGGCTGTGCTCAGTCGGCCACTTGCCATTGTTGCAGGTGATCAGCGCAGACCTGACGGTTCAGGGCTTCTTCTGCACTCAGTACCGGCAGTTTAACGCATTGCTGCAGCAGTGTGATCATTCTGTCGTGATACTTGTCTTTATCCAGTCGGGCAAGGGCGTTGACGTATTCGTTGTAGATCACCGGCAGCTTGTCCTGTAATTCCAGTGCGCGCTTGAATGCTTCCAGAGCCCGGCTTTCAGTCGAGCCATAGGTGATGCGGCCAACAAAGGAGCCGACACGTTCGACCACGCCGGCATGTAAGCCGCCCAGCATCGCCGGGTACAGGGCTTGCTGCGGATAGCGTTCCTGCAACTCTGTCATCGCGTCCTGGGTGTCACCGAGAAAACCGGTGGCCGTGGCGGCGCTGGTATCCAGCAGTTCCAGAATCCGGGCATGGGCATAAGCCAGACCAAATTCGGCGAAGGCATAATCAGGGGCAAGAGGCAGCAGGCGTTCAGACTCGGCAGCGGCTTCACGGAAGGTTGTAAGCTTGGTGTCTTTGTCCTGCACAATCAGTGCGGCATACATCAGCTTGGAGTACAGCGCAGGAATGGAGCCCGCAGGCCCGAGTTGTTTGCCCAATTCATAAGCCTGCTGAAAATGGCCTTCGTAATGCAGACGCCAGACCTGCTGACTGGCTTGTGCCAATGGCTGCAGGTTGTCGTTGAGTAGTGCCTGCAGGGCAGGATGGGCATCGGGCTGGCGTGCCAGGGTTAAGGTAAATTCGGCGAGTTGCGGATATTTCGCCATCATGTCGCGGAGAAAGGTTTCGTCCGGATAGGGCAGACCGGGCCCCTGATTCAGTTGTGGCCAGAATTCCAGCAGGCGGTCAGCGCTGTAATCGAACTGGGGCAGTTCAGCTGGATAGGGTTGCCAGTCGGCAGCCGACACCTGAGCGCAGAAAGACAATAATAAAATATGGATATAACGCATAAACCCTCCGGATGAGGGCGGGATTATAGCGGCGGAAGGTGGCCGGAACCTGTGAATTCCGGCCAATTTATAAGGGTTGATTCCTGCCAGAGCTCGCTGCCGGCAGTATTACTGGAAAGCCTTACCGGTGCTGATCCCCAGTTTCTTCAAAATCATTGCCAGCGGGCAGAAACCACTGAATGCGGCCTGAAACATGTTGGCGCCGACAAAAGCGGTAAACCACAGCCAGTTAATATTGTGAACCTGAGACAGGCCAACGCTGATCAGGATAAACAGGCCGGCAATTGCGAAAATCATGCGATCGACATTCATAACATCACCTTTTTCTAAATTAGAATATGCTTATATAGTTATCTTTGTTGTGTCTATCGTCAAGCAATTTTTCCTGCCGGTGTGGTGGGCGTCAGATCTGACAGCTTATTCCCGTGCTGTTCTCGCTTATCAATGCGGATCGCCGGGCAAAATCCTGTGCTCCATTTATTGTGTGGCTGATATTTACTGCCAGGAACACGCTTGCGGGGACTCGGCCTGAAGCGCGCAAACCGCTATACTCCTTCTCCTTTAACTTTGACTAACCGCTTCCGGATACCCGCAGCCGTATGAAAAGCTCAGACATTCGCAAGGCATTCCTTGATTACTTTGCCTCCAAAGGCCATGAAGTGGTGCCATCCAGCCCGCTGATTCCCGGTAACGACCCGACCCTGCTCTTTACCAATGCCGGTATGGTGCAGTTCAAAGACTGTTTTCTTGGTAAGGATCAGCGCAGCTATACCCGCGCGGCCTCGTCTCAGCGCTGCGTGCGTGCCGGTGGCAAGCATAACGACCTGGAAAATGTCGGTTATACCGCGCGTCACCACACCTTCTTTGAAATGCTGGGTAACTTCAGCTTTGGCGATTACTTTAAAGAAGATGCGATTAAGTTTGCCTGGGAATTCCTGACCTCACCGCAGTGGCTGAACCTGCCGAAAGAAAAACTGATGGTTACGGTTTATGCCGAAGACGACGAAGCCTATGACATCTGGAACAAGCAGATGGGCATTCCGGCGGAAAAAATCGTCCGTATCGGAGATAACAAAGGCGCCCGCTACGCGTCCGATAACTTCTGGGCGATGGGTGATACCGGCCCGTGCGGTCCGTGTACTGAAATTTTCTTCGACCATGGCGAACATATCTGGGGCGGGCCTCCGGGATCACCGGAAGAAGATGGCGACCGCTTTATCGAAATCTGGAACAACGTATTTATGCAGTTTGATCGTCAGCCTGATGGCGAGATGATCCCACTGCCGAAGCCTTCTGTTGATACCGGTATGGGCCTCGAGCGTATCTCGGCAATCATGCAGGGCGTGCACAGCAACTACGAAATCGATCTGTTCCAGGCACTGCTGGCGGCGGCCGGCGAACTGACCGGCTGCAAAGATACCGAGAACAAGTCTCTGCGCGTCATTGCCGACCACATCCGTTCAACCAGCTTCCTGATTGTTGATGGCGTGCTGCCATCGAACGAAGGCCGCGGTTATGTGCTGCGCCGTATTATCCGCCGCGCTGTACGCCACGGTCATATGCTGGGGGCGTCGGTTGGTTTCTTCCACAAGCTGGTGGGCGCGCTGGTTGAACAGATGGGCGAAGCGTATCCTGAATTGCGCACACTGCAGGCGCACGTCGAAAAAGTGCTGCGTCTGGAAGAAGAGCAATTCGCCAAAACGCTGGATAAAGGCATGGCGATTCTGAACGATGCTATTGCTGATCTGAAAGGCGACACCATTCCCGGTGAAACGGCCTTCAAACTGTACGACACCTACGGTTTCCCACTGGATCTGACCGCCGACGTTGCCCGTGAGCGCGACCTGAAAGTCGACGAAGACGGCTTCAACGCAGCAATGGATAAGCAGCGCGAAATGGCCCGCTCAGCCGGTAACTTTGCCGGTAACTACGGCAAAGGTCTGGAAATCGACGGAACAACTGAATTCCTTGGTTACACCCAGCTGGAAAATACCGGCAGCGTGAAAGCCCTGTTTAAAGACGGTGTGGCGGTTGAGCAACTGAACGCCGGTGATGAAGCCGTACTGGTGCTGGATGAAACCGCCTTTTATGCTGAAAGCGGCGGTCAGGCGGGTGATACCGGTTTCCTGAAAGCCAACGGCGTTGTCTTCCAGGTGAAAGACACCAGCAAAGAAGGCAAAAACCACCTGCACAAAGGCGTGCTGGTTGAAGGTTCAGTGAAAGTCGGTGACCAGCTGACCGCAACGGTTGATGCGGAAAAGCGTCAGTCGACGGCCATTCATCACTCGGCCACTCACCTGCTGCACGCTGCCCTGCGCAAAGTGCTGGGTGAGCATGTCAGTCAGAAAGGCTCGCTGGTGACTTACGACAAACTGCGTTTCGACTTCTCTCATCTGGAAGCGGTTAAAGCAGAAGAGTTGGCTGAGATCGAAAACATCGTTAACGCCCAGATCCGCGCTAACACCGAAGTAACGACCCGTCTGATGAACATCGACGATGCCCGTAACTCCGGTGCGATGGCACTGTTCGGCGAAAAATACGACGACGAAGTGCGCGTGCTGTCGATGGGTGTGGATGATTTCTCGGTCGAGCTTTGTGGTGGTACTCACGCCAAACGTACCGGTGATATCGGCGTGCTGAAAGTCAGCAGCGAAAGCGGTATTGCCGCCGGTATCCGCCGTATTGAAGCGGTCGTGGGTCAGGCAGCGCTGGACTTTATTGCCCGCGAAGAAGCCACCCTGAACGGTATTGCCCGCAACCTGAAAGGTTCGGCCGATAACGTTGGCGACAAAGTTGAGCAACTGATGGCGCGCAACCGTCAGCTGGAAAAAGAACTGGATGCGCTGAAATCCAAACTGGCTTCCAGTGCCGGCTCCGATCTGGCTAACAATGCGCAGGATATTAACGGCGTGAAAGTGCTGTCAGCCCGTCTGGATGGTGCCGATGTCGAAGCATTGCGCACCACCATGGACCAGCTGAAAAACAAGCTGGGTTCTGCGCTGATCATGCTGGCAGCAGAAACCGAAGGCAAAGTGACACTGCTGGCCGGTGTGACCAAAGACCTGATTGGTAAAGCCAAGGCCGGTGATGCGGTTAAAGAATGCGCTCCTTATGTCGATGGCCGCGGTGGCGGTAAGCCGGAAATGGCTCAGGCCGGTGGTCAGAAGCCGGAAGGCATTGACGACGCTCTGGCCGCCTTTAATAACTGGGCTCAGGCTCAGCTGTCCTGATCGTCAGATCTGGTTGAAAAACAGCGGGCATTGCCCGCTGTTTTTTTATCTGCAGATTGACGCTTTATGTGCTTTTCCCGGCGGCGGTAATTTATCCCCGGTAATAAACGTTGGTCAGGCATCAGACTGTTGCGTTTTAAGCCAATAGGCCATCTTTCTTGTTGTGGACATTTGTTGTTTAATGAGCGCCCCTTCAACCAGTCAATCCCAGTAAAGACACATCATGGCGCTATACGTACAGAAATACGGCGGTACATCCGTAGGTTCTATTGAACGCATCGAGGCCGTTGCCGATAAAGTTAAGTCTTTCCACGACGCCGGCCATCAACTTGTTGTTGCCGTTTCCGCAATGAGCGGTGAAACCAATCGCCTGATTGGTCTTGCGAAAGGCATTTCCGAAAATCCGACTCCACGCGAAATGGATGTGCTGGTATCTACCGGCGAGCAGGTGACGATTGCCCTGCTGGCGATGGCGCTGCAGAAGCGCGGTGTGGATGCCCGTTCTTTCACCGGTTGGCAGGTTGGTATCAAAACCGACAGCTCTTACATGAAAGCCCGTATTGAAGATATCGACACCAGCGCCATGCGTAAGCAGCTGGACAGCGGTGGCGTGGTGATTGTGGCTGGTTTTCAGGGGATCGATGACGACAACAATATCACCACGCTGGGTCGTGGTGGTTCTGATACCACAGGTGTTGCACTGGCTGCGGCACTGGGTGCAGACGAGTGTCAGATTTATACCGACGTCGATGGTGTATATACCACCGATCCGCGTGTTGTTCCGGCTGCGCGCCGTATGGATAAAGTAACTTTTGAAGAAATGCTGGAAATGGCCAGCCTGGGTTCAAAGGTTCTGCAGATTCGTTCGGTTGAATTTGCCGGTAAGTACAAAGTTCCCCTGCGTGTACTTTCCTCATTTAAGGAAGGTAACGGCACCTTGATCACGATGGAGGAGATGAGCTCCGTGGAAAATCCAGTTATTTCAGGCATTGCATTCAATCGCGACGAAGCAAAACTCACCCTGAAAGGTGTACCCGATGTTCCGGGTGTGGCATCCCGTATTCTGGTGCCAATCAGCGACGCGAATATCGAAGTGGACATGATTGTTCAGAACGTGTCCGAAGACGGTACTACCGACTTCACTTTCACCGTAAACCGTGGCGACTATCAGAAAGCGCTGAAAATTCTCAGCAGCCTGGCTACTGAACTGAATGCCCGTGAAGCCACCGGAACCGATGACATCTGTAAAGTGTCTATGGTTGGTGTGGGCATGCGTTCTCATGCCGGCGTTGCCAGCAAAATGTTCAAAGTTCTTGCTGACGAGAATATTAATATCCTGGCAATCACCACTTCCGAAATTAAGATTTCTGTTGTGATTGCAGAAAAGTATCTGGAACTGGCGGTCCGCGCTCTGCACACAGCCTTTGGCCTGGATGCAGAAGAGCAGGCAGAATAACCCTCCGTCCTTTCCGATCCTCATTAGGGGGCGCTCAATGACTGAGAGCCCCCTAATAACTAAATATTCTCAATAACGCCTCGCCTTGGCTTCATTTCTGACCATAGTGGTCAATACTGAGCATTGGGACGTGAGAATATCGGCTTAACCGCCAAAGCACCCTAGAACCGAACAGGAATGTCAGGAGAACTCCTATGCTTATTTTAACCCGTCGCGTAGGCGAAACTTTGATGGTTGGTGACGAAGTCACTGTGACTGTCTTAGGCGTTAAAGGAAACCAGGTACGTATTGGTGTTAACGCACCAAAAGAAGTTGCCGTACACCGTGAAGAGATTTACCAGCGCATCCAGCGCGAGAAAGATGGTGACGAAGGTCACGACGAAAGTCACGGGAATTACTAACACCTTAATTTTGTTAAAATTTTTCCTTTGATTTTTGCGGGAACGTGGTATCATGCGCGCCGTGAACTGGAGAGATGGCCGAGTGGCTGAAGGCGCACCCCTGCTAAGGGTGTATAGGTTTACCCCTATCGAGGGTTCGAATCCCTCTCTCTCCGCCACGTTTTCTGCTCCCGCAGATGTGTATTAAAAGCGTTGACAGTTAGCACTGACTCCCTATAATACGCGCCCCACGATGCGCGCTCGTAGCTCAGCTGGATAGAGTACCTGGCTACGAACCAGGCGGTCGGAGGTTCGAATCCTCCCGAGCGCGCCATTCTTTCCCCAAGACAGAATGCCCCTTCGTGAATTGTTATACCTGATGCGCGCTCGTAGCTCAGCTGGATAGAGTACCTGGCTACGAACCAGGCGGTCGGAGGTTCGAATCCTCCCGAGCGCGCCATTTCTTAAAGCTTCGTCCGAAGCATCCGAAATAAATCATACGCAGTAAATTATCGAAGCCGCCGTTAAGCGACGGAGGTGAGATTAATTCGTCGGGAACGAATTAACGCGAAGCCCGCAGGGTGAGTATCAGGATGATACAAACAGCCTCCTCAGGTTCGACAAATGGCCAAAGGCCAGGTCGCTTGCGACCGTTAGCACATCCTCCAGCGCCATTTCTTAAAGCTTCGTCCGAAGTCCAAAGTATCCGCAATTAATCAACGTTATGCATCCCAGAATTTTTGCTTAAGCTGTGATGCTTAAAAACTCCAGTTTAATCCTGCATACATCTGCATTTTCTGGTTTTTCACATCGCCCTGCCAGCCCAGTTCAATAGCTTTAAACAGCGTCAGTCCGGCATGAATGCCTGCAACTTTATCTGTATCAAACTGCAGCCGTGGGCCAATAAATAAGGTCGACAGTGTGCCTGGCACGGGAATTACCCAGTCAGCTCCCGCGGCCGGATAATAATCACCGGCGTAGCGGGCATCCTGTTGAATACCGATATAGGTACGCCAGAAAAAATCCGGATTTTCGTTATGCCAGCCAATGCGTAATCCCTGGTTGTCTTTGCCTGCCTGATAAATCTGAGTGTTCAAAAAAGCCTGGGCAGGAAAAGCCACAGATAAAAACAGAAGGCAAACAAGCACTGGCCGGAGAGATAAGCGCAAAGCAATTAAGCGGGGCATAGTGAGATGACCTTATAATTAATCAATAAATTGCCGGGCGAATGTCGGATGCTGCTGCCTGAGCCATTGCAGCAGGTCAGGAAATTTTTCTGGGCTGAAGCAGGGAATGCTGTGCCCGCTCAGAAGGGCTGCGGTTACGCCCATACCTTTGCGCAGAGTGGCATTAAACTCACCATTATAAATACCATCACTGCCACAGGATGGAGAGCGTGCCGCCAGCAGGGCAGCAACCGCGCCGTGACGGCGGGCACTGGCCAGAGCCTGTTGAGCACCATCGATAAACTCGCGGGTAAAATCTTCGGTGTCGCGTGAAATGATGCGCGCTTTGCCTTGCAAAACCGCCTCACCATCTCCCTGATAAATTTCCGCAGCCGGACGAGGCGTTGGCAAACCTCCGGCGACTTCAGGACAAACAGGAATCAGAATCCCCGCCTCTTGCCAGCGCTGTAACTGGTGGCGGAAGTTGTCGGTCTTGTCGTCGTTGGCGCGGCCATCGTAGCGCACCGGTTGGCCCATCAGGCAGGCGCTGATCAGAATTTTTACAGACATAAATTACTCCTGTTTGCGCGCCAGAAAATGCACATAGCGCCCAAACTGGCGGTAGGGTTCCAGCGTTCCGAATTCGAGATCGGCTTTATTCACCGCATCCTGACCAATACGGTCACGGATTTTCTGATGCATATGATCGTGCACACAACGAATGCCGCGCCAGCGTTCAATATGAAAACCGAGGGTATTCAGTGCCTGTTCAATTGCATCCGGGTCAAGGGGGTGCTGCGGCGCATTGCCTTCGTCGCGTAAACGCGGGTTGGCCGATTGCGGTGCATGGGTGCGGCCATTCATGAGTTGCCGCCACTGATGGCCGTGCAGGTTATAAAACATCAGCGACAGCCAGCCACCGGGTTTTACCCGGTCGGCGAGTAATGGCAGTGCAGCAAAGGGATCTTCTAACCATTCCAGTACCGCATGATTAAGCACAATATCGAAGGGTTGCGGAAATTCTGCGGCAACGTCCTGCAGCGCACAGTGTTTTACCGTTAACGGCAGTTGCTGAGCGGCAAACTGATCGCGCGCCAGTTGCAGCATTTCGGCGGAAATATCACACAGACTGACCTGCGCTCCCTGTTGTGCCAGCTCCATACTGAACTGCCCCTGGCCGCCGCCGATATCCAGTATGCTGGCATCCGGCAATGCAATCTTCAGATCGGCAAAATCGGCACGTAACGCCATCAACCGCAGCTGGCCTCTGGGTGTTGCATAAATGGTGCGGGCAAAGCGTGCGGCCAGATCGTCGAAATTACGGTCGGGGCGGGTATCGGTGTCTTTGGTGCTCATGGCTTTTTTCGTTGCGTGGCAGTGTACCGATCATAACAGCAGCGGCGCCGCAGGCAGAGATAAGCTGCATAAAAAAGCCGGCACTGAGGCCGGCAAGGGGGAGAACTTATTGAGAGAAGATGAGGTTCTTAACCATGATTATTAATTGGCGACGATCAGCTTATCCATGCGCTCCAGATCGTTAATCATGCGCCAGTCACCGCCGCCTTCTATGACCAGGTAATTGGGTCAGTTAGCGACGATCAGCTTATCCATTCGCTCCAGATCGTTAATCACGCGCCAGTCACCGCCACCTTCTATGACCCGGTGCTGCCAGTTTGCGAGTCGGTTGAGGTAGTCCCGCGGGTCAATGTTATCGCTGCGTAGCTTAGTGACATTGAGAGCAACCACGTGAATGTTATCCAGACTAATTGGAAAGTTTCTAATGTGATCATGGGGTAAATCCTCTTCTAAATCGGAAAAAATAAAGACGTATTTATTACCGGCACCGGTTTCGTTCAGATATTGCGTGGCCTGCAGCACACCGCCGGTGATGTCGGTATTGGCGCTGCCCTTTTTCAGGTTGGCGGCGAACTCATCCATGGCCAGCTTGAACTGACGTTTCTGATCGTTGGCGGTGCTGGGACGCATATCGAAGGTGGTTTTGGCGATGATGTCTTTCTCGCTGAAACTGCCACTATCGATACGGGCCACGGCAATAGAATCGCCACTGTCGAGGTTGGCCAGCAGGTAGTTGAGGATGGCCTGTGCTTTGTTCAGCTCCTGGGTGTAGGTTCCCGAGGTGTCGATCAGCAGGTAGACGGCTTTATTCTGTGGTGCCTGCTCGCTGCAGCCGCTGAGCAGTAAGCTCAGGGGTAGGGCGGCGGTGGCAACAAGGCGTTTGAAGCTATTCATAATCGTCACTCCTCTGATTCAGGCGACAGCTACAGCCGCATCGCCACTGTTGTTGTTACTGCTTTTACTGCGGCCTTTACGGCTGCGTTTTTCTTCGGTGGCCACATCCGGGATGGCATCGGCCAGCTCATCGGTGGTCTGGCTGTCGTCAAACTGCACCGCAGTTGCCGCTTCGCGTTTGCGGCTGAGCAGACGCTCGATGCTTAACGGCAGCATGATCAGCAGGTCGTAGGCGTGGGTCAGCAGGGTGGCGCTGTGACCGGCCAGGTTGCCGAGCAGACGGGCGGCAATGGCGACCAGGCGGATCATGGCGACCAGTGCCAGACCCAGCACGGTGCGCAGCGAGTGAATAAAGGACTCCAGCGGGATGGCGATAAAGGCCAGCGCAAACGGCAGGATAAAGCCCATCACCATTTGCCCGATGGATGGAATCCAGCGGAATTCCGCATTGCTGGCTGCTACACCGGAAGCATTCGCCGCCATGCTCAGTGATTGCTGCAGGGCTTCTTTATCCAGCGCCAGCAGGTCACGCATATAGGCCAGTGAAGCTTCGATACCGGCAAGAATGCACAGGATGCTGAGGCTGATAATCATCATGCGGCGGCGCATCTGATCATCCATGCTGCTGATGATCGGAAACAGACGGGTAATGCGCAGTGATTCCAGCAAAAACAGGCCCATCGCAATCTCAATCAGAATGATCACCAGTGCGGCAATATCTGAGGTTTTTACGCCACCGATATAGCTGGTTCCACCCACCATTTCCGACATCGGCATGGCGATCAGCTGGAAGTTGATCAGGCCACCGAGCAGGGCAATGGTCAGCACAAGACCGGCAATAAAGAACTGGGTCAGCGAGCTGGACGTCAGGCTGCGTACCGCTGCATCTTCACCACGGCGCACTTCTTCATAGTGCTGCATCTGCTTGTCGAGCTGGTGGGTACGGTTATCGAGGTTATCGATAGTGCGTGCCACCTCGTCCATTTTGCCGTTTAGCGTGCGCCACTCAGGCTGCATTTTCGCCAGCAGTTTGTGGCGCTGATCGGCGCTGGCCTGCCAGGTTTTCAGGGTTTCTTTATGGGTGTCATGCACCGCGTCTTTAATATTGCTGAGAATCTTGGCAACCGCCGGATCACCATGGCTGGGCAGCGCGGCAATGGTATTCACCACCTCACCCCAGGCCGGTGGCAGTGGTGCGCTGTCGCCGGCTTCGCGGTAGCTGTTCTCGACATTGTCGATGGCGGTGCTGATCTGGCGGTGCAGTGCCGGATAGCCGGATAAATCGCGCGCCACCAGAGTCTGGATGCGGGTAAATTCGCGTTCGATACGGCGTTCGGCATCGTTGCGTGCGGCGGCCAGTAATACTTCGCGGTTACGCTTGCCCAGCTGGCGTTCCAGCTGGCTCAGGGCGCGGCTGGCCATGCGCAGCATATGACGCAGACCCTGACCACTGCTGAGCAGGATACGGTGGGCCGGGTTGCGGCCGAAATACAGCAGGGTCATCGCCAGCACCAGCCAGATGGCGGCGGATACAGCACTGTTGGCGGACCAGAGAGTGAGTAGGTCATTCATGATTCTGTCCTCGTGTTGCTCGGAAAAGGTGGCTGCGGAGAGCCGATGAATACAGATTGCGTGATGCCGGTGAAAAATCGGTGAGAAGAATGTGATTTCTGTCGCGCTGGTTGTGTCCGGGCGTCTGCACCGGCGGCGGCTGGTGGTATGCTCGGGACCGGCCTGTTAACAGGCCCTGCAGGAGAGGAATAGATGATCAAAATTTTCTGGGTCGAAGATCAGAGCCACTGGATCGACAAGTTCCGGGCCTTGCTGGAGCGCACCGACTTTGCCCCCGGTGCCGAAGCCGATCTGCCGGACGCTGAGCACAATAAGCTTGAGGTGTTTAAGTTTTCTGAAGCGGCACTGGCGCGTATCAGCCAGACCGATGACGCCGATGCGCCGCATATCGCGATTCTCGATGCCAGCCTGAACGGTAACGACGATGGCGGTTTCAGTGTGTCGCGTGCGCTGCTGAAAAAGTGGCCTGCACTGCCGATTGTGTTTTTATCCGAACATTCCGGCACCGGTATTGAACAGAAAGCCTTTGAGCAGGGCGTTACCCAGGATTTTATTGCCAAGCATCAGCGCAATATCGAAGGGGTTTTGCTGTGGCGCATGAAAGCTCTGTTACGCCAGAGTCTGACTCCGGCGGCGAATAAAAAATCTCAGCTGGTCAGCGGCGAATTACGCATTGATCTGGTCAGCTGGGAAGTGTGGTGGAAAGGCCAGAAATTAATGAATCCGGCCAATCAGGCCCGGCCTCTGGCGCCGACACCGCGCAAGATTCTGCGCTTTCTGGTGGAGGCGTCACCGCGCCCGGTCACTACACTGCAAATGGCGGAATGGCTGGATGCCGATCTGGAAAAATTTTCCTACGCCAATTATCGCCAGCATATTAAAACCCTGCGTAAATCGCTGGCGCTGGCCCATGGCGATGAAGAAGCCTTTATGAATTTATGCAAAGCCGGGCAGGGTATTGCCACCTTTGGCGCCGAAGGCGCCTATTTATGGAAAGCACCGGCCTGAGATAAACAGGCTCAGGCCAGCCGCTAAAGACTGATATCTGCGTAAAACAGTTAAACGGAGCAGCAATGAAAGACAGCAACAGCGCGGAAGAGACTCTGCAGACGGAAGACCGCGGCGATAAATTTATCTTCCGTATCCGTTATCCGTGGCGCACCTTATTGGCAGCGAAATTATTGCTGTTTTATGCCTTGTTGCTGTTATCACCAGCGCTGGCCGATATGCTGAAAATACCGGCGTTTATTTTCAGTACACAGTATTTCAGTGCTGCCTTTGCTGCCTTTTTAATTCTTGCTTGGCTGGATTTTCGCCATTTCAGCCGTCAGCAGCGCAAGGTCAAAGCCAGTCTGCAACAATTGTGGAACAGCAAGCGTCAGCTGCAGCAGCGGGCGCAGACCTCGGCCAGTCATACCGACAAACTGAAACTCTTTATCAGTGATAAATTGCTGGAATATATGGAGTACGACGAAAAATACCTGCACTTTAAAAGCATCGCGGCCGAGGTACGTCATAACGGTGTCATTTCGTTCGATAAGGTGCAGTCGGCGCTCACCTATGCTGCTGGTCACAGTCTGCCGGATGAGCAGGGTAATAATGCGCTGCTGTATCAGCAGGCGCTGGTGGGCATGCGCTATTTATGGGATTTACTCGATTTATCCACCACCGACAATATGGCGCTGCATATCGGTGCCAATGTCAGCCGCTGTGAAGAATTATTATTTCAGGCGGAATTACAGGGCAGTGCCTTAAGTGAGCTGCCACTGGTGCCCACTTTCGATCCGCAGCGGGCGCTGCTGGATACACTGACGCTGCATCTGGGCGTCACCCTGTGCGATGAACAGGGTAATCCGGAGCCGGCATTTTTATACGACGCCGAAGCTCTGGCGCAGCTGTCTGCTGGGCAGGACAAACCGTTATTACTGACCGACAGCGAAGGTCTTTACCGCATTGAGTTACAGCCCTGTGATGAACTGCTGGGTAATGCCAATCACATTGTTTTATTGCTGGAAAATCTGCTGCGCAATGCCCAGTTCTTTGCCACCAAGCGTCAGTACAAAAGCCGCTTTGCGCCGATTGCTATCCGCCTGTGGGAAGCACAGCAATGCTTATGTGTGAGCATCTATAACCGTGGCCCGCATATCAGTGATGAATCCCGTGAGCAGATTTTTCAGCTGGGCTTTTCCACCCGCCGTGCGCGTGAACATAACGGTAAAGGTCTGGGACTGTATTTTGCCCAGCAGATCGTGCAGGGCTTTGATGGTGATATCGGTTTCGACAATATTCATAACCACAGCGAGCTGTACCACCTGCGCATCGAACTGGCCGGTGGCGAAGTGCAGAACCTGAATCTGGAGGTGACGCTGAACGCTGCCGGTGAACCACAGGTGTGCCTGGCAGACAGTAATGCCGAGGCTGCAAAACAGTGGGAATTGCGTGCAGAAAAACGGCTGCACAGTATTGAGGTCAGCAGCCGCAGTAATCCGCAGGTTGCGCGCCTGACGCTGGTGGAAGGCACAAGCCAGTGGTTTGATCCGCACAATCCGGCGCAGCCGCAATGGCTGATCAGCCTGAGCGGACGTAAGTCCGACCTGCTCAGTTTTATGCCGCTCGATATCCGTGGCGTGCAGTTCAGTGTGCGCTTACCAACCCTGAACGGCAGACTCGACGGGGTGGGTGCTGCGGGTCTGGAACCGGATGTGGACGAGCTGGGGGCGGGGCTGCGGGCGCCGGATGATTTCTGACATATTTGTCACTCCAACATCCGGCAAATGGCTGATCTTCGGCTAAACTTTGAGCGTTAACCGGCCCGGGGCCGTGCGCTTTTAGCGTGTCACAACAACAAACATAAGTGGACAGATGAGCGACGCAACGTCATCCGGACAATCGCAAAGCAGTAATCAGACGATCCCCGCATGTCCGGTCGGGGAGCTGAGCTGCCCCTTTATTGATGAAGTGCAGTTGCTGCGCGAACAGGTGGCAACCGATCCGCTGACAGGGCTTTATAATCTGCGGCATTTCCGTGAAGCGCTGGAACAGGAGCTGGAACGTACCCAGCGTACCCTGATGTCGACAGCGCTGATGATGGTCGATCTTGATCACTTTAAATCCATTAACGATACCTGGGGCCATCCCGTTGGCGACGAAGTACTGAAACAGACCGCGCGTTTAATCCGCGACAGTACACGCAAACTGGATGTGCAATGCCGTTATGGCGGTGAAGAATTCGTCATTATTCTGCCTTCCACCGAGCTGATGCTGGCGGTGCAGGTGGCTGAACGATTACGGGAGAATATTGCTTCCACACTGGTACGCATTGATGGTGGTGAGTTGCAGATTACTGCCAGCATCGGGCTGGCATTACACAGTGCCCAGCAGCCGCACAGCGCCAGCAGCCTGATTGGCCGCGCCGATCATTATCTGTATCAGGCTAAACGTCAGGGACGTAATCAGGTCTGTTTTGAGCATCCGGATATGGCTGAAACTGCCGTCAGTGGAGATGAAAAAAGCCTGCTGCACGATTTATTCGGTGGTGCTGACAGTCAGGATGATGCTGACGACTTTATCGGTGATGGCGAAGAATTTATGGCCGCCGACGACAGCGCCTGGCCTGCGGAATAGCAGCGCAATTCAGGCGCCGGGTTCTGTCTTTTCTGCTGTTTGTTTGCGGTACTGTGCCGGAGTAATGTTCTGCCATTTTTTAAAGGCATGAATAAATCCTGCTGCCTCAGAATAACCCAGTAATAACGCTATTTTTTCCACACTGTGGGATGAATGTCTGAGTAAATGGCAGGCTTTTTCTGCCCGCACGTTATCCAGAATCTGCTGAAAACTCTGCCCTTCGTCGCTTAATAAACGGCGGAACTGGCGCTCGCTTAAACCAAAGGTCGCGGCGCAGTCTTTAATGGCAGGAAAGCGCTGGCTGAACATCGTCAGATACTGTTTTAAGCGTTCGCTTAATGCTTCTGTCCGCACCTGACTGCGTTGCTTTATGATTTCTTCGCACTGACCACGATAGAGTTCCAGTGCCGTGGCATTGGCGCCGGGAAAGGGCAGGCGCAATACCTCCAGCGGCAGCACAAAGGCTGCCTCATCACAGCCAAACTCTACCGGACACTGGAATTTTTCCCGGTAGGCTGCAGCTTCTGCCGGTTGTTGGTAAGGCATGCGGATGGCCAGCGGTTTCAGATTACGGCCCAGCATGGTCTGCATGATATTAAGAAAATGCCAGGTACCGGCCACATCACGGTCAACAATAAAACGCTGCAGATGATCGGGCAGAGGATAGGGCTTCAGTTTTAACAGTACGGTATCGCCATCGAGCTGATAATCCAGCTCGCTGAACAGGTAGCTCAGCTGCTGATATTTAATGCCCAGGGCAAAGGCCTCATACACCGAACTGCAGCTCATCAGCATCATGGCAAAAGCGCCATAACTCGACAGTCCAAAGGTAGAGCCGATGGTGATGGCCGCCAGCGGATCGTGCTGAATCCGGTCGGCAAATTCGGCCAGAATCGCCAGCTCATCAGCCTGACTGATGGTGGCATTGGCATCCAGATGCGCCTGCTGTAAGCCATGACGGGCAAGGATGGCTTCGGTATCCAGCTGGTAATGCTGGCGCAGCTGTTCGACGGTAAAGGTCAGGGCGAGAATGGAGCGCAGGGTCATAATGGCCGTTTTTATCAATTTATTGTTTTTTCCAGCATAGCCACAGCCGCGCCCGGGAACGTAGATTCAGATCATGGCCGCAGCCGCTTTGCAGGAAAAGCCCTCTCCGGCGGCCTGAGCGAATAACAATAAAGGTGAACATCATGACGCAGCAAAAACATACCCAGGATTCTCAGCAGGCTTTACCGGCAATCACCGACGTTGTCATTGTCGGTGCCGGTTTTGGTGGTTTGTGTATGGGCATTCAGCTGAAAGAAGCGGGCATCAGGGATTTTATTATTCTGGAAAAAGCCGATGAGGTTGGCGGCACCTGGCGTGACAATACCTATCCGGGCTGTGCCTGTGATGTGCAGTCGCACCTGTATTCATATTCCTTTGCCGGCAATCCGGAGTGGAGCAAACGCTATGCATCCTGGCATGAAATTCAGGATTACATTTTAAAAACCACCGACGATTATCAGATGCGCCCTTTTATCCGCTTTGGCCATGAGGTAAACCGCAGCCAGTTTGACAGTAAAACCGGGCTGTGGACCATCGGCACCAAAGGCGGTGCAGAAATCCGGGCGCGTTATTTTGTACTGGCCTCGGGTCCGCTGCATCACCCGGCGATTCCGGATATTCCCGGTCTGGACAGTTTTAAAGGTAAGGTCATGCATTCTGCACGCTGGGATCATGGCTATGATCTCAACGGCAAGCGCGTCGCGTCGATTGGTACCGGTGGCAGCGCGGTGCAGTATTTGCCGGAAATTGCGCCGCAGGTGCAGCAGCTGGATGTCTATCAGCGTTCTCCGGCCTGGGTTATTCCGCGCGATGAGCGCCGCTACGGTGAAATCCGCAAGACCCTGTTCCGCAACTTTCCCGCGCTGCGCAAGCTGCACCGTGCGCGTTTATATATCACCAATGAAATGCGGGTCTGGCCGATTTTCCATCCGCGTCTTGCCGTTGCCTTACAGAGCCTGGCGAAGCTGTTTATCCGCATAAAAGTAAAAGACCCGGCGGTGCGTAAAAAGCTGACACCGGATTACACCATTGGCTGTAAGCGTATTCTGATTTCCAATAAATATTACCCGACCTTTAACCGCAGTAATGTTGATCTGATTACCGACGGTATTCAGGAAATCCGAGAGCACAGCATTGTCGACCGCAATGGCGTTGAACGTCCCTGCGATACCATTATTCTCGGCACCGGGTTTATCGTTGATCCGCGTGGTTTTATGAAGGACTTTACGCTGGACGGACTGCCGGGGCACAGCATTATGAAAGACTGGGCAGATGGTGCCGAAGGCTATCTTGGGACTGTGGTATCCGGTTTTCCGAACCTGTTCCAGCTGGTTGGCCCTAATACGGCGCTGGGCCACAATTCGATTATTTTTATGATCGAATCTCAGGTGAATTACATTATCCAGTGTATTAAAAAGGTTCAGGAAAAAGGCGTTGATTACTTTAATGTTAAAATCGAAGAGCAGAATAAATACAACGCTGAAATTCAGGGGCGGATGAAAAATACGGTCTGGACCTCCGGCTGTAAGAGCTGGTATCAGCAGGCGGACGGCAAAAACTTTACCATCTGGCCATCCTCCACGCTGGAATACCGTGCGCGCACGAAAAAGGTATTTGCACCGCATTTTGACTGGGTCAGTATTGCGGCTCAGAAAACCGAAGTGGTGGCAGATAAAACGGAGAAAAGTGCCGGTAAAGAGAGGAAATCAGAACCCGCATCGGTCTGACACAATAAGGGCCTGCAGTGCAGGCCTTTACCTATCCACTCTTTTACTTACCCGCCCCTTTATCCACCCCTGCGAATCTCCAGCTCCAGTTCGCGGGAGCTTAAGCCCTGCTGGCGTTTACCGCTTTCTACTTCGTGAATCAGACGGCAAAGGGTGCGGTTTACCGGCGTAGATACGCCCAGTTTTTCACCTTCGGCGGCAACGGCGCCATTGAGGAAATAAATTTCGGTCAGACGCTTCTGCTGCAGGTCTTCCCACATCGATGAGCGCGCCTGCGGGTCAATTTCCAGCATTTTTTTCGCCAACCGGTGAAAGATAAAATCCGGGCTGTTAATCAGGCCGGGTAATAATGCCGGTGGCAGTGCGGTCATACGTGCCAGACGGATGCCTTTTTTGGCGGCGACGGCTGCCAGTTCTTTCATGGCGCCACTCAGCACGCGGCGGTAACCACGCTGTTCCAGTTCCTGTTTCAGCGGAATATCGGCCAGCGCATTAATGGCATTGTTTAAATTAAGCTGTAGTTTGCCCCAGGCAACCGACTGGAAATCGCGCTCCAGCAGACAGGGAATCTGCTGTTCGAGCAGGGCATCACGGATCGGCATAAAAGCATCGTCGTCGCTCAGATGAACTGCGCCGTCGGTACCGCGGTGAAAGTGGCCGTTGTCCTGATGCAGTACGTTGAAGCCAACAATCCCCTGAGACACCAGCAGTTGCGGACATTGTTCGCGCACCACGCGGTCGCTGCCGAGGCCATTCTGCAGACAGATAACCCGGGTACCGGGACGGCAATAGTGTGCCAGCGCGGCGGCGGCCTGTTCCATGGCCAGACACTTCAGGGTAACCAGAACGATATCGGCCTGAGCCAGTGCCGCTTCTTTATGCTCGAAGGAAATGCCGCTAACCAGCTGATCACCACCGATATAGTCGCTGATATGAATGCCACCGGCCTGTTTTATTTCTTCCTGAATACGGGGTCTGCCCAGCAGGGTAACCGACAGTCCTTCAAGATGCAGGGCTGCACCCAGATAGCAGCCGATGGAACCGGCACCATAAACAACAATGTGCATAAACGGATCTCTTCATCGCGGGAGTTGCAGTGTGCGTTGCTTTACTACTGTCTAACAAGTAATGAGTGTGTGAACTGGTTCGCACTTTTCAGGCTTTTTTTTGTTTTACCAGCCAGCGGTCGAGGGCATTGGCAAACTGGGCTTTATCGCGTTCGGAGAACGCTGCCGGGCCTCCGCTTTGTATGCCGCTGGAGCGCAGGGTTTCCATAAAATCGCGCATATTCAGGCGCTGGCGGATGGTTTCCGGAGTGTAGGTTTCACCGCGGTTATTGAGAGCCAGTGCCTGTTTTTCAATAACTTCTGCGGCCAGTGGAATATCCTGGGTAATCACCAGATCGCCGGCACTGCAGCGCTGCACAATCAGGTTGTCGGCAACATCGAAACCGGCTTCTACCTGCACTGCTTTAAGAAAGGGAGATGGCGGCAGTGGCACGGCATGGTTGGCAACAAAATACGCCGTCATGCCGGTACGGACAGCGGCTTTGCAGATCACATCACGAACAGGGCGTGGTGTGGCGTCGGCATCAACCCAGATGGTGGGCATAAAGAGTGTCCTTTAGTCTGCGAATAGTCATTATTTTCTGATTGGGCCAATCAGGCGGGAGTATTGTGCCAATCTGTGTGGGATCAGGCCAGTTTGGCGTTTATTCACCTGTGCGTTAAGCGGGTGAGGGCATAGTTTTAACCGCACACAACAAAACAGCAACGCGTAAATGCACCAGAGCTGCTTGTAAACATAACAATAAATGCTCTCACATTTCAGATGAGGATCCGCTGATGAATACATCTGTAACTACCCGTACTCCGGCCGATGTGGAAATTAAACCACGGCGCATGCATTTTCCTTTTGGCAATATCAAAGAGCGTTTTTTCTTTGCCGGAAATTCTCTTTTATCGGTATTTTTTGGTGCACTGTCTTCGACCTTTCCGCCGGGGGAGGCAGAATTTATTGCATCGGTGCGGCAGTATCGTGACCGTATTACCGATCCCTCATTAAAAGAACAGATCCGTGGATTTATCGGTCAGGAAGGCCACCACAGCCATCAGCACAAGCAGATTAATGAAGCGCTGCGGAACCTGGGGATTGAGGCGGTTAAGCTGGAGCATCATCTGGAGCGTGATCTTCAGCGTTTTACCCGGCGCAAATTCGCAACACCGAAATTCCGTTTGGCTATGACAGTGGGCATGGAACATATGACTGCGATTATGGCGGAATTCGTGCTGCAGAATCCGGAGGTACTGGAGCCACTGGAAGAGTCTGTACGAGATCTTCTGTATTGGCACGCCGTTGAAGAAATTGAACATAAAGCCGTGGCTTTTGATGTGTATATGCAGATGGAAGGCGACCGCAAATATCTGCGCCGTGTACTGAAACTGGCGACCTTTATGTTTAATGTGCGTATCGCGTTATACATGGTGGCATTGCTGTGGTGGGCGCGTAAATTTCCTTCATGGAGCGATATCAAAGGTTTCCGTCGCTTTATGTACGGTAACAAAGGAATGCTGACGAATATCCGCCAGCCATACCGTGATTTCTTTAAGGAAAGTTTTCACCCCTGGGATCACGACAACCGTGCTCTGATTGAAAAGTGGCAGAATGAACTGCGCCGCGAAGATCCTCAGCCGGCATAAGTTGCAGCCGGGGATTCTTTACAGGGCGTAATCACTTCAGGGTTACAAAATGGGTCATCGGGCGATAGCCTGACAGGCTACGCTGAGGGAGAACGGATCATGCCGTTCTCCTGCCTTCTCTCTGGCGGGTTGAATACGTGGTGCCGTATTTTTTTGGCTGCGCCGGAGGCCCGATATGAAATCTGCTTTTCTGCTGTTACTCAGTTTGTGCATTATCCCGACCGCTGCCGCCCGTGATTACGTGGTCGGCGTGGAGAACCTGGAATACAGCCCGATTTATGCCACCAATAATGGCAAATATGAGGGCTATGCCCGCGATCTTCTTGATGCGTTTGGCAAAGCTTCCGGGCATACCTTCAGCTATCGTCCGTTACCGGTAAAACGTCTTTTTGCTGATTTTTTAGGCGGTAAGCTCGACTTTAAATATCCGGATAACCCGCAATGGGCTGCGTCGGAACGCGGTGATAAAACGCTGTATTACAGCGATGTAACGCTGGTGGCCACTGATGGTGTCATGGTGGCTGCGGCACGCGAGCCGGGTAAAACCCTGACCAGACTGGTCACCATACGTGGCTTTACACCCTGGGTGTATATGGATGCCATTGGTAAGGGCAGCATCGCCTTGCAGGAGGTTAATGATCTGGATGCAGCACTCAGCAGCGTGCTGGCTGGCCGTGCTGAAGGGGCTTATGGCAATGTGGTGGTTGCCGCCAAACGTCTGCAAGAAAATGGTCAAGCGGGGGCATTGGTGTTTGACCGTGAACTGCCTTATGCCGATGCCGATTTCAGTTTATCGACGATGGCCCATCCGCAGGTTATCGACGAATTTAACGCCTTTCTGCGTGACCAGGCGGATCTGGTCGCTGCGCTGAAAAAGCGTCATGGCGTCGATATTGATTAATGCCCGGAAAACAGCAGCCAGCAGGTAAAACTGTTGCACTGGCATGACTGGTCAGGCACAGAAGAGGCGGTCATACTGGCCGCTTTTCTGTGGCGGAATCCCGTATGAAAACCACTCTCCGTATTGATATTGTCTCCGATGTTATGTGCCCGTGGTGTGCGATTGGCTATGCCAGTCTGCGTCAGGCGCTGACGGCAATGGAGGACAAAATTGTCGCCGATATTCACTGGCAACCCTTTGAACTGAATCCGGATATGCCGGCCGAAGGGCAGAACCTGCGTGAACATCTGGCAGAAAAATACGGCAGCAGCGACGAGGAAAGCCGCGCTAACCGTGAGCGTATTACGCAGATGGGTGCCGGTTTGGGCTTTACCTTTAATTTCCGCGATGAACAGCGCATTCTCAACACTTTTGCCGCTCATCAACTGTTGCACTGGGCGGCGGAGCAGGGCAAACAAACCGAGCTGAAGATGGCGTTGTTTACGGCTTATTTCCGTGATGGACGCGATGTCAGTAACACTGAAGAATTATGTACGATTGCAGCAGAAACCGGGCTGGATGCCGGAGAAGCGGCTGCCGTGCTGGCGGAAGAGCGATATGCCAACACCATCCGTGCCACCCAACAGCAGTGGCAGGAAGTGGGTATCCGTTCGGTACCGGCGGTTATTCTTAATCAGAAATACCTGATTTCCGGCGCTCAGCCGCCGGAAAGTTACGTTAAAGCCTTAACCGAAATCCTGTTTGCCGCCGACGAATAGTCCGTTCGTGTCAGCCGTTATCCTTCTGATAGCGGCTGACCAGCCACAGCGCCAGCATCATCACCGCAGCGCCCGCTGCCAGCCGTAACACATCGGTATCGCGGTTCCAGATCAGCAGATTAACAATCAAACCCGCCGGAATCAGCGCATTATTCATAATCGCCAGCTGACCACTGCTGACTCTGGTCGCACCCAGATTCCAGAAAAAATACCCCAGCCCTGAAGCGACAATCCCCAGCCATAACAGAATGCCCCACTGCAGTGGGCTGGCCGGATATTTATCCCCGCCGAGCAGCAGCCAGGCCGGCAGTACAACCAGCAGTGCGCCCAGATAAAACCAGCCAAAGCTCTGATGCTGAATCAGCGGCCGTGAAGAAGGCCAGGTTTCCAGCAGGCGTTTGTACAGCACCTGACCGCTGGCAAAGCAGAGGTTGGCGCCCTGCACCACAAAGAAACCCAGCCAGAAATCCTGACTGAGCTGGTTATAGCGCATGATCGCGGCGCCAAGAATGGCAATGATGGCACTGAACAGATAAGCCGCGCGGAAACGCCGCGCCAGCAGGTCATAAATCAGAGTCACGTACACCGGCGTAAAAATGGTGAAAACCAACACCTCAGGTACGCTGAGCAGCAGGAAAGACTGGTAATAAAACAGATACATCAACCCCAGCTGGACGGCGCCAATGGCCATTAAACGCACGGCCAGAGCCGGAGCAACGGGATTTCTGACAAGCCAGGGAATAAATATCAGAGAAGCGAGCACAACCCGGGTTAATACGGCAAAATAACTGTCGACCTGACCGGCCAGATAAACCCCGATCAGCGAGAAGGAAAAGGCCCAAAGCAGGGTAACGGCCCACAGAATTGGCATACCCGAACATCCATACAGAAGCAGTAAAGGCGGCAGCATGCAGCAAACACCGGAGCGAATCCAGCACCTGTGGAACCGGTTGGCAACCATTGGTGGTTTTACATACGAATCCCGTCCCGGGCCACGCTCGCTGACCGGCTGGCAGGGAGAAGGGCGCGGTCAGGTGCAGATAGACGACAGCAACGCTGATGAGCGGCATTTTATCGAGCAGGGCGAGTTTCAGCTGCAGAATGGCCAGATTGTTGAGATGCATAACCGGTTTATCTGGCGTAAGACAACCAGCGGAATTGTCCTCTCTCATGGACGCCGTGGTGAGCCGGTCTTTTTGTTCGAACTCATTCCAACGACTGATGGATTATGGAAAAGTGCGCAAGATCACGTTTGTATTAATGACTTATATTCCGGAGAGTTGCGCGAAAGTGCTAATGGCTTTGAGCTGACCTGGCACATCACCGGCCCGAAAAAAGATGAACATCTGTTTTATCGTTATTTTCCTGACAATTCGTAACACGAAAGAACCTTGAGTCATTACTCTAATCCTCTTAATGTGTCGTATGTTGATATCCGATAAAAATAAATAACGAGGACTAATTATGCTTGGCCAGATTATGGATCGTCCGCTGCTGATTTCCGGTTTGCTGGAGCATGCCGAACAAACCCACCCCGGCAGCGAAATCGTCAGCCGTCGCTGTGAAGGCGATATTCACCGTTACACCATGCGCGATGCCGCACAGCGTGCACGTAAAGTTGCGAATTTATTAGCCCGTATGGGGATTCAGCAAGGTGACCGTGTTGCTACGCTGGCGTGGAATGGTTACCGCCATTTTGAACTGTATTTTGGTGTGTCGGGCTCAGGTGCCGTGCTGCATACAATCAACCCGCGGTTATTCGCCGAGCAGCTGTCATTTATTATTAATCATGCCGAAGACCGCTGGATTTTTGTTGATTTAACCTTTGTGCCACTGCTGGAAAGTATTAAAGACCAGATTACCGGCGTCGAAGGTTTTGTCGTGCTCTGTGATGAAGACAAAATGCCACAGACAGCACTGCCTAATGCACAGTGTTATGAAACTTTGCTGGCCAAAGAATCGGATGTATTTACCTGGCCGGAGTTTGATGAGCGCAGTGCTGCGAGTATGTGTTACACCTCCGGCACCACCGGTAATCCGAAAGGTGTTGTGTACAGCCACCGTTCAACGGTTATTCATGCTATGGCATCCATCGGTGAAGAAGCGCTGGGTCTGGCTTCCACATCCTGCTTCCTGCCGGTTGTTCCAATGTTCCACGTTAATGCCTGGGGTACTCCGTATTCTGCTGCAATTACCGGTGCCAAACAGGTATTCCCGGGACCAGGTATGGATGGCGCATCCCTGTGGGAACTGATCGATGCAGAAAAACCGGATTTATTACTCGGCGTACCAACCGTGTGGCTGATGCTGCTGAATCATATGGACAGCATCGGTAAAAAACTCGAATCGGTTAAAAACGTTGTCGTTGGTGGTTCTGCGGCACCGCTGTCCATGATCCGTGCGTTCCAGGAAAAACACGATGCCTTCCTGATTCACGCCTGGGGCATGACCGAGATGAGCCCGATTGGTACCGTCAATGCGCATAACAACCATATGGAAAAACTGCCGCTGGAAGAGCGCTATCTGCTGCAGGCCAAACAGGGCCGTCCTGTGTATGGCGTGGAGATGAAAATTGTTAACGACCAGAACGAAGAGCTGCCACGCGATGGTGAAACTTTCGGTCGCCTGCTGGTGCGTGGTCCGTGGATTATCAGTGGTTATTATAAAAATGATGACCGCAGTAATTTCGTTGATGGCTGGTTTGATACCGGTGATGTGGCAACCATCAGTCCGGATAATTACCTCACTATTGTTGACCGCTCCAAAGACGTTATTAAATCCGGCGGTGAATGGATCAGCTCGATCGATCTGGAAAACGCCGCCGTGGGTCATCCGGAACTGGTTGAATGCTGTGTGATCGGCGCCCGTCATCCTAAGTGGGATGAACGTCCGTTACTGCTGGCCATTCGTAAAGAGGGCAGCAACCTGACAGAACAGGATGTGATGGATTACCTCAGCGATAAAATTGCCAAATGGTGGATGCCGGATGCCATTATTTTCGTTGAATCCCTGCCGCATACTGCGACCGGCAAATTACTGAAAGTGGATCTGCGCAAAGAGTATGAAAATCATCTTCTGGCAACGGCAGATGTCTGATTCAGGCCCTGGCAGAACAATAAAAAACCCCGCATAGCGGGGTTTTTTATTGTCTGCCGAACGGTCAAAGAATCAGGATACCGCGTCAAATACCTTACTGAAGCTGGATTGCTCATTAATATCAATCGGCAACTGCAGTTTGCGTGAGATATCGCTGGCTGAAAAAATCCCGCGGATCTGATGCATCTGCTCATCCACCACCAGACAGTGCTGCTGGTGATTATCCTTCAGGAAGTTAACAACATCACTGATGCTGGCACGGTTAACCTCATCAATATTCAGCGCCAGTAAATCTTTTTTGCGGATCATCAGGTCGGTAACCTGAATATCTTCACGGCTGTGATGCAGTTGAGCGGCTTTGGCCATAATGTTCTGTTCCGATAACTCCCGTGAACTGATAACACCAACAAAGTGCTCATTCTCATCCACTACCAGCTTCATGCGCACATGGGTTTTAATCATCGTGTTGCGGGCTTCAATCGCTGATACGGTGGAATCAATTACCAGAGGTTCAATGGTATAAAAATCGGTAAAGAACTGCATGGCACGGCTTTCCAGTGTGTAGCGTGGGGACTGTTCCGGATATACCAGTTCATCCACACTGACAACCGGATAAAGAGTGAGTTTAGGCATAGTAATCTCCTGATCATTCAAGGGCAGCAAACGTGCAAAAAATCTGAAAGGTTAAATTGCTATCAGGCTGTTGGTGGGGCACGTATGGGGGATAAAGGCAGGTAGTAAACATTGAATGACTGCCAGACCGGAGTCCGGCTGTAACCATCAGGGATAAATAATGCAGGTGAACCAGTGTGGGTCAGTTGTGGATCATCGCCGTGGCTGCTATCGGTGATGCTTTGCTGGCCGGCGCTGTCGATGTCCAGTAATGAATCCGGTGAACTGTTGCCGGCTGTTGCAGATACCCCGGCCAGCGGGCTGGAATCCGGACTGAGCAACAGTAAACAACAGAGCAACGTACGCAACATCTGGGAGCCGTCTCCGGTACCTGACTGAGAGGATACTTTCAGTCTAGTTCGTATGATCCGTGCCGGCCACGTGGGTTCCGTTAACTTATGTTATGAAATTGATGCCAGGCTTTTGTTTACGCAGGAATAATCCATGCTGCGGCGCAGACGTAGTACTATGCCCGCGTTCGGTCCTGTCATTTGTGAGTGATTTTTATGAGCCGTCAACACACATTATTTGATCGCTTCAGCGGCGCTCTGGAGAAGGGCAGGCTTGACTGGATTGGTCTGCGTCCTGCGCGGCGAGCGGCACTGCTGAGTGTGGCGCAGACCTATGCTATTGCGGATCTCGGCCTTGAAGGCGACCGCCGTTGTCAGGGAACGCCGGGGTCGGCACGACAGGTAACACTGATTAATGCAGAGCATCTGGATGTTGTGGCAAAACTGCTTAAACGTGAGAGCATTGATCCGGCATTGCTACGGCGTAATCTGATGGTCAGTGGTATTAACCTGCAGGCCTTACGTTACCAGCAGTTCCGTATTGGTGATGCCATATTTCAGGCAACGGCATTGTGCCACCCCTGTTCGCGCATGGATGAAGTGCTTGGCCCCGGTGGTCATGCGGCGATGCTCGGGCACGGCGGTTTGTGCGCCAGAATATTACGTGCCGGAAAAATTCAGGTTGGTGATGAAGTGATCTGTCTGAGCGCGGACGAACAGCTGCCCGATTAACGTCCTCCTGTTCATCATCCTGTAACGGCTATACTGCCTGATATTTATTATCCGTGATTAAGAGCTTCAGCAGATCGTTGGCTGCGCGGCAATGTTGCGCGTCTGTCTCCTGAAAGAATGAGGAACATACTTGAATAACCATAAACCGCCGTTTGTTATGGCGTTCATCTTTTCTCTGCTGCTGTGTCTGTCGCAGACAGCGGCGGCGCTAACGGTAACAGACAATGATCAGGAAATTCTGCTTGATCAGCACAGCCGTTACCTGATTGATGAGGGAGCACAGGCCGGATTAGATGACATTCTGGCCCGTGCTGGTGGGTTTTCTGCCGTCAGTGACCGCCGTCAGCTGAATTTTGGTTATACCCATGATGCATATTGGCTGCATATTGAAATACAGCCACAGCTGCAGGAATCACAGGCGTGGATTCTGGAATTTGAGTATGCCTATCTTGACGACGTTACCCTGTACATTGTCCGTGCAGATGGCCGCGAAACACTGCGTGCCGGGCGTTATATTCCTGTTGATCAATGGCCGTTAGCCGGGCGTAAACCTGCTTTCCCGCTGCAGTTGAATCCGGGCGAAAAAACCGAACTTTATATACGCATTGTTAACCATGCGGGAATGGCACTTAATACCCGTTTATTATCAGCCCGTGAATATTCTCTGCATAATACCCAGACGGTCATTATTCTGGCGCTGTATTTTGGCATGCTGATCGCACTGGGTTGTTATAATTTTTTACTGTTTCTGGCGCTGCGTCAGAAAACCTTTATTTTATATTCGGCTTTTGTCTTTACCTTTGGCTTTGCCGCTTCCGGCATGAATGGCATAGGGTCGTTAATTTTCTGGCCGGATATGGCGCTGACAGGCTTGGCTGACCGCATTGTTCCGACCGGCTTCAGCGTGGCAACGGCACTGGCAATGATGTTTGCCCGCAGTTTTTTGCAGATGCAGACGCTGGCTCCGCGCTGGCATCGTTTTCTCGGTATGGCCATTCCGCTGTGGTGGGCCGGGGCGGCACTGACACTGATCAGCAGTGTTCAGCATGCCTTACAGATCATGTCGGTGATGGGCATTATGACAACCGTTACATTGCTGGTCACCGGAGGCGCGGCGGTGCGGCGTAAAATACCGGCGGCACGTATTTTTGTCACGGCCTGGGCATTATTGCTGATTGGCACGGCATTGTTATCGGTGCGCAACGCTGGCCTGATTCCGTCTAATTTTTTTACCGTGTATGGCATGCAGTTAGGTTCAGCAGCAGAAATGTTGCTGCTGTCGTTTGCACTTGCCGCACGTTTTAACGATTTAAAACGGCAAAAGGAAAAAGCTCAGCAGGCCTTGCTGGACACATTGCGGGAGCAGGAACGGATACTGGAAAGCCGGGTGTCGGAACGTACCGCTGAACTGGAAAAAGCCAAAAACCAGCTGGAGCGTCAGGCAACCGAAGATGCTTTAACCGGATTAAATAACCGTCATGGTCTGCGGCGTATTTTTGCGCAGATAAAAAAATACGCCCCTGATAATGAAAGTGCCGCGGTGATGCTGATTGATCTGGATGACTTCAAACCGGTAAATGATCGCTATGGGCATGGGGCTGGCGATGAGTTACTACAGGAAATTGCCCGTCGTCTTCGGGCTTCGATCAGCGAAAATGATGCAGCCGGGCGTTTAGGTGGTGATGAGTTTGTCGTTATTCTGCGCGATGTGAAAAGTTCGCAGGTGGTGTATGAACATGCCAACCGGATACTGTTATCCGTCAGTGAACCTTTTCAGCTGAATAATGGTAAGACCGTTGCTGTCAGTGCCTGTATCGGCATTTGTCTGCGGCGCTTATCCGGCGAAACGATGAGCACACTGCTGCGTTGCGCGGATGAAGCTATGTATCAGGTTAAGCGTGGTGGTAAGCACGGTATCGCGCTGGACTATGATGGTGAACCTCATATTGGTCAGTTACCGGGTATTCTCTAGCAGGTAGTTTAATTAGTGTTAACAGTCGCCTTTAAAGCGGGCAGTGGCTTATTAAAAATAAACCACCGCCATGGAAAGATGCTCAGTGCGTGCTTTCCAGTGCACCGTTACGCCAGGGTTCAATCACCACTTTGATATGCGGGTTAGGCTGCAGTAATTGCTGGAATGCCTGCGCCACACCATCCATCCCAACCTTACCGGTCAGCAGCTTTTGCCAGGGCACTTTGCCTTCGGCAATAGTGTTCAGGCATTCGCTGAATTCTTCCGGCTGGTAATAATACGAGAAGCGCATATCCAGTTCTTTGACTGTGGCGTAGGCATAATTAATCGCCGACACCGCAGTATGCACGCCGGTAATAACCAGCGTGGCATTGGCCGGTGCGCGCTGCACAAAACCATCAATTAATGTGTGCAGGCCAACGCACTCAAAAATAACCAGACGCTGACCGGCGGCAATTTCTGCAGCCAGAGCCACTTCATCCTGCTGTGCCGGATTGGCGCTGGCGGTAGCGCCAAATTCCTGGGCGATCTGCAGTTTGTCCTGCTGTAAATCGGCGGCAACAATATTTTTAATGCCACGTAATTTCAGCGCCGAAATAACCGCCAGACCAATAGGCCCGCAACCGACCACCAAAGCAGTATCTTCTGCGCCGATATTGCTGCGGTTAACCGAGTGCAAACCAACGGCAAGCGGTTCAGCCAGTGCCGCGGCTTCGGCCGGTACGTTATCGGGCACTGGGAGAAGCAGAGCTTCGTCGAGAATAAAATATTCAGAATAAGCACCGCTTAACCCCGGTGTTACACCAACACCGGCACCGTTCTGGCTGAGCAGAATCGGCACCGAGGTAACCCGGCTGCCAATGGGCAGATTCTTTTCCGTTGCCGGGCCGTAGCTAACGATTTCGGCACAGAATTCGTGGCCGAGTAACAGCGGGGTATGATTATCCAGACTGTCCGGCATCACACCGAGCTTGCGGTAAAAATCAAACACCTCACCGGTGTGGCGGGTAATATGCAGATCGGAACCACAGATTCCACAGGCCAGACTGCGCACCAGTACCTGCCCGGCCTGCGGCTCGGGCAAAGGCATCTGCTGCACACTCAGCGCACCGTCCTGCATTACAACAGCATTCATGGTTGCCATAGTGTTGTTCCTGCTCAGTCGTTGCTGAAACCGGCAATCGCACCGGGTTTGATATAGCGTGGGGTTACACCCTGTGCTTTGGCGGCGGCAATAATCATCTGCTCGATCCAGCCGGCATCCATGATGTTCATGAAATTACCGTCGGCATCGAAATTAATATTGGCGCCGGAAATTACCATAAAGCCATCAGCACCACCGGATTCTTCCGGGCAATGGAAGGTATGAATCGAACCACCCGGCTCATATAAATAGCTGCCGGCGGTCTGTGGCTGATCGGGATATTCCAGATAATTCCAGCGGCCGCTCAATGTATAAAAATGCACTACGCCGGTATGAAAATGCTTAGGCAGGGTGACGCCGGCTTTGAATATTGCGCGGATAACCCAGGTTCCGTTTTCCGGATCGAGAAACAGCGGATACACATCAACGCCGGGCAGGGCATCTTTAATTAAATTTTCTTCGTTGGTGTTCAGGGTCAGTAAAAAATCCTGATGCTGGATAACGTCGGGTAATGCCATGGTTAGTACCTCACGGTTTTATGTTTATTGTTGGTTATGGGCGTTAATTCCGGATTCTGTTTATTGTTTAAGCAGGATCCAGCAGGGGGTATTTAAAGTTTTCGAAACCATCGGACGCGCTGATGGTGCAGCCGTTAATGCAGTTGGCTTCGTCGCTGGCGAGGAAGGCCACGACGTTGGCGATTTCAGCCGGTTGGGTAAATGTCTGACGCATCTGCTCTTTGCGGATATGGTCCCACAGGCCCAGTGCTTCGTACTGGCGCAGCATCGGCGTATCCACCCGGCCCGGTGCCACCGCACAGACACGGATACCCAGGCCCGCAAGCTCCAGCGCTGCGCATTTGGTCATCATATCGACCGCAGCCTTGCTGACGTTGTAGGCAAAGGTCATTTCGGAGGCGATGCTGGCGTAGACCGATGAAGTATTAATAATTACGCCATCGCTGCCCTGTGCCTGAAACTGACGGGCGGCGGCCAGAATGCCGTAATACACACCGTGCTGATTGACCCGCGTAACCGGGTCAAAATCGGTTTTCGGATCATGCTGCAGCAGAGGTTTGGCGAGGCCGATACCGGCGTTATTAATCACAATGTGCAGGCGGCCGAACTGCTCGGCGGCATGGCGCACCATCTTTTCAACCTGAGCGTAGTCGGTAACATCAACCGCCAGCGTACGTACGCGGTCGGTATTCAGATTTTTAAAAACCTCAAGGGCTTCGGCCGACAGATCCACAGCCAGAACCCGTGCACCTTCTTCCAGTAACTTGCTGACAATGGCCTGGCCAATGCCACCTGCGGCGCCGGTGACTACCGCGGTTTTACCTGTTAAGCGCATACGTTTTACCTTGCTTGTTATTGTTGTTAAGCACCAATGTAGGTGGTTAATTGCACAGGTTCTTGACCTTTTACGAGCTTAAGTTGATATATTGCGAGTATTGAAGGTGGAATAGCGGAAGGTCTGAGGATGTATCTGGTACGCAGTGGTGCAGCCGCCCAGTTCGAGCAACTGGTGCTGGAATACGGACAAAACCCGATAGAACTGATGCAGCAGGCGGGCCTGCGTCAGGCGCAGTTCCGCGATCCGAATACCTATATCGCCTATCCGCGCCTGGCCGGATTACTGGAAATAGCCGCCCAGCGCTGTGCTCAGCCGCTGTTTGGCGTTGTGCTGGCCCAGCGGCAGACGCTGCATGTGCTCGGCGACCTGCCGATGCTGGTATCGCGCGAGGCGACGGTGGCCGAAGCATTGGCGCGGGTGAATCAGAATCTGTATCTGCATGCGGCGGGCGTAGCGCTGGAAGTGCAGCCGCAGGGCGAGCAGGTGCGGCTGGCGCTGTCGATCAATGTGCAGTCCCCTCATGGTATGCAGCAACTGATGCAGCTGAGCGTGGCGCAGCTGGCGATGTTTGTCTGCAGCCTGCTCAATATCAGCAGCACCGCCCTGACGCTGCACCTGCGTCAGCCTGCTCCGGCCGGGCAGGGCACAGATGCACGCAGCAGTACACTGCCAGCGCTGCGTTTTGCCGAATCTTTCGACGGTGTGGTGCTGAAAAGCAGCCAGCTGGCGAGCCGCAATCATCAGGATGAAGAAGCACTGAACCGCCATCTGCAGGAGCATCTGCACTATCTGCAAAGCCGTTATCCCGGCAATCTGGCCGATCAGGCACGGGACATCATTGGCCGCCTGCTGCCCACCGGCGAATGCTGTATCGAACGGGTAGCGACGGCGCTGGGCATGCATGAACGCACACTGCAAAGCCGGCTGCAGCAGAATGGTGAGAGTTACCGTGGCTTATTACAGCAGGTGCGCCAGAGTCTGGCCGAGCAGCAACTGCGTTACGGCGCCCAGACCATCACCGAACTGGCGCTGCAGCTGGGCTATGCCGAGGTGGCGGTATTCAGCCGGCATTTCCGCCGCTGGACGGGAATATCGCCACGGGCGTGGCAGAAGCAGCATCGGCCTTAGGGCTGGTGCCAAATAGCGTGTCGGGAGAGGAGCCTGGTTTTAAACGTATTTAAATACTGCCGGATCGTGCCCGGCTGTTTAAATTGGAGCGTTGGACACCTCGTCAGTTTGACGTTGGTGTCCGTTAAAACGGGGGAAGATCACCGTCGCTTTGACGTGCTTTTTATACGAGCCGATTACTTAAAGTATTCAACACTCGACACCCATGAAATTTTTTCATTCTCTTCGATAAGAGGAAAAAACACTTCATCGCAACCCCAAGATGGTTCATTGACAGTTTGAAAACAGCTTTCATAATCCGAATTCATTGGCTTATCAAATAGCTTTGAACCGTATTGTGCCTCTAACAATATATGCACAGCCGCAATAGCATTTATTGCTGCCCCTAGCGTAGCGCAATGGAAGTTTCCTCCACGGTCATGCTTTGCGCTATTGTACGCGGAGTACCAACTTAGAGATTGAGATGGATTTTTTACACTCCATACTTCAAATGGTGAAAAGCTCCCCATAGACGGGTGCATTTTTAACTCAACTCTATATTCATTTAGCTTGAGAATAGGAAGAACCTTTACATAATCATTCGTACTGAAACGGCCCGACTGATACCCATTATCCTTCAAGATCTGTAAAAGTAAGTACTCAACTTCAGTACATGCAATCGTTAATAGTTCTCTGATTTTGTGCCCATATGCTTTTTCATTGATTTTGTCTGGCTCAATAACATTAAATATTTCATTCATTGAATCGGTAAGGTTATTGAATGACCTAACCTCATCAATTGTTGAGTGGTCTCTTCTAGAGAAGTCATATAATTTTGGACTATTTCTATTTATTCTTTTACAGTACTTCCCTGCTGGATATGCACTTTTTTTAAATCAACTATGTTTGGATTTATTTGGCTTCGGGTATGCCAGACAAAATAGCTTATGCCTTTGCTTAAAGGATCAGAAAGAGTTGTTTCAGGCATATTGTCGGCATTGGGCCCCGTACTATACTTTTCCCAGTCACTCCAACTAAATGATTCATTAACAGGCCAAAAACTCTGTTCCAAGTAAATACGACAAATATCGTCCTCTTTTTGAAAAAAGCCCGTAGTACCACAAGAAGTTTTGAAAACGTAACTATCCATTTGTGACCTTCGTATAACAGTTTGTTAGTGCGCTGCGCATTAACTCCGGGATAATCATTCGAGAATCCCCGCATAACTCATTTCTCAGGCTGAGAAATTTCCCACAAGTAAAAAATCTCATCCAGAAAAGCACGCACGCCGGTTGATTCGCTTTTCTGCGCCTGTAAACCTGTCACCCCGATGTTCAGTTCGCTGACTTTTAACGGGTTTTTCTTCCTCAGGTCTGGCAATACGCGCACACACAAATGCAAAATGTGCCGGATTTCGTATGAGCTGGAAAATCTGCGCTTTGTGTGCTCAGTACCTCTTTACATCTGAGGGTTCAGGCCGCAGCGCTCGCCGTTCGCCTTCACCCCAGCCTTCACAGGCCCCGATAGGCAGCTTGTATTAATAACAGAAAAATCAGTATTTCTGACTAGGTATAAAGTACTGGTTTCGGGTGGGAGGCGGGGGAGGGCTAGGGATCAGGGGTTAGAAATCGGGGGCCATAGGTCGTGGGCTAGGGGTCGTGGAATAGAGGGTAGAGATTGCAGCTCAGCAATCCTGCGGCCGATCAATATCAGCGGCACCGGCCTGACGCGGCACCCGCGCCAGTCCGCTCCGTGCGGACACGGCACTGATGAGCGCAGCAGGCTTACCGGCGGTCAGGAAACCCCTGATCGCCACTTTTTCTGCTTCTGATTATTCCGTATGCCCTTCCAGCAGAGCGTTCATCGGCTTTGCACACAAACGGGCTTGTAGACAAAGTAACGGCCGTACCGATCTTAAATTTCCCCTGTCTCTGAATTGTCATAATTATTAGTTAGCGTGCTGCTTCCGCTCTGAGACGTAGCCCATGACAGACGCGAAACACTCCAGACAGCATCGACAAATCAGCGGAGAACTGATGGCTAATCGCTCGGATTTACGGGCTTTTATCCGTAAATCCGTAGATCAGGAAGCGGATGTCGATGATATTTTTCAGATGACACTGGTACGGGTTATTGAGCGCAGTCGCCTGTCAGAAATTGAGCAGCCGCTCAGATATGCCTACCGGGTAGCGCGTAATCTCCTGATTGATATGGCCCGTGGACGGCGAACAGAGATTGTACCGCTGGATGAAGATCTGGTGTGTGAGCGCACCGATCTGGAGCTGCAACTTGATCGCCAGCGCCGTATGGAGCTTTATCAGAAAACCCTGCAGAGTATGCCAGCCCTGCGCCGTGACGTGTTTGTACGTTATCGTTTGAAAGGTGAATCCAAGGCCAGTATTGGCAACGCTCTCGGGCTGTCTTCTGCCAGCGTTGATAAGCACATTACCCGCGCGCTCAGCACCCTGAAGCAGGCGGTTCAGGATTTACAAAAATAAATTGTCCTTTTTTCCCGATTATTTCGTCATTGTTTTAATAACGCTGATTTATGAATCCGAATGAGCAGATCTGAGACCCAACACATTGCTGCCAACGACGCCCGGCATAACCCGGCGGATCTGCCTGATGATATTTTTCCGGATGAGCTGGAGCAGGCTATCTGGCAGGACCCTGCGCTGACCGAGGCATTAAAAAACGTAGCGGAACAGCCGGCCGCGGTGCGGCAGATTCTTTGGCGGCCCGTTATGGCGGCCTGCTTCGTGCTGCTGGTCAGTGGCGCATTGTTTTTTCGGCAGCCATCCGATACTGCGCCGGTTATCAGTCAGCTGTTGTCGTATCAAAGTAAAGTTGCTGAGCGGCAGATGGTCAATCTGCAGGATGGCAGTGAAATATTACTCAATGCCGATACCCAGTTGTCAGTATCCTTCAGCGCTAAGCAACGCAGCATTTCGCTGAAAAAGGGTGAAGCCTATTTTGATGTACAGAAAGATCCCCAGCGCCCCTTTGTTATTGGTACCCAGTGGGGTGATATTCAGGTTGTCGGGACTGAATTTAATGTCGACCAGACGGCCCAGGGGGTGGAGGTCAGCGTTTATGAAGGCCAGGTTCAGGTTACCTCACTGCATGGTGACACCACCATGCTGCAGGTCGGGGAAATGGCACGCTTAACGGCTGACAATATCGAAGTGTCGGTATTTCAGCCGGAAAACCAGGGGGCCGACTGGATGTCTGGGCAGCTGATTGTTCAGGGGCATTCCATTCAATATGTCGTAGATCAGTTGAACCGCTACAGTGAACAGCCTATCTACCTGGCACCGGATGTACGGGATGTGAAGATCAGTGGAGCATTTGAAGTAGAAAAAATAGAGCAGTCATTGAATTTACTCACTGAAATATCAGGTCTGCAATTAAGTCAGATTCAGGGTGTTTATTATTTATCGCCAATCCAATGAAACAATGGATTAACAGTAAGGGAATATACTGCGTTGTGATTGGCTGACGATGCCGATATGAAAAAAATTCTCAGTCTGATCATCTTCCTACTGTCTGCTTTTTCTGCCCTGTGTCAGGCATCCGGCGATATTACACTCAATGTACAGTTCTCTGCAGGCCCTCTGCAGCATAGTTTGCCAGAGATATCCCGCCGTTATGGCGTCAGTATTGTTGCCCGCAGTGAACTGCTGCAGACACTGAGTCACGGAAATATCCGGGGGGATTATTCTTTAACGCAATTGCTGACTGAAATTCTGCAAAACACGGGTCTCAGATACCGGGAAGTTTCCCAGGGCTATGTAATCGAGGCCATTCCTGAGGGTGATACAGCTCCGGATAATGTTGAGCAGCTGTTGGTGTTAGGTCAGCGCTTTAATCCGGCCAGCCCTTATGCACAGGGTAGTTTATATGCAGCACTGAATTATCGTTTAACGGAAGAGCAGGCCCGGCCAGAGTCTGTTTCAGTATTATCGGCCGCTGGACTGCAGGCTCTGCCATACGAAAATCTGGCTGAATCTCTGCAGTATCTGCCGGGCGTTATGCTGAACAGCGAACGGGGGGAGGGGCTGAGTCTCAGCGTGCGCGGTCTGGGGCCGCAATATCAGCGCATTTTGTTAAATGGTCATGTTATGGCTATTAACGAAAACGTGCGCAATAGCGGTCAGGGAGGGCGACAATTCCGGTTTGACGTTCTTCCGGCAGAGAATGTTGCCCAGGTCGAGGTTCTTAAATCGGCCTCCGGGCCAGGAGCCATTGGCAGTGATATAAGTATTACCGGTTATCGCCCGCTGTCTGTTTCAGAATTACCGCATTATTTCCGTACCGAGTGGGAGTACCAGCCGCTGGCAGAAAGAAGTTATCCGACTATTTCGGCAATGACCGGCTGGCGTAATCATGACGAGACAGTCGGCATTTTATTCGGACTGCAATATCGCGAGCGCTATCATTATCAGGATCAGTACCAGACCTGGAACTGGGATCTGAATAAAAACGCCTGGAATAACTCACAGCTTGACGATGACTTGCTGGTTCCCAGCAACCGGTTCGCCTTAACCAATGAGCAGGAGCAGAGACGACGCCGCAGCTTCAGTACGTCCGGACAATGGCGTCTGGAAAACCAGAACATTATTTCTTTCGACTACTTTTTATCCGATCTATCGATAGATTTTAATGAGGAACGTTTACAGGCAAGGCTGGATGCAGAGGATGCTGTGTTTTCAGATCCCGGGTTTTCCGGTAATGCACTGGTTGGCGGGTTCGCCCGGAATGTTTATCTGCAAAGCAGTCTGGACACATCAAGACAATTACACCGTAACCAGTTATGGATGACAGACTACGAATGGCAGCATGGGGCCTGGGAAGGCAGTGTCAGTCTGGCGGTTTCCTCCGCCCATAGTGGAACGGATAAACCGATCAGCCGAACGGTTATCAATTCGGTGCCGACCGATCTTAATTTTTCAGCACCGTCTGATAAACGGATACTGCGATTTCTGCCTGGTTTTGATCCTCTTCAGGCAGAAAATTTTGTGGCGCTGGATCTGCTGACCCGGCGTGATATTCAGTTGCAGCACGATGTGCAGTCGTTACAGCTGGACTGGCGAAAAAATCTGACTGTTGCGGGGCTGAGCAGCTGGAAGTCTGGCTTTTCTCAGGTACAACAACAGCGCCGCTACCGCCGTCAGGATGTTGCATTAAGCCGTACTGAACAGGTGCTGCTGGTACCCTCATTGGATATGAGCCGTAATCAGGCACAGCCTTTTCTTTCTGCGGTAAATCATCAGAGTGTAAAACATTGGCTGGTTCCGAATTCGCGCTTACAGCAGCGTTTTGATTCTGCTTTGACATTTCCTGTCGCCACAGAAGCTGACCGGAAAAACAGCTATGACAGCGGAGAAAATCTGCTGCAGTGGTATAACCAGATTGATTTTGAAATCGGCGAACACCTGACAGGTAATGCTGCTATTCGCCACAGCCGGTTGACACTATCATCCTCAGGCTATGAGGCAGACAGTGCATCCGCCGTCAGTTATCAGCGCAACTACCATTATTGGCTGCCATCTCTGAACATCCTTTATCAGGCCGGGCCGTTTTGGCAATGGCGTGCTCATCTTAGTCATTCAGTCAGCATGCCTAATTATCAGGACCTGACTCCGGGAGTCAGCTTAAACTCTACCGAGGGGGTCTTTCTGGCCAGTGCCGGAAATCCCCGGTTAAAACCCATGCCGGTTGATCAGGCGGAACTTTCAGTAAGCTTCCGGCCGGAGGAGGGCGTGCGCTATCAGTACAGCTTTTTCGTAAAAAACTTACAGGACTATATTGTCAGTGAATCACAGCCTCAGCTGATTAACGGTGAAAACTACCGGGTTACACTCCCTGTGAATAATGGCAAAGCAAGTATTCTCGGGCATGAGGTCAGTTACGATATAGGTTTTCCAGACTGGGGGATTCAGACTACGGCGACTGTTGTACACAGTGATGTTGCCCACGGCGATGAGCATTATCCTATGGTTCAGGTATCGCCTGTGTCATTAGCCGGCCAGTTTTATTGGCAGCTCGGCAATACACGCATGCAATGGGGTGTGAGCTATCGATCCGATTATCTTCTGGAAAAGGGGGCAGAAGGCGTTGCCGATGTTTACGTTGAAGGCGATATGCGTCTACAGGCTCAGCTGAGCTGGATTCTCAACAGAGAAGCAACTCTGTCTCTTACTGGTACCAATTTACTTGGCTCGGAAGATATTTCATACATTCGTTCTTCGGGCAAAAAAATCTACCACTCACTGGAATACAGTGCACCGCGTTTTCTGCTTGTTCTGAATGTCAATTTTTAATTTTTAAAAAAATAATGTCCTATTTTTAATCGGGCACCGTCTATTTGAAAAGACACAGCTGATCTTGATGCATGCAGGCTGTAGACATTCAATAATCGAGGTGAAAAAACTGATGAAGAAATATGGATTAGCTGCGGCTATTGCTGCAATCAGTGTGAGTTCTGTAACCCATGCTGACGAAAAAAATCCGGCAGTGGATGAGAACATCACGGAAGAAGTTGTCGCTTATGGCAGTTACGCCGACAGCCTTGACCGGGCAATGGATATTAAACGCCAGTCAGCTACGGTGATGGATGCCATTAATGCAGAAGATATTGGCAAGTTTCCGGCTGAAAACGTTGCGGAAGCAATGCAGATGCTGCCGGGTATTCAGGTGGCGAGAAGCCGTGGCGAAGGATTGTCGGTCAGTGTGCGTGGTCTGGGACCGCAGTTTCAGGTAACACAGCTGAACGGACGTAATCTGGCAGTAAACGAAAACGTTGAAAACAGTGGTCAGGATGGTCGTCAATTCCGCTATGACACGTTGCCATCTGAACTGATTTCCGGGCTTGAGGTTATTAAATCTCCGGAAGCACGTCTGGATGAAGGAGCGATTGGCGGTATTGTAAATATTAAAACATTCCGCCCTTTAGCCCTGGAAAATACAGGTGCGGTATCGGCTAAGTTAACTCAATCCGATCTGGCAGACAGTACCGATCCAAAGCTTTCAGGCTTATATCGCTGGACTAATACTGATAATACGTTGGGTATTCTCTTTTCCGGCGCCTATTCTGAGCGGGAAATTCGTCAGGACCGGTCAATGAACTGGAACTGGATTCGTGGTCAGCTGGATTCAGCTGACGCGGCACAGGATTTCAGTGAAGTCTTTGGTAATGGTCGTCATCGTCCAACACTGGAGCGACAAAACAAAGAGCGGATGTCGTTAGGGTCTGCATTGCAGTGGAAAAGCAGTGAACAGCATGAGATGAACGTCGATCTTCTCTGGTCGGATCTGGATGTTGAATTCGACGAAATCGGTATGGATATTGAGCTGGGTGGACCGGTAAGTAACGCTACATTGATAGGGGACAGTCTGGTCGCGGGCACGGCAGAGAATACCAACCTGCAGTTGTCACGGGAATCGTCGACATCTAATCACCAGTCGCTGTCTTTTGCGATGAATAACAGCTGGACCCTGGATAACTGGGTTATCTCTGCCGATATCAGCCGTTCTGATGCTCACAGTGAAACGGATGAACCGATTCGCCGGACTCGTCTCCGACTGGATGATGTAGCAGTAGATTTTGATTTTTCCGGTGGTCATAAAAAACCACCAAAGTTTAACTTTCCGGTCGATATCTCTGATGCTCAGCAATTTCCTGGTCGCAGGATTGAGTACAGAACCATTGAGGTAGACGATAGCGATAATTCACTGAAGCTGGATTTTGAATATCTGACCTCAGGTGTATTATCCAGTGTTCAGTTTGGTGTTGCTAAACGTGATCGTGAACGCGATTACAAACGCCGTGACATTCGTGTTACCGATGGTCTGAATGGCATAGTGTTCGATGACAGCTACTTTGAATCATTTCCGGTTAATGATTTTGGTAAAGGGATTTCCAGTAATTACCTTGATAACTGGGCGGTTCCTGACGGTGATAAATTCCATAATGAGTTTTTTGGCAGTGATTTGTTGAGTCAGCCACTGACAAATGATGACAAGAGAAACTCCTATAAAGTTGTGGAAAATATAACCTCGGTCTATGTTCAGGGTAACTTTGAATATGATCTTGGTGTTCCGGTTTTTGGTAACTTAGGTTTTCGGCATGTTCGTACTGAGCAGAATCCATCAGGAACCAGCATTGTCAATAACCAGCCGGTATCTGTTGATGTTACGCAGAAATACAACAAAACCCTGCCAAGTCTTAACCTGAACTTTGATCTTAATGATGAGTGGTTGATGCGCTTTTCGGCGGCAAAAGTTATGAGCCGGCCATCCTTGCCTGACCTGCGCCCGGGTATATCTTTCAGCACCGATGCTCCGACTGCCAGTGGTGGTAACCCGCGTCTGAAGCCATATGAAGCTATGCAGTATGATATTTCTGCAGAATATTACTTCTCTGATTCAGGGTATGCCTCGGTCACTGGTTTTTATAAAGATATAAGCACCTTTATTACCGGTCAGTCCCAGATAGTTAATGTTAACGGAACTGACGTTACGGTGAGTGCTCCGGCGAATACCGGCGAAGGTGAAATTAAAGGGGTTGAGCTTGCCTATCAGCAGGTTATGGATTTTCTGCCAGCACCGTTTGATGGTTTAGGTGTTCAGGCAAACTACACCTATGTAAAAAGTGAAGTTGAGGTGGCTGAAGATGGAGAACTGGTATCTCAGCCGGTTACCGGGTTGTCTGAAAACAGCTATAACTTAGTCGCATTTTACGAGAAGAACGGATTCAGTGCCCGCGTTGGTTATAACTGGCGTGATGATTATCTCGCCAATAATGGTGTAGGTGATGTGGCAGATGATTATATCGATGAATTCGGAACGCTCGATATGAATGTTTCTTACGAAATTGTTGCAGATACCCGGATTTCATTCGAAGCCGTGAATATCACCGATGAAAGTATTTACGGTTATCACGAAAGCAAATCCCGTCCTGGTTCGATTGATCATTATGGATCACGTTATTCCCTGGGTGTAAGCACCAAGTTCTGATTATTAGAGATAAAGACAGGCTCTGTTATCTGAGTTATTGCCTCCTGTGTTGCAGGAGGCAAATTTTTTAAAGGGTAAATTTATGAACAGACCAACTATGGCTAAGAGTTTGGCGGAACTGATTGAACATCGTTTCAGCCGTCGCCGTTTTTTGCGTAATACATTGCTGACTGGTGCTGCAGCATCGGCCACTGTCGCCTGTTCTCCGCTGGCTGGAAAATCTGCGCAGGAAGTCAGCCAGGCCAGTTTTAAATTTGATGAGATTGAACACGGATTTGGTGCTGAAATGCATGTGGCAAATGGGCATAAGGCGGATGTGCTTATTCGTTGGGGAGACCCGCTGCGGCCGGGACTTCCCGTTTTTAATCCGGAAAATATGGATGCCGATGAGCAGGAAGTACGATTCGGATACAACAATGATTATGTTGGCTATTTACCGCTGTCTGCTGATGAAGGGCAGCAGCGGGGTTTATTGTGCGTCAATCACGAATATGCACTGCCTAAGTTGATGTTTGCCGATGGCGTGGCTGACAGTGGCGAGCGCTTGCAACAGCAGGTTGCGATAGAGCAGGCCGCAGTTGGCAACTCGATAGTAGAGGTACGCCTGAATAATGGCCGCTGGCACTATGTACACGACTCACCCTATAACCGCCGTATTAATGCGCGCAGTACCAGCATCACCTTTTCCGGACCCGCTGCGGGACATGACCGGTTAAAAACACGATACGATAATACCGGGCGTCAGGTTATCGGTACTTTGATGAATTGTGCCGGTGGCATGACGCCGTGGGGAACTTATCTGACTTGCGAAGAGAATTTTGACAGCGTTTTCGGTGGCGAATTAGCGCCGGATCATCCGGAACAGCAGAATTATCAGCGCCTGGGTATTGGTGGTAAAGCCAGCCGCTGGAGTCAGACAGATAGCCGCTTTGATCTTGCCCATAATCCTAATGAGGCAAACCGGTTTGGCTGGGTCGTTGAGATTGATCCACAAGACCCGCACAGTACTCCGGTAAAGCGTACAGCCTTGGGGCGTTTCCAGCACGAAGGGGCTGAAACCATGGTTCGTGCTGATGGTCGTCTGGTGGTGTATATGGGAGACGACAACGGCTTTGAATATATTTACAAGTTCGTCAGTCGCGATGTTGTTGATCGTAACAATGCCAGTGCCAATAAAAACCTGCTGGATTATGGCACCCTGTATGTCGCACGTCTGGAAGCCAGCGGTGCATTACATTGGGCGGCCCTGCAATTTGGTATTGGCCCCCTGACCTCCGAAAATGGCTTTTATTCGCAGGCTGATGTCGTGCTGGAAGCACGGCGGGCCGCTGATTTATTACAGGCAACCCCGATGGACAGGCCTGAAGATATCGTACCGGACGAGCGCAGCGGTAAAGTGTATGTGATGTTGTCGAACAATATCAGGCGTGAAGAGACAGACGCAGCTAACCCACGTGCTAACAATCGTTTCGGTCATATTGTTGAATTAATTGAAGATGAGCAGGGAGGAGCGGCACGCTGGGAAATGCTTATCCGTGCCGGCAATCCGGATATTGCTGCGCATCAGGCAGACTTTAATCGTCACACCACCAGTAATGGCTGGTTTACCTGTCCTGATAATGGTGTGGTTGATCCGCTGGGACGTCTGTGGGTAAGTACCGATCAGGGTTTATCTGTGTCTCGCGAGACCGGCACTAATGATGGCTTGTGGGCCATGTATACAACCGGTGAAAAGCGTGGCTTAAGCCGGATGTTTTTCCGTTGTCCGGATGGCGCAGAAGTTACCGGGCCCATGTTCACGCCCGATGCCACCTCACTGTTTATTGCTATTCAGCACCCGGGAGAACCGGATTCTGAACAGGTTGATCCGTATCATCATCCACTGAACCGCTGGCCGGATTTTAATACGGCCATGCCGCCACGGCCTGCCATTGTGGTGGTGCGCCGCACAAATGGTGATGTTATTGCGTGATTAAGCTGTCCGCTGCATAGCCCTGTTCCGGGGCTGTGCAGTCCGTGCTGATTAAACAGTATCAGTGGCTGGTATTAACGGATTTTTCCGGCAGGGCGGGCAGCGTTATTTATGTGTCCGTTTTGCCCGGTTTTTATTCGGGATATTTTTTAAGGCAGCGTTCTGCCGAGGCCCGCATATTTTATGTGCTCAGATCCTGTGGCTGATCGATATCACGCACAATGCCGGGGTCATCGAGCAGCAGTTCAAACAGCTGATGGCAGTGCTTGCGCAACAGCTCGCGGGCGCCATGATCACCTTCGCAGGCCATCAGCTCACAGGCAAACTGGCGCTGAAAAGCCACCGGGTGAGCGGGCTGTTCGGGCTGGCTTTGCAGCCGTGGGCGTACAATCGCATGTTGTTTAAGGCTGTCGGCAACCTGACGGTATGTCTGGCTGTGGATAAAGGGCATATCGGCCAGCGCAATCAGCCAGCCATTCCAGTGCTGGGTGGCGTGTACGCCAAAGGCCAGACTGTGGCCCATTCCCTGTGCCGCTTCCGGGCAGATGCCCCAATCGATACTGAGCTTATCCAGAGCATCGCCCCATTGCTGATCACCGGGGCGCAGTACCACAAACAGCGGTAAACCGCTGGCGCGGATCTGCTGCAGTGTTGTGAGCAGCATCGGCTGCTGCGTCCCCTGTGGCTGGCGGATTTCGGCCAGACGCTTGTCGCCGCCAAAGCGTTCGCTCTTACCGGCGGCCAGCAGAATCACGCCAATCGGGGCATCGGTGTTGCTCATATTCAGACAGTGCTCCGCACAATCGAAGGCTGATGACAGTACCACAGCAGGCCCAAAGGGAATACGCCGTATTAGCCGCGCTGCGGACGTTCCGCCAGCAGGTGGGCAAGCACCGACAGAGCAATTTCGTATGGCGTTTTACTGCCGATATTCAGACCGATGGGCGCATGCAGGCGCTGCAGCTGTGTGCTGCTGACGCCCAGCCCGGTTAAGCGCTCACGGCGTTTGGCGGAGGTCGCCAGCGAGCCCATGGCGCCGATATAAAAGGCCTGGGTGTCGAAGGCATCGAGCATGGCCATGTCGTCGAGGCGCGGGTCGTGGGCCAGCGCGACAATAGCGCTGTGCGAATCGGCAAAGCGCTGGCTGATCAGGGTATCGGGCATGGCGCACCGCAGCTCGGCGCCGGGGGCGTCGAAGCCCTGCAGAAACTCTTCACGGTGGTCGCAGATGGTCACGGCAAAACCGGCCGGTTGTGCCAGTGCCGCCAGGTGACGGGCGACTTCGCCGGCACCGACAATCAACAGCTGATACGACGGCTGAAACGGCTGGATAAAGTATTCAGAGGTTAACCGACAGGTTTGCGGAGCATCGTGCTGCAACAGTGTCAGGCGCTGCTCTGATGCATGCAAACTCACCTCGCGCACAAAGGGCGTGCGTGAACTCAGCCAGGCCAGCATCTGCTGAATACCGGCCAGATCATCTTTACCAAGCCGCTGCAGCAATATCTGCAGATGACCACCACAGGGCAGACGATAACGCGCCTGTTCGGCGGCATTATCACCAAACAGCAGCAGCTGTGGCTGGCTGCCATCCACCTGATCGGCGCGCAGCCGGGCAATCAGATCTTCTTCCACGCAGCCACCGGACAGCGAACCTGCCATACCGAAGTCGGCCGACCAGGCCAGCAGCGAGCCCACCGGACGCGGACTGCTGCCGTAGGTGGCAACCACAGTGGCGAGCCAGACCGGGCTGCCGGCACTCAGCCATTGCGCGGCTGAGTGCAGTACATGCTGATCGGTACTGCCTGGAGCAGACGGGTGCATAAAGTGCCCTGAGCCTTACGTCAGCTGCAACGGCAGACGACGCAGACGCTGGCCGGTGGCGGCAAACAGCGCATTGGCCACCGCCGGTGCCAGTGGCGGCACGCCCGGTTCACCCACACCGGTCGGGTCGTATTGGTTGTCGGCAATATCGACCACAATCTGCGGCGCTTCCGGCATACGCAGCAGGGCGTAGTCGTGGAAGTTGCTCTGCTGTACGGCGCCGTCTTTCAGCGTGATATTGCCGTACAGTGCGGCGGTGAGGGCAAAGTTAATGCCGCCTTCCATTTGCGCGCGGATCATATCCGGGTTAACCGCCTGACCGCAGTCGACGGCGCAGACCACACGTTTAACGCTGAAGGTTTTACCCTCAACCTGCACATCGGCAATCTGTGCGACCCAGGTGTTAAAGCTTTTATGAATCGCCACGCCCTGATGGCAGCCCGGCAGTGGCCGGCCCCAGTCGGCCAGTTGCGCAACGCGGCGCAGCAGGCTTTGCGCGCGCGGATGCTGTGCCAGCAGCTCAAGGCGGAAGTTCAGCGGGTCCTGCTTCTGCTGGTGGGCCAGTTCGTCGATAAAGCTCTCGGTCACAAAGCCATTGTGCGAGAAGCCCACCGAGCGCCAGTAACCAACGGGTACTCCCGGTTCGCTGTGGATAAAGCGCACGTCGATATTGCCCAGCGCGTAAGGCACGTCGTTGGCGCCTTCGTAGCCGGAGCTGTCTTTCGGCGCCAGAATGCCTTCGCCCAGCTTGCCGGCACCGGCCAGCATCGGGAACATCAGTTTCGGCATAAAGGGATACTGCGCCGGGGCGGCATCGCCGACAAACCACTCGAATACTTTCGGGTGAGCAATGCGGTGCTGCCAGCCGCTGGCTTTGCCATCGGCGCCTATCGTTGCCTGCAGACGATGCAGGCTGGCCGGGCGATACCAGTCGTGGGCGGTGTCTTCTTCACGGTTCCAGATCAGCTTCACCGGCTGTTGCAGGCGGTCGGCAATCACCGCGCATTCGGCGACGTAATCCTGCAGGATACGGCGGCCAAAACCGCCGCCAATCCAGGTGGTGTGAATCACAATATCGTTCAGGCTGTAGCGGCTGTGTTTACCGGCCGCGACCCGCGCCATGCTGGCCGACTGGGTCGGTGCCCAGACTTCCATACCATCGGCGTCGGCCTTCACCACGCAGTTTTGTGGCTCCAGCGTGGCGTGGGCCAGATAGGGCAGCTGATACTCGGCGGTTAAGGTGCTGGCGGCCTGTTCGGCGGCGCTGTCGAAGTCGCCGTCGTCGCGTACCTGTTCGCCGTCTTCGTTATCCAGATCGCGGGCGTACTGAGCAAAAATAGCGTCGCTGCTGGGCGCGACCTCCGGCGTCTGCCACTCGATCTGCAGCAACTGCTGTGCCTTACGCGCCTGCCAGTAAGAACGGGCGACTACGGCTACTCCTGAGCGACCGGCGGCTTGCAGCGGGAATACATCAACCACACCGCTGGCGGCTTTGGCCGCGCTGCTGTCGAGGGTTTTGACCGTGCCACCAAAGGCCGGCGCGCGGCTGATGACGGCATAGAGCATGCCCGGCAGTTCAACGTCGACGCCATAGACAGCCTGGCCCGTTACTTTCTGCAGGGCATCCAGACGCTTGTTGTATTTACCGATATAGCGGTATTCATCCGGCGATTTCAGCGCGGTGTCTTCCGGTACGGCAAAGGTAGCGGCAATGCTCGCCAGTTCGCCGTAGCTGAGGGTTTTACCACTGCTGTGAATCACCTGACCGTTGTCGCAGTGCAGGGTGCTGGTGTTGTCCAGCGCCCAGACCTGAGCGGCGGCCTGCTTCAGCATTTCACGCGCGCTGGCACCGGCCAGACGGATGCGCTTAAAGCTGCTGGCCACACTGGTGGAGCCACCGGTGATCTGCAGTTTGTACAGCGGGTTATCGTAAGCGCTGCCGACGCCGGCAAACTCGACCTGTACCAGCGCCGGGTCGACTTCCAGCTCTTCGGCCAGCAGGGTGACCAGACCGGTATAGGTGCCCTGACCCATTTCTACGCGGTCGAGGATAAAGGTAATGCGGTTATCGGTGTCGATGCGCAGCCAGGCATTGCTCTGCCATTCGCCGGCGCTGACCATGCCCTGATTTTTCATGCCGATGGCGGTACAGCCGGGCAGGGCAACACTGAGCAGCAGACCACCGGATGACAGGGCGCTGGCTTTTAAGAAGGAGCGGCGGCTGAGGCCGGTGTTGGTATTGGTGCCGGTGCGTAAGGACTTATCCATGGCTCAGCTCCTCTGAATTGGTCGCTTGCGGCAGAGTGACTTCACTGAACAGCTCGCCGTTGCGCGCTGCCTGCGGATGGCTGACCGCGGCGCTCATCATGCCCGCCGCTTTATGAATGGCAGAACGGATGCGCGGATAAGTACCGCAGCGGCAGATATTGCCGCTCATGGCGTTGTCGATATCGGCATCGCTGGGATTCGGGTTGCTGGCCAGCAGGGCGGTAGCGGCCATGATCTGTCCGGACTGGCAGTAGCCACATTGCGGTACGTTCAGCTCCAGCCAGGCCTGTTGTACCGGCGTCAGCTGCTGTGGCGTGGCGTTGGCCGGGCTCAGCCCTTCGATGGTGGTGATGTTCTGCCCGGCAACCGCCGACAGCGGCATAATGCAGGTGCGGATTGGCTGACCATTCAGATGCATGGTACAGGCGCCACACAGGCCCGCACCACAGCCGAACTTGCTGCCCTTTAAGCCCAGAACATCGCGTACCACCCATAACAGTGGGGTATCGCCCTCAACATCCAGTGTGTGTTCCACACCATTTACGGTCAGCCTGATCATGGTTGCCTGCCTGTCGCTTATTTTTCTGATGGGTAAAACTCTAAGTGACCCAAGGTTACCACTGAATTAACATCAGTAAATAGCCTAAACGCAGTGTTCCGCCCAGACCGCAGAAGTCTGGTTATTCGCGGCCAGAGGCTGGCACTTTGCCGTCACTGTTGATAAGCAGTGCGCCACAATAAAAATACAGGACAATCCGATGAACAATACCGTGCTGCACCAGTACGAAATATCCCCATTCTGCGCCAAAGTCCGGCGCGTGCTGCAGCTCAAAGGGCTGGATTATCAGGTTCACAATATCGGCGCGCTGGGAACACAACTGGGTGAGGTCAGGCGTCTGAGTCCGCAGGGCAAATTACCGGTACTGGAGTTCGGTGGTGAGCGTCTGGCGGATTCGAGCCTGATAGTGCGTGAACTGGAGCGGCGTTTTCCGGCGGTTGTGCCACTGATACCAGACGATGAACAGCAGCGTGCACAGGTGCATCTGTGGGAAGACTGGGCCGATGAGAGCCTGTATTTCCTTGAGGTGTACCTGCGCTTTGCGGTGAAAGAAAACCGCGGCTACTGGGCAGGGCGTGTCTGTGCTGCTGACCCGGCCTGGTTTGCCGCCATTGCCCGGCCGATAGTGCCGGCCACCATGATGAAACAGCTGAAAGCCCAGGGCATGGGGCGTAAATCATTGGCGCAGGTACTGACGGAGCTTGATCAGCACCTGCAGATGCTGAATGCCTTGTTATATGAGCGCGACTGGCTGGTGGGGGAACAGATAACGCTGGCCGACATTGCCGTGGCCGTACAGTTACAGGCGATTGCTGCCACACCACAGGGTAAGCAGGCATTGCTGGCTTACCCTGATGTGCAGCTGTGGCTGGCGCGCAGCGGTGAAGAGCCGGAGGTATAAAACAGGGCGAATCGGGCCATGATTGGTCTGTGGTGGATCAATCCGTGCCAGTTCCGGCATCTCGGGGAAAAGAGGGCTGACAGCGGTGCAGAGCTTGTTGTAAAAACAGGCCAACGACATAGAACGATGGTTCTATATTGCTGGTAAAAATAATAATAACCTCTGACTTCTCTGAAGCTGAGGTCGCTCGTTCTCTGCACAGGTGACCCTATGAAAACAACCCTCGCATTTTCCCTTGGTATGCTGGCTTCTGCCGGTGCGCTGGCCATGAGCTCAACCCCGCCAAGCGACCCTATTACCGATTTTCAGAACAGCTGGGCAGGCAAAGCACTGGCTCATCAGCGCAGTATCGATATGAACTCGCCGCTGGCGGATAACAGCATGCTTGGCTCGCACAATACCTATAACTCTTCGGTCTACAGCGACCCGACCCGTTATCTCGATCCGCAGCAGAAGCACTCAATCTACGATCAGCTGCGTATCGGCGCACGTTTTGTTGAGCTGGATGCACACTGGACCGCGCATACCCATGGCTGGCCGTGGGAGTGGGGTACTGACCTGCTGCTGTGTCACTCCGGTATCGGCACCGAATGGGGCGATCTGCATGTGGGTTGCAGCCTGACCGACCGCCGCGTCAGCGATGGTGTGCAGGAAGTGGCCAACTGGCTGAACGACAATCCGCAGGAAGTGATCATTCTGTATTTTGAAGATCACACCGATGGTCATCATCAGGAACTGCTGAACATTCTGAACAGCAAACTGAACGGAAAAATCTACGCCAGCAATGGCTGTAAGAGCATCCCATCCAACCTGACCAAAGCTCAGGTGCGTGCCGCCGGTAAACAGGTTGTGCTGTGGAAAGACGGTGGTTGCTCGGATAACAGCGGCATGAAAAACCTCGCCTTTACCGGGCTGGGTGACATTGGCCGTACCTGGGAAGACCGCACCGCCGTGGGTGCCATTGGTGCCTTCTTTACCGGTGGTGCTGTGAGCCGTATCGAAAGTGCCGACGTGGTTCAGGCGTTTAAAAACGGCGTGAATATCGTCAACCTCGACAAGCTGACCTATAACGACAGCCGTATGGCAGCCGGTGTCTGGTCATGGGATAACGGTGAGCCAAATAACTACAACGGCAATCAGGATTGCGCCGTGCAGTGGGGTAATGGCCGCTGGGATGACGCAGACTGTAACAACAACTATCACTTCGCCTGTGAAGACAACAACGGCAACTGGGCGATCAGCGCCTGGGCTGGCCGCTGGACCGATGGTGCGCAAGCCTGTTCACAGTTAGGTGGCAGCTACCACTTTGCTGTACCGACCAACAGCAAGGCCAATGAAGCGCTGAAAGCGGTTAAAGGTGGTATGAGCCATGTGTGGCTGAATGCTTCTGACCGTGCGCAGGAAGGTAAGTGGGTGGCGAACTGAAGATTCAGACGCTGTCTCACCTGGCTCCCACGCTTTGCGTGGTAGCCCTTGCTGGCACAGTTGCATTCCCACGCAGAGCGTAGGAACGAGGAACCCGAATAAAAAAGCCCGCATTTGCGGGCTTTTTTATTATCTGGCTCCCACGCTCTGCGTGGTAGCCTGCTGGTTGCACGTTATTCAGACCCCTGCATTAACCTGCTCACCAACCACACGGCCAGCCGCTGGCTGATAACGGTTATGGCGCTTAAAGGTCGCCAGATCATTAAATGGCACGCCATTTTCTTTCATCACTTTATGCGCAGCTTTTGCCGTCAGCTGGCGGATATAAAAAGGTTCGCCAACTACAAAATGGTGAATGCCGTGGGTACTGCCGAAATTAAAACAGAATACCTGCAGCGGCCAGAACAGTGGGTTGGTTAATACCTGTGTTTGTTGCAGTACGGAATTAACGTTGCCGTAGTAGTGCATATTCGAGCTGATAAAGTTAATGCTGAACGAGCGCAGATAAAACGGCGCAATTAATACCACCACCCATTTATCCAGCAGTTCAAAGCGTGTCAGGGTTTCGGCCGACCACGCCGGAATCACACCAAAATAAGGCGCAATCAGATTAATCGCATGGTAGCCCAGTACGCTGTACCAGATGCTGGCGGTGATCCATGGCAGGGGAAAGTTCGCGGCCAGCACACGGGCAGCGTGATACAGCTTTTTACCCTTTGGCGCTTCGACCAGCGCGCGGGTGAAATTTCCAACAAAGGTATCCAGCATAATCAGCCAGCGCAGTGGTCCGAAGGTGCGGCCATTGCCGATACCGCGTTCTTCGATGTCGGCCTCGGTACCTGAGGTTTTATGATGGAGAAAATGCAGGTGGCGGCGAATCCACGGATTAATCGTACCGGGGCGGAAAATCCACACACCGGCCATCATTAAATGGTGAATCAGTTTGTTGTTTTTAAAGTATTGCCAGTGAATTAAATCGTGCTCCAGCTCATGCAGCAGCGAGGTTAAAAAAGCGACCGTCGGAATACACAGCCAGGCGCTGATCATGCCCTGCCAGTAAGCAAAGCCCGTCAGCAGAATGCCGCTGATGGCAAACAGAAAAACGCTCATACCAATAAGATTCTGATTAGCGAGAATCGGGTAGCGGCGGCGGGCATCATCACCGGCAGTACGGATAACGCTGCGGATGGTTTCAATACGCTGCGCATCGGACTGCTGCAGCGTATTTTTCCCGGACGCCGGTGAATCCGGGATATATTTTTTTATTATGCTCATAACCTGTTTCCTGTTGCGGATAATCCTGTCACTCCGGCGGCTGCGGTAAAACAGTGCAAATGGCCGCCGGTTCAGAATGCATTAGCCGCTAATCCGGTTGTTAAGGCTACCTTAAAAGCGTTAAATGGCCTTAAACCCTATTGTTTTTGTCCGAAAGACCCCGTTTATTGTCCGCACACCACTCAGGAAAGACGATGAGCCAGCTACAGCAACAGGCAATCTACCCCGGTGCAGAGTTGTTTCTGCTGAAGCAGTTTATGCGCCGCGAAGGTATTGTTCCGGCGCAGGCGCTGCTTGGTACCGGGCTGGATGAAGCACAGCTGAGCCGGGCCGGCTCGCTGGTATCGTCGGAGCAGTTCGACCGGATTTACCGCAATCTGTACCGTCTGGCGGCGCGTGCGGATTTTGGTCTGGCACTGGGGCAGGCGCTGAATCTGTCGCGCTGGGGGTTATTGTCGGCGGCGCTGTTCAGCAGCAAAACCCTGGGCGATGCACTGGCTACCGCCAATCAGCTGCGGGTGTTATTGCGCAGCCGTTTTACCCTGACGGCTGCGATGCGTGAGGGTGGTTATGATATTGAAGTGCGCAAACGCGAGGGCATGGAATATCCGCTGAATTCGGTGTTTGCCCATGAAATGCTGTTCACCAGCCTGCAGGTACAGATTGCTCAATTACTGGGCCGCGAATTTTATTTCACTGAAATTCGTCTGAATTATCCGCCACCACCTCACGCGGCAGACTATGAACGTTATTTTGCCGCTAAGGTGCAGTTTAATTCACCGGTCAGTGGTTTCCGCATCGACCGCGATACCATGCATCAGCCTCTGCCTCTGGCGAATCCGGCGGCGAAACAACAGGCCATGCTGGTGGCCGGGGCCGAACTGAAACGGGTGCTGCAGGTACAGAAGGGTGATATCGGCTGGCAGGTGCGGGCATTGATTCAGGGCAGCGAACAACGTCTGGCATTAGATGATGTTGCTGCCGGTTTAAATCTTTCGCCGCGCACATTAAGACGAAAATTACAGGAGGCGGGGCTGACCTTCCGCCAGATCAGCGATGAAGAATTACTGAAAAAATCCATGTTGCTGCTGGATGACCAGCAACAGAAAGTCAGCTCTGTGGCCAGCGCCTGTGGCTTTAAAGATCTGCTCAGTTTCCGCGAAGCCTTTAAACGCTGGAGCGGTATGACACCTCAGCAATACCGGCGGCGCTGATACGGCAGGTTCAGCGTGCAGGTATTCAGAGACTTTTTAATTCACCGATAAAACGATACCCAACCCCTGCATCGGTTTCGATATAAGCAGGTCTGGTCGGGTCGTCACCGAGCTTATTACGGATCTGGCGGATAAAAATACGCAGGTAATGGCTGTCTTCAATATGACTGTCACCCCAGTATTTGCGCAGCAGATATTGCTGCGTCAGTATTTGCCCCGGGTGCTGGATCAGCTCCAGCAATAATTCATATTCCCGCGGTGAAAAGCGGATGCGCTCACCATCAACGCTGACGGTGCGCGAGGGTAAATCCACTTTTAAATGACCGTCGTCGTAGCCCATGGGCGCCTGTTCTTTTCCACTGGTGCTGCGCAGTACCGCACGGATGCGGGCCAGTAATTCTTTTACGCCGAAGGGCTTTTCCACATAGTCGTTACAGCCGTTATCCAGTGCTTCGACTTTTTCCCGCTCGCTGTTGCGTACCGATAACACAATGACCGGCGTTTCGCAGAAAGTGCGTAATTCACGCAATACCTGCTGGCCATCGATATCGGGCAAGCCAAGATCAAGAATAATCAGATCCGGTTGCTCCAGCGCAATCTGTTCAAGCCCGCGGCGGCCGGTATCGGCTTCACTCAGCTGATAGCCCTGCGATTCCAGACTGATGGTTAAAAAGCGGCGGATCTGCGGTTCATCATCAATGATCAGAATGCGCGTCATAGCGTTCCCCGGTTGGTGTTATCCATAGGCTCAGCATTGTTTCCAGGTACGGCATTATCCACAGGCAGGCTGAGGCGGAAACAGGTGCCCTGTTCTGCGGAGCTGTAAAGAATATCGGCGCTGCCACCATGGGCGGCGAGAATTCCCTGACAGATGGTCAGGCCGAGGCCGGTGCCGCCGGTCTGTTGATCACCTTTGGCGAGGGTAAAAAACATATCAAAAATATGCGGCCAGTGTTCCGGCGGAATACCCGGCCCGGAGTCGGCAATATCAATCAGCAGACGGTTGCCGCTGGCATGGGCATTAATCTGAATATTTTTACCGGCCGGGGTGTAGCGTACGGCATTTTCCAACACATTAAAGGTGGCCTGTTCCAGCAGCGCGGCATGGACGTAGAGCAGGGGTAATTCAGGATCGATACGGGTAATAATCTGCTGGCCGTCGAGTAACGGCTGCAGGCGTTTAAGAGAAACGCTGAGTATATCGTCGATGCCGGCCCAGTCGCGCTCCAGTTTTAATTCACCCTGACCGATTTTGGTCATATCCAGTAATTTCTGAATATAACGGTCGAGGCGGCGTGCTTCCGACAGTGTATTTTTTAACAGTTCATCCTGTTGTGCTTCACTCAGGCTTGGGCGCAGATCACACAGGCTGCTGACCGATCCGATCATGGTGGCCAGTGGTGTGCGTAAATCGTGGGAAATGGATGACAACAGGGCCGAGCGTAATTGTTCGCGCTCTTTAATCACGGTTTCCTGCTGCAGATTTTCGACCAGTAATACCCGGCTCCAGGCGAGGCGCAGAATTTCGGCGGTGGCTTCAATACGGGTTTTCAGCCAGGCATTCACCGGCGCTTTCAGTGGTAACTGAATTTCGTGCAGATGCTGATCGTTGTCGCACAGTACGATATGAAAACAATGATTATCCCAGTGGCTGCTTAAACTGCCTTTCTTAACACCGTTGCGTTCGTTGCTGGCGCGGGTGTGGACAGCGGACTGAGTGTCTGGTGCCAATAAATCGGGTCGGAACAGGGCCTGTACTTCCTGCAGAAAAATATCAATCAGTTCTCCGGCCTGCACACAGGAAGCCAGTGACTGTGCCAGCATCATCTGTTGTTTGGTCCAGCGTTCGCTGCTTTGCAGGGCATCGACTTTTTCCCGTAAACCTGCGGCCAGCTGGCCGGTAACCAGCGCGACCAGAATCAGCAAAGAGGCGGTAAGAATATCTTCGCGGTGCAGAATAAACAGGGTGAAATGGGGCGCGGTAAAAAAGAAGTTGTACGACAGAAAGGAGACAACCGCGCTCAGCAATGCCGGGCGGATGGCGGTGGAGACGGCCGTGAGCAGTACCGCTGCCAGATAAAATAAAGCAAGGCTGGCGGCCGGTAAAAGATCGGAAAAAAACCAGCATACCAGCGTGGCCAGTAACGGCGCGGCCAGCGCCAGTAGCCAGTGTGACCAGCGCCACCTGCTATTATCGTTCAGCAGCATACAATCATCCCCTCCAGAATACCGGGCTCAGCAGTACCATCACGGTAAGCAGCTCCAGACGTCCCAGAATCATGGCAAAACTGAGAATCCATTTTGCGCCATCCGTTACCTGAGCAAAGTTACCGGCCGGACCAATCATATCACCTAAACCCGGGCCGACATTGCTCAGTGCGGTGGCGGCGCCGGTAAATGAGGTAACAAAATCCAGCCCGGTGGCCGCCAGCGCCAGACTGGTAATGGTCAGGGTCAGAAAGAATAAAAATGAGAACGCGACGGCCGACACCATAATATCGTCGGAGACGGTTTTCCCGTTGTAGCGGATAGAAAAGGTACCGCGCGGATGCACCAGTTTATTCATCTGATCACGCAGAAACAGCCATGACAGCTGAAAACGGAATATCTTCATGCCGCCACTGGTTGAACCAGAACAACCGCCAATAAAGGTGACAAAAAAGAACAGACAAACACTGAATACGCCCCACATGGTGTAATCCTGTGAGGCATAGCCCGTGGTGGTAATTACCGACACAATATTAAAAGCTACATGGGTGAGCGTGGTAAAAAAATCACGTTCCTGAGTCAGTGACAGCTGCAGGGTGAGCAGGAAAACCAGCGCCAGTACCACCAGTAAAAAACCATATACCTGCTGATCGCGCAGTGCGCTCAGACGCTTTTGTGACACAAAGCGGATAAACAGCGTAAACGGCATTCCCCCCAGCAACATAAACACCACCGAAATCCACAGAATGGTGCTGTTAAAGCGTCCCATGGAACTGTCATCGGTAGCGTAACCACCGGTTGAAACGGTGGTCATGGCGTGGTTAATGGCATCAAAGGGAGTCATACCCGCCAGCCAGTAGCAAAATGCACAGAGCAGGGTAAAACCACAATAGACCGACAGCAGAGCGCGGGCGAGATCGTGGAAACGCGGCAGCGATTTATCCGACCAGTCGGAGGATTCAGTCTGGAACAGACGCATACCACCGACGCGCAGAAACGGCAGAATCGACACCGCCATACCAATCACACCAAAACCCCCAATCCACTGCAGCATTGAGCGCCATAACAGAATGGAGGGCGGCAGGGTATTAAGCTGCGACAACACCGTAGAACCCGTCGTGGTAATGCCTGACACCGCCTCAAATACGGCATCGGAAAAATTCAGCGGATGGTTGGCCAGAATCAGCGGCAGGGCGCTGTAAAGTGACAGCATCAGCCAGCTCAGACTGGTCAGCAGATACAACTGGCGCGCGTTTAAGGCAAAGGGACGGTTCAGGCCCGGCACCACCAGCGTGCAGCCAATTAACGTAACGATGCAGGCCGCAAGAAAGAACGCGCGGTACTCACCGTCACCGCAGAATAAAGAATACAGGGCCGGTACCAGCAACAGGGCGGCTATCACAAAGGCCAGCAGACCACAGACAAATAAAACCGGACGAAAAAGCCTTAACACGCAGCACATCTCCCAGCGGACAGGCAACAACGCTATTGTCCGGCCGGAGGCTGTAAAAATTCGAGACAGCAAAGCGCGGGTTGCCGTAAAAATTCCGTAAGGGGAAATCAGTGAGCCAAGCCGGACCGATGATGCGACGGTAACCGGAGCAGGTTATCCGGATATTTATTTTTCAGAAGGGTTACTACCAAGCAGATGCGGTAACGCTGAGCATTTTGCTGCCCGTAATGGCAATAACTCTTTTGGAATCAATGGCTTACCGGTGCGGCACTAACCGGCCAGGCAAGAGTAAAGGTTGTTCCTCCCTGAGCTGTGCGCTGGCAGAGGGCATGGCCGTTGTGGGCTTCTGTGATGGCTTTGACGACGGCAAGGCCAAGACCGCTGCCGCCACTTTTCCGTGAGCGCGATGGTTCAACCCGGTGGAATGCTTCGAATATATGGTTTGCAGCGTCGTCGGGGATGCCCGGGCCTTCGTCTGTCACGCTCAGATAATATGTATTTTCTGCGTGATGAAGACGTATGGTCAGGGTACCGGGGTCGGCATGCTGACAGGCATTTTCCAGCAACGCCATGAGCGCCTGACGTATCCGTACGGCATCACACCAGACCTGCATTGTGCTATCGAGCAGCGGATTCAGCCTGAACCCTTTGGCGTATAACTGGGGAGCGAAAGAATCAATAACCGCATTGATTTCCTCTGCCAGCTTCACTTCGGTCTGATGTAACTCCAGATGGCCGCTATCGTTGAGGCTCAGCACACGCAAATCTTCGATCAGGCGGTTCAGCCCTTCGACTTGCCGCAGCAGTCCCTGGAACAGGTCACTGCTGGGAGTGAATACGCCTTCCGCCAAACCCTGCAGGCGACCACGCAGAATGGTAACCGGAGTGCGCAGCTCATGAGCCACGGCAGCATTCCAGAACTCGCGCTCGCGGGTCATATTCTGCAGGCGTTCGGCCATGGCATTGAAATCGCACACTAGCTGAGCGGTTTCACCCATAGAATAACGCCCCATAAAAGCGCGGGCGTCCAGCTTGCCCTCCGCCAGTTCACGCAGACTTTCCGCCACCGAGTTCAGCGGCGTAAGAATCCGCCGTGACAAACGAACAGCGACGAACAACGCCATCACCAGAGCGGCAATGATGGTGCAGACGATCCAGATCATTTCCACCCGTGAAGGTACCCAGGTTTCGGAAATACTGTCCGGCAGGTAGGCCATCGCAATGGCATAGAATACGTAAGAACCAAACACCGACAGGAAAATGATGCCCAGTGCCATCAGCGCCAGCGACTGAATGATTTGTCTGCGTAACCCGGCCACTGGCTTCATACATCATCCCCCAGACGATAACCCACACCCCAGACACTGAGGGGAACTCCCTGAATCCCTGCGGCTTCAAGCTTCTTACGCAATTTGCTGATATGGCTGTCGACCGTGCGTTCCAGGCTGTCGCCTTCAGGCAGGCAGCTGACCAGCAGTTCTTCGCGGCTGAAAACACGTTTCGGCGCCCGCATCAGGCAGGCGAGCAGCTTGAATTCCGTGAGTGTCAGATCAAGTTTCTGCTGCTGATGATTAAGGAAGATGCTTGCTTCGTAGCTGTCCAGGTCGATCTGGAACTGCCCGACGCGCAACACCTGTGCCGTGGCAGGCGTATGATTCCGCGTACGCCGCAGCACGGCCTGTACTCTGGCGACCACTTCGGCCGGGTTGAATGGCTTAACCACATAGTCGTCTGCTCCCAGACGCAGTCCCATTAACTTATCGATATCCTGATCGAGGGCGGTGAGCATAATTACCGGTGTATCGCCCCGGGAGCGGATTTCGTTCAGAACATTCCAGCCATCCAGTTGCGGCATTTGTACATCAAGAAGCATCAGATCCGGCTTACATGTCTGGTGCATGGCCAGCGCCTGATGGCCATCGGTGGCGTGTTGCGTGCGCAGTCCGCTGCGTTGCAGATAAGCAATAAGGATATCGGCAATTTCGGTTTCATCTTCGGCAATCAACACGAGTGCCGGAGTTGCCGGGCCTGCAGGAGTATTAGTGTTGGACATGGATTGCTCTGACACTGAAACGGCCGAACATTATCACTCTCTCCATAAGTTCTCCACAAAGCCTCAAGTTCATCGCAACAGTTGCCCGTCATAATTCCGTTCTGGTTCTCAGGCGCGTGATAACGCGCCATTTGGGAGAGCGCTGTTCAGCGAGGCTGAGGAGAATATTTATGTATTTCAAGCAACGGCACTTAAGCATTGTGTCGGTAGCCGTAATTGCCATGTGCGGATTGACCGGTTGTGATCCGGCGGTACCGGCTCAGGAAACGCCTCCTCCGGTGGAGGTGTCGGTGATGACTCTGGAGCCCGGAGAACTGCTGCTATCCAAAGACCTGTCCGGCCGGGTAAAGGCTGTCCGTAATGCTGAAATACGGGCGCAGGTCAGCGGTATTGTACAACGTCGTCTGTTTGAACAGGGGGCTGAGGTTAAGGCGGGAGACGTACTGTTTCAAATCAACCCGGCGGTATTTCAGGCCGATGTTGATAGCGCAGCCGCTGCTTTAGAGCGTACCCAGGTCGTTCAGAAAAGGGCTCATCATGAAGTGAATCGCCTTGCCCCGCTGATGCGTGCCGGTACGGTCAGCCGTCAGGTATATGACGATGCGGTGGCGCAACGTGATCAGGCTGTGGCTGACGTTGCCCAGGCTAAAGCAACGCTGGCACGGCATAAACTGAATTTGCAGTTTGCCCGTGTTGAAGCGCCTATCTCCGGGCGTATCGATCAGGCATTGGTCAGTGAAGGTGCTTTGGTTTCGCCGACGGACACCACCGCCATGGCAAGAATCCAGCAAATTGATCAGGTGTATGTGGACGTACGTCTGCCAGCTTCAATGCTGGAAGATATACGTCAGCAGGCTGCCTCTGACGGCCCGAAACCGGCCGTGGAAATCCTCAACAGCGATGGTAAGCCGCTTGGCATTCAGGGCCATATCCTGTTCTCCGGTATTGAAGTGGATGCCGGTACCGGCGACGTACTGCTGCGTGTGCTGGCCGAAAACCCGCAACATCGTTTACTGCCTGGTCTTTATGTCCGTGCCCGGGTTCCCCGTGCTTACTATCCTGCTGCGCTGACTGTTCCTCAGGAAGCCGTAACCCGTGCGGCGGGTGATGCCAGCGTGTGGGTGCTGGATGCTGAAGGACAGGTGCAGCCTGTCGCCATCGAGGTTGGCGAGCTGAGCGGGCGTCATTACCGCGTGGTATCCGGCTTGAATGCAGGCCAGCAGGTGGTCATCGAGGGTATCGAACGCCTGAGCCCGGCCGCGCAGGTTGTCGCGCACCCCTGGCAAAACGCCGCGGGCAGTCAGCAGCTCAGCGCTGACGCGCACTGAATTTGGAGGCGTAGTTATGTCCCGGTTTTTTATTAATCGTCCGGTGTTTGCCTGGGTAATCGCCTTATTCATCATCCTGATTGGCGTGATCGCCATCCCGCAATTACCGGTCTCCCGCTATCCCCCGGTGGCGCCGGTGTCGGTCAGTATTTATGCCTCTTATCCGGGGGCTACACCGCGGACGCTCAACGACTCGGTGGTAAGCCTGATCGAGCGCGAGCTGTCGGGGGTAAAGAATCTGCTGTACTTCGAGTCATCCACCGATGCTTCAGGCAGTGCACAGATCACGGCAACGTTTAAACCGGGCACCGACGCTGAACTGGCGCAGGTTGATGTGCAGAACCGCATCAAAGCTGTCGAGCCGCGACTGCCGCAAGCCGTGCGACAGAGTGGGCTTCAGGTCGAGTCGGCGTCTTCGGGCTTTCTGATGATGGTCGGCCTGACATCGCCCAGCGGCCAGTTCGATGAAGTCGCATTAAACGACTACATGGCGCGCAATATCGTCGAAGAGTTGCGCCGCATCGATGGTGTGGGGCGGGTACAGCTGTTCGGTGCCGAACAGGCCATGCGCGTCTGGGTCGACCCGGATAAGCTCAGCACCTATGGCCTGACCATGAACGAACTGGCTGCGGCCATTGAGCAGCAGAATGTGCAGATTGCTCCCGGACGCATTGGCGACGAACCCGCACTGCCGGGCCAGCGTCTGACCGTACCGCTGACCGTGCAGGGACAACTGACGGCCCCGGAGCAGTTCGCGGCTATTGTTCTGCGTGCCGGAAGCGATGGCTCAGCACTGCTGCTCGGCGACGTTGCACGGGTTGAGCTGGGTGCGCAGTCTTATGGGTTTTCTAACCGCGAAAACGGCGTGGTGGCGACCAGTGCGGCTATTCAGTTATCGCCAGGTGCCAATGCCGTGCGTACCGCTGCAGCCGTGCGCGAACGTCTGGCTGAGCTGGCGCCGGGCATGCCGGCAGGCATGGCTTATTCGGTACCGTTCGATACTGCGCCTTTCGTCAAGGTGTCCATCGAAAAGGTGATCTATACCCTGTTCGAGGCCATGGTGCTGGTGTTTCTGGTGATGTTCCTGTTCCTGCAGAACCTGCGCTATACGCTGATTCCGGCCATCGTCGCGCCCATTGCGCTGCTCGGCACCTTCGCCGTGATGTTGCTGGCCGGGTTCTCGATCAACTCGCTGACCATGTTCGGTATGGTGCTGGCCATCGGCATCATCGTTGACGACGCCATCGTGGTGGTGGAGAACGTCGAGCGGCTGATGGCCACTCAGGGGCTGTCGCCGAAAGAGGCGACCATGCTGGCAATGAATGAAATCACCGGGGCAATCATCGGCATTACGCTGGTACTCACCGCTGTATTTATTCCCATGGCCTTCGGCAGCGGTTCGGTCGGCGTAATTTACCAGCAGTTCACCCTGTCGATGGCGGTGTCGATTCTGTTCTCGGCCTTCCTTGCTCTGAGCCTGACACCAGCGTTATGCGCCACGCTATTGCGTCCGGTGAGCCCCGGCCACCATGAAAAACGCGGTTTCTTCGGTGCCTTTAACCGGGGATTCGGGCGTCTTACCGCAGGCTATGGTGCGCAGGTGGCGCGTCTGGTCGGGCGCAGCGGACGGATGATGGCGGCGTTCGCCGTGCTCTGTATGGTGTTGATTCTTGCCGCTCAGCAATTGCCTTCATCCTTTCTGCCGGATGAAGATCAGGGCTACTTTATGACCTCCATTCAGCTGCCCGCCGGCGCTACCAGCGAACGTACGCTGGAGGTGGTAAAGGCCTATGAGGCACACGTCGCTTCACGTCCGGCGCTCGATGCCAATATGGTGGTGCTTGGTTTCAGCTTTGCCGGTTCCGGTCCCAATGCCGCGATGGCGTTCACCATGCTCAAAGACTGGGATCAGCGAGATGGTGCTAGCGCAGCGGAAGAAGCTGAACTGGCGCAGCAGGCTATGGCCGGTAGCGTCGAAGGTACGGTGATGAGCCTGATGCCACCGGCCATCGATGAGCTGGGTACCTCTTCCGGTTTCAGTCTGTTCCTGCAGGATCGGGCTAACCGTGGCGAGGCTGCCTTGCTGGCGGCGCAGGCACAGCTGCTGGAGCTGGCTGCACAGAGCGGGATCGTCAGTGACGTTTATCCGGATGGCCTGCCGCCCGGTGAAAGTATTCATCTTGAAATTGACCGGCAGAAAGCCGCGGCCATGGGTTTGTCTTTTATTGACGTGAGCAACACGCTGTCGGCGGCGATGGGCTCGCTGTACGTTAATGATTTCCCCAATGCCGGCCGTATGCAGCAGGTCATCCTGCAGGCTGATGCCCCGGCTCGTATGCAGCTGGACGATGTACTTGATCTGCGCGTGCGCAATACCAGTGGCGGTATGGTGGCGCTGCGTGAGGTGGTAACGCCGGTGTGGAGCGAGTCGGCGCAACAGTTGCTGCGCTTCCAGGGCTTTCCGGCAATGCGTATTTCCGGAGGTGCAGCGCCCGGTGTGTCCAGCGGTGCTGCGATGGCCGAAATGGAACGTCTGGTGGCGCAGCTGCCAAAAGGCTATGCCGCAGCCTGGACGGGGGCGTCATTGCAGGAACGCCAGTCGGCGGCGCAGGCTCCGCTGCTGATGCTGTTGTCGGCGCTGGTGGTTTTTCTGGTACTGGCGGCGCTGTACGAAAGCTGGTCGATTCCGTTGTCGGTGATGCTGGTGGTGCCGCTCGGCCTGCTGGGTGCGGTGGCCGCGGTGATGCTGCGTGGTATGCCCAACGACGTGTTCTTTAAGGTGGGCATGATCACCATCATCGGCCTGTCGGCGAAGAATGCCATCCTGATCGTTGAATTCGCTCGCCAGTTGCATGCAGAGGGAACATCGCTGATCGAATCAGCGGTGACCGCCGCGCGCCTGCGCCTGCGTCCGATTCTGATGACCTCGCTGGCCTTTACCCTCGGTGTGCTGCCGCTGATGCTTGCCTCCGGCGCCAGTGCCGAAACCCAGCACGCCATCGGCACCGGAGTATTCGGTGGCATGCTCAGTAGCACTGTGCTGGCGGTGTTCTTTGTACCGGCTTTCTTTGTCTTTGTTATTGGCACGCAGGAACGCTTCAGCGCCTGGCGCGCGCAACGTAACCAACGTGCGCAGACAGGGCAAAGCCTGTGATCTGTCGGTTGCTGATCCGGCCACTGTTTCAGGAATAAGTCTGGGATTTTCTGATCAGAGGCCTGCTCAGGTTATCTGGAAATGTGCTCATCAGGAGCATCACCGCACAACAGGGTGTATTTATTTTAAGATTTTGATTTTAAAGGAAAAAATGGTGGGCCTTCCCGGGCTCGAACCGGGGACCTGGCGATTATGAGTCGCATGCTCTAACCAACTGAGCTAAAGGCCCTTGTGCGCTATCCGCTGCTTGTCTGCAGCAAATCCGGCAGTGGCTGCAGTCCTGCAGCTTTGAAAAGAGGCTGCATTATAAGCAGCTCTCAGTGTGAGTGCCACCTCTTTGATTTGCATAAGAAAAGTGTCGGGTGAGGCCACTGCTTGCCGGCTTTGGCCGGGCTGTTGTATTGATTGTTGTATCGATTGCTGTGCCGGCGGTTGTGTTGGTTGCTGTGCCGATGGTTGTGTTAGTTGCTGTAGCAGCCGTCTGGCTTACAGCCAGATCAGCAGGGCGGATAGCGTCAGCACTGACCCCAGGGTGCTGAGCAGAATGGTGCGCGAGACTACGGCGGCATCCTGCTGATAAAACTCGGCCAGCATATAGGGGCCGGTGCCCGTCGGCAGGGCGCTGAGCAATACTGCGGCACTGGCCCACAGCGGCGGCAGAGCAAACACGTAGGTGGCGAGCAGCCAGGTAAAAAGCGGATGGGCAATAAGCTTAATGCCCACCAGTGTGCCGGCGCCGCGGGTATTGCCGGGTTGTTTATGGGCGAGAAAAGCACCGAGTGAAATTAAGGCACAGGGCACAGTGGCGTCGCCGAGTAAGGTCAGCAGAGCACCGGCCACCGCCGGTACATCCAGATTCAGCAGGTTCCAGGCGATACCAATCAGTGGCGAAATTACCAGTGGGTTTTTCAGCAGGGCGATTCCTACTTTGAGCATTGCCTGACCGATTCCCCGGCCTTTCTGCAGGCTGACTTCGACACAGATAACGGCGATGGCAAACAACAGGCTGACCACTACCAGAGTGGCAATCAGGGCCGGTGCCAGGCCGTTGTCGCCGAGCACAAACAGGCATAGTGGAATACCAACGTAACCGGTGTTGGCATAGGAGGCGCCCAGAGCCTCCAGACTAGCTGCAGACAGCGGCGCACCTCGCTGGGAGCGCCACAGCAGGGTGATAACAAAGGTAGCGAGGGTGGCGAGGGTAAAGGTGAGCACAAAACCGCTGTGCCAGATATCGGCCAGCTGAGCTTTGGCGGTGAGGTTAAACAGCAGCGCCGGCAGGCACAGCCAGACCACCAGCCGGTTCAGTTCGGAAGCGGCACTTTCGCCCAGACGGTGAGTTTTGCGCAGAATAAAACCGAGCAGGATCAGGCCAAAAATAGGCGTCAGGGTATTGAGAATAAAAGACATTTTAGCGCTACGGCATTGAGTACGCTGTCAGCATAGTGGGGTGGCTCCGACGTCACAATCTGGATTTAGTCGTAGTCGTGCTGCACAGACTTGTTGTGCTGGGTTTATGTAGAGGTTGCTTTGAGGTTCAGGTTTTCCGCACCGGGTTCCGCTGCCCTTCGCGACGAACCTGCAGTTGTTCCAGCAGCCATTGCCCTGCTGGCCCAAGAGCTGTGCGGCGTGACCAGGCAACATCGATTTCCACGCCGCGCGGATAACCGGTGACAGACAGTTCCTGCAGCTGTTTGCCAAAGCGCTGCACCAGTGCTCTGGGCAATTCTGCCCAACCGAAACCGCGTTCAGCAAATTCCATTAAGGTCAGATAATCGGGGGCCGACCAGACCTGTCCATGGCTTGGCTGGCTGCCGGGAGCATAGGTACGGATCAGCAGCTGACGTTCATTTTCCAGATCCTGCCGGCGTGGGCTGGTCAGTCTGGCCAGCGGATGGTCGCGGTGCACATACAGGCTGAACTGTGCATTATCCGGCAGGCGGGCGGTGGCGACGTCGGCCGGGTACTGACTTTGCGCGGCGAGGATGCCCATATGCACCTGGCCCTTCTGAATCATATCGATGACATCGGCGCCTTCCGCCGGGCCACAGCGCAGCTCTGTGTGCGGAAAGCGTTCGGCAAAGCTGGCCATCACTTCGCCATGAAAGACGACGCTGTAGATATCGGTCATCACCAGTGACAGCAAGGGTTCAATATTAGCCGCCAGCCGCTGGGCCAGGGCATCGAGTTGTTCGCTGGCGGCGAGAATGGCTTCCACCTGCACCAGCACCTGGCGACCGGCTTCGTTCAGTTGCGGCTGACGGCCGCTGCGGTCGAACAGTGGGCAGCCAATATCCGTTTCCAGATTGGCAATGGCGATGCTGATGGTCGACTGGCTCTTGCCCAGACGCCGTGCGGCGGCGGAAAAGGAGCCGCTGGCGGCCGCCTCAACAAAGGCTTTCAGAGATTCCGGAGAGTAGCGCATGTATTGATAAAACCGATGGAAGCTATGTTTTAAGTATCTGTTTTATGAAAGATCATAGCAATTCGCTTTATTTGCCAGACAACAGACCAAGACCATGAAGACCATCCTGAACAAAGAACGAATTATTCACGCCACCGGTTTCGAGCTGATTGCCATTTTGCTGTTTACTCCGTTAATGGCCTGGGTACTGAATGCTGAGGTCGCCACGACCGGTGCTCTGACGGTAATGATGTCGTTGCTGGCGATGCTGTGGAACATGGTTTACAACGGCCTGATTGACCGTTACTGGCCAACCGACCGGCAACAGTGGCGTTTCCGCGTGCGGCTGTTACACGGTGTGGCCTTTGAAGCCGGATTGGTGGTGCTGTGTCTGCCGCTGGCGGCCTGGATGCTGGGTCTGACACTGTGGCAGGCATTCTTTGTCGAGCTGGCATTCTTCGTTTTTATTCTGCCTTACACCGTGCTCTATAACTGGGTATTTGATAAGGCGTGGGGACGCTGGCAAAGCAAAACAAAGCCGGCAGCTGTTGTTGTTTGATGTTGGCCATTGTTTGATGTTCGGTTGGCTAATAAAAGAGCATAAAAAAACCCGCACGTGGCGGGTTTTTTTATGCGCGGACGATTACTCGTCGATAAAGCTGCGCAGGTGATCGGAGCGTGAAGGGTGACGCAGTTTGCGCAGAGCCTTGGCTTCGATCTGACGGATACGCTCACGGGTTACGTCGAACTGTTTGCCGACTTCTTCCAGCGTGTGGTCGGTATTCATGTCGATACCGAAGCGCATACGCAGTACTTTGGCTTCTCTTGCGGTCAGGCCAGCCAGCACAGAGCGGGTGGCTTCGGTCAGGCCGTCAGAGGTGGCAACATCGAGAGGAGACTCGGAGTGAGTATCTTCGATGAAGTCGCCCAGATGTGAATCTTCATCGTCACCGATCGGGGTTTCCATGGAGATTGGTTCTTTGGCAATCTTCAGTACTTTGCGGATTTTGTCTTCCGGCATTTCCATTCGCTCAGCCAGTTCTTCCGGCGTTGGCTCACGACCCATCTCCTGCAGCATCTGACGGGAGATGCGGTTCAGTTTGTTGATGGTTTCGATCATGTGTACCGGAATACGGATGGTGCGCGCCTGGTCAGCGATAGAACGGGTAATCGCCTGACGAATCCACCAGGTTGCATAGGTGGAGAATTTATAACCACGACGGTATTCGAATTTATCTACCGCTTTCATCAGACCGATGTTGCCTTCCTGAATCAGATCGAGGAACTGCAGACCACGGTTGGTGTATTTTTTAGCGATGGAAATAACCAGACGCAGGTTAGCCTCAACCATTTCTTTCTTGGCGCGGCGGGCGCGGGCTTCACCGATGGATACGCGACGGTTAACTTCTTTAATTTCCGGAATGCTCAGACCAACGCGTTCTTCAACGGCGCGGATTTTCTTCTGCGAACGGAAAATTTCCAGACGGTAGGTGTCGAGTTTTTTCGAGTAGCTGTGACCGGCAGCGATCAGGCCGTCGATCCATTCGTTGCTGACTTCGTTACCCTGAAATTCTTTGATGAAGTCTTTACGGTCCATGCCGCACTTACGGGTCATCATCACCATGATCTGACGTTCCTGGGTACGGATCAGATCCAGCGCATCGCGTGCACTGTTAACCAGTGAGTCGAAGTATTTTGGCGTCAGTTTAATGGGTGCGAACAGCTCGGCCAGTTTGGCCAGGGCTTCTTCGGTTTTCTTGTGCGCACGACCATTTTTGGCCAGGGATTTTTCCATGGCGTCATGGGCTGCACGGATTTCATCGAAACGACGGGTAACTTCGGCCATGTCGATGCCGCTGTCTTCGCTGTCATCGGTGCTGTCGTCGTCATCGGTGCTGTCATCGTCGGCTTCTTCTGCGGCAGCAGCGGCTTCCGGACCGGCTTGAGGGCCTGGCTCAGGATCAACATCGGACGGATCGATAAAACCGGAGAAAATATCGCCAACGCGGTTCGGATCTTCTTCCGCTTCTCTGAATGCGTTCAGAATGGTTTCCGCAGCGCCCGGATAGTAAGCCAGGGCGGACATCACTTCGCGGATACCTTCTTCGATACGCTTGGCGATCACGATTTCGCCTTCGCGGGTCAGCAGTTCCACAGTACCCATTTCGCGCATATACATACGCACAGGGTCGGTGGTGCGGCCAACGTCGGATTCAACCAGAGCCAGGGCAGCGGCCGCTTCTTCTGCTGCGGCGTCATCGGCGGCATCAGACATAAACAGTGAGTCACCATCGGGCGCAACTTCAGATACCGGAATACCGATATCGTTGATCATGCGGATGATGTCTTCGACCTGATCCGGATTGGCAATATCGTCCGGCAGGTGGTCGTTTACCTGGGCATAAGTCAGGTAACCCTGCTCTTTGCCTTTGGCGATAAGTTCTTTAAGACGGGATTGTTGCGTGTTCGCTGACATAGAAGCCCTGTGTTCCGTTTTTTAAGGCGGAAGAAAAACGCCGAAGTATAACTTTTAACCGATCTTTAGGCCATAGGCACGACGTTAGGTTCCGCTGTTTTTGCGGATGCCGGTGCCCGTAACCGCAGGGTTCGGTTGCTTGCTTCACTATCTTCAGCAAGGTCAGTTAACGTGGGAAATCGGCCTGGCGAAAATATGCCCGGATGTGCCGATGCTGGCCTCTTGGCTCTGTCACGTTGGTTGCTGCGCTGCTGCAGTCGTTTATTGAATCCGGCAGCATTATAAAGCGGCTGTTGTCCGGATTCAGAAGTTCTTTGTATATAAGGGCTGTTGGTTAAATCTCAAGCCCCTGCGGCCGTTTTCTTTGCTGTCTTGCGGCCACTTTGTCTGTTTTTTGTTCAGTGTCTGTTTTCAGTGACGGGCGTAAATGCGCGCACGCTTTTTGTTAATGCTGTGCAGTTGCTGGTGCAGTTCGCGTTTACGGGCTTTTTCTTCGTCGCTGAGTTTCTCGCCGCGTTCAAATTTGCTGGTCAGAGTGCGCAGTTCGGCGCTGAGTTTGCGCGCGCTCATCTGTTTCAGCACCACGGCGATATCGGCCGCGGTCGGTTTCATCTGGCTGTTGGGGTTGTCGGCCAGTTGCTGCAGTTCTGCCTGATAGGGCGAACCGATCCACTGAATAAGCAGACCAACACTGCTTTGCTGCGGTGCCTGTTTCAGCTTGCGCAGCACTTCAATCAGCAGGCGTTCGTACTCACTCTCCGGCTCGGTGTCGGGGAGTTCGAGTTCGGCTGAAAGTGATGGCTGCTTGACCAGCGCGGTCAGTGCTTTATGCACCAGTGGCGCCAGGGTATCGGCGCTGTGATCCTGATGCGGTGGCTGCGGTTCGTGCCGCTCATCATCCAGATAAGAAGGCAGCTGCTCTTCGTATTGTGCCTGTTCCGCCACGGCGGCTGTTGCTGGTGGCGATGACTCAAGGCGGTCGAGGGCGACACTGTCGGCACCGAGTTCGTCGCGCAGTTTATTACGCATCAGACTGCGCAACATGCCTTTCGGCAGTTTATTAATTAACGGGGCGGCCAGCTGATCAAGGCGTGCTTTGCCGTCCAGGGTGTCGAAGTCGACCTGTTCTTTCAGGTGGTCGAACAGAAATTCCGGCAGATGCACGGCCTGATTCAGGCGCTGCTCAAAGGCATCTTTGCCTTCCTGACGAACCAGGGTGTCCGGGTCTTCGCCATCGGGCAGAAACAGAAAGCGTGCCTGCACGCCGTCTTCCAGTACCGGTAATACGGTTTCCATCGCCCGCGCTGCGGCGGTGCGTCCGGCCTGATCGCCGTCAAAGCAGAAAATGACTTCCGGCACGACTTTGAATAAGCGCCGCAGGTGGTGCTCGCTGGTGGCGGTGCCAAGGGTGGCCACGGCGTAATGAATGCCGAATTCGGCCAGCGCGACCACATCCATATAGCCTTCGACGATGACAATTCGGGTCAGCTTCTGGCGGATTTTCCGTGCTTCGTACAGGCCGTAAAGCTCGCGGCCTTTCTGGAAAATCGGGGTTTCCGGTGAGTTCAGATATTTGGGTTTTTCGTCACCCAGTACGCGGCCACCGAAGGCGATATAACGGCCGCGGGCATCGCGTATCGGAAACATAATGCGGTCGCGGAAACGGTCGTACGTGCGGCCGTCTTCTTTTTCGATCAGCATACCGCAGCTGATCAGTTGCTTAATCAGCTCGCGCTCGCCATTGGCGGCGAGAAAATTCTGCAGGTTATCCCAGCCGGGTGGGGCGTAACCGATACCGAAGAATTTGGCTGCCTTGCCGGATAAGCCACGGTTTTTTAAATAATCGACGGCTTTGCCGCGCTGTTCATGGCTGCGCAGCATTTTTTCAAAATAGTCACCGGCTTTCTGCATCAGATCGAACAGTGGCTGGTGCTGTTGTTCCTGGCGGGCTTCGAAGCTGACCTGTTCTTTCGGTACTTCCATGCCGGCCTGGGTGGCCAGTTTTTCTACCGCATCGGGAAAACTCAGGCCATCGAATTCCATCACGAATTTAAGCGCGCTGCCGGAAGCGCCGCAGCCAAAGCAGTAATAAAACTGTTTGTCCGGGCTGACGGTAAACGACGGTGACTTTTCGTTATGGAAAGGGCAACAGGCGGAGTAGTTTTTGCCGGTCTTTTTCAGTTTGACACGACTGTCCACCACATCGATTACATCGACGCGGGCGAGCAGATCATCAATAAAAGACTGGGGTATGCGGCCTGCCATAAATGCGGTGCCTGTTGCTGAGCGTATATTTGATTAAGCCGTATAAACGACAAAAGCGCTACACACCGGGATGGGTAGCGCTTCTATTGCCTGCAGAGCAGAATCAGCCCAGTTGAGACTTCACCAGTTGACTGATCTGTGCCATATCGGCACGACCTTGCACTTGTGGTTTCAGGATGCCCATGACTTTGCCCATGTCCTGCATTGAAGCAGCACCGGACTGTGCAATCGCATCAGCCACCAGTTTGGCCAACTCTTCTTCGCTCAAGGCTTCCGGCAGAAATTCGCTCAGTACATCAATTTCGTACTGCTCGACCGCTGCCAGGTCGTCGCGTCCGGCGGCAGAATACTGCGCGATGGAGTCACGACGTTGTTTGGTCATTTTGTCGAGAATAGCCAGAGCACGCTCGTCGTCGATTTCAATTCGCTCATCGACTTCAACGCGTTTGAATTCTGCCTGCGCTAAACGCAGAGCATTCAGCCGCTCTTTTTCTTTGGCGCGCATTGCCGCTTTAACAGCGTCTTTAATGGTAGCAACCAGAGTACTCATGCGGTCTCCTTCCTTCCCGTAACCCGGCTCTTAGTAGAGGCGGGTCATTTTGCGCTGTTCGCGCTGCACTTTCTTCAAGTGACGCTTAACAGCGGCAGCCGCTTTGCGCTTACGGATCCAGGTTGGCTTCTCGTAGTGCTCACGACGACGTACTTCAGACAGTACGCCTGCTTTTTCGCAAGAACGCTTGAAGCGACGCAGTGCGACGTCAAACGGTTCGTTTTCTTTAACTTTTACAGCTGGCATCCAATCACCTACGTTTTAAATCAGTCTGTTTATGGGGAAACCACAGGCCCCAGTTAGAGGGCGGGCATTCTAAATCCTTTGTCCGTGGATTGCAAAGAGTAGTTTGCAGATTGACCCCGGGCAACCGGCAGCCCGCGTATTTGCTGGGTTCTGGCCGATGAGTAGCGGAGATTATCCTGTCTTTCCTGCGTCCCCGGCGGGGCATCCCGGCCGATCGGGGAATTGCGGCTGGCGCAGGCTGGGGTGCGGCAGTATCATGCGCCCCTTCGTTAGATCGTGTGAGAAGAGATTATTTATGCGGGTTTTAGGTCTGGAAACATCCTGTGATGAAACCGGCATCGCCCTGTATGACAGCAAGCAGGGTTTGCTGGCGCACCGGGTTTACTCTCAGATTGCACTGCATGCCGAATATGGCGGCGTGGTGCCGGAACTGGCTTCCCGTGACCATGTGCGCAAAGCATTACCGCTGATCCGTGAAGTGATGGATGAAGCCGGCCTGACACTGAAAGATCTGGATGGTGTGGCCTACACCTCAGGCCCGGGTCTGGTTGGTGCTTTGCTGGTTGGTGCCTGTCTGGGCCGCAGCCTAGCCTGGGCACTCGATCTGCCGGCGATTGGTGTTCACCATATGGAAGGCCACCTGCTGGCACCCATGCTGGAAGATAATCCGCCACCATTCCCTTTTATTGCGTTGCTGGTTTCAGGTGGGCATACCCAGCTGGTGCAGGTCGATGGTATTGGTCGTTACAGCCTGCTGGGCGAATCCCTTGACGATGCGGCCGGTGAAGCCTTCGATAAAGCCGCAAAAATGATGGGGCTGCCGTATCCCGGCGGTCCGGCGCTGAGTGCTCTGGCGGCTCAGGGCGATGATAAACGCTTTAAATTCCCGCGCCCGATGACCGACCGTCCTGGTCTGGATTTCAGCTTCAGTGGCTTAAAAACCCGGGTACGTACCACCATTCTTGAATGTGCGGTCGATGGTGTACTGGCGGATCAGGATAAAGCGGATATTTCTGCCTGTTTTCAGGCGGCGGTGGTCGATACGCTGGCGATTAAATGCAAACGGGCGATGCAGCAAACCGGTATTAACCGCCTGATTATTGCTGGTGGTGTCGGTGCTAATAAACGCCTGCGCGAAAAATTACGTACCACAGCAGAAGCTCTGGGCGGCGCGGTATTTTACCCGCGGCCGGAACTCTGTACCGACAACGGCGCCATGATTGCTTATGCCGGAACCCAGCGCTTAGTGGCTGGCGAGCAGTCGGATCTGGCGGTATCGGTGGTACCGCGCTGGCCGATGACCAGTCTGACGCCGGTTGATTGTGTTGCGCCTGACGCTAACGCAGAAAGTGGTGCTGAACATGGATAAGGTGTTTATCCGCGGTTTAAAAGTCGATGCCGTTATCGGCGTTTACGACTGGGAAAAACAGGTACGTCAGCCGCTGATTTTCGATCTGGAAATGGCCTGGGATATTCGTCTGGCAGCCGCCACCGACGATTTAATGCACGCGTTAAATTATCAGGCCGTCACCGAATTTATTGAGCGTTTTGTGCGTGAACAGCATTTCCAGCTGCTGGAATCATTGCTGGAGCGTCTGGCTGAGGCGCTGCGTAAAGAGTTTGGTATGCCCTGGCTGGGCATTCAGGTAGAAAAACCGGCGGTTGTACCACAGGCACGTGCGGTTGGTCTGTATATCGAACGCGGTGACCAGCCGGCAGGAGACAAGCGCTGATGTCGCGGGTGTTCCTTGGTTTAGGTTCCAATATCGATGCTGAGCAGAATCTGGCGGCTGGTATTGCGCGCCTGAGTCTGCAGTATTCATTGCTGCGTGTGTCGCCCTGGTATCGTTCCCCGGCCATGGGGTTCGACGGCCCGGATTTTATTAATCTGGTGGTCGAAATTGAATGCGCCTGTTCTCTGGCGGAACTTGCGGCCGGTTTAAAACAGCTGGAATTTGATTTTGGCCGCAGCGCTGATGCGGTGAAATATTCATCCCGTGCGCTGGATATCGATATTTTATTGTTTGATGATCTGGCCGGTGAGTTTGCCGGGCTGCAATTACCGCGCTCTGATATTCAGCAATTTGCTTTTGTTTTACGTCCGCTGCTGGATATTTTTCCTGACGGTGTTGATCCTGCCGACGGAACACCACTGACGCATTACTGGCCGGCATTAACTGACCAGCCGTTGTATCCGGTACGCGCCAGCCAGAATACTGTTGCCCGCGGCTAGACGGGTTTTAACAGCGGTTTTTATTCAGCACTTAGTTGCTGCTGTGTTTTCCAGTGTTGCAGATGTTTATCCCGCGCTTCGTTCAGTGCGGTTCTTATTGCCGCGCCCTGATGCCCCCGGGCGATCATATCCTGAGCATTAATACTCAGCGCTTCTTTGAGTGCCGCACGCATATAACCGGCCTGTGGATAAGGCTCATTTTCCAGCCCGGTACGGCCTTTGGCATCCGCCTCGCAGACCAGTAAAAACTGTTCAAAACGCTCACTTTTGCGCCAGGCATCAAGCTGATTAAAGACTTTATTCAGTGTGCTGCCTTTCAGTTCAAACGCACGGTGTACATGGGTATGAAATTCACTGCTGAGCACGGCTAATTCGGCTGCATCCCGTGGTGCTTTCAGGCGCTGATGCAGGGCTTTTAACGGCTTTTTACCGCGCGCTTCGTGGGCAATATGGCGTGGCCATTCTTCCTCTGGTGTCAGTGCTTTACCCAGATCATGACTTAAGGCTGCCCAGCGTACAGCCATGCTGTCGCTGAGTTGTGCTGCGGCTTTTAACGACAGTAGTGCATGAATACCGCAATCAATTTCCGGATGATGTTTTTCCGGTTGCGGAATGCCGAACAGAGCATCAATTTCAGCGAACCATACCTTTAATGCACCGCAGTCGCGCAGTACCTGAAAATACACTTCTGGCTGCTTTTCGCCCAGTGCCCTTTGAGTTTCGTTCCAGACCCGTTCCGCGACCAGATGGTCCAGTTCGCCAGCGTTTACCATATTACGCATCAGGGTCATTGTTTCGTCGGCAACACGGAACCCCAGAGGAGCAAAGCGGGCGGCAAAACGGGCGACGCGCAACACCCGTAACGGGTCTTCAGCAAACGCCAGTGATACGTGGCGTAATAAGCGTTGTTGCAGATCGGACTGGCCATGGTAAGGGTCAATAATATTGCCATTATCGTCCAGCGCCATGGCATTAATGGTCAGGTCGCGGCGCAGTAAATCTTCTTCCAGCGTGATGTCCGGACTGAAGCGGCAGTCAAAACCCTGATAACCCTGACCGCTTTTCCGTTCGGTGCGGGCCAGGGCGTATTCTTCGTGGCTTTGCGGATGCAGAAATACCGGGAAGTCGGCACCGACTTGCTGAAAACCCTGAGCCAGCAGCTCGTCCGGTGTGCTGCCGACCACAACCCAGTCGCGGTCTTTCAGCGGGAGATTCAGTAACTGGTCGCGTACTGCGCCGCCGACAAGGTAAATCTGCATAACGAATATTCCATCAATAAAAAAGCCGTCACAAAACTGTGACGGCTTTTAAGTTTAGCCTTTCGGGCATCAGAGCAGAACCTTTGCCGGGTTCTGCCTGACCGGAATCAGAAATAGAAACCGGTTTCCAGAGCAACGCCTGCTTCTTTCTCAGGATCGCTTGGGTTTGCCATGGCGGCGATATCCAGATGGATACCGAATGGGGACAGGCCAAAACCAACGGATACCATATCTGCATCCGCCACGCTCATATTGGTGCGGTAACCCAGACGCAGCTGCAGAGTGCTGAAAATATCCAGCTCAGCACCGATAGCAGCGTATTGGGTTGGATTTTCGAAGGCGACAGGATCATTTTCCATTAGGTCGATGTCGGCAGCGATATTGAACCAGTCGCTGTTGTAAGAAACACCGGCGCGGTACTGTGGATCCAGGGCAATGGAGCCACCTTTCAGATAAAGAGGAGTGGCAGGGGTGGCAGGGTTATTGTCGTAATCTCTTACCGGAGAACCTTTTACTTCGGCATCAGCGTAATCAAATTCGCCACCAAGCAGGTTTTTACCCACCAGACCAATCATCCAGTTGCCTTCACTACCAAAACGATAGGATGCACCGATATCCAGGTTAACTTTGCTGTAGTCCTCGCGGGAGTCTTCGATATCGTCTGTTTCGATATCGTCTTCGTTATCCATCTCGGAGGCGTAGTGCAGGGTAGACACTTTCTGCAGTTTTGGTGTGATACCAATGGCAACGTTTTCGCCGTAAATTTCAAATTCGCGGGAGAAAGATAAGGCCAGCTCTGCAACGGCGACAGCAACAACCTGAACCTGAGAGTTAAGGTCCGCATCTTTAGCTTCTGCTGAAAGCTCACCATTGTTAAAAATCCGGATGTCCCCGGCTGCGGTTGTTACGGTATCCGGAGAGGTGTAATTGGCAACCTGATCGACACTGTTGGCAATCGCTGTAATCTGAGAGTTGTTGACCGGAGCACCATCTTCTACGTTTTGGGCAATCGTATTGATCTGATTGCTGATGTTCTCATCGAGCGCTGTCTGTACGTAGCCAGATGCTGCCTGTCCGTAAGCGTTGATCAGATTCTGATCTTCCTGGGTAAAGAAGGCCCGGCCAGAAAAAGTAACGTCACCACTCAGGCTCAATGCTGCGGCAAAAGACTTGCTTGGAATAGCCAGTGCGGCACCAATGCCAAGGCGGCCGCGTAATGGATCCCCGGAAATGCTGTTGAGTGATTTTGTCAGGTCGGAGGTTACGGTGTTTACTTCCGCAAGACGGTTGTTCACGCTGTTCAGGTTTGTGTCAAAACTGTTGGCGGCAGCGCGCAGGTCATTAGCTTTTTGCAGGGCTGTCCGTCCATCGTTTACATTGATGTTGGCGATTTGTGAGGCCAGAGCATCAGCGGCATTTGCCAGAGCTTCTACATTGTCACTGAAGTTGCCAGCCTGGCTGTCATCAAACAAATCTTCGAACCGCGGCACGATATCGTCGTTAATATCCTGAGCACTGTCGACCAGCTCTTCTTCATCGGCCAAATTCACCCCGACCTGTGGAAAAATGAGGGCAAAGTCATCGTCCTCAGATGCCTGGGACAGCAGTGATGGGTTGTAGGCCGGAGCATGTGCGCGCTTGGCGCTGGCAACACCGGTGTTACCCATTGCCAGACCGCGTGCATCCATTGGCAGAAAAGGTGCTGCCTGGACTGACTGAATGCCGAGGGTTGCGATGGCGACTGCCAATAGTGAACGTTTGGTCATGGCTGGAATTCCTGAATTATTGTTAAACAGATGATCCTGGTTGGCTGCACATAAAAAATGCATTGCCGGGAATTATTCCCGATCTGTGACTGTCTTAGCAAATTTCACATGCAAGCCTGTTGATTGTCCACCAATGATAGTCATCTTTCGCCACGCTTGCATAACGAATATGGCAAGTCTATCCTGCCGATTGTGCTAGAGCCTGTTTGACTCGTATGAGCAGGCCCTGATTCATTAACAGAATAAGCTGATCTGAATGTTAAACGTCATCTGTCCGAAACAAGCTTCCGCCATTATGGCCGCGCCGCAGCGAATCCGCCGCGCCATGGTTGTGCGTGCCCGTTTCCGACGGTCGTTTTAGTCAGTACATCTGTTCTGTATTAAAAGGCCGCTCCCGCGGCCTTTTTTGTGGGCCGCCGGCGGTGTTCTGCTTCTCCGGGGTCTGTGTTATGCCTGTTATTGTTGCTTATTTATTGGTGGTCTTTATCTGGTCCACCACACCGATCGCCATCCAGTTCAGTCAGGATGGTCTGGATTTTTTTACCGCGCTGACGCTGAGAATGTGGTTCAGCGCTCTGTTATCTTTGCCCATTCTTTTGTTGTTGCGTCAGCCTTTGCGCCTGAACCGGGCTGCATTAATGAGCTACCTGGCCGGCAGCCTTGGCGTATATGGCGCGATGATGTCGGTGTACTGGGGGTCACTCTATATTCCATCCGGGCTGATTTCTGTGCTCTACGGGCTTAGTCCGATGTTGTCCGGTGCATTAGCCTGGTTCTGGCTGAATGAGCGGGAGCTGACACCGGTTCGGGTGCTGGCTTTGCTGTTGGCTTTGCTGGGTCTGGCTTTTGTTGTGGCCGGCCGGCTGGCGCTGGATGCCGGTGCCTGGCGTGGCATTCTCGGTACGCTGGTGTCGGTACTTTGTTTCGCTGCCAGTGCGGTATGGGTAAAGCAGGTGAATGCCGGTCTGCATCCTATGGTTCAGACCAGCGGTACGCTGTGGCTGTCATCCTTTGCTTATCTGCTGACTCTGCCATTATTCGGGGTGCATTTGCCGGATGAGTGGCCGTTGGTGAGCCAGTTGGGATTGGGCTATCTGGTGGTGTTCGGTTCGCTGCTTGGGTTCATGCTGTATTACCTGGTGCTGCAGCATCTGCCGGCATCGCGGGTTACCCTGATTACGCTTATCGCACCTGTATTGGCGGTGTTCTGGGGATTCTGGCTTAAGGACGAACGACTCGCCGCCAGTTCGGTATTAGGCGCCGCGTTGTTGCTTGCAGGGCTTGCTTTGTATCAGTGGCATGTCTGGCCTGACCGTAAACTGCGTGGCTTACTGGCTTTCTCCCGGGGGATAAAAAAAGCTTAATTTTTTATTGCTGCGGCCGATAAGTGCATCAAGGGGAATCTCTGTCTGTAAACAATGCTGCTTAGCGTGGCAATGATTCAGAGCAGATTCCTGCGCCTCAGTTGTCCGGGAGATTGTTATGAAGTGGCCTTTTATTGTGGCAGGCACTGCCATTACGTCGTTGATGTTGCAGGGATGTTCCAGCGCCCTGATTGAAGACAGTAATCTGAACGAAGAACCCGAGGCTTATTTTCAGCCGGTAGAGCAGGAAATTGATCCGATTGCGCCGATGGTGCTGCGTGTAGTTGGTTATGGCGCTATGGACACGGACAAAAAGAAAAGTGACGTACAGCGCCGCCTGATGGCGATCCGCGCATCGAAGATGGATGCTTACCGCTCGATGGCTGAGCGGGTGTATGGCACCTCGATTCAGGGCAGTACCACGGTGCGCGATATGGTTGTGCTGAATGACCGTTTCCGCAGCTACGTCGAAACCTATATGCACGGTGCGCGGGTAGTGTCATCCGATGTTATGCCGGATGGCAGCGTGGAAACGGTGCTGGAAATGGTGATCGATCAGGGCTTCCGTAACTGTCTGCAGACAGCCGACAGTCAGCGTTTTAATGTTGATTGCCGCGCATCATTAGGCAGCCCTTCCGGCAGTAATAACTTTGCATCCAGCCAGCGCCAGCGTGTGCAGGGCGAAGCCAGTGTTCCGGAAACCGGCTTTTACTTTATTGAGTAACGGCCAGTCTGGCGAGGAGGCTGTATGCGTATCCTGAACATTTTAATGATGACTCTGTGTTCTCTGCCGGTTTCTGCTCTGACGGTGGAAGTAACCGGAGAAGCGCCACTGAGCGGTGCCATTTCCCACGCCCGTGAGCAGGCGCTGCAGGATGCTATGCGTCAGGCCAGTCTGCGTGCCGGTGCTCAGGTCAGCAGTACGCAGCTGATGAGTCAGGGGGTTGTGCAACAGGATGATGTGCAGGTGCGCTCGAATGCACAGCTGAAGAATATTGAAGTGCTGTGGGAAGATCAGGCTGGTGGCTTATATCAGGTCGCGATACGCGCTGATGTTACTCCGCAGGCGATGTGTCCGGCCAGCACTCAGCGTTATCGTAAAGCGGTGGCGGTGGCTGGTTTTGGTCTGGCCCGTCCACAGCAGGCAACGCTTGGGCAGTTGCAGAATATCGAACAGGATCTGCCCCGCGTGCTGGTTAATACGCTGAATAACCGCGGTGCCATTCATGCACTGGATGCGACCCGTACCAGTCTGTATCAGGACCCACGCCGTGCGCCATCAATGGAAACCGCACAGCAGCGTTTAACCACCTCTGTGGCTCTGGCTACCCAGCTGGGGGCGCAGTATGTGGTGTCCGGTGTGGTGCGTGATCTTTCGATGATGGGTGAGGCAGGGAACGACAGTCGCCGTGCATCGGGTGCGGACAGCTGGCTGGATTTGCTAGGGCTGGAAGATAACAACCGTGACCGGCAGTTTGTCATGGATGTCTTTGTGCACGATGGATTAAGCGGTGCCATGCTATTCCAGCGTAGTTATTCTGCTCATGGTGCCTGGGACCGTCCGGCACGGGAGCGGGTGCCTTTTGCCTCGCCACATTTCTGGCAGACGCCGTATGGCGCGGAAGTGCGTGAGTTACTCAGTGGCGTGGTGGATGATGTGGATGAAGTTTTGCGCTGCCAGCCGTTTATGGCCCGTATTGTAAAAGCTAAAGGTAACCGCCTGCATATTGAAGCCAGTGCAGGAGCTGGTATTCGTCCGGGTGATAAGTTTCAGGTTTATCGTACCGGTACCTTCTATAACCTCGATCTTGAACCGCGCACCGAGCTCAGCGATATGGCCACTGAAGTGGTAATCAAACAGGTGCAGCCACAGTTTGTGGTCGCGGAGATGAAGCTGACGGCAGAGCATCTGGCGATTCAGCGTGATGATATGGTCATCGCCTGGTAGTCGTTTATAAGAGCGGGGCGAATTGTATTCGCCTTTGCTCTTATTTATACCTGTGTCAGCTGTGTTACCCTGCCGCCTTTCTCCCTGAGCGGAAATCTTCATGCTGACAAATCGTCACCCAGCCTTCCTTGCTGCACTCTGGATGTCGGGTGCGCTGCTCTCTTTTATGCTGATGGCTATATCCGGGCGTGAATTGTCACACTCGCTGACCACTTATCAGATCCTGTTCTTCCGCAGTGTGATTGGCGTGTTGGTTATCTCCATTCTGCTCAGTCGCAGTGGCTGGCAACAGATCCGTACGCAGCGTCTCAAAACTCACTGGCTGAGAAATATTGCCCATTATGCTGGCCAGTACGGCTGGTTTTACGGACTGGCTTTTATTCCACTGGCAGAAGTGATCGCCATTGAATTTACCACGCCGGTCTGGACCGCGTTGCTGGCTTTTTTCCTGTTAAAAGAGCGTCTGACCGGAGCACGCCTGCAGGCGTTGGTATTGGGTATTGCCGGGCTGTTATTAATTCTTCGGCCCGGCGCCGGTGTTCTGCAGCCTGCGGCTTTTGCGGTACTGGGCGGCGCGCTGGGTTATGCCTTTTCTTATATTCAGACCAAGTCCCTGACCCGCACCGATACTCCGCTGTGCATTCTGTTTTATATGACTCTCATGCAACTGCCGTTCGGGCTGGTGCCGTCAGTGCTGAACTGGACAACGCCTGCGGCTGAGACTCTGCCCTGGATTTTACTGGTGGGTATTACTGCAATGAGTGCGCACTTCTGCATGGCGCATGCATTCCGGCTGGCGGATGCAACCGTGGTTGTGCCCATGGATTTTCTGCGTTTGCCATTAATTGCTGTGGTGGGCTATCTGTTTTATCAGGAAAGTATTGATCTGTTTGTGCTGGCAGGTGCCGTCTTAATGTTCAGCGGCAACCTGCTGAACCTGCGGGCGGAATACCGGCGTAACTGAGGTAAAAATATCTGCCAGTTACGCCGGACGGTAATCTCTGGTTTATTCTTCGATAGCTACGGATGGGCAGCTCTGGCGTTTTACCATACGTTCATCCTTGTAGGTTTCCAGATGAATATCAAAACCCCAGAGAAAATGCAGGTGTTTAAGCACTTCGTGAGTGTCGGTCGACAGCGGCGTACCATTTTGCATGGTATGACGCAGGGTAAGTGAGCGATCGCCTTCAAGATCAACCGACCAGATCTGAATATTCGGCTCACGCACCGACAGGTCATACTGGCGGGCCAGCATTTCCCGCAGAGTACGGTAGCCACGCTCATCATGGATGGCTTCAATCAGGTATTTATTTTTCTCGTCATCGTCATAAATGCTGAACAGATGAAAGTCACGCATCATTTTCGGTGACAAAAACTGCTGGATAAAACTCTCATCCTTGAAGTTGTTCATGGCGAAGTGCAGGGTCTCCAGCCAGTCGGAGCCGGCGATATCAGGGAACCACTCTCGGTCTTCATCCGTCGGATTTTCGCAAATACGCTTAATATCCTGAAACATATTGAAGCCAAGCGCGTAAGGGTTTATGCCACTGAAGTAAGGTGAGTCGAAGCCCGGCTGCAGAACAACGTTGGTATGTGAGGTGAGAAACTCCATCATAAAGCCATCGGTAACCTTGCCCTCATCATAAAGATGATTGAGCAGGGTGTAGTGCCAGAAGGTTGCCCAGCCTTCGTTCATTACCTGGGTCTGACGCTGTGGATAAAAGTACTGAGATATTTTACGTACAATACGGATAATTTCGCGCTGCCAGGGCGCGAGCAGCGGCGCATTTTTTTCCAGAAAATACAGAATGTTCTCCTGCGGCTCGCTGGGGAATTTCCGTTTCTTATTATTCTTCTCTGCTTTCAGTGAAGCTGGCAGTGTCCGCCAGAGATCATTCACCTGCTGCTGCAGGATATTCTCCCGCTCCTTCTGCCGTGTTTTTTCTTCTGCCGCAGAAATAGGTTTTGGCCGGCGATAACGGTCGACGCCGTAATTCTGCAACGCGTGGCAGGCATCCAGCACCTGTTCAACTTCTTCCTGGCCATAGCGCTCTTCGCAATGACGTACATAATTTTTTGCAAAAAGAAGGTAGTCGATAATTGAGCTGGCGTCTGTCCAGGTTCGGAATAAATAATTACCTTTAAAAAAGGAGTTATGACCGTAGCAGGCATGGGCGATGACCAGCGCCTGCATCGGCATAGTGTTTTCTTCCATCAGGTAAGCAATGCAGGGATCGGAATTAATAACGATTTCATAAGCCAGCCCCATCTGGCCGCGCTTATAACCCTTTTGTGTAGCCAGGAACTGTTTGCCATAAGACCAGTGGTTGTAGCCGATGGGCATGCCAACCGATGAGTAAGCATCCATCATCTGTTCGGCGCTGATGATTTCTATCTGATTCGGATAGGTATCCAGCTTATACAGTTTGGCGATGCGGGCGATTTCGCGGTCGTAAACTTCAAGCAGTTCGAACGTCCAGTCGGAGTCGGTCGACAGGTATTCTCTGGCCTTTTCGCTCATACAGCCTCCTGGTAACGATCCTTGGCAAACAGCTCGCGGAACACCGGATAAATATCACCGGGATTACGGATCTGAGCCATGGCAAAGCGCGAAGCAAACTGACGGCTCAGGCCGGTGTAGGCCTCCCAGAGTGCCTGATGCTGATTAGGCGTAATTTCGATATAGGCGAAGTACTGCACCATCGACAGCAGGGAGTCCCCGAGAATTTTGGCGCACAGCGGAGAGTCATCGTCCCAGTTATCGCCGTCTGAAGCCTGGGCGGCATAAATATTCCAGTCGGTGTTCTGGTAGCGTTCTTCGACAATTTGCTGCATCAGTTTCAGAGCGCTGGACACAATGGTGCCACCGGTTTCGCGCGAATAGAAAAAATCCTCTTCGCTGACTTCCCTGGCACTGGTGTGGTGGCGGATAAACACCAGTTCAATATGCTCATAGTTTTTCTGCAGGAACAGGTACAGCAGAATATAAAAGCGCTTGGCGATATCTTTAATATCCTGAGTCATAGAACCTGATACGTCCATAATGCAGAACATAACGGCCTTGCTGCTGGGAGTCGGAACTTTGACCTGACTGCGATAGCGCAGATCGAGATCGTCGAGGAAGGGGATGGTTTTCAGGCGCCGTTCCAAGTCGGCAATCTGTTCTTGCAGAGCCAGAACTTCGGCAGTATCCCCAGCGTTTTTCGCCAGGTGCTCAGCAAGTTCCGCCTGCAGTTCTTTTAATTTCTTGCGTTTGCCTACGCTCATGCCAATGCGCCGGGCATGGGCGTTACGCAGTGAGCGGACAACCGACAGGTTATTGGGCGTACCTTCGGAGACAAAACCGGCACGCCGGGTTTTGAACTCTTTGGACTGGCTCAGCGTTTTTTTGATCATGTTGGGCAGAGCCAGATCATCAAACAGATAATTCAGAAACTCGTCGCGGGTGATATAAAAGGAAAACTCATCTTCCCCCTCACCCTGATTACTGGCCTTGCCTGAGCCGCTGCCGCCCCCTCCCTGCTGGGGTTTGTCCAGCTGATCTCCGGCATGAAATTCTTTATTGCCAGGAAATACTCTGTGCTGCTTCCCCCCGGAGCCATGGCTGATGCTGGGCTCATGGGTATTACGTGTCGGAATGCTGATCTGCTCGCCGCGCTCCATATCGGTAATGGAACGGCGATTGATGGATTCCGACACGGCCTCTTTTATGTGTTGCCGGTAGCGGCGTAAAAACCGCTCCCGGTTGACCATGCTTTTGTTTTTACCGTTCAGACGACGGTCAATAATATAAGACATGGTTCACTCCTTATCAGCCGACAGGATTGCTGTTGTCGTTGCCTACTGCGATTTACGCACGCGCAGATACCACTCAGACAGCAGCCGTACTTGTTTCTCTGTGTATCCTCTCTCGGTCATACGGGCGACAAAGTCGTCGTGTTTCTTCTGGTCGTCGGATGACGATTTTGCCGAGAAGGAAATAACAGGTAACAGATCCTCGGTGTTGGAGAACATTTTTTTCTCGATAACGGAGCGCATTTTTTCGTACGACTGCCAGGACGGGTTATTGCCATTGTTATTGGCACGTGCCCGCAGTACGAAGTTGACGATCTCGTTACGGAAATCTTTAGGATTACTGATGCCGGCCGCTTTTTCGATTTTTTCGAGTTCTTCGTTAATCGAAGCGCGGTCAAGCATTTCACCGGTTTCCGGATCGCGGTATTCCTGATCTTGAATCCAGAAGTCGGCATAGGTTACGTAGCGGTCAAAAATATTCTGACCATATTCAGCATAGGATTCGAGGTATGCTGTCTGAATCTCTTTACCGATAAAGCCAACGTATTCGGTCGCCAGATATTCTTTAATAAAATTCAGGTAGCGGTTATGCACTTCTTCCGGGAATTGCTCCTGCTCTATGGCCTGCTCCAGAACGTAGAGCAGGTGAACCGGGTTAGCTGCCACTTCGGTTGAATCAAAGTTAAAGACTTTGGACAGAATTTTGAAAGCAAAGCGGGTGGAAATCCCACTCATGCCTTCATCAACGCCAGCGGCGTCACGGTATTCCTGAAGCGATTTTGCTTTCGGATCGGTGTCTTTCAGATTTTCACCGTTATAGACCCGCATTTTTGAATAAATACTGGAATTTTCCGGTACTTTTAAACGTGAAAGTACGGTGAACTGAGCCAGCATTTTCAGCGTATCGGGGGCGCAATGGGCGTTGGCTAATGAGCTGCCGGAAAGCAGTTTTTCGTAGATTTTGACTTCTTCATTAACACGCACGCAGTAAGGCACTTTGACGATATAAACCCGGTCAAGAAAAGCCTCATTGTTTTTGTTGTTTTTAAAGGTCTGCCATTCCGACTCATTGGAGTGAGCGAGAATAATTCCCTGATAAGGAATGGCGCCCATGCCTTCGGTGCCGTTGTAGTTACCTTCCTGAGTGGCGGTCAGCAGCGGATGCAGCACTTTAATCGGTGCTTTGAACATCTCAACAAATTCCATCAGGCCTTGGTTGGCGCGGTTCAGCGCTCCGGAATAGGCGTAAGCGTCCGGGTCATCCTGGGAGTAATCTTCCAGCTTGCGGATATCAACTTTACCCACCAGAGCAGAAATATCCTGGTTGTTTTCATCGCCGGGTTCGGTCTTGGCAACGGCAATCTGATCCAGAATGGATGGATAGAGTTTAACAACTTCAAATTTACTGATGTCGCCGCCCATTTCATGCAGACGTTTGACCGCCCAGGGCGACATCACATGACCGAGATAATGGCGCGGAATTCCGTAATCTTCCTGCAGAATCTGAGCGTCTTCTTCCGGGTCGAATAACCCCAGAGGTGATTCAAAAACCGGAGAGCCTTTAATGGCATAAAACGGAATATGTTCGATCAGATGCTTGAGGCGTTCGGCCAGAGAAGATTTACCGCCGCCTACGGGGCCAAGCAGGTAGAGAATCTGTTTGCGTTCTTCCAAACCCTGAGCGGCGTGGCGGAAATAAGAGACGATATTTTCCACTGCTTCTTCCATGCCGTAGAACTCGGAGAAGGCCGGATAGCGTTTGAGTACTTTGTTGGAAAATATGCGGCTTAAGCGCAGGTCTTTGGCGGTGTCGATTAATTCCGGTTCGCCGATGGCCATCAGCATGCGTTCAGCGGCTGTGGCGTATACGCTTTTGTCCTGTTTGCACAATTCGAGGTATTCCTGCAGGCTCATGACTTCTTCCTGCGTGGCGGAGTACCTGTCTTTGTATCGGCTGAATACGCTCATAGTTCACCTCTCCGGTAGCAACTGTTCGGTCTTGTAATTTTTTTCGGTTACATAAAATTCCGTTAATTAATGCCTGTTTCTCTCAGACCAGTATGGTTCAGTTTGGTTGAGTCGTGCCACTAAATAATTTTATTACACGCTTTTTTAAGGCTGGATTTCAGATCCGGGGTGACTGTTTTTTGTCGCCCTGATCAACCTGAATTTAATTATGCATTGAGCGTGCCGCTTATTACTGAACGGAATAGAAGGGACGCTTCAGTAACGCCGGGTATGGCTCAGATTCAAGGGAGGGGGAAAGAAGAGGGGGAGACCACAGCGTTTGCTGTGGCCGGTGTTATCAGCTGTGCTCGCACCATTCCGGGAATGCCAGCTTCCACATTTCGTAGCCGCCATCGAGGCTGTAGACATGGGTGTAGCCCTGCTCGCCGAAGAACTGTGCAGCACCCTGACTGGAGTTGCCATGGTAGCAGCAGACGACCAGCGGCTGATCTTTGGCTGTGGCCGCCATAAATTCTGTCAGATTCTGGTTATCGACCCGCTTTGCCGCGCGGATATGACCGGCGGAATAGCTCATGGCATCTCGGATATCGGCAATGGCAGCATTGCCCTGCTCAAACAGGGCTTTGGCATCACCGGCTGTAATATGTTTAAACGCACTCATGTATTACCTCGCTTGGCCCCGCTGTTGTATGGGGCGGTGTTATACGGTCTGAGCCGGCACCCGGAACCATTGCTGGTCGTCGAGACGCAGGGCTGATAATTCTCCGCCCCAGACACAACCGGTATCCAGAGCATAAACATTGGTGCCATTCGCTTTGCCTTCCAGCGCCGCCCAGTGACCAAACAGCAGGCGGGTGGTTGCTGCGGCGCGGTTTTCCGCTTCAAACCAGGGCAGGTAACCTGGCGGCGCCTGATCCAGACCTTCTTTACTGAGCAGGTCGAGCTGGCCGGCCGGGCTGATAAAGCGCATCCGGGTCAGATAATTGACGATCAGGCGCAGGCGCTCCATGCCCTGCAGGCCTTTTTGCCACTGGTCGGGCAGGTTGCCATACATCTGGCGGAAGAATTCAGCGCAATCTTCGCTCTGCAGCACGGCTTCGACTTCCTGTGCCCGTTTGCGTGCCTTGCGTACACTCCAGGCGGGCGGAATACCGGCGTGGCTCATGCACCAGTTACGCGCTTCATCCAGTACAACGAGCGGCTGAAAGCGCAGCCAGTCGAGCAACTCATCGCGGTCCGGGGCATTGAGCACCGGTGTCAGGGTATCGCTGCTGCGACTGCTGTGGCCGCCGTAATGCATGGCCAGCAGATGCAGATCATGATTACCCAGCACGCAGCGCACGCGGTGGCCCAGGCTTTTGGCAAAACGCAGGACTTCGAGAGATTGCGGACCCCGGTTAACCAGGTCGCCGGCCAGCCACAGCTGATCTTTGTGCGGATCAAACTGCACCAGTGCCAGCAGACGCTGCAGGGGTTCGTAACAACCTTGAATATCACCAATTGCGTATATTGCCATTTAGTAATTTCTCGTCGAGGCGTTGTGGGCGAATATCAGTTCAGGGCGTTGGGTGTCGCCAGGGTAAACACCGGAATGGTGGCGTGAAACAGAGTGCCGTCATCGGCTTCCATCACATAGTAACCGCGCATGCTGCCAACCCGGGTGGCGAGTACGGCGCCGGAGGAATAGCGATAGCTTTCATGCGGCTCGATGGTCGGCTGTTCGCCGACCACGCCTTCGCCTTTGACTTCCTGCACATCGTTGTTGCCATCGGCAATAAACCAGTGGCGTGAGCGCAGTGTCGCGGCCTGCTCACCGCGGTTATGAATATCGATATGGTAGGCGAAGACAAAGCGCTTCTCGTCCGGCACCGACTGCTGCTCGAGGTATTCACACTGCACGCTGACCACAATGCTGTCGTCGAGGCTCATGCCTGCTCTCCGCTGTCGTCCGCGTTTGCATCAGGCGCAGCCTGCAGCAGTTCGTAAACGGCATCGGCGATGCGCACGTATTCTTCCAGCGTCAGACGCTCCGGGCGCAGCGTGGTATCAATACCAATGGCTTCCAGCTGTTCGGCGCTGATCAGGTTTTTCAGGGTATTGCGCAGGGTTTTACGGCGCATGCTGAAGGCTTCGCGCACCACGCGTTCCAGTGTTTTGGTGTCTTTTGCCGGAAACGGCAGCACATCGTACGGGCTCATGCGCACGATGGCGGAATCGACCTTGGGCGGCGGATTAAACGAGCCCGGGCCAACGATAAACAGCGGCTCCACCTTGCAGTAGTACTGCGCCATGATGCCCAGGCGGCCATAGTCGGAAGTACCGGGGCCGGACGCCAGGCGATCAACCACTTCTTTCTGCAGCATAAAGTGCATGTCCTGCACGATGGTGTGATGGGAAAGGAAGTGGAAAATCAGCGGTGTGGAAATGTTGTACGGCAGGTTACCGACAATCCGCAGCTGCTGACCCGGTTGCAGCAATTGGCGGAAATCGAACTTCAGCGCGTCGCCTTCGTGGATGCGGAATTCCGGAAAGTTAAAAAATTTGGTGCGCAGAATCGGGATCAGGTCGCGGTCGAGTTCAACCACGTCGAGCTTACCGCAGGCGTCTAATAGTGGTTCGGTCAGGGCGCCCATGCCGGGGCCGATTTCGACCAGCGCATCGCTGTGCTTTGGGTTGATGGCGCGCACGATCTTATCAATCACATGATGGTCGTGCAGGAAGTTCTGACCAAAGCGCTTACGGGCTTTATGGCCCTGGGCTTTCGGAACGTGACCCTGATTTTTAGGTACGTGACCCTGAGCCTTATGGGCATTGCCCGGAGCTTTGGAGTTGTGTCTTGTCATGTCAGTTTGCCATTTGCAGTGCGACTTCGATGGCGGTCAGCAGGCTGCCGCTGTCAGCCTGTCCGGTAGCGGCAAGATCGAGCGCCGTACCATGATCGACCGAAGTCCGGATTACGGGAAGTCCCAGGGTTATATTGGCGGCGCGGCCGAAGCCGTGAAACTTGAGCACCGGCAGGCCCTGATCGTGATACATGGCCAGGGTTGCGTCCGCCTGTTGCAGATGCTTGGGAGTATAGAGGGTATCGGCGGGCAGTGGGCCAATCAGATCCATGCCTTCATCGCGCAGCTGCTCAAGGGTCGGAATAATAATATCCAGCTCTTCACGGCCAAGATGGCCATCTTCTCCGGCATGCGGATTCAGACCGGCAACCAGAATGCGCGGTTTGGCGACACCAAAGAAGGTTTGCAGATCGTGATGCAGAATACGGGTGACGCGTTTGATGCGATCCGGGGTAATGGCATCGGCGACGGCGCGCAGTGGTAAGTGAGTGGTTACCAGGGCCACGCGCAGATCGCTGGTGGCCAGCATCATCACCACTTCTTCAACGCCACAGTAGTCGCGGAAGTACTCGGTATGACCACTGAAGGCGATGCCGGCGTCATTGATAATGCCTTTGTGCACCGGGGCGGTCACCATACCGGCCCAGTGTTTATCCAGTGCGCCCTGTACGGCGACGCGTAGGGTTTCCAGCACATAGGCGCTGTTGGCTTTGTCGAGCTGTCCGGCACGTACCGGAGCACGCAGACTGACCGGACAGACGGTCAGCTCGCCGGCGGTGCTGGCAATGGCTTCAGCAGCCGGGTCAAACTCACGCAGGCGCAGTGGCAGGCCAAGCTGCTCTGCGCGCTGCATTAACAGATCCGGGTCGGCAATCACGACGCGTTCGCAGCTATGCGGCTGTTGTGCAATCTGAATACACAGATCCGGACCAATGCCTGCAGGCTCTCCGGCGGTAATGGCCAGGCGCAGCGTCATGGACGCTCCTTGATATCAACATAGGCTTCGGAGCGGATCTTACGCAGCCAGATCGGCAGCTCTTCTTCAAAGCGGCGGCCATACAGCATCTGGCGCACCTGATTGCGCTGGTTCTCGGCGCCGACATCGGTCTGGCGACGGTTTTCAACCTGCAGAATGTGCCAGCCGAACTGGCTCTCGAATGGCGCGCTGATTTTTCCGGCACCGGTCTGCTGCATGGTGGCATCGAATTCCGGCACCATGTCGCCCGGATTCACCCAGCCCAGATCACCGCCACTGGCGCCGCTGCCCGGGTCATCGCTGAATTCCTGTGCCAGAGCGGCAAAGTCTTCACCGGCCTGCAGGCGCTGGTACAGCTGATTAATCAGCTCTTCTGCCTGCTGCTGGTCGCGTACCTCGTTGGTGCGGATCAGAATATGGCGGGTTTTGGTCTGGGTAATCAGCTGGGTGTTGCCACCGCGTTTATCTTTAAGCTTGATGATGTGATAACCGCTGGCGCTTTTGATCGGCTCGGAAATGCCACCCACCTGCAGCTTAGGTGCCACCGGGGCAAAGATGCCCGGCAGCTGGGCTTCTTTACGCCAGCCCAGATCGCCGCCATCGAGGGCGGTGCGGCCACTGGATTCGGCAATGGCCATCTGGCGGAAATCGGCGCCATTACGCAGTTTCTTCACCAGCATTTCGGCTTTTTTAGCGGCGGCCTGCAGATCGGCCGGTGAGGCTTCAGAAGGCACGGCAATCAGGATGTGGCCCAGATTGTATTCCGCGGCGGAAGCCATTTTGCCCAGATCGGAGGCGAGGAAGTAATCGACATCCTGATCGGTGATCTGAATACGCTCACCGACCTGAAAGCGTTGTACGCGGGATATGCGCATTTCATTCAGAATCTGCTGGCGGGCGCTGGCAAAGGACACGCCTTCTTTTTCCATCGCTTTTTGGAATTGTGGCAGCGTCATATTGTTCTGTGCAGCAATACGCCCCAGCGCTTCGTTCAGCTGAGCATCGCTGATACGGATACCGCCGCGGTCAGCCATCTGCAGCTGAATGCTTTCCAGAATCATGCGCTCCAGCACCTGAGCACGCAGCACATCGGCCGGCGGCAGAGCGCCACCGGCATTCTGGCGTTTTACGCTGTCAATGCGTTCAGTCAGTTCACTGGCCATCAGGATGTCGTCATCGACAACGGCGACCACTTCATCAATGGGTACCGGAGCAGCCAGCGCGTGCTGACTTGCCAGGGCAAAAATACTGCTGAGCAGGAGGGTTTTAATAGTCATGGTATTGTCGTCTTGAGTATCCGGTTATGCCTTCACTGATAATTTCGTCGGTGCCACTGCCGAAGCTGCCGAGACCTTTGAGCTGAATGCTGAGCATAAAGCCGTAGCGTTTGTCGGTGCTGAATTCGGCATCAGCATCGGTATCTTTGGGCGATGTTTCGCGGTACAGCATCTGTACCCGCCAGCAGCAGTTCTGGTACTCGATACCGGCCAGGGATTCGAGTACCGGGCTGACCGGCTTTTTCTCGGTGCTGTTGCTGTCATAAGAGCGCAAATCGCGCAGCTGGCGTCCAACCAGTGCCCAGCGGTCGGTCAGCGACCAGAAGAAGCCCGCATCCAGCTGCTTGGTGCTGGTCAGCACTTTGTCGGTTGTGTTGTTGTAACTTTGCACCGTGTTGGTGGCAACGTTCAGGAAGCGGTTATTCAACCCTTCAAAGCGCACACCATAACGACGCTGACGGGCAAAGTCTTCGTAGGTGTCCCATTCCAGCGTGTGGTACAGCGACCACTTTTCATCCGGGTTCCATTCCACTTCGCCCAGCGTACTGGATGTGGCCTGAGTATCCGCGTCAGGCACGGTGCTGCCGTTCAGCTGCACCAGACGGTCCTGGTTGTACCAGATACGACCGACGCTGGCGCGGAATTGTTCCAGACCGTCATCGCGGATAAAGCGCGTGGTCAGACCGGCGCTGACCTGATCAAGGTCGGCCAGACGGTCGCCACCGGTAAAACGGTCGCCGTTAAACAGGCTGGCATAGGTGACGGTGGTTTTGGTGCTGTCGAAATTAGGAATCTGATCCTGCCCGGCCAGATACGGGCTTTTCACCCAGAACAGGCGTGGCTCCAGTGTCTGCTGATAGTCGCTGCCAAACCAGTCGAATTCGCGCTCAAAAAACAGACCGGCATCGACACTGTAGCGGCCGGTTCCCTGGCTGACGTCCAGCTCGGGGTCGGTGAGCGTGTCGTCGGCGTTGGTCAGTTTATAGCTGCGCTGGCGGAACTCGGCCTTGGTACGGAGAAAACCAAATGGCCATTCCAGCGGGTAGGCAATGCTGGTGTCGGACAGCAGGCGGTCACCGTTGAGGGCGGCAAAGCCGCTGAGGGTTTGTTCGCTGTCGTTAATAATGGCTTCGTCTTCGCGGGTAAAACGGGTGGCCTGCAGGCGTTGCTGAATCTGCAGGGCATTGATCACCAGTGGCTGATAACTCAGGTTCAGCTGTGGCAGACGGCGGTAGGGACGGTTACCGAGGGCGATGGTTTCGTCGATGGTCTGGAAACTCTCGGCGGTAATATCAAAATGCCAGCTGTTCTGATCCCAGAGAATTTCTCCGCGGCGTGGCAGGTGGGTGGTGCGGTCGATGGCTGCAGTCGGACGCATATCGCTGAGGTAATCTTTGTCGCTGATGTTGTTGTATACCCAGCGGTGCTGCCAGCCAGCGCCCAGTTCACCGGATTGCTGATAATTCACCAGCCAGCGTTCTTCGCCTTCGGTAGCGTCTTTATTGAGGTAGCCGTAGTTCAGTTCGCCGTCACCAAACCAGCGGGTTTTGTGTCTGAACTGGCTTTCCCACAGCATGCCGCGGTCGAGGATATGATGCGGCACGATGGTGGCGTCGGCATTGGCGGCAATGCTCCAGTAAAACGGCAACTGAATATCTTCCGCCTGAGCATATTCATTCAGGGTGAATTTCGGATCGAGAAAACCGGTCATGCGCTGGTCGCCGATCGGGAAGCGGTAATAAGGAATATACAGCACCGGTACTTCGGCCACGCGTACACGGGTATGCCAGGCGCTGCCGATGCCTCTATTCTGGTCGAGGTGCAGTTCACTGGCGGCCAGATCCCAGTCGTTCTGGCCGGGCTCACAGAAAGTGAAGGTGGCGTCGGTTAAATTAATCTGGCCGGCTTCTAGGGTTTCGATATGGCCGGCGGAGCCACGGAAATGACGCTCCGGTACGGAATATTCGGCTTCGTAAAAATGCACTTCACCATCACTCTGGCTGATGCTGGCCGATTCACCCTGCAGCACAATCTGAGGTGCCTGTAGTGACACATTGCCATGAAACTCGCCGTAACCCCGGCTTTGGTACCAGCTGGCACGGTCGGCACGCAGCAGACGGTCCTGCTGTTGCAGCAGCACATCACCGCTCATCTCGGTGTCGCCGTTTTTATTCAGGGTGGAGCTGTCGGCTTCCGCTTCGATCCGCTCTGAGTCCAGTGGCGTAATCGCGGGAATACGGTAATTACCACTGCAGAATTCCGGCAGAGCCTGTTGCTCTTCTGCTGTCAGTTCGGCGCGGTCGTACCAGCTCAGTGGATGCGTGCTGGTGTTAATGACCGGCGCGGCGCTGGCCTGTTCTTCTGCCTGTACGGGCATAATGGCCAGAGCACTGAGTACAGATCCTGCCAGCAGCGGAGCAGGCAGCAGAGCTTTGCTGAAGCGGACGGCGGGGCGCAGGAAAAAGGGAACCAGGCGCTGAATGTAAGGACAAATCTGAGTCATGAGCGGCTGTAGCGCCTATCCATATTGAGTATGTTATCTTAACGCGCACAGTAACTTATTAACCGGGGTGCCGCGCAAGGCGCCCAATTCTAGAACGACTAACCCTGAGAGGCCAGCATGGATCAGCGGCGGGACAATCTCGCTCAATGGGCGGTGGCGATGATTCGCCAGCATTCCGATTTTGATGTGACCGCAGAAATGGACATGGTATCCGGAGACGCAAGCTTCCGGCGCTATTTTCGTCTGCGCTGTTTGAACCACAGCTGGATTGCAGTTGATGCGCCGGCCGATAAAGAAGACAACCCGCGTTTTGTGCGTATCGCGCAGGCCTGGTACAAACATGATGTGGTCGTACCTAAGGTGCTGGCATACGATTTTGACCAGGGTTTTATGCTGCTGGAAGACTTCGGCGACCAGATGCTGTGGCCGGCGCTGCATGCTGACGGCGTCAGCAGCGCGACGGTACAGGGGCTGTATGAACAGGCCATTACCCAGTTGCTGCATATTCAGGATTTACCGGCCGATAATCTGCCAACTTACGATGCGGCACTGCTTGATCAGGAAATGGCGCTGTTCCGCGACTGGCTCTGTGTGCAGCAGCTGGGTATGACACTGAGCAGTGCTGAAGAACAGCTGCTGGCCGACACCTTTGCCTTATTAAAAGCCAATGCGCTGGCGCAACCGGTGGTGGCTGTGCACCGCGATTATCATTCACGCAATCTGATGCTGCGCGCTGACGGTTCGCTCGGTGTAATTGACTTCCAGGATGCGGTGGCTGGTCCGGCCACCTACGACCTGGTGTCTCTGCTGCGCGATTGCTATGTGCGCTGGCCGGCGGCGCTGGTTGATGAACTGGCAGCCTCTTACTGGCAACAGGCACGTCCGCGCGGTATTTATCTGGGCGAATGGAACCAGTTCCAGCGCGATTTCGATTTTATGGGAATGCAGCGTCATTTAAAGGCCGCCGGTATTTTTGCGCGCCTGAATCTGCGTGACGGTAAGAGCGGTTATCTGGCGGATATTCCTAACACCTGTCAGTACCTGCTGGAAATCAGTGGCCGTTATGAAGAATGTGCCGCCTTCCATCAGTGGCTGGCTGAGGTCTTTATCCCGCAGCTGGATAAACTGCCGGCTGCGGGTACTGACCAGCGTCGTGACAGCAGCGCTGAATGAAAGCCATGATTCTCGCCGCTGGTCGCGGCACCCGGATGGCGCCGCTGACCGATAACTGCCCCAAACCGCTGTTGCCGCTGGCGGGTAAAGCGCTGATTGTTCACCACATTGAAAAGCTGGTGGCTGCCGGTATTACCGAGCTGGTGATCAATCACGCCTGGCTTGGCCATATGCTGGAGCAGCAGCTGGGCGATGGCTCGGCCTTTGGTGCGCAGATTCAGTATTCGCCGGAGGCCAGTGCGCTGGAAACCGGGGGCGGTATTCTGCAGGCCTTGCCGTTATTAACCGCAACAGGGCAGGAGCCGTTTTTGCTGGTAAACGGTGATGTCTGGACCGACTGGGATTACCAGCAGGCGCTGCAGGTTTCACTGGCGAATGATCTGGCGCATTTATGGCTGGTGGATAACCCGGATCATAATCCCGCCGGTGATTTTGCCCTGCGTGATGGCAGGGTTCTGAGTGGCGGGAATATTCATCATGATCGTCTGACGTTCAGTGGTCTGAGTGTGTTGCGGCCGCAATTGTTTGACGCTCAGGAAGCGGGGGCTTTTCCGCTGGCACCCTTACTGCGCCGGGCAATGGACGCCGGCCGTGTGGGCGGCACTCATTTGCGTCAGCGCTGGGTGGATGTCGGTACGCCACAGCGGCTGGCAGAACTGGATGATTATCTGCGGACGACGGCTTTATGAATTTCTGGTTTGGTAAAGCCATGGGCGCGGTGATTGGTCTGTTCAGCGGCGGCCCTTTTGGTTTGCTGGTCGGCGCTTTTGCCGGGCATCTGTTTGATCAGACACTGGGGAAAGTGTTGCTCGGCCATGAGCCCGCGTCGGCTTCTGGCAGCCGCAACGAACGGGTGCAGGTGCAGCAGGTGTTCTTCCGCGCGACTTTTCGTGTGATGGGACGGCTGGCCAAGGCCGACGGCCGGGTCAGTGAGCAGGAAATTGATGCCGCCAGCCATATCATGGATCAGATGGGGCTGACCGGGCCGCAGCGTAATAATGCGATTCAGTTTTTTACCGAAGGCAAAGACCCGGATGTGGATTTAATGCCGGATCTGAACCGGCTGCGTGAGCTGTTCGCCCAGCGTGCCGGACTGGCGCAGATGTTTCTCGAAATTCAGCTCAGCGTGGCTTATGCCGATGGTCGCTTGTCGATTGAAGAGCGGCGTCTGTTTGACCGCATCTGCCGCGCGCTGGATATCGGTGCTTTTCAGTTTGAATGGATTAATGGCCGGGTGCAGGCGGCGATGCGCGGTGCCGGTCAGCGCCAGCAGCAGTCGCGGCCGGGTGCGCAGCCACAAAGTCAGTTGCGTGATGCCTACACCGTGCTGGGCGTTACCCCCGAGGCAACGGACGATGAACTGAAAAAAGCCTATCGCCGTTTAATGAGTCAGCATCATCCGGACAAGCTGGTGGCCAAAGGTTTACCCGAGGAAATGATGAAACTGGCGAAAGAAAAAACTCAGGAAATCCAGACCGCTTACGATCTGGTGCGCAAAGCGCGGGCTTAATCTTTATGCCTGCTAGCGACCAGGGCGGGTGAAGCGCTCGCTGGCTTTCTTATCCAGCCAGCGTCCGAGCCGGAGCAGCTCCAGATGGGCAATAATCAGGCTGACCAGCAGCAGGGCAAAACCGATCACCGGCCAGCGGCTGGAAAGAATCCAGGATGCTGTATAAATTGCGATAACCAAAAGCAGCACTTTGCTGACAATATTGAGCAGGAACTCCCAGGGACCTTTGCCTGGCGGCAGTTTTTTTCTGATGGGCATTTGTAATTCTCAGAAATCCTTCACCTTGCCGCGCATATTTTTAATCGCACCGCGTTTGGTTTTACTGTCGACCCGTTTCTTTTTCGCAGAACGGGTCGGACGGGTGGCGATGCGTTTGGCCTGAACTTTACTCACACTCTGAATTAATTGCTGTAAGCGGGTCAGGGCATCCAGCCGGTTCTGTTCCTGAGTGCGGTATTGCTGCGCCTTGATAATAATAACGCCGTCCTGAGTGATGCGCTGATCACGCAGGGCGAGCAGTTTTTCTTTATAAAATTCCGGCAGGTTGGATGCCTGAACGTTAAAACGCAGATGAATAGCGCTGGACACTTTATTCACGTTCTGACCGCCGGCGCCCTGGGCGCGTATCGCGGTCATATCGATGTCAGACCAAGGAATGCTGACGCTGTGGCTGATAAACAGCGGGTCGGTAATATCGTTCATGCGTTGTTTTAACGTCGCCTTTTTTTAATGGCTGGTTTTAATCCGTGCTTTTAACCGGTGCCTTTAGACAGGTACCTTGGCCAGATGAAAGGCAATGGCCCAGAAGTGACAGAAGCCACCGCCAATCACAAATAAATGCCAGATTTCGTGGAAGCCAAACCATTTCGGCCAGGGGTTTGGCCATTTGGTGGCGTAGACCACCGCACCAATGGTGTAGCTCAGGCCGCCGTACGTAATCCATTCCAGTGCGCCAGCGGGAATCTGGTCGAGCAGCGGATAAACAAACACCACCAGCCAGCCCATCAGCACATAAATGACGGTGGAGAACCAGCGTGGTGCGCTGATCCATACCAGTTTAAGAATGACACCGGTCAGTGCCAGTCCCCAGACCACGCCAAATAACCACCAGCCGCTGCTGCCGTGCAGTGGCACCAGACAAATCGGTGTGTAAGTGCCGGCAATCAGCAGAAAAATCGCCATATGATCGATGCGCTTCAGCCACTGAATGACTTCTTCTGAAGCATGGATCATGTGATACACCGTGCTGCTGGCAAACATCAGCAGCAGCGTGGCACCAAAAATCATAAAGGACACCATATGCCAGACACCGCCGTACATGGCAGCCTGAGCGGCGAGAATACAGAGGGCAACAATGGCAAAAACAGCGCCGGCGAGATGGGTCAGGCCACTGATGGGATCACGGAAAACAGCATGCATAGCGTTACAACTTATTTATGGTTTGGGTGAGAGCTGCGTATGATACGGGTTTTTATCCGGGCCTGTTAAATCAGAGTGTACAGGCTCTGTCTGTCTGAGGATTAACGTGCCCGCGGAGTCTCCCCCCTGCTGGAGCCTGTATCTGGTCCGTATGGCCAGTGGTCAGCTGTATTGTGGTATCAGTACCGATGTTGAACGGCGCTTCGCTGAACATTGCGCCAATGGCGCTAAAACCGCGCGCGCGCTGCGCGGCCGCGGCCCTCTGGCGCTGGTTTATCAGACGGCGGTAGGTGCTCATGGTGATGCATTGCGAGCGGAAATGCGGGTAAAAAAACTGCCTAAGGCGGAAAAAGAGAAGCTGGTACGCGGAGAGCGTCCCTTGCCCTAAGTCTGCCTGGGCAAGGGAGTTGTGATTTTTGGGAAATAATTAACGGCGACGACGGGCAACCGCAGTCAGTGCCAGTAGCCAGATCAGGGCGCCACCGGATGAGCCGGATTTTTTGCCTGGTTCTGTTGGATCAGGATCTGTTGGATCAGGATCTGTCGGATCAGGATCGGTCGGATCAGGATCGGTTGGATCAGGATCGGTTGGATCAGGATCGGTCGGGTCAGGATCGGTCGGGTCAGGATCGGTTGGATCAGGATCGGTCGGGTCAGGATCGGTCGGGTCAGGATCGGTCGGGTCAGGATCAATTGGATCAGGATCTGTTGGATCAGGATCGGTTGGATCAGGATCGGTTGGATCAGGATCGGTTGGATCAGGATCGGTTGGATCAGGATCGGTTGGATCAGGATCGGTCGGGATAACAATCTCCGGCCAGCTATCGGCCTGACCATCAGCATCGGCATCCATTAAAGAAGCCTGCGATAGTTTCAATCCCGGTACTTGTTCCTGAGTGCCAAACACCCACAGTGTTTCATTCTTACTGTTTTTACTGCTATCCCAATCGCTGAACTGCAGGCCGTCACAGGCATCAGCGGCGCTGGCGCACTGGATATGAGCCAGATCGAAGTTCTGGTTCGGAATCAGGGAGCCGTATCCTTTACCTTCGGCACGCTTTGCCAGATCGCGGGCTGCGTGGGTGTTTGTTACATCAGTCAGCGTCATTCCACCGCTTTCACCGGTCAGCGCGCCGATAAAGCGGGTGGTATCGCTGTCCTCTGGTAAGCGCACGGTGCTGATAATCCGTAACAGCGAGCTGTCTTCCATTGAGCCTGCAATGCCACCGGCACGGGCATAAATCTGCTCGTCGAGATTAACTGTACCGCTGACCAGAGAGTCACTGATTTCAGTTTTATTAATGGAGCCTGCAAGAGCACCGATTTGGGTCCGGCCACTGGCGGTAACGGCGACAAAGCTGCGTTTAACCGTACTGCTGATGGTCGGGTCTGTGGACGAGGTCGCTGCCATTCTTCCAACCAGGCCGCCGATATTTTTATCACCGCTGATGTTGCCCTGTACGCCTGCTTCATCAACATTGCTGTCGCTGAGATAGCCGGCCAGACCACCGCTGCTCTCTTCACCGCTGACGGTGGTTTTCAGCAGAATGCGGTTGATCATCAGCTCTTCACCTGAACCGATCAGGCCGCCGTTATCACGGGCATCGCAGAACGGCTGGCAGTTTTGTACTTCACTGGCGGTAGTCGTTACTTTTGTCTCGGCCTGAATTTTCTGGAACAGGCTGCGCCAGGCGTAGCCTGTCAATGCCCCGGAGTTACCACCACCTTTAATATCAGCGGTCAGTATCAGGTCATGAATGCTGGCGAGTTCCAGGTAGCCGAACAGTCCGGTGAAGTACTCGCCGGGACGATTAATCGTGAGATTGAGTAACGCATGGCCCTGACCGTGAAATTCCGTGGCGAACTTCAGATTGAAGTTACCAATCGGCTCAAAGCCTTTGCCTTCATTCCAGAACTGATCCCCCTCATCGAAGAGGCCATTGCTGTTGGTATCGAAATTCAGGTTGCGGGTCAGCTCGTAGCCATTACAGCCGCTGGCCGGACAACCGCCATTGGCACCGTACAGGTGGGTGCCCTGAATTTCTGCCGGGTGTTCGGCCGATGTGTTATTGCGGATCTCATTCAGATCCTGCAGGTCTTCGATTTCAATCAGACCATTGTGGTCGCTGTCATAGATATCTCGGGGTGCAGCAATGCTGAGTGCCGAGGCAAAGGCCAGCAGGGCGGGAATGAAGGGGGTTAAACGCATAACGGCTCCGGACGTCCTGTTCTCAAAAACGGAATGATAATGGATACAATTTGATACAAAAATCAAAAATGTACCGATTTCACTGTTCCTCTGATGAAACAGCTCAGGCCATGGGTTGTACCCTGCATAAGCCACCGATCGACTCTGGCGGATTTGGATAGTGACCACTTAAAGTGGGTGTGGTACAAAAGTACACAATTGCCAGACAATAACAATAAAGGTCGTTCTCATGCGTGTTCTTCTCTCGCTGTTAGTGTTCGTCTCGCTGACGGGCTGCGCAGCTACTCAGGAAATTTTTGTTCAGCAACCTTCCGCTCATAGCATCGTGGCAGAAAAAGTGCCGACGGCAGGTGCGGTATCGGTCGATATTACGCCGCCGCCGGGTATGCCGATGGGTGGCTATTCGGTGATGGCTAACCGTGGTCAGGGCTTCCGTACCCGGATCAAGGCGCGGGTGGTGTATATCAATGATGGTAAAGGGCAGTCAGTGGCGCTGGTGCAGACCGACCTGACGGCTGCTTCGCTGTTGTTGCAGCATGAAGTAGCCGCGCGGGTGGCGGAAAAAACCGGGCTCAAGCCGGGTGATATTGCCATTACGGCTTCCCACAGCCACTCGGCGCCGGTGAATTTCTTTGATAACGATTTTTATAACAAGCATATGTCCAGCGGCCAGTGGCTCGAACCGGATTTTCTGGAATTTGTCGCCAGTCGTATCAGTGCCGGCATTATTCAGGCTTATGAGTCGCGTCGTCCGGCTAAAATCGCCACCGGCAAAAAAGATATTTACGGCTACAACCGTAACCGCTCCCTTGATTCTTATGTGCTGAATAACGATGTACAGGGTGTGGAGCTTGATGATCCGCAGGCTAAGTTTGAGGCCGTTAACCCATCGCTGTATATGGTGCGGGTGGATGTGCGCGATGATGACGGAAAATATAAACCACTGGGTGCTTTCTCCAGTTTTTCAGTACACGCTACGGCGCTGAGCGTACCGGTTGAAGTGTATAACGCAGACCTGTTTGCTTACGCGCAGAAAGATCTTGAGTGGAAAATCCGCGACCGCTACAAAACCTCCTGGCCAGTCGTGCATGCGCTGAGCACCGGTACTCAGGGCGATATGGCACCGGCACTGGAAGAACATGGTGATAACTACTTCGGCCATTTCGATGTCGACTGGAAGGCCGCGAAAAAACTGGGTCAGGGCATCGGTGGTGAAGCCATCAGTCTGTTTGAAGCACTGGGCTCAGAGCTGAGCAGCGATATTCAGCTGGCCAGCGCCGCGCGCGAGCTGAATATCCGTGAGCATACCAAGGCTGGTGACGTAGAAATCTGTCATGATGCGGCGGTGGGCAATACCGTAGCGGCCGGTGCTTATGAACGCCGTACGCCGTGGCTGAGCGCGATTCCGTTCTTCCATGGTGGCAATGTGATGGCGCGTCGCTGGTGGTTCTTTAAAGATGGTTGTCAGGGTAACAAACGCCATCTGGGGTTCTCTTTCCTGCAGCCGCTGCTGGAGCCCAAAGACAGCTTCCCGAATACCGTGATGTTCCAGCTGCTGCGCATTAATGACATGGTGGTTCTGCCGCTGCCGTTTGAAACCACGACTGAATCCGGTCGCCGGATTTCGGCCGCCGTCAGTGACACTTTTGCTGCTGCCGGTGAGGATGTGAAATACGTCTGGGTGGCCAGCAACGCCAACGGTTATTTTGGCTACACCACCACGCCGGAAGAATACTCCCGCCAGAATTACGAAGGCGGTCATACCTTGTATGGCCAGTACACTACACCTTATCTGGCAGCACAGCTGGGTACGCTGGCGCAGGATTTTCTGCAGAATGGCCGCGTGCAGGAATTAAAACCGGAATGGCGTTATGAACTGAAGGTTAACCACTTCCTGCCGGAGGCTGTTGTCAGCAACGGCAAGCGCGAGTGGCTGCAGCTTCCGCATGAGGTAAGTGCTGAAGAGCCCAATGAAGAAAACTACGTAGCAGTACAGTGGCTGGATCTCGGCCCGGATCAGATAGCCTTTGATCAGCGTCTGGTGCGTGTTGAACATAAAGTCGGTGATCAGTGGCAACAGCTGGTGATCAATGGCGAACCCGTGCACGATGATGGCTACGATATCGAAGTGCGTTATCTCGATGACAGCGACAACGGTATGGCGGAATACGAAAGCCGCTGGTATAACCCGGTGGTTGGGGGAGAATACCGCTTTGTCATCGAAGCGCGGGACAATCAGCCGCAGATAACATCGGCCAGCTTTACCTACGGGAGTGGCAGTGCAGGTGTTGCCTTAGCTGAATAACGTCTGAATTGGGCTGTGGCGTGGTGGAATAACCCCGTCGCAGCGCCGGAATTGACGCCTGATGCCGGAGTTTCTGCAAGAATCTCCGGCTTTTTTACAGTAATGTCACATTGCTCCTTTAGATTTGGCGCCCCCGTTGAGTAGAATGACCCGCTGATATTTCCAGGGATAACAACAAATACCATGTTCAAAGCCATTTGGGCGGCCCGCTGGTTTGTAGTGCTGGGCGTTTTAACCTTCATTTTTGTTCTTGTCATCAATACACCGCTGCATTTTGTCTGGCGCTATGTTGAGCCACAGGCAGGACGTCTGCCGTTAAAAATTGAGCAGGTGTCCGGCACGTTATGGGATGGACGTCTGCGTTTTGCTGTTCCGCAACTGCGGGATCTGGGCAGTCTCGATGCCCGCTGGCAGCTTAGCCCTCTGGCGCTGCTGGCTGGCCGCGCTGATTTTGATTTAAGCGTGCTGGGCGATGGTGTGCGTTTAAAGAGCGCCGCCCGCATTGGCCTGGATCAGCAATTGCAGATTCTCGGTGCCGATGGTTATCTCAACGCTGATAAAATCCAGCCGCTGCTGACCCGCAACCGGGTGTCGGTTGCCGGCGAGTTTGAACTGAACCGCCTGCTGGCCAGTGTGAATCTGCAGACCCGGCAATTCTCCGATGTCTCCGGCCGACTGGTGTACAGCGGTGGAGAGGTTGGCTTCCCGGTAGATAACAAGCCTATCCGCGCAACCATGCCAATGCTGATCGGCACGCTGGGAATGGAACCGGAAAAAGCCGTGCTGAATATTGAAACAACGGAAGGCCAGGCATTAATCCAGGGCTTTATGCAGCAGGACGGCTGGGGCGGGATCGCTATCCGCCGGCGCTTTCTGGATGTGTTAGGGCAGAAGTGGCCAGCCGAAGCCACAGAAGAAACAGTAATTTTTGAAGTGTCTCATAAGGTTCTGTAACCTTGGGCGCTTCGTTTACGGAGTAAGAACGTTTTGGCAGACAAGGTGGCTGAGTTAATGAGCTGGCAGCGCTGGACGCTGGTGCTGGGGAAGACAGCCCTGACCGTCCTGTTATCCTGGCAGCTTGCGCATCTGACCTGGCTGATTGTGGCGCCGGAACCGCTGCTGCTGAAGGCGCCATCGCAGTCCCGCGGTGATGCACAGAACGGCGGGACAGTGGCAGGGACAGGCCAATATCATTTGTTCGGGGATGTTACCGCACAACCTGTTGAGGCTGTTGCCAAAGAGGTAGATGCTCCGGATACACGCCTGCGGCTGCAGTTGCTGGGTGTGACCCGCAGTACCAGCAATGAAGCATCCAGTGCCATCATTGCGCCGAAAGGTGGTCAGGGAGAGTTTTACCGCATCGGTGATGCGGTGCAGGGACGTACACGTCTGGCCGGTGTCTATGACGATAAAGTCATCCTCGACACTAACGGCAAGCTGGAAACCCTGAAATTTGACGAAGAATCCACCGCCGGCATCACGGCCAGAGCGGTTGCTGCGCCACGCCCGGAGGTTAACCGCAGTGGTTCTTTGCGCGAGCGTTTTAAGCAGGTTCGCAGTCCGTCAGAATTTATGAATATGGTTACCGAAGAGGTTGCCGGAGATGCGGAAGGTGCCATGCAGGAAATGGGGCTGGAAGCCATAGGCTCAGGTCAGGGATACCGTGTGCAGCCCGGATCGGTGCTGACAGCCTTGCAGATGCAACCCGGTGATATCGTGTTGTCAGTTAATGGCCAGGCGCTGGGTGATCCGCAAAGCGATCAGCAGTTATTGCAACAGGTAAGCAGTGAAGGCAACGCGCGCATTGAAGTGCAGCGTGGCAACAGCCGTTTTGTTGTTAATCACAAGATTAATTAAAGGATATTGAGTGTGTTAAAGCAGTGGGCATTCGTCATCATGCTGTTGGTCAGCGCCGTAACACAGGCCGCGCAGGACAGCTGGCAGATTAATCTGAAGGAAGCGGATATCGGTGCCTTTATCAGTCAGGTCGCTGATATTACCGGCAAAAGTTTTGTCATTGATCCGCGGGTTAAAGGCAAAGTAAACGTGCTTTCCAGCGAAGCGATGAACAAAGAAGGCGTTTACGAGCTGTTTTTATCGGTATTGCAGGTTCAGGGCTATGTGGCTGTACCGGCCGGCGATGTCATTCTGATTGTGCAACAGAACGACGTTAAACAGCAGGGACGTGATCTGGATGAAAGCGTCGCAGTCGACAGTCAGGAACTGCTGACCAAAGTCATCATGATTAAAAATACCCCGGCGCTGGATCTGGTGCCGATTCTGCGTCCGCTGGTGGCTAAATATGGTCATCTGGCCGGGGTGAAATCCGCAAACGCCCTGATTATTTCCGATCATGCCGCCAACATTCAGCGTATTGAGCAAATTATTGACCGCCTGGATAAATCCGGCAGTGAAGAGCTGGAAGTGATCCAGCTGAAAGAAGCCTGGGTTGGTAACGTGGTTACCATGCTGCAGAGCCTCGATCCGGCCAAGGTATCACAGGGTACAGCTGCCAATGCTAACGAAAATACCGCCGGCTCTATCCGTGTGGTGGCCGATGAGCGCAGCAATCGTCTGATTATTAAAGGTGAGAAAAGCGCCCGCGAACGTATCCGCAAACTGATTGAAGAGCTTGATCAGCCATCCTATTTCTCCGGCAGCGCCAAGGTTATCCGCCTGCAGTATGCCGATGCGAAAAAACTGTCTGAGCTGCTGAAAAATCTGCTGTCGGACGCGTCTTCTGCCGCTGATAAAGATGCCTCGCAAGCTAAAGGAAAAGCCGGTATTCATGCCGATGAAGAGCTGAACGCACTGGTGGTTCGCGCTGAGCCATCACTGATGAAAGAAATTGAAGAGCTGGTGGCAGCGCTGGATGTACGCCGTGCACAGGTGCTGATTGAATCGGCCATCGTCGAAGTTACCGGTGATATCACCGATGCGCTGGGCGTGCAGTGGGCAACCGGTAACCTGGATGCGCCGGTGGCAGGCACCAACTTCTCTAATTCCGGCCCGTCACTGAGTACGATTGCTACCGGTATTGCTACCGGCAATCCGGCTTCGGCCCTGGGCAGCGGCCTGACCATTGGTGGTTATCATGAAGTAAACGGCGAAGTGGATTTTGGTGTGATTCTGCAGGCGCTGGCCAGCAACAGCCTGACCAACCTGCTGTCGACGCCAAGCATCATGACGCTGGATAACCAGGAAGCAGAAATTATTGTCGGCCAGACCGTTCCTTTCCGTACCGGTTCTACGGCTTCAAGCAGCAACACCAACCCCTTTACCACGATTGATCGTAAAGACGTCGGTATTTCTCTTAAAGTTAAGCCGCATATTCATAATGGCGAAGCCATCCGTCTGGAAGTGGAAGCGACGGCTGAGTCGGTATCGCAGACCACTATTGATGGCAGTGCGGACCTGATTACTAACAAGCGCTCTATCAAGACCATGATTTTGTCAGAGAACGAAGAAACCATCGTACTGGGTGGTCTGATCCGTGACGATATCCGTGAAGTGGAAAGCAAAGTACCACTGCTGGGCGATATTCCACTGCTGGGCTGGTTGTTTAAATCGAAGTCGGTGACACAGGTGAAGAGCAACCTGATGGTGTTCCTGCGTCCGACCATTGTGAACAATACCGGCGTTGCGCGTAAGCTGACGGAAGATAAATACAACGGCATCTGGGAATTCAGCCTGTCGGATAAACTGGGCCGGGAAGATGTTGATGCCCAGCTGGAAAAACTGTTCCAGGGATTACCGGGTAATCGTAAGAAAGATTAACAACACCTGCAGTGTTACCGATAAAAAAGCCCCGTTTTACGGGGCTTTTTATTTATCGCTCTTTTAAATTATTGAGCAAGTTCCAGTGGGTTGATTCCGGCTTTGCGCATTAAATCAATCAGGCCGATTAATGGCAGACCGATCAGGCTGGTGCCATCACGGCCTTCCAGTTTTTCAAATAAATTAATGCCCAGCCCTTCCACTTTAAAACTGCCGGCGCAGTCATAAGGCTGCTCGAGTGCGACATAACGTTCGATCTCTGCCTCGCTGAGATTGCGGAAATACACATGGAAAGGCTCGGTCAGCGAATAATATTCGCCACTGTCACTGTTAAGCAGGCACAGACCGGTATAAAAACTGACGCGCTGGCCATTGGCGCGTTGCAGTTGTGCAACGGCGTTGTCGTGGTTGCCGGGCTTGCCGCAGATCTGGTTATTCAATACGCAGGTCTGATCACTGCCAATAACCCAGTGTTGCGGATATTGTGCGGCCAGTGCCCGGGCTTTTTCGTACGCCAGACGGGCGACGTAATCCTGCGGCGATTCGTTTGTTGATGGTGTTTCGTCAATATCCGGGCTGGCGCAGTCAAAAGGAATACGTAACCGGGCCAGTAATTCGCGGCGGTAGGGTGAACCGGAGGCGAGCAGTAGCTTCATAGTTTTACCGTTTTCACAGATATGCGGATATAAAAAAACCGGGTAAAAACCCGGTTTTCTTTTTACCACAAAGGCCGATTAAGCAGCGAAGTTCGCGTTGGCGAATTCCCAGTTAACCAGAGCCCAGAAACCTTTCAGGTAATCAGGACGTACGTTACGGTAATCGATGTAGTAAGCATGTTCCCACAGGTCAACAGTGATCAGTGGAGTCAGGCCTTCAGTGATCGGAGTGGCGGCGTTGGAAGTGTTAACAATATCCAGAGTACCGTCAGCTTTTTTCACCAGCCAGGTCCAGCTTGAACCGAAGTTGTTAACAGCCATATCGTTGAACTTGGCCTGGAAATCAGCAAAAGAACCGAATGCTGCGTTGATAGCATCTGCTACTGCGCCAGTAGGTTCGCCACCGCCGTTAGGGCTCAGGCTGTTCCAGTAGAAAGTGTGGTTCCAGATCTGGGCTGCGTTGTTGAATACGCCACCGGAAGAGGTTTTGATGATTTCTTCCAGAGTTTTGCCTTCAAACTCAGTGCCACCGATCAGACCATTCAGCTTAACCACGTAGGTGTTGTGGTGCTTACCGTGGTGGAAATCCAGGGTTTCGGCAGAAATGTGCGGTTCCAGTGCGTCTTTTGCGTACGGCAGGGCAGGTAATTCAAATGCCATGGTGTCTCTCCATTCATTACTGAGTCGGGTTGCATATCTTGCGGGATTATCAAAGCTCTGTAAGGATCGGCCATTACAATGCTAAACCGGCAGAACTTCTTTAGAGCCCGAATCATAGCACCACTGTATTTGGGGTGCTATTCATGCGGTTTGTAGGGGTATTGAACAGTCTGTCTCTGTTACATGCTATAAGCCTTTGGCAAGGCGTATGACAGCCAGAACAGAATAACAGCGTTCAGAATTTATACTGACGGCAGATGCCGTTATACTGGGCGCAATAATAATGACGACGTTTTCGTGGGGGCAAAACAATGGATAAAGAAAAAGAACCGCTGGTGCCGGATATGAAGCCATCGCAGGAAGATATTGCTCTGCGCCAGAAACAATTGCAGGCCCGCCGTATTGCCGCTCAGCGTGCTGCAGCAGCAAAAGCAGGCCCATCGGCAGCAGCGCTTGCAGCAGCTCCGGCGCAGAAACAGACGCTGGCTGTTGTGGCATTGGTGGTCGCTCTGGGAATGGGGGGGCTGGCAGGCTTTCTGTTTATGCAGCTGCAGACTCTGCAGGGACAGTTTGCCAACGCCGAAACCCTGCTGAAAAGTCAGGCTGCCAATATTAATGTGCTGAATGAAAAGCTGTCGGTTACTGGTGAGAATGCCAACCTGTCGCTGGATGCTCTGAAAGTGATTATCAAAGAGCACGATGCCGAAATCCGTAAGCTGTGGGATGTGGCGAATAAGCGCAATAAGGCTGATATCGCCAGCAATGAAAAAGCCATTACGGCGTTAAAAGGATCGCTGGCCGGTCTGGATAAAGAGCTGAAAGCCAGTAATGACAAACAGCAGAAAGCTCTGGCGGCAAACGATGCTGCGTTGCAGAAAAAACTGGATGCCAGTCTCGCCGATATGAAGAAGAAGATTGCCAAGGTCGAAGCTCAGGTTCTGGCAATGCCGGCTGAAACCGAGCTGCGGGTGGCGCAGAACACTGAGTCCATTCAGTCTCTGGAAGCGGCAATGACCAAGATGCGTCAGAGTGGCGCTGGCGGTAACCTGGCCGATATGAAGCTGGAAATTGAAGATATTCAGATCCGTCTGGATCGTATCCAGAACGCTCTGGGTGGCAGCGCACAGTAATGTCGCTGTCCGCGTTATGTCAGCGTGGTGCCACGGCACCACGTCTGTCTCTTGAGCAGGATGCGGCGCTGCTGCGTCGTGAACTTGCCACTTCTTTTCGTACCCTGACATCCGTTGAAGTCGCCTGGCAGCATGGTCAGCGTGCGGCTACGCCGGGAACGGCATTTTTCTGTGGTTATCAGGCGGCAATGCGCCAGCTCGATCCACAACTTGCAGCCGACGCCTGGGCGGCATTCTGTATTTCTGAAGCCGGGTTACGTTCTTTGCGGCAGATGCAGACCCGTTTTGATGAGCAAACTTCCTGCCTGAATGGCGAAAAATCCCATGTCATGCTGGCCCGCCGTGGGCTCGACCTGCTGTATGTGGTTGCAGCCTGCGCTGATGATCTAGTGTGTGTGCAGGTCGCGGCGGATGCGGCAGGGGTTGAACCTCTGGAGGCGCGTAAAGAGCAGCCCTTTCTGCCGGATGTTCCCCATACGCCGGTGCACTTCAGTAATGTAACTGTTACCTCTGCTTATCGTTGCCATCATGCCCATCAGCAGCTGAACAAGCCCTTCCGTTACTGGGAAGATGTGCACGTGGCACTGGCATTCAGTGGTTGGCTAATGGCTAATGCCGATGCTGACAACACGCATTCGCTGGTCGCTGCGGCGGGGCGGTTGGCAGATATCTTCTCTGCCCGGCCACGGGATTATTCTCTGGCGGCTCTGGATGCACTGGAGGATGTGCTGGTCTGTCAGGATGAGCTGCTGCCGCTGTTAGCCGATGATGTCAGAGCATTGTGGTTACGTGACCGTATTTTGCTGCAGCTTGCAGTGCCTTTACGGGGAAAGATCTGTGCGTCTCTGATGGCCGCGCAAGCCAGCATTTAACGGACGGTAATGGTCACCGATGCGGCGCCGGTGCTGACGTTGGTTGGCAGGGACAGGGGAGCGGTTTCTATTGCCGGCATCTTCTCGCTGTCGCGGGCAGTCAGTGTTTCGCTGTCCAGATTGTCAGTGTTCTGGGTATGCGGATCGACGTCAATGCTGTCAGGGGTTTTGACAATCGTTTGCGCCATCTCCTTATTCAGCAGTCGTGAAAACTGAATGCTTTGCGAGGTTGAGCGGTTATAGCGCTGTGCATGACTGTAATCGTAATGGTGGGTGCGCTGCCTGGCTTCTTCGATGGCGGTGAATATATCGTTTGAGTAGTACTCGTCATGAGGATTAACCGCCGCCGCGCAGAAACTCAGCGTGGCAGCAAGAATACCTGACAGGCCCGTCATCACTGTTTTCATGATCACCTCCGTTACGCTCAGGGCTTATAACTGGCCTTGATGGTCACGGTTGCGCGGATGTCTGTGACACGGCTGTTTTCTGAGCGGGCTTCGCGTACGTAGATTTCCTGAGAGCGTTCAACGACGGTCTCATCGTCAGGCTTGTCCTGCTTTTTCTTGGCTTCGGCCAGGGTTTCCTGCTTACTTTTGCGTCCCTGAGCGATATCGCGCACAGGTTGCTGAGCTTCCAGCGCGGCCGCTTCACCAGCAGCGGTCGGACCCATCGCACCTTCAACCACTTCAGCATCCATTTCGGTGTTGAGTAATTTAGGCAGAGGGAAGCTTTTTGATGTGGTGCGGTTATACCAGGAGCGGCCAACATACTCGCTGTTAACCGGATTGCGTTTGGCATCTGCGACCGCATCTTCCAGGTCCGTGGAATAATAGGATTCATTCACTGGTGCAGCCTGTGTGTGGGCAGCAGTCAGTGTCAGCAGAATACAGGCGGTGATGTAACAGGATCTTTCCATGAGTTGACCCCTTTTGTTTTTGTTATTTTTTGTAATTATGTCATCATAGCAAGCTGAGTTTTTTATGTACACTGGCCAGCCGGTTTTGTGGTGTAAATTTTGTCGGGCACGAGGCTCCGGCAGACAGCATTACAGAGTGGGCGCCGTATGTCGTCAGGTACTGCTTTTACCCAACACGGGCAGGAAAATAATAATGATAAGAATCGTGTCACTTGGTCTTTCTTCTGTGCTGCTTTCATTGCTGCTGGGCGGATGCACCATCCATCAATCCGTCGGCGACAGCTTCGGCTCGTATGTCTCCGAACCGGATGGCCAGAATTTTAAAGCCGTTGGTTACCGTTGGGATTACGAAAATACGGCCCTGATCTATGTTTACCGCCCGGCGACCCAATGGTCGATGGATGAACTGGAAACCCCAAGTTTCAATGTTGACGGTGAGCGTCTGTTCAATATCAAGGGCGGCGGTTACACCTGGTATGAAATGGAGCCAGGTGAGTACGATATTATTATTCGCCGTGGCCTGTTGGGCTTGGAAGGGGTTGGTGAGTTTGTTATCAAACGCGTGGCGCAGCTCAGGCTCGATGTTAAGCCAGGCAAAGTGTATTACCTGCGCTATTCCGAAATTGACCCGCCAGCGCTGAAGCCGGATCTGGAAGATATCCCTCTCGGGGATGGCCCTTTACAGCTGGTGGCGCCAAGTATTGCCCTGTCAGAGTTGCCGGTAACCAAAATGATTCACCATGGTCGTGATCGTCTGAAGCCACGTCCGGTAGCAGAAGAAGAAATGGCCGATAAGGTTTTCGATGGTTCTTCCGCTGATGATGACGGTGCCGTCGATGAATCCGGCGCCAAAGCCAAGCCTAGAACTAAAGCCGAGGAATGGTGGCCGTTCTAGACCGGCAGTAGTTGGGGTACAATAGGCCGACTGTAACGCCCACCGACGTGGGCGTTTTTACACCCGCGAGCCTATGAGAGAGAACCCGTCATGACTGTGATCAAGCAAGAAGACCTGATCCAGAGCGTCGCTGATGCACTGCAGTACATTTCGTACTATCACCCGAAAGACTTCATTGATGCCGTGCATGCGGCCTATGAGCGCGAAGAGTCCAAGGCTGCGAAAGACGCCATGGCGCAGATTCTGATCAACTCCCGTATGTGTGCCATGGGCCACCGTCCGATCTGTCAGGACACCGGTATTGTTACCGTATTCCTGACCATTGGTATGGACGTGAAATTCGAAGGCGATATGAGCGTTGAAGATATGTGTAACGAAGGCGTACGCCGTGCTTACACCCATCCTGACAACGTGCTGCGCGCCTCTGTGCTGGCGGATCCGGACGGCAAACGTGCCAACACCAAAGACAACACGCCGGCCATCATCCATATGAAACTGGTTCCGGGTAACACCGTGGACGTGCATGTGGCTGCGAAGGGCGGTGGCTCTGAAGCCAAATCCAAGTTCGCCATGCTGAACCCGTCTGACTCCATCGTTGATTGGGTACTGGAACAGGTACCTAAAATGGGTGCTGGCTGGTGTCCGCCGGGTATGCTGGGTATTGGTATCGGTGGTACCGCTGAAAAAGCCATGATGCTGGCCAAAGAAGCGCTGCTGGAGCCAATCAACATTCAGGAACTGCAGGCCCGTGGCGCACAGAACCGCGCGGAAGAACTGCGTCTGGAACTGTTCGAAAAAGTGAACAAACTGGGCATTGGTGCGCAGGGTCTGGGTGGTCTGACCACCGTACTGGACATCAAAGTGGCCGATTATCCGACTCACGCGGCGAACAAGCCGGTGGCGATTATTCCTAACTGTGCGGCAACCCGTCACACTCACTTTGTGCTGGATGGTTCCGGCCCGGCAGTTCTCAAAGCGCCGAAAGTGGAAGACTGGCCACAGATCACCTGGGAAGTGGGTGACTCTGTACGCCGTGTGAATCTGGACACCATCACTCCGGAAGACGTAAAAGACTGGAAAACCGGTGAAACCGTATTGCTGTCCGGCAAGATGCTGACCGGCCGTGATGCGGCGCATAAGCGTATGGTCGATATGATAGCTAAAGGTGAAGAGCTGCCGGTTGATCTGAAAGGCCGCTTTATTTACTACGTGGGCCCGGTTGATCCGGTACGCGAAGAAGTGGTTGGTCCGGCTGGCCCGACTACTGCGACCCGTATGGATAAGTTCACCCGTACCGTGCTGGAAAAAACCGGCCTGCTGGGCATGATCGGTAAATCTGAGCGTGGCGACATCGCTATTGAAGCCATTAAAGATAACGAAGCCGTGTATCTGATGGCCGTTGGTGGTGCTGCTTATCTGGTATCTCAGGCGATCAAAGGCGCTAAGGTTGTTGGCTTTGATGATCTGGGCATGGAAGCTATCTACGAATTTGAAGTCGAAGATATGCCGGTAACCGTAGCTGTGGATACCAAAGGTGAGTCGGTACATAAGACCGGCCCGCAAACCTGGTACGCCAAGATTAACGCAACCGAAGTCTGATGCGTTAAGCAGCGATAAATAAAAAAGGAGCTCCGGCTCCTTTTTTTTGTGCCTGTCGTAAAGCCATCGTATGAATGATGTTGGCGCAGAAAAGACTCTGCAAAGCTGGATTTTCCCGCTAATGTGAATGTTCCGCCTAAGGAGACAGATGATGAGCGATGACCGCATTGATGACGCGCGACTGCAAAGCTGGCTGGCAGAGCATCCGCACTGGACGCCTGTTATGGTTGCAGGTGTTCCGGCATTGCAGCGCAGTATAACGCTGAACAATTTCAGCGCGGCTCTGCACCTGGCTAACAGTATTGCCGTACATGCTGAACAGCAGAATCACCATCCACAGCTGACGTTAAGTTGGGGGAAGCTGGAGGTGTTGTGGTGGAGCCACGATGTGCAGGGAATTTCAGCCCGTGACCTGCGCCTGGCTGCACAGACCGACCGCGAAGTAGCCGAAGCACTGCGTCGCAGTCCGGTCTGATTACCGCATAACCCGGCCGTCGGGTTATGCAGTATGGCTGGAAACCGTTGTTCAAAAACATGGATAAGCAGACAAAAGCGCTGCTCTTCAATTTTTTCTTATATCTGTACGAACAAAAACGATCTGCTGGTTTTTCGCCGTATTTTTCTTTAATCCGTGCCGTAAAAAAGTCAGTTGGCGCAAATGTTTTTAGCTTTGACCCGCTAATGCTTAGCAACAACTGAATTTCTTATTTCATCTTCCGTCTTTACCGTAAAAAATTTGGCGCATTAACTGGACAAACGACGGGCATTTCGCTTAACAATAGTTAATTAAAAGTGCATAAGCATTGCTTACAACTTCAGTTCCTGAAATATGAACTAAGCTGGGGGAAGAAAAATCAGGATTCCTGACGCAAGGAAATTGAATGAAATTCCCGACTCCGTTCCGATCATTGCTGATTGCAGTCAGCACACTATTGTTCGCTTCTTTGGCCTGTGCGGACAATAAAAACGAAGATTCATTAAATACTCAGGCCCCCTCTTTATATACCGGCTTTGAGCAGTTGCTGGATGACGATAAAACACTGGTGATGGAAGAGCTGATCGATCTGGACAGCAATATCCGCCGCGTTGCTCTCTATCACAATGGCGATCGCCTGCATCGTCAGATTCCCAAACAGGTGCATCTGATGATTGAAAACAAGTTAATGCACCGTGTGATGGAAAGCGGTCGTTTTGAAGTCATTCAGTGCATCGAATGCCGCACCACACAGGTGGCTATGCGTGCAGATAAGCTGGAAATCTCTCACGCAGCAGAATCCAATCAGGCACTTCGTGCTCTGGCTAAAAAAGTTCGGGCAGATGCCTTTATCTTCTGGAATGCATCGGTTCACGATGAAAAGTTTACGATTAATCTGCGTATGGTTGATGGACGTAATAATCAGCTTCTGTGGCTGAAAGAGTACTCGAAGAAAACCACACGGGAGCAGGAAGAAAAAGGCTTTGATTCTGTAAATTATGAATTGACGGTAGGCGCCTGGGGAATTGATGGCAGCCGTGAAAATCAGACGACCAACAGCGCAGAAGAAGTTAACGGCGTTACCGTGTTTGGCCTGCGTCGCCGTGAAACCACCAGTATTGATGACAGTCTTGAGTACACGCTGGCGATTGAATACTTCCGTAACTTCTCCAATACCGATTTATTTGATGTATCGGGTATTAACCTCGAAGGACGGATTATTGCCGATATTCCGAGTATGGATAAGTTAATTGATACCAAGGTGTATCTGGGGATTGGGCAGGCATTCTTTAACGATGCTAATTCACTGGTTTTCCGCTTTGGTTTTGAGTTCCCGTTTTTCAGTGACGGTTTTATGGACTTCGGCGTTACTTACTTACCGGAGAGCGATGCCCGCTGGGATAAAAAGGTGGGCTATGAAGAAGTCGGAAAATTCGGTGGTTCAAGCTATGACTTGACGCTGGGGGTAAGATTCTGATGGCGGCATTTAAAGCAACAGGATACATAAACCCACTGTTCAGAATACTGACTCTGGCAACTCTGTTATTGCTGGCGGCCTGCAGCTATCAGCGTACCAATGAAGTCGTTAAAGGATACGGTAATTCCGGCTGGGTATCTGAAACGGAGGTTGTAGAAGAAGATGCTCAGAAAAAATCTGAAATCGCTGAGCAAGCCAAAAAACAGCATGGCCTGATGCATATTCACCGTTATGGTGATGGTTATGATGTACTTCTGACACTGGATGCCGGTGACAGCGATGTGAAGTTTATTATGGATCTTCCGGGTAAGGCTGTTGCATCAGAAGACGAAGCAGTATCTGAGATGGATGAGGATGCAACCGATTATCCGGATGACAATGAAGCTGAAAAAATTCATGAGAAACTGAATGATAATGCAGAGCAACAGGAAAAAACTAAAAACCAGCAGGTAGAAAATACCACCAAGCACATCCTTAATGCCCAATCTCTGTTTTATAAAAAGCAGTACTGGCAAGCACTGGATGAAACTAATTCAGCACTCGATAACTTACCGGATTCAGCTCAGGCGCATGCATTAAAAGGCAGTATTTATTACAAGATGGGCCTGTTGCCGGAAGCCCGCTCCAGCTGGGAGCAGGCGCTTAAGCTTGACCCCAGTCTTGATCAGGTCAAAGCCAGCCTTGACCGGCTGAAGCAGTAGGAGATGCCGATGAGAATTCTTACTGTATTACTGTGCTTCGTCTCGCTGCTGGTCGCTGCTGAAGAACAGGCCTATGAAGTTCCGGTTAAGAAAGATGATCTGGAAGAGGCGCGCTTTAAGAATGAAATGGAAGCGCGCCTGGCACGGGATATCAAATCTTATCTGGGTGATAACCGCTTTATTATTCAGGTTGAAGCGACACTGCAGAAAACCCGGACCATGGTGAAAAGCAATGAGCCGGCATCACCTGCCACTTCTTTGCCCAAGCCGCCTGCCCGTCAACCCATTACCGAAATCCGTCCACGTACGGTAAAAACCTTTGCTGCGGATGAACTGGAAGCATTGCCCGGTTTGCCGGTTAACGAACTTCCTCTGCTGAAAGAAAACGAGCAGGAAATTCAGGCACTGCAAAATAAAGTGCAGCAGCTGGAGCGTGAACGTACCGATGTACTCAATTATGCCGATCAGCTGAAACAGGAAGCAGAAACCAAGATTCAGACCATTCGTGAGAAAACACTGGGCTTTCGCAACAGCATCAAAAAAATGACCATTACTCTGGTTGTTGACCGTACGCTGAATGATGAACAGGTTGAGTTTCTGCGTAACCTGATTACCCGGAAATCCCAGCTGGATGAACTGCGTGGCGATACACTGAATATTGTCCGTACCGAATTTAAACGTCTGGAGAACGACAAACCTGCTGCTCTCAGCCTGTGGGAGGAATATGCGCTCTGGTTCTGGCTGGCGTCATTGCTGCTTGTCTTACTGGTCATAGCTTTAGGAATGCGCGCATTAGGCCGCCGGATGATTCCTGCCGCAGGTGCTCCTGTATCCACAAGTTCCGACAACGGATATAGCGATAGCCGTGCCGTGGTTGCACAGGAAAATGATCAGCAGGTTGAACTGAAACGTCAGGTCAATGAAACCCGCCAAGCGCTGGTGTCATCCGGATTGTCTCAGCCACAGCTTTTTCAGCAGCTGGTTCAGCAGGGACTGCAGCGACAACAGTATTCCGAAGCAACGGCAATGCTTGAAGTAATGGGTAAGCCTTTGTTGCGCAGCCTTGTTCCTGCATTAACCAGCACCGAGTGGCAGGAGCTGGAACAACAGCGCAGCGACACGGACTGGAGTAATGAGATGCTGCTGCAATCCCTCAGTGCTTTCCAGCAGCGCCTGCAGCAGGGATTAGCAGATAACTCTGCGGGCAGTTCACCGTTTTCGTTTCTGGAAAAACTCAATGATTCGCAGGTGCTGTATCTGATTAAAGATGAGGACACCCGCATTAAAGCCTTGGTTATGTCGCAGCTTCCGGCTGAACGGGCGGCGGATATTATTCAGCGCATGAAAGAAAAAGATCAGGCTTCTGTAGCCTATGAACTCGGACAATTCGATACTCTGCCGGTATCCGCTTTCCGCGACGTAGCTGATCGTCTGGCGCATGCTTCGTTATCGGTACCGACCTTTGAAAACATAAGCGCCGATGGTTTATCAGTGCTGATCCGCATGCTGGATAATATGAACAGTGCGGAAGAAACCCGCTTACTGAAAACCTTAAAAGGCGAAAAGCCGGAAACCTATTACCGTCTGCGTCAGGTGTATTTTACTTTTGCTGATATGGCCCGCGCTCCGGAGCGGGTACTGGCGAATGAGCTGCGCGATATAGATCGCGGTGTTCTGGCCGCTGCCTTATGTCATACATCAACTGAATTTAAACGCCATGTGCTGGCCGCCTTGCCTGCTAAATTGCGCGCAGCCGTTATTGCTGAACTGAAAACAACCGAAGCTGACATTGCGCAGGAAACGGTAGAAGCCGGACGCAAACAGGTTGTGCAGAAAATGCGTGATGTACTGAAAGCCGGACGTTTCTCTATGGAAGAGCTGGCGCCTATTGCTAAACAGTCACAGGGGCAGGAATAAATGATGTTTTCATTCAGCACCCTGATTGGCTTTTGCGCTGGTATCAGCCTGTTTGCATTTGCCATTATCAGCAGTACCGATCATCACCAGATTTTTATGAGCCTTTCCAGTCTGGCGCTGGTGCTTGGCAGTACGTTAGCGGCTTCACTGATCAGCTACAGCAGCGGTGATGTTCTGATTGCCATGCGCAGTATGGTGCAGACTTTTTTCCATACTCCCACATCGCAAAAGCATTTGCGCACACTGGTCAGCCGCTTTGTTGACTGGAGCAACCTGTATCGTCAGGGAGGTATCAGTGCCCTTGAGCAGAGTCTGAGCAAAGAAGAAAGCAAAGATGAGTATCTGTGTCATGCGATGGAGCTGATTGGCTCGGGTTATAAAAACCACGAAATCCGCATTATGCTCAGTGATGCCATGGATGCCACCTGGCAGCGGCATACGCTGGAATCCAAGGTGCTGAATACCATGGCAACCTATGCCCCGGGGTTTGGTATGGTCGGTACTATTATTGGTCTGATTATCATGCTGGATAACCTGAACGGCGATATGGCCGGGTTAGGGCAGGGGTTGGCACTGGCATTAATTACCACTCTGTATGGTGTGGTACTGGCGAATTTATTTTTTAAACCGGCAGCCAATCAGGTTACAGAAAAGCAGGAAGCACTTTATTACCGCCATCAGCTGATTACCGAAGGTTTCGTGATGCTGGCGGAAAAACGTGATGCTCTGTTTATTCAGGACAGGCTGAACGCCTTTCTTAAACCGTCAGTTCGTCTGCAGTTTGCCGATGAAGAACTCTGAGCTGATATACCCGGAGGCATGCCGTGGATGAGGCCGTAAAGCGCCGTGGCCTGCGCCGTCGCCGGCCTAATTTTGATGATTCTTCCAGTTCCTGGCTGATCACTTATTCCGATGCCATTACGTTGCTGTTGGCTTTCTTTGTGATGATTCTGTCGGTATCTGATATTGATCAGGGAAAAGTAGAAGCACTGCAGGAAGGATTGTCGACGGTAATGACTGACCGTCAGCAAACAACGCCCTTTACCGATATTAAAAAAGCACTGGATGATTATATCGAACAGAATGGTCTGCAGGATCAGTTGTCGGTGATTCTCGATCAGCGTGGCGTTAAAGTGGAGTTTGCTAATGTTGCACTGTATGACTCCGGATCTGCCGATTTAAAAGCCGGTGCGGTTCCTCTGTTGGAAAAAGTTTCTGCCATTATCCGCGACACCAGTCACGAAACACATATGATTGAAGTGGAAGGGCATACCGACGATATTCCTATTGCTAATAAACAGTTTCCTTCCAACTGGGAGCTGTCAGCAGCCAGAGCGACCCATGTTGTTAAATATCTGATGAGTCAGGGCGTTGCCAAGGAGCGTCTGAAGGCCTCGGGCTTTGCTGACAGCCGGCCAAAAGAAATGGATCCCGCCCAGACAATTGAACAGCAACGCGCTGCTAACCGTCGCGTTGTCGTTCAGGTACGGCGTTACTGAGTACTTCAGGCATTATGGTTGTAGCTTAATCATAAAAAAATCCCCCGTAAAACGGGGGATTTTTATTTACTCAGAGTATTTGAAACCCTGTTATTTACCCTGAGGGTTGTAAATCCACAGCATGTTGTTTTTGTGGTTGCTGGTGTCTTCACCGATTAATACACGACCATCATCCAGTACAACAATATTGTCTGGCTGCGCAATGCCATCTACAGAACACTTGTTCGTGGTTGATGTAGAATCATAAGCGCCACCAATAACAACAGGATCCATACGGGAAACGTTGTAATCAGCATGCAGACCTAAGCGGTAAACAATGCCACAACGGTTGGCTTCAATCTGAATGTCGCCTGCAGTATCAACCATCGCACCGGAGACATCGGCCATTGCAACGTACATGAATGGTACTGCACCGCTGGCTGCGCCGGCGTAGTTGATGTTAATACCTTCCATTTTGTTGAACTCAACGGTTGCGCCTTTAGCTTCAGCCGCTTTCAGTGTTTCGAGGAAAGCAACACGATCATCTGCAGCACCGCCAGCAGCCCAGGTAGTTACTTCTGCATCGGTGATGTAGCTGTTGGCTCCATCGACATAAGCGGTCTCGTCGATACCATCGTAGCTGTCAATCCAGGCTTCAATCTGGGCATTATTAGCGGTAGCCAGCTCAATCCAGGTGATGTTAAATCCTGCTTTGGTGTGATCGCGGGTTGCATCCTGAGTCACTTTGGCTGCGTACAGAGTACCGGCGCTCAGATCGCCTGCCGTAGTGGCAACAAATTTAAAAAAGCCTTTTTTAGAGCCGTCATCCGTCAGATATACCGTTTTACGGTCTGGCATGATGACTGGGTTTTCATGAGCTAAACGACCAAGAGTGAAGTGCTTTACGGGTGCAGGAGCCGCAGCCTTAGGATTGGTCAGCTCAACGATGTAACCGTAATCATATGGGTTCGGGAAAGTACCGCCCAGGTAATCCTGAATTCTTTGCACGTCGGCATAGTGCGGGTAACCAGTGCTGTAAGCTGGGTTGTTCCAGTTTTCAGTATTTTCGGCTTCGTAGTTTTCTTCCGAAGTCAGTGGTGTGCCCCAAGGAGAAACCGTACCGAAGCAGTTGATCATTGTGCCTTTAACGCTGCTGAAATCTACATTCAGAGCATCCGCGATTGACCAGCTGCCATCAGGTTGTTTGGCCAGGCTCATACGGGAAACTGCACCAGGACGGTCTTCCCAGGCGGTAAACAGATAGCCTTCACTGCCGTCAGCATTCGATGGGATAAAGGCGTTAAAGTCAGGATTATTTGATTGTTTAACGGATGCGGTACCTGCTGCATTTACAATCGCACCAAGGCCGAATGACAGGGCGCCAGTGAAGGTGTCACCTTCGCGCCCGAGAACCTGGTAAGAGCCAGACACAACGCGGGTGGTCTGGGCATCAGCGGAAGCCGGATCGGGTACAGTAATGGATTCCATCTGAGGATCAAGGTTGTCAATATCAACGCCAACCCAGGCGCCAACAGCCGCTTTGTTTTCATCGCCAGGTAATGAGCTTGAAGGGTGTTGGATATTGAAGAAAAACTCACCGTTATCTGTATGGTACATGCCGGTCAGTTCTGAGCCCAGTGGCGTTGTTGCCAGACGGATCAGTTTTGGTGCAGCAGTCAGATCCTGACCGTTTGAACCATTTGTACCGTTGGTGCCGTCAGTGCCATTGGTCCCATTGGTGCCGTCAGTGCCATTGGTACCGGCAACACCATCTTTACCATCTTCGCCGCCACAGGCGGTGATCAGGAAAGCAGAAGCAATTGCTGCCGCGAGTAATTTCTTATTCATGAATGTATCCTTGCTAATCAGATTGTTAGTGACTAGCAAACTAATCAATAAATATTAATTTTTGATTTACGTTTTATTACAGTTTATGTATTTGTTTTTATTGGCTTTATTTACTGAAAATTAATTCCAGTTAAGACGAATATCCCAGCCATAGTGTCTTTTTTCTGAATGCAGTGGAGGAATGCTCTCGTCCACCTCTGTGTATACGTTTTTAGCCGGAATCCAGGTTGCATCGCGACCATAAATAAAGCTCTGATGACGTACGATCTCGGTATAAGCCTTATTCAGCTTGAGAGCGCGTTTTCTGCTTGGCGCGAGTAATGTGTAGACGTCGCTGTTGTTGATTTTTTCATGGTCAACTTCCCCGGCCGTGGTATACCAGCGCTCAACCATTTCAGGGTTTTCGCGAAACTCACTGCCACCGCCGGCTCTTTTGAGATAGTTAAGAATTTCACCACCTGGTTCGCTGACAGATGGAGCATCTTTCATTCCTTTCAAATTGATGTAGCCCCAGCCTTCTGCTCCCGTAATTTTCCGGGCATAAGAGAAGGTGCTGTCTATTGTTGTGCCAATAGCTGCGTGACAACCCATGCAGAACATACCTTCTTCATAGCTTTGTGGACGCAGCTCACCATCGTAGTTTTCGATAAAGCCTTGAATGAACCATCCTTGTCCATTATCAAATCCGAGATCACCACGGTTAATAAAGTTGGGGAGAAGGCCGATAAGTTTCTCTTTACGTTCATTATCATAACGGCTGGTTATTGTACTTCTTGGAAGTACGGAGATCTTTTTCATGTACCGTAATTCTTTCATTCTCTGAGGTACGAAAATACTGTCATCTTCTGCAATGCCAACGTAGCGGACAGAATGCATCAGCTCTGTTCCCTGTGGGAATTGCTGATATTCAACAGGTGTGTTTTGTGCATCTCCGATATAGTTTTCCGATTTTACGACGGTTTCCGTTGTTGACAGGATTCCGTTCTGGTCAATATCGAAACCAATACGATTCTCATCGACAGGCCAGATTGATGCACTTTCAATGTCTTTTATATTCAACTCGGCAATGGTCAGGTTGATAAAGTATATATCCTTATCAAACATGCCTTCTTTTTCGCGAAATTCTTTGGCCAGCCTGACGATGACATCATCGGTTGATCCGTTGGTTGGCCAGAATGTACCTGGGAAAGGTTTGTAATTAAACGCAACCCAGTAGCTACCGTCCAAAGCCAGCCCTTGCTCATCAAAAGCGCTGGATCCCAAATAAAAATCCTTGAGATCAGGAATAAATCCTTTCCAGCCTGAACGGTTAAGATTTTCGGCCAGATTTGAATAATTATTTTCGTTGATGTATTTGATAATGGCTTCGTCACTGACCATTTCAAGCCATTCCTGACGATCTTTAAACAGGTTTTTCCAATGATTGGTAACGCCTACGTCAGAAAATATATAGGCTCCCTGAAGAGCTCCATCATCCAGTTTATTTAACCGGTTGTCTTTTCGCCGGTCATACATCTGGTGGCATGTATAGCAGGGATTGTGTTCGCTTTCAGTGTCGGTATAGCACTGTGAAGGGATGCTGGCCTCATTGTTAAGAATTTTATCGCTTGTAACTTCGGTCTGTTCGCTGAAAGCGACAGCCGGTAACAGCGATACACTTTTCTCTGTTCCGGCTTGGTTTCCTGTATCAGCTTGCTTATCTGAATCATTATTGCCATAACAGGCATAAAGTGATGTTGCCGATATAATAACTAATCCAGACAAGGCAATCAGATAGCGGGGCATTACGAAGAACCTGCTTGTAAAAATATCAAAGCAAGATAATAAGCTGCTTCTGTTGCAGAAAAGTGACAAGCCTCAGTGGTGCTGAGGCCTTTGATAGTACAGATTTTAACCGGTTTTTACGATGTCATAGCAAGGCGTATAGTCGCCGCTGATCTTCATTCGACCATGTTTTACCATCGCGGTTAACAGCACATCCATGCCTTCCAGAATACTTTTATCTCCCTGTATCTGATACGGCCCATGCTCCTGTACGCGGGTTATCCCCACTTCCTTCACATTGCCGGCAACAATACCGGAAAAGGCCCGGCGCAGATTAGCAGCCAGCTCATGGCCAGGCAGTGATTTACTCAGGCACAGGTTGCTCATGGCTTCATGGGTCGGATCGAACGGTAGCTGAAAATCTTCGGCAATGGTCAGAGCCCAGTTGAAGAAATAAGCATCGTTGCTGGACTGACGATACTGTTCAACCTCGGCGATCCCAGCTTTCATAGCCCGCGCAACCGCTTCTGCATCCTGGATAATAATCTGATAACGCTGCTGGGCTGTGGCTCCAAGCGCTGTGCCAATAAAACGATCAATGGCGCGCAGATAATCCTCTGTTTCGCTTGGGCCGGTAATCACAATCGGAAACGGAATTTGCTGATTGTCCGGGTGTGACAGTACGCCGAGTAAATACAGAAGTTCTTCGGCCGTACCAGGCCCTCCCGGAAAAATTACAATGCCATGGGCAAGACGGATAAAAGCTTCAAGACGTTTTTCAATGTCCGGCAGAATCACCAGTTCATTCACAATCGGGTTCGGGGCTTCGGTCGCAATAATGCCCGGTTCAGTAATACCGATATAGCGGCCATCGCGGTTATGCTGTTTGGCATGGCCAATAGCGCAACCTTTCATTGGACCTTTCATTGCACCCGGGCCGCAGCCTGTGCCGACATCTAAGCCGCGTAGTCCGAGCTGATAACCAACATCTTTTGTGTATTGGTATTCATTGCGCGGAATCGAATGGCCTCCCCAGCAGATCGCCAGGTTCGGTAACCGATCCGGTTTCAGTACGTTGGCGTTACGCAGTAAGTGAAACACTGCATTGGTAATGTCGTCGCCATTATTCAGATCAAAACGATGCGCCTTAAGAATCGATTCCTGTGCATAGAGTACATCACGCAGAACAGAGAATAATTGCTCCCGCACACCACGGATAATTTCGCCATCGACAAATGCACTCTGTGGAGGGTTTTTCAGACTGAGAACAATACCGCGGTCTTCCTGCTGAACCTGAATATTAAAGTTGCGGAATTCTTCCTTTAGTTCGAGATAGTTATCTGACTGACTGCCAGCGCTGAGTACGGCATAGCAGCAACGCCGTACCAGTTCATGAATTTCACTTCCGACTTCCCGTAATTGCTGTATTTCATAACGTGATAAAACGCGCAGATGGGTTTTAGGGTGAATCAGCTCATAGTGTTTTGTCATGGTTTCTCCTTACCTCCGTATGATATCTACGCCCAGAGTTCCATTGGGCCGTAATGCCGGAGTAGTTTCAGAATATCGGTGCGGGTAATAATGCCGCAAAGGATTTGATTGTCATCGATAACGGGCAGGGCACCGATGTTGTATTCAAAAAGAATGTTACTGGTCTGTCGGATGTCGGCATTTTTCATCACGCAAATTACCGGGTGAATAGCGTAATTCAGGATATTATTTTCCCATATATCTTCACTGTTCCCCGGCCGGATGTTTTGTTGCATTAAAGCATGCATCAGATCGCGATCAGAGATGATCGCCAGAACTTTATTTTCTTGGTCAACGACAGGCAGGTGGTGATAGCCACTCTCTGCCAGCTTATTCCAGCCATCCTGAACGGTATCGTCCGGTGTCAGGGTGAGAACCGGTGTATGCATAATATCGGCTGCAAAGGCGATTGAATCCGGTGTTTTTTGCGGATGCGCATAATGCTCCAGTACCTGCTGAGCCTGTCGCTCCGCTGGAGACTGAGAATCTCCGGGCCTGACCTTTTGCACTGCAGACGATGCTGCGGTGGCTTTTATCCGGTTTTTATCTGGCCGCAAAGGGGTTTCAACCCGGATGCCCATGTCGAACACGATTAATGACATTGCTTTTGACCATTGCCTGAAGTTCCTTCTCTGCAATATAGCAGTGCGCTTGTTGTTCTGTCAGCCTGAAGCTGGTGCGCTTCAGGATGGATATGCACTTTCGTGGTGCCGGGAGTGCTTCTGTTGTGATGGCCTGTTCCGGATCTGGGGCGAATCGCATCTGTTTTTATCTGGCACAGCCTTTGCTGATAACTAATTCAGGTGAGAACGTGCGAAGCAGTAGAGCGTTTTTAAACTCCGTCCCGGCAGTTAACAGGTAATGTTATGAAATGGATTATGTGGACAGTATTAAGCACTCTGAGTGTTCCTGTTATGGCAGGAGAAACATCGGTTGAGCTGAGTATCAACACATTGTGGGTAGTCATGGCTGCTGCTCTCGTGTTCTTTATGCAGGCGGGTTTTGCTTTATTGGAAAGTGGCATGTCACGGGCAAAAAATGCCGTTAACGTGATGATGAAAAACTATATGGACGTGTGTCTTGGCAGCCTTATTTTCTGGCTGGTTGGTTATGGCCTGATGTTTGGTGAAAATTTTACCGGCTTTTTTGGTGCCAGTCATTTTGCGCTTTTTAATACTTCAGCAGAAAGCCAATCCTGGGATTATACCGTGCTGTTATTCCAGATTATGTTTGCCGCAACAGCCGTAACTATCTGCAGCGGAGCTATGGCGGAACGGACAAAATACGATGCCTACCTGATCGCCACCTGTGTAATTACTGCATTTATTTATCCGGTATTTGGCAGCTGGGTATGGGGTGGTATGTACGGTGGTTCAGGCTGGCTGGCTAAGCTGGGTTTTATCGATTTTGCCGGTTCGACCGTTGTTCATTCCGTGGGGGCCTGGTGCGCATTGGCTGGCATTATCGTTCTGGGGGCACGTACCGGACGTTTTGATCGCACCACCGGTGCTGCGCGGAGTATTCCGGGCCATAATCTTTCGCTGGTCGCTTTGGGTGGTTTTATTCTGTGGCTGGGTTGGTTTGGTTTTAACGGTGGCAGTACGCTGGCGGCCAGTCCGGAAATCGGTCTGATTGTACTCAATACTCAGTTGGCCGCGGCGGCTGGTGCAACGGGAGCCTTGCTGTTCAGCCGTATAACCAGACGTCCGGTGCTGTTAACTTCAACAATTAACGGCAGCATTGCCGGTTTGGTCGGAATTACGGCAGGTTGTGCATCAATGGCACCTGAGTTCGCTGCACTTACTGGTCTTATTGCCGGAGCGATATCGGTTTATGGGGCAGCCTGGCTTGAACGCCGTCGTCTGGATGATGTGGTGGGTGCTATTCCTGTGCATGGCTTTGCCGGGGCATGGGGGACGCTGGCTGCAGGGCTTTTCCTGAAAGATAATATGTTTGATTTATCGCAGATTGCGGTGCAGCTAGTGGGCATTTTCTCGGCGTTTTTCTGGGCCTTTCCGTTATCGCTTATTCTGTTTTTCCTGATTGATCGCGTGATCGGTTTGCGCGCTAGTACCCAGCATGAACAACAGGGTCTTGATTTTACCGAGCATGATGAAGTGGGTTATCCGGAGTTTCATCAGAACGTTACTTATCATCGTGAATTATGAGTAGCCGATAATGACAATGACGATCGAAGCAAAAAGACGGGCGGTATTTACGGTTCTGCAGGAAACCCTGCAAGGAGATGGTTTATGGCGTGCTATGTGGCGCTGGCAGAATCATTATGCGCAGAAATCACAGTTTGAATTGAATGGTTTTCTGTCTGACTGTAAAGATATCCCGGAAGTCGCAAATAACCGTTCTCAGTTATACCGGCAATTAATCGGTATTCTGATGGATGACGGGGCCCGGTTAAAGCCAGATCCTATGGAAGAAATGCTGAAATATCAGTCTGCTCAGCAGCGCAGTGGCAGTCTGGATGAAATGGAGTTGTTTCCGGCGCAGGATTGGACGGATGTTTATGAGGTGGTACTGACGACATTGTTCGGTCAGCTACGCTCGGATACGGCAAGGGTTGTTAAGCGCTATGCAATGGAGCAATCCTTGCGTCACAGTATTTCGCAGGAACTGGCTTACTCATTTAATCTGTGGGGGGATGACAAACATCCTCTGGTGCTTGGTGATTCAGCTCTTGTTGATTTAAAACGCTTGCTGAATTTTATTTATATCGGCGTTTGTGAATGTCTGGGACCGGTGGATGCCGACCGGATTTTAAGCCTGAGTATACGGTCGGCAGCAGAGGTTAACCGGAATGCTGCCACAGACCCGCGCCAGCTTCTGGAAAAATAAACCAGAGTTAGCTGGCGGCAATGCGGCTCAGCTGGTCAACCATGGTGCTGGTGTAACGCATTACCAGAAAGGGGACCAGTTTGGCTTCGACATTTGTGGCGGATTTTTCTATAAACAACCATTGGCTGCGTATGCGCTGCAGTGAGGCGAGGGCTGAGGCATTCAGATCGGCACTGTTCAGACTGTTAAGCCCGGCAGAGAATTCCTGGCAGAGCTGGTTGATATCCTGACCATTGCTGAGGGGGGCACCCATTGAGGATGCAGCACGTTCCAGATAGCGTTCCGTAATACCCAGCAGCAGCCGCTTCTGGCTGCGGGTCCAGTCTTCTATAGCGGAAACGGAGAACTCGCCATTCTGGCGTAATTCATCGCCGATTTTTTCCAGCTCGCTGATCATGGCACTGGATGCATCACGCATCATGGCCACGACCTGAAGTTCAGGAAAGTCATTCACTTCAATTTCATGAATGTTCTGCTGCATCAGTGAGCGGAACTTTTGCCAGTGGCTGTCGACGCTCTGCTGAGGGTTGTTGTCATTATTGAGCTTGAGGTTGCGTAACTCATTACTGACGTTCTGCTGTTGCTCGCCGACGACAAGCAGATAACGGTTCAGCTCGTTCAGAAGTTGCTGATTACCTTCATCGGCCTGCAGGTGGTAGTAACGCAGCAACAGTGTTTTGACCCCGACACTGAGGTCGAAAACATTCTGTTCCAGAGAATTGCTGCTCGCCTGGGCTGAAAAGCCGACAAACAGGGTGAGAATCAGGGATCTAAGGAGTAACATAGGCGTCTCTCCGATACTTATTATTGTTTTTTAGTTGGCTTCAGTTGATCACTTCCCCCGCGCAGGTGCAATAGCCTTTCGGGCCAGAGTAGCAGCTGTATGAGCCAGTAGTGGATTTCTATGGAACGAGTATACCGATTAACGATTTCCTGCCCGGACCGGGTGGGCATTGTAGCGAAAGTTGGCCAGTTCTTTTCCGGACATGGTGGCTGGATTGTTGAGGCAAACCATTATTCTGACCCGGTTACCGGGCGCTTTTTTATGCGTCACTGCATTCGTGCGGATTCACTGCCCTTTGATCTGGCAACGCTGAAAGCAGAGTTTGCGCCGATTGCCGAAGAGTTCGATATGGACTGGCAGGTGAACGACTCGGGCGTGCCGAAGAAAGTGATCCTGATGGCGAGCAAAGAAAGCCACTGTCTGGTGGATCTGCTGCATCGCTGGCACAGCAAAGAACTGGTCTGTGATATCCCCTGCGTTATTTCCAACCACGATACCCTGCGTTCGCTGGTTGAGTGGCACGGGATTCCGTTCTTCCATGTGCCGGTTGATCCGGCGAATAAGGCTGAGCACTTTGCCCGCGTTAACGCCATTGTCGAAGAACACAAAGCCGATACCATTGTGCTTGCGCGCTATATGCAGATTATTCCGCCGGAACTCTGTGAGCGTTACCACGGCCAGGTAATCAATATTCACCACAGCTTCCTGCCATCTTTTGTTGGTGCCAAACCGTACCATCAGGCGGCAGAGCGTGGGGTGAAACTGATTGGTGCGACCTGTCACTATGTAACCTCTGAGCTGGATGCCGGCCCTATTATCGATCAGGACGTGATCCGCATCAGCCATAACGATACCGTGGAAGATATGGTGCGTCTGGGTAAAGACGTTGAGAAGATGGTGCTGGCGCGCGGTGTGCGCAGCCATCTGGAAGACAGGGTGCTTCTACACGGCAATAAAACCATTGTTTTTTAAGCAGGACGCTTAACGGGAGGCGGGAGAGGTTGGTAGGAGCAGCATTTTTGCCGCGATGGAACTTCAGAGGCTGGAATTTTTCAGCATGGTATAAGCGGGCCTTGCGGCCCGAATCGGGACAAAAATGTCCCTTCTGCAACCCCGCTGAATTACCGGCTCAAAAAAAGGGAGATACCTCGCGGTATCTCCCTTTTTTATTGCGTCAGGCGCAAGCCATAACGCTATGGTGATTACACCAGTTCGATAGCAACCGCTGTCGCTTCACCACCACCGATACACAGTGCGGCAACACCTTTTTTGCCGCCGGTGTTTTTCAGCGCGTTCATCAGAGTAACGATCAGACGTGATCCGGTAGAGCCAACCGGGTGGCCCTGAGCACAGGCGCCGCCGTAGATGTTCACTTTGTTGATATCCAGCTTCAGTTCATCGATTGGCATCATGGCAACCATGGCGAAAGCTTCGTTGATCTCAAACAGATCCACGTCGTCTTTATTCCAGCCGGCTTTGGCCAGAACTTTCTCAATCGCACCAACCGGAGCGATGGTGAACTCAGATGGATGCTGAGACTGGGTGCTGTGTGCAACGATGCGCGCCAGCGGAGTTACGCCTTTGGCTGCGGCTGCAGATTCGCTCATCAGAACCAGAGCAGAGGCACCGTCTGAAATGGAAGAGGCGTTAGCGGCGGTGATGGTACCGTCTTTGGCGAAAGCCGGACGCAGGCTAGGGATCTTCTCGATGTTGGCATTGAATGGCTGCTCGTCCTGCTCAACAACGGTTTCACCTTTACGGCTGGTAACGGTAACCGGCACGATTTCAGCGCTGTTCAGGCCTTTTTCAATCGCGTCTTTGGCACGGGTCAGAGACATAATGGCGTACTCATCCATCTGCTCACGGGTGTAACCTTTCTGGTTGGCGACATCCTGTGCAAAAGAACCCATCAGACGGCCTGTTTCGGCATCCTGCAGACCATCCAGGAACATATGATCCTGTGGTGCACTGCCTGCACCCATGCGGAACCCGGTGCGCACGCCTTCCAGAACGTAAGGTGCGTTAGACATGGATTCCATGCCACCGGCAACGGCAATCTCAACGGAACCTGCTTTGATGGCATCGTGCGCCATCATGGTGGCTTTCATGCCGGAACCACAAAGTTTGTTGACGGTGGTCGCGCCAGTAGCATCAGCCAGACCAGCCTTACGCATCGCCTGGCGGGCCGGACCCTGTTTCAGGCCGGCTGGCAGCACGTTACCCATTATGACTTCCTGCACGTCGGCGGCATCGATACCAGCACGCTTCACGGCTTCAGCGATGGCCAGTGCGCCCAGATCGGTTGCGCTGACGCTGGCCAGGCTGCCCTGAAAACCACCCATCGGGGTGCGGGCGCCGGCGACGATAACCACGGAATCTTGATTTGACATGTGCTGCTCCTGAGTCAGATATCTTGAAATCGGCCGCCATTCTAGAGGAATAGGGCGCTTTTTAACAATTGCCAAGCGATTGGGGAGCTGCTCGCGACAAAGTTGCAGCAACCACACGCCTGCTACGAAGGTAGTGTTACGTACAGATACAAAATGAGAGGGGGATTAGCAAGGAATCATACTTTTGAGTGATGAGGGTGCGTGACGGCCAGATTATAGTCATGGGCATCTCTTTGGGGGTATGGATACACGCACGCCCCAAAAGTGCACCAATAACCATAAAAAAACAGACAGGTAGCAATATGGTGAAGAAGACCCTTCTCAGTCTGGCCATCGCAGCCACGACCGCAGGCCTCGCCGGCTGTAATATCAGTAGTGTTGAAAAACACAATAACGAAGTCGATTCCACACCGGTTGATGCCGGTAAGCCGGGGGTAGCCCCAGCACGTGTGGCGCCGGTTTTTTCTGCGGGTAACAAAGACCTGCCGCTTTTTAATGATTTATTGTTTGCTGATGCCGCCGTTACAGATGGTACTGCCAGTGCAGACGATACGCAGGCTCCGGTGACTACCGCACTTAACTCTATTGATGGTGCGCCAGTTTCAACCCCGATTGACATTGAATTTAATGCACCTGTTGATGCGGATAGCCTGAGCAAGCCTTTTACTGCCGTTCTGATCAAACTGCGTAACTCCTCGAATGATCCTGCAATTGATGCGCTGGATATCAAGAGTATTGCTGCAAACTCTCCGCTTGTTGGTGATCAGCCTAATGTGCTTGATGGTGTCGATCAGCCAGTATTCGGTGTCGACTATACCGTTTCCTTCCTTGATCTTGATGATGGTAATACACCAACCCTGCGTATTAACTTACTTAAACCACTCGAAGAGCGGACTAAGTACGTTGTCGCTCTGACATCTCATATCACAGCAGGTGGAGAGGCTATTGGTGCTTCTGCGGAGTATGAACTCCTTAGCGGCAATGCCGGCCTCCCATCTTCAGCGTTGCTTAAAGTGCGGGAAGCTATTCAGGCATGGGAAGGTGTGGCTAAAGCTTATCTTGCAGGTGCAGCGGCAAGACTTCAGCAGGATGCAGCAACTGCCGCCGAAAACGATATGCCAGAAGCCGCTGCACAGGCAACCGCCGCAGCTCAGCTGGCCAGCAGTGCTGACGTTGTGCTGAGCTATGCCTTCACTACCGGTGGTACCACATCCACGCTGAAAATGATTGCAGCGCCTGAAATGTATGTGCGTGCGCTGGCGGCCAAACCGGATACCGCCAAGAAGCTTTATCAGGCTGTTCTGCTGCAGCAGAATGCAGGTGATGAGGCGGCTACAGCGGCTGCTTATGTTGCTACCGCTATCGTACCTGCTGCAACTACAGAATCTATTGCACTGGATAATCCTCCAACGGAAGCCCAGATTGCTGAAGTAGAAGCAACTGCAACTTTTAAAGCCAATATCGTAGCCACTGCCAGCTCAGCTCCTGTTGTTGGTGGGGTAACGGCGAGCCTTTATACACCTGAAGCTCAGGCTTATGAGGCTATTCCTGGCGTTGCTTTAACACCAGCGCAAGTTTTTGCTGGTACCCCTCTGGCTGCTGACTCAGTTACTCAATACGTTCAGGGTTCATTAACATTGCCTGTTGGTCTGAGTGCACCGGTTAAAACCAATGCTCAGGCTCTGGCCTCTAGCGATCCTGTATTGCAGGCCAATGCTGTGAAGCTGAGCATGGCGTCTGATGCACCCTGGTCTGCAGATCCTGCGCTGAATCCACCTTCCGATAATAAGGTATTTAATCCTGCTACCGGTACGTTAACAGCAACAGGTGTGACTGCCGTTAAAGATGAAGAAGGAAATGTGACAGGTTACACGGGTGGCATGACCAACGTTACCTATCGTTATCCTCTGGTGAATCTGGATAAAACAGAAAATGTACCAGTGTTGGTGACTTTGCCGGGTGATTATTCTGGATTAGGTGAAGCTGACTGTACTGCGCTGCAGGCAGGTGCTGGCTATCCTGTAATTGTTTACCTGCATGGTATTACGTCGGATCGTACGTCCAGCTTGGGAATGGCGCAGGCTGCTGCATTTAAAGGTTGCTACGCTACTGTGGCCATGGATATGCCGCTACACGGTGTTGCACCGCTGGCATCAGATCGTGATGGTAAATCGATACTGAACAGTGCGATTACATTTAACGTTGAGCAGGCAACAACACCGTTTGGTAATGCCGCTAGCGTAGGTAATGTCGAAGTGGCTGAGCGTCACTACAATATTGCCTCTGCCAGCAATGCCCGCGTTGATATGGTGTTTGGTAATTCGGTTGAAACCTCTCTGGGTAAATCCGGTGAGCAGTTCATTAACCTTGCGAACATGAATCGTCTGCGTGACAACCTGCGTCAGGCAGTTGTTGATAATGTACACCTGCTGGCATCGCTGGATAATATTGCAGCAGCTCATGGTGTAACTTTTGATACTGATAAAGTTTATGTAGCTGGTTTATCTCTTGGCGCGATTGTTGGTACTACGCTGACAACGGTTGTTAATGATCCGAATGTACAGAATCTGAATGCTGCTTTGCCTGAGATTAAAGGTACGTTACTGGCAAGCCCTGGTGCTTCTTTGCCGAAAATGCTGGAAAACTCGCCTGCCTTTGCTCCTACCGTTTTGTCTGGTCTGAATCTGGCGCAAGACAGTTCATCCTTGCAAAAGTACGAAGGTATGCTGCAGGCAGCACTGAATAGTGTAGACCCTATTGGCTTTGCCGCTGAGTTGGGCGCGCAGACTACGCCGGTACTGATGTACAACGTTGTTGGTGGTGGTGCATGTCCTAATTTCACTCCTTTCGATCAGAATGGTGCGCCGACTGCAAATGCGTCTGAAATGGTGGGTGCAGATTGTTCTGATGGTCCTACTCAGCGTCTGCCAAGCAAAATTGCTCTGGCATTCCAGGGTAAGTATCCGTCAGACCATGTTGTTCCTAACTTCGACTACTTTGGCGATGCAGACAGCAACCCGTTCTCTTCGATTATGTCAGGCTTGACCTTCGAACTTGGCGATATGGGCTCCAAAGTGACCACTCCGATAGAAGCAATGCCATCATCTGCTTCTGCTCTGGTCGGTACTAATCCGCTTGCTGAGCTGGCTGGTTTGAAGGAACTGGATGAAACACTGGATATGACTAATTCTGGTGGTCAGGCAGTAATTCCTTTCGACAAGGCGACTCACGTCACTTTTGCTGCAGCGGATGATACTAACACCTTTACCACCATGATCACCCAGATGCTGACTTTCTTCGGCTCTAATGGTGCAGCATTGAATCCGGCCGTCAATGCCGGTGTGAAACCAGCGGAATAACAGGGCGGAGTAAATAACTATGAAAATAACAAACAAAGGTTTGCGCTCAATGAAAAAATTACCTTTGGCTCTGGCGGTGTCGGCATTAGCCGCCACCACTTCCCATGCCGTTGAATTTAACTTCGGGGATTTAGGTGTTCAGGTTGATAACACCGTAAGTTACGGTGTTGCATGGCGTACCTCGGATCGTGACGCCGATCAGATCATGCCTGCAAACGGTCCTGCTGCTGGCATGACCGCTGGTACCGGTTCGTCATACAACTACGACGACGGTACCCTGAACTACAGCAAAGGTGATATTTACACCAATGCGGTTAAGTGGAGTGGCGACCTGGAAATTAACTACCACAACTTTGGTGGTTTCTTCCGTGCCCGTGCTTACTACGATACAGCGCTGATGGATGAAGAAACTGATTTCAAACCATTGAACGACGCCACCAAGGATGCTGCCGGTAAAGGCGCAGAATTGCTGGACGCCTACGTTTGGGCCGATATGGAGCTGGGTTCAACACCGGTTAACCTGCGCGTCGGTCGCCAGGTAATCAGCTGGGGTGAAAGTACCTTTATCCAGGGGGGGATTAACAGTATCAACCCGGTGGATGCCTCTGCTTTCCGTAAGCCTGGTGCAGAAGTAAAAGAAGGTCTGCTGCCGGTTAATATGGTGTACACCTCCATTGGTCTGAGCGCGGATGTTACGCTGGAAGCGTTCTACCAGCTTGAGTGGGAAAAAACCCGTACAGACCCATGTGGTACGTTCTTCTCTACCGTAGACTTTGTTGCTGACGGTTGTGGTCCGGTGATTCTCGGTGGTGAGGCGGACGAACGTGACATTCTGGAATTCCGTCAGTCTGAAATTGATGCGGGTGTGCCTCTGGCTGATCGTGTTGCTCCGGTGACAGAGCGTTTACCTGATGATCAGCCGAAAGACTCAGGCCAGTATGGTCTGGCGTTACGCTGGTACTCTGAAGCTCTGGGTGATACCGAATTCGGCTTCTATCACATGAACATTCACAGCCGTGTGCCATACATTAATGGTGCGGTAACCAACCAGGATCGCTCAGGCGTTCTGGCTGGTACACCGAACATGCAGGTGAATCCGAATGCGACATACGACACCTATCGTCCGCTGTATCAGATTGCCTACCCGGAAGATATCCAGATCTCTGGTATCAGTTTCGCGACCAGTACCGAAGGTGGAGCCTCGATCTCCGGTGAAATCAGCTACAAGCCGGATATGCCACTGCAGTGGAACGCGTTTGAACTGATTCTGGCGGGTAACGGCGCGCCATACAGCCGTCTGTATCAGCAGCGTGCTGAGGAAGCTGGTAACGCGTCCGCGTTGTACGGTGAGATTGCAGAAGGCTACGATCATTTTGATATGTGGCAAGCGCAAATGACCTTTATCAAGTTCTATGACCGTGTACTGGGGGCTGACCGTCTGGCGCTGGTTTCTGAAATCGGTATGACCTATGTCGACGGCTTGCCGAGCCTTGATAAAGCCCGTTATGGCCGTTCCGGTGCTTATGGTATCGGTAATAACGATGGCGTATGGGCTAACCCGGCAGACCCTCAGGCTGCAGTTAATTACTGTACCGATGGTGGCTCTGCAGCTAACGTTTCGACCAAAAACTGTACCGATGATGGCTACGTAACCGAGCTCTCTGGTGGTATCCGTCTGCGTGCCTCGATGGACTTCAATAACGCGTTTGCGGGTGTGAACGTAACACCAACGTTGTCTGTTGCGTATGACAAAGGCAATGGTCCTGAGCCAGGTGCTCAGTTCCTGGATGATCGCCTGACTACTGGCCTGGGTGTGTCCTTTGTTTACCTGAACAAAACATCGGTTGATCTTTCGTACACCAACTTCTCTGGTGGTGACTACAATCAGATGGTTGATCGTGACAACGTCAGTCTGTCTGCAAAATATTCATTCTAATTTACTGGCTCAGACAAGAATTACAGAGGTCTATGAACCATGTTGAAAAAACATTATAAAACCTGGGGCGGCGCAATTGCGCTGTCCCTGATGGTAAGCGCAGCAAATGCGGCTGTTTCTCCTGCAGAAGCGGCGAAAATTGGTAAAGAACTGACGCCAATGGGCGCGGAAATGGCTGGCAAAGGCGAGATTCCTGCCTGGACCGGTGGTATTACCACGCCTCCTGCTGGTTACGTTGCTGGCGGCAAGCCGGTTGATCCATATGCCGCCGATAAGGTGAAATTTGTAATTACAGGTGCTAACTACAAGCAGTACGCAGAAAACCTGACCGAAGGTCAGAAAGCGATGTTTGAGAAGTATCCTGATACTTATAAAATGCCGGTTTATCAGACCCGTCGTTCATCTGCCTACCCTCAGGCTATTTACGACAAGACCAAAGAAAATGCTACCAAGACCAAGCTTTTGGAAGGTGGCAACGGTCTGGAAAATTATGTAGAAGGCGCGCCTTTCCCTGTGCCACAAAATGGCATGGAAGCGATCTGGAACCATATCGTCCGTTATCGTGGCGGTAGTGTACGTCGCGTGGTTGGTCAGGTAACTCCACAGGTGAATGGTGACTTTACTCTGGTTCGTTTCCAGGACGAGTTCACCTTCCGTGACAAACTGAAAGACTATGATCCTAACGCGGATAAGAACGTATTGTTCTACTTCAAGCAGGATGTACTGTCTCCGGCGCGTCTGGCGGGTAACGTACTGCTGGTTCACGAAACTCTGGATCAGGTAAAAGAACCGCGTAAGGCCTGGGTATATAACGCTGGTCAGCGTCGTGTGCGCCGTGCGCCACAGGTTGCCTACGATGGTCCGGGCACTGCAGCAGATGGTCTGCGTACATCTGACAACTTCGACATGTTCAACGGTGCACCTGACCGTTACGACTGGAAGCTGGAAGGTAAGAAGGAAATCTATATTCCTTACAACTCTTACAAACTGAAAAGTGCTGATCTGAAGTACGCTGATATCGTCAAGCCTGGCCATATCAACCAGGATCTGGCCCGCTACGAGTTGCATCGTGTATGGAAAGTGACTGCGACCCTGAAAGAAGGTAAACGCCATATCTATGCCAAGCGTGTGTTCTATATCGATGAAGATACCTGGCAAGCAACTGAAATCGACCACTATGACGGTCGTGGTGAACTGTGGCGCGTTGCTGAAGCACATAACCTGATGTACTACGATACACTGGTACCTTGGTATGCTATCGAAACGCTGTACGATCTGAACTCTGGCCGTTACCTGGCTCTGGGTCTGGATAACGAAGAGCAGGGCTCTTACGAGTTCGGTTTCGAGCGCAGCCAGCAGGATTACACTCCGGCCGCTCTGCGTCGTGAAGGTAAGCGTTGATCTGAGTTAGATCTGCGTAATAAAAAAGGGGCTTCGGCCCCTTTTTTTATTACGTTTTTTTAAATATTGCCGGTAAGTCTGGTGGCAATACCCGCTGCGGATGATCAGAAATTCAGCACGAAACTCGCCTGATACACCGAAGAAGCATCTTTATTGATGTACTCACCGCGAATATCGACTTTCGGCGTCAGGTGAAAGCCAGCACCTGCACCAAGCAGAATGCCGTCATCATCACCGAGGTCCAGGCCCAGGCGGGCAAGTGCGAACAGGTTCGGATTAATTTCCGGCAGCTGTTTCTCTACAACACCTGCGACCCATAAACCAGAGATATCATTGTGCGGGCCTTTAAAAAAGTCATCGGTCTGGCTGTAGCCGATTTCGACCGTTGTTTTTACCTGATCGATGTCGTTATCAAGTTCGTAGCCAGCAAAAATACTCATCCCCATCGCGTCAACGTTACCACCGCCAAAAGGGCTGTCGACAACGTTGTGCGACAGGCTGGCGCCCAGTTGCAGACGCTCAGGCTGAAAGCCCTGACCATGATTGTCGGCTTGCGCCATCAGTGGCAGTGAGCTTAAGGCGAGTAACAAAGGAATGTGTTTTTTCATTGTAATCATCCTGTTGGTTATAGAATCGTGATATCAGACTCAGAATTGTGGCAGAACCAGGGGGCCTTCCTGCAGGGCAGCCAGCTGCTCACGCAGCAGAATAATGTGCTCTGACCAGAAACGGTGACTGTCGAGCCACGGAAAAGCTGCAGGAAAGGCAGGGTCATCCCAGCGAGAACAAAGCCATGCGGCGTATTTCATTACCCTCAGACTGCGCAGAACTTCCATCAGTGCCAGCTCATGCTGCGGGAAGGGGCGAAACATCTCGTAGCCTTCCTTAATGACCAGTAATTGCTGGCGTTGTTCCTGTTCTGAACCGCTGAGCAGCATCCAGATATCCTGCATTGCCGGGCCTTGCACGCAATCGTCGAAATCTACCATGTACAGTGTTTCATCACGCAGCAGCAGATTGCCGGGATGCAGATCGCCGTGCAGGCGCAACGTCCGGATGTCTTCCGCGCGATAGAGCTTCTGCGCCCAATCGGTCAGGGCAGCGGCCAGACTTTCATAGCTGGCGTGGTAATCGGCAGGCATCAGTCCTGAGCGTAAAACCTGTTCGCTGGCCAGAACCATATCATCGGCCCCACGAATCAGCGGGCGGTGTTCGAATGCACAGTTGGCGCTGACCTGATGCAGCCGCCCCAGCCAACGACCCAGTAATTCAAGATCGTCATCGCTGCTGAGTTCCGGCGCCTGACCGCCACGACGTGGAAACAGGGCAAAGAAAAACGGGTCGCTGAAAAACAGCGTCTGGCCGTTGACGGCGATAGGAGCAACGACCGGCAAATCTTCGCGCTGCAGTTCAAGCAGAAAATCGTGCTCTTCCTGAATGGCTTCGCGACTCCATCGCCCGGGGCGGTAGAACTTAGCAATCAGAGGTTGCTGATCTTCAATCCCAACCTGATAAACCCGGTTTTCATAGCTGTTGAGAGGGAATATCCGTGCGTCGCAGACAAACCCCTGAGCTTCAATCGCGTCCATTACGCGCTCCGGGGTCAGCTGGGTATATGGGTGTGTGGATATCATGGCCGCTCTCCTGAAAGTGGCGGCATTATGCCCGTATCGCTGTCATCAACCAATGACTCTGGCGCGGATCAGGGTTTGTTGTGCGGTCGTTATGTGCGCTGCCACTGCGGTGGCGGTGTGCGTGCCAGGGCCCAGATACCGACAATGCCGGCTCCCTGTTGCTTGAGCGCTGAGGCTGCAGCATTCGCTGTGGCTCCGGTAGTCATCACGTCTTCAATAATCACAATATGTTTACCGCGCAAATCCTGCTTTCCTGGCTGCAGCGAGTTGCGCAGATTTCTATGCCGCTGGCTTGCGCTTAAACCACGCTGGTCGTTACCTGATGTCTTACATAATGCATTTGGGATGAGTGGAATGCCCAGCCGCTTTGCCAGTCTGCGGGCGATGATTTCAGTAACATTAAATCCACGATTAAAGAGTTTCCGCCGGCTACTGGGAATAAACGTAATAGCATCCGCCTGTGGCAGGTTGCCGGGCTGGTTTCGTTCCATCAGCCCGGTAAGGCGTGACAGCCAGATTAACTGATGACTGTCTTTGCAGGATTTTATCCAAAGACTGATGGGCTGCTGATAGAGAAAAGGACAATAGCTGTAATCAAATGCGGGTGGCTTCTGCTGGCATCGCCCGCAGCGTCCCGGGCTGGTCATCGGTTCTGAGCACTGGGAGCAGGCAAATACAGTATGTGGCAGTTCCTGCAGGCAGTGGTTACAAAGGAAAAATAATCCCCCGGCGTTCTGCAGACAAAGCTCGCATTCCCCTGGTGGGGTTAACCTTCGTATTGATTTTGACCAGTAGTCTACTGTTTTTTTAGCAATGGTTGACCACATGGCGCCGCCTTCTATGATCGCCTCTGTTGCATTGATGTTATCAATATTCAGGAATACCACTATGAGTCTGTCGGCTGAAAAAGCGCAGGATATCCGTCACAACTGGACGGTAGATGAAGCTCAGGCATTGCTGAGCCTGCCTTTTAATGAGCTGTTATTTCGTGCGCAGACGATTCACCGGCGCCATTTCAATCCCAATGAGGTTCAGGTCAGCACTTTATTGTCGATTAAAACCGGCGCCTGCCCGGAAGATTGTGCTTATTGTCCGCAAAGCGCACGCTATGATACCGGTCTTGAAAAAGAGAAACTGCTGGAGGTTCAGGCGGTTATTGAAAAGGCCAAAGCCGCAAAGGCTGCCGGCTCCGATCGTTTTTGTATGGGAGCTGCCTGGCGTTCGCCGCGCAAGAAGGATATGCCCTATGTGTTGGCGATGGTTAAGGGGGTCAAAGAACTTGGGTTGGAAACCTGCATGACTCTGGGCATGCTGGATGAAGAGCAATCACAGCAACTGGCGGCTGCAGGGCTCGATTACTACAACCATAACCTGGATACCTCGCCGGAGTACTATGGCGAAATTATCACTACCCGTACCTACAGCGATCGTCTCGGTACACTCGCGAACGTGCGTAATGCCGGAATGAAAGTCTGCTCCGGCGGAATTTTGGGGATGGGGGAGAGTACTCAGGATCGTGCAGGATTGCTGGTGCAGCTGGCGAATCTGCCAACGCAGCCGGATTCAGTGCCCATCAACCAGCTGGTGAAAGTTGCCGGTACACCGCTTGAAAGTGAGCAGGATCTCGATCCGCTGGACTTTGTCCGGGTGATCGCCGCAGCACGGATTATGATGCCAGCCTCCCACGTACGCCTCAGTGCGGGCCGCGAACAGATGAGTGAAGAAATGCAGGCAATGTGCTTCTTTGCCGGTGCCAATTCTATATTTTACGGTGAGTGTTTACTTACTACCCCTAATCCGGCGGCAAATAAAGATCAGGCTCTGTTCCGTAAGCTGGGTATCAACAGCGAGCACCGGGTGACTCGTGAACCAGAGTCGCTGGAAGCCTTACTGGTGACGCCCAATTCTGATGAACAAGTGTTATTTTATAATGCCGTTCAGGTTTGAATATAACGAATCCGTCTAATGGTCTGGTGCCATGGTGCTGGTAAAAAATGTGGATATTGGTTAAATTGTGATCAATAGCCCTAAAACCATCGCGAGGTGCTTATGAACATAGGATCAACTACAGGCTCGGCATTTACTTCGGGGGCATATGCCGTCGATCAGGGTAATGCTCAGGTCAAACGTGCCGCTCAGGATGTCGTGGATGCGACCACCAGCCGCCCGGTTGAGGGTGTTGGCAATCTTTCCTCCGCGATGACTGATCTGAAGCAGGGTGAAGAAACGGTTGCTGCTGGCAGCAAAGTACTTGAAGCTGCGGATAAGCAGCTTGGCACCCTGATTGATACTCAGGCCTGAGAGCTGAGAACCTAATCATGCAAGTTTCTCCTACTTCATCGCCCACTCTGAGCAGCGCGCTTCCCAGCGGAAGTGCGGCTGTGCAGATATTGGCAAAAGAAGGAGAAAATGCAGCTTCCACCGTTTTTGCTCCGGTTGAAGAGGTGTCCCTTAGTGCAGCTGCTACCGATGCAGGGATGCGTAAGTCGCAAACGTCCGCTGAGATATATTCCCGTCCGCGCCGTAACGCAGATACCACTACTCCTCCGTTAAATCAGGACTCCGCAGAGGAAGCAGAACCACAGGCGGAGGATGCACAACAGCGCCGTTCGGCGGAAGAACAGGTTATCGCCAGCAGAGCGCTGCGCAACGAACAGGATCAGGCATTGGCCGATGCTGAGTTACAGCAGATTCGTGAACTGAAGCAGCGTGATCAGGAAGTACGTGCCCACGAGCAGGCTCATGCCAGTACCGGCGGCAGTTATGCAGGCAGCGCTAACTTCACCTATCAGCAGGGACCGGATGGCGTACGCTATGCCGTTGGCGGCGAGGTACCGGTTGATGTGAGTAAAGTAGCTAACGATCCGGCTGCAACCCTTACCAAAATGGAGCAAGTGCAGCGTGCCGCGCTGGCTCCGGCTGAACCTTCCTCTCAGGACCGGCAAGTTGCTGCCCAGGCTGGTCAGATTGCCGCTCAGGCACTGAATGAATTATCAGAGCAGCAGCGGGAGGTTCGGGCCGCGGAACTTGAAAAGGTGAAGAGCGAGCAGGAAAAATCCCGCGCTGAAATGGATGAAGCTCATAAGAAGCAGGAAAAGGCGGACAAAAAACTGAAGGACGAAGAGCAGATTTCAGCAGCTGAGCGCTTTGCTGAGCATAATGCCCGGCTGCGGAAGATTAACGAAGTGCTGCTGCAGATAAGCCTGCCTCAGCCTGTCAGTGCCGGCCAATTGCTGAACGATGTGGTCTGAAGCCTGTTTTTATGGTCAAACCGGCGGTTGCCGGTTTTTTTTCGCCTCCAATATGGCCTGAGGGACTAAGCTTTTACCTGCCATTTCTGGGGGAAGCGTGCCCATGGGGTTGACATTAACCGGTGGCGAACGTATGTTTCAAACACTTGTTTGAATTGGTAGTGTCATACTACCCTAAACTCAACAGCAGCTTATTGCTGCAAGAACATAACAGGCTACGAGGTCTTTCCTATGCCAGATTACAAGGCTCCCCTGCGTGAAATTAAGTTCGTCATGGACGAACTGTTGGATATGCCAAGCCACTATGCCAGCCTGCCGGCTTACGCTGAAGTTGCTACTCCTGACATGGTTGATGCCATCATCAGCGAAGGCGCTAAATTCTGCGAACAGGAACTGGCTCCGCTGAACCGCGTTGGTGACCTCGAAGGCTGTACCCGTCATGACGACGGTTCTGTTACTACTCCGACCGGCTTCAAAGAAGCTTATGCCAAGTACGTTGAAGGCGGCTGGCCTTCATTGGCTCATGAAGAAAATCATGGCGGCCAGGGCCTGCCAGAGTCTCTGGGCATTGTTATGTCTGAGATGGTTGGTTCTTCTAACTGGTCATGGGGTATGTACCCAGGTCTGTCTCATGGTGCGATGAACACCATCGAACTGCACGGTACTCCTGAGCAGAAAGAAACTTACCTGACCAAGCTGGTTTCAGGTGAGTGGACCGGTACCATGTGTCTGACCGAATCCCACTGTGGTTCTGACCTGGGTATCCTGAAAACCAAAGCTGAGCCAAACGCTGACGGTTCTTACGCCATCACTGGTAGCAAAATCTTTATCTCTGCCGGTGAGCACGACATGGCGGGCAACATTGTCCACATCGTTCTGGCTCGTCTGCCAGGCGCACCAGAAGGTACCAAAGGTATCTCTCTGTTCATCGTTCCTAAGTTCCTGCCAAACGCTGACGGTACTCCGGGCGAGCGCAACAGCCTGATCTGTGGTTCTATCGAACACAAAATGGGTATCCACGGCAACGCGACCTGTGTGATGAACTTCGACGGCGCCAAAGGCTGGCTGATCGGACCTGAGAACAAAGGTCTGAACTGCATGTTCACCTTCATGAACACTGCCCGTATCGGTACTGCTCTGCAGGGTTCTACCGCTGCTGAAGCTTCTTTCCAGGGCGCTCTGGCTTATGCCAAAGACCGTCTGGCAATGCGTTCCCTGACTGGTCCTAAAGCTCCTGAAAAAGCGGCTGACCCGATCATCGTTCACCCTGACGTTCGCCGTATGCTGCTGACTCAGAAAGCCTTCGCTGAAGGTGGCCGTGCGCTGGTATACCTGACTGCACAGCAGAACGACATCGTTAAGAAAGGCGAGAGTGAAGAAGCACGTAAAGCCGCTGATGAGCTGCTGGGCTTCCTGACTCCTATCGCTAAAGCTTTCCTGACTGAAGCGGGTTCTGAAGCTGCTAACCTGGGTATGCAGGTATTCGGTGGCCACGGTTTCATCGCTGAGTGGGGCATGGAGCAGATTGTTCGTGATACCCGTATCTCTACCATCTATGAAGGTACTACCGGTATTCAGGCTCTGGACCTGCTGGGCCGTAAAGTTCTGATGACTCAGGGTGCTTCTCTGCGTAACTTCACCAAGCAGATCCACAAGTTCTGCCAGGCTGAAGAAGGCAACGCTGAACTGGCTCCGATGGTTGCCGCTCTGACTGAAGTCAACAAAGAGTGGGGCGATCTGACCATGAAGATCGGTATGTCTGCGATGAAGAACCGCGACGAAGTTGGTGCTGCATCCGTTGATTACCTGATGTACTCAGGTTACGCAGTACTGGGCTTCCTGTGGGCCCGTATGGCGAAAATCGCTCAGGATGCTCTGGCTAACGGCACTTCTGAAGAAGAGTTCTACAAAGCCAAGCTGACTACTGCGCGCTTCTACTTCGCTCGCATTCTGCCACGCACCAAAGCTCACGCAGCTACCATGGTTGCTGGTGCAGACACTCTGATGGATCTGGCTGAAGAACACTTCGCGTTCTGAGTCTGAGCGCCTGTTCGCAAAAGGCACATCAGTAAAAACCGCGCCTCGGCGCGGTTTTTTCGTATTCTGGGCTGGGCAAGCGGGTCAGAGTAAGTACAATAGCGGCATTTTGTTATCCGGTGGCTGGTTGTAAGCGTGGGTAACAGTAAGCCACAGCTAACATGAGGTGAAACATGGCTGATTACAAAGCACCATTGCGCGATATGCGCTTTGTTCTGAATGAAGTTTTTGAAGCAGACAAACTGTGGGCTTCTCTGGCTGGTCTGCAGGGCGCGGTTGATGCGGAAACGGCAGATGCCATTCTGCAGGAGTGCGGCAAGATTGCCAGCGAAGTGCTGGCGCCGCTGAACCGCAACGGTGACGAAGTCGGTTCTACCTGGAAAGACGGTGCTGTGACTGCGGCTCCTGGTTTTAAAGAAGCTTACCAGACTTACGTTGATGCCGGCCTGAACGGTCTGGGTGGTAACCCGGATTTCGGCGGCATGGGTATGCCAAAAACTCTGGTTGGTCAGGTTGAAGAAATGGTGCAGGGCGCGAACATGTCGTTCGGTTTGGCACCAATGCTGACTGCCGGCGCCTGTTTGTCTCTGAACGCCCACGGTTCTCTGGAACTGAAAGAAAAATATCTGCCTAATATGTACTCCGGCGTTTGGGCCGGTGCCATGGATCTGACCGAGCCTCACGCCGGTACCGATCTGGGCATCATCCGCACCAAAGCTGAGCCACAGGCTGACGGTTCTTATGCTGTTTCCGGCACCAAGATCTTCATCACCTGGGGTGAGCATGATATGGCCGAAAACATTATCCACCTGGTGCTGGCCAAGCTGCCTGACGCGCCGGCCGGTCCTAAAGGTATCTCCCTGTTCCTGGTGCCTAAGTTCCTGGTGAACGAAGATGGTTCTCTGGGTGAGGCTAATACTCTGTCTTGTGGTTCTATCGAGCACAAAATGGGTATTAAAGGTTCTGCCACCTGTGTGATGAACTTCGACGGCGCCAAAGGCTGGCTGGTCGGTGAAGAGAACAAAGGTCTGGCCTGTATGTTCACCATGATGAACTACGAGCGTCTGGGTGTGGGTATCCAGGGCATCGGTGCGGCTGAAGCCTCTTATCAGAGCGCTGTTGAATACGCCCGTGACCGTATCCAGAGCCGTGCTCCGACTGGTGCTGTTGCTAAAGACAAAGCCGCTGACCCGATCATCGTTCATCCGGACGTACGCCGTATGCTGATGACCATGCGTGCTTTCAATGAAGGTGGTCGTGCATTCTCTACCTACGTTGCCAAGTGGCTGGATATTGCCAAGTTCTCTGATAATGCCGAAGAGAAGCAGCATGCTGATGCGATGCTGGCTCTGCTGACTCCGGTTGCCAAAGCTTTCCTGACCGACAACGCTCTGGAATCTGCTATTGCTGGTCAGCAGGTATTCGGTGGTCACGGCTTTATCCGTGAATGGGGTCAGGAGCAGTATGTGCGTGATATCCGTATCACTCAGATCTACGAAGGCACCAACGGTATTCAGTCTCTGGATCTGATCGGCCGTAAGATCGCTGCCAACAACGGCGCTTTCTACAAACTGTTCGAAGCCGACATCAATGAGTTCATCGCCTCTCAGGCCGATAACGAAGCGATGGCTGAGTTCATCGAGCCACTGAAAGCGGCTCTGGAAAACCTGAACGACCTGACCCAGTGGGTTATGGATGCAGCGGCTAACAACCCGAACGAAATCGGTGCGGCTTCTGTTGAATACCTGCACGTGTTTGGTTACACCGCACTGGCTTACATGTGGGCCAAGATGTCTGCTGTGTCTCTGCCAAAAGCAGATGACGCTTCCGGCTTCTACAAAGCCAAACTGGCAACTTCACGTTTCTACATGAAGCGTCTGCTGCCACGTTACATTGGCCTGAGTGCTGCAGTTAAAGGTGGTTCTGAGCCACTGTTCGAACTGGACGAAGAACTGTTCGCGACTGCGTAAGTTCTGCTCTCCGCAAAAAGCCGCCTCCGGGCGGCTTTTTCGTTTTTGCGGTCAGGCCCGGGCGCTGTTAGCATGATCCGCCCCCGGGAGTTGTTTATGACCTTATCCGTTTCTGCTGTTGCTGCTGAATCTCCTACCCGTGCTCAACTGCTGAAAGCATTGTTGACGCTGATGGCTGACCAGCCTTTCTCTTCTATTACCGTTCAGCAGATAAGCCGTCATGCGGGGCTGGCACGGCAGACCTTCTATCAGCATTACCGCAGCCGCGAGGAGCTGCTGCTGGACTATGTCGATACGGTATTTGCTGAATTCTATGACGATATTGCCGGCATGGTGGGGGAATCGCCGGAACTTAACCGTGATATCAGCCAGCGCCTGTTTGCCCAATGGGACCGCCATCGTGACTTCAGTCGTCTGATCTTTAATGCGGGGCTTGAGTCTTTATTGATCAAACGCTTTCAGAACTACATTGCCCGGGTTTTGGGTCTGTATGTACGCCAACACCAGATTGCTGTCAGTGATGCCGAGCAGCTGGGGTTTATGATCGATTATCTGGCTGGCGCTTCCTGGATGATGCTGGACCGCTGGGTGCGTAATGACTTCCGTTATCCACCAGATAAGCTGGCAGATTTGTTCAGTGAGTTGAGCCGGCCCGGATTTCTGAATGTGATGCTGCAGCGTCAGTCGTGACCGGTTCTGGCACAGATAGACGATTGTCTATAACATTCAACGGCGTATGCTGAAGCATAAATACAATAATAAATCCGGGTAACGGCCTTACCCGTGGCGACCATACTATGAGTAAAGATCTCGATAAGCGCGTTGAACGCTCGCGGCGGCTACTGATGAATACACTGCTGGAGCTGATGGCGGAAGAACCTTATGGCAAAATTTCAGTTGCCCATATCTGTGAACGTTCAGGGGTTGCCCGTCCGACGTTTTACCTTCATTACCGTTCCAAGGATGACCTGCTTAAAGGGTATATCGAAAGCATGTTCATGCAGTTTTATGAACAGATTGATACCTATCTGACGCAGTCTCCGAATGCCGATCCGATTATTGCAGAGATTATGTTCCGGCAATGGTCTGATAATGCCACGTTCGCCCGGTTGCTGATTGAGGCAGATATTGAAGCTCTGATGTTGAGCGAATTTAAGCGTTATGTCGGACGCATAATGGAGCGCTATATCGGCGCTCACTCTTTGCCGATAAAAGATACCAGCCTGATGAATTATGTGATCGACTTTCTTGCCGGGGCATCCTTTATGGTCATTGTGCGCTGGGTTAAAGATGGTTTTCCGGTGGATGCCAAAGAAATCGGTGCGCTTTATGCCAACCTTGTGCGGCCAGGACTGTTGCAGGTTTTACTCAGTGGCAAGCTGTAACGCTTAAACCTGAAAGAGAAGGAATAAAAAAAGAGCCCATTGGGCTCTTTTTTTATTCCTTCCTGCGTTTACTCCGCCGGAGCCATGGTGGTGACGCGACGGTTTTTATCACTGCGCTTGTCGTGAATCTTTTTCACCTTACGCTGTGCTTTCTCAAATGCATCGCTGACCGCCAGATACATGTCTTCATGCTCCGGGTTGTCGTGGTGATCGCGGGTAATGGCAACGGTCTGACCGGGCAGGCCAACCTCCAGAGAAACGTGGGCAAGTTTACCTTTGCTGCTGTGATTATGGGGCATGGCAACGACAGCGCGAATGCCAATAATATCGTCAAATGTGGAGGTTAATTTTCCGGCTTTTTCGCGGATATGCTGTTCGATGGCGTCAGAATGACCGATGTCGCGGAAGCTGATTTCCAAACCTTTCATAGTCGCTCCTTTTGTTGATTGACTCAGGAACTTCGGACGCTTTTCCGTCGGGAAGTTCCTTCAGGATGGTTAACTCAGACTACATCAGCGGCAGGTAACGTCAAACGATTTCGAACAAATTTCGTAACCTTGAGTTGCGATCACGCCGGATCCTGACTTAGGGCTATACTGAGGTGTATCGCTATTGTTTTTCGTAACAGGCAGGTGTATGCACCCCATTATTGCGTTCTACTCAGGCCAGGGAACAGACCATCGCGGACGCACGCTCAGTGGCATTCTGGCGTTCTCCAATAATGAGCTGGAAAGCTGCCATGATTACATTCAATGGTTGTTTCCTTTGCGCGATCCCAGTCCCTACAACCCTGAAGCGCCTGTGGTGAATACGGTCGTTATCGAAGCCTTTCACTCTTCCCATGATCTGCAGAGCCGCCTGCACCAATCCTTATTACGGATGCTGCAATTTTATGGAATCGTTATGCGTGAAACGCCGCAGGGATTTGAATTACTGATTCCCGCCGATGTGGACAATTATCACTGGATGACACCCGATAATCACAATCACCGCCGCATCAGCCGCATGCTGGCATCCCTGAAAATACTGGGGCTGGACGCCCATGTAACAGCATTCTGGCAGGGGCTGCAGAAACTGGCGGTGGCGCATCCGCAGGCCATTTCCTCGGCGACCGTTACTCACTGGCGGTTGGCGGCTATGGGGCTGGACAGCCCCTTGTGATAGTCTGGGTAACTTGTTTTTACCGCTGAAACGGATGCACCAATGCAGGTCTATGATGTTCCTGTTGTCTTTTTCGATCTTGACGATTCCCTGATCAACAAGGATGCCAACAGTCTGTGGATTAAGTGGCGCTTCCGTCGTGAGCGTTGGGCTGTTGTTGAGGCGATGTTGGCGCTGGCTTCCCTTTATCGGGCTTACAAAAAAGGCCGGGTTACCCACTGGCGCCTGTCTAATTATTATCGTACCCGGACCCGTGGAATGAGCCTGGCAGAGTATCAGAGCCGGGTGGAGCGCTTTTTTAATGAGCGTGGCCAGCTGCACATCTATCCGCAGGCCGCATCACTGCTGTTTGCTTATCAGCAGCGGGGCGCTCAACTGGTGATGATTACCGGTTCTGATGATGTGATTGCCCGTGCTTATGGTCAGGCTCTGGGTTTTGCTCATGTGATCAGCAATCGTTTAAGTACCGACGGGCAACGCATTACCGGACTGGAGCGGCCCATGTGCTATGGCCCGGGAAAAGTCGAACTGGCACGGCGTTTTCTTACGGAACGAGGCCTGAGTTTCACCGATGCTGCGTTTTATACCGACAGCCATTCCGATATGCCGCTGCTGGAAATGGTTGCGCAACCGGTGGTGCTGAATCCTAATCCTCAGTTACGTCTGGCCGCACAGCAGCGCGGCTGGCCCTGTCTGGACTGGCGGGCGGAATAGTCCGCCAGCGATGGGCATCTGCTTCTTGCTGCCCGTCCAGCATGCCGTTATAGTTCAGTCTTATCTCTTCCCTGATTATTCAACGGAGCCCCGCGGTGTTTTTTCAATATAACCGCCCCCTGCAACAGGGTCAGCATCTGACCTGTCGATGGTGTTAAGCGCAGCTGCCAACCTTTCCGGCCGCATGGCCATGTATTTTTGCGCTTATTAATCTTGAAGGTTCTTTATGACTCCGCACCAATTTGCTGCTCTGGCTGAGCAGGGTTTTAACCGTATCCCGGTATCGCGTCAGGTATTGGCTGACCTCGACACTCCTCTGAGTACTTATCTGAAACTGGCTGCTGCGCCTTATACCTATCTGCTGGAATCTGTACAGGGCGGTGAGAAATGGGGTCGCTATTCTATGATTGGCCTGCCTTGCCGTGATGTACTGATCGTGCGCGGACAGCAGGTTGTGCTGCAGCGTGATGGCGAGGTGATCGAAGAGCATGAAGTGGCTGATCCGCTGGAATATATCAGCCAGTTTCAGCAGCGTTTCCGGGTTCCTCAGATTGATGGCCTGCCTAAGTTTGATGGTGGGCTGGTTGGTTATTTCGGGTATGACACAGTGCGCTATATTGAACCGCGCCTGCAGAAATCCTGTCCTGCCGATGAGCTGAATACACCGGATATTCTGCTGATGATTTCCGAAGAAGTGGTGGTATTCGATAACCTCAGCGGTAAATTGCACCTTATTGTGATGGCAGATCCGGCGGAGACCGATGCTTTTGACAAAGCGGAAGCGCGTCTGGATGAGTTGCGTCAGCAACTGCGTCAGCCGTACAGCGGTACGGTTGGCCGGCCACTGGAAAATACTGTTGAAGTACAAGAAGAAGATTTCCGTTCATTATTCGGCGAACAGGCCTTTATGGATGCGGTTGAAAATATCCGCGAGTACATCCTGGCCGGCGACATTATGCAGTGCGTTATTTCTCAGCGTATGCAGGTTCCTTATAGTGGTGATCCTGTGAATATATACCGTGCGCTGCGCACGCTGAATCCATCGCCTTATATGTATTGTATGAATCTGGGCGATTTTCATGTGGTCGGTTCATCACCGGAAATTCTGGCGCGTCTCGAAGATGGTGAAGTAACGGTGCGTCCGATTGCCGGTACCCGTTACCGTGGCGAAACCGTTGAAGAAGATCAGGCGCTGGAGCGGGAATTATTATCCGATCCTAAAGAAATTGCCGAGCATTTAATGCTGATTGACCTGGGCCGTAACGATGTTGGCCGGGTTGCCAAAACCGGTGAAGTTAAGGTTACCGATCAGATGGTGGTCGAGCGTTATTCCCACGTGATGCATATCGTTTCCAACGTGACCGGCCAGGTAAAAGATGGCGTAACCGCTATGGATGTTCTGCGTGCGGTGCATCCTGCCGGAACACTGAGCGGCGCACCCAAAATCCGTGCGATGGAAATTATTGACGAATACGAATCGACCAAACGCGGTGTCTATGGCGGAGCCGTGGGTTACTTAAGCTGGAATGGCAATATGGACACGGCAATTGCCATCCGTACTGCAGTGATTAAAGACGGCATGCTGAATATTCAGGCAGGTGCCGGGGTGGTAGCGGACTCTGTGCCGCGACTGGAATGGAAAGAAACCATGAATAAAGGCCGGGCGATGTTCCGTGCCGTTGCCATGGCAGAAGCCGGACTGGACCAGTAACCACAGCATCATTACGGCGCGTACAGAATGCGTCGCAGGAGTCACAGCAATGTTAGTCATGATTGATAATTACGATTCGTTTACCTACAACGTCGTACAGTATTTTGCCGAGCTCGGTGCCGATGTGCGCGTGTTCCGCAACGATGAAATTACCATTGAAGAAATTGAAGCATTAAAACCGGATCATCTGGTGATTTCTCCAGGGCCGTGTACACCAAACGAAGCCGGTATCTCCATGGAAGCTATCCGCTACTTCGCGGGTAAATTACCGATTCTGGGAATTTGTTTAGGTCATCAGAGTATTGGTCAGGTTTTCGGTGGCAATATCATCCGCGCCGGTCAGGTGATGCACGGAAAAATTTCTCAGATTCATCACGCTGACAGCGGCGTTTTCCGTGGCCTGAGTAATCCCTACAATGCCACCCGTTACCATTCACTGGTGATTGATAAGCACAACCTGCCTGAGTGTCTGGAAATTACCGCCTGGACAGAAAATCCGGACGGCAGCATGGAAGAAATTATGGGTGTGCGTCACCGCGAATTACCGATTGAAGGTGTGCAGTTCCATCCAGAATCTATTCTTACTGAGCACGGGCATGATCTGCTGAAAAATTTCCTGCAGATGACCCTGAACTGACAACGGCAAGCGCCACTGACTGGAGATAAATAATGGATATCCGTACCGCCCTGGCCCGTGTTGTTGAACGTCAGGATTTAACCACCGGTGAGATGACCGATGTTATGCGCCAGATTATGACCGGCCAGTGTGATGAAGCACAGATTGGTGGTTTTCTGGTTGCTTTACGCATGAAGAGCGAAAGCATTGATGAAATTGTCGGTGCAGTTACCGTGATGCGTGAGCTGGCCAGCGGTGTGAAAATCAACGCCATACACGCGGTTGATATTGTCGGCACCGGTGGTGATGGCGCTAACTTATTTAACGTTTCAACGGCCTCGTCTTTTATTGTCGCGGCGGCAGGTGGTACCGTTGCCAAACATGGTAATCGTGGCGTGTCGTCCAAATCCGGCAGCGCTGATTTACTGGAAGCCGCTGGCGTTAATCTTAATTTGACCGCGGCGCAGGTTGCGCGCTGTATTGATGAGCTGGGGGTGGGCTTTATGTTTGCACCATCTCATCACAGTGCGATGAAACATGCGATTGGGCCGCGTAAATCATTGGGAATGCGCACCATCTTTAATATCCTCGGACCAATGACCAATCCGGCTGGTGTTACCAATCAGGTTATTGGCGTGTTTTCCAAAGCACTGGTGCGCCCGGTGGCGGAAGTACTGCAGCGTATGAACGGTGGTCATGTGTTGGTGGTCCATTCCAAAGACGGGCTGGATGAAATCAGTCTGGCGACGGAAACCTACGCCTGCGAATTAAAAAATGGTGAGTTGCGCGAATTTATTATCCGCCCCGAAGATTTAGGGATTGAGCCTCAGGTGTTGTCCGGACTGGATGTCGACAGTCCGGCAGCGAGTCTGGCTTTAATCAAAGATGCTCTCGGTAAGCGGGAAACTGCGGCCGGTAATAAAGCGGCGGATATTCTGGCATTAAATGCCGGCGCTGCAATTTATGTCGCAGGTCTGTCACAAAGTATGAAAGACGGTGTGGCGATGGCTCAGGATGCTATTTACACCGGCCTGGCGCTGGAAAAATTGAATGAACTGGTCAGCTTCTCCAAGTATCTGGCCGAAGATGAAGCGAAATAAATCATGAATACTCCAACCATTCTGAAAAAAATTCTGGCAACCAAGGCAGAAGAAGTCCGTAGCCGCAGTAAAACATTACCGCTGAATGAACTGAAAGCTCAGGCGCTGGATATGGATGCTGCTGAGTTGCGTGGATTTTATCGCGCTATGCAGGCCAAGGTAGATGTGGGCTTACCTGCGGTTATTGCCGAAATTAAAAAAGCCTCACCGTCTAAAGGTGTGCTGCGTGAAAACTTTGTACCACAGGCGATTGCTGAGTCCTATGAGCGGGCCGGAGCGGCTTGTTTGTCGGTACTGACCGATCGTGATTATTTTCAGGGTCATGAAGATTTTCTTAAAGCGGCCCGCAGTGCCTGTTCTTTACCGGTTATCCGTAAAGATTTTCTGGTCGATCCTTATCAGATTTATGAAGCGCGCAGCATTAATGCCGACTGCGTACTGCTGATCGTGTCAGCGCTGAGCAAGATGCAGTTACAGGATCTGGAAGGCATTGCCCATGAGCTGGGTATGGATGTGCTGGTTGAGGTGCATGATGAAGAAGAACTGCAGACGGCTCTGACCATGCAGACTCCGCTGCTGGGTATTAATAACCGCAATCTGCATACCTTTGAGCTGACGCTGGATACGACATTCGGCCTGCTGGAGCAGGTGCCTGCAGGTAAATTACTGGTAACCGAAAGCGGCATTCTGACGCCGGATGATGTGGCGCTGATGCGTGCGCGTAATGTGAACGCATTTCTGGTTGGCGAAGCCTTTATGCGCGCTGATGAGCCGGGTGAGGCACTGCAGGCTTTGTTTTTCTGATAAATCCGCAGAGGCTGTAATACCGTCAGACATAAAAAAAACCGGCAGTTGCCGGTTTTTTTTATGTTACTTACCGCAGAAATTAATCCGGATGGTTAGCGCGAATTTCCAGAACTTCATCAAGATTGGCCAGCAGCAGTTCAACCAGTTTCGGGTCAAACTGATGCCCTGATTCTTTTGTTATAAGATCGATAATATCTTTATCGTCCCAGGGCTCTTTGTAGCAACGTTTGCTGCCAAGGGCGTCAAATACGTCGGCCAGCGCGGTAATGCGTCCGGCAATATGAATCTGCTCGCCCTTTAAACCGCGCGGGTAGCCGGTACCGTCCCAGCGCTCATGATGCTGACCAGCAATAATAGCGGCCAGCTGCAGAATGCGGCGGTCAGACTTACTCAGAATATCGGCGCCGATCTGGGCATGGGTCTGCATGGTATTCCATTCCGCAGCATCGTGTTTTCCGGGTTTATTCAGAATACTGTCGGGGATAGCAATTTTGCCGACATCGTGCAGTGGTGCCGCCATCTTGATCAGTTCTGCTTCCTGCTCCGGCAGGCCATAAGCAACGGCCAGCAAACGTGAAATCTGAGCAACGCGTTTAACGTGGGCGCCGGTTTCTTTTGATCGTTTCTCAACCGCCTCACCCAGCATGTATACCAGCTCGCGCTGGGTTTCGATGATTTCGTCGCGCATTAACAGGTTTTCGTAAGTGATGGCGACATTGGTGGCGTAAATTTCCAGCAACTGCTTATCCAGTTCTGAAGGTTCGCGGTGGTAAGTCACGTACAGCAGGCTTTCGCTGCCACGTTCGGAAGCAAAATAGCCAATATAGTAGTTTTCGTAATACTGGCTTTCACGGCTGTTCATGGCTTTTTCAAAGCCTTCGCGCACATGCTCGGGAATGCTGTCGAAGGATTCCAGATCGGTCAGCTTCTGCATCTCTCCGGTGGCGGCGAGTACGCGGAAGCGGCGGACACCGAGCAGCTGATCCTGATGGTTGCTGCTGGAGCAGTACAGGGCGCTTTGTTCCAGACCAAGCAGGTTGGTGACCTGGGATAAAACCGCCGAAGCAAACTGGCTGATAGCGCCGGTGCTGAATACCTGAGCTGAGGCTTTGATAACCCGCTCCAGACCGCGGCGGTGTTCATTCAGTGTGCAGATATCGCGATAGCTGCGCAGGGTGGCGTACATCAGGGTATTGAGCTTGGTGGTGGTCAGCTCGGTTTTGTCTTTGTAGTCGTTGATGTCGTAGGTGCGGATAACTTCGTGTTCCGGAGCCTGACCCGGTTGCCCGGTACGCAGCACAATACGGGTGTAGCGGTTACGCAATTCTTCGCGGATGTAGCGGGCAACGTTAAGACCGGCGTGGTCTTCTTCCATCACCACATCAAGCAGAACCATGGCGATATCATCGTGTTCGGCCATGATCTGGCGGGTTTCTTCGCCGCTGTAGGCGCTGAGCAGTTCTACCCGGCGTCCATCAAACTGAAATCCGGACAGCACCATGCGGGTAATACGGTGCACATCGGGTTCATCGTCGGCCACCAGTACGCGCCAGGTCTGTTCCGGAGTGCTGACGGCGTTGTCCTCACTGAAGAGGTCATCGTCGGCAAAAAGGGAATCGTCGGCCATAACCGGCTCCGTAACATGAGTAATTAACTGAGTTTAGAACAGGGTGGCGGGATTCGCTGCCGCGGGTGGTTTTTTCTTCATCCGCCGGTCAATCAGCGGGTGCCGAATACCACCATGGTTTTACCCTTAACGGAAACCAGCCCCTGTTCTTCAAGATCTTTAAGAACCCGGCCTACCATTTCGCGCGAGCAGCCAACAATGCGGCCGATTTCCTGGCGGGTGATTTTGATCTGCATGCCATCCGGATGGGTCATAGCGTCCGGTTGTTTGCACAGGTCGAGCAGGGTACCTGCCACCCGGCCGGTCACATCAAGGAAAGCCAGATCGCCGGCTTTGCGCGTTGTGCGGCTGAGGCGATTGGCCATCTGGCGGAAAATATGGAACATCAGCTGTGGGTCTTGTTTGACCAGTTCCTGAAATTTGGCGTAACTGATCTCAGCGACCTCGCACTCGGTCTTGGCTTTTACCCAGGCGGTGCGGGGTGGTTGCTGATCGTCAAACAGGCCCATCTCGCCAAAAAAGTCGCCTTCGTTCAGGTAGGCCATGATCATTTCGCGACCGTCACTATCTTCAATAATGACGGTGACAGAGCCTTTCATCAGGTAAAACAGGGTGTCGCTCTCTTCACCGGCATAAATCAGTGTCGAGCGGGCAGGGTAACGCCTCTTGTGGCAATGCGACAGGAAGTCGAAAAGATGTTGGTGTTTCGATGGCGCGTGGGGAAGGCTCATGCTCGGGCATCCGATTCCGTGTAATCGACCTCCGATTATCACTCATTAGCCGTCGAAGGTGAACTGTTATGCCGCGACGGCCTCTTTGGCTGTCTATCGGGCTTTTTTGACCTCTTACGATTTATCCCCGCCCCCCGGGTATGGTAATCTCCGCGTTTTTTCCAGTCAGACCTCAGAGGCCAGAATGAAAGCAACGGTTAAATGGGTTGATAATGCCATGTTTCTTGGTGAATCCGGCAGCGGTCACGCCGTTGTTATGGATGGTCCTGCAGATCACGGTGGTCGCAACATGGGTATCCGCCCGATGGAAATGCTGCTGCTGGGGCTGGGTGGTTGTACCAGCTTTGATGTGATGAGCATTCTGACCAAACAGCGTCTGGCGGTCAGTGACTGTGTTGCTGAAATTGAAGCTGAACGTGCTGATGCCGTGCCCAGTGTTTTTACCAAAATTCACGTGCACTTCAAGGTGACCGGCCGCGCTCTTAAAGAGTCGGCAGTAGAGCGGGCAGTGAAGCTGTCAGCAGAAAAGTATTGCTCGGCTTCCATTATGCTGGAGCAGGGTGGTGTTGAAATCACTCACAGTTTCGCTGTGATTGAATCTGAGTAAAACCAAATCCGTTCGTGCGGTTGTGTGAGGATGAACTATTGAACAATAAATTGCGGTTGCATGGTTTCAACAATCTGACCAAATCCCTGAGCTTTAATATTTACGATATCTGTTACACCAAAACAGAAAAAGAGCGTCAGGAATATATTGAGTACATCGATGAGTTGTACAGTGCAGATCGTCTGACAAAAATTCTGACAGACGTAGTTGATATCATCGGCGCGAATATCCTTAACATTGCGCGTCAGGATTATGACCCGCAGGGTGCCAGTGTGACCATTCTGGTGGCTGAGCATGAAGTGCCGCCAAGCGAAGACCTGATGCAGGAAAAACCGGGTCCGCTGCGTGATACCGTCGTTGCGCATCTGGATAAAAGCCACGTAACTGTACACACTTATCCGGAAAGCCATCCGCATGGTGGTATCTCTACCTTCCGGGCCGATATCGACGTCTCTACATGTGGTCTGATTTCACCGCTGAAAGCGCTGAATTATCTGATTCACAGCTTTGATTCTGACATCGTTACCGTCGATTACCGTGTGCGTGGCTTTACCCGTGATGTTGATGGTGTGAAGCACTATATCGACCACAACATTAACTCTATCCAGAAGTATCTGACTGAAGATACCCGCAACGCCTATCAGATGATTGATGTGAATGTGTATCAGGAAAATACCTTCCACACCAAAATGCTGCTGAAGGATTTTGAACTGGATAATTATCTGTTTGGCGAAGGTGTAAAAACCATGGACGCCGACGAGCGCGCCGAGGTGGAAGCCAAGTTGCGCAAAGAAATGCTGGAAATTTTCTACTCCCGCAATATGCCCTAAGGAGGTCGCTGTGCCGGCTTTAATCTGGGGATTGATGCTGGCACAGGCGCTGGCACTGAGTGCCGCCCCGCTGATGGTCTTTGCCGGTGGCATCATCGGCAGTCAGTTACAGTCCGATCCGCGTTTTTCCACACTGCCAGTCGCCGCCATGATTATTGGTACGGCTCTGGCCGTGCTGCCCGCGTCACAACTGGCTGGCCGCTTTGGCCGCCGCCCTCTGTTTTTAACTGCGATGTTGTTTGGTGCTGTAGCGGCTGTTGCTGCGGCCTGGGCGGTGCATGCTCAGTCGTTCTGGGCATTTACCTTCAGTGCTCTCAGCTTCGGGGCGGTTGGCGCTGTCGTACAGCAATTCCGTTTTGTGGCGATGGCAGCAGTACCTGCGGCACAGACACCGCTGGTCGCTGCGCGCCTGCTGTTGGCGGGTATTGCTTCTGCCTTTCTCGGCCCTGAGCTTACCCGGCTGGCAACGTGGTTACCTGAATGGGGTTTTGCGGCGTCCTTCTCCGGTCTGGCAGTCTTTTTTGTACTGGCCGGTGTGGTGCTCTGGTGGTTTATGCCACGTCAGCAGGCAGAAAGCAGTCAGCAGCACGATGATGCCCGTCCTCTGCAGGAGCTGCTGCAGCAGCCACTGCTATGGCTGGCGATGTTGTCGGCGGCCTGCGCTTACGGCGTTATGGCCTACATTATGACGGCAACGCCGCTGAGCATGACGCAGGGAATGGGCTATGCCCTGAGCGATGCCAAGTGGGTCATTCAGAGCCATATTGCGGCCATGTTTCTGCCATCGCTGATCTCTGGCCATCTGATCCGCTGGGCGGGTCACTGGTGGATGATTATGACCGGTCTGCTGGTGATGGTGGTGTGCCTGCTTATCGCCTGGTTTGATCAGACTCTGCTGCACTACTGGCTGGGGCTTGTGTTGCTGGGACTGGGCTGGAACCTGCTGTTTGTTGCCGGCACCTCATTGCTGAGCCAGTGTTACCGGCCCGCCGAGGCAACCCGCGTGCAGGGCATTAATGATCTGGCGGTTTTTGGTGCTCAGGCGGTGGGGGCTCTGGCGTCGGGAGCGGTGGTACTGCTGATCGGCTGGCAGGGACTGTTGCTGACCACGGTGCCGGCATTGTTGCTGTTACTGGTGGTGCTGTTGCGGATGCCGCGGACGTCCTTGTCCGCATAACCAGGGGTTGTCTGGTCAGTGTTTGCGCTGATGGCGTTCTGCCGGATCGATGGCTATTTCCTGTGGAACAGGTGAGCGTCCAATCCGCTGCAGGCAGGCGTACAGGCAACCGGCAAGCAGTAAGCCGGCGAGCAGGCTGTATGTGATCATGGCGGTGTCCTCGCTGGTGTGACGGGTGAGTTGGCTTGTCAGGTCGTCTCTGAAGCAACGAATAAAGCCTAGCTCCCCTGCTGGTTTGCTGACCGCCGGATGTTTGCCGTGTGGCCGTCTGTTGCCAGTTTTTTTCTCTAATTCTCTGTTTTAAAACGGAAAACTTTTTTGTAACCGGCTGGGGCCTGGGTGTTCAGGTCAGAATTGTCCCTGAATGGTCAGGTACCACAAAGGTTTCAGATTCTGATACTGGCGGATGCCATCCTGGCGGACAAAAGGGCTGGCGCCCGGAGTAAGGTTCAGGGTTGCAAGTCCGCGCCAGCGGCGATTCCATTGATACTCGGTATACAGATCGAGATTTTGCGCGTCGCTGGTGTCCTGGGTGATGTAGCCATCGGCGCTGAGTGGGGCTGGCAGGGTTTGTTCGCTGCCACCCTGTACGCGCCAGCAGATACCGTGCCGCCATGTGTCATTAACGCGTTGTTGCAGGCCGATGCGGGCCATGTAATCCGGCTGGTTGGAGAGACGGTGGCGGTGGGGCAGTTCGGTGGTGGCCTGTACGTCAGAGCGGTATACGCCGCCGCCCAGTTCCAGACTGAAGCGATGATCGCTGAGTGGAAATTCCATATCCAGCTCTGCACCTCTTAATACGGCATTGCCGCTGCTGTTTTTAGGTCTCAGTACATAAATGTCTGTAATGCCATCACTGTCTTTTTCCTGACTGCTGGTCTGCAGGATGGCCTGATTGATGATGCGCTGGAAAGCGCGCAGGTAAAGTCCACTGTGACGGTCGGCATGACTGCTGCTGTTGGCGCGAAAATTGTGCTCGTAGCCGATATCAATATTGCTTACCAGTTCAGCCTCCAGTTCACCGTTTCCTCGCCAGATGGTGTTGCCCTGGCGGAACTCATGGGGAATGCGGTCCGTAATCTCCGGCTCGCGGGTGTTCTGGCTCATGCTCAGACGCAGGCGGCGTTTACTGTCGAGGTGATGCAGCAGGTGAAAGCTGGGTAACCAGTGAGTATCGGTAGAGATGCCGGAATCGCCTTCGGCGCTGAAGGAATCCTGGCTGAGTTCATAGGTGCTCATATGAACTCCGGCCTCAAACAGTGTATTGGGGGTCAGCTGCCAGCGGTCGAGAGCAAAGGCACTGAGGCGGTTTTCTTTGTAATCGTAGTTGTAGGGCAGGCCGCTGCGGTCGCTGTTGCTGGTCAGGATGGCATTACTGAGGCTGCCGCTTACGCGCTTCATCTGCTGCATGCTGAGGCCGATGCTCCAGCGGTGTTCGTTACGGGTCTCGTTCAGCTGCCAGCCGAACTGGTAACGGCTGTCATCAATCTGATTGGTCTGAGCGATGCTGGTCGGGTTGTTCTGGCTCAGGCGGGTATCCTGATCAAACTGTTCGGCAACAAAAAAAGCATCAAGCGACAGGTGTTGCCAGTTGAGGCGCATGTTGCCGCCTAAGCGTTGTGTAACACGCTCGCTGTCGCGTTCCGTTCTGGTGTCCGTCAGTTGTGGCGTTTGCTGGCTGCTTGGGCTGTTCAGCGGGTGCAATCCGCGCAGCTGGTCGTCGTTGTCGGCCTGCAGGTACAGGGCATAGAGGTGTAATGGATGGCGGTCATTGAATAACGTGTCGAAGCTGAGCAGCAGGCTGCGGCTCAGCTCACGGTTGTGCTCGCGCCAGTCGTCGTTGCCTGCCGGTGTGCGGCTGAAGCCTTCACTGTCCTGACGGGCGAGGCGGCGTTCGGCGCTGAGGTGCAGTGGCGAGTCGCCACCAATCAATTGTGCCGAAGCGGCCAGCTGGGCATTTAATGCTGCGCCACCGCCACTGACCTGTATCCGGTTATCGCTATAAGCATCGTGCAGCACGACATTGATGGTTCCGGCAGGACCTCCGCCGGCGTCGAGGTCGGCGCGGGAATTGCGGTCAATTTCAATGTGGTGCACCAGACTGGCCGGGATCTGACGGGTGTTAAGACTGCTGTTGCCGGCCCCGCCGAGCAGTGGATGGCCGTTGATCAGCAGGGCCAGATACTGCGAAGACAATCCGTGCAGCTGAATTTCCAGCTCGCCATCCGGCTGCCAGCCAAGGCTGATACCGGGCAGACGCTGCAGCAGGTCGAACAGGGTTTGCGGTGCGTAGTAGCGGAAATCCTCAGCCAGATAGATTTCCTGCGGATAGGCAACGGTATTGAGCGGCTGTGGCAGCGCACGGGTATGATGGGTGACCAATAGGGCGGCAACCAGTAACAAAGGCTTTAAATGCCAAGTGGTCATGCCACCTTCCCGCATGCTGCTATCTCCCTGAATGAGTTCAACCGTTCTGTACGCAGAGCAGTTTAAAGCCTTTATCCTGCACCATAATTTCAACCTGACGGAATTGCTCGGCCGCCCAGTCTTCGTATGGCAGGTGGCGGTTGGCAACAATCCACATCTGGCCATCCCGGGTCAGATGCTGGCGGGCTTCACTGAACAAGCGGCGGGCAAATTCGTAGTCGGTTTCTTTGCCGAGATGAAATGGTGGGTTACTGAACAGGTAATCGAACTTACCTTCGATGCCGCTCAGACCATCGCTGGCCAGAATCGCGGCAGGCAGGTTCAGGCGTACACTGTTCAGCTGGCTGCTGCGGATGGCAAAGGCATCGATATCGGCGAGGGTGATATCCAGCGCCGGTTCGGCAGCTTTCATGCTCAGACCAATAACCCCGGAACCGCAGCCAAGATCAAGCAGCTTACCGTGGGCTGGTGCAGGAACATGCTCCAGCAGCAGCGCGGTGCCGGTATCCAGTTTGCCATGGCTGAAGACTCCCGGCAGGGTCAGGTAGGCCTGCTCCTGCCAGTTAAACGACTGGGCCTGCTTCAGCCAGTTAAATTCGTTGTTGGCCCGAAGTTGCAGGTTCCAGAGGCTGCAATGGCGGGCCGAGTCGGTTTTTTCGCTGCTTTCGCTCAGTGCCGCGCAGGCTTTACCGATGCTTTTACCACCAGCGTCGTTAGCGCCGACGATCCAGCATTCCTGTACCTGAGTGGCAACCAGCTGAAGCAGTGCCAGGGCCTGTTGCTTGGCTTTCGGCCACAGCAGAATGACTTGTTTGTCCGCAATATCCTGTGGCTGCGGAATGGCAAAACGCACCTGCGGTTCCCCCAGTGGCCGGTATGCCTGAGCGGTCAGCCAGTCCCAGGTCAGAACCTGAGCGCCCGTGGTTTTCAGCAGTGTTTGCCAACCGGCGGGTAAATCGGCTTCCGCACCAATAATCAGAGTGTTGGCGGTAATCAGGTCGGGATGGCGTAACAGTAATTCGTATACAGCAGTGCTCATTCGGGCAGGCTCGTCAGCAGGTCGCGGATGGTCAGGGCCGCCTGGTGGATGTCATCGCCAAGGGTTATCAGACCATGGGCGAGCAGGGCGCTTTGATGGTTCGTGTTATGCCCGCTGACAAATACCGGCAAACCGCCTTCGCGGGCCAGGCGCTGCAACTGACCAAGCTGCATGTCGTTCTGGTCATTGCCAATGTGAAGCACTGCCGCCTGCCAGGGTCTGGCCTGCAGCAGTTCCGTGAGTTGATCGGGGGTCAGCATGCCGCTGAACCAGACCGGATGCAGGCCCAGCTGTTTCAGCAGTATGGCTGACTGTAACTGTTGGATATCGTCTTCCCAGGTGCAGTTTGCTATCAGTATCAGTGGTGACTGCCCGCTGTCCGGATCATCGCCGGTGTTGTCACTTAGCCGCGCTGCCAGACGGGACTGCAGAATTGCAGAGTAAAACCGCAATCTGGCCACTCCCAGTGTCTGGCTGCTGTTGTCGCGCAGATGGTGATACAGCGGTATAAACAGGAAACGCATCGCCACATCAACGGGAAAGAACTGGCCAACTTCGTGGAATAAGTCAGCTACCTGTTGATCGTCAAAATCCTGTACGGACTTATGCAGCCGCTCGCGGTAGTGCTGCCACTGTGAAGGTCTGGCCGGCGTGCTGATTGGTGCTTCAGGCAGCTCTTCGCCATTATTGATCATGGCCTGAGCCTGGGAGATGGGGATGCCGCGGTTGAGCAGGGCTACGACCTGACGGATTAGGCGGATATCCTGCTCTGTGTAGAGACGGTGTCCTTTCGCTGTGCGTTTGGGTGTAATCAGACCATAGCGCCGTTCCCAGGCACGCAGAGTGATGGCGTTGACTCCGGTCTCACTGGAGACGATCCGGATCGGGTAATAGGCCATTTGTGAATCGCTTGCGGGGTTTGACATCGCCGGTGGTTCTCCGCTGGCTCTGGTGTTACTGATTCCGGGGTTGTAGCGTGCCGGAGTGTGGCTGTGCAAAGTTGTTCAGATTCTATAAGTACTTATACACAAAGTAAAAAAGAGCAATGCAATAAAGCGCCTACTTGACCGCAGGCGGCCTGGAAATTACCTTGGGCGGACTAAAAAATGGAGGCAACCATGGTCAATGACCTGAACGACGAGCAAGGCCCTATCAGTCTGGAATTGTTGAAGAAGGCCGTTGATGCATCCAACGACGGTATTGTGATTGCAGAGCAGGAAGGCGATGACAATATTCTGATTTATGTAAATAAAGCGTTTGAGCGCCTTACCGGCTACCGTGCGGATGAAATTCTTTATCAGGATTGCCGCTTTCTGCAGGCCGGTGACCGTGATCAGGAGGGGCTTACGGCTATCCGCAGCGCAATCAGTGATGGTAAAAGTTCGCGTGTTGTTCTGCGCAACTACCGCAAGGATGGCAGCCTGTTCTGGAACGAGCTGAGTATCTCTCCGGTTTATAACAGCGAAGATCAGCTGACCTATTACATCGGTATTCAGAAAGATGTAACGGCTCAGGTGGAGTTTGAAGAGCGTGCTCTTAAAGCGGAGCAGGCACTTGCTGAGCTGCGTGCCCAGGGCGGTTGAGCCGTCAGTACTCAGTAAGACGCGAGCAAAAATATAAAAAAGGGAGCCTGGCTCCCTTTTTTATGGTTGTGAATAAGTGCGATAGCGCTTATTTGGTAGCTTCTGCAGCTTTAACGATCATGCCGCGGGCTTCCTCAGCGTTGCCCCAGCCCTGAACCTTAACCCACTTGCCTTTTTCCAGATCTTTGTAGTTTTCAAAGAAGTGAGAAATCTGGTCACGCAGCAGCTGCGGAACATCGTCGATGTCATTCACATCGTTGTAGATCTGAGTCAGCTTCTGGTGTGGAACCGCAACCAGCTTGGCATCGCCACCGGCTTCGTCTTCCATGTTCAGTACGCCAACCGCACGGGCACGGATAACAGAACCTGGCTGTACCGGGTAAGGAGTGATCACCAGTACATCCAGTGGGTCACCGTCGTCGGCCAGTGTGTTTGGGATGTAACCGTAGTTGGCCGGATAAAACATAGGGGTGGCCATGAAACGGTCAACCAGCAGGCAGTCCATGTCTTTATCGATTTCATATTTGATCGGCGCGTGGTTGGCCGGAATTTCGATAACAACGTAGAAATCGTTAGGCAGGTCTTTACCGGCCGGAATGGAGTTGTAGCTCATAGGAGTTTCCCAGGGGTTAATGAACAGAATGCGCGGATTATATCGGCTGGGCCTTGCTCTGTCAGTCTGCCATAAGTATAAAGCGCGTCCGACGTTTACCGATGAGACTCTGGCGCCTAAACTCCCTTAAAGCTTCTGAAATAAGCCCGTGCCTGTTTCTGTTACCCCAGATGTACGGTCCGATGCCGGTTTTGGCCGATGGGACCTGTAGCTGCCAAGTGCTTGCCGGGATTTCTGGTGTGTGGAATGACCCAAATAACCATGTCAAAAATTTCAAGAATTATCAGTCTGTGTGGTGCGCTGCTTGTGTCAGATGCACTGCTGGCGGATGAGTACGACGATTTTGAGCTGGATGCGCCTTTTGTCCTGGATGACGATATACCGGTGGTGCTGACCGCATCCCGCCTTAAGCAACCGCGTGCAGAGGTGCCCGCCAGTGTTACGGTAATTGAGGCCGCCCAGATTGCGGCCTGGGGCGTCCGTACTCTGCCGGAGCTGATGCGCTTTGTGCCGGGCATGAGCATGGGCCATGGCGATGATGAGAATAATGCATCCATCGCCTATCACGCCTCTAACCCCAGCATTATGCGTCGTCTGCAGGTGCTGGTGGATGGTCGCTCGGTCTTCAAAGCGGGGATTGCCTCGGTTGTCTGGGATGATATTCCGGTAGCCATGGAGGATATTCTGCGTATTGAGGTCACCCGTGGCCCGAACGCGGCCAGTTACGGTGCAAACTCCTTTTTGGGTGTGATCAATATCGTCACTAAGCATCCGGGAGATACCCTGGGTACCCGTGTGCGCTACCGCAACGGTAATAATGGCGTGGACGATGCTTTTGTCAGCTACTCGGGGGAGAGTAATCAGAACAGCTACCGTATTTCCGCGCAGATTCGTGCCGATGATGGTTATGACGGACGTGATGCCCGTAATGGTGATGATGACTACCGTGACAGTAAACGTCACGGCTTTATAACCGCCTATTTCAACCGGCCGGTAGACAGCACGACGCAGCTGAATATGCAGGCATCACTGAAGCAGGGGCATACCGATATCCGCCGCGAATCTTCTGAACTGGACCCTCCGGATCAGGAAACCCGGCAAGGTTATTTGTGGACCCGGTTGCGCAAAGAATTCAGCACCGATCACAGCTCTCACCTGCAGGCCTACTGGCAGGTCGATAACCGCAAGCAGCTGAGCGCGGCTTGCCTGCCTACGATATCGCTCGATCCGGGATTATTCGCGCTGTATCAGAATAACCCGCAGTGGGCGAATGCTGTCGTGCTGCTGAGTTATCTGGCAGATCGTCCAGAAGACAGTAATAGCAATAGCATCCCTGATATACAGGAACTTTATGCCGGAATGGGAAGTGGTTTGCTGACACCTCAGGCTCTCAAGCAAACATTGGGCGACAATGCTCTAATCAAGAAGTCTTTTATAAAGGAACTGGGTTTTTCCCCGGAAGATCTGGATATTACTCAGGAACAGCTGAACAGTGCCGGAGATATTTACCAGAATGGCTTTAACGGCAATGATTTTTCTCAGCTGAAGGACATTACCTGTGGCGATACCCGGCGGGAAATGCGTGAAGAGCGCTACGATATCGAATGGCAGGACACTGTGCAGTGGAGCGACACCTTCCGTACCGTTTCCGGCGCCAGTTTCCGTCGTGATCAGGTCGATTCAGAAACCTATTTTAACGGTAAAGTGCATAACGATACCTACCGTTTGTTTGCCAATGCTGAATGGCGGATGACGTCATACTTGCTGCTGAATGCCGGCGGTATGTACGAAATGGAAGATACCAACGACAACGCATTCTCACCGCGTGTTGCACTGAATTTATTACTGGCACCACAACACAGTATTCGTCTGGTGTATTCCGAAGCAGTACGTTCACCAGATTTGCTGGAGCAGGACCCGGAGTATTCGATCCGTGTTTCTGGGTTGACTGCGAATTATCTGAACCTCGGTAGTAGCCGGCTTTATGTGAATCAGACCCCCGACTCACATGATCTTAAGCATGAAAAAATTGCCAGTACCGAAATTGGCTATTACGGAAAATTTTCTGACCTTAATCTGGAGATGGATGTCAAAGTCTATCAGGATAAACTCACACAGCTTATTTCTGACAATATTGCCCTGAAGTCTTTATCGGTAGAGTCGGATACTAAGATGAATGTCAATGGCGCCGAAATGCAGTTACAATGGCAGGCTGACAGCCATAACTGGTTCTGGATGACAGCAGCTTATATTGATGCGGATGTAACTCTTGGCGATACCTCCGAACTGACAGAAGAAGAGCGTCAATCACTGTCGGTGGTCGAGCTGCGGCAGACTGCGAAAGATAATCTGGTGATGAGCTGGCATCATCAGGGGGAAGACTGGAGTCTTACCGCTTCGCATTTCTGGCTGGATGCCTATGGAGGAAAAAGACGTTATCGGCGTTATGAAATTAACACCAGAAAAACATGGTCGATCGGGAGTTATCATCCGTGGGCCGGTTTTTTTGTACAGCATCTGATCGATGATAATTCCCTGACTTATGCCGATCAGCGTTATTCAACCCGCGACTTGTATTACTTTCAGGTAGGGCTCGATTTTTAATGGATTTCTGTTGCAAGGATGCACACAACCTTTATCGCTGGCTTGCGGCATGTTTACTCACATGTTTGCTGGCGCTTCCTGTACAGGCTGACAATACCCAGATTGCATTTGTTGTTCATGAGAAGCTGCCCTCCGTTGAACAGTTACTGCAAAAAACGGCTGAGCGTCTGGATATTACAGCGGAATTACGTCTGCTGAATAATCCGCCGCCCACTGGCTGGCAATCTTATGCTGCGGTTGTTCTGGTGGGGCCTCAGGCTCTGGAAGCCTGGTCTTTTGCTGAAAGCCCTCCTGCGGTTGCAGTGTTTGTCAGCCGTGATGCGGTTGCAGCCATCAGTTCGAAGCTGGCTTCCGCGTTGTACCTCGAACCTCCGCTGAAGCGACAGATCGCTCTGGCTAAAAGTATTCTTGGTGCAGATCGCCCGCTGGGGGTTCTGATGCAGGATAAATCGGAGTGGAAAAACTCCGGGCTATCCTCGCTGCCTTTACAGCAATCACTGGTTACACCGTACTTCGTTGATCAATACGAGAATCTTAATCGTGCTTTGCTGGATCTGTTAAAAAACAGCCACGCATTAATTGGTACGTACGATACCGAACTGTACAGCTCGACCAATATCAAAAATATTCTGATTACGGCTTACCGGCAGAATAAACCCTTAATCGGTCCCTCCAGTGCCTATATCAAGGCTGGGGCTCTGGCGACGACATACAGCGATATTGATGATGTTGCACATCGCCTCAGTGAAATGCTTCTGACCGGCCTGAAAGAACATGTATGGCCTGAAGCAGATTATAATCCCTACTTTAAGGTCCGTTATAACCAGCAGGTTGGCCGCTCCCTGAATCTGCTGCTGCCCGATGCAGAATCTCTGGCGTCGCAACTGACAAAAGATGAGAGGGAGCACTGATGAGTCTCAGGCAGTGGTCAATCCGGCGGAGAATCCTGCTGGTAGGGACCGTGCCGGCTCTCATTGTTGTTCTGCTGTTAACCACTTATCACATGGTTAACCGCTGGTCGGATATCCGCAAAGAAAATCAGAGTATTGCCCGTATCGTGTTGGAGAATATCGGTGTTACGGCGGAATACCCGATCATTTCCGGCAATTACGAATTACTCTTCCCTTTGGTGCACGCCGCATTATCACAACCGGCGATTGTCTCGATCCGGATTCACGACGCTGCCGGGCGGGTGTTGCTGGATAATCAGACAGAACGGTTTGCTGAAGTACCTGCAGAAGATATCCGTTATCTGCGCTATGACATTGTGCGTCAGGTGCAGAGTCTGGATGAGTTTTCTGAATTTGGTGATGGCTCTACCGAGGCTAAAACACTGGGCTATATCCGTCTGGGTATGGCAGACACCTTTACCCGTGACCGCGAAATATCCATTCTGCGTCAGTCATTACTGGTCGGGCTTGGCGTTGTGTTGTTGGCTTTTTTCATCGGCCGTGCTGCCTCTCTGTCGATCATTCCTTCTCTGGAAAAACTGTCACTGTTTATTGCCAGACTGGCTAATGGCAATTCCAATGAGCGTATAAAAGTTGATGACGGTGCTGAAATCGGCCATCTTCAGGTGAATGCCAACCAGTTAGCACAGTCACTGCAACAGGCCGAAAAAGATCAGCAAAGCTATACCCGGCAACTGATGAGCGAACAGCAGAAAACCCAGCAGGCAAGTCGGGCGAAGAGTGAGTTTCTGGCAATGATGAGCCATGAATTACGCACGCCATTAAATGGTGCTATCGGTATGCTGCAGCTGCTGGATCAGGATATCAGCCGGGAAGAGTTTAATGACTATAAACGTACAGCCGATCAATCGCTGACGCACCTGACGCAACTGCTGGAAGATGTTCTGGTGGTGGTCGACACCGAGAAAAATAAACTTCCGGTAGTATTTAAAGAGCAGAAACTACCTGATGTGCTGAATAACCTGATTCAGGATTTTTCACATCGTGCACTGGATAAAGAGCTGTCGCTGGTGGTTGATTACGACACCGAGTTACAGCGGAATGCAATTCGCTTTGATCCTTCGCTGGTGCGCCAGGTTGTGCGCCATCTGGTTGATAACGCCATTAAGTTTACTGACAGTGGTATGGTCGTTGTGCAGTTGCAACTGGTTAAAAATAATAACCATGACTGGCTCAGCATTAGTGTTACAGACACCGGTATTGGTATTCCTGAAGATCATAAACAGCGCGTGCTGGAAGCGTTTGCCCAGGTTAACTCTTCTTTTAACCGGCGCCATGCTGGTGTCGGTCTTGGCCTGACTATTACTCACCATATCAGCCGGATTCTCGGTGGCCATATAGAAATCAGCGATGGCATTAACGGCGGCACCCGGGTGTTGGTGGATTTTCCTCTGGGGCACTCGCCAGAGAGTGAAGCCGTTGAACCTCAGGGAGTAGCCCATGGCTTACGCACCCTGATCGTGGAAGATAACCCGGTTAATTCCAAAGTGGCGGAAAAAATGCTGCTGAAAGTCTGCCCGCAGATGCAGATCAACAAAGTCAGCTCCGGGGAGGAATCGCTGGAACGGGTAAAAACCCAGCAGTTTGATCTGATTCTGATGGATTGCCAGATGCCCGGGCTGGACGGTTTTGAAACAACCAGGCGCCTGCGCGAATCCGGACTAACCACCCCAATCGTCGCCTGCACCGCCAATACCACTGATCAGATTCAGGACAAATGCCGGGCAGCAGGAATGGATGATTATCTGGCCAAACCGCTGAAAGTTGCCACGGTAGAGGCGATGGTTAATAAATGGCTGCAGCGTACCAGCCAGGAATGCTGAACAGAGGATTGCAGCTATAAAAAAGCCCGCTATTGCGGGCTTTTTTCTGTCTGTGTCTGGCTCAGATCAGGCGTGGTAACGGACAACGGTTTCCACTTCATCGGCCGATCCCATTACTACCGAAACGCGCTGGTGAATACTGGTTGGCTCAACCGCCATAATATCTTCAAAGGCGGTCGATGCCTTACCGCCAGCCTGCTCGACCAGCATGCTCATCGGGTTGCCTTCGTACATCAGACGCAGTTTACCGGGCTTTTGTGGTTCACGGCTGTCGTAAGGGTACATAAAAATACCACCACGGGTCAGGATGCGGTGAATTTCGGCAACCATCGAGGCGATCCAGCGCATATTGTAACGCTTGCCCAGTGGACCTTCTTCACCAGCCAGCAGATCTGCCACGTAGTTCTGCATTTGCGGCAGCCAGAAACGCTGGTTGGACATATTGATCGCAAATTCTTTGGTGGTGACCGGAATCTGAACGTTCTCGCGCTGAAGGAAGAATTCTCCAACGCGCGGATCAAGGGTAAAGGTATGGGTACCGTTACCTGTGGTCAGTACCAGCAGAGTAGAGGGGCCGTACAGAACATAGCCGGCAGCAACCTGCTGTTTACCGCTTTGCAGGTAAGTGGCTTCGTGGGTGGCATCGTCATTGGCTGATGCTTTCAGAATGGAAAAGATGGTGCCGACGGTGACGTTCACATCGATATTAGACGAACCATCCAGCGGATCGAACAGTACCAGCAGCTCACCGTCCGGGTTGCAGGCCACCGGGTCGGCTTCTTCTTCACTGGCCATGCCTTTGACTTCCGGCATGCCTTTCAGGCAGTACTTGATCAGATCGTTGGAGATGACGTCGAGCTTCTTCTGGCACTCACCCTGTACGTTTTCCTGCTCTGCACTGCCGAGAACACCGGCCAGAGAGCCCATATGTAAACGGTAGGCGATATCTTTACAGGCAACCATCAGTCCATCGATGACGGCCACCAGAGCCTGATCATCGCAGTGGTGGTCTAAAAAAGTCCGTAAGCGCTGCATCTTGTCTTCCCCAAAGGTCGGAATCTGTTCAAATTGCGGCGCATACTACCTTAATTGCCAGCGGATTTCAGCGCCGCTGTCAGGAAAAGCCGGATGAGGATCTGCCGGTATGGAATAAACAGCTCCGCCGGAAAGGCCATTCTCTCAGGCCCTATCTCCTTTAATCCGTGTTAAAAGTCCCCGGTGCTTGGGTGCAGAGAGCGTTATCAGTACACTAGCCGCCTGACTGGTTGATCTGGACATGACAGAAACTATGCGTCTGCACATTCTCGGTATTTGCGGCACCTTTATGGGCTCTCTGGCACAGCTGGCCAAACAGCTCGGGCACGAGGTTTCCGGCAGTGATGCCGGCGTTTATCCTCCGATGAGCGATCAGCTCGAAGCCGCTGGCATTGTCCTGAGCGAAGGCTTTGATCCGGCCAATATTCCCGCCGACACCGATCTGGTGATTATCGGCAACGCCATGTCGCGCGGTAATCCCTCGGTTGAGTATGTACTGGATCGCGGTTTGCCTTATATGTCCGGCCCGCAGTGGCTGGGGCAGTATGTGTTGCGCGGTCGCTGGGTAGCGGCGGTATCCGGTACCCATGGCAAGACCACGACCAGCAGCATGCTGGCCTGGATTCTCGAATACGCCGGGATGAAACCCGGCTTCCTGATCGGTGGTGTGCCACAGAATTTTTCGGTGTCAGCCCGTCTCGGTGATTCGCCGTTTTTCGTCATCGAAGCCGACGAATACGACACCGCGTTTTTTGATAAACGCTCCAAATTTGTTCATTACCAGCCACGTACGCTGATTATGAACAACCTCGAATTTGACCACGCCGATATCTTCCCGGATCTGGCCGCCATTGAGCGCCAGTTCCATCATCTGGTGCGTACAGTGCCGGCCAATGGGCAGATTGTGCTGCCTGCCGGTGAAGAAGCTCTGGAACGGGTGCTGGCGCAGGGCTGCTGGACGCCGGTAGTACGCTTCAGTGAGCAGGACGACGCAGACTGGCAATGGCGTCTGGATGCAGCTGATGCCTCGGTGTTCAGTCTGCGTCACGTTGCTGCTGGGAGCGGAGAGAGCGGGGCCGGCGATCAGGCGGCTCAGGTGCGCTGGAATCTCACCGGTTTACACAATGTCAGTAATGCCATCGCCGCCATGCTCGCCGCCCGTCATATGGGCGTTACACCGCCAATCGCTGCGGCCGCACTGAGTGAATTCGCTTCGGTGAAGCGCCGTATGGAGCTGGTGGGCGAGACTTCCGGCATTCAGGTTTACGACGATTTTGCTCACCATCCGACGGCCATAACCACAACGCTCGAAGGTGCCCGTGCGCGTCTGCAGCAGGAAAATCCGCAGGGCCGCATTCTGGCGGTACTGGAGCCACGTTCGAATACCATGAAACTGGGTGTGCATAAATCCGAGCTGGCTGCGTCGGTTGATGCGGCGGATCTGGCGTTCTGGTTTCAGCCGGACAACATTGACTGGTCACTGGCCGAGGTGGCCGCCGCCAGCCGCATTGCCGGCCAGAGTTTTACCGATCATCAGGCGCTGATCTCCGCGGTTGTCGCCGCGGCCCGCCCCGGTGACCGTATTGTGGTGATGTCAAACGGCAGCTTCGCCGGTATGCCGCGTAAATTGCTGGCAGCGCTGCAGCAGCGTGAGGACAGTGTATGAGCTCGCGCATTTGTGTCGCTATTACCGGCGCCTCTGGCAGCCTGTATGCGTTGCGGCTTATTGAGGTCTTGCTGGCTGCGGGCGCGCAGGTGGATGTGATTGTGTCGAAAGCCGCGCAGCTGGTATTCGCCACCGAAACGCCGCTGGCCCTGCCGGGCAATCCCGCCGCTCAGGCAACTTTTTTACAACAGTATTTTCAGGTGGATGATACGCGGCTGCGGGTGTTTGGCCGCGAAGACTGGATGGCGCCCTGGGCTTCAGGTTCCGGTCAGCCCGGCCCGCTGGTGATCTGTCCGTGCTCCACGGGTACGTTGTCAGCCATTGCTACCGGTGCCAGTAATAACCTGATTGAGCGTGCCGCCGATGTGGCGCTGAAAGAACGGCGCAAGCTGATTCTGGTGCCGCGTGAGACGCCGTATTCAGAAATTCACCTGCAGAATATGCTGACGCTGACGCGCATGGGCGCGGTAATTCTGCCGGCCAGTCCGGGTTTTTATCATGAACCGCAGAGCATTCAGGATTTAATCGATTTTATTGTCGCGCGTATTCTCAACCAGTTGGGCATCGAACAGCAGCTGATGCCGGCCTGGGGCAAGGATAACGTGCCGCAGTAGTGGCATTATCCGGCAAACCGGTGCGCGCTGTGCGCTGGCCACCGGGATACATTTCAGAACGTTTAATTATCAGTGATTGGGGAAGTAAGCATGAACGAGCAACAACCAGAGGCACAGGAAGTGGATTACCCGAAATGGATTGGCCTGGGTTTTATTGCCGGTATTGTCGTCGCCGTGCTGGCGCTGGAATATTATGGTTTCATTGCTCATCCGTCCGAGCAGGACAGTGCGGTGGTGGATGAATTCCGCTTACTGGCGATCACGCCGGAAAGCGATCTGAAAATTTCCCAGAAAGACTCTGGTAAAACAGCATTCTGCGTTGGTGGTTACCTGTTGCTGCGTCCGGATAATGGTAAAGAAGTGGCCGGCATTCTCGTTGATCAGAAAAACCGTGGCATTCATTGCCGTCACAGCATGAATGCCCAGGCCGATCGTGACACTGCAGGCAGTGCCGACAATACCGCCGACAGCGATACTGAAGCAGCCCCGGGCGAGACCAGCACGGCACAATAATAAAAATAATACTCAGCAGATAAATTATGCATTCTCTTTTCTCACCTTCTTTCGTGCGGGTCTGTTCTTTCTGTCAGGCGCGCGCGCGCCATATGCTCTGCGCGGCTGTTTTATGCGGCGCGGTCTTGGGCAGCAATCACAGCCTTGCCGCACTGAATGATCTCGATAACGACGGTATTGCCGATCATCTCGATACCGACCGCGATGGCGATGGCGTATCCAACTTCCTGGAACAGGCGGCGGGTACAGACCCCGACGTTGCCGACCAGACCGATGTGGATAATGACGGTATTCCGGATGCCATTGACGACGACTGGGATAACGATGGGGTGGTGAACCGCAAGGATGACTTCCCGCAGGACGGCAGCGAATGGCTGGATACCGACCGCGATGGTGTTGGCGATAATGCCGACCGCGATATTGATAACGATGGCATCCGTAACGACCTCGAAGTACAGCTGAATTACGACCCGCGCGACAGCCGCTCGACTCCGGTTGACCGTGACGGTGACGGCTGGCCGGATTTGCTCGATACCGATATGGACAACGACGGTGTTGATAACGCCGAAGATGCCTTTCCGCTGAATGCCAAAGAATGGGCCGACCTGGATGGTGATGGTATCGGCGATAACGCCGACCCTGATCTGGATAACGATGGCGTGAGTAACGAGCTGGAACTCAGGGCCGGTACTGACCCGCGTGACCGCGCCTCGGTGCCGCCGGATCTCGACCGCGACGGCATTCCGGATACACTCGATGATGATATGGATGGCGATGGCGTTGCCAATGCGCAGGATCTGTACCCGCAGGATGCGCGTGAATCAGCGGACACCGATGGTGATGGCGTACCGGATAATCAGGATGTGGACGCCGATGGCGACGGTATTCCCAATGTGTTTGAGATGCATCTGGGCACCGACCCGCTGGATGCTTCGAGCAAACCGGCGGACGCCGACAACGACTCCATGCCGGACACCTTTGATACCGACCGCGACGGTGATGGTACCGAAAACCGTTTTGACGCCTTCCCTGATGATAAAAACGAATGGCGTGATACCGATGGCGATGGCATAGGAGATAACGCCGACCCTGATCGTGATAACGATGGCTTCAGTAATGACATTGAACAACAGGCCGGCAGCGATGACCTTGACCCGCGGAACAAACCGGCGGATCTGGATCAGGACGGTATTGCCGATGTGGTTGATGCCGATATCGATGGCGATGCCATTGCCAATGAACTGGATGCTTTCCCGCTGGATCGCAGCGAGTGGGCCGACTTTGACGGCGATGGTGTCGGCGATAACAGCGATACCGATCAGGATAACGATGGCATCGACAACGAATACGAACGCACGCTGGGCTTTAACCCGATGGATGCGGTCAGTGTGCCGTTCGACCTCGATGGCGACGGTATTCCCGATGCCCTCGACAGCGACCTTGATGGCGATACCTTAGGCAATGCCATCGATCGTTTCCCGCGTGACCCGCTGGAGTGGAACGATATCGACAACGACGGCATCGGCGATAACAGCGATCCGGACCGCGATGGTGATGGTATCCGCAATGATCATGAATTGCTGGCCGGTACCGATCCGGCAGATGCTGCCTCGGTGCCTGCCGACCTTGATGGCGACCGTCTGCCGGATGTCATCGATGACGATATGGACGGTGACGGCCATCTGAACGAGGCGGATGTCTTTCCGCGCAACCCACGTGAATGGGCTGATCTGGATGGCGATGGCACGGGCGATAACAGCGACAGCGATATTGACGGTGACGGCATCCGTAATGACTGGGAAGTGCAGTTAGGCTTCGATCCGCGTGATGGGCAAAGCAAACCGGCTGATCTCGACGATGATGGCATTCCCGACGTGCTCGACAGCGACATGGATGGCGATGAGGTGGCTAACGCCGCCGATGCTTTCCCGCGTGACGTCAGCGAATGGGCCGATATGGACGGTGATGGTACTGGCGATAACAGCGACGACGATATTGACGGCGATGGCATCAGCAACGACTACGAAGTGGCGATGAACACCGATCCGCACGATGCACGCAGCACGCCGGCCGATCTTGACCGCGATGGCATTCCCGATGCGCTGGACGATGACCGGGATGGCGATGGTCATCTTAACGAGGCCGATGTTTTCCCGGATGACCGCCGAGAATGGGCGGATCTGGACGGCGATGGCATCGGCGATAACCGCGATCCGGACCGCGACGGTGATGGCTATGCCAACACCGTCGAGCAGCAGGAAGGTACAGACGAATGGTCTGCGACCAGCTTCCCTGACCACGAGCCTCCGGTTCTCGACTATGTGCGCTGGTCTGCGACGGAGCCAACTCTGGTGCAGGGCATGGCTTATGACGACGGTATGGGGCTGGCGCGTATCTGGTTGCAAAGCCCGGCCGGAGATATCTGCGAAGGTGAGATTATTTACACCGGCCACTTCCGCGTGCCCTGTGCGCTTAAAGCAAACAGCGAACGCTGGCAGCTGCTGGCGGAAGATAAGGCAGGAAATCAGACAGAACAGTGGCTGGGCAGCAGCGACTGAGGCCTATTGTTCTGCCTGCCTATCACTACAATAAACTACAAGACCGACGTTTAGCCCGGCGCAGACTGGGCTAGGCTGAAACAGATGCCTCTGGCATGTGTTTCAGCATTTTTCAGGGAAAGGTCATGTCGCTCAATTGTGTGTTCTGTAATAAACCGGTCTTTGGTCTGGGTGGATTGACGGTTCCGCTGAAGGGACCGGCCCATCAACAGTGCTTTCAGGCGTACAACGTGCTGAAACGCACCTTTCAGAAGCTGGATATTACCGCGCTGAATGATGATGAATTACGGGATCTGAAGGATCTGGTGCTGGCCGAAGAGAATGATCGTCGCCGCCAGAATGAGCCTGACGGCGATGATATTGAGCTGTTTTAAGCGGACAGGGTCAGGATCAGGGCTACAGCCTGAACTTTAACAGCAGCGCGTTAAGCTGTTCCGCCAGCCGCGCCAGCTCCTGACTGGATGCATGGGTCTGGTTGGCACCGGCCGATGTCTGGAACGACAAATCACGGATAGCGACCAGATTCTTATCCACTTCACGGGCAACCATTGCCTGTTCTTCGGCTGCGCTGGCAATGTTCAGATTCTGCTCGTTGATGTTGCTGATCAGGCCGGTAATTTCTCCTAATGATGTTCCTGCTTCGTTGGCCATTTTCAGTGTATTCATGGCCCAGCGGTTGCTGTTTTCCATATTAACGACCGCAGCATCGGTGGCAGTCTGTACCGTCTGGATCATTCGTTCGATTTCTTTGGTGGATTCCTGAGTACGGTGCGCCAGAGCCCGGACTTCATCAGCGACCACAGCAAAGCCCCGGCCTGACTCTCCGGCACGGGCTGCTTCAATGGCGGCATTCAGTGCCAGCAAATTAGTCTGTTCAGCGATGGCGCGGATAACATCAATCACTTGGCCAATATCTTTTACGTTACCTGCCAGTGCCGAAATGCCATCAGCGGTATTGCTGATCTCACCCGCCAGCTGATCAATGGTGCGGATGGTTTCATCCAGCGTGTTCTGCCCCTGGCGAGCCTTGTCATTGACCTGTTCGGAATTGGATGACGTGGTACTGGCACTGTTTGCCACTTCATCCACGGCTACGGTCAGTTCGTTAACGGCTGTGGCTGCCTGCTCCAGCTGAGCGCTCTGCTGGTGGACGATTTCACTGGATTCGTTAGTCACTACACTGAGTTCTTCTGAGGTGGTGGATAACTGCTGTGAAGAATCGGCGATATGGTTCAGCGTGTTGCGCAGTTGTTCCTGCATCTGATGCATGGCGGCCATCATGTCTGCGGCTTCGTCACTCCCATGGTCGCTGATGCGGTGGCTCAGATCGCCACTGGCGATGCGCTGTGCCGCACTGACGGCGTTTTCCAGTGGGGTAACAATGCTCTGGCTGAACAGGCTGGCGAGAATAATCACCGCCAGCAACGCCACACCAATAGCAATATAAATGGCCATGCTGGACGTGCTGTAAGTTGTGGCTGCATTGGTTACAGCGTGGTTGGCTACCTCACCTTCGTAGCGGGCAAGATCGTTCAGTGCTTCGGTAATGCCGATACTCAGGGCATCAATATGCTGTACGCGCAAGCGCTGCACGGCTTCCATATCACCCTTGGCAACCAGACCCAGCAGCTGCTGCAGGCGCTGATCGTATTCGTTTTTATCAGCGATGATGCCGTCTAATTTTTGTCTGGCTTCGGGCGTATCTGCACGGCCTTTCATATCCGCTTCGGCGGCTTTATAGCTTGTGGTTACTTCGGCCAGACGGCGGCTGAACTGGTCGCTTTGCTCTTTCGTCTGGCTGTTGACCAGGTTGACGGCATACAGACGGGTGTAGAGGAAATCGCGGCGCATCTCGCCGATCCCTTCAACCTTGGGCAGGCTTACCTTACCCAGCATGTTGATGCTGTTGTTCAGCTGGCTGAGTTGTTGGGTGGCAAACAGACCGAGTGCAAGGGTGATAAGGCCCAGAAGGCCGAAGAAAAGCATTGCACGTTTGGCAACGCGCATATTTCTTAACATCGTGTTCTCCGTTTTCTCTGAAGTAATGAACCGTCCAGGCCGCAGATTGGTATTAATAGAATGGCTGGGCGGGAAAGGTGAGAACTTAATGTTAGATTACTTTTTAGGATCTGCCTGATCGTTTTGCGCAAGGGATTGTGTCGCTGCTGGCGGAGATCGCAGAGAAGGTTCCGGCGTATCAGGATGTGTATAATTGCCCCCTTGTTCACTGGCTGCCGGAGAGTGTGATGTTGATTGAAAATACCTCGGATCTGATTGTCCGTACGGAACAGCGCCAGTTGCCATCGGGAGTGCCTGTGGATTTGGCTGGCTTGCAGAATGGTACGGTGCTCGCTATCGGTGCGGATGCCCTGGCTTTGTATCGTTCGTTCGAAGCCGTGGGGGATGCTCTGGGGAATGGTCTGATTGCCAGTGTGACTTTGCCATGTACCCTGGCCGCAGAAAACGGCGGCTTTGTGCTGGAGCACCGCGCCGGTTATGTCGGGCTGGCGGGCGGCTTTGTGCTGTTAATTACCCTGAACGATGTGCAGCTGTTCAGCAGCAAAGAGGATGCTTTGCGTAACCGCAATGAAATCGCCCGTTTATCGCTGGCTCATTGAAAACAGCTGTGAACCTGCCGCCGCTCAGCGGCAGGTTGTGTGCGCTTACGGACGCTGGTACAGCGCTTCCAGCGTGGTTTTAGCCAGCGCATGGCCATTAAGGTAATAACCAACCAGTGCACCGGAGCTGCCTGGTGCCAGATCCAGCTTGTCTGTGTTTAAAGCAAATACTGTAAATTGATAACGGTGAGCTTTATCGCCTTTGGGCGGGCAGGCTCCACCAAAACCAGGGACGCCGTAATCGGTACGGCTTTCGGTGCTGCCTTCTGGCATGGTATTGCCACTGGCACCGGTTTTCAGACTGGTGATATCCGCCGGAATATTAAACGCCAGCCAGTGCCACCAGCCGCTGCCGGTTGGGGCATCCGGATCATAGGCTGTGATGGCAAAACTTTTGGTGCCCTCCGGGGCTCCGCTCCAGCTCAGCTGTGGCGACAGATTGCCGCCTTCGCAACCAAAACCATTGAACTCCTGTGCTTTGGGCATCGGCGTGCCGTTGCTGATATCGCTGCTCTGTACCCGGAATTCGGCCAGAGCGCCCTGGCTCCACAGAGTGGCGGCGGACAGCAGTATTAATATCGGCTTCATCGTAATCTCCTTTGAGTCTGTTTGGATGTTTCACAGCTTACGTCAGAGGTGAGGCTGTGGTTCGCCTCAAACGGTCAAGGTTGAGCCTGAAACCGTCGTTTGCCGGATCATAGTGTCAGCCGTCTGGCTATGGCGCAACTCGGCCGGGCTGGTGCCAAAGCGTTCACGGAAGCGTTCACTGAAACGCGATGCCGAGCGGTAGCCACAGGCGTCAGCGACCTGCTGGACACTGAGGCTGCTGGTTTGCAGCAGGTTCAGGCCCTGCACCAGCCGCAGCTGGCTGAGCAGATCGCGGAAGCTGTGCTGCTCGTCGGACAGCTTACGTCTGAGGGTCGATTCACTGACAGCCAGACGCTGGCAAACATCGCTTATTTGCCAGTCGTGGCTCAGGTCTTCACTGACCACAGCCTGTACGCGGCGGCTGAAATGTTGCTGCAGACCACTGCGCAGTTCTGCACTGTAGCCCAGCTCAAGCAAACGCAGAGTGATTTCACGACGCCGCGCCTGCAGCAGTTGTTGTGGGTCAGACAATTGCGGCTGTATCTGCAGCCACTGTTGCATCAGGGTCAGCAATAGCGGGTCTGAGCTGAAATGCTGTAACTCACGGCGCACCGGACCGCGTCCCAGTGGCAGTAAGTCATCCGCCGGCAGGCTGATCACCCAGGCCAGATACCGGCAATGCTCGTCGGGCTGATTGGTAAAGGTAAGCTCACAGCCGGCCGGAATCAGCAGCATTTGTCCGGCAGGCAGATTCAGCGACTGGCCGGGAGCCGGTTGCAGTTGTTTTTCGCCCTGCAGTATCAGCATCAGACAAGGCTCGGCAAAAGGCACCCGGCGCAGGCTTTGTGGCATGCGTGTGCGGAAGGGCAGGATCAGGCCATTATCATTGGCAACCGGCTGCAGCAGCAGGCTGTGTAACAGAGCAGAGAGTGACATGATGGTTTCGCTGTCGGCGGGTAGTGGTGAATGCTCAGCATAACCAAGGATGCCGACAGGCCCAAGCCGCAGTATGGGCAGAATAAAAAAACGGGCGCCAGGCGCCCGCTTTCAGGTTGCAGCAGCCCAGGCTTACAGTGCCCAGCGCAGACCGGCGGCGAAGGAGTTCACTTCGGTTGTGACTTCACCGTGCAGGCGGGCACCCGCCGTCAGCAGATCGTTCTGATCAATATCACGCTTCTGCGTCAGGGTGTGCTGATAGCCCACGTCCAGAGTCATGGCTTCGGTCAGTCCGTAGCTCATACCCAGAGAGATGGCTTTGTAATCATCAAAGGCAAAATCGATCTTGGTTTTGTCTTTGTCGATCGGCGTCATATCCAGAGCAAAACCACCACGCAGCGTCAGCTGTGGGCTCAGTTTGTAGTTAGCCCCCAGAGCAAAGCGCTGGGACTCACTCCAGTCGTAAACCTGTGGTTCAGCGGCCAGAGCTGCGACGGTACTGTTGTTGCTTTCCACCTGCAGCTTGTCGAAGCGCGACCACTTGGTCCAGGAGGCATCCGCCTGCAGCGACAGGTCGCCGAGCTGGTGGAAGTAACTGATGTTGGCACTTTCTGGCGTGACAAACTGTACACGGCCATCGGCTTTGGTGTTCTCAAGGCCGGCCAGACCGGTGAAGCCTGAAGCGGCGGCCGGGAATTCCACCGTTGCACTGCCGGTCAGCTCATGGGCGATACGGGTGCGGTAGTTCAGACCCAGACGACTGTTGGGGGTGAACTCAACCAGAGTACCCAGGCTGAAACCGAAGGCTGTGTTGTGGCCTTCCATCACGAAGCTGCCGTCGTAGGTATTGTTGCCCAGCTCCGCAGGGTTAATGCCCAGGCTATTGCAGGTGGAGGCATCAAGCCCACCTAAACACAGGGCTGCAGTATTGACCGCCAGGGCCGTTTTGGCATTCATATACTGAGCAATAATACTGCCGCCAATGCTGACTTTTTCGTGTACACGGAAGGCCAGTGACAGGCCTGCGTCGATACCGGTGATTTCGCTTTCAGTTGTCTGATAACGGGCGATGGAGTCATCACCGAAGTCGGTGCCGGTAGCGTATGGAGCGTTAATAAAAGCACCGGCAGAGAAGCCTTCGCTCAGACTACGGACAAAATACAAGGTTGGCAGAAAATCGAGGTTATCCGCTTCGGCATCTTCACCGTTAATCGGGATGCTGCCGTCGCCGGTTTCAGCACTGCCTTTCAGTTCTGAGCGTACAGAAATAGCCGCCAGGTTGATGGCCAGCTCGTCACGTACCAGCAGCATAGCCGCCGGGCTGTAGTAAGCGGCAGAAGCATCGCTGGCTGAGGCTGCACCACCGGAGAAAGCATCTCCCAGGCGCAGGGCGGATTGTTCGTCGACATAGTAGCCCTGGGCGAATACCGGGCTGATGGCCAGCAGAGTACCCAAACCGGCGCAGGCTGTTGCGATGGTTTTAGCAAGGGGTTGGCGTTTCATGTTCGTCTCCATCCAATATTGGTCTTTTTATTAGCAATTCAATATCGGGACTAAGGTACATAAATGCCGGGTGATTGCCAAACTGAAATTTTGTCTGACAATCCCGTACTGCAGAGACAGGAGTCGGTTCAGGATAGGAATACGGCTGGCTCTGAGATTAATAACAGCAATGTTCAGCGGCTTTGCTGTTGGCTATCGGGAATGGATAAAGGCAGTGCGCAGCTGCGGTTCCTGCCCTGATCTTTGGCCAGATACAGCGCTTTATCAGCCTGTTGGTAAAGTACCTCCTGCTGATCACGCAGGGGAGGGATTGCCGCGCACAGGCCGACACTGACGGTCAGGCTGAGTATTTGCCCTTCGTGTTCAAGACGCAGGCGCTCAATGCGCTGGCGTACCAGCTCGGCGACCTGTATGGCTCCGCTTTCATCCGTGTTGGGCAGTAAAATTGCAAATTCTTCCCCGCCGTAACGATAAACGCTGTCCTGTGGACGCTTGATGGCCTGCTGCATGGTTTGTGCAACCTTTTGCAGTACCGTATCGCCCAGCTGATGACCATGGGTATCGTTAAATTGCTTGAAGTGGTCAATATCAATCAATAGTAATGCGAGTGGCGTTTGTTGTCTGAAGGCATCCTGATACAGGGTATAGAAACGCTGATCGAAGTAACGCCGGTTACGTACCCGGGTCAGGGCATCGGTGGTGGATTCTTCCCGCAGGCGCTGGTTCAGCAGCTCCAGATCTTCTGTACGCTCACGGACCTTCTGATCCAGCACTGCATTGGCTTCGCGCTGCATGTTGATGATGACATCCTGAGCTGCTAACCGTGCCTGACGTTCGCGGTTATGGCGCTCGGCCATGCTCAGTGCCAGCAGTACAACCAATATGATGCTGCCCAGCTCGGCGGCATGTTCGGTAACGACATTGACTGGAATGACACCAAACTTCTGCATTGCATACAGGAAGAGGCCAATCAGCAGTGAGAAGGCGGCAAGGAAAAACAGGAACACATCCCGTGAACGGGTTTGCCACCAGAGCAGTTGGCCCAATGCCAGCGCTGACAGACTCATCAGCACAGCCTGACCTGTAAGCAAACGAATCATGGTGTGATACGGCAGATAGAAGGCCAGTACGGCAAAGACTAGGGCACTGACGACGTAGCTGCTGTACAGCATAAAAGCACGGGGATGCAGTTTACGCAGGCGCAGGAATGAAACCCCGAACAGTGCAAGAAAGGCCTCAGACAGGGCGAGGCTGAGCAGAATCGCCAGGTCGTTCAGGTGTGGAGATTCTGGCCACAGTAACGCATAAGTCCAGCCATGCAGAGCGGCCATCATCATGGCAAAGGCGCCGATGCTGAGCGAATACAGGAAAAAAATCAGATCGCGGCTCAGTAAAAAAATCAGCAGGTTATAGGTCAGCATACTGAACAGGATTGCGTGAAATGCGGCGTCAAAGGTAACTTCGCCGACCCGTTGCTGCCAATAGTTCTGTTCTGGAAAGGTGCGGATGGGAATCTGCACCGATGACTCCGAATGCACGTACAGATACAACCATTGTGCCTGGCTGAGTGGCGGCACTGGAAAGGCGAATTCGGGCACAGCCAGAGGGCGGGAAGAATAGGGCAGGTCGTTGCCGGCATCGGTGTGCAGCAGTACAACATCACCGTGCATAATATAAAGCTCGATATGGTCGAGCAGTGGATATCCCAGTTCCAGAATCCAGGGTTGCCGCTGATAATCAAAGGGCAGCTGACTCAGTGGCATCCGTACCCAGACGTGGTCATCGCTGAAGCCAAGGTTGATGCTGGCAGCCGGCATGTCCCGCCACATATCGTCGTTTAAGCCCACAACCTGTTGCAGGCTGGAGAACTCTGCAGCCTGGTAAACCTGAGCCATCAGCGGGGCAGGAGCATCCGTTTCGCCGCCCGCATAACGGGCAGTCGCAAAAGCACCGCCGAACAGAAACAGTGCGAGTATGAACAAACGATAATATAAAGACATAAGTACAACAGGCAGCAATATCCCCTGAGTATAGACGGGTCGTACAAATGCACGTCGTGATTGGCCCGGCGGCAGGGTATTATGCAGGCTGTAATATCAGTGGCCCTCAGTCTGGCCCCAGCGCACAGGAGACCCGGAGTCTTGGCTATCAGCAGTTTTCACAGCTTTATCATCGGCGCTAACCGCCCGGTGGGACACTTTCTTACCCGCAGTCTGGCTTCTCAGGATCTTATGTATAAAGGCTTTGGCCTGGAAAGCCGTGAGCGTTTGGCTATGGCGGCCGTTGGCAAACCTTTTTTTGTACTGGTGCCATCACTGTTCCATCCGGATGACTATGCGCATGTTCCTTTCTGGCTGGAACAGGCGGAAGAGCAGGATGTCCCGGTGGTATTGCTGTCCTCCAGCGCTGTTTTCCGTGCCCGCGCGGATGCTGTCTACCAGGAAAGTGATGAGGATTATGCCGATCATCCACTGGCGCTGGATTTACTGGCTCTGGAAGCCTTGACCCGTAATAACCGTCGTCATCTGATCCTGCGCATTGGCCAGGGGTTTTCGCTGATGGCTGACGATTTTGCCAACCGCCTGCTGACGGCTATCCGTGATGAGCATTCCCTCAGCCTCGATATGCAGCGTAAGTTCAGTCCGACGCCTGCTGATGATATTGCCGAAGTGATTCTGGCGATGCTTAAACAGGCAGCCTGCAGCGACGATTTATGGGGTACCTATCATTTTTGTGGTGTGGAACCGATCTCTTCATATGCCTTCGCAGAGGCGCTGCTGGCGGAAGCCGGTCAGTATGAAAATCTCAGTGGCGTGGAGCTGAAATCACAGGAAGGCGGCTTGATGCCGGCGGTCTGGGCGCCGGTTACCGATAATACGCTGCTGTTTCACACCTTTGGCATCAAGCCGAAAGCCTGGCGTAAGGGGTTAAGTCGCCTGATCCGCCGTTATTATCGTGCCGAAGGCTAGTGGTACGGGAGACCTTTGCAGGGCGTTAAGATCTGGCCTGGAAATCAGGCCAGGTTCAGGGCTGATGATTCCTGATACAGTTTCATCAGCTTGTCAGTAATGATGGTGCGGATACCTTCGCGCTCAAGGCCGGACAGCGAAGTCAGCTCTTTCAGGCGCAGACGGTTCAGGTGCAGACAAGGCATCTGATCATTGAATTCACGCAGGTCGCCTTTCATCAGTACCGGCAGGAATGGATCTTCGGTATTGGAACGGCGCAGAATCTGGCGGATACCTTCCTGAAAAGGAATCGGTACCGAGCGCACGTTTTTATCCTTATGTGAGATCACCAGATACAAACCGGTTTTACCGATCAGATTGCCAGGGATAACATGCAGACCGGTTGACTGTACCGCATCCGGATTCAGATGGCTGAAGGTATCGTGGAAGGCGTAAGGGTCGGGCAGAATAACCATCTGACGGTTGGCTTCTTCGGGGAAGAAAATACTGTAGTTGGTATACAGCTGACGTACGGAGCCGGAGAATACGCAGAAGCGGTTTTCAAACTGCTTAACGAAATTCATAGCGCGCTGGTGCTGGTGGATTTTCTCCAGGTCCCAGACCAGATCTGAATTTTGTTGTTTGTTTACGGCGCTCATAACGAACATCCTCTTAGTCTGCATACTCAGCTTAGCATTACGTCATATTATTATATTTTAACGTTTTTACCACGACGCTTAACGTTAAAAGGCATAATGTGACAAAAATTGTCATCCGAATACGGCAATTGCCGCCATTACCACAGCAGTATCTCAGTTAAATGTTGGGATTTCTGTGACAGCGGTAGTGCTGAAACTGTTAACCAGTCGTCAGCCTTACACCTGTTAACAGTACAGTTAACTCACTTAACAGAAGCCAGGGATCATCACCGCTGCCTTTAATGGCTGCATCGATTTTTTCGGCCTTACGCAGGGCGGCATGGAGCTGTGGGGCGCGCAGGTTCTGCAAAGCTTTTTTGTAGGGAGGCTGTTGTTTGGGCCAGATATTCTGTGCCTTGAAGGCTTCACTCAGCTGTTGTCCGCCAAGATCCTGCATGGCAATCAGCTGGCGGATCTTGCGCGTCAGGGCGCCGAGAATCATCAGCGCATCGACCCCTTCCCCTTTTAAGTGCGAAAGAATGCGGCTGGCTTCGGCCAGGTTACCGAGCAGGCAGGTATCGGCCAGACCAAAGGCGTCAAAGCGGGAGCTGTCGCCAATGGCTTCGTTAATCATCTCTTCGTTGATGGTGGTCGTGCCCAGCAGGCGCAGCTTTTCGACCTCCTGCACGGCAGCGAGCAGGTTGCCTTCGGTCTGATGCGCCAGAGCGGCCAGGGCGGGAGGTTCGATCTGCAGGCCGGCAATCTGCAGGCGGCGTTTCAGCCAGCCTGGATATTGCGAGCGTTCGATGGGCCAGATCGGCAGGAAAACACCGGCTTTATCCACCGCTTTAAACCAGGCGCTGCGCTGAATGGTGCTGTCGAGGCGCGGGCAGATAATCAGCAGCAGGTTATCCGGGTTGGGATTATCAAGAATCTGCTGAATAGCCGCGCCTTTATCGGAAGGCTTGCCGTTACCAATCCGTACTTCAAGAATACGGCGGCTGGCAAATAACGACATGGCGTTGGCTTCTTCCAGCAAATGGCGCCAGTCAAAGCCGGCTTCAGCATGGAACAGCTCACGCTCCTCGACACCGGCCTTACGTGCAGCGGCACGGATCTCGTCGCAGGCTTCCATCACCAGTAAAGGGTCGTCACCGGACACCAGATAGCAGGGTGCCAGTCCTTTGGCCAGCAGGCCGCTGAGCTGGTCCTGGCGGATTTTCACGGCTGGGTGCCTGTTGCAGCAGGAGCGCTTTGGGTTGTGGCAGCGCTTTGGCTGCTCTTGCCGAGACTCTGCAGGCGGCGCAGCAGTTTGTTGACCAGTTCGCGCTCCAGCTCAGCCCGTTGCTGGCTTTCGGCGCTGGCGGTACCGACGACGTTGTTCACATCGTTGGTCAGGGTGCGGCGTGCTTTCAGTTCGATTTCGACATCGGTGTCGCGGCCAATGTGCAGGATATGAGCGGTCAGACGGCCGTTCAGTTCGAACTCGCCCACCTGACCACTGCTGCTGACCGACAGTGTACGCCGTTCGATATCCACCGGCTCAATACGCAGAATGGCCGGGGCGTCTTCGGCGCTGGCGGTCAGCACGACATCGTTGAACTCCAGCTGCAGCTTTAACTGTTGGTTAAAGCTGTTGCTGGCCTGACTCTGCAGATACATCACCCGGTATTCCGGCGGCAGCGGCGTGACACCACGCAGATGCCAGCCGCAGGCGCTGAGCAGAATAAGAGAGCAGACAACAAGTGCATGACGCATACGGAGTTCTCAGTTTGTTTAGTCCGGCGTCTGACGTCCGACGCCGGACATGGGGGCATCAGTTAGCGACGATATTAACCAGCTTACCCGGCACCACAATCACCTTGCGTACGGTCACACCTTCGAGTTGCTGGGCGACGGCGTCTTTGGCGGCGGCTTCAAGATCGTCTTTGCTGGCATTAGCCGCCACTTCGATCTTGGCACGCAGCTTACCGTTCACCTGAACCACCACTTCGATGGAATCACGCACCAGGGCGCTTTCGTCAATCACAGGCCAAGGGGCATCAATCACCAGACCGTCGTTGCCAAAGGCAATCCACAGAGCCTGGGTAATGTGTGGCGCAATCGGCGACAGCATGCGGATCACCGCATCCAGACCTTCTGCCACCACCGCACGGCCACCGGCAGATGCCATATCGGCTTTCTGCAGGGTGTTCATCAGTTCCATAATGGCGGCGATACCGGTGTTGAAGTTGTAGCGGCGACCAACGTCATCGCTCACCTTCTGAATGGTTTCGTGCACCTTACGGCGGGCGTCTTTCTCATCTTTGGACAGGTTCGCCGCATCACCACGATCTGCCTGTTGCAGCAGTTCGTAGCTCAGACGCCAGACGCGCTGCAGGAAGCGCTGGGCACCCTGTACGCCGGAGTCAGACCATTCCAGGGTTTGCTCCGGGGGCGCTGCGAACATGGTGTACAGACGCACGGTATCGGCGCCGTACAGCTCGATGGCTTCCTGCGGATCAACACCGTTGTTTTTCGACTTCGACATTTTGCTCATGCCGGAGTACTGCAGTTCTTTGCCGTCGCTCTTACGCTTGGCAGCGGTCAGGCGGCCTTTGTCGTCGCGCTCAACGCTCACTTCTGTCGGATTAACCCACTCTTTGGCGCCGTGTTCGTTGGTGTAGAAGAACGCATCGGCCAGCACCATGCCCTGGCACAGCAGGTTTTTGAACGGCTCATCGCTGTTCACCAGACCGGCATCGCGCAGCAGCTTGTGGAAGAAACGTGCATACAGCAGGTGCAGAATGGCGTGTTCGATCCCGCCGATATACTGATCGACCGGCAGCCAGTAATTGGCTTCTTCCGGGTTCAGCATCTGCGTATCGTCGCGCGGTGAGCAGTAGCGCGCGTAGTACCAGGACGACTCCATAAAGGTGTCGAAGGTATCGGTTTCGCGGAACGCCGGCTGACCGTTGTATTCGATGTTTTCGAATTCCGGGTTGTTCTTGATCGGTGAGTTCACACCATCCATCACAACCTCAGTCGGCAGAATTACCGGCTGCAGGCTTTCCGGCGCGGCAATGGAGTCACCATCGGCGGTACGGATCACCGGAATCGGTGCGCCCCAATAGCGCTGGCGGCTCACGCCCCAGTCGCGCAGGCGGTAATTCACTTTGATCTCGCCTTTGCCTTCTGCCGCCAGTTTGGCGGCGATGGCGTCGAAGGCGGCGTCAAAACTCAGGCCGTCAAATTCGCCGGAGTTAATCAGGGTGCCTTTTTCGGTATAGGCCGCTTTGCTCAGGTCGCACTCGTCGCCTTCGTTGGCGGCGATGACCTGATGAATTTCAATGCCGTATTTCTGTGCGAATTCCCAGTCGCGCTGATCGTGTGCCGGAACGGCCATGACCGCACCGGTACCGAATTCCATCAGCACAAAGTTGGCGACCCACACCGGTACTTCTTTACCGGAAATCGGGTGAATGGCAGTAAAGCCGGTTGCCATACCTTTTTTCTCGGCGGTGGCCAGATCGGCTTCGGCGGTACCGGATTTGGAACATTCTTCGAGGAATGCGGCCAGCGCAGCATTGTTGGCTGCGGCTTCTTTCGCCAGTGGGTGACCGGCAGCCACAGCAACATAGCTCACGCCCATCAGGGTATCCGGACGGGTGGTGTAGATTTCCAGTGCGTCTTCACGGTCTTTCAGGCCAAAGCGCATCTGCACGCCACGGGATTTACCAATCCAGTTGCGCTGCATGGCTTTTACCTGATCCGGCCAGCCGTCGAGCTGATCGAGGTCGTTCAGCAGTTCTTCGGCGTAATCAGTGATGCGGATAAACCACTGTGGAATTTCTTTACGTTCAACCACAGAGTCACAGCGCCAGCAGCAGCCGTCGATAACCTGTTCGTTGGCCAGAACGGTCTGGTCATTCGGACACCAGTTAACCGCGGATACTTTTTTGTAGGCCAGACCCTTGTCGATCAGCTTGGTGAAGAACCACTGTTCCCAGCGGTAGTATTCCGGGTCGCAGGTCGCCAGTTCACGGTTCCAGTCGTAACCGAAGCCCAGCGATTTCAGCTGGCCTTTCATGTAGGCGATGTTTTCTTTGGTCCATTTGCCCGGAGCAACCTGATGCTTGATGGCGGCGTTTTCTGCCGGCAGACCGAAGGCGTCCCAGCCCATTGGCTGCATAACGTTTTTGCCCTGCATGCGCTGGTAGCGCGAAACCACGTCACCAATGGTGTAGTTACGCACGTGCCCCATATGTAGCCGGCCGCTTGGATACGGGAACATGGACAGGCAATAGAATTTCTCTTTATTGCTGTCGACAACGGCTTTGAATACCTGATTTTCTTCCCACTGAGTCTGTACGGAAGGTTCGATAATATGGGGCTGATAAGTCTCTTGCATCATGGCGTATGGTCTGAATCTGAGCGCAGTTAGAAAGGCGGGAAGTGTACCTGAATGCGGGTGCAGGGCACAGCCCCTTATCCATAAGCCTGGCGGTGCGGGAAGTGGATTTGGGCAACTCTGGCCGGAGTTCGCGGTTAGCGCTTGATACAGGTCAGCCTTTATTTAGAAAAGGCTAATACGAAAGGCGATTGGCTCTTGGCCTGACGAGAGCAGACGCGTATGTTTCACTCCCTAATAATAAGTTGATCAGGGTCTTCAGGGCGTTTTGTCCGCGAAAACAGCCGCTCCTGAATAACTCCATAACAGCAAAAGAACAGAAAAGTACACTATGAACAGATTAAGCAGTACGTTGGCAGGATTGCTTCTCTTACTGGGCAGCCAGGTGCAGGCCGAAAGTGTGGAGTCCATGCTGCAGGAAATGGCCATCATCGAAAAAAATACACCGCTGTTACAGGCCGCTATTGAAGATGGTGTTGAGCGTGCGCAGTTGTGCTTCCGCTGTCATGGTGATGATGGCAACAGCAAGCGTGACTATATCCCGAATCTGGCCAGTCAGAATGCCGCTTATCTTTTTACCCAGTTTGAGCATTTTGCCGATGGTGTGCGCAAAGATTATGTGATGAGCAAACTGGCCACCACGCTGAGTAAAAAAGACCGCATTAATATCGCGCTTTATTTTGCTCACAAGCCGGTGGTTAGCCGCGAACAACCCGTACCCACAAGTGCAAAAGGCGAACAGATTTATAAAACCACCTGTTTTGTCTGCCATGGCAACGCCGGCCATGGCAGCAGCCTGTACCCGCGTATCGCCGGTCAGCCATATGAATATCTGACCAAAACCCTGATGCGTTTCCTGCATAACGATCCGGAGCGTAAAAACTCACCGATGATCGGCGTGGTGCAGAATATGGATGAGCAGCAGCTGCGTGATGTGGCCGCCTATATTGCCCATATGCCATAAACGCGCAGGGCAGATACTGCCGTGCTGTATGTATCTGCTGGCGGTGTTGTTTGCCGGCTGTGCCCGTCTGCCGGACTATCCGCATCCCACCTCTGAAGTTCATACTCAGGCTCCGCCGCACAGTCCGCTGACGGATTGGGCGGAGCCTCTGTTACAGCAACATCCCGGTCAGGCCGGGCTGGTGTTGCTGGCCTCCGGAACCGATGCTTTTCTTGCCCGCCTGTTGTTGGCGGCCAATGCTCATGACCGTCTCGACCTGCAATATTATCTCTACCATCAGGATCTGACCGGCAAGGTTTTTACCTGGGCCTTGCTGCAGGCCGCCGAGCGCGGCGTACGCGTGCGGCTGCTGCTGGACGATATGGCAACCCGCGGCGCCGATAATGAGCTGCGGCTGCTGAACCGTCATCCCAATATTGATATCCGCCTGTTTAATCCGTTTCTGCGCGACTATCCGCGCGATATGCAGTTTCTGACCCGTTATGGGGTTTCAACCCGGCGCATGCACAACAAAACCATGATTGCTGATAACACCCTGGCAATCAGTGGCGGACGTAATATTGGTGACGAATACTTTGATGCCGCGCGTAATGCGGTGGTATTCGGTGATCTGGATGTACTGACACTGGGGGCGGTGGTCGATGACGCCTCAACCGAGTTTGACCGCTACTGGAATAGCGAGCTGGCGGTGCCGGTGGAGCACGTGTTGCAGGATGCTGATCCGCATGACCAGCAACCGCTGAACGGACTGAGCCAGAAACTGCAGAACTGGCTGCAGAGTAATCAGCAGCACCCTTATGTGCAGGCTTTACAGGCACGGGTCCAGAACCTGGCGGCGCACTATGAGCCACGGCTGTTCTGGGGAAAGGCGTACGTAGTGGCCGATGCACCGGATAAAATCCGCAGCCGCCGTTACCAGTCGCCGTTGTTGGGAAATCTGCTCACTCTGCTGGAAAATGCGCAGCAGGAAGTGCTGCTGGTTTCGCCCTATTTTGTACCGGGCGATGAGGGGGTTGCCTTTCTGGCGGCACTGGTCGCGCGTGGTGTTAAGGTGCGGGTGCTGACCAATTCTCTGGCCAGCACCGATGTGCCTGCGGTGCATTCGGCTTATAAACATTACCGCGCGGCGTTACTGCGTGCCGGAGTCGAACTGTATGAGCTGCGCCCGGATGCCAGCTCCGGGCGTGAGAACCGCCGCTGGACCGGCTCTTCTTCCGCCAGTCTGCACGCCAAAATGCTGGTGATCGATCAGCGCTACTTTTACGTCGGCTCGATGAATCTTGATCCGCGCTCCATCCGCGAGAATACCGAAATGGGTGTGCTGTTTGAGCAGGCGCAACTGGGTCAGGAAGCCAGCCGGGATCTGCAGCAAAACCTGCCATTCGAAAGTTATCACCTGCAGCTACATCAGGGAGAAGTCCGCTGGCAGGAGCTGTACGGCGATGGCTCTGTGCAGAGCTATGACAGCGAACCCCGGGCCAGCCTGTGGCGGCGCCTGCAATCCTGGCTGCTGGGCGTTCTGCCGCTCGAAGCGGAACTCTGACGACCAGCATCGTCCACGTAAGTTCAGGAATTCTTCTTATTATTTGTTGATAATCATTCTCAGACTCAGTAGCATTCGCGTCCTTTCGTATTGCTAATTACCAATCCGTATCAGGACATGCCCATGAAAACTGCTGTTTTTGCGATGATTCCAGCACTGCTGGCTCCGGTGGCTTATGCCGCAGACACACAGCTTCCGGCTGACGCTTCTGCGCCAGCGGAAAAAGTAACGCTGGACCGGGTTACGATCTCCGCCGTTCGCGGTGAGCGTGATGTCGCTACCATCCCGCATATGGTGACGGTCATCGAGCGTGAAACCCTGCAGGCCACTCTCGGTGCCAGCGGCGATCTGACCAGCGCACTGAGCCGCCTGCTGCCAAGCTTTGCGCCGTCACGTCAGAAAATGACCGGCTCCTCCGAGAGTTTCCGGGGCCGTTCGCCGCTGATTCTGGTGGATGGTATTCCGCAGACCAACCCGCTGCGCGATGGCTCGCGTGACGGCTTTACCATCGACCCGTCACTGATTGAACGGATTGAAGTGGTACATGGTGCCAACGCTTCCATGGGCCTGGGCGCAACCGGCGGCATCATCAACTTTATTACCCGCAGCGCTGCCGACGGCGATAACGAAATCCGTCTGAATACCGCGCTGACCAGCAGCAACGATTTTGACGGTGACGGTTTTGAATACCGCCTGGGTGGCTCGCTGCAGCGCAAGCAGAGCGCTTACGATGTGCTGGCCTCGGCGCAGTATCAGAACAGTGGGCTGTACTACGATGCCAACGGCGACAAAATTGCCGTTAACGAAACCCACGGCGACCTGATGGATTCTGAATCCCTTGATCTGCTGCTGAAGCTGGGCATGGATCTGTCGGCTACCCGCCGTGTGGAGCTGATGCTCAATCGCTACGATCTGGAAAACAGCGGTGATTACCGCAACGTACCGGGTGACCGCGATCAGGGTATTGCCGCCACCACCGAAAAAGGCAAGCAGGTGGGCGATCCGAACCGCAACAAAGCCACCGCCGCCGCGCTGAGCTACAGCGACCGTGATCTGGCCGGTGGTAACTTCAGCGGTAAGTTTTATTACCTCGACCGTACCTCGCTGTACGGCGCAACCCAGACCAAAACCTTTCAGGACCCGGCTTATGGCAGCCAGTACGATGGCAGTGGTGCGCTGACGCAGAGCATCTACGATCAGTCGCAGATTGAAGTGCAGCGCAGTGGTGTGCGCCTGGGCTGGAACCGTGACGATTTCCTGCTGAATGAACTCGACTGGGTGCTGGGCTTTGACTGGGTGCGTGATGAATCGAAACAGACACTGGCGATGACCGGCCGTACCTGGGTGCCGGAAATGAAGTTCGACAACTACGCGCCTTTTGCCCAGCTCGATTACGCCCTGACCGATCGTCTGCAACTGACCAGTGGTGCGCGTTACGAGACTGCCAAACTGCAGGTGGATGATTTCACCACGCTGTATAACTACGGCTCGCGTGATGTGGCCGGTGGTGATGATGAATTCTCTGAACTGCTGACCAACCTCGGCTTTACCTACCGCATCAGTGATGGCCTGAACGCCTATATCTCCTACAGCGAAGGCTTCAATATGCCGGATGTGGGTCTGGTGCTGCGCGGCATCAACACCGACGGTCAGGATGTGGATGATCTGGTGCGTATCAAGCCGATCATCACCGATAACTACGAAACCGGTTTCAACTATCAGGGCGAAGCGCTGAGTCTGAAAGCCAGTTACTTCCGTTCGACCTCTGCCTTTGGTTCGCGCCTGGCCGACACCAATGGTGATGGCAGCTACGAAGTGATCCGCGAGAAAACCCGCACCCACGGTTACGAACTGCAGACCGCCTATATGTTTAGTTACGATCTGGAAATCGGTGGTTACTACTCGAAGCTGTTTGGCCGCGTAGACTCCGATAAGAACGGCAGTCTCGACAGCGACCTGGGTGCGGCTAATATCAGCCCGGATAAACTCTCGGCCTATGCCCGCTACGAGCTGAATGGCCGCACCAGTGCGCGTCTGGCCAGCACTTACTACTTTGACCGCAGCTTCCACGGTCAGGCCAACGCCAATGCCGAGTCTTTTGCTGGCTATGCGCTGGTGGATATGAGTGTCAGCTACCGTGGCAACAACAGCACTACCAGCCTGTCGCTCGGTAACCTGCTGAACCGCGATTACTTTGATTACTACGCACAGACCTCCGATCTCGGTAATACTGCGCGCTATTACAAAGGTCGTGGCCGCAGTCTGATGCTGGCGTACGAGCACAGCTTCTGACAACGAGTCTCTGAATGACCGCTTATTACTGGTTTCGCCGCCTGCATCTGTGGGTCAGTCTGGTGCTGGCCCTGCCGCTGCTGATTATTCTGCTCAGCGGACTGTTGCTGTTGCTGGAGCCGGTATTACAAACGGGGTTACGTGCGCCGGAGCCTCTGCCTCCGGCAGCGACGCAAAGGCTGCAGCAACGCATGGAGGTGTTGCAGGCTGAGCATTCCGGTTGTGCGGTCAGTTATCTGGGGCTTTCTTCACCTCTGATTGCTCAGCCGCGTCTGTATCTGCGCTGCGCCGACGGCTTCCGCTCGTATGAGCTGGCCGCCGATGGCAGCGCGAGCCCCCTGAGCGACGGTTTTTTTAACTGGGTACTGTCACTGCACCGCACGCTGTTACTGGGTGAGGGCGGACGTCAGCTGGTGGCGATCAGCAGTGTGTTGCTGGCGCTCAGTTGTCTGCTTGGCCTGTTACTCTGGCTGGTGCGTGGCGACCGGATTCAGCTCAGCCGCGAGCATTTTCTGCCGCAGCGTTTAGTGAGTGGCAAAGCCGATGGCCTGCGCCGCTGGCATGCACTGAGCGGTCTGTATATCACGCCGCTGCTGATCGTGATGGTGATTACCGGTATCTGCTGGCCCTGGCGCGCGCCGCTGTACAGCCTGCTCAGCGCCGGGCAACTCGATCAGCCGGCGCTGAAAACGGTGATGGCAGGTCCGGTGGCAACCGGCATGACGGCGGATGCTGTTGCGGCAGTGCCCGATCTTCTGGCCTTAAAGAGCCGGGCAGAAGCTCTGCTGCCGGGCTATCAGCTGACCGGTATTGTGACGCCACGGCCTCCGGCCTTTAACTATCAGTTGCGAATGGTTGCCCGCGGTGGCCTCAGTCTGGTGCCACAACACTATCTTTTTCTGCACCCGGCCGATCTGAGCCTGTTGCAGCAGGTGGATATCTGGCCGGTGCCCTCGTCAGAACCGCAGGTATCACAAAGCGCCGGAGAACAGGCGCTGATCAGTCTGCGTTTTCTGCAATACGGTCTGCACACCGGCTTTGTGTTCGGCCTGCCCGGTGTGCTGCTGTGGGCGCTGGCATTGTTACTGACCGGTGGTCTGTTGCTGGTGGGTGGCATTGTATTGTGGCAGAGGCGGCGCTCATGAGTTTACTGCCGTTGCTGATTCTGGCGCTGATGCTGCTGGGGATCTGCCTGTTTGTGCTGTATGGCAGCTGGTCGGTGGTGTTGTTCTGGCAGCTGCGCCAGCTGTTGCGGCAACCGCCTGCGGCCGGAGAGAAAGCACAAAAACGGCGTATGGGGCAGGAAAAGGCCCTGCGTCTGTTGTTGCTCAGTGCCCGCCGCTGGTTAGGGCGGGCACTGCTGCTGTTGCTGATTCCGGTGGCGGCAGCGCTGTTCAGTTTCTGAAGAATCCCGCTGTTTGCTGGTATGATCGCTGGCAGTAAATTACGGGTGGAATCATGTCTTCAGTTTCTTCGTTTTCCTCTGTGGATTCTTCGGCCGCGGATTCTTCTGCCACAGGTTCTTCTGCTGAGAGGCCGGCGCACTCCGGGCAATGGCAATTTTGGGTCGACCGCGGCGGTACCTTTACCGATATCGTTGCCCTGACTCCGGCCGGTGAATTAATTACCCATAAATTACTGTCGGAAAATCCGCAGCATTATGCCGATGCGGCGGTTGAAGGCATCCGTCAGCTGCAGGCCCGTTATCCGCACTACGACAGCGCCATTGCCAGTGTAAAAATGGGCACAACGGTGGCCACCAATGCGTTGCTGGAACGTAAAGGTGCGCGCACTTTACTGTGCATCAGTAAAGGTCTGCGCGATCAGCTGCGCATCGGTTATCAGACCCGCCCGGATATTTTTGCCATTCATATTGAGCAGCCAGAACCGTTATACGAACGGGTGTACGAAGTACCTGAACGTATACTGGCCGACGGCACAGTGGATTATCCGCTGGATGAAGAAACCCTGCTGGTGCAGTTAATTGAAGCGCGCTCACTGGGTTACGACAGCATCGCCGTGGTGCTGATGCACGCCTATAAATATCCGCAGCATGAAATTCGAATCGGTGATATTGCCCGCCAGCTTGGCTTTAAACAGATTTCGTTAAGTCACCGCGTCAGTCCGTTAATTAAACTGGTGCCGCGTGGTGATACCACGGTGGCTGATGCGTATTTGTCGCCGGTATTACGCCGTTATGTTAATCAGGTGGAGCAGGCGTTGCCGCCGACGGCACTGCAGTTTATGCAATCCAATGGTGGATTATGTGCGGCGCAGAATTTTCAGGGTAAAGATGCGATTTTATCAGGCCCGGCCGGTGGTGTGGTCGGTATGGTTCGCACCGCTCAGGCCGATGGTTTTAACCGCATTGTCGGTTTTGATATGGGCGGAACCTCGACCGATGTCAGTCATTTTAACGGTACGCTGAATAACGATCTTGAGCGTGAAACCCTGACCGAGGTTAACGGCGTAAAACTACGCGTACCGATGATGAATATTCACACCGTGGCCGCCGGTGGCGGTTCGCTGGTACATTTTTCTGATGGCCGCTTTCAGGTCGGACCGGAATCCGCCGGCAGTTATCCCGGCCCTGCCTGTTACCGTAATGGCGGGCCGTTAACCGTCACCGACTGCAATGTGTTGCTGGGTAAATTACAGCCACAGCATTTTCCCCATGTGTTTGGTCCTGAACAGAATCAGCCACTGGATGCCGATATTGTGCGGCAGAAATTCAGCGAGCTTGCAGTACAGATCCGCAACGACAGCGGTCAGGAATATTCGCCGGAAGAAATAGCCGCCGGTTTTCTGCGCATTGCGGTGAATAATATGGCCGCGGCGGTGAAAAAAATATCGGTGCAGCGCGGTTATGATATCCGCGATTATGTGCTCAATGCGTTTGGTGGTGCCGGCGCCCAGCATGCCTGTCTGGTGGCGGCCGAGCTGAATATTAAACAGGTGTATCTGCATCCGCTGGCGGGGGTGTTATCGGCCTTTGGTATCGGTCTGGCTGAGCAGCGCTGGCTGGGCGAAGACGCGGTAGAAATACCATTAATCGATGCTGCGGCGCTGACCTGCGCAGAAGAAAAATTCGCGGCGTTAATGCAGCAGGCGGATTTCACACCGGATGCTGAAAAACAGGTGCAGGTACAGGAGCAGGTACAGATATTACGCCGTGCCTATCTGCGTTATGAGGGGTCCGATACCCAGTTGTTGGTCAGCTTTGCCGACGCTGCTGCTATGCGTGCCGAATTTGAACAGCAGCACCAGCAATTATTTGGTTTTATTGCCGCTCATAAATCCCTGCGCTTAGATGCGGTACAGCTGGAGTTGGTAGCGGCCGGAAACAGCGCTCCGGCGATTCCTTTTGCCCGCAGCGAACAAACCGCACAGGAAAATGCACAATTATATCTGGGCGGGAAATGGCACAGTGTTCCGGTACTGGCGCGTACGCAGCTGGCGGCGGGTTTTATTGCACCAGGCCCGCTGTTATTAACCGATGCCAACAGCACCATTGTGGTGGAACCCGGCTGGCAGCTTGAAGTGTTAAAAAGCGGGGCTTTACTGCTGAGTGATCAGGGTGAAGAACTTCCGGTGCCTGCCAGTAACCTGGCTCAGCGCGATCCGGTCACGCTGGAAATATTCAATAATCTGTTTATGTCGGTCGCCGAACAGATGGGCTTTGTGCTGGAGAAAACCGCCAGCAGTGTGAACATTAAAGAGCGGCTGGATTTTTCCTGTGCGCTGTTTGATGGCCATGGTGAGCTGGTCGCTAATGCGCCGCATATTCCGGTGCATTTAGGTTCAATGAGCGAAAGCATTAAAGTGGTGATGCAGGGGCATACGGATATGCGCCCTGACGATGCCTTTGTGCTGAATACTCCTTATAACGGCGGCACGCATTTGCCCGATGTCACGGTGGTTAAGCCGGTTTTTATCCGGCCATTTACGGCGGGTAATAAAGCCGATTTTTATGTCGCCGCGCGTGGTCATCATGCCGATATCGGTGGTATTACACCGGGCTCAATGCCGGCGGAAAGCACCCATATCGACGAAGAAGGTGTGCTGCTCGATAACCTGATTTTAATGCGCGATGGCCAGCTTAAAGAGCAGGAGATCCGTAAGGTTCTGGCGGCGGCTACGTATCCGGCGCGTAATCCGGATCAGAATATTGCCGATTTAATGGCTCAGCTGGCCGCCTGCGAAAAAGGTGCAGCGGAATTACAGCGCTTATGTGCGGCCTATGGTTTGCCACAGGTGACGGCCTATATGCAGCATGTGATGGATAACGCCGAGCAGACGTTGCGTGACTGTCTGGCGGATTTACCGTCCGGTGAATTCAGCGCGCAAATGGATGATGGTACCTGCTTTAATGTGTGCATTGAGGTTGACCGGCAGCAGCGCCATGCCACGGTCGATTTTTCCGGTACGCAATACCGTGCAGAACAAAAGCAACATCCCGGTAATTTTAATGCGCCGACCTCGGTGGTGATGGCAGCGGTGTTGTACAGCTTCCGCGCGCTGGTCGCCAAACCTATGCCGCTGAATGCCGGCTTTTTCCGCGCGTTAACGGTTAAGGTGCCACAGGCTTCCATTATTGCGCCGCAATATCCGGCGGCGGTGGTATCGGGCAATGTCGAGACGGCCCAGTATCTGGTGGATGTGGTGATGGGGGCGCTGGGCTTAATGGCCGGCTGTCAGGGCACCAATAACAATTTCACCTTCGGTAATCAGCAGCTGCAGTATTACGAAACCCTGTGCGGCGGTATCGGTGCCAGTGCGCAGGGTGACGGCGCCAGCGCGGTGCACAGTCATATGACCAATTCGCGCCTGACAGACCCCGAGATTCTGGAACAGCGTTTTCCGGTGGTGCTCGACTGGTTTCATGTGCGGCCACAGTCCGGTGGCGACGGGCAGTATGCTGGCGGTAATGGTGTGGAGCGGCATATCCGTTTTCTGCAGCCGATGCGTGCCAATATCATCAGTGGCCACCGTCGGGTTGCACCGCATGGCCTGCAGGGCGGCGGTGACGGCAAGCCTGGCGTGAACTTTGTGCTGCGCCATCAGGGGCGGATGCAGCGCTTATCCGGCTGCGCCTGTGTCGAGCTGGAAGCCGGTGATCTGTTCTGCATCCACACCCCGGGTGGTGGTGGTTTTGGCAGTACCGCCGATGGCTGATACCCCAGTGGCGCTGTCAGGCTTTTGCTGCTTTGTGTTAGAATCGCCGCAATTTCCATTCAACGTTTGAGAGAGAAGACCTATGGATATCATGCAGGTCATCAAAGACCAGATCGAAAGCAACGACATTCTGCTGTACATGAAAGGCTCACCAAACCAGCCGATGTGCGGCTTCTCTGCCCGTACTGTGCAGGCGGTTATGGAATGTGGTCAGAAGTTTGCGTATGTGGATATTCTTTCCAATCCGGAAATCCGCACCAATCTGCCGGTATATGCCAACTGGCCAACCTTTCCACAATTGTGGGTAAAGGGTGAGCTGATTGGCGGTTGCGATATCGTCACCGAGATGCACGCCAAAGGTGAACTCAAGCCTTTGCTGGAAGAAGCGGCGCCACAGGCATAAGCCCTTCTGCAGCATGACGAACCAGCCTCCGGGCTGGTTTTTTTATGTCTGCAGTACAGGAAATAAAGATATAGGAAGGTATTTCCGTAAGAGGTATCCCGTTATAGGCAGGCGTATTTTGTTATATTTATAAACAATAATAATTAGCGTTTAAATATTGAAGTGATTCCTGTTTATGTTATCTTGCACGCCGATTTTATTGCCATTTATCCCAAAGGATTTAACGCTATGAAAACCCGTGCTCTGCTGTTGGCTGCTGCCATCACCTCATCCAATCTGGCTCTGGCCGACGATAACGCTCAACTGAAAGCCGAAATTGAAGCGCTGAAATCTCAGCTGAACAGTCTGGCCGATACCGTTGAACAGCAAGGTGCCGCAACCCAGAACAGTGGTGTAAATATCGGTGGTTACGGTGAAATGCACCTGAACCTGGCTAATGGCACTGACAACGAAATTGATTACCACCGCTTCGTGCTGTTCTTCAGCAAAGAATTCAATGAGCGTACCCGCTTCTTCTCTGAGTTTGAGCTGGAGCACAGTCTGGCTGGCGATGGTAAGCCGGGTGAGGTTGAGCTGGAGCAGGCTTACATCGAACATGACCTGAGCGCCAATACCCGCGCCAAAGCCGGTCTGTTCCTGATTCCTGTTGGTATCCTCAACGAAACCCATGAGCCTGATACTTTCTACGGCGTTGAGCGTAACAGCGTTGAAAACAAAATCATCCCGACCACCTGGTGGGAAGGTGGTGCTGGTCTGAGCGGCAAAATCGCCGATGGTCTGAGCTACGATGTAGCGATGCACTCCGGTCTGAATACGGCTACCGGTGAGTTACGTAAAGGCCGTCAGAAGGTTGCCGAAGCACCAGCGAATAAAGCTGCCTACACCGCACGCGTTAAATACACCGCGGTACCGGGTCTGGAACTGGCTGCAACCCTGCAGTATCAGGATGATCTGTTGCAGGGCAGTGGCGCCAAAGAAATCGGCGCGCGCCTGATCGAAACCCATGCGATCTATCAGAACAACGGTTTTGAACTGCGTGCACTCTATGCGCAATGGGATCTGGATAAAGATATCAATGCCATCACCGCCGGTGCCGCCAAACAGACCGGTTTCTATGTTGAGCCGTCTTACCGCATGAATGATGTCGGTGTGTTCTACCGTAACAGCGGCTGGGATACCAAGGCTGGCGACCGTACCGATTCCAAAGCCGAGCGCCACGATGTGGGTGTGAACTACTGGCTGGCTGAGACCGTGGTATTCAAAGCTGATTACTACCGCGAAAAAGCGGCCGGTGATCTGGCGGCCACCGGTTACAACCTGGGCGTAGGCTACAGCTTCTGATATGCGGTTACTGCGCGTTTTTCTGCCTCTGATATTGCTGCTGTCCAGCGCTGTCGCGCTGGGCAAAGGCACTTATCTGACCCTGCCGCAGCTGCTCACCGAGTGGTTTCCGGCAGGGCAGGAAGCGCGCACGTTATGGCTCAGTGCTGAGCAGAAAGATCAGGCCCGTGAGCATATCCGTTACGATCTGCGTCAGGCACGGGTTAAATACTGGACGCATAACGGCCACAACTTATGGGTGCTGAGTGAAATCGGCAAAGAAAAACCCATTACCTTTGCGGTGCTGACCCACAACGGTGTGATTGAGCGGATTGAAGTTATGGTGTTCCGCGAAATCCGCGGTGATGAGATCCGTTTGCCGGCGTTTACCGCGCAGTTTGCCAGGCTGCAGTTAACCGATAATGGTGAGCTGAGTGGCAATATCGACGGTATTTCCGGTGCCACCTACTCGGTGCGCAGTATGGAGAAAGTTGCTAAACTCGCGCTCCTTCTCGATCGCTGGACAGCCGCCCCGGATGAAAACCTCCACTAGACGCCAACTCCGTTTCTGGCTGCATAAATGGCATCGCCGTGCCGGCCTGCTGGCGGCGCTGATTGTTATTCTGGTCACCCTGACCGGTCTGTTGCTGAATCATATTGCCGCCACCGGCCTCGATCGTCTTTATCCTCAGAACTCACTGATTCTTACGCCTTACCAGCATGCACTCAGTCGCCCACTGGGCTTTGCTGTGGACGCTCACTGGTTGTGGAGTGCCGATGGTCAGTTGCGCCTGGATCAGCAGGTGTTAACCGGGTGTCGCCAGCTGCAGGGCTATGCGAGGGGCGATGATTCGCAGTTTGTCGATTGCAGCAGCCAGTGGCTGCTGCTGGATAACAACCATCAGCTGCTGGAAGTGCTTGAACCCTCGCTGTTCAGTGAAGAGCCGGTCACGGCGGTGGTCTGGCAGGACGATGCTTACCAACTGCAGATTGGCCAGGATTGGTTTGTGCTGGACCTGCTCAGCTATCAGCTGACGGCGGCGACAGCACCTGCCGAACCTGCGGCAGCGCTGCAGGTTTTACCGCCAGAACTGGCCGCAGCACGTAATGAGTCCATCAGCTGGCAGCGGGTGTTGCTGGATCTGCATTCCGGCCGCTGGTTTGGCAGCTGGGGTGTTTGGGTGGTTGATGTTGCCGCGCTGATTTTGCTGTTTCTGGCATTATCCGGAGCCTGGATCTGGTTCAGCCGCAAGCGTGGTTTCTGAACCGCAGAATCACAGCTGATCGGTAAAGAATGGTCATCGCCATCGCTGATGAGTACAGATGCGCCACTTCGTGTAATATGCTGCATAACTTAGCCGCCGCTATGTCGCTGCAATCAGCCTGTGACGGCGGTTTTTGATCCGTTAGCCGAGTCAGACAGTTTTCATGGTGTTTACAGCAAAGCCCGACGCGTCACAGTCGCCCTGGCTGGAATCCCTCGATCAGAAAGCGGTAGCCGCCTGGGTGCTGCTCAAAGGCCGTCGCCCGGATGCGCCGGTACACGCACTCGACCGTGCGCCGCTGCTGCTGAACGCGCTGGAGCAGACCCGTGTAGTGTGGGTTAACGCGCCCGCCGGTTACGGTAAGACCGTCTTATTGGGCGATACCGCCAGAGCGGCCGAGCGTAACGGCACCTCTGTTATCTGGCTGACCCTCGACAGTCGCGATACTCCCGATGCCTTTTTTCTGCGCCATTTCCTCGAAGCGGCTGAACGCCAGCTGCCTGGTGTGGCGACCGATGCCCTGGCGCACTGGCACGAAACCGGCCGCCGCGGGCACGTCGACGTTGAACAGGTGTTACTGCTGTGGCTGCAGGAGCTGGCCAGCTTCGAGCGGCCTTTGCTGCTGTGCTTCGACGATGTGCACTGCCTGCAGGACAGCGACAGCTGGCAGGTGCTGAACCTGATTGTTGAGCAGTTGCCTGCTGGTGTCAGCATGGTGCTGGCATCGCGCTATATCCCCAATCACCTTGGCCGTCTGCGGCTGAACTCTGCGCTGGGCTGGCTGGGCGTCGGCGAGCTTTCTTTCAGCGATGATGAAACCCAACAGCTGTTGTTATTGCATGGTGTGGATATCAGTCCGCAACAGATTCAGCAATTGATCCGGAGACTGGCTGGCTGGCCCGCCGGACTGGCGATATGGCTGGCCTGTTACCGCGCCGCCGGACGACCGCTGGAGCCGGCGGCACAGCTGGCGCAACAGGAGCTGAGCGATTATCTGCTGGGTGAAACCCTGCATCGTTTACCTGCAGATGTGCAGCAGTTTGTGCAGCAGGCTGCGGTGCTGGGCAGTTTTAATGAAGAGCTGCTGCAGCATTGCACCGGCTCGGCGGATTACCATCAGCCGTTGCAGCAGGCTTTACGCCTGAACCTGTTTATTGAGCCACAACTGCACCGTGCGGGCTGGTTCCGCATGCATCCGGTGATGGCTGATCTGCTGGCGCAGCAGCTGCCCCAGCAGGAGCGCAGTCATCTTCATCATCTGGCTTATGACTGGCTCAGTCAGCAACAGCAGCCGGTTGCTGCATTGCATCATGCCCGTGCAGCGGGCCTCAGCCAGGAAGTACAGGACTGGGTTGAACATGAGGCCGAAACCATTCTGGCCAATCTGGATATCGCCGGTCTGTTGTCATGGTTTGAATTACTGGGCGACGAGTTGCTGTACTCCTCGCCACGTCTGATGGCCATTGCCGCCTGGTCGTGGTTGCTGACCCATCAGCGTGAAAAAGCCGAAGATATGATCAGCCGCCTGCTGCAACGCCAGTGTCTGGCCAGCTTTGAAGAGGCTGCCTTGCAGGGCTATCTGGCGCGGTTAAAAGGTCAGTTAAGTCAGGCCGAACCTTTGTGTAAGCAGGCGCTGGAAAACCTGCCGCCGGCTCGTTTTACCCTGCGTATTCTGATGAGTTCAACGCTGGCGCAGCTGCGTCTGGCACAGCACGATGCCGATGGCGCACGTATCTGGAACCGGCTGGCGCAGGATCTGGCACGGCAGAATAACGCTCCGGCGATGGAAGCGCTGGCACTGTTTGATTACGCCCGCATTGAACTGAATCGCGGTCATATTGCTCACAGCCGCGAAATCGTTGAGCGTGGCCTGGCCCTGCTGAGTGGCTATGGTGAGCACGGCGAACGTTTACCGCGCGGTCGTTTACTGCTCTACCGTGCCGTGTTGCGCTGGCTTGGCGGTCATGATGACACCTTATTGGATGAAACCCTGCAGCAGGGCATTTCGGCCAGTACCCAGGTTCATGATGTGTCCGTTTGTTACGGCTATGCCATTATGGCGATGCGTTTTACTGCTGCCGGAGATTATGCCGCGGCACTGAATGCCCTCGACAGTGCAGAGCGGCTTATGCAGCGCTGGCAGGTCGAAGTGGACAGCTACCAGTGGCTGATCATGGTGAAAGCCAATGTCTGGATTTCTCAGGGTAAGCTCAGCCGGGCACAAAGTTGCATTGATCAGCTGTTACAGGGACAGAGCTGCGCGCAGCTGCCAAGGCCGGAGTTGTTTCCTATGCTGCCCGGGCTGGCGGTCGCGACTCAGGCGCGGTTATATCTGCTGGCCGGCAAAGCGGCAGAATGCCTGCACGAAACCGACAGCTGGCTGCGCCAGCGCAATAACAATCTGAGCATGATGCTGCTGCAATTACTGCGTGGTGCCGCGTTGCGCGCCCAGAATCAGCACACAGAAAGCCAGCAGATTTTCCTGCAGTCGGGGCGTGTTTTGCAGCGTGAGGGGATTGGTCTGGATCTGTTGGTCTGGGTGCCGAATCTCAGTGATTCTTTGCCACAGCGTGCAGACAGTGAGCCGGCGGATCTGAGCGTCAGCCTCAGCGAGCGTGAACTGGAAGTGCTGCGCAAAATTGCCCAGGGGTTATCCAATCAGGAAATTGCTGATCAGCTGTTTATTTCCCTGCATACAGTTAAAACCCACGCCCGCAAAATTAACGTCAAACTGGCCGCCAAGAGCCGTACTCAGGCCATTCATCGCGCCAAAGAACTGCAGCTTATCTGACCGTCCCGGTCATTTCATTTCTCTGTTGTTATATCTGTTGTTATATATGTTGTTATCTCCGTTGCCGGAATGAAGACTCATTCTGGTGGCCCTGGATCATCCCGCAGGCTGGCGGGATGTGTCTTCCTCGACTAAACATTGAGAAGGACTGGATTTGATGGATCGACTATGACAACGCGATATAAAGCAGTTGTACTCAGCAAAAAAACTGACGGGAAGCTGAGTGATCTGCTGGACGAAAAATACCTTCTGTTACAGGCCGACAGCGTCGCTCAAACGCAGCAGCTGGCGCGGGAACATGACCTGAAACTGATTCTGATTGATGGCAGCAGCATTCCCTCGGATGCCGTCATTGATACCTGTCGTCAGCTGAAAGATAACAGCGAGCTGCCGGTTGTTGTGCTGGAAAACGAAGAAACGCTGCAGCATAAGCTTGATGCCTATGACGCAGGCTGCGATGACTACCTGTCGCCGTCGATGATGTTTGAGCTGAAAGCCCGTCTTGACCGGGTTCTGTTCAATAAAATTGCCAACGATCAGCTGAAGATGCAGCTGAAACAAGCCAACGAAATGGCTTTTATCGCCATGTCTGATACGTCCGATCTGGGCGTGAATATCCAGTTTCTGCTTGATGTGAACCGCTGCAGCAATATTGATGAGCTGGGTATGCGCCTGTTTCAGGCGCTGCAGAGTTACGGCATTAACTGCAGTCTGCAGATGCGCAGCCGTTATGGCGTAAAGAATATGGAAGCCAACGGCATGGCCAAGGATATGGAATCTGTGCTGATGAGCGAATGCAAAGACAAAGGCCGTTATGTCGATTTTGGCCGCCGCTCCATTATGAATTACGGTGGCGTGTCGCTGCTGGTGAAAAATATGCCGGTGGATGACGAGAAAAAATACGGCGCCATTAAAGATAATGTTTTCTCGTTGTTGCAGGGCTGTGATGCGCGTATTCAGGCACTGGATAACTTACAGTCGCTGGCGCTGGAAAGCCGCCTGGTAAAGCGCCTGAGTGGCCAGATGAGCTATATGATGTCAGCGGTGGATGTGTCTTATCAGAATGTGATGCGCGATATCGCCGATGTGGTTGAAAACATGGCCGATGGGGTAGAGCAGAGCCTGCAGTTTCTGGGAATGGATGAGCGTCAGGAAGCTGCAATGCAGAAGATAATGGAAACCGGCATCGCTGAAACCAACCGCGTTTTTAACGAGGGTATCCGGGTGGATGAAGGGCTTAATGTGTTTCTGCAGAAGGTTGACCGGGTCTTTTCTGCCGACCATGTTGATCCGCAGGAGGTACAGGCTCTGCTGGATATGATGCCGAAAAATGACGACACCGAATCATAATCATTAAACCGACAGCCTCTCAGAGAGGCTTACGGAAACGCAGCGTCATGCGGTCGCTTTCACCAACAGCCAGATATCTGGCTTTATCGGTTTCACCCAGCCGCAGTGTCGGTGGTAAGGTCCACACCCCGGCAGGATAGTTTTTACTGTCGGCGGGGTTAGCATTGATTTCACTGCTTGCTTCCAGAATAAATCCAGCCTTTTCAGCCAGTTTCTGCACGTAGGCTTCACTGACATAGCCGGACTCAATCATCTGTGCACGGCTGAACTGCGGTGGTGCCCTGTGTTCAACCACGCCCAGAACCCCTCCTGCTTTAAGAGCAACAAACATGCTGTTAAACATCGCTTGCTCCTGATCGTTGCGCATCCAGTTATGTACATTACGGAATGTCAGAATACGGTCGGCCTGTATCTCAGCGGTTAACTGGTTCTGGCGTGGCGGCTCAAGCATTCGCACATGAACCGGCCCGTATGGCTGGTCTGACTGTACAAACTCCCGGTCAAACGCCGCGCGGCTGTTACGGAAAAACGTGACCGGAGAATCCGCTGCCCAGTGGGCGGCAATAAACCGGCCCTTATCCCGCAGATAAGGTGCCAGAATGCGACTGTACCAACCTGCGCCGGGCCAGATTTCCACCACCGTGTGATGGGGTTCAAGCTGAAAAAAGGTCAGTGTTTCGGCCGGATGGCGATAATGGTCACGGGCACGGTCTGCTGCTGGCCGGACACTGCTGTTGACCTGTGTGGCGACGGTGTTGCTGCTCAGGGATGCGGCATTTGGGTTACCGGCCGGACTGCTGCAGCCACTGAGCGAAACCGCTAATGCTGCACTGAATGTGATCAGCAGAGTGGTGGATAAAGCATTCCTGGCCAGCATAAAACATCCCTGTGCAAGTGTGTCGGATCGGGTGGGGCCGTGCTCAGTGCACGGCCGGTTTCTGTACGTCGTCTGCTTTGCTTTTGTCTCCGTTTGGACAAGCGCTTTCCAGCAGCTCCACTTCCCAGGGTGGATTCGGACGGATGCTGTCGATAACGAAATCGACAAAGCTGCGGACTTTGGCTGACAGATGACGGTTGCTGGGGTACAGCGCATGAATCGGGCTGGCTTCAAACGGCCAGTCGCACAGCACCGGTACCAGATTACCGGCACGGATAGCCGGAGCGGCAATCAGCATTGGCACCGGGGAAATACCGGCGCCCGACAGCGTCAGGGCATACAGGCTGGCAAAATCATTAACCTGCAACCGTGGTTTAACCTGAACGGTGTACTGCTCTTCTCTTGGCCCACTCATTGGCCATTGCAGCCACTGGGAGCCGGTCAGCAGGCGGTGTTCGTGCAGCTGCTCCGGATGGTTCGGCATGCCGTGACGTTCCAGATATTCCGGACTGGCACACAGGATTGCGCGGACATCCCCCAGATAACGGCCGATCAGGGATGAATCTTCCAGCTGGCCAATGCGGAATGCGACGTCGATCCCTTCCTGCACCAGATCCAGACGCTGATCAGACAAGACCAGATCAACCATCACCTGTGGGTGTTGTTCCATAAATTCGGCCACCAGACTTGACAATACGGTCGAGCCGAACAGGACCGGTGCGGTGATACGCAGGGTTCCCGTTGGCGTGCTCTGCATCTGGGTAACGGCGATATTGGCTTCTTCAATTTCGCTGAGAATGCGTGCGCAGTGGTTGTAGTAAGCGTTGCCGGTATCGGTCAGGCGCAGGCTGCGGGTGGTGCGCTGGATAAGGCGTACGCCGAGGCGTTCTTCCAGCTGGGTGATCTTGCGGCTGACCGTGGACTTGGGCAGACCAAGGTTTTTGGCGGCTCCGGTAAAGCTGCCGGCTTCTACAACATGAACGAAGATAGCCATCTCGTTCAGGTCAAATTCTTCACGCTTACCAATCAACATGGGACAGTTCCTCTTGCGAATGGATTCAGTATGGGGGCTATTTGTGAATTTTAAAGGTGATTTTGGAACAATAGCTATAAAAAAAACATGATTAGCTAAAAATTGCTGTCTTTAGTGGCTTGCCTGCCTCTGGACGTCGATCGCTCAAAAATGTACCTTGGTACCAAAATAATAAGAGATCAGGAATTCTGTATGCGTGATCTGAGTTTCCGTCCCTGTGTGGCAGCTGATGCCCGTGCCGCTGTGCCACTGATTTACAGTTCTGGTCCCGGAGCTTTTAACTACGTGTTCTGCAGTCGTCATGAACAGGAGGCGCAGAATTTTCTCCACCATGCATTCAGCAATGGTCGTTCCGAGTTTGGTTTTCAGCAGCATCTGGCAGCGGTGATCGATGGCGAAGTCGTGGGGGTTGGGGCATTGCGCACACAGTCGGAAAGTGCGGGATTTATGCTGGCGGCGATACGTGATATCGGCAGCTTTTATGCTGCCCGGCAAGTGCCGGGAGTCATGTTCCGCGGCTTGCGCACTGAGCGGGTGATCCGTCCGCCACAGGCAAACCGCGGATTAATCTATCAGCTGGGCGTTAAGCCGGAAATGCGTGGTCGTGGTATTGGTGAGCAGCTGGTAGAGCAACTGATTCTCCGTGCGCAGACTCTGAGTCTGACCCATGTTGCTCTGGATGTCGCCGATAATAATCCGCGGGCGCGGGCGTTATATCTGCGCTTGGGCTTTAAGCCACGGGTCATCCGTCACGGAGGTTTTCAGTCTGCTTTCGGCGGCATTGGCAGCCATGAATATATGGAAAAGCCCATCGTCTGATGGGCTTGTCTGGCTGTGGTTCTCAGATTTTGGCTTTAATACCGAACGAGATAATGGTCGGTAAATCGGTAACCTCTTCTTTTTCGCTGTAATCCGCCCCTTTGTATTCGTAGCCGGTGACGTTATCACGTCCGTACAGGTTCAGGATTTCTGCGTAAAAGTCCATTTCCCAGCCACTGAAGCGGTAGGTACGGTCAGCACGTACATCCAGTTTGTGATAGGCCGGTAGGCGTTCGGAATTCAGATTGCCATAGATCGGGTTATACAGTGCAGGATCATCGGCATCCTGTACGGAACCTTCAAGTGGTGTAATTAACTGGCCGCTCTGATAGCGCCATTTAAAACCAATCTGCCAGTCTTTATTCAGTTTGTAATTCGCCACGCTGTTGATAATAACCGGCTGGTCGTAGTTATAACTGAAGTCATCTCCGGTCAGATTATTGGTGCGGAAGGTGCGTGAGTAAGCCACCGACAACCAGCCATACCAGCGCTCGGTCAGGTTTTTATTCAGGAAAAATTCCATGCCCCAGGCTTTGCCATCAGCATCATTGGTATACAGTGGCAGGTCGTTATATTCATCATCTGTCAGGCTGCTGTAATAGGCCTGACCCGGGCGGCCGATAATGATGTTATCCAGGTCTTTATAATAAACCTCGAATTTCCACAGCATGTCATTGGCCAGCTGATTTTCAATACCCAGCTCGTAGTGCGTAGCGGTTGGCTGTTTCAGATCCGGATTACCGAAAGGTGCGACATAATCACCAAAATTATCCGGCAGAATATGGTGGCGGCCATAGGCACTGGTAAACCACCAGTTACTGGTGAACTGCCAGCGGCTTTGCAGGCGAGGTTCACCGAAATACTGCTCGGTATAATCATCATAGGACAGCGCAACACCAGGGGTCAGTGTCCAGTTCTGGGTTACGTCCCAGGCGTCTGCAAGGTGTGCATCGTAGTGATAAATTGTAGGTTTACCGTCACCTTCCAATACTTCGGTGCCATCTACGATACGGCAATCCGGCGTAAATTCATCACAGGGCGGAGCTTCAAAACGGCCTTTGTAACTGATCTGGCTTTCCGTTAATTCCACACCCCAGCGTAATTCATGCTGGTAATTCAGCGGGTAGCTGAACTGACTGCGCAGGTTATAGTCATTTACTTTCACGTCGATTTTGTTGTCGGGGCCAACTCGGAAACCAAGTTTTTGCTCCATTTGCGACAGACCGATTTTATGGGTCATGCCACTGTTATACAGCTTTTCCCAGACCAGCCCCTGGCTGTTGAAAAAGGCTTCAAAAGCCAGTCCGCCGGATAACCCCGGGTCCTGCAACACAGTGTCAGAGTCTTCGGCAAAGACCAGTCCGGCTTTATCGCGTGAACCAATGGCCTGGAATGACAGGGTTTCCGTTGCGCTGATACGGTATTCGTATTTTCCCTGATAATCGTAATATTCCGGAACGGTTGTGAATTCAAAGTCTTCGTCATCGAGAAAATTCTCGATGTAGTACTGAAACAGACTCTGCCGCGCAGCAATGTAAAAACTCTGATTTTCGCTGAGAGGTTGTTCGATAAAAATACCGGCCTTCAGCAGGCTTGCGTCAATAATAAACTGGCTGCGGTCGTTGTAGGGAGAACGTGATGTTGCATCAATAACCGCGCCGGTTGCATTGTTGTATTGCGCCGGAAACGCTGCAGTTTCGAGGGTAAAATCTTCAACGACGTTATCGCTGAGAATACTGGAAGAGTCGGTATGGAAAATATAACCAACGGGAATAAAATCAATAATATAAGCATTGTCATCCGGAGATGAACCACGCACGGCCGGTGCCGATGTTCTTCCTCCGGTAAAGGTCACACCGGGAAGACTCTCGATTGCGCGCAAAGGGTCATTACCTGAACCGGGAATCTTCAACAGTTTTTCTGTGGAAATCTCGGTCAGTTTCTCCTCTTTTCCACTGATCTGTACTGTATCCAGTTCAATAGCTTCAGTTTCATCGGCACTGGCCGGGGCAGCAAAAATAAGGCCGGAGATCAGCAGGCCAGCCAGCTGTATCTGTGCTGAGAGTGCGGTGCGTTTAGGCAATGCCATCGGTGATTTCATCGGACGTTTTCCCTGTTGATAATTCACAGATATAGTCATAATAGAGGTGATGTTAGCAGGTAAAGATGAATGCAAGGTGAACCATTGAGAAGTTTTGCTGTCGTCTGCGCCGTGGCCTGAAGAAACAAGCCGGACGGCGCCATCAGTTCGGGCAATCCCCCGGATATTCATAACGGATATCTGCGTGATAGGTATTACCAGCGGAATCCATAATGTTACTCAGGCCACGATAACGCAGCAGGCGCTGACTGTCGCGCTCATAGGTCAGCTCTATCGGATCCAGCAACCAGGCCAGCAGGCGCGATTTCAGGCGCATGCTGAGGACCAGCTGACGATCATCCAGCGATGTCTTCTCCAGCCGGAAATTAACAAGATCCTGACGGGCTGCAGAAGCAAAACTGAAGCTCACCTCTTTACCTGACAGTAACGATTGCCAATGAAGACGTACAAATTCGTCAAATCCGGCATCAATGACCAGGTTTTCCGGTAATTCTGTAAGGAGAGTCTTCTGCTCTTCTGCTGCAGAATTTTCCTGCAGGCTCAATAGCAGGCTGCCATCATCATTATATCTGGCCTGCTCATGATAATGATGGCGTAAGTCCTGCAAGCGGAAGTCGGGCGCTGCCGGGTTGCTGAAGTATTGATTTTCCTTTTGTGCTATCAGCTTTCCATCGGCATTAAAGTAACTGACGTTACGCCGGTAAGGTTTATCACCGCGCAGCTGCAAACGGTGCTTTTCACAGTAAAGCAGCTGCCGGGGGTTGTCCGGTGCATAAGCTTTTCCAGAATAGATCATAACCTCAGTGACGCCTGCCTGTGCATTAAGGATAAGGCCTGCCAACAATACTTTAACTGAAGTGGTTAACATGATTCTCGCTCCCGGCGAAAAAGGGCAACCGCCCCCAACAATAATGCCCAGGCGGAAGCTATCAGCAGTAACGCTGGTGATGTCAGCTGTACCGCATCAAACAGTGAGCCTGCGTAATAACTCCAGGGGGCTGCAACAGCACCAAGGGCTGCGGCCAATAATGGCTTTTTCAGCAACCAGGCCATCGAGTGATACAGGGTTGCTGAAAAAGCTGTCCACAGCAGAATCAGCCACAGTGGTATCAGTGGGCCTTCGTAAGAAGGAAATGTCAGCAAATCAAGATTCAGTAATAAACTGTCAAACAGCGTTCCTACCAGTGTGATCGTAATAATCAGCCACAATTCTCCGGTTTTAAGCTGCCACCAGTGCCATAACATAAATAGCGAAACGCAGATAGAAGCCCATAAGTTTCCGCCAATGACACAGGCAATCCAGCACAGCTGAAAACCGATAATATTCAGCAGAAGAGCCATTTTCTTGCTGCTTACCATTGCGTTCATTGGCAGGTTCATATCAGCTCAGATTACCCAATAGTGGCGGACGGCGATTTAATGGTTTGGCGAATACCAGCTGAACATCACCGATTACCCGCTCGGCAAATCCGCCTTCGCAGTAGGCAAAATAAAAGTCCCATAAACGGATAAAGGTTTCATCATAACCAAGGGCCATAATCTGCTCACGGTTACTGAGAAAACGTTTACGCCATGCATCCAGCGTGCGCGCATAATGGGGAGTAATATCCTCCATATGAGTCATTTTCATATCACTTGCGCGTGTAACAGCCTGACTGATGGCCGTGACGCAGGGAATGAAGCTGCCCGGGAATATATAGCGCTTAATAAAATCGACTTCATTTTTGGCCTGATCATAGCGCTGGTCATCAATCGTGATCGCCTGAATAAGGGCAATACCGTCATCTTTCAGCAGCCGGCTGCAGGTTGCTATGTAGGTATCCAGATACTGATGTCCAACGGCTTCAATCATTTCAACAGACACTAACTTATCGTACTGGCCTTCCAGCGCACGATAATCCTTTTTTAACAGCGTGATTTTATCTTCCAGTCCTTCTTCACGCACACGCCGTTCAGCCCAGGAATACTGCTCTTCAGAAATGGTGGTTGTGGTGACTTTGCAGCCATAGTGTTTAGCTGCATGAATTGCCATGCTGCCCCAGCCGGTACCGATTTCCACCAGATGATCTGCCGCTGTGAGCTGCAACTTCTGGCAGATACGATCCAGCTTGTACACCGACGCTTCTTCCATGCTGGATGTTTCTTCAGGGAATATACCGCTGGAGTACATCATGGTCGGGTCCAGAAACAGCTCAAACATTTCGTTGCCCAGATCATAATGAGCAGCAATATTCCGGCGTGAACCTTTCTCTGTATTGCGATTAAGGTAATGAAAGCCTTTCAGCAGTAATTTCCCAAAGCTGGCCAGTCCGCCGTCGATGCTGTCAACCACGTCTTTGTTGCGTGCGAGCACCCGGATCAGCATGGGAAGGTTTTCACTTGTCCAATCACCGGTCATATAAGACTCACCCGCTCCGACGCTGCCGTTAAGAGCAATATTGCGGTAAGCCTCCGCATCCAGTATTTCAATTGCAGCACTGAATTCTGTAGCGGCCGGATTGCCAAAAATATGCTGCTGATCTCCTTCTTGCAGGCGTATACAACCGGTATGAAGGTTTTCCAGTGTATTTAACAGTGCGTTCCGGCATAAGCGGTCGAGCCAGTGCATTTTTTCCGGATTCATCGTCAGAGTTTTCATCGCATTTGCTCCCGGCCAGAGCTGGCCTCAGACTTGTTATTGAGTTTGGTTTCAGGTGAGGGTTTACCCGGATGATCGTAAAAAGGTGAACGGCGCAGCCAAAGCTTAAAAGCATTCCAGTAAATACCGGCGACAACTTTCAGAGTCATCAATGGAAAACGCCACAACACTTTACTCATCATGGCACGGGAAAATTCTCGTCTTTCCAGCTTCATCGTTGCATCGAAATCTTTATGACCCTGGTTCGCAAGGTTAAAGGTATCCATATGAATCAGCAGATCTTCTGCCGGATTCTGAATGACCCAGCGGTACTCCATGGCCATTGGATTAAATGGTGAGACATGAAAGTCTTTATTAAAACGGTATTCGTAGCCGTGAAATCCTTTAAAAGAAGCACTGACCAAATGACGGACAGGTACGATACCCTGCTGTTTCTCTATCGTTGTGTTACCGGCGGTTGTGTTACCGGCGGTTGTGTTACCGGCAGTTGTGTTATTGCTGGTTGATAGCGTGTAGTGAAAACGCTCGTCCCAGGGGGTATTGGTAATTTCTGCAAGAATACCGGCAAGACTGCCATCGCTGCGGTAGCCAAAATAAAATGTAACCGGGTTTATCAGGTAACCAAAGCTGCGCAGGTTGGTGAGCATGGAAACCCGCTCGACCCGTTCATTTAACTCCTGATAAAAAGTATTGACCAATAAACGTTTAAGATCCGACGGTTGGTCACAGATCTTATGTTCAGCAGCAAAATAGTCATCACGACAGAAGCGGACCAAGGCCATACCTTTACTGCCGCATTTCCACAGCGGATGCCGTGCAAGTACCTGTTCTGCTTCATCCAGATCAAGCAGTACCATAAAAACCTGGTATTTAAAGGCGTTATCTGTCTGAGTAAAGCGGCGATGGCGAACCCAGCCAGTATAAATCGCGCTGTGCCGGATCTGAGCGGATGGTCGGCCTGAAGGCTTTTGCTGCTGGAATATCACAGCGACACTCCCAGTGATTCAGTAACGCGCAAAGCACTTTTAACGCCGTCTTCGTGAAAACCATTAAACCAGTAAGCACCACAGAAATGGCTGCGGTTATGACCACTGATTTCAGCATGACGTTGTTGTGCCGCCATACCTTGCAGAGTGAACACCGGGTGTGCATAACGGAAAGATCGCAGGATTTTTTTCGGGTCAATATCTCTGGTCTTATTCAGCGTAACGCAGAAATCAACCGGAGCATCATCAAAGTTCTGCAGGCGGTTCATATAGTAGGTTACCGCGACGGTATCCTGATCTTTTTGACCGATATGGTAATTCCAGGCTGCCCATGCCTTTTTGTTTTCCGGAAGAATACTGCTGTCGGTATGCAATACGACATCATTCATTTTATAAGGAATTGCCCCCAGAATTTCCTGCTCTTCTGCGGTTGGATGGGCAAGCATCTTCAGCGCCTGATCACTGTGACAGGCGAAAATAACCTGGGAATAGCGTTCAGCTCCCCGTGATGAATAGAGCATAACGCCCTGATCATCACGCTCTACCCGGGTAACTTCCGTATTCAGATAGATATGGCCCGCTTCCAGATCCTGCTCTATGCGGCGTACGTAACTGCGTGAGCCATTACTGATTACCCGCCATTGTGGCCTTTCATCCACGCTGAGCATGCCGTGGTTGTTGAAAAAGCGCAGGAAAAAATACAGAGGAAAATCCATCATCATGGCTTCGCTGGCTGACCAGATCGCAGCGCCCATGGGGATGATGTAATAGCGGCGGAAGTAATCGCTGTAGCCTTTGCGGATCAGGTATTCCCCCAGTGTTTCGCTGTTGCTTACACTGCCGGATGCGAGTTCTGCGCGGGTTTCTTTGTTGAATTTCAGAATATCCCTGATCATCCAGAGAAAACGCAGGTTGAAAATGTTACTGCGCTGGGCAAAGAGAGAGTCCAGAGAATGACCGTTGTATTCCATACCCGATCGCTCGCATTTAACACTGAAGCTCATATCCGAGTTTTCAGCGGCAACACCCAGCCGGTCCATAAGACGAATAAAGTCAGGATAGGTCCAGTCGTTAAAGACAATAAATCCACTGTTAACCGGATAGGTTTTTCCTGCGACCTCAATATCATTGGTCTGAGTATGCCCGCCGAGATAATCACCGGCTTCATACAGATGGACATCGTATTTTTCACGTAACAGCCAGGCACTGGTCAGGCCGGAAATACCGGAACCGATAATCGCAATACGTTCTTTCATGGGTGATGGTCTCCGGTTTCAGGTTGTGGATTGTTACGTGCCATAGCGCTGGTTATTTTCAGTCGCAGGCGGGCAGGCAATGCACCTGTCAGGCGCAGTATCAGGGTGAATAAAAATGGGAACCGGATTTCCAGGCGACGTTTTTTCAGTCCCCGGATAATGATATCTGCAGCACTTTCAGCATCGATTTTTCCGGGCATTGGAAAGTCATTGCGATCTGTCAGGGGAGTCTGAACAAACCCGGGAGATATAATGCCAACATCAATCCCTTTGTGTTTCAGATCCGCCTGCATGCACTGGAGAAAGTGGCGTACAGCTGCTTTGCTGGCACCGTAGGCCTGAGCACGTGGCATCGCCAGCCAGGTCACACTACTGCTCATGCCGGCAATATAACCCTGTTGGCTTTTCTCCAGCAGGGGCAGTGCGGCCTGAACGGTATTGACCAGACCGAAGAAATTGGTTTCATGAACGCGCCGGATTAATGCCCCATCAAAATGGTCGACATCGACATATTCACAGGTGCCGGCATTCGCGATTAAGGTATCGATATAGCCGAACTGGGCCTTAATAGCCGCTGCCGCAGCCAACATTTGTGCGGCATCAGTAATGTCAGCAACCTGAATGCTGACATTACTGTAATTTTCAGCCAGTTTTTGCAGAGCTATCGCATTGCGTGCACTGATTATCAGATGACGGCACTGTTGCTGTAATTTATGCACAAGGGCTTCACCAATACCGCTTGATGCTCCGGTTAACCAGATGATCTGATCTGTCAGGGGCAAAGGGTTTTGTCTGTTCTTTATATTTCTGAGTGTCATTGCATGCGCTCCTTCAGCTTACGGATAACCCAGCCAAGCAGAGGAATATGCTCATACAGCATGGCACCGGCATCAAAAAAGTCGCGGTGATATACAATGCGGTTATTTTCCCAGCGCAGTTCACTGCAGCCTTCGATGGTAATCAACTCACCGTTACGCAGTCGCGGGTGACGGAAATTCATGGTCCAGCGCAACATACTGCGCTCATCCTGATGCCAGCTGCTGGTGAAAATAAAATCGATATGGTTAACGTTGCTGTACATGCCGATAAAATAGTCTGTCAGTTCGCGGATGCCATGGATTTCATGGAAGGGATCGCTGAACACAATATTGTCGGCATAGCAGGTGCTTAACAGCTCACGAGAAATGGTATCGCGGTTAAGGTGGTGGTAAAGCGCCTGAAAGCGTTCAGCACTGTTACTGCCGGAAACTGCGGTAAGCATATTCACAGTGATTTCTCCTGCGATGTTTGCAGAGAGGTGTTACGGCCTTCCTCAAGAACATGGCGTGGAACCGGGCTTAGGTCGTACACAATTCCGATCCAGCTCATGAGTTTCAGAATCAGGTAGGTAATATCCAGCTCCCACCAATAAAATCCCTGGCGGGCTGATACTGCCCAGCGGTGATGATTGTTATGCCAGCCTTCGCCAAGAGTCAGCAGGGCCAGAAATGCGTTGTTGCGGCTTTCATCTTTCGTTGCAAAACGCTTTTTTCCCCAGATATGCCCCAGAGAATTAATAGTAACGGTAGAGTGAAACAGTAATACCGTAGAAATAAAGAAACCCCAGACAACCAGTTGCAGACCATTGGTGTTTAATTCCGGTGCCGCTACCGCTATCCATTCGCCGGCCAGAAACAGCAGTACAATAAGCAGTAAGGGAGCAACGCTGTCATAACGGTTCAGCCAGCGTAATTCGGGAAAGCGGGCAAAGTCTTTGATGCGCTGATACTGGGTGTTGAACGATGCATCACAGGTGAACCAGCCGGCATGACTCCACCAGAAACCACGCTTTACCGGTGAATGAAGGTCTTCATCGGTATCGGCATGCTGGTGATGAGCACGGTGATGAGCAGCCCACCAGAGTGGTCCGCGTTGTGCTGCCATATTGCCAAGTAAGGCGAAAATAAACTGCCAGAAACGATTGGTTTTATAAGCCCGGTGAGAAAAATAACGGTGGTAAAAGGCTGTGATAGCAAACAGTCTTAACCAGTAAAGCGCAAAACACACTGCTAATGCCGTACTGCTTAACGGAAGAAAAAACGCCAGCAAACACAGCAGATGAAGAATAATAAATGGCATAACCCTCAGCCAGTTAAATTCTGTACTGTGCATGTCGTCATCCTGACCGCTTTCAGAGTCGAACCAGCGCATGATGTTACGCCACAGGTTCCCGTTACGTGGTGATCCTGTGGATGATGAAAGGCCGTCATTGTTATTCATGCTCATCTCCGGCATTGGCCGTGGTTAGCGTCTGTTTAAAAGCGTCCAACGCCCGTTGGCGGGCAAATTTATGCTCTACCAATGGCGGTGGATAACCGCAACGCTGACGTTGCAGGTTGTCTGGCTGGTGACGTGATGCGCCGGGCAGATTGATTAATTCCGGGATATAGCGGGCGATAAAATCACCCGAGGCATCAAAGCGTTGTGATTGAGTGGTTGGATTAAATATACGGAAATACGGCACGCCATCGGCACCGGTTGATGCACTCCATTGCCAGCCTCCATTATTGGAAGCCAGATCAGCATCAAGCAGCCACTGATTAAAAAAGACTTCGCCTTTGCGCCAGTCAATCAGCAGATGTTTGGTTAAAAACATGGCGCTGATCATGCGCAGCCGGTTGTGCATCCAGCCTTCTGCAATAAGTTGTTTTTGTGCTGCATCAACAACCGGATAACCGGTACGACCTTCACACCAGGCTTTGAAATCCGCCTCGCTGTTGCGCCATGGAACCTGCTCGGTATCGGGTTTAAAGGCTTTGTGCTTGCACAGTTGTGGAAATGCGACCAGCAGATGACGATAAAATTCGCGCCAGATCAGCTCGCTGATCCAGCTGTCAAAACCAGGGCTGCCACCGGTAAAGCGGCCATTATTATGATCAAGTGCGACATGCAGGCACTGGCGCACAGAAATCAGACCTAATGACAGGTAAACCGATAAACGGCTGGTTGCGTCTTCGGCAGGAAAATCACGCAGTTGTTTATAGGCACAGCCACGCTCTTCCGCAAAGCGGTTCAGACGCAGGTGAGCTTCGTCTTCCGTAGCGGGCCAGAGCGGATCGGCAACGGCTTTTATTGGTGGAGCACTGAGTAATAAACCGGATTGCGCCTTAATCAGATCTGTTAACGCTGACTGTATTTTCTGATCGCGTTGCTCTGGCCGTGGCAGCGGTGCTGCTATAACGCTTTCTGCCTGCTGCATCCAGGCGCGTTTAAATGGCGTAAAAACTTTAAACGGAAGATCCTGTTTAGTGCGTACTTCACCTGGGGGAACCACACACTGGTCATGGAATTTATACAGTGATATTTCCTGCTCACGGCACCAGCGGCCAAACTCGATATCGCGCCGGCGCTCGTTAACTTCATATTCGATATTAAAAGCTACCGAACGGATATTCAGCTGAATAATGATGCGCTGAAGAATCTGATTGCAGTCAGCAAATGTATTAGCCGTGAGAATCAGAAGAGGAATATTCAAAGACTCCAGTTCAGTCTTCAATGCCAGCATGGTGTTTTCCATCAGCTGTATTTTTCGCTCGCCTAAGCCATGCTGAAGCCATTGCTGACGGGTAACAAAAACGACGCCGACAACACCTTCTTCAATATGTTTGCAGGCATGCCACAGTGCAGGATTGTCGCGGCTGCGCAAATCGGTACGGAACCAGACTAATTGAGTCAATGGAAACCTCCGTTATGAGTATGTTTCTCTGCATTGTTGTCAGTGTTTTTTTCAGTATTGTTGCCGGTAATAAAGGTTCTTACCTGGCGAGATAACTGATCAGGTAATCTGATCAGTGTTTTATGCTGTACTTGTGTATCCGGAGCAGCACCGGAAAGAAAATGTGTCACATGACAATGGCTGAAGTAGTCCTGCCACTGTTGCTGGTGAGCCGGAATTAACGGATGAAAATGAATCCAGACATTGGCTGCGGGTATCATCGTCAGGGTTAAACCCAGATCGGAAGGTGTTGGTTGTGGACCAAAGTATTCAACCCGGAATTCTGCAGCTCCCAATGCACAGGCACAGGCAAGCGTTTCTATTTCGGCATGCTCGTGATTGGTGGCAAGTAACAATACCGGGCCTTTATTATGGCGTTGTTGCTGCAACAGCATGGCGCCAAATTTGCGCTTCAGCAGATGTTCGAATGCATGTGTCACAATAAGGGGGGTACTGCTGCTGCGCAGAAAATGCAGTACAGGTGACAGACAGCGCTCGTAATAAACGGCCAGTGGATAGCTGGAAAAACCGGCATTCCACAGCTCGTCGAGATGTTGTGTATTCAGATGCTGTGCGGCACGGATAACCTGCTGCTGCTGGTTCAGCCAGTCGTCATTATTATTGCTGCTGTTTTCCTGACCATCTTTCAGCAGTAACTTTACCTGGCGGATCGGGTAACCCTGATCCAGCCAATACAGAATGTGACGCACGTGCTGAATATGCTCATCGGTGTAAAAGCGATGGCCTTTTTCGGTACGTTCCGGGCGAATAATGCCGTAGCGCCTTTCCCATGCACGCAGCGTTACCGGATTAACTCCGGTAAGGCGGGCAAATTCCCGGATAGGGTAGGTACCACGATCATCGAGGCGATTCATATCGCGTTCCGTAAACCCAGTTCATAAGGGTGCGGATTCAGATACACCTGCTGACAGGCGTACTGGTTACTTTCGCCATAGCGGTTGAGGTGATGTTTAAGCAGGGTCAGCGGTACGACCAATGGAATAATTCCCTGGCGGTACTGGTTTATGATTTCGCTCAGTTCAGCTTTATCACTGGCGGAGATCAGCTGTTTTAAATAACCCTGTAAATGCATCAGCGTATTGGTGTGCATTTTACGGCTGGCAGGTTTGGCCAGCGCTGTCATTAACTGCACAAAATAATCCTGCGCCAGCACTTTCAGATTACCTTCCCGCAGATTGGCCAGCAGGCGTCCCATGCTCTTGTAGTGCAGCATGCTGTGCGCCATGACCAGATATTTATAGCGCGAGTGAAAGCTGATCAGACCTTTGCGGCTGATACCGGCCGCCTGAAACTGCTGCCAGTCGTGATAGGCGAATACACGGGTCATAAAATTCTCACGCAGCGCCGCATCATTCAGCCGTCCGGCTTCCTCAACCGGTAACAGCGGGTGAGCTTTGCAGAAAGCATCGGCATAAATGCCACGGGTGCTGCCTTCAGGATGGCCATTGGCGAGGTAGCGCTTAACACCAAACAGGCCGCAGCTTGGGCTTTTCTGCATAAAGATGTAGCCACACAGTTGCTGCTGTTGCTGTGCCTGACGGGCGCCGTATTCTGCCAGTGCATCGGTAACATCGATGCTGCTGTCAGTCACTCCGACGGCACGGACGTTGTTGTCGGCGGCATGTTCGCTGACCAGGCGGATAGGCTCGCGTGGTGTGCCCATACCAATGGCAACTTCCGGGCAGATAGATACAAAGTCAAAGTACTGGCTCAGAGTGTCGGTACAGAAACGTGAGCGCTTGTGCGAACCGTTAAAACGTACCGCCTGACCCATCAGGCAAGCGCTGATACCAACCGGGATACGGTCGGAGCCAATGGTGCTGTGTGTGGTCTTGAAGGGATGCTGCTGAGCCATATGTATAACCTATGCATCGTTTGTTGTATAAGTTCATTCTGGCTCTGATAAGTTCTACAAGTCAATCATCTTTGTATAATATTTTTTCACTTTTGTATAAGGCTATGATTGTTAAGGAATTTGTCTGTCAGGGCGGATGGGGTGGTGCAGAGTGGCGTTATACAGCGCGCAGAAAGACTGGCTGCAATATCGTGGCGGGGATCTTCGGAAGTCAGGAAATGCGGGCAGGAGGCCTGCCCGTGGGATGCTATTGCAGCTGGCGCAGTACGACCTGGCTGATGGCTCTGGCGACTTCAGGTTCCAGGCCAATCGGGGGGTGTAAGTGGATACTGATATGCATACCTTCCTGCTGCAGCAGCTGCTGCATGTTATCCAGCATGGCGGGTACGTCTTTACGCAAATGGCGGCCTGCGGCAAAAAACAGCGGTAATACATCGATCTGGTCATAGCCTTCTTCAGCCAGACGCCTTATCTGGCTTTGCAGTGAAGGTTCTGCCAGTTCCATATAGGCCAGTTCGGCCCTTGCCTCCGGGTCGCTCAGGCTGTCACGGATGCGTTGTAATAACTGATCGAATGGCGCCAGCCAGTGCGGGTCGCTGCTGCCGTGGGCAAGCAGAATCGAAGCGGTTTTCAGTGTCATAGTGGTTCTTCTGCCGTATTCGGGAGTGTGGTCAGTAATGTTCGTGCAGCCTGCTGGCCGCTCAGCCAGGCACCTTCAAGGCTGGGGCTGTGGCACCAGTCGCCGCAGACAACGAGTTGCTGCCCGATGTCACTTAAGGCGCCCAGTGTAAGGCTATTGGCTGGTATTGCGTATAACCAGCGGTGCAGCCACTGCGTGTCGGGTTGTTGTTGCGGCTGTTGCAGTGCTGCAAAGAAGGCGCTCAGCAGTTCCTGTTGTACCAGCTCACGCGGGGCATCGGTATGCTCGCGGCTCCACTCATGACTAGCCTGAATCACCCAGGCCTGTTTCTTGTCCCGCCCGGGCTTGCTGCTGTTGCGCGCAATCCAGTTTACCGGGCCCTGTTTAACAAAAACGGCATCTGCAGCGCAGTTCATTGCCTCTGGCAGTGTCAGCAGCAGTGTCCAGCAGGGCAGCATATCCACCTGTTCACATTGCGCTGCCAGTTGTGGCGCGGCGCTCAGCAGCGGTATGGCCTGTTGTGGTGGCGTGTTGATCAGCAGGCCGTCGAACGGACCGAATGTCTTACCATCATCGCAGCTCAGTGACCATTGACCCGTGCTTGCCCCGCGGCTGGCGCTGACAATGCGGGTGCTGGCGATAAAGGCCGCCGCAGGCTCCAGCAACGAGCGGCTTAGGCCGGTCATGCGCGGCATGCCGACATAGCGCAGCACAGTATCCGGCGAAGGGTGCAGACCTTTGGCATCGGCAATCCAGGGAGTCATATTCCATTCCTCAACCCAGCCGTAGTGCTGCCATTGCTGCAGTTGCGCGGTAAAGGCAGCGCTGTGGGCACGGATAAACTGCGCCCCCATATCCCAGCTGGCATCGCCAACTTTTTTAGTGGCCATGCGTCCGCCGGAACCGCGGCTTTTATCAAATACCGTCACCTCGTGCCCCTGTGCGGCAAGAAGTTGCAGTGCGCTCAGTCCGGCCATGCCGGCGCCAATGATTGCTATGCGGGCCATATAAAATCCTTATCGGCTCTGTATAAGTTTTCCATTGTAGCGCTTTTCCTTGTGATGTATAACTATTGCATAGTTTTGGAAATGCTTTGCATCGTTTCAGATGCCTTGCATAGCTGTATGAAAATAAACTGCCGTTAGCGGCCCGTTGAACAACGAGGATACCCCATGAGTTATCAGGCTCCCCTGCGTGACATGCAATTTGTACTGTATGAACTGTTGAAAGGTGATGAAATTTTACCCGCATTGCCAGGCTATGAAGACGCAACCCGCGACATCATGGACGCCATGCTGACTGAGGGTGCGAAGCTGGCACAGAATGTTATCGCACCAACCAACACCAACGGCGATCGTCAGGGTTGTCATTACGAACCGGAAAGCAAAAGCGTCACCACGCCCGATGGTTTTAAAGAGGCATATAAGCAGTTTGCTGAAGCGGGTTGGACGGCATTGTCTGCGCCGGTGGAATACGGCGGTCAGGGTATGCCGCATACGCTGAACACGCTGGCCGAAGAAATGATGTGTTCGGCTAACCTGTCGCTGGGTATGTATCCGGGCCTGACCCACGGTGCAGTGAATGCGCTGATTGGCTATGGCACCAACGAACAGAAAGATTACTTCCTGCCACGCCTGATCAGCGGTGAGTGGACCGGCACCATGTGTCTGACCGAACCGCATTGTGGTACAGACCTGGGGCTGATCCGTACCAAAGCAGAGCCGCAGGCGGATGGCTCTTATGCGATCTCCGGTACCAAAATCTGGATTACCGGTGGTGAGCATGATCTGGTCGATAACATCATCCATCTGGTGCTGGCCAAACTGCCGGATGCGCCGGCGGGCTCCAAGGGGATTTCCCTGTTCCTGGTGCCTAAAGTACTGGAAGATGGCAGCCGTAACCCGGCATTTTGTGGCGGTCTGGAACACAAAATGGGTATCAAGGGTTCGGCGACCTGTGTGATGAACTTCGAAGAAGCCAAAGGCTGGCTGATTGGCGAGCCACACAAAGGTCTGCAGGCAATGTTCGTGATGATGAACAGCGCACGTCTGATGGTCGGTCTGCAGGGACTGGGGGTTGCTGAAGCGGCTTATCAGGTATCTCTGGGCTTCGCCAAAGACCGTCTGCAAAGCCGCTCACTGGCCGGTCCACAGGCGCCGGATAAACCAGCCGATCCGATCATCGTGCACCCTGATGTACGCCGTATGCTGCTGCGTCAGAAAGCCACCATTGAAGGCAGCCGTGCGCTGGCATACTTCACCGCACTGAATCTGGATATTGCCCATACCGCAGAAGATCCGGCCGAGCGTGAACACGCCGATGATATGGTGCAGTTGCTGACGCCGGTGGTTAAGGCCTTCCTCACCGATGAAGGATTTTTCTGTGCCAACGATGGTCTGCAGTTAATGGGTGGCTCCGGCTTTACTCAGGACTGGCCGCTGGAACAGCTGGTGCGTGATGCCCGTATCACCCGTATCTACGAAGGTACCAACGGTATTCAGGCGCTGGATCTGGTGGGCCGTAAAATCGGCATGAATGGCGGACGGGCACTGAAGCGTTTCTTTGCCATGCTCGACGGTTTTATCAACGACAACCCACAGGCTCCGCACCTGCCACAGCTGAAAGCGGCGATTGGTCGCCTGCAGAAAGCCACCATGTGGCTGATGCAGAATGGCATGAGTGACCGTGAGCAGGCCGGTGCTGCTGCAACGCCGTATCTGCGTCTGTTTGCCCTGACGGCGGTCGCCTATTTCTGGAGCCGTATGGCCCTGACTGCACAACAGCAGCTGGATGCCGGCTCAACTGAAACCGACTTCTATCAGGCAAAAGTGCACAGTGCCCGCTTCTTTATGGACAAACTGCTGCCGCAAACCGAAGCTCTGATGAGTGAAATTGAAGCCGGTAAAGACAGCCTGATGGAAATGGCCGTCGGCCAGTTCTGATTCGATCAGGCAAACCACCGGTAAGGAGAACACGATGACAGAACAACGCATTCTGATTACCGGTGGCACCGGCTTTATTGGCCAGACACTGATTAACCGCTGGCTGGCACAGGGTGCGGTTATTACCGTGCTCAGCCGCCGCCCGGCCTGGGTGCAACGGCGCTGGGGCGGCAGGGTGAAATCGGTGTCTGGGTTTGAGCAACTCAGAGGTCAGTTTGATGTGTTAATCAATCTGGCCGGTGAGGGCATTGCTGATAAACGCTGGACACGTGCGCGTAAGCAGGTACTGCAGGACAGCCGTATCGCGCTGACCCACGATCTGGCAGCCTGGGCCAGCCGCAGCGGGCAGCGTTTCCGCGTGGTGCTCAGTGGTTCAGCCATTGGCTATTACGGTGGCTACAGTGGCGCAGATGACAGAGCGCATGGAGAACAGGATGCACAGGGGAGTGATTTCTCCGCGCAGCTTTGTGCGGATTGGGAAGCGGCGGCAGAACCCCTGCGGCCGCTCACTGAGCGTTTTCTCATCCTGCGTACGGGTATTGTGCTGGGTGTGCATGGCGGCATGCTGAAGCGTTTATGGCTGCCGTTCAGTCTGGGGCTGGGAGGCATCATTGGCGATGGCCGCCAGAACCTGTCGTGGATTCATCTGCACGATTATTGCCGGGCTGTTGATTTATTGCTCAGTCATGATGCTGATAGTACTGTTAATGGCGTCATCAATATGACGGCACCACATCCTGTGACCAATCACGACTTTACTCTGAATCTGGCGCGCGAGCTGCAGCGGCCGGCGTTATTACCCATGCCGGCGATGGTGGTTAAACTGCTGTTTGGCGAAATGGGTGAGCTGCTGCTGAAAGGTCAGGATGTACGGCCGCTGCGGCTTCAGGAACTGGGCTTCAGCTATGACTTTGCAGACAATCGTGACGCACTCAAAGATATTGTCCGCCACTGGTAGCGGACAATAACGGGGTTTTTAGCCGAGGGTAAATACAGCAAAAAAATGGGTATTTATCCTCTTTGTAATATTCTGTTCATCTCCTGTAACACAACAAAAGATTGACGCCTGACTTTCCTATCAATGCTCTCCATCCGCAGGTAAATAACGTCGTTTTTTAACTGAAAAATGACACTTACAAAATATCTGTAGATTTGTGTTATTCCGCATTGCGATGCCTCCCCGCGACGACTAAACCTAAAGGTAACTCGCCAGTCACCGATATAGGTTTATTTATTCATGAGTATCAGCCGCCAAACACTCGATCAATATCTGTACGAATTCGATCAGGCGTATCGTGTAACCTACGTGAATTATTCACGGGCTAACGAGCTGACCGATGCCCAACTTATCCTCACATTGGAACGTGGCTGTGAACGTAAGACTTTTGCTTTTTCTCAGCCGCACTTTAACGATGTCGATAAAAATCTGATTGCCTGCCATGGCCTCTATATTGCCGCGATCAAAAGTTCACCGCTTGCTCCTAACCGGGTGGAAGTGGGCGATATAGAAGGTGGGTTCTCTTACTTCACCGCCAAAAACGTGAAAAACATTACGCCAACGGCGTAAGCCTGCGGTACGGATACCGCCAGCCAGGAGGCGGGCAGAAACGTCCTGGCACTAACCGATTCAGCCCCCTGATGTCCTTTGATCACAGCACCCGATCAAACTTCGTTCTCCGAGCAGCCTGGCTGCTCTTTTTTTTGCCTGTCTTTTTTAAATTGTCGAGTCTGATCCTTCAGCGCACTACAGCGTTTTACATGACAGTAATGACAGTTAAACCTCCAGCCTCTAAGCTGTGACCTCAGTCTGCTCAGTTCAATTGCCGGAGATGGATAATGTCTGATGAAGTATTCCTGATTGCCGCTTATGGCGTCATCGTTTTAGTCGGTTTATTGGGGCTGGTGGCGCTGGCGGTTACAGGCTGGATACTGGTGGCCTATGTGGTGGATATTACCCAGACCCGCCATACCGTTCGCCGTAACTTTCCGGTTATTGGCCGTTTCCGTTACTTCTTCGAACATCTGGGTGAGTTTTTCCGTCAGTACTTTTTTGCACTGGACCGGGAAGAGTTACCCTTTAACCGCGCTGAGCGGACCTGGGTTTACCGGGCTGCAAAAAAAGAAAATACGACAGTAGCCTTTGGTTCCACCCGCCGGCTGGATGTGCCCGGTACCATCCTGTTTGTTAACAGTGCTTTCCCGGCACTTAAGCATGACTTTGCCGATACCGGTCCGATTACTCTGGGTGAGCATTGCCGCACCCCTTACACCACCTCTTCGCTGATTAATATTTCCGGTATGAGTTTCGGAGCTATTTCCCGTCCGGCGGTACTGGCCTTATCCAAAGGTGCCAGCCTGGCCGGTTGCTGGATGAATACCGGCGAAGGGGGTCTGTCGCCCTATCACCTTGAAGGCGGAGCCGACATCGTCTTCCAGATTGGCACCGCCAAATACGGTGTGCGTAATGAGTTCGGTGAACTGGATGAGGAAAAATTACGTACGATTGCCGCCCATGAACAGGTACGTATGTTTGAAATAAAACTCAGTCAGGGCGCCAAACCCGGTAAAGGCGGGATTTTACCCGGAAAAAAAGTAACGGCTGAAATTGCGGCGATCCGTCATATTGCGGTGGGCGAAGATTCAATTTCTCCCAATGGTCATCCGGAGGTTCGTTCGGTTGACGACTTACTCGACATGATCGGTCAGGTTCGGGCCATCACCGGTAAGCCGGTCGGTTTTAAAGCGGTATTGGGTGATATTGGCTGGATTCGGGATTTATGCCGGGCTATTCAGGTGCGCGGTGTTGAGTGTGCACCGGATTTTATCACCCTCGACGGTGCTGAAGGTGGTACAGGTGCCGCACCACAATCGTTAATGGATTATATGGGCCTGCCGCTGGCTCAGGCGTTACCGATGCTGGTTGATGTGCTGGATGAATATAAATTACGGCCGCGTATCCGCATTGTCGCCTCGGGTAAATTAATTACTCCCGACCGCGTCGCCTGGGCGCTGTGCGTGGGTGCCGATTTTGTTACCAGCGCGCGTGGCTTTATGTTTGCCCTCGGCTGTATTCAGGCGTTGCAGTGTAATAAAAATACCTGCCCGACCGGCATCACCACCCATAATCCACGTTTGCAGCGTGGGCTGGTGCCAACGGATAAAGCCGCACGGGTTGCGCATTTTGTTGAAACCCTGAATCAGGAGGTTGGCATTATTGCCCACTCCTGTGGTGTAGATGAACCGCGTAAGTTAACCCGCCATCATGCGCGTATGGTACAGCCTAATGGCGAAGCAAAATTACTGTCAGAACTGTATGGCAGTGATCAGTTCCACCCGGGAACTGAGCCGGTCTTTGACGGTGAATTATCCTCAGAGTCTGTCAGATAAAGGCTGACAGGCCCTGAACAGCAACTGGTAACGTCGTTGTTATTCCATCCTGTTACTGCTGCAATCCAGATTCAGTTCCTGCACCGTCATGGTTAATATCGCCGTGGCGGCAGAAGCACATTCGTAATAAATCAGCGCGCTGTTGCCGTCGTTGTTGGTGATGGTCAGTTCGCTGTTCAGCTCCGGCGCATCGTAGGCGATGCGTATTTCGTTGCCGTTATCCAGATACCACTTTTCGCTGATCAGCTGATTATCGTCAGCCAGTTGCTGCTGATGTACCCGGCCATTATCAAGGTATGTCAGCCGTAATGCCGGGCTGCCGTTTTCGCCGAACATTTCGAACACACCCGCCGTTCCGGGCTCTGTGCTGTAGCGCCAGCGCTGGGCCAGAAAATGATTGTACTGGGTGTTCAGAGTTGTATGACGGCCATGCATAGTGATACTCCAGCCGTCGGGGTCCGAACGGGTCAGAGTGTAGGTGATGCCGTTGGCAATAAAACTGTTTGCTTCTGCAGGAAACAGCAAATAAGGAAACTGCCAGGCATTAAATACCGAGCCATAATCGCCGCCTTTGGCCTGAAACGGAATATTGAGCGGAGGACTGTTGTCGGTGTTGTTATCTGTATTGCTATTTGCACTGTTGGTTTCATCGTTGTTGCTGTTATCGCCACCACAGGCACAAAGCAGGGAGGCGATTAATAATACGGAGGGCAGGTGCATAGCACTGCGGGTCAGAGCTGACATAACGGTCTCCTGAGAAATCGGCAGAAAAGGCCAGGGTTGTTAGCCGCTGGCCTTTAACGTTTAGATGCGGGTTAAAATGCAACCGCGCTGGTGCAACTGCTGCTATCCGATGCGAGCGTAAACAGGTCGTCTGTACAGCCTTCATAACCTGTGCCGCTGCTGCCGTTGGCATCATTGAGGTCAACGATGGTTGCCGATGCTTCGCTGGCATCTTTGCTGATAATGCGGATGCCGCCATTACTTTTTGGTACCAGCAGCGCAGTGCTCTCCGTTGTACCGCTGTCATCCTGAACGTTCAGAAAAATGCGGCCATTGCGGTAATAGCTCAGCTCGCTGTTAATCACATCGCTGTTGTAATGATAAAAATAGAAGCGCCCGATCAGGTCGTTACTGGCTGGCGTTTCTTCATAGCCGAAGGCGGTCCAGTCAGAAAAAACATCACCTTCATATTCGCCGTCCCAGCTGACGTACCAGCTGCCATTGCCAGAGGATATGTGCAGTGTCTGGGTCAGTCCGCCGACGGTAACCTGAAAGCCATCAACGGCAGAAAAAGCTGAGCTGGAGGCATAACCCAGATTAAATGCCTGTGCATAGGCATTGTTACCAACACTGGGTAATGACAGCGTCTTGCTGTTATTGCTGCCGCTGTCTGATCCGTTGTCGCCACCACCACAGGCGCTTAATAACGCTGACAGGCAGAAACATGCAGTGAATAACCATGAATTTTTCATAAATATTTCCTCACAGATTTTCGGCAGAATTGCTGTCGCAGGCGCTGTTCAGCGTGGCGGCTGCAGCGTTCTGTAATGTTGTCAGGTTGCCTTCACAGCCGATGTAGCTGGTGGCGATACGGTTGTTAATAATAACGACGGTATAGCCGTTATGGATCTGGTTGGAACCTATGGTGATATAGCCAAAGTCGGTAATAAATCGCTGGTCATTCTGGCCGGGAAAATAATAGGTATCCGGCGCAGAACTGCTGAAATCATAGTGCGCCCGGCCGTCACGGTAATAGGTGGTCTGAGAAAAGAGATCGGTGCTGCCCGCGGCGTAATAGTAAAAAATGCCCTCAATATCGCCGCTGTCGAATGACTGATAACGGAAAGCCACCCAGTTACTGAAGCTGCTGCCGCCCGTGGTTGATGTACCGTTTTTGATCAGCACGAAATCACCGTTATTTTCCTGGCGGATGGTGGTGGTGATACCGTTGACCGAGCTCTGGTATTCACTGCCGCTGTATTGCTGAAACGCCGCGCAATTACCATCAAAGGTATTGGCAAATTTACCGTTAATACCATCATTAATTTCCGGCAGCGGAATGCCGGCCTGCTGAATGCGGCTGCAGATACTGTTTTGGTTGTTGTTGTTGCCGTTATCATTGTCGCCACCGGTATCTGTGGTATCGGATGAACCACCGCAGGCCGTGAGCAGCAGACTGCTGCAGAGCAGCGCCGGTAAGTAAACTGAGCGAGTGTCGAGGCCCTTCATAAATCTTTCCCTAAAGCATCTTTTATGGATGACAGCCACAGGCGATTGCCTGTGTTTCTCACTCTGATAATGGGAGAAAAGACGCAGGGACTTAACTGAGGATTTCCTTAGGTTTTGTTAAAGCGAGATCAGTTCGAGCTTTATTGCCAGGTAAATCGCGTGTTCCCTTGTGCGGGCGCCGAGTTTTTCCCGCGCGTTACGCAGGTGAAACTCAACGGTAGCTTCCGAGCGTTTCAGCAGGTCGGCAATATCACGGGTGCGCAGGCCGCAGGCGCTGAGTTCCAGACAACGCCGTTCGCGTGCGGTCAGCAGGCGGCTGTTGTCGTTGTCGGCAGCGGGGGCGTGCAGGTTACTGGCGAACATGGAGCCGTAGTAACTGATCATCTGCAGGTAGGGCAGTTTTTCCTGCAGAATGCGTGTTACTTCGGCAGCACTCAGGTGCGAGCCGATATTCCAGGCATTGACCTGATTACCATCAAAACGCTGCAGGGTGCTGGAAAACCCGGAGCGGAAACCACATTCCGAGGCCTCTTCAATAACCTGCATTTCGGCGGCGTTCAGATAAGGATGCTCGCGGATATGATCGATGCCGGTGCGTACCGTGCGGTAGCTGGTGGTGCAGTAACGCAGAAAAGGGTCGCGTTCCATAAAGCCCTTTTCTACATAGTATTCGTTCCAGCTGGCATCAAAGTTGGACACGATCTGCATACGGCGGGTCGTACCGGAGAGATGGATTATCCGGTCGAAGCCTTCATCGGAGAACGAACGGAACAGACATTGCCACAGCTGTCTGGTGCTCTGCTGCTTTTCCATCTGTTCGATGATGTGTTCGCGCTGGCGATGCATATGTGCTCCTGATGCTTCCTTTCATCGGCGTGAGCCGCCATTTTACAGCTGGCGCAAACTCTGGCGCTGGTTATTTTTACGTCAGGCAGGTGAGGCACCGACCTTTTGCCGGGGCAGAATATGGTTTTATCCGGACAAAAATAATAAGTGGCGTACGCTGTCTTTTTATCTCTCTGTTTTGTCCGGGGTGCTAAGATGCTCCCGAGCAGAGAATCAGGTATAAACAGCGCTGTTTATACGACATCAGCACTGAAGAGGTTCCCGAATGTTCAGACTCCACCGGTATGGCAAAGCTCCGCTGGCGTTTATCGGTATGCTGCTTTCTTGTTTGCTGCTTTCTTGTTTGCTGCTTTCTTGTTTGTTAGTACCGTCCCAGGCCATCGCGGCCGAAGTCATGGTGGCGGTGGCCTCCAACTTTACCGCACCGATGAAAGATATCGCCGCACGCTTTCAGCAGCACAGCGGCCATCAGCTGGTTATGGCCTTTGGTTCATCCGGTAAATTCACCGCCCAGATTCATAATGGCGCGCCCTTTGAGGTATTCCTGTCGGCGGATCAGGCCAAGCCCGAAGCCCTGATCCGTGCCGGTTTTGCCAGCGCCGACAGCCGTTTCACCTATGCGTTGGGGCGTCTGGCGTTGTGGACAACCACACCCGATGTGGATGTGCGCGCGCAGCTGCACAGCGGCCAGTTCCGTAAACTGGCGCTGGCTAACCCGCGCCTGGCGCCTTACGGTGCCGCTGCACAGCAGACGCTGGCAGCCCTGGCACTGACCGACAGCGTGGCGACCCGCCAGGTGATGGGGGAAAACATCGCCCAGACCTGGCAGTTTGTATCCAGTGGTAATGCCCAGCTTGGTTTTGTTGCGCTGTCGCAGGTGATGAGTGGCGGCGAGATTAATAATGGCAGCGTCTGGATCGTGCCCGACACTCTGTATTCGCCGATCCGTCAGGATGCGGTGCTTTTGAAGAACGGCGAACTGAAGAACGGCGAACCGAATCCGGCAGCCAGAGCGTTTCTGGCTTTTCTGCAATCGGCTGAAGTAACGGAGCTGATCCGTGGTTATGGTTATCACCGGGAGTAACGCATGTTGTTAACTGCAGCAGACTGGCAGGCCGTCTGGCTGACGCTGAAGCTGGCGACACTGGTCACGATGTTGCTGTTGTTAATCGGCACGCCGCTGGCGTGGTGGCTGGCGCGTACCCGCTCTGTCTGGCGCGGCCCGGTATCGGCACTGGTGGCCTTGCCGCTGGTTCTGCCGCCGACAGTGCTGGGGTTTTATCTGTTGCTGGCGCTGGGACCAAACGGTCCGCTCGGCCAGCTGACGCAGACACTTGGGCTGGGGCTGCTGCCGTTCAGCTTCAGCGGACTGGTGCTGGCCTCGCTGCTGTATTCGCTGCCCTTTGTGGTGCAGCCGGTGCAGAACGCCATTGAAGCCATGGGCGAGCGGCCGCTGGAAGTTGCGGCGACACTGGGCGCCGGGCCCTGGGATCGCTTCTTTACCGTGGTTCTGCCGCAGGCCAAACCGGGTCTGCTTACTGCCGCAGTGCTTGGTTTTGCCCATACCGTCGGCGAGTTTGGCGTGGTGCTGATGATTGGCGGCAATATTCCCGGTGAAACGCGGGTGATCTCGGTACAGATTTACGATCACGTTGAGGCCCTGAGTTATGCTCAGGCGCACAGTCTGTCGCTGATGATGCTGCTGTTTTCTTTTGTGGTGCTGCTGCTGATGTACAGCCTGAACCGCCACAGCCGCCTGAATTTTTCCATGAGCCGCCCATGACCGATCTGCACCTGAATCTTGATCTTCGCCGTGGCGACTTTCGCCTGCAGCTCAATACGGCACTGGCCGGGCAGGGGGTGACGGCGGTCTTTGGTCCCTCCGGCTGCGGTAAAACCACGCTGCTGCGCTGCATTGCCGGACTGGAGCAGGGTGGCGAGATTCGTCTGGGAGAAGAACTCTGGAGCAGTGCGCGGCAAAGCCTGCCGGCGCATCAGCGTCCGCTGGCACTGGTGTTTCAGGATGCCGGTCTGCTGCGTCATCTGAATGTGCAGGGCAATCTTGATTACGGCGTTAAGCGCGCGCGCAAACGTGGGCTGACCCCCTTACCAGCAGAGCAGGCCCGGCAGGTACTGGAACTGCTGGATCTGCTTCCCCTGCTGCAGCGTCCGGTGCAGCGTTTGTCTGGTGGAGAACAGCAGCGTGTGGCGCTGGCGCGGGCACTGCTGATTAATCCGCGGCTGTTATTACTCGATGAACCACTGTCAGCACTGGACAGCGCACGTAAGCAGGAGGTGTTGCCCTATCTGCGCCGCCTGCATCAGGTCTATCAGGGGCCGATACTCTATGTCAGTCATGCGCTGGAAGAGGTGGTGCAACTGGCCGATCAGCTGCTGGTGCTGGAAAAAGGTACGCTGAAAGATCAGGGCAGGCTGGGCGATGTTCTGGCACGGCTCAGCCTGGGCGATGAAACCGGGGTGGTGCTCGAAGGTACCGTGGCTGCTCAGGAAACGGACGGGCTGGCGCGGCTGGCTCTGACTGCAGACGGAACAGCCGCTGGCAGCGCAGAGCTGTTACTGAGCGCGCCTCAGGCGCTTGTGGGTGATCACTTACGTGCGCGGGTGCTGGCGCGGGATGTGAGTATCAGCCTCAGCCGTGCGGACGACAGCAGTATCCTCAATATTCTGCCGGTCAGGGTTGAAAGCCTCAGTCAGAGTGGCGCCTCGGTACTGCTGAATCTGCGCTTGCCGGATGGTGAATTACTGCGTGCCCGGCTGACGCAGCGTTCGGTGACTCAGTTGGGTTTACAGGCGGGCATGTCCGTCTGGGCGCAGGTTAAGTCGGTCGCGCTGGCCGGTTAAATTGTGCTCCATAAAAAACGCCGCTGCGGGAAACCACAGCGGCGTTTTCAGTTGCATGACCCTGTTCAGTGAATCAGGCCAGAGGCTCGGCCACCCGTTGCAGGCGGTTATCGCCGCTCAGGGTACGGTAGCTGCGGGCATGGTAAGTGTCGGCAGAACGCTTAAGGATCTGTGGCACGTAGTACCAGTCGGCCTGAACCTGTTCGCGGTTAGCGCTCAGCAGGATAAACCCATGCTGGCGCAGTTCGGCAAATTTAATGTGCGGGCTGGCATCCATAATGGTCTGCGCACCGGCTTCGGCAATTACTGGCGGGAAGCCTGGTGAGGTGACCGACGGACAAACAAATTCCACCGCCAGCGAACCGTCACCGTTGTGACGGTTGTAGTTATTGCGGTCGTAAGGGTTATCGCTCAGGTCGGCGGCAAAGGAGCTGTGCACATCGCCGGTGAGAATCACCACGTTATCAATCTGTTCGTTACGCAGCAGCGCCAGTAAGCGGTCGCGGGTGGCGCTGTAACCGTCCCAACTGTCGAGCCAGAGAGACGCGCCGCCGCCAAAATGATCCGGCAGATTAATAAAGTAGCGCTGCGCCATCATCACCTGCTGACCTACGATCTTCCAGCGTGCGCTGCTGCTCTGTAATTGCTGATGCAGCCAGGCTTCCTGTTCAAAACCAAGCAGGGTGCGGTTTTTGTCTTTGGCTTCGCGCTGTTTATCGCTGCCGGATGGTGCTTCATCACGGCCTTCAATACGGGTATCGAGCATCAGCAGGTCAAGCAGATCGCCGTAGCGCAGGTTACGGCTTATGCCGCCGTTGCTGTTCTCGCGGATCGGCATCCACTCAAAATAGGCTTGTTTGGCGGCGGCTTTACGCTCGTTCCAGTCACCTTCGCCGTCGTTATGGTTTTCGGCGCCGTAGGCGTTGGAGTCGTTGGCAAATTCGTGGTCATCCCAGACGGTGATAAACGGATGACGCTGGTGGGCGGCTTTTAAATCTTCATCCAGTTTGTACATGGCGTGACGGCGGCGGTAATCGGACAGGCTGACAATTTCGTGAGCCGGAGCCAGCGCACGTTTTTCGCGCAGCAGCAGTTCGCCGTATTCGTCCTGAGCGTATTCGTAGATGTAGTCGCCGAGGTGGATGACGGCATCCAGATCGTTGCGGTTGGCCAGTGCGCGGTACACGTTAAAGTAACCGTGCGGGTAGCTGGAGCAGGACACCACAGCAAAACGGGCGCTGTCGATATCGCCTTCCGGTGCGGTGCGGGTGCGGCCGATTTCGGAATCTTTGCCCAGAGCACTGAACTGGTAGAAATAGGTGGTGCCGGGCTGCAGGCCGTCGGCATCGACTTTAACGGTGTAGTCGCGGCTGGCGTCGGTGCGGAAGTCGCCGCTGCGTACCACCTGAGTCATGCCTTCATCCAGTGCGACTTTCCAGCTGACGGTCAGTGGCATGTTCACTTCCGGCAGAAAGTGAGTCCAGAGAATGACGCGGTCGGTGCGCGGGTCGCCGCTGGCAACGCCGTAGTTAAAATGGCCGGGATCATTGGCTTCAATTGGCGTCGGGCTGCTCATCGCCATGCTCAGGCCGGACTGACTCAGGGCTCCCATACCGGCAACGCCGGCGCCGGTGCGGGATAGAAATTTACGGCGGCTGATATCCATGTCGGACTCCTTTTATATAGGTGGATCGGCATACAATCCACGCGACGGGTGAGTGTGGTGCGTGCTAAAGAATGCGCGAGTCTAGGCAGGCTCTGTGTCAGCGCGGTGACAGTTTTTTGAAACTTTGGTACTTACGTTTTACAAGGCGCGTTTTACAACCTTGGCCCGATTGTTCGCATGGCTGGCGTAAGTGGTGTAAACAGTCCCTGGCGGTGCAATGCAGCGCTGTAATGTAGTGGTGCAACGCAGCGTTGCTATGTAGTGGTGCAGAACGGAGAAAATAACGTGGCATTAGAGCAGCTGGCTGAAGAGCAGGTTGAGATTTCCGGTTTTGGCGGTATCCGCGAACGGGTGCTGGTAATGGACCCGCGCCAGTTTGCTCATCATGTGCGCGAGGAATGCTGGCCCGGTTTTGGCGCCTGTGTTTATTTAGCCAATGCCTGGTTTTTACCTGGTGGTTCGACCGGACTGCACAGCCATGAGCAAATTGATATCGTCAGTGTGATGACCCGTGGTGAGCTGCATCATCAGGGCAGTATCGGCGATGGTGAAGTGCTGCAGGCCGGACAGGTGCAGTTACAGCGCAGTGGCGCCAAAGGCTTTCGTCATAACGAGCAGAATCCGGGCGCGGATTATCCGGCTATGGTGCAGATCTGGCTGGTGCCGCAAAGCCACGAAGGCGAGGCGGGTTATCAGGTGATTGAGCTCAATCCGTCCGGCCTGACCTGTGTGTACGGTGGCGAATTGTTTGCGGCTTCAACTCGGGTGGATGTGCTGCAACTGGCGGCAGGCGATGAGTGGGCGCTTGACGATGATGCGCTGGGTTATGTATTCCGTGGCACGGCCATCAGTGCCGATGGGCAGCGTTTACAGCGCGGGGATTTGTTCAGGCTCAGCGGACAGTCACTGAGCCTGACGGCGGAAAGCAGTTTTGCGCTGGTGATGATCCGCGAGGCCTGATTGCGGAATTACCACTCAATACCGGCCTGAGCTTTCACTCCGGCTTTAAAGGCGTGTTTTTCCATTTTCATATCGGTGACGGTATCGGCCAGATCGCGCAGAGCCGTTGGCGCACCACGGCCGGTCAGAATTACATTCTGCTCCGGCGGGCGGTTTTCCAGCGCGGTTTTTAATTCGTCAAAATCCAGCAGATCGTACGCCAGCATATAAGTGATTTCATCCAGCATCACGGTGCGTAGCTCTGGATTGCTGAGCATGGCTTTGGCTTTTGGCCAGACCGCATCAAAGGCACGCTGATCCTGCTCTTTATTCTGTGTTTCCCAGGTAAAACCTGAGCCCATCACTTCATGGGTAAGGCCCGGCAGGGTGGCGAGAATTTTGGCTTCGCCGCAGTCCCAGGTGCCTTTAATAAACTGCACCAGCCCAGCCTTATAGCCATGGCCCAGCGTGCGGATAACGGTGCCGAAGCCGGAGCTGCTTTTCCCCTTACCATTTCCGGTGAGCACGATGATAACGCCACGTTCTTCCTGAGCACGGGCGATGGCGGCATCGACCTTCTCTTTATGCTTCTGCATTTTCTGCTGGTGGCGATCGGTATTGGCTGTTTGCTCGCTGTTACTCATACTTTTTTGTGATTCCTGAAAGGTGGGATTTCCGCTGGCTAACGGGTGTTCACTCAGTCCTTAACTATACTGGATTACAACCATCGCCTGAACCGGGAATGCACAATGGATGAACGCAAGTTAAATCAGGATGTTACGGTCGATCCTGATCCACAGGAAACCAAAGAGTGGGTCGATGCCATTCACTCTGTGATCCGTGCCGAAGGGGTCGAACGCGCCCATTTTCTGATCGAACGTATCGCCGAACGTGCCACCCGTGATGGCATGCCGCTGCCTTATGCGCTGAATACGCCTTACCGCAATACCATTGCTCCGGAAAATGAAGCGCCGATGCCTGGTGACCTGTTTATGGAGCGCCGCATCCGCTCGCTGGTACGCTGGAATGCGCTGGCCATGGTTCTGCGCGCCAACAAAGAAGGCGCGGGCGATTTGGGTGGCCATATCTCCAGTTTTGCTTCCAGTGCCACACTTTATGATGTGGCCTTTAACCATTTTTTCCGTGCGCCTAATGCCAGCAGTGACGAATCACCACTGGGTGATCTGATTTATTACCAGGGCCATGTGGCACCGGGTATTTATGCCCGTTCTTATCTGGAAGGCCGTTTTCAGGAATCCGATCTGGAGCGCTTTCGCCGTGAAGCGTTAGCGCCGGGCTTATCCTCTTATCCACACCCGAAACTGATGCCGGATTACTGGCAGTTTCCGACTGTGTCTATGGGCCTTGGCCCATTGCAGGCAATTTATCAGGCGCATTTTATGCGTTATATGTCCGCGCGCGGACTGGTGCCGCGTAAAGGTCGCAAGGTATGGGCTTTCCTTGGTGATGGCGAATGTGACGAGCCGGAAACCCTGGGAGCTATTGGTCTGGCCGGACGGGAAAAACTCGAGAATTTAATCTTCGTTGTAAACTGCAACCTGCAGCGCCTTGATGGCCCCGTTCGTGGCAACGGCAAAATTATTCAGGAGCTTGAGAGCCAGTTCCGCGGTGCCGGCTGGAATGTGATTAAAGTCGTATGGGGGCGGCACTGGGACCCACTGCTGGCAAAAGACCGTAAAGGCATGCTGCAGAAGCGCATGGACGAAACCGTTGACGGTGAATATCAGAATTACAAAGCCAAAGGTGGAAAATACACCCGCGAGCATTTCTTTGATAAATACCCGGAGCTGACGGAGTTAATTAAAGATTTATCCGATGAAGATATTTTCCGCCTGAACCGTGGCGGCCATGATCCCTATAAAGTTTATGCCGCCTATCATGCGGCAGTAAATCATAAAGGACAGCCAACGGTTATTCTGGCTCATACCATTAAAGGCTACGGCATGGGTGCCGAAGCTGAAGGGCAAAATCAGGCGCATTCGGTTAAAAAACTCGATATAGAAAGCATTAAAGCCTTCCGCGACCGTTTTGATATTCCGGTTCGTGATGAAGATCTTCCGCATATGCCATTTTACCGGCCACCGGCAGACAGTCCGGAGCTGACCTATATGCGTAAACAGCGGGAAAAGCTTGGCGGCTATTTACCACAGCGCACAGAAAACTGGACGGCATTAACCGCACCGGACCTGGAGTTTTTTAAAGCCCAGACCGAAGGTAGCGGTGAACGTGAAATATCCACCACCATGGCCTTTGTGCGCATTATGTCGCAGCTGGTGAAAGATAAAATCATGGGCGACCGCGTAGTACCAATCGTGCCGGATGAAGCGCGCACCTTTGGCATGGAAGGTTTATTCCGCCAGTTGGGTATTTATTCATCCGAAGGTCAGTTATACGAGCCGGTCGATCAGGGCCAGGTGATGTATTACCGCGAGGATAAAAAAGGCCGCATTCTGGAGGAAGGCATTAACGAAGCCGGTGCTTTTGCCGCCTGGATGTCAGCGGGCAGTTCGTACAGTACCAACGGTCTGGCGATGATTCCGTTTTATATTTATTACTCGATGTTTGGCTTCCAGCGCATCGGTGATCTGGCCTGGGCAGCTGGCGATATGCAGTGTCAGGGATTTCTGATTGGTGCAACTTCAGGGCGGACAACCCTGAATGGTGAAGGTTTACAGCATCAGGATGGTCACAGTCATATTCTTGCATCCACCATTCCCAACTGTGTCAGCTACGATCCTACTTATGCTTATGAGCTGGCCGTGATTATTCAGGATGGCCTGAAGCGCATGTATGAGAAGAAAGAAAAAGTCTTCTATTACATCACCAGCCTGAATGAAAACTACGTTCATCCGCCGATGCCGGAAGGGGTGGAAGAAGGTATTAAACGCGGGCTGTATCGCCTGAAAATATCGGCAATTAAAGGCGCAAAAAACAAGAAGCCGGCGCGTATTCAGCTGCTGGGCAGCGGCTCTATTTTACGCCAGGTTGAACAGGCGGCGCAGTGGCTGGAAGGTAAGGGCATTGCTGCCGATGTCTGGAGCGTAACGTCCTTTAATGAATTACGCCGCGATGGTCTGGCCTGTGAGCGGACAGCGTTATTGTCCGCGACTGAGCAGCCTCCGGTTCCCTGGGTTACCCGTCAGCTGGCAGACAGCGAAGGCCCAATCGTTGCCACAACCGACCATATGAAAACCTATGCCGAACAGATACGCGCCTTTATTCCTGAAGGGCGGCGTTACCGCACGCTGGGTACCGATGGTTTTGGCCGCAGCGATTCGCGTGAAAATTTACGCCGCTTCTTTGAGGTGGACTGGCAACACGTAGCCTGGGCTGCGGCAAGCGAACTGGTCAGGAGCGGTGCGTTAAAAGCCGCTGATCTCGAACAATGGCGCAGCGAACTGAATATCGATGCCGCCAAACCTGACCCACTGTACAGCTGAGGATGGATGCATGACGACTTTAAAAATCCCGGATCTCGGTGGTGCCAGTCAGGTTGAAGTGATCGAAATACTGGTCAGCCTCGGCGATACGGTCGAAATGGAACAGGCATTAATTGTTCTGGAAACCGATAAAGCAACGATGGAAATTCCGGCCGAAGCCGCCGGCGTGATTAAAAACCTGAGTATTAAAGTGGGCGATAAAGTCAGCAGTGGTGATGTATTCGGTGAACTGGATAGCGATGCTTCAGGTACTGAAGAAAATGCCGCTGAAGAAAAAAACGCTGAAAGCGCTCCTGCTGCAGAACAGAAAACGACAGAAGCACCGGTAAAAAATGCTGTAGAAAGTGCGCCGTCACCGAGTGCTGAACCTGCTGCAGCCGTTGATATTGCTATCCCGGATCTTGGTGGCTCTGAACAGGTGGAAGTGATTGAGGTTCAGGTCAGTGCCGGTGATGATATTGATGCCGAACAAACAGTACTGGTGCTGGAATCGGATAAAGCGTCGATGGAGATTCCGGCCGGTCAGGCTGGCACTGTAATCAGTGTCGCCGTTAAAACCGGTGATAAAGTCAGTGCCGGTGATGTCATGCTTAAATTACAGCCGGCTGCTGGTAATGCTGTGTCTGCGGAAAACAACGCCGCTGAATCTGCAGCGGCTGAGGTTGCACCAGCAGAAAAAACAGTACAAACAACAGTCGCAGCAACTGCCGCTACAGCAACGATTCCTGCTGCTGATGTGCGCTCTTCCGCTGCTGAAGTTCATGCCGGCCCGGCGGTACGCAAGCTGGCGCGCGAATTTGGTGTCGATCTGGCACAGGTCAGCGGCAGCGGGCCAAAACAGCGTATCACCAAAGACGATATCCAGCGTTATGTAAAACAACGGCTGAACCGTGAGCCAGCCTCTGTGTCGGGTGGTTCAGGTATACCTGCGGTGCCTGTGGTGGACTTTGCCAAATTCGGTGCCGTCAGTGACAGTCCGCTGAATAATATTAAACGGGCAACCGCGCGGGCGATGACAACGGCCTGGCTGAATGTGCCACAAGTCACGCAATTTGATCAGGCCGATATCACTGACCTGGAAAATTATCGCAAACAGCAGAACGAACGTTATGCGCGGCAGGGAATAAAGTTTTCTATTGTTCCCTTCGTGCTTAAAGCGATTGCCAAGGCGCTGGAAGATTTTCCATCTTTTAATGCCTCGCTCAGTGCCGATGGCGAAAAGCTGATTCTGAAGCACTATGTGCATGTCGGCGTGGCGGTCGATACGCCGAAAGGATTACTGGTGCCTGTCATTCGCGACGTGAATCAGAAATCGGTTACACAAATCACACAAGAGCTTACCGATAAGGCCGAATTGGCCCGACTGGGTAAGCTACCATTAGCTGATATGCAGGGTGGCTGTTTCAGTCTGTCCAGTCTCGGTGGTATTGGTGGTACAGCGTTTACCCCTATTGTGAATCCACCGGAAGTTGCCATTCTTGGCTTATCGAAAGCATCGATGCAACCGGTATGGGATGGTACGGCTTTTATACCTCGCCTGATGCTGCCTTTATCTCTGTCTTACGACCATCGGGTGATTGATGGTGCCGAGGCGGCCCGATTCAGCCAGCGCCTGGTAATGTACCTGCAGGATTTACGTAATGTTCTGATGTAGTGATATCGCAGACACTGTCAGGCGTTGCCAGAGTAAGACGTTGTAGACAGATAATATTTTATAAATTAAGGGTACCCAGAGCGTCGTCGGTGAAAGGTTTTCTTACACCGGCGGATCTCCAGATAACAAGCATAAGTAAGGGTGTGAGGAGTCTATGCTGAAAGCACTAATGTGGCCGGCAATCAAATTTATGGGGCAGCTGAGTTATGCTGCCAAATTCGGCCTGATCAGTTTTTTGTTTATGGTGCCTCTGGTGGTTCTGAGCGGGCAGGTTTTTCTTGCTGCATTTGAATCGATGAAAAAAACGGAGCTGGAATTAAGCGGGCTGCAGAGCACTCAGCAATTATTTAATTTTGCCCATGAGCTTGAAGCATTCCGTGATCTGGCTGCGGTGGTTCCGCATCAGAATAATGCTGAACTCCGCGCCCGTGCAGAACAGCGCATGAACGATATTCCCCAGCAGATTCAGAAGTTACTGCAAAGTACTGACGATGAAGAGCTGCTCTCGCTGTTAAAAGGCTGGGAGAAAAAGTATGCCCATCGCCTGAAAATGACCGGTGAGCATCGTCAGCCGACCTTCCGTGATCAGTATAAGTATTATCAGATTGTAATTGACGAGCTGTATCTGGTTATTCGCCAGTACACCCAGTCGTCCGGTATTTCACTGGATTCTGATGGTGATATTCAGCGCCTTGTCGGCATTGTTATGACATTACCGGAAGCTCACCTTGTCGGCGGTATGGGGCATGCTGCAGGGGTGTATGCCTTTGTAGAACAGTATCTGCAATCAGCTACCTATGACCTGATGAACGTTGTCTACGACCAGCTGCTGGCCGCGCACCCTAATATGCAGCTGATGGTCAGCAGTGCGGAAGCGGTTGGTGATGCTGATTTGCTGACTGCAGCTCAGGCTGCTGTTAAGGCAGTTGACAGTATCCGTATGAAAATAGATGAAGAAATTATTGCGGCAGCGACCATCGAATCCAGCTGGCAGGATTATGATAAGTTCTATCAGAGTCAGCTACAGGTATTAAAAGACATAGAAAATAAAGCCTTCCCGCTGATCAGCCGTAAATTACAGTCGCGTCTGGACGGGCAGCAAAAACGCATCGGAATACTGGCTCTGGTTCTGCTGTCAGCGTTGACTATTATTGTTTACCTGTATCTCGCATTTTTTATGTCTATCCGTTACACCATTAAGCGTTTTTCCGGTACTGCCCGTGATATTGCCAATGGCGACCTCACCCATGAAATCAGCTTCAATGGCCGTGATGAAATGGGGCAGCTACGTGACGCTTTTAATGAAATGATCAGCAATATCCGCAATACCCTGACCGCGGTAAAAGACAGTGCCGGCTCGGTCAGCGCGAATGTTAATGAGGTAGAAAGCATTGCCAACCGCAGCCGTCAGGCCGTACAGATTCAGCTTGAACAAACCAATCAGGTTTCACAGATTATCAGTGATATGGCAGACCGTGCTGTTACGGTAACCCACCTGGCCGAAGAGGCAGAAGAAGCGGCGCACAGTGGCCATAAAAAATCGGATGAAGCCGGACAGGTTGTTACCCGGGTGATGGATCAGGTACGCAGTCTGGCCGATGAAATGGCTAACTCAATGGAGGCGGTGAACCGTCTGGCAGAGAATTCTTCCAGCATCAGCAGTATTCTGGCGACCATTAAAGGTATTGCGGAGCAGACCAACTTATTGGCATTGAATGCGGCCATTGAAGCAGCCCGGGCCGGTGAACAGGGCCGTGGTTTTGCTGTGGTTGCTGATGAGGTACGCACACTGGCCAGCCGCACTCAGGGATCAGCACAGGAAATTGAAGGTCTGATCAGTGAAGTGCAGAAAAATATTGTCAGTGCAGTGGATACCATGGAAGTGAACCGCAAAATGGTCGAAAGCACCGTCTCTCACTCTGAACAGGTCAGCACCACGCTGAATGAAATTCAGATCAGTATGGGTGATATTCAGAAGAAGACGACGGATATTGTCGTGACCGCCAATGAGCAAAAACGCAGCGCAGCTGATCTCGAACATAACCTGGAAGCAATCCGTAACAGTGGCCAGCAGACGTCCAGCAATGCCGAAGGAACCGTGCAGGCCGTACGTCAGACTCAGGCTATTACCGATTCACTTGCGCAGCGGGTTGAGCAATTTAAGGTCCGATAAATACCAGCGATATGCCATAAAAAACGCCCACGATACAGTGGGCGTTTTTTATGGTGCGTCAGACTACGGTATCAGGAATTATCGTCGTTGCGCTTATGCCGGCTTTGCCAGATAACCTCCTGACCATTATCACGCCGGGCGAGAACCCGGGCGAGAATAAACAGCAGATCTGATAAACGGTTGAGATAACGCAGTGCCAGCGAGCTGACTGTTTCAGTACGGGCCATTTCTACCAGAGAACGCTCAGCACGGCGACAAACGGTACGTGCCATGTGCGCACAGGCGGCACAACGATTGCCTCCGGGAAGAATAAAATCTTTCAGCGCTGGCAGAGAATCGTTCAGCGCTTCGAGATTATCTTCAATATCCTGCAGTAACTCTTCACTGAGGGCATAAAATCCCGGTACTGAAAGTTCACCGCCAAGGTCGAACAGATCATGCTGAATCTGATGCAGCAATGGCTGCAGGTCGTCATCAGCACTCAGTTCGGCGCGCAGTAATCCCATCCAGGAATTCAGCTCGTCCACATCGCCGATGGCATGGATACGTTCGCTGCTTTTACTGACACGGGAACCGTCGCCCAGACCGGTTTCACCACCGTCGCCGGTTTTGGTTACGATTTTGGATAAACGGTTGCCCATATGATCTCCGTTCAGTCGATACTCAGGAAACTAATAGATTTAGGTGGCATTTGCAGCTCAATACGATTACCGCTTTGAGTGTTGGTGTCGGTGTCTATCACGACGATACCAGGGTTTGTTTCATTGGAAACTCCTACCCAAAGGCGTTGGTTAGTATCGATTGCAATATCTGAAATAATGACTTCATTCAATGAAGTTATATTGAGCGGCTGACCTATTGTCTTACTAGTTGGATTAAATTCATACACTTTTGACGATAGTGTATCGTAGTGTTTTTCAATATTTACCGTGACATAACCGTGTTGATCGCTGGCCAGTGCAACATCAGTGATATGGAAGTAAGTGTTAGTTTCAGTATTATTCAGAGATGTAAACGTAGTGTTGTTAATAATATTACTGGAAACAAATGTTGTCATATCAATTTTTTCCAGACCACCAGTGTCAGAACCGTAGTTGCCGCGACCTGCGATGTAGAGATAGCCATTGTCAGCTTCTGCTGAAATCGGGTTGGTGACAGATAGTGGAATACCTTTTAATCCGCTCGTGCTTGGATCGGTATCAATTTCTGTGTTATCAGCAGTATCTATCACGGCAACATAAGCTGTTTGTGGATTATAGGCAGCATCAAGACGTTGCATAACTACAAACAGTTTGTCGTTATAGAGTGCGGCTTCACTCATACGGGGAAAGTCTGAATCAGGATAGTTGTAGGCTGAAAGATCAATGGTGTCGACAACCAATTGGTCGGCATTTTCTGCTTGAGGATTAATTTGCCATACCGTCTTGGCGCCGTAACGGATTACGTAAGCCTTATCATCGGAGACATGAACGATTTTATATGGGTTAGATTTCTCCGCACCATTATCATTAGTACTGTACTCCCATTGGGCTACGTTCAGGCTATTGGTAGAATCATAGCGAGCGATACTGTCTGTGTTGTACCGACCGATATGGTAGAGGTATTTTCCGTATGTATTAACGGTGAAATCCGACTTGTCTTTTACCAGAATGGTTTGTGAAACAGATCGATCACCCAGAATATTTCCGGTAACGACGGAGCTACTTGTGTAATCAGCTGCTACGGTTTGTACGGCATAGGAGCCTTCAGTCAGTGGAGTTGATTTTTTATCATCTTCACCAAAGCATCCTGCTAATAATGCGCTGGCCAGAAGCATGAATGAGTACTTTTTCATCTCTTTTCCTTTTTAAAAACGGGTGTTAAGAAAGATCAACCATTCCCTACCAGTCGTCGGGCGATTGGTAAAATCAAGAAAACGGTTATTGCTGATATTGATTATACGAAGACCTGCTTCGTGATCTGTTGCCTGGTAGCGGTATGATAGATTGATCAGCGCGCGCGCTTCGCCCTCGATCAGATTGCTCCTGTCTATGTATAAATCGTCACTGTATTCAACGCTGGATTCGATGTGATGTTTTGAAATGTTGAATCCAGTACTGGCTTTCAGGCTGGTGTGGTAAGTGCCAGGCAATTTCTTCTCATCAAACGATCTTATCTCACTGGTTGTCAGGCTGTCATAATGACTTCCTGATAATGTGCCGAACCAATAATCGGCACAATAGGCTGCATTCCATTCAATTCCGGTCAGGATTGCCTGACTGGTGTTTTCGTAGCGGCCAATACCGCGTGCGTCATAGACAGGTACAATGGCATTATCAAGGTCGCGATAAAAGGCAGAACCGGATATCTGCATTTTTTCAGTAATGTGCCATAAACTATTCAGCGTGAGCGTATTGCTTATTTCCTGTTGCAGGTCAGGGTTGCTTAAAAAAAGTCCATGATTGCCATAGCGTTCATACAAGGTTGGAGTTCGTGCAGCACGCTTCCAGGTTAAACTCCAGTCGCTGCGATCTGAATACCAGAGATAGCCGATAGCAGCACCGATAAACGCATTACTCTGAGTGCGTTCATCTGCGATAGCATAACGCTGACGACTGATATCGCTGGTATTCTGTCTGTATATATCGATATATGCCTGTTGTTGCTGGCTCTTGCTATTCCAGTTAAATTGCGATCCGATACTTGTACTTCGCTGAAATGAAAAAGCATCACAATTGCCTTGAGGCGTTAGACAGCGCTTACTGTCGTTATCCAAACGGTAGTCACTGCGATAGGTTTCTTCGCTGAATTTCAGGTCAATGCGGTGTTGCCATTGTGTCCAGGTCTTTTTATTGGAGGCGGACAGATAATTTTTTTCATATCGATAGCGGTTATCGTTTTGGCTCAGTCCTATCAGACCCAGTGTATTTCGAAAATTTTCAAAACGTTGAGAGTGTCCTATCCGCCATTGTTGTTGCATGCTGGAAAGGCTCTGTTCACCATTTAATTCCAGAACAGCATTACGTTCACTCAAATATGCACTATTGTCAGGATGATTACGGTAATAATCAGGGATGTTCTTTTTTTGTTGAGATAAACGCAGACGTGCCGTTAACTCCTCAGATCCACTATTAACCTGTACTGATTGACGCGAAAAACCGGCATTATTCAGTGCTTCTTTATTATTGCGGTTTTGACTATCGAAGGCTGGGCTTGCGACCGGATACAGATAGTTGTTGTCACTCTGTTCGTGTTCCAGTTGAATATTGATATTTCTGGCCGTTTGTTGGCTTAACGATGCCCGGTAGGTTCCATAAGAACCTGCCTGAATGCCGAACTGAGAATTACTTTTTGTCTTACGGGTAATAATATTGATAGTGCCGCCGATAGCACGATCAGCGTAGCCATTACTGCTACCATCCTGAGAAATTTCAATGCTATCAATCTGGCTGATTGGTAACTGGTTTAGATCATAGCCACCATTTTGTGCATCAGCATTCTCGATGCCATTAATTAACACTTTTGTTTGCTGTGCTGTTGCACCACGGATTGAGATAAGTGCCGGATTACCCAGTCCACTTAACTGCTGTACCTGTATCCCATTTATTTGACTGAGGAATTCACTTAGATTGGCAAAGCGACGCTCAAGATCTGTCCGCGAAAAAAACTGATATCCGGGTCGATTTAACGTCTGCAGCGAAGACGCGCGTGTCTCTACTGTGCTCAGCTGAGCTTCTTCAGCATGTAATGGTGCTCCACTGGCTAAACAAGCCAGTGTGACGAGAGAATAAAAACCACAGCGTTGTAATAAAGCAGTATTCAGAGTGCTCACCCGCAAACCCAAAACAGGGTTGCAGTGGCGGAGGTGCAAAAAGCAAAGTGCGCTGCAGTAAAGCAACGGTTTGCGATCACCCTCCGTCGCCCACCGCAACGTCAGTATCGTTATTCAGGCCGGTATCCGGGCTTACGACCTGAGCATTAGCTCGCTGACAACACCTTCCCATGCAGAGCACAGTGGCATTTGTTATCAGTATGGTCGATCACCGTTGCGGGGGCAGCGCTGGATTGGTGGTAAGAACACACGACACCAGACTTCCCGTTTAACCCTCGTCAGTAAAAAGGCTGAGGGCACCTGAAAGCGCGAAGGGTATAGAGCCCTGTGCGATGGGTCAATAGCGTTGGCACAAAAGGCAGTGAATTATCCACATGGTTGGTTTGAAAATAATTCACTTAGGTTTTGGGGTAAGAGGGGGTGCATAGCGGATTCAATCGCCGGCAGGCAGGGCAATCTCAAAGCAGGCGCCACCATGTTGTCTGCCAGGCCGGTAACGCAGCTGACCATGGTGATGACTGGTGATAATAAAATAGGAAACAAATAAGCCCAGACCGGTGCCTTCACCGACGTCTTTAGTGGTGTAAAAAGGTTCGAAAATATGCGCAGCAATGGTTGAGGGGATGCCCGGTCCATTGTCTTCCAGCACAATTACCTGCTGTTGGTCGCGCTGTTCGATGCTGAGGTGAATATTGGGCTGCCACTGAGAATCGTCAGGCTGGTACTCGCTCAGCGCCTGGACCGAGTTTTTCAGTAAATTCAGCAGAACCTGTTCTATTTCACCGGGCAGACATTCGACCCAGGCCGGTGTTTCTGTTGAGGAGAACCGCAGCTGAATATGGCGCAAACCGAAATCACCCCGGGCAATGCTCAGGGTGTTGTTGATCAGTGCATTAAGGTCGGTACGCTGTTTCTGCTGCTTATCACTGCGCGAGAACTGCAGCATATTGGCAATAATATTGGCGGCACGTTCGCCGGCCTGCTGGATATTATCCATAAATTGCAGAATATCGCGTTGCTGCAGATAGAGCTCAAGATTGTCCAGTGGCAGGCCGGTTTCTGCTGCTACACGTTCATTGGCACTCAGGCCTGGCTGCAGGCGACGGCGGATATTCTGCAGGTTCTGCAGAATGGCTCCCAGAGGATTATTAATTTCATGAGCGATGCCGGTCGCCAGTCCGGCAACCGTCATCATCTTTTCGCTGTGTACCATGATTTCTTCCAGCTGCAGACGCTGTGATACGTCATCAATACGCAGCACCAGTTTGGCCTGCTGTTGTTCCGGCAGAGGATAGATCATGGTGTCGGTCATCAGTGGCTGAATAAAACTGCTGATCGCCAGTCTTTCCAGTTTATGGACGGCACTGTTCTGTTCGGCGGCGTTCAGCAGATCGGCATGGGGAGCAAGCTCCGGAATCAGTTGCAACAGATGGCGGCCGGTTAATTGCTGGCGTTGCTTACCCAGCCAGTCTCCGGCTTGCTGGTTGCACTGCACGATGCGCAGCTGAGCATCCAGAGTGAACAGGGCTGACGGCATGGCATTAATAATACCGTCGAGCAGGGTCTGGGTATTTTTAAGCTGGGTTTCGATACCGCGGCGGACCGAAATCTCCTGCGCCAGGTTTTCGTTAATCTGACGGGTTTCAGTCGACAGACGTGTCGCACGCAGACGGGCACTTTCGGCTTGCTGATGAGCATTACGTAAATTCAGGGTGCGTTGATCATACTGCCAGAGCAGATCATTCAGGGCATTGGTCAGCGGCTGTACATCGGGGTCATCGCTGCGGATGGTAATGGCTTCTTCTTTTTCGCCATCGCGGGTGGCACGGCGCACGCTGCTTAACAGTTGCAGGTAAGGGCGTTTCTGCCAGCGCCGGGTCAGGGCATAGAGTGCAAAAATCAGCAGGGCAGAAATACTGACCACAAACAGCGTGGTGGTTAATGTATCGAGGATAAAAAAGCCGGGCAGGGAACGGTCGCTGATCACTAATAATTGCAGTTCCCCGCGCGGACTGCTGAGCCGGTACTGGTGCAGTTTGTCGATCAGCAGGCTGTCTTCGAGACGTGCCGACAAGAGTGGCGAATTGCGATAACTGTGGCTCAGGCGTTCTCCGTGGTTGTTGTATAAAGCGGCTTCACGGATCTGAAAGTGGCGGGTAAAACGCTCCAGCATCGACTGCAGGGTCGGCAGGTCAGTGATGTTATGGGTCAGCTGAATCTGCAGGATATCGGCAAAGGCATCGCTGATTTCGGGAGCCAGTTGTTCACGTCCTACACGGTCAGCGGCGGCAATGTAGGCCAGTGTGGTGAGGATAATAATCAGCGCACAGACTGTCACAGTGGCGAGCATGGTTTTTTGCCGTGCTAATAACATAGTGACTGCAACCTCCTGTGCGGATACATCCTATTACTCCTGTTTCAGACCTGCAGCTGTTGCATCAGCCGGTCGGTCAGCGGTAAAGACAGGCCGAGATTGTGCGCCTGTTGCTGCAGGTAGCCACAAATATAGGGCAGCTCGGTTGTTCTGCCGGCCAGAATATCCTGCAGGGTCGAGGAGCGGTTAGCGGCGGTCGCCAGGGCAACCTGTTCTACCCGGCCGGTCAGATCCTGTGACAACGGCCAGTGCAGCTGCTGATACAGGTTATCCACTTCTGCTGCCAGTGCCTGTAACTGTGGCAGATAAAGCGGGTTGCTGACCAGCTCGCCGTTATGGCAACGCAGGATGGCCGTCAGCGGATTGATCACGGCGTTGATGGCAAGCTTTTCGCGCATTCTGTTGTGGATATCGCTGACGGCTTCGATGTCCGGCGGTAGTTGTGTGTCTTCGCTATCATTTCCGCACCAGCGTCCGGCAATGGTTTGTCCGGCTCCGGCATAGACCACTTCGCTGCCCTGAGCATTATTGGCTGTGCGCCGGTAGCCTCCGGCGGTGGAGATGCCGGCCCAAAGTCTGACCGGCAGCTGCTGCCGTGCCAGCCAGTCGGCGCATTGCTGCTGCTGCCCCATTCCGTTCTGCAGTAACAGCAGGTTTTTCACCTGCGGCAGACGGCCAAGCCAGGGTTGCAGAGCGCTCAGGGTATCGGCGGCTTTGGTGGTGACTACCAGCCAGTCGAGGGCCTCTCCCTGCCAGCACGGCAGCGCCCATTGCAGCTGTTGTTCTCCCGCTTCGTTGTTGGGGAGATAAAGGTTGAGGGTTACTGCAGACGCCTTATCGCGCGGCAGGGCAAATACCCTGTGCTGACGCCAGTGGCTGGCCATCAGTGTGCCAACCGCCCCTGTGCCCAGCAGACCAATGCTGAGCGGGGATTGCCGGGATATGTTCTGAGCAGAAGGGGATGAAATCGTCATCGCGCGATTATAGGCAGGCCGGGCGCGGAAAGCAGCCTCAGCCTGCAGGTTGGAGATTACTGCGGCGTGACGCTGGCGGCTTCGGTTTCGACGGCGTTCAGGTTATCAGGCCCGGCGCTGTTGTCCGCTGCCGCAGGTTCAGCAGCTGAGTTATCGGCGCTTTCGAATTCTGATCCTGATTCTGGCTCAGCTTCAGGTTCTTCAGCTACCGTGCCGGCTGCCGCCATGGCCGTCAGTCCCGGCGCCGATGGTGACCACTGGCGGGCCAGTTTGTCACGGATATTGCGGGTATGGTCGGCGGGCAGGTTGCGTAACCAGAGCTGCAGCCGCACTTCGTCTTCGTCGACCAGTTTGGTCATGGCATCCAGATGCACACCGCGTTCACGCAGCAGCCAGATAACCAAAGGCATCAGGTGATGAAAACGGCGACGGTTATGTTTGTCACAAAGCTCGGCGGTGGTCAGATTAAATTGCCGGGCAACCAGCTGGCAGGCATCGTCGAACAGGCGCTGCACATCACTGCGTGAGTAGGCAGATTGAGTTAAAGCTTCTCTTTTCAGGTGCTGATCCACCCACTGATCGCGGGCCAGCGCCTGGTACAGCGGGTGGCTGCCGTGGCTCAGATCGAGCTTAGGGCTGAACGGTGCCTTCATTACGTCAATATAATGCTGGGCGCGGTTACGGCGGCCATTTACCAGCAGATTGAGCATGGATTCGGTATCCAGCCAGGCCGGCGGAGTCGGTTCGCGATAGTAGCGGTCACTGCTCCAGGGCCAGAGGCTGGCATCGGCCACTTTACCCTTGTGCACCGGAGAGTGATGCAACTGCAGTATCAGTTCGGTCAGTGCGACACGTTCATCGACCAGCAATACTACGCCCTGATCGGATAACACCTGACGGCGCTTGTGCCAGCAGCGTTCGTGCATGCTGTCGAAGGCGGCCTGGATATCGTCCATCACCTCGGTCCAGTCGCGCTGGCAGCGCAGCACAAACTGCATCTGACGCTCGTCCAGCACGTAGGCAAGCAGGCGGGTTCCGGTCACTCTGGACAGAATTCTGAGGCCATATTCGTACTCGAATACCGAGTTGAAGATGGGCTGGTCTTTCGCTCCGGTCACTGCGAAGTAATACACTCCGGCGCCGTGCAGGGTCATTTTGGTTTGCATAGCAAAAATTTTAGCTGACTTTTGTATAGTCGCCAGTGAGGACATACCGCCAGCACTGCTCTCCGAGACTTTGGCTTTATCGGCGGCGGACGGTATACAATGCGGCACTTTCATTATTTCGGCAGTGCTGTTCCGGTTGTGTTGTTGCGCCGGCAGGCATACCGACACAGATTTATTAGCGGCCGCTGTCAGGCCATAAGCAGGAGAATTTTTTATGCCTTCATTTGACGTCGTATCTGAAGTCGATAAACACGAAGCCCAGAACGCGGTCGATCAGGCCAACCGTGAGCTGAGCACCCGTTTCGATTTCCGTGGCGTAAGCGCCAGTTTCGAGCTGAAAGAACTGGTGGTCACCATGACCGCTGATCATGAGTTTCAGATTGATCAGATGAAATCCATGCTGACCGGCGCCATGACCAAGCGCGGCATTAAAGTCACCTGTCTGGAGTTCGGTAAGCTCGAAGGTGCAGGCAAGCAGGTTAAAGTAAAAGCCACCATGCGTCAGGGCATCGACAGCGATCTGGCGCGTAAAATGGTGAAGATGGTTAAAGACAGCAAAATCAAAGTGCAGGCTTCTGTGCAGGGTGAAACCGTGCGCGTACAGGGGAAAGCCCGCGACGATCTGCAGGCCGTGATGGCCATGTTCCGCAGCGACGAAAGCATTGATATGCCGCTGGCGTTCAAGAACTTTAAAGACTGATGATCATCCCTTATTTCCGCATCCCGCCGGAGGTAAAGCGCTGGCTGATAGAGGCCTGGGACATTTACCGGCAAAAGCCGGTTCTGGTCATCGCCTTGCTGGGCTTCAGTGCCGGATTGCCTTATTTGCTGGTGTTTACCACGCTGACGGCCTGGCTGCGGGATGAAGGAATAGAACGTACGACTATTGGTTTTTTTGCCTGGGTCGGTATTACCTACTCGGTCAAAGTGTTCTGGGCGCCGGTGGTCGACCGCCTGCGTCTGCCAGTGCTGCAGCGGCTGGGGCAGCGCCGCAGCTGGATTTTACTCGGCCAGTGCGGCATCGCCGCCGGCCTGATGCTGATGAGCATCGCCCATCCGCAGAATTCCTTATTACTGATTGCCCTGGCTGCCTTGCTGGTGGCGTTTTCGGCAGCCACGCAAGACGTGGCACTGGATGCACTGCGCATCGAATCCGCCGCCGATGAACAACAGGGTGCGATGTCGGCTGCCTATGTCTTTGGCTATCGTCTGGCCTTACTGGTTACCGGCGCCGGAGCTTTGTATATCGCCGAATTTACCAACTGGCATATCACCTATCTGGTGATGGCGTTGCTGATGGTGGTCGGCATGCTGGCCATTCTCTGGGCCGATGAACCGCCGCATCAGAGTGATGCCGAGCGGATGCGTAACGAACTTCTGTTGGTCGATGACATCATGGGCCGGCCGATGCATCTGCAGCAGCGGCCGCGCTGGCAGCGCTGGTTGCTGAGTGCGGTGATCTGCCCGGTGCTGGAGTTCTTCCAGCGTAACGGCCGTTTTGCGCTGCTGATTCTGGGCTTTATTGCGCTGTACCGTCTCAGTGATATCACCATGGGCATTATGGCCAACCCCTTTTATCTGGATCTGGGTTACAGCAAGCCCGAGATCGCCAGTGTGGCCAAGGTGTTCGGCTTCTTTCTGACGATTTTCGGTTCGGTGTTGTGCGGTGTGCTGGTGGTGAAGTACGGTATTTTCCGGCCTTTGCTGCTGGGCGCGGTGATGGTGGCGGTTACCAATCTGCTGTTTGCCACGCTGGCCATGGTCGGTGATCTGGGAACGCCGCCACTGCCTGCTCTGGCGCTGGTAATCAGTGCTGACAACCTCAGTGGTGGTATTGCCAGCACGGCCTTTATTGCGTATCTGTCGAGCCTGGCCAATAAAAACTACACCGCTACGCAATATGCGTTATTCAGTTCACTGATGACCTTGCCGGGTAAATTTATCTCCGGCTTTTCCGGCTGGGTGGTGGATGTGGCAGGTTACGCCGAGTTTTTCGTGCTGGCGGCGGCGCTGGGCCTGCCGGCGATTGTGCTGGTACTGGTGCTGATGCGTCATCATAAGCGCGAGCAGCAGAATCCTGACTCAATACCGGAAGCGCCCTGACGCTTCCGGCTCTCTTCATTTCAGCTCTCTGAGTTGCTGTTAAACAGCGCGTACATCTCAGCTGCGGTCATGTTTTTGGTGTCGTTGGCGAAGGAGTAATAGTGCGGTTTTTCGTCAATAAACACCTGATGGTCGAAGGTCGCTTCCGGGCCGCTGTCGAATAAACCCGCCGGCACAATATATTGCTGATTGTGCTTCAGTCGATAAAACAGATGGCTGCCGCATTCTTTGCAGAAACCGCGCTCAGCCCAGTCGGATGACTGGTACACGCCAATATGTTCCTGCCCCTGAAATTCAATATCCTGACCGCAGTCGACCGACATAAACGGGCCGCCGCCCCAGCGCCGGCAGGTAGCGCAATGGCAGGCGCCGATATGTTCACTGGGATTTCTGGCGCTGAAGGTCACGGCCTTGCACAGGCAATGGCCGTGGTGGGTATTGCTTTGAATGGTATCCGGGCTGGTCATGATGGCTTCCTCCTGAAACGGGTGTATGCCTCAGTTCTATCAGCCCGGCGCTGCCGCGACAAGGTCTACATAGAGTGAGCTGCTGTCCGCTTGCTTTCAGATGCGATTTTCCGGCCTTTGCTGGCAGCCTGTTGCAGCCACTGTTCGCGTTGTTTCGCGCTGGATTTGATCACCGGCCCGAACAGCGTGGTGGTGACCGGTTTGAAACCACAGAATCCCAGGGTGGCATGGTTCAGCTGATACACCGCCGGAGCTTTCTGAAACCAGCGGAAATACCAGGGCGGGGTATCCAGCGTCAGAAAGACTTCGGCGCTTTTGCCGCGCAGCAGCTTTTCCTGCAGGGTTTGTCCGGCTTCATAGCGGAAGGCAAAACCGGGCAGTAAGGTGCGGTCAAACAGGCCTTTCAGGCGGGCCGGAACACTGCCCCACCAGACGGGGGCGACCAGCAGCAGATGATCGCAATCACGCAATGCCTGCTGAAAGCTGAGCAGATCGGGCTCCAGCGGAGCTTCTTCAGCATAACCCTGGCTGAGGTTGGCATTAAACTGCATGTCGGCCAGATCAAAGCGCTGAATCTCAGCCCTCTCAGCCGCCGCGTTCTGATAAGCGTCAGCCAGCGCCCCGCACAGGCGGTTACGATCCGGGTGGCCGTTCAGGATTAGAATGTGTTTAGGCATAAACAGAAAACTCCGGTAGGTATGGTTGGGTTTTCAAGTATCGGGTCTGCCCCTAAGGGCAGAGTCAAGAGTGGGCCGGATTAAGCAGCAAAGTCATATTTTTTCTGCTGGTACCAGCGGACAATCGCTGATGCTGTGCAAACAATGGTCGAGCTGCTGCAGGCGTTGTTGCTGCCGCACTACTTCGGCTTCGACTTCGCCACGGAACTGCAGCAAAAACGTGCGCAGTGTGGTCCAGTCAGGCTGTTGATCCTGATAACGGATGGCGGCTTTCAGCCGTTGCAGCGGAATCCCCAGAGCGCGGGCTTCGCGGATCAGCAGCAACAGATCGATATCGGCAGCCGAAAAGTGGCGGTAACGGCCGATCCGCTGCGGCCGGATCAGTCCCTGCTGTTCGTACAGGCGGATGGCTTTCTGGCTCAGCCCGGTCTGTTTTGATACCGCGCCGATCAGCATGCCGCCGCTCCCAGCCAGGCGGCCCCGCGTACACCGCTGGAATCACCGTGCAGCGCCTGTTTCAGCGGCGTGCTGACGGTATCGGAGAATACATAGTCGGCCCAGAGCGCAGGCACTTCCTGATAAATGCCGGGCAGGTTGGAGACACCACCGCCCAGTACAATCACGTGCGGGTCGATCAGGTTGATGACACCGGCAAGGGCTTTGGCCAGACGGCGGTAGTAGCGTGCAAGCACCGCCTGCGCCTGCGGGTCCTGTTGTTCAGCCAGCGTGTTCCACTCCTGCGCGCTGAGGCTGAGGCCGGTTTCCTGTGCGGCCTGCTGGCGCAGTCCGGGGCCGGATAACAGAGTTTCCAGGCAACCTTTCTGGCCGCAGTAACAGTCAATTTCACTGTCAGAGGCTTCACGCCACAGCAGCGGGTTGTGCCCCCATTCGCCAGCGATGGCATTGGGACCGCTGAGCAGGCGGCCGTTGATCACCCAGCCGCCGCCACAACCGGTGCCGATAATCACCGCAAACACCGAGGCAAAACCGGCGCCGCTGCCATCGCTGGCTTCGGACAGGGCAAAACAGTCGGCGTCGTTGGCCAGTACCAGTGGGCGTTGCAGCAGAGGGTGCAGTCGCTTTTGCAGATCACCCTGTAAATCGCGGCCGATCAGGCAGGTGGTGTTGGCGTTCTTGATCAGTCCGCTGGTGGGGCTGACCGCTCCGGGAATACCGATACCCAGGGAAAAGTCATTGCAGCCGAGACGACCGGCCGCACTTTCCACCATGGCCGCGATATTGGCGACTATGGCGTCATAACTTTGTGCCGGAGTAGCACTGCGCTCACGCAGCAGGCTGTTACCCTGCGGATCGAGAACAATGATTTCGGTTTTGGTGCCACCCAGGTCGATGCCGAATTGCAGCATGGTGAAGGCTCATCAGAAAGAAACTGGCGGCAGTGTAACAGTCTGCAGGCGCAGGCCAACAGACTGTCAGGAGGAAGAATTAAGAGAAGAATTAATCGTGCGCGTGACTGTAGCTTTTCAGCATCACACCGAGAATGTCGTCCTGCTGGCTGATGCGGCAACCGCTGCCATACAGGCTGGGGGTTATTTTATCGCACCAGACAACCTCTGCACTGCACTGTCCGGTACGGCGGGCATTCACATTGGGGGCGATATCCACCAGATCGAGCTGCAGCTGAGTGCCGGGCTGCAGTTGTTCATAAGTTGAAATCATCACCCCCTGTTCTGAACAGTCGACCAGCAGGCCGAGGTATTCCTTACTTTGCCGTTCGAATACACTGACGTTGCTTTTCAGAATCCAGCGTGGATGCATACGTTGTTCGTGGTCAGAGTTCGTACTCATTGATCTTTCTCTGGTAAGTTTCCATTTTTTTAGTGTAGACCCAAGGTTCGTAAACAACATGAACAGGCTTGAACTGATTCTGGGCGGCGCACGTTCGGGCAAAAGCCGTTACGGCGAGGCTCAGGCAGAGCAGCTGGCCGGTGAGGCCGCAGAAGTGGTGTATATTGCCACCGCACAGGCGCTGGACGGCGAAATGCAGCAACGCATTATCCATCATCGTGAGCAGCGCCCGGCGCACTGGCTGACGCTGGAAGAGCCTTTGCAGCTGGCCGCCGCGCTGCAGCGTGTGCGTAAAGAGCATCCGGCGGCGGTGATACTGGTCGACTGCCTGACCCTGTGGCTGACCAACTGCCTGCTCAGTGATCAGAACGATTACTGGGAACGGCAGAAAGCAGCGTTAATGGATGAGCTGCAACAGCTACAGCAGCCGCTGCTGCTGGTGTCCAACGAAGTGGGCTATGGCATTGTGCCGATGGGCGAGCTGAGCCGGCGCTTTGTTGATGAAGCCGGGCGGCTGCATCAGGACATTGCCCGGCTGGCGCATGATGTAACGCTGGTTGTTGCGGGTATTCCCATGGCGGTTAAGCGCAGTTAAGGTACCCCGCTTTTTTTCATAATGTAATCAATAAGACAGGTGTTATGACCGTTGAATTCTGGTGGCAACAGGCCACCGCTCCTCTTTCTGCTGAAACCCAACAACAGGCGCTGGAGCGTCAGTCACAATTAACCAAACCACCGGGTTCTCTGGGCCAGCTGGAAGACGTTGCCGTGGCTTTTGCCGCCTGGCAGGGGCAGGTTAAACCGCAGATTAATAACCCGCATTGCGTGGTGTTTGCCGGTGATCACGGTGTGGTCGCGCAGGGTGTATCGGCGTTTCCGCAGGCGGTTACGGTTGAGATGCTGAAAAACTTTGTTGCCGGCGGCGCGGCGATTTCGGTACTGGCGCGTTTCCATGAGATGGGACTGTCAGTGGTGAACTGTGGCACGGCGTTCCCGGCCGATCAGCTCAGCGGCGTGATTCAGCGCGCGGTGATGCCGGGCACCAACGATTTTTCACAGCAGGCCGCGATGAACAACGTTCAGGCGCTGCAGGCTCTGCAGATTGGCGCCGAGCAGATCGACCGTCTGCATGGCGAAGGCTGTGACCTGTTTATTGCCGGTGAAATGGGCATTGGTAACACCTCCGCAGCCAGCTGCCTGAGTGCGCTGTTACTCAAACAGGATGTGAATGCACTGGTTGGCCCGGGCACCGGTGTTCAGGGCGAAGCCCTCAGCCATAAACAGCAGATTCTGGCGCAAAGCTGTGAGCGTGCCCGTGCGCTGGCGGATTCGCCACTGGCCGCACTGGAGCAGGTGGGCGGACTGGAAATTGCCGCCATGGCCGGTGCTTATCTGCGTGCTGCGCAGCTCGGTATACCGGTGCTGGTGGACGGGTTTATTGCCAGCTCTGCAGCCTTGCTGGCGGTGCAGCTGAATGCCGGCGCCCGTGACTGGATGCTGTTTGGTCACAGTTCAGCCGAACCGGGTCATCGCGCCTTACTGACTGCGCTGGATGGCAAGCCGCTGGTACAGCTGGGTCTGCGTCTGGGCGAAGGTTCCGGTGCGGCGGTGGCGGTGGGTCTGGTGCAACAGGCGCTGGCGCTGCATAACCAGATGGCGACCTTTGCTGAAGCCGCGGTACAGTCCGGTAACTGACATAAGGGAGTCGCTGATGAGCACCACCCGTATCGATCTTATCCGCCATGGCGAACCGGAAGGCGGCAACGTCTTCCGTGGTCGTACCGACCATGCCCTGACAGAGCTTGGCCGCTGGCAGTTTGCCGAACGGGTGCGCCGCTTTGACAGCCGCTGGACACGGATTATCAGCTCGCCGCTAAACCGCTGCCATAGTGCGGCAGAACAACTGGCCAGCGCCCGTAATCTGCCGCTGCTGTGTGATGAGCGCTGGGCGGAGATTGATTACGGCGACTGGGAAAACCGCGATGTCAGCGAAGTGATGGCTGAATATGCCGATGATTCGCGCCGCCTGTGGGCTGATCCGCTGAATTTCTGCGCCCCCAATGGCGAGCCGGTACCACAGTTGCAGCAGCGGGTCGGCGCAGCCTGGCAGGAGCTGCTGCAGGATCACCGTGGTGAACATCTGCTGCTGGTCAGCCACGGTGGTGTGATGCGGGTGCTGGCGCAGCAGCTGCTGAGTCTGGCGCCGGAAGCCATGAACCGGCTGGCCATTCCTTACGCCGGCTTGCTGCGTTTTAAAATTGATCACAGCGAATATCAGGGTAAAGAACAGGTCTGGGTGAGTCTCGAAGGTATGGACGGCTCGGTCTTACGTCCGGACGATCAGGAGGCTGTGTGAATCTGCACTGGTGGGCATTCTGGTATGCCATGGCGTTTTTAACCCGCCTGCCGACCCCGTATTTAAAACGTGTGGATGAGGCCGTAGCGGCCCGTTCTCTGGTGTTTTATCCATTGGTCGGGGCCCTGCTTGGACTGTGTCTGCTGGCCTTTACCGCCGCCTGCGTTTTTTATAATCCGCAGGTTTCGCTGCTGTTGCTGGCGGCGTTGTTGTTATTTATCTGGGTCGTATTCAGCGGTGCTCTGCATCTGGATGGTCTGGCCGACAGCGCCGACGCCTGGGTGGGTGGGCTGGGTAATAAAGAACGCACGCTGGCGATTATGAAAGATCCGCAAAGCGGGCCGATGGGCGTGACCGTTATTGCTGTTATCCTGCTGGTTAAATTTGCTGCCATTTATGCGCTGCTGGATAAAGCCCAGAGCGGCAGTGGCAGCTGGAATATCTGGCTGTTAATCGCCGGTTTTATGCTGGTGCCAATGCTGGCCCGTGGCGCGGTTCCTGGGTTGCTGGCAACCACACCTTATGTGCGTAAAAAGGGCTTAGCCAGTGCACTGGTGGCGGGGGCAACGCCGTTAGTGGTGGGTATTACCGGAACGCTGCTGGCGTTGCTGGCCGGTGTGTTTTTACAGACCCAGGCGCTGTTTATTCTCGCCCTGTGGCTGACCATTCTGATGATGGCGCGTGCGGCTATGATAAAACGTCTGGGTGGTTGTACCGGCGATACTTTGGGCGCCACCATTGAAATTCAGGAAGCACTGCTGCTGGCGGCTATTGCGCTTTAACAGGGTTATTGATCGTATATTTTTTCGGTAGATTTTATTTGTAATAAAAAATTACTGGCGGCTGGCCAGTAACTTAATACCCAGTGCAATCATGGCTCCACCTAAAATACGGTCAATCCAATGACCGAAGCGTTTAAAACGCGCTGATACCGCCGGGCGGGACAGCATCATCACTACCGCAGAAAACCATGCCATCTGAATCAGCATGATCCACACGCCGTAAATCGCTAACTGATACAGCGGCATATCGGCCGATAAAACCAGCGTAAATAATGAAACAAAATACACCGGTGCTTTAGGATTCAGCGCATTGCATAAAAAACCGCTGCCAATACTGCGCGCGGCCGTTTTTGGTTTTGCCGGTATTGCTTCTGCGGGAGCATTGTCCATGCTGCTGGCTTTACTTTTCAGTCCCTGAATCCCCAGATATACCAGATAACAGCCACCGACAATTTTCAGTATCAACAGTGCGAATACCGAGTTGGCAATCAGTGCCGCCAGGCCAACGGCCGAATACAGGATATGGACAGATAATCCCAGTGAAATACCCAGACTGCAAAGCAGCCCGGTTTTACGTCCGTGGCGCAGAGTCTGCTGGCTGACCAAAACAAAGTCAGGGCCGGGAGAGGCGGCCGCGAGCAGATGGATGGAAGTAATCAGCAATAAGCCCTGTAATAAATCCATAATTCCTCAATGAGAAACGTTTTGCCTGGTGATCAGCAGGGACTCGGATATTGAAAAGTAAACATGGGCCCGGCAGGCCAGAACGGGCCCGCTGTCTGTCAGCGCCAGGGTTTATGGGGCTGGCAGATGCCGGGCTGTCGATTAAAACACCAGTTAACTGCGCTGCGGTTCCGGTCTTTTTTGTCGGATCGCAGCTTTTACTGGTCGTACATGCTCTGAATCATTTCAATCGCCGGACGCAGTGTGGCACGCCAGATACGTTCCAGCTCGGCATCAAACAGCGGATCGTGTTTGCTCAGCGTTTCCATCAGGGCATCCATCCACAGGCTGTAATGTGCCGGATTAATATTCATATTTTTGCGGCTGTGGCTTTCTCCCAGCGCGCGGATTTTGCTGTCAGACATACCGCGCGCGTGCATCACCAGCCACATAATACCGCCACGTAATAAGCCACGCTGAGATTCCATGTTGGTGTTAATGAACATGGCCCGGATATCGGCGGACTTATTCATAAATGCGTTGTAAAAATCCTCATAAAAAACAGGGTTATTACAGCTGCGCCCATAGCTTTGAAAAACCTTATCGGCATCGCCCATGATTCTGTACCTTGTTGATAGCGCTATTATGGAGTGTGAAAAAGCGGCGCAGGGTACGGATTTTTGGCGCAAATTGCAAAGGCGCTTTAGTCTTAATGCTGTGACATTGTGTTACGCCCCTGACGGGTTAAATGCCTGCAGAGCTGCATTAAATTTTTGCCAGTCGATATTCTGTTTTACGCTGAGAGCCAGACGATCGATTTGTTGTTCGCGGATAGCATTGAAATCAATGGTCTGACCATCGGACAATCCGGCCCAGTGCAAAATTTGCTGCAGGGCTTCCGGCGTATCAAAAATACCGTGCCAGTAAGTTGCCATTACCTGACCATCGTTACTTAGCCAGCCGCAGCCGATATCCTGAATATCGTCGTTGCTGAGTGAAATTCCTGCATGAATTTCATAACCCTGAGCCGCAACAACCGGCTGATCCGGCAAGCGCAATTCGCCGCTGACAAGACGCAGGGTTTTATCGGCTTTTAATTCGCTGATTAATGGCAGATACCCCAGACCCTCGCTGATGCCGGCTGTTCCTTCAATGCCATGCGGATCGCTGATGCTTTCTCCCAGCATCTGTAAGCCACCGCAGATTCCCAGCAGTTTGCCGCCATAACGCAGGTGACGCTGCAGATACTGTGGCCAGTTACCGGGCTGGGTTTTCAGCCAGTTAAGATCGGCGCGGGTATTTTTGGAGCCGGGTAAAATAACAAAATCCGCCGGCGGTGGTGTTTGTTCCGGGCCGACCAGTATTAAATTTACCTGTGGATGTACGCGCAGTGCGTCGAAGTCAGTGTGGTTGCTGGTGCGCGGGTAGATCGGCACTACTATGTTGATAACTTTATTTTTATCCTGTTCTACCTGTTGCTGGCTGACGGCATCTTCGGCATCCAGGTATAAACCGTGCAGGTAAGGCAGAACCCCTAATACCGGTTTACCGGTTTTTTCTTCCAGCCAGTCGAGGCCATCCTGCAGCAGGGCAATATCACCGCGGAAACGGTTAATCACAAAGCCAACCACGCGCGCGCGTTCGCTGTCACTTAGGCAGGCCAGTGTGCCCAGCAGGTGAGCAAAAACACCGCCGCGATCAATATCGGCAATCAGAATCACCGGACAATCGACGGCTTCGGCAAAACCCATATTGGCAATATCATTGGTGCGCAGATTAATTTCCGCGGGGCTGCCAGCACCTTCGACCAGCACCCATGAATAGTGTTGCTGCAGACGCTGGTACGAATCCAGTACCGCATTCATGGCGGTTTTTTTATAGGCGTGATAATCCTGCGCCGGCAGATTACCGACCGCTTTGCCCTGAATAATCACCTGAGCACCGGTATCGCTGTTGGGCTTAAGCAATACCGGATTCATATCAGTGGTGGGGGCCAGACGACAGGCCTGTGCCTGTAATGCCTGTGCACGGCCAATCTCTCCGCCATCGGCCGTTACTGCGCTGTTGAGTGCCATGTTCTGCGGTTTAAAAGGCGCGGTGTGGATATGTGCGTCAGCCAGAATACGCCCCAGTGCGCAGACCAGTGTGCTCTTGCCGGCATCGGATGTGGTGCCCTGTACCATCAGGGTCTGGTGTGAGGGAAGCGTTGGCATAACAGCGGAGAAGTCGGACATCTGGTACACTTGGCGTCTGAAATTTACCGGCCATTGTATGACATGATTCCCCTGTTCAGTGGATTTTTTCCCGCCGGCGTTAGCCATCTTCCCCCGTTGCTGCTGTTGTTCTTTATGGGCGGGCTTATGCTGCTGGCATTGGCGTGTGATCGTCTTTTTGGCGAACCGTCGCGTTTTCATCCGCTGGTCGCCTTCGGTCGCTGGGCGGCCTGGCTGGAGTCGCGTTTTAATCGTCCTGAAAAAGTAACTGAGCCTGCCACTGCTGTACGCGGGCTGCTGGCACTCATTATTGTTTTGTTGCCTCTGCTGCCACTGGCCTTATTGTTTATCTGGCTGGCGCAGCAATCCCTGCTGCTGTGGGTAATCGTACAGGTGCTGGTGTTGTACAGCTGTATTGGCTGGCAAAGTCTGCAACAGCATGTACTGGCCGTAGCCAGTGCACTGGAACAGAACAATATTGCCTCTGCCCGGGAAAAACTCGGCTGGATTGTCAGCCGTGATACCGCGCAGTTATCGGCCGATGAAATTGCTCAGGCCGATATTGAAAGCCTGCTGGAAAATTCATCCGATGCCTTATTCGCCTCATTATTCTGGTTTGCGCTGGGTGGTGCATTACCGGTTCTGCTGCATCGTTGGGTGAATACGCTGGATGCGATGTGGGGCTACCGTAATCCGCGCTTTAATTATTTTGGCCGTGCGGCCGCACGGTTGGATGATGTACTGGCTTACTGGCCAGCGCGTATTACCGCCTTGTGTTTTATTCTCGCCGGGCCGAACAGAAAAGATGCCTGGCGCTGCTGGCGTACACAGGCAAAACACTGTGCCAGCCCGAATGGCGGTGCGGTAATGACCGCCGGAGCCGGTGCATTAAATATCCGCTTAAGTGAGCGAGCCTGTTATCACGGCGAGTGGAAGAATAAGCCGCCGATGGGTTGCGGTATCGCCGCGAAGCCACAGCATATCGTACCGGCGGTGAAACTGGTTAAGCGCAGTCTGTCTCTGTTTTTCCTGTTCTGGCTGTTTGTCACTCTGCTGCTGAACGCCATTATTCAGATGGTTTTCGGGGGCTGATATGCAATTAATTAACGTAGTCGAAACCGTTGTTCACGGTGCCGATCTGCAGCGCGCAATCAAACAATTTGGCGGTGAACCACAGCAGTGGTTGGATTTATCCAGTGCGGTCAGCCCTTACTGTTGGTGGTCTGAACGCGGGCAGGGGTTATCCTGCCCGGCGCAGTTTATTCACGATTTACCCGGCATTCAGCCTGACTTAAACCGTGCAGTCCGCGCCTATTATGGTCATGACGGTTTGCTGGTTCCCGGCAGCCAGCGCGCCATTGCGGAATTACCCGGCTGTTTCAGTCGTGGCAATGTGTGGATTCTGGCCGGTACCTATGGCGAACATGCATTGTGCTGGAAAAAAGCCAGGCATTCTGTGTATGAAAAAACCGCAGACGATATTCGTCAGGCATTTAATGCGGCTACCGATAACGACCACGAATTACCCGATATGCTGGTGCTGGTTAATCCGGGAAACCCCGGTGGTGAACGCTTCAGTACTGCTGAATTACACGGCTGGGCTGAACGGTTAGAGCAACGCCAGGGGTGGTTATTGTGTGACGAAGCCTTTATGGATTGTACGCCAGACGACAGCCTGTTAACCCGGATGCTGGCGGATAATATGCTGGTATTACGCTCGCTGGGGAAATTTTTTGGTCTGGCGGGGCTGCGTATTGGTGTGGTGTTTGCCGCGGCCGATGTGCTGCAGAATCTGGCCAACAGACTCGGCCCCTGGCCGGTGGCCGGGCACAGTCTGTGGCTGGCACAGCAGGCGCTGAGTGATCATCAGTGGATTGCCCGGCAGCGTGTGCGTCTGAAAAAAAATCATGAATTAATGGCGCAGTGGCTGAACGGTTTTTTTCTGGCAGGGGAAAGTGATTTATTTTTTACCCTGAAATTTTCCGAAGCCGAACGGGTTCAGACTTTTTTAGCCGAACGCTGTATATGGAGCCGCTGCTTTAAACAGCAGCAGTTAATCCGTCTGGGATTGGTGGGCGACGATGCCTGTAAACAACAACAGCTACAGCAAGCGCTGAATGAACTGAGAGAATTCCTTTTATGATATTGAATGCATTACGGATACCAGCTGCATTGATCGTGCTGTCTTTCTGCAGCTCTGTGCTGTTTGCTGCGGCAGAAAAAAATCCGGAAAGCCAGTCCGATACAGACAGCAAGGGATTCAGTCTGACCGACGATGCCGGTACGGTGCATCATTTTTCACAACCGGCACAGCGTATTGTCAGCCTGATTCCGCACAGCACCGAGCTGTTGTTTGCGGTGGGCGGCGGCGATGCCATTGTTGGTGCCGTGCAGTATTCCGATTACCCGGAAGCCGCAAAAAATATTCCCCGGGTTGGCGGTTATTCGGCCCTGAATATCGAAGCCATTGTGGCTCTTGAACCTGATCTGATTATCGCCTGGCCGGAAGGTAACCCGACCCGTGATTTGTCGCGCCTGAAACAACTGGGTTATGAAATTTTTGTCAGCGATCCGAATACCTACGAAACCATTGCCCGTAATCTGGAAAACTTTGCCACGGCGTCTGGCCATAAAGCAGAAGGCGAAAAGGTAGCGGCCGATTTCCGCCGTCAGGTGGCGCAGTTACGGGCGGAATATTCTGATAAAAAACCATTAACGGTTTTTTATCAGGTCTGGCATCAGCCATTATTAACCCAGAATGGCGATACCTTTATTTCCCGTGCCATTGAACTCTGCGGTGGCCGTAACGTGTACGCCGATCTGGATATTAAAGCGCCGCAAGTCAGTATCGAGTCGGTGCTGGAAATGAACCCGGATGTGATTGTGGCCAGTGGCATGGGCGAAAGCCGCCCCGACTGGTTAGATGCCTGGGGGCAGTACCAGAATCTGACGGCGGTTAAAACCAGAAGTCTTTATCATATTCATCCGGACTTATTGCACCGGCCGACGCCGCGTTTTTTACTGGGTACCCGCCAGTTGTGCGAGGCCATGGAGCAAACGCGGAAAAAGCAGCAGGCCATGGCTGATTAAGACCGGGTCTGCATTGTCAGTCTGTTTCGCGTTGCTGTCTGATCCTGATGCCGCAGATCAAGAGGCCGGCAGCACTTTTCCGCTACACTGCGTTTAACGTTACTGGTGTGGTGCTCTGTCGGGCACAGCTTAGCTGACGATAAGCGGAAACTGATATGTTAGAAATCTTCACCCGTCTGGCTGACTGGTTGGTATTCGATTTAGCGGGCTTGTCCGCCCAGAGTAAGTGGGGCGATGCGCTGCATTTCTTTGTTGAAGACGTCAGTAAAATCTTTGCCCTGTTACTGCTGATGATTTATATCATCGCCCTGCTCAGAGCCTCGCTGAATGTTGAGCGGGTGCGCGATTATCTGGCGCGCAAACATACCGGGCTGGGCTTATTACTGGGCTCGGCCTTTGGTGCTATTACGCCGTTTTGCTCCTGCTCCAGCATTCCTGTTTTTCTCGGCTTTACTTCTGCCGGTATTCCGGTGGGTATTACCATGGCATTTCTGCTGACGTCACCGCTGATTAATGAAGTGGCCGTACTGCTGCTGATGAGCCTGCTCGGCTGGAAATTCACGCTGCTGTATATCGTTACCGGCATGGCCGTCGGCGTAGCCGGTGGTCTGGTATTGCATCTGTTAAAAGCCGAACGCTGGCTGCAGCCTTTTGCTGCCCGTGCTTACAATCAGGCGCAACAGGCCGGTCATACCGGAACCGCGAGCACCGGCAGTATGACTCTGAAAGAGCGTCATGAATTTGCCAAAGAAGAAATGACCGATATTTTTTCCCGCGTATGGAAGTGGGTCATCCTAGGCGTCGGTCTGGGCGCCGGGCTGCACGGTTTTGTGCCGGATCAGTGGGTGTCTGACACCCTGGGGCAGGGTGAGTGGTGGTCGGTGCCGGCCGCGGTACTGGCGGGAATTCCGCTGTATTCCAACGCCACCGGGGTGATTCCGGTGATGGAGAGTCTGATTACCAAAGGCCTGCCGGTGGGTACTACGCTGGCGTTTTGTATGAGCACGGTTGCCGCCAGTTTTCCCGAATTTATCCTGCTGAAACAGGTCATGAAAATCCGTCTTCTGGCGCTGATTTTTATCATGCTGCTGGTGGCATTTACGTTGGTGGGTTGGGTGTTGAATGCACTCACTCCGTATCTGTAACACAGCCGTTTTTATGGCGGTAAGGAGTCATGATGAAAATCGTTAAAGTACTGGGTTCAGGATGCAGTAAATGCGAAAAAGTCGCGCAGTCGATCAGCGCTATTGCCGCAGAAAAACAGATAGAAATTGAATTAATTAAAGAAACCAGCCCGGAAGCCATGATGAATTATGGTGTTATGCGTACACCGGCGGTGGTGGTGGATGAGCAGCTGGTACACAGCGGCTCGATTCCACACCGTGAGGATATTGAAAGCTGGCTGCAATAATACAGCCAGCCTTATGGGCCTGAGTGGTTATTCTTCCAGCTGGGCGCGCAGCATCCAGGCGGTCTGCTCGTGAATGGCCAGCCGCTGGGTTAATAAATCAGCGGTCGGTTCGTCGGATGCTTCCTCCACCAGTTTAAACAGGCTGCGTGCTGTGCGGGCGGTGGCTTCGTGGCCATCGGCCAGAATACGGATCATCTCTGTGGCTTTAGGCGGCACCTGTGGGGCATCCGGTAATGAAGCCAGCTTGGCAAACTGTGCGTAGGAACCCGGTGCTACATGGCCAAGCGAACGGATGCGTTCGGCAATCGGATCGACGGCGTTCCACAGTTCGGTGTACTGGGTCATAAACATCGCGTGCAGGCTGTTGAACATCGGCCCGGTAATGTTCCAGTGAAAATTATGGGTGGTTAAGTACAGCGTGTAGGTGTCGGCCAGTAAGCGGCCGAGTCCCTGGCTGATGGCTTCACGGTGTTCGGCACTGATGCCAATATTGACGGTGGTCATAAGCTGCTCCTGCGGTTGCTTTGATAAAAGTAGTCTTTTTGCCTCGCTCTTAACCGAGCGTGGTATCCAAAATCATCATTAAGGCAAAACCGGTCATTAATCCCAGTGTGGCGACGGTCTGGTGGCCGTTGCGGTGTGTTTCCGGAATCACTTCATGGGACACCACAAACAACATAGCACCAGCGGCCAGTCCAAGTCCGATCGGATAAGCGAGTAATAACCCGCCGCCCAGGCTTACGCCCAATAATGCTCCGACCGGTTCCAGCAAACCGCTGCCCGCGGCAACCAATACCGCAAACAGTGGGCTGAAGCCGGCGGCGCGCAGTGTGAGCGCAACCGCCAGACCTTCGGGAATATCCTGCAGGGCGATGGCCGTCGCCAGTGGCAGACCCACGGTTAAATCGCCCTGGGCAAAGCTGACACCTACGGCCATGCCTTCCGGCAGATTGTGCAGAGCAATGGCGAACACAAATAACCAGGCTCTGCCGCAACGTTCATGGCCCGGGCCGCAGGGGCCGGTTTTGTCGTGCTCATGCGGGGTAAATTCATCCAGCCCGAGCATCAGCGCCACGCCCATAAACATGCCGAACACCACAATGAGTCCGCCCTGTGTGGCGCTATGCAATAACTCCGTACCGGCTTCAATGCCGGGTAACAGCAGCGAAAAAGCCGAAGCGGCGAGCATCATTCCGGCGGCAAAGCCGAGCATGGCATCTTCCGCAGCCTGCGGGATTCTTTTCAGCATTAGGGCGGGTAAAGCGCCCAGCGCGGTGGCGATAAAGCCGGCGCTGCCACCCAGCAAGGCATAACGGCCGAACAGGCTGCTGTCGGTGGTCAGTACCTGAATCAGACTCTGCACCAGCAACACGCTGACCAGTGCCAGTGCCGCCGCCAGCGCTGCGGCGATATAAGGGTGCTCAATCGCATGCTGGCGGAAGATCGCCAGCCATTGGTTGTTGGAGCGTTGGCCGATGTCCATGAAAACCTCACTGAGCCGGAATCTGCTGTTTGAATCCCCCATTGTAGAGTGGCTGTTCATAGAAGCTATTTTATTAAAATGATACGTTCATAAGTTTTTAGCTATGAATCAGAGCGGCTGGCGCTGCACAGGTTGCTGCTGGCCACAAAGGCAGCGTCGGGCCACCGCTCTGATGTTGCTGCACCTGGCTCAGGGTCACGTTGCTCAGTTCCGGCAGCCATTGCCGCAGGTGCGTGAGGTGCGGGTCATACCGTTCCAGCTGTTTGTTGAGGTTAAAACAGCGCCCGCCGCGCGGGTCCTGACCGCAACCGGCGATATAGGCCCAGTTGCCCCAGTTACTGGCGACATCAGCATCGATCAGGTGTTGCTCAAAGAAGCGTGCGCCAAGGCGCCAGTCGAGTTTCAGTTCATGGATAAAAAAGCTCGCCAGCCACTGGCGCATACGGTTGGAGCTGAAGCCGGTGTGGATCAGCTCACGCAGGCCGGCATCAATCACCGGATAGCCGGTGCGCGCTTCACACCAGGCCTGCCAGCGTGTGTCAGCGAACGGCTGAGGTGCGGGGTTACGGAACAGCGCAGATCCTTTGAGGCGCAGCGTCCAGTGAAAATACTCGCGCCACAGCAGTTCTTTTTTCAGCCAGCTACTGTGTTCGCTTGCGCCATGCAGACTCTCCCAGCGCACAATATCGGCCCATACCTTACGCACCGATAATGCACCCCAGGCCAGCCAGGGGCTGAGCTGGCTGGCAAAGCGGCTGCCGGCGTAAGGGTTGTCAGCCTGACTGAGCGGCGCCGTGCAGAGCTGGTTGCGTGTATCACGGTAGTGACGAATGGCATTTTCCCGCCCCAGATAGGCTGCAAGATGGCGTAATCCGGCGTCTTCGCCTCCATGAAAGGTCGTTGCCGGAACGCGCCCGGCCCAAGACGGCACCTGATGCAGCTGATGATCCGGCCACTGTACGGCGGCTTTGAGCGGTGCTTCGAGGGGATTGGCACTGAGCATGGTGGGCGGCAGCGGCGCGGCTATAGCGCCGGGTAAGCCGTGCTTATCGAGCCAGCGGCTGAAGGCGCTGTAGCTGTCGGGCCAGTTTTCTGAGCTGAGCAATTCCGCCAGCTGTTGCTGGCTGAACAGCGTCTGGGTTTCGTAGGTGCTGACCGGTGCAAAAGCGGCAATGGCATTCAGCCAGTGTTCTTCTTCCGGCGCCTGGGCGACGCTGGTGTGCAGGTGAAACGGCTGTTGGGCATACCAGTCACGCAGCAGGCTGACCGGGTCACCGCCGAGCAGGCTGAGGCGGATATTCTGCTGATACAGGCTGCGCTGCACATCAATCAGACAGGCGCGCAGGAAGCGGGCCCTGGCCAGTCCCAGCCGGGTCAGGCCCGGATATTCTGCCGTCGGCTGCTGCCAGTGTTGCGGCAGAATAAACACCACCGCCATACCCGGGCATTCGCCCTGAGCGGCCAGATGCTGAAAAACAGGATGGTCGTGCAGGCGCAGATCGTTGCGCAGCCACACCAGATTGATGGGGCGGGACGTCATCAGAATTCATCCTCCACGGACGCGGCGGCGCATATATTGGCCGGTGTTTTTTGTGCCCTGTGTTTGCAACCTTTGCTGCAGTACTTCACGTCGTCCCAGCTGCGCGCCCATTTACGCCGCCAGCAGAACGGCCGGCCACAGAGGGCACAGGTTTTGACCGACAGGTTATGGGGGTTACGGAAGCCACTCAGCAGGCCCATGGTTACAGAGTCTCCAGATGGATCAGACAGTGCTCCGCCCGGGCCAGAATCGCCTGTTGTTTGGCCGCAGCCATGCGGTCGTAACTGCGGTACATCATGGCCATGCGTGGATTGGCGGCGAATTGCCCGCGGTGGCGGATTAAAAAGTGCCAGTACAGGCTGTTGAACGGACAACTGTCGGGCTGTTCGGCGGTTTTCACGTTGTAGCGGCAGTGGCCGCAGTAGTCTGACTGGCGGGCAATGTAACTGCCGGAGGCGCAGTAGGGTTTGCTGCCCAAGAGACCACCGTCGGCGTGCATCATCATGCCCAGCGTATTGGGTAATTCCACCCAGTCGTAGGCGTCGGCGTACACGGCCAGATACCAGTCGCAAATCTCCTGCGGGCGGATTCCGGCCAGCAGGGCGAAATTGCCCGTCACCATTAAGCGCTGAATATGGTGCGCGTAGGCGTTAGCGAAGGTGGTGCGGAAGCACTCACTCATGCAGTGCATCTGCGTTTTTCCAGTCCAGTAAAACCAGGGCAGTGCACGCTCGTTGTGCTGGCTGTTACGCCCGGCGTACTCCGGCATAAAGGCCCAGTAAATACCGCGCACGTATTCGCGCCAGCCGATGATCTGGCGGATAAAGCCTTCCACCGCCGCCAGCGGCGCCTGACCATGGTAATAAGCGGCTTCGGCAGCTTTGCACACTTCCAGCGGGGTCAGCAGGCCGCAGTTGAGGTAGGGCGACAGCAGGCTGTGAAACATAAAATCAGCGCGTTCGCCCAGGCTGTTGTGGCTGACCATAGCGTCCTGATAACGGCCGAAGTGCGCCAGGCGGTGCTGAATAAAGTGCTGCAGAGCAGTGAGTGCCTGCTTCCTCGTAGTCGCCCAGCGGAAGGGCTGAAGCTTGCCGGGGTGGCGGTTGTCTGGCCCGGCGAAGCGGGTGCTTACCAGCGCCAGCACCTCGGCATCAATGGCATCGCGGCTAAAGCTGAGCGGCGCCGGTACCGGTACTTCGCCCTTATAAGCTGCGCGGTTATCGGCATCGAAATTCCATTGCCCGCCGACGGGCTTGTCACCGTCCATCAGCAGACCGGTTTTGCGCCGCATATCGCGGTAAAAGTATTCCATACGCAGCTGTTTGCGGCCGGCAGCCCAGTGCGCGAAGTCGGCGGGCGGGCAGATAAAACGGTCGTCTTCAAATACGCTTACCGGGACGCCAAGGGTTGCTGACCACTGATTATCCATCGCTGTTTGCAGGCGATATTCCCCGCAGCGGGTCAGCATCAGGCCACTGCATTGCTGTTCCTGCAGGGTTCGGCGAACGACATCGAGCAGGCTGTGGTCATTATCCGGTGCATCCAGCGGACGGTAGATTACGGTCCAGCCGGCACGGCGCAGCTCCTCGGCAAAATGGCGCATAGCCGAGAACAGCAGGGCAATTTTCTGCACATGGTGGGCAACGTAGGTGGCTTCTTCAGCGACCTCGGCCATTAACAGCACGTCCCGCTGCGGATTCAGTGCGCGCAGACTGGCCAGTGATGAGCTCAGTTGATCGGCGAGGATAAGACCCAGATATTTCATTAGTTATACAAAAATCTGTTTATGTACAATTAGTGTATAGCTTTTTATGTGTATTGCCAGTGGAGACTCATCCGCTGCAGGTTATTTTTTGTTGGCCATCAGGGGCGCTGCAGCGGCTCAGCTATGCTTATCGGGCAGCGGCATATCGGGGGTTTATATGCTCAACACACGTATTCAGCATGGCGAATTTGTACTCAGTACCAACGGTAATATTCTGGTTGCCCGTTTGTCCGGCAGCTGGAATGAAGAAGCGGCCAGAGCCTTTGACCGTCACTTCCGCGAACATGCCGCCGGGCTGGCCTCTGCGCCCTGGGGACATATGGTTTTACTCGATGAGTGGCAGTTAGGCGTGCCGGAAATGGGGCCGGTGATTGAGGCGCTGGTGCACTGGTGTATTGATAATGGTCTGCGGCGCGCAGCTCATGTGTACCAGCCATCGCTACTGAAAAAACTGCAGCTTGAGGATTTGGTCACCGGCTCTGAGCAAGGTTTTCAGCGCCGGGCGTTCAGCAGTGTTGATGTGGCTCTGGCCTGGCTGAAAGAAGAAGGGTTTGAACTGAATGATGAACTGGACCCACTGCTAGGAGCCGACAGCCATCAGGGCAGATCATAACTCTGGCGGATAGCACGGATCACTTCCGGGTTCTCACGCATAAAGCGGTCGAAGCGTTCAATCAAGCGGGGATGACGGATACTGGAAAGGTGGTAAGCATAACGGTAGGGGGCAATGTCTTTCAGCATGGTCAGTTGCAGCGGCTGTGTGCGTCTGGCAGCCGCTTCCTGTGCTACCCGGACGTTGAAGTAGATACCGTCGATGCGACCGGATTCTAGCATTTTCAGCAGCTGCTCCATCCCCGTGACTTCGGTCAGGGCGATATCTCCGCGACTCAGGGCAGAGCTGATGCCCGGTGTGGTAAATCCCATAATGGTGCCGACATTGCGCACCGGTCCCTGGTGATCGTTGAGTATCATTACGGCTTCACTGACCTGGAATACCGGCTGACTGTAGTGAATGGTGAGGCCGGCTTTCAGGTTTTCTGACCACTGCGGATTATCGGGAAATTTGAAGTCGAGCTGGTTATGAGTGAACTGCAGAAACAGGCGTGGCACCGGTAACGGGTGATAGTCGGCTAACAGGTGCGCATCGGCGAGAAAAGCATCCAGCAGATCACGCGCCATGCCGCTGTAGCGCTCATCCTGCATATGGTAATAGGGAGCGTAGTCGGTGGTTTCTACGCCGATCAGCAGGGTGTCCGGTGCTGCATTTGCCGATACCGGCGCGAACGCCTGATTGCCTGCCAGCGGTTCTGCGGCAGCGGTCAGTGTCAGGCAGCTCAGTATGAGCAGGCACAGATGCAAAACAGTATTCATATATTGGTTATTTGTTAGCCAATGTATCAGAAGATTAGCAGAAATATGTGTCCGGACTCATAACTGAGCATGACTTTAATCCGTCAATCGCCACCGTCTGTACTTACGGACTTTCCTCGCCCTGTGTGGCCTTCTATGATGCTGGCCTTTTTCCTGCCGGATACCCTTGCATGAGCCTGATGCCCGACCCGACTTCACAACGCCACTGGCACCTGTTCTGCCGGGTGATCGATAACTTTGGCGATATTGGCGTGTGCTGGCGTCTGGCGCGGCAACTGCACCAGCAACATGGTCAGCAGGTAACGCTCTGGGTGGATGACCTGAGCAGTTTCCGCGCGTTATGCCCGGTGCTGGATTGCTCTCTGGCAGAGCAGCAACAGCAGGGGGTTGTGATCCGGCACTGGGCTGAAGATTTTCCACTGCTCAGCCCGCAGCAGACCGGTGATGTGGTGATTGAAGCCTTTGCCTGTGAGTTGCCGCAAAGCTATATCGCAGCCATGCAGCAGCGTGAGCGCACGGCCTGCTGGATTAATCTGGAATACCTGAGCGCCGAAGACTGGGTTCCCGGTTTTCACCTCAGTCAGTCGCCGGTGCACGGGCTGAGCAAAACCTTCTTCTTTCCCGGTTTTGTTCAGGGGACCGGCGGCCTGTTGTGCGAACCGGAACTGGCACTATTGCCACACCAGATGGCCGAAGGTGCGGCACGTCAGGCTTTTCTGAGCAGCTTTGGTTTGGCTCCGGCTCTGGCAGATTGTGCGCTGCAGATCAGCCTGTTTGCCTACGAAAATCCGGCCCTGGCCGGTTTGCTGGATGCGCTGCAGGCCTGGCCGCAGACAGTACACCTGCTGGTTCCGGCAGGACGGGTATCGGCGGGGCTGGATGACTGGCTGGGTGAAACGACGCAGGCCGGGCACACCTATCAGCGCGGCAGACTGAGTATTTCGCTGCTGCCATTTATGTCACAGCCACAATACGACCAGCTGCTGGCCATGTGTGATCTGAATCTTGTGCGCGGAGAGGAATCCTTTGTCCGTGCGCAGATGCTGGGCAAGCCTATGTTGTGGCATATCTACCGCCAGGAAGAGGATGCGCATCTGGATAAACTGGAGGCTTTTCTTGGCCTGTATTGTGACCGCAATAACCTGTCAGACCGCATGCTGGCGGAGCATCTGGTGGGGGCATTCCGGCACTGGAATCAGGCACCGGATAGTGCGCTGGCAGCAGGCGCTGAGGCGCATGAACACTGGCACGGGCTGCTGCAACAGCTGCCAGCATGGCAGACCCATGCTGTTGCCTGGCAACAGCAGCTACAGGCGCTTGGCGACCTTGCATCAAATCTCGTGCATTACGCCACGGATCGGGTATAGTGCAGCGCATTTTTAACGACTGATATCCGGTAATTCTCTATGAAAACTGCTAACGAATTTCGTGCCGGTCAGGTACTGAGCCTGAACGGTCAGGCATGGGTTGTCCTGAAAGCTGAATTCAACAAATCCGGCCGTAACGCCGCTGTTGTAAAAATGAAACTGAAGAACCTGCTGACCGGTGCGTCGCAGGAGCCGGTTTTCAAGGCTGATGACAAGCTGGAACCCATCATTCTGGAACGCAGCCAGGTAACCTACTCTTACTTCGCAGATCCGCTGTACGTGTTTATGGATGAAGAGTACAACCAGATCGAAGTGGAAAAAGAAAACCTGGGTGACACCCTGAACTTCATGACCGACGGTATGACCGACGTATGTGAAGCGGTTTTCTACGAAGGCAAAGCCATCAGCATCGAGCTGCCTACCACCATCGTCCGTACTGTGTCTTACACCGAGCCTGCGGTTCGTGGTGATACCTCCGGTAAAGTGATGAAAATGGCCACTCTGGAAAACGGTTATGAACTGCAGGTTGCTGCGTTCGTTGAAATCGGTGATGCCATCGAAATCGATACCCGTACCGGTGAATTCAAAGGCCGTGCAAAAAACTGATTGGTTTTTGCGTGCATAAAAAAAGCTGCTCCGGCAGCTTTTTTTATGTCTGTCTGAAAAGGACGGGTGTTGTTTTTCAGCTCATATAATAGGTGCGGATCGTCAGTTTTCCGAAGGCATGGTCACACATTTTTTCGTGTACCCGCATATCGGCCGGCAGATTATGGTAGGCCGCTTCGGTCAGCAGAATTTCCCATGCAGCGGCGGTGTCTTCTCCCAGCTTGCTGGCTTCATTAACCGGGTCACCGAAAATTTCGCGGTCGTGAAAATTAAGCAGCTCACCAAAGGCAATACCTGCGGCAATTTCAATATCGTGATGCTGCGGAAATTGCTGATTATCCTGCTTCAGACGCTGACGGATTTCGCGCAATGCATTCAGGGCAGAAGCGCTGTCGGCAAATAATACAAAGGCATCGTCGGCCACGTATTTAATCAGCGTGCCGTTAAACTGTGCGGTAACGGCTTCAACGATATCCTGCATACGCTGAATTAATGTCAGGTAATAAACAATGCCTTTTTCTTTGGTGATGGCCGAGAAGCGGCTCATATCGGTAATTAATACCGCCGCGGTTGTACCATAGGCCTGCCATACCGCCTGAGCTGATTCCGTGCAACCATGGCTTAAGTGATGTTGCTGCAGTAATTCTGCCAGCGGTGAGTGATCATTGACCCGCATCGTGAGTTCCTGATTTTTAGTCCCTTGCCAGATGTTAATCCGTCATGTTATTGCCGGATTCCGTGAGCGATAACAGCGCGTATGTTATTACATCAGGAAGAGTCTGTCCCCGGCGTTCTTTTTACCGAAAGGGTATGTGATGTGACTTTACGGGAGCGGATTTCTGTTCAATAACCGATGATCGGCATTGGCGGGCATTAGTGTACGCAGGTGAGCCTGCGTACATTAATGCCGGATTTTCAGCTCAGACGAAAGCTTTGAATCATGGTTTTTAATTTGTCGGCGATATCCGCCAGCTCCGACGATTTACTGCCGGTCGATTGGGCGGCTTCGCGGGTATAGACCGCAATTTCTTTGGCTTCCTGCAGGTGTTGGTTAATACCACTGATAACGGTGCTTTGTTCTTCACTGGCGGCAGCAATTTCAGAGTTCAGATCGTTAACGGTGTTCAGGCTGCCGAATAATCCCAGAATCTGTTCGTTGGCTTTGGCAAAGGATACGGCCATGGATGCGCTGGCCTCGGTGCTGTTGGTCATGGCCTCAATTGAACGACTGGCGCTTTGTTTCAGGTTTTCAATCAGTCCCTGGATTTCTCCGGTACTGCTCTGGGTTTTGCTGGCCAGGTTGCGCACTTCGTCGGCAACCACGGCAAACCCACGGCCCTGTTCTCCGGCCCGTGCCGCTTCGATGGCCGCATTAAGCGCCAGTAAATTAGTTTGTTCGGCGATGCCACGGATGGTCTGCAGGATGCCGTAAATACCGTCGACCTGAGCACTCAAGTTGCCTACGTCGCGATAATGCCGGTCAGATCATTAAACTGGCCATTCAGGGCGCGGATATCGTTGCTCAGGATTTTACCATCACGATCAACGTCGGAAACCTGATTGTGCGCTTCCTGCACATTCCGGGCGATGTCGCTGGAAGCCGTGATCAGTTCATTGGTGGCGGAGGTAACATTCACCATAATGCAGCTCAGATTTGCTGCGTGGGTTAAATTACCGTCGGCATTTTTCTTCAGCACCGAAGTGCTGTTATTCAGTCCGTCGGATACCTCATTAATCCCTTTACTGTGGGTTCAATGCGATTCATAAAATGGTTCAGGCCATTTCCCAGCGCGCTGAGTTCGTTCATATCCCGTGCCTGCAGGTGATAGGAGAGCGGGGTAGCGGGGTAGCGGGATCGGCGATGCGGATAACACCTTCAGCCAGATTATTCAGACCGGCGGTAATGCGTTTAACGCTGGTCAGCGCAACGAAAACCAGTACCGGAATCGCGATTTCGGCTTTTTCATAAAAAAATGTCTCAAATTCGCGGCTGATCAGCGTGCGCAAAGCGTATTCATCCGGTACCGCTGGCATAGCGACGATCTGGCAGCTGAGGCTGTCGACCAGGTTATCGCGTTGGGCAAGCATGTCGATGACCGCTTTCGTGATGGTCACAAACAGCGTCGGCTGGGCCGGAAGGGCAGAAGCAATGATCCGTTTTCGTTGGGCGCTCATACCAGCTGTCCGTTTGACAGGTAGTAAAACTGATAATCCTGGTAGCAACTTCCGTAGATGCCCGGTTTACGGATAAACCGCGCTGCGGGCTTGCCACATTGGCAGCTTTGGTCCTGAGTGGGACCGGAAACAATTGACCATTACACTAGTTGCACCCCTAAAAAGTCGATGGCGTTGATGTATGATCTTGCGCGCTTTCATCGACTTCATTTTAGGTCGTAATTGGAATATGTAACTTCGGATATATCGTATTTTCTGTAAAAATCGATGCTATTTGTTAAACCCTAATTGGTTAGATATATACTCTACGCGATCTGAAACCTTACCTTTCACAACCGTGTAAGCAATGTTACGCCGGTTAAGTTCTTTCTCGTACCACTCCTGTTGACGTTGGCGGAACGCCGGATCCTGCCGCGTACCATCCTGAACAAAGTCAAAATCTGCGGCACACAGAAACACGTGGTCATAGTGTCGGGTGGCTAGCACTTCTAACGCTGGATCTACGCGGTCAAACAAAACCTGGGAATAGAGAGCTGTGGTGAGTGGGCTGGTATCGCATACGAGCCATTTATTGGCTTTTTGTGCGAGAGCCTGTTCACGAGCGACCTGAGTTTGTCCGATATGGAGCATATCTTCGAATATAAGTGTGCCGTTGCGCTCATCCCAGCACTCCCGACCATATTCTGGTGCCCATTGTGTCTCTAACTCCGAAGCCAGTGCTTCTGCCAACGTCGTCTTACCCGTGGACTCGCCACCAAGCAGAAGAATTCGTTCTACAAAATCGGCGTAGACTTCAGGTGCCATAAAGTGCCTCAAACTGTGCGGGCCAGCGCGTAGCTGTGTTCCGGATACGGGAATCTTTTGTCGATAGCGATCGACACTTCGGTGTACCGTCTCTGGAGCTTGAGGGTCTGTTTGGCGAAAGTACTTCGTGAGTTCGGCTGCAAACCCATCTCCGTAATCTTCACTGGTGAATACTGCGTCTATGTGAGTATTAAACAGGTGCTGACATAGCCAGCCGCAGAAGTAGCGGTGGTCGTTGTCAGGGGCATCGTTGTCAGGGATATCCGGCGGGTTGTCTATACCCTGGCTAGTGGCGGCGCGTTTTAATTCGCTTTGATCCAGAACCAATATTGGCAGTTTTGGGAAGCGTTGGCGCAGCCAGGATTCGCGACGGGAGCGATTGCATTCCGGCAGCTCGGGTTCACTGTACGAAATCAGATAAAGATTTTCACATTCCGCCTGAGCCTGAGTGATCAGAAATTCGTGACCTAAGTGCAAAGGACTGAATTTTCCGACCACCAGACCGTTGATAAAGCGTTGCTGGTTAAGCTGGGGCATTGGCTGATGTCGTTGCGTCTATATCTTTTGTGAGCAGTGAGCGCCAGTAGAAGAATGCGATGATGGCATTCACCCAATAGCAAGCGTACAGGAAAGACGTGAGATACAGCTCGCGACTAGCGAAAAGGGGCACTGCAATGGTGTTGACCAGAAGCCAGAACCACCAGGCTTCGAGGCGGCGCTGCATCAGTAACCATTGTGCAATAACGCTGAATGTCAGGACAAGTGAATCTAGAAGTGGTGCATAGGCATCAGTGAAACGGTGGAGTATTAGTGCGTATAACGAGGCGACAAGCAGACCAAGCGGTGCAATTAGTGCAACATGGCGCAGACCTGCACGGGTGACTGGCCTTGCCTGACCATTATTTCCGCGTCGCCAATGCATCCAGCCATAAGCACTGGTGGCAACAAAAAATATCTGCAGCGTTACATCGGCATAAAGCTGAGCCTGAAAGAACAGTAGTCCAAACAATACACAACCAATAATGCCGGTCCACCATGTGTGTACGCTGTTACGCCCAGCCAGCAGAATAGAAATGGTGGTTATCAGATTGCAGGCGATTTCCAGCGCACTCATTGCAGTGTTCCTTCTTTAAGGTTGCTTGTGTATTGCATAATTTTGTCTTCGCTCCCAATGGACTTTACCGAAATCGGCTGGTTTCCAAAGACAGACGCTAAAGCGTCAAGGCTGGCGGTTGAGTAATGCATAGAGACCGGTGCTAGGGATAAACAAAGTGAGCCGTCCGCGTCCTGATGCAATCCGAACTGAGCCAATGGCAGTGATTTTAATGCGTGAGTGATGTCGATATTGTTGACCCAATCTCCGCTTTGCGTAAGGAATCTCACCGGACTACGTCCGCTAAGACCTGTAAGCAAAGGGCCTTCTGGCGAGTAGGCGAGTGAAGCGTAATCGCCAGTACGATAACGCAGTAGTGGCAGGCAGAAGTTAAATCCACCGGTCAGTGTAATTTCGCCGCGTTGACCCGGGGGGACGGGTTTACCTTCAGTATCCAGAGTTTCGATATACAATTCCGGCTGGAGTAAGAGATGTCCATTGAGATTTGCATCAAATACTGCGACTGGACCAGATTCATTCAGCGAATAAATGTCGAGCACGGGGGCGCTGAAATGGGATTCAAATTCATTCTTCAGGCCTTGTGATAACATCATTCCAACGGAAATGAGCGCCTTCGGACGGGTACTTAATGGCAAAGTTTTCAGCGCGCTCAGGGACAATGGATCACCCGTATATATTTCAGCGTTCAGTGCATCAAGATAGGCTTCACGGTCAGAAGGGCTAGTCCAGTCGTCTGGGTGCAGATTGATCTTTGCCAGGCCTGACTCGCCCAATTGTGGAGTGACAGAAATATACGTGAAGCAACGACGTTGATGACCGACCAGAACAACCCCTACTTGTTCAGGTCCTTCGCTTAGTTCAATTCCGAACCGGCGGAGTGCCCGGCGATGAAAGCACAGATATGTCGCAGCGATACGGGGATGTGAAGGTAACAATAATGGATTGCCACTGGTGCCTGTGGTCTGAAAATTGATCATGCGATCGAGTGGGGCGCTGTCAGGCACAAAGGCGGTAATGTCGCGACTGAAATCCGCTCGGGTCACTGGAGTTATGTCGGTAAATTGGGGCACTTGTCCCTGCGACCGGTAAAATGGGACGTCGTGATACACGTTATCAACAAATGTATTCAGCCATTGTGGAAGTTGACGATCATTCCAGTCGACGCTGCTGTTATTCAGTTTTCGCTCGTAGTCAGCCAGCAGGTTCAGGTCGTCGGAGGTCAGCTTATTGCCGCTACTATTGCGGTAGATTGGTGCCTGCGGATGTTCGCGAAGAAATTTGAGCATCCGGGCGCCGTCTTCGCTCAGAGTAGGATAACGTTCCGGGTCGAAATACGAATTCATTCCCGTGTCCACTTGTCGGCAGATTCTGCAGCCGCCTGCTTTGCGAGAGCTTCACGGATAGCCCGTGCGCGGGCTTCTGCTTCGCGACTTTCCTGCAGCAGACGATTGCGCTCAGTCGTGCTCAGGGCACTGAGACGATCTGTCGCTTGTGTAATACTTTCGCCAGCGGGGCGGTAGTCGAGACGCGCCAGAAGGAAACGCGCAAATTCTTCACGGCGATCACTGTCATTAATGTATTTGGTTGCCGTACAGACATCGGCGAGTTGCTGTATCGCCTTATCGAGCAGGGACAGCAGTGCATCGGCATCATGTAATGTGCTCTTAAACCACTCATCGTTCAGTACCCAGATGGCCAATGCTACCAACCTCAGTCGGTTGTGATCCTTTTCTGAATGACTGCCAATGAATCTCTGCAGTTGTTCAACAGTGGCCTGATGGCCGACCTGGCGGAGAATATCGTGCACCAGCGCGGCAACTGCGAGGTCGCCACGGCCATGCACCTTCGGATCATCCAGAAAATCTGCTGGTGTGGCAGATATCCGGCGCAACAGGTGTTGCAGATCTGGTCCAATGTTATTCACGCTGAAATCCTTGTCATTGAGTTCACCGGGATTATTCCGCGTTAAATTTGGCTGATGGGAGAGTAACTGAGCGCTGACCATAGTGCCGGTGGGAGAATTCACGGGCAAATTCGAGCAATTGAGCAAGATCTGTCACGGCATAAATCTCCCAACCTTGCTGATCCCGTGCCTTGCGCAGGTCGTTTGCGTAGGTGGCGTTCTGTGTTGTCCATTCGCGATACAGGTTCAGAGCCATGGTGCCGCCGGCACGGCCCTTTTCCAGAGCCATTGCCGCGATATCCCAACCGCTGTTGCCCCGCTCATCCTGATCAAACATGGTGGTGATACCGTCATCGGATATGTGCAGGATATGACAGTCGCGATCCTGGACATCACGCTGGGCAAAGGTGTCGCGCAGTTTGTGAATCGGAAACGCCGTAGCCCCTCCGAAATGGCCGGTTAATATACTCAGAATGCTGTCTTCGTCACGAACGAATCCTAGGGTGGAGATACACTGGTGTGTGCCGCTCCATAACGTGGCTTGCACGCGCGCTCCGCTGCGTAGAGCTGACAGGCAGATAACGGCTCCCGCGAGAGCCATATAAGAAATACGTTGCTGCGGGTTTGGCATAGAGCCTGAGCTGTCGACATAGATATCCAGATCCACTGGGCGTGTCGCAGGTTCTGCACCCGCCACCATGCCATACCGGCGTTTTAATGTGGTGATTCCTGGTACTGGCTGTGGTGAATAGCTGAGGCTCTGTAGCCAGTCGATTTCGTCCAGAGCGTCACCCATCTCCCATACATCGAGTCCTTCCATCTGTGGCTCCAGAGTCTGTGGTGCCGCACGTTTAGGAAATGGGATCAGATAGGGTAAAGCGGCTTCGCGGTAGTAGCGGACAGCCAGTTCATGGTCTGTGAGCTTCAGGCCTGCTGCACGCAGAATTTCGCCATATTCGAACGGTTCCCGGCGTTGTCCCCGGCCGGGAATTATCTGTTCATCCCGTGGAGTGTCTGATGCTGCTTGTTCATCGGGTTCAGTGCCTGTGATCAGAGGGTCTTCCGACGGGTGCAACTGCGACACCTTTTCATCATCGTCAAAATCAATCAGACCCGTGGGTTCGCAGTCCTGACCTGCTGATTGAGTATCCATGAGTTGTTGAAGAGCTTTTTCCTGCGCTTCTTTTTCCTGCTCTGCCGCATGTAGATAGGGCAGCAGTAACGCGGAAAATCGCGCTCCACCGGTCAACCAGTCATTGGCGTACACCCGCACCAGACGCGCTCCCAGCCACGCATGAGTATTGAACAGACTGTTTTCGACCATTACGCCGAGCGCACCGCGATCAAGTTGCCATAAAATTTCGTAAATCCGCAGGTAGAGGGCCCATACACCTGGCCTCCGGATAGGATCGTCATGATCGACCAGGCGTTGATAGATGGCGTGCATACGCAGCCCGCTTTGTCGTTGCAGGCGATCGTTGATCAGCAGGTCGGTATAGAGGTTCGCCACCATTGGCGCGTGTTGCTCAAGTGTTGGCAGGCCCTGGCGGATTCGTGCCAGCAATCGATAGTGATTACTGGCGTTGGCCGGAGCTAATACATGGTGGCCGATTTCGTGGGCCAGAACCTCTACTGCATAATCTTCCAGTTTCAGCCTTTCTATGCCTTCGAGGTCGACGACCACACTCTGATCGGATAGCCGGATCATGGCGAAACTGCTGGTTAATCCTTCTTTGGCTGCAGTTACGGACGATTGACAGAGGTTAGGATCAGACAAGCGCGTGAATTGACTCCAGACGGCCAGAGCCTGCGGCCATGCTGATTGCCAACGTTCCAACAGTGAAAGGGGCTTTGCAGATCCAGTCATAATAAGGGCACGATACTGATGGAAAAACTGTAGGGCGAAGTCAGTGCAGCAGTGTATGCATTCCAGGCCAGTTGTAACCCATCGGCAGGTAGCGGAATGACAATCGAAGAATTCGCATAGATCAGAGTATTGGCACTTAGCTTGGGTGATCTGCCTTCCCTTGCCGCATGTCCGGCACTGACAAATTCAGCTAGGGTCGCCGGTAGCAATACAGCACCAAAGCCATCGGCGATCAGCTGGAAACAACGGTCGCTGCTTTTGACGATAAAGCCATCGTTGGTTGCACGTACTTCGGGTGGCTCTGCAAACTGTCCTCCAAGCCCGGTGAACGCGCCTACCTCAAGAGCCTTGTCTGAGCGCGCTATCAGCCAGGGATTCTGTTCTGCAAGTCGCAGTTGTTCCTGCACGTCACGCTCTGGCGCCAAATCAAGCAGCGTGCAACCGATATGTGGAAGACGTGCTGCCGCTTGTAATGCAGGCAAGCGGAAGTGAGCTGCACCAGCGCGCCAGGCCGCGAGCACTCCGAGTTGCAGCAGATCATCGGGAGCGGTAAGGCTACTACCGTATTTTTTGAGTAGTTCCAGCCATTGATTAGGGCGGGCAGCGGGCAGAGCTTCGAGATTGAGCAGTGCATTGCACAAGGCGCTGATCAATCTCGAAGGGCGGTCAGCCATAGCCGGTGTCAGGGTTGGTAGGGTGTCTTGCCATAACGCTGTAAGTAACTTCCCCCGTGGGTGAGCGCCTGTCAGTTCGCGGCCCACGAGATCCAGCGCAATGTCGAACGCCGAGCTGGCAAAAGCACCGCGGTTTGCCGCGTCGATACTGACGATCACCGGATCGACGCACTCTTGCAGAAACAGGCTGAATACATCGGTATTAAAACCGCGGTAGCGGTGGCGAGCTTCGGCGACCCGGGCATTAAACTGCGGCCTGCCAGCACGCAGCAGTTCAGCAAATTCGGTAGAAATACTCATCGTTGCAACTGCAGCCAATGCAGATAATTGGTGTAACGCTGGTGCAGATATTTCAGTTTGAGTAAGTCATCGTAGATATGGCCATAGAGCTTCCGGCCTTTACACCATTCTCCGACCAGTCGCTCGATTCTGCCTATTCTTGTCCGGACCTCACTTTCAGTGAGCCCATCTAACCCCGCAGAAAACTCAAGATCAAGTTGTTGCACCGGATCATCGTGATCCAGGCCCAGACGTTCAAATTCTGCATTGGAGAGATCAAACAGATGGCGTAGCCAGCTTATGCTGTCTGAACGGAAGGCAGCATTTTGAGGTAACGCGAAAAACGGTGCATCCAGGTCGGGCGTCAATTTGTCGTTCAAAACGAACGGCAGAATCTGACGCAGATCTTCGAGCTCGACAGAGGTGTTGCCGCGGAAATAGGCCAGCGACTTAGCGTAAATAATAAGCGTCATCAGATTGCGCACCGACAGGCCATTCAGGGTCTGGCAGCCGAGGTCTTTGAGACGGTCACGACCGTTATCGGCCGCGACCAGTTGTGCCCAATCGATGGCCGCTAATCGGGCAGTGTCTTTGGTCATGTACTCGAACTGAGCACCGGCGGCTTCTGACAATTCAAACTGACTGGAGAAAAACTCCAGACGGCGGCGCAGCGGTGGCGGCAGTTCGATCTTAAGAATATCCGCGTTCATCTGATCAATTTCGGCTTCAGTGAACACAATGTCTTTCGGAACCACTTCTTCTGGTCGCAATCCTTCTTCTATTCGCACCAGTAGTTCGCCAAGAAAGCGTGGATTGAACGCCAGTGCCTGTACTATCACATCAATACGGTCGCGCAGTGCCTCAATTACCTGATAGGTGCCGCCACCCTGATCGTCATTTGCGGTTAGATACCAGGCGGAATCCGGGCATTCGAAAACATGGTTCAGCACTTCGGCGTAGTTGTCGCCCATGACCGTTAGCAGTGCGCTCTGAGTGCGGGTTGGGATGCGGTTATATTCGTCGATGATCTTGACCCGCATGCCCAGCCAGTTGCGCCAGGCGATACGGATGTCTTCCATACGCTGGGCACCGACGAGATCCGCGGGTAGAGGATTTCCCAGCAGATCCGCGATCGTCATTTGTGGATGGCCGTGCTGCATGGCCCTGCGTACTTCTTTTACCGGGTATCCGGCGAGTACGCCCATGAGAATGGCACTGGCTGTTTTACCGCGCCCCGGACCGCCGACAAACAAACACTTACGCCGGGTAGCGAAGGTAAGCAGAGGGAGTAACACGTAACTTGAATAGCTCTGTGCTGACGGCAGTGTAAGGCGTCTTTTGCTGTCACCGACAATGAAACTCTGTGGTGGAGTGAGGTTATATTCAATGTCGTAGTGCGGACTGATGATCGCACTGTTCACAATCCAGAAATACGCCTGACGCAGCTTCTCATCCAGAGCGATGGCAGCTGGTGCCGGATCAAACTCGGATTGCAAAGGGCCCTGATAGAGATCCGCCACATCAAACTGCTTCGGTTGGGTGACTCGTTGCGGATTGGTGGGGGCAGCAGAAACGCGTTGGAAAATTTTGAAAGGCATCAACTATCCCTTTTGCGGTACTGTATTCGCATTTTCTTTTAAACAAGGATGATGCGTCAGCTCGCTTAGATTCGCAATTGGGCCGGAGAGTTATTGGGGCTGCATCGAGATATTTAAATTAAAAATTATCATCAAGTTTGACTCGTCAGGTTCTATTCATTTGCTAGATTTCATAAATATAATCAAGAAAATAAAAAGCCCCTGATGCGAGTTCTATGGGGGATTGCACTCGGTATATCAATGTACCTCGCCCTTCGGGCTGCTTCGCAGTGCAAAACGGCTGTCCAGCCTTTTTTGGAACCCAACTGTGGCAGGTGCAGAATCCCCGCTTCAGCAAGTAAAAAAGGCCCGGCGCTTTCGCGTCGGGCCTTCTCTATTTGTATGGTGGAGATGGCGGGATTTGAACCCGTTGCAATGGGGTATAACGAGGTTTTAAGGGGCGGAAATATAGATTTCATGGGCTTTTCCACCCCGTTAACACCCTGTGGTACCTCACTTATGTAGTCACATCGTAGTCAGTATTTGTCTCTAAAGTCAGCGGCGGCTTTTTCTGCTAAGGGAATCATTACATTTAAATGATCTCTTTGGAGCTCATGCCCATTTGGTTCTAATATTGCCATTAGCATGTATGCATTTTCATCATAATAACCCTTGGTATATACAAGGATTCTATCTCTTTCAGCATCACCGATACGGTTAGTTCTCCTGTCTTGAGAGATTCCTCGGTTAAAAGGCCTGTCAGACGGTGCTAAATGGATGTGCCACAAATTATCTTTAACTACTTGAGGGGTGTCGGGGTGATCATAGGCAGCATCCCTGCCAAAGTTGTCAGGCAGACCATTACCGCTTTTATAGCTTTTGAAGCTAAGCGCGAGGTTTCTTATATTGGGGATGTCTTTAATGTGCTCGTGGTACGTTACCCGGACTACAATCTCGGCCATTCGTCAGCTTGTTCCTTCCTTTGATTCTGAGAATGGTCTTCGATTTATACCCAGTCTGGGCAGTAGTCTTCTGGAAGACGAACAGTGTTCTGGATTGCAGCCAGCGAAACCTCAACAGCTCTAGCCATTTCTGCTGCTTTTGGGCCTGCAAGTAAAGGGGCTTCAGGGGAACGCTTCTTAACTTGTAAACGCTTTACAAGGCTCCCACAAGCCAGCGAACGTGATATTTGCACGTTTTGATAGCTGTCAACTGCGAGTAAAGCACTCATTTTAGATTCCTGTTGGGGTGTAGGCTTAAGTTTAAGCCTACACGGTGTACAAACTTTAGTCAATTACGCTGTAAGTTAGTAAGTTCGTACATTGGTAACTTTATAAGCGTAGATTACCTAACTTAGAAGGAGGATTCCACACAAGTTACTCCGATGTTCGGAGCTAACTTTCTAGGGGCACAAACCATTAGTTATACATGGGGCGCTACCGCCCCCATCCCCCCGGTAGGCGCTCAATCGCCGCGGGGCTGGTCAGTCAGGGCGAGTATCTCATCTGGCGGCGTTAAGGGCTCAGAACTACCGATGTTCCTTTCAGTTCGGTATGGCAAGCCGGGATCATCATAACTTGTGAACATCGGAGGCATTGTTCGAGCCGGTGGTCTGATTATCGTTGGGTCAGGGCAGGGGCAGCCGCCCCAGTGGTTCAACAGGAGTTCGATCTTGTGCTTGGGTGAAATGCCCTGAAGATGTGAATTCATGGATTTGCAGCAGGCAGCCAGATTGTTGAAGCCTTCGGCTCCGATTGTTGAACTTGGAATGATGTGCTCAATGGAAGCATCTTTCCTCGGCAGTGGTTTACGACAATAGAAGCAAAGACCGCCCTGGCGATGCAGTAAGGTTTCGACTTGCATGTATTATCTCCTTCGGTGGGCGTATGTTTTATTCTGGCGGGTATAAATTAATGAGTTTCGCTTGCGAAACTGAGGGCTGATTGCCCTATAGCGTGTCAGACGTGCGCAAGCGCCCGTCGGCCCCGCTATCAGGGCAGTAGAGCTAACAAATCTCTGTCTCTGACCCGATAGTTGAAGTCTGCTATGTAAAAGACAATATCCACTCCCTGACGTCTGTAACCGTCAAAGTCTTGGAGTGTGAAGTATTGGCCTGATGTTGGATCTTCAAGGAAGACAGTCAGTTGGCCGCCGCTTCGTTGAAAGCCGCGATACTGAAGTTCGCCATCATTGGTCACGGAGGGTTGTTTACCTGGTAGGGGATCTGTGACCACTTCGGTGTGTGTCGGAGTATGGGACTGTTTCGCTTTGCTTAAATCAATTTTATCGTTCATAGAAAGCCATAAGCTGTAGATGCAATACAAAACGAAAAGAGCCGAACCCACTCCTATACTAATGTATTTCCAAGGAAGGCGAAGTTTATGAGTGTGAACGGTTGCAGATTTGTAGAACTGAAAAAGCTTTTTATCAAATGGCTTTTTCTTCTTTGCTGCATCCGATGAGGAGTGAGAGGGTTCAGGGTTTTCGTTGCAGGTATTCCATTCTAAAACGGTGCGACGCTTCATACCGAATGCACGGTACATGTGTTGATGCAACTCAACCAGTTTACGAATATTGCGATCAATCAGTCCAGGGTGCTGTGTAATCAGAATAATATCTAGCCCCTGATGGCGATGGGTCTCAAAGCGACTGATGTAGTCAGGTACCGCCGATCCATTGGGACGTGGGCGAAACCAACGCTGACATTCGTCGATAACAATCAGAGATCCATCAGGGAGGTCATACCAGTGTTCAACATCTTCGAGTTCAAAGCAACGAAGAGCATCGGTATCAAGTCCGCTGATATTCGAGTAAGCGGGCCTGATATTCTCAGATAATGAGTTTTCATAGAGTAATTCGACGGCGAGTAAAGACTTACCTGAGCCTGGTATTCCTGTAATTAAATGAATCATGATCAGAGCCTCATCTGACGCAGCGACATCATCGTAATTCGGGCCGTGTACCCCGATACAATCAGATTGATAGCGAGATCGACGTCAGCTAACCCCAATAATGCAGCAACATCCCCAGGTAAGCCGGTGAACATGTCATGCACCAGCATAACGACCTGGGACAGGATGTAATCCAGCCCCTGAAACGTAACGAAGGATATGCCCAGGGCAAGTAAGATCCTTGCGACTACGTGGCCGGCAACGAGAGCTGTGAAATGGAGAAACAGACTACTCATTACGAATACCTCCGAAAATAATTGCAATAAAGCTCAATACAGCGCCAAAACGAATGAAGGGTGAGGCGTAGTCCGTCAGTAATGAGCAGAGCGTTCCATACTCGAATGTGAAGGTTTTATCACCAATGGTGAGAAGATCTTTATCGGCAGGGCAGGTCTTCGGCAACCAGCCAACACCGAAATCAAAGTATTCAGATAGATCTACGGTTTTTTCTTCGACGTAATCCATACCAATCATTGGCTCAGTTGGTTCAGGGTCAGGATCCTGTGGCTCATTTCCGAAGTCGGTATCAGAAGCTGTTTCAGTAATGCTAATCGGGTCAAAAACATCACCATATACACCTGGTGAAATTTGCAAATGGGAGGGGTTCGCGAGAGCGGCAGCTGCAACATCTTCATCGGATACGGGTTGTTCCTGTGCTTCTTGTTCTGGTTGCGTGTCATACCAGTTTTGATAATAGGTTTTCAGTTCAGCCAGAGAATCGGAGTAGACCATCCCGTATAGACGAACCACTCCATTGGGTAAATCTTCATTCCAGGGCAAGCCAGGATACTGAGGCTGTGGCTGGAATGTGTAGAGCACATACTTTCCTGCCCAGTTCGGCCCGGAGGCACAGGGAATTGGACCAAGTGCGGTAGAAACACCACCGTTGACATCTTCAACTGGCTTTTCTAAGCATTCCTGATAGGAACCAGAGGATCCAGGGAGAACAATGCGGCCATCGCTTGTAAGTGTGTAGCCGTAATAAATTAAAGCGGAAGTTAATGCAGCAGAGGCGGCACATGAAACGGGATTCTTGACGCAGGTCGTGACATAAGTTCTTAGTTTTCCGGGATTAAAGTTAGCTGTTTTGAATACCCGGATCGGATTGCCAAACCGGTCACGAGCATCTATGACAACGTTTGCAGTTTTATTGCTACTACTGATGCTGGTTACACCTGCTAAACGCGCTGTGTTGCCATCAGTTGTGGGTATTGTGTTGGTATTTGGAAAGCTAACTACCTCTGCGAATGTAGTTATCGAAATAAAATATAGAACGCAACAAGCATAGTGCCGATGTATAGAAACCATTCCATTTACCGCCCTCGAAAATGGGGCGAATGATCGCCCCTTCTGATTTAAGATTTTCCCCAGAAAGCTGAGGCGAGAAATATCAGCCGATTGCGCGACGAATCCACTTGAAGGCTGCAATGCCAACGACTACGCCGAGAATTGCCAGACCAACTGTTTGCACATCGCCTACAGATGCAGAGATGGTGTTAGTTACAGAGGTCAGATCCAGTGCAGATGCAGTATTTTCTTCCATTTTTGGTTCTCCAATGAGAGTTAGATTGCTTTTTTAATTTGCACAATTATCCAGGCAGAAGCCCAGAGAAGACCCACCGCTTGAACGAATTCAATGGCTTGTGCAGGGTCAACTTCAGGAAACACGTTATGAGGCCTTTGAAGCCGCGCGAGGCGTTTCAGCAGGCTTTAAACGCAGCTCGAACGGATTGAGTTCGAGGTTTTTAAAGCGGCCTACCTGAAAGGTGCTGACATCGAGTGTGTATTCACCAATAGGTTTGGCATCCGCAGGGTTGCGGAGTGGGATTTCAATCTGTTGAGGAAAAGCACCGCCCAGGTGAGCGTAAGCCTCCTGGAAGTAACGGATTCCGTTTTTGGTATTGCGGGATTGGGCCTGATGATGGCCGTCAATGATGCTGATGCTTAACATGGTTTTTACCTCATAGTGGTTGGCGTAGAGTTATTGAAACAAGTCCAAGGCAGCAGGCTGCGCCTGCTGCATGTAGACGCTGTGCAATGACACAGGAAGCTGATGATTCTGTTCCTGGATCTCTTCAAGAATGTCGGCAATACCGTCCATAATTTTCTGACGGGCTTTGATGACCTTCTCGTTCTCACGGATCTGCCAGAAGTGGGTACGGCTTAAGACCGTAATACCGTGAATCAGAATGCCCACAACACGCTCTTTGGCTTCATCGCCGTAACGGGTGTGGGTGACTTCGGTAATCTCACCAGTGGCAAAATCCAGCTTCTCAGACAGGGCATAAGTAGGCCGTGCCAGATACTCATTGCGTGGGATATTCGGGCCGCCCATTGCTTTTACGAATGCAGCCCAGTCACCAGCGTCAGCAGCTTGTCTAACTTGTTCGATGACACCTTCCTGCTCGCTCAGGCGTCTGAGTTCTCTCCATACCGTCACGCTTGGGCCTCCTATGGGCTGAAATTGGCGAATGCGGTTTGTTCTGGCCCATGCTTCGATTCGTTCAGCCGTTTCGTATGGGTTCTTACCGTTCCAGTCTTTGTCTTTTGCGGCCTGTTCATCGTTGTCGATTCCGTGGCCGTCGATGTTTTTACTGATGTACTTAATGATGTAGCCGGTTGCGGAGTACTCCCGCCCGGTTTCCGGATTGATACCGGATTTGATTTTTTCTACTTTCACGCGGTGTTGAGCTGCACCCTTTTCGTCAGGTGAATCTTTGAGTGCCCAGCGGTGGAAGATTGAAACCAGTTCCTCACTACGTTCTTTCTGAACGAACAGAAGGAAATGCCAATGAGGTGTGCCATCGTGGTGAGGTTCTGCAACGCGAAAGCCATAGGGACGAATACCCTCACGGTGGAATTTGGCCTGAATTTTTGCCCAGGTGGAGCACAGATATTCCTGAGCGTCGCGTGGTGTTGAACCGTCAAACTTCCCATTGGGAACGACCTTAATGACCTTGCCGGATTCGCCGGTTATTTTGGTCATACGATGGAAGCGAGAGGGTGCTGTAAATGTCACAAACAGAGCTTCATGCCCCATTTCTTTAGCGAGAACTTCGTATCCTTTACAACGAGTAATCAGCTCAAGTCGTCGAATAGCCGGATTTGAAACTCCTAAATCAGATAGCTCTGCCAACGTATACTCTTGACCACGCTCGTTAGTCGCTAATTGCGATTCTAAATATTGGCGATTAGCCAGCTTTTGGGTTTTATACTCTCTAAGAGAAATAGTTGAGCAATAAGGAGTCGCATGATCGTGTACCAGTTTTAAATCTCTGGATACTGACTCAACTGAAGATTTCTTCAAACGCATTAAATTACGCTTCCACCATTTCTCACAGCAAAGGCGATTCAGGCAAGAAGTAATGTTGTTCGAGTGATTGGATGGATCAGGGGGATTCAGTCGGTATGATATGGCAAGGTCGGAACACTTCTTAAATGCCACTTCTTCCGAAAACTTGGATGAGAAAGATAAGCAGACCACTGCGCGAGAACGTGAAAATTCGCGGACTTCGGCTTCATCCCATACAAAGTAAAAGTCTTCGACGTGGAGTGCATTGTGCAGGTTCAGCAAGCGTTGATTCGCTTCAACATAGGAAGAGGAATCCGCAGTTGTCTTATATTCCTTTTTTAGCGCATTCAGGAAGGGCAGGTGTGATGAAAAAATGCGCTCACGGAATTGCTGGCACTCTGCAGTACCATACTTTAAGAATTCGGCTCCTGAGTAATCAGAGCCAGGCTGACCGGGAATATGGCCAGACATCAATCTATGCGGTAACATTCTTCCGTCCTAGTTTTTAGCGAATCGGGACAAGCTGAGGGTGTTGGCGCACCCTTGGAGGTCTTACCAGTTGGCGCTGGTAAGGCCGCTCTTAACGTTCAAACTCTGCTTCAAGCGCTTCTTTAGTAATCAATGCAACATTGACCATTCTATGTTTGCCAATCTTCACGGTTGGCAAATGGCCGCGATCAACCATTCCGCATATTGTTTTTTCAGTAAGGCCTGTGAGCTGAGCAAAGAGTCGTTTGGTTACAATTGGACCGGTGCTCGCTAACGGGGTTGTATTGACAATGGTGTTTACTTCTTCCATGGGCCCTCTGTGTCTTGTCACTTATTACACTGGCTATTGTGTTGTGCTAGCCTACTCATAACAGGAATATAGCTACTGCAATTGCAGTAGTTGCAACTATCTAATGAGTGGTGGCTACGTGTCAAGCGCTTTGCACGAAAAAATACGGATGATCCGTGAGGTTGAAAGTCTGACCAGGGCTGAGTTTGCAGCTCAGATTGGAATTTCATCGAGAACGATTGAGGCGATAGAGAATAAGGGGAGTGTCCCAAGGGGAGATGTAATAGAGAAAGTTGCCGTAAAATGGCCAAGGTACGCTTATTGGCTGACTACCGGTGATATTGACCTCCCATTTCACATTTCACCTGATAAAGCTTCTGGCAGGGTTCTTCGTGTGTACGAGGATGTCAGCAATCTTCATCCGGGTACTACTGATTTGATGACAAGGCCAGAATGGTTTGGAAGGGTGCTATTTCTTCAGCGTAGCGATGAGAAAAATGATCTCTATGTTTTGATCGAAACGATTCAACCAGAGCTGATGGGCATCAAGCAGTGCATATTCATAAGGTCAGGACTTAACCTGTGCAGTGATGGAAGTGGAAAAAACCGATTAAGAGATCTTGCTTTGTATCTGGTCCAGAAAGGACGTGCAGACCTGATCAAGACCAGCGAATTAAGGATTTGTCTCTCTGACAAAATCAATAAGCTCTTTGAAACTAAGCAGATCGAAGAAGAAGCGCTTCAAGTGCCAGACCTGGCTAAAGCGGAGTGGTTGAAAAAACTGCATATCAACTTTGCTGCCTGGAGGATGGACGGTGAGAACTATGAGCCGAAGTATACCTGGCAGGACATGAAGTAGGATGACAATAAAAAAGGACGGTGAGAAATGGCTCGTTGATCTTTACCCAGAGGGCCGAGGTAGTAAACGAGTACGGAAGAAATTCGACACCAGAGCGGAAGCTGCACGATTTGAGAAGTTTGTGCTCAGTGCTGTTCACCAGGGAAAGGACTGGAATACAAGTAAGCGAGATTCCCGGCATCTGAATGAGCTGATTGATATCTGGTACAAAGCGAAGGGCAGTTATCTGAAAGATGGGCCGCGCCGTCGAAAATGCTTGCTGGATATATCCGAGTGGCTGGGGAATCCGAAGGGAATTGATCTGAAAGCTATCAACTTTACGGCGTACCTGAGTTATAAAACCGAATCCGGTATCTCCGAAAAGACGATTAACAACCACCTGGGATATATGAATGCGGTGTACAACTATCTTTCCGACGTAGGTGAGATTGAGTACTCCAACCCCCTGGCCAAGATTAAGCCGATCAAGATAGATGAGCGTGAGCTTTCATGGCTCACAACCGAGCAGATCCGGCACCTCTTAAGCACCATCGAATCATTCAGCCAGAATCAGCACGTACTTCTTCTGACAAAGATATGCCTGGCAACAGGTGCGAGATGGAGTGAGGCTGAAGGGCTGAAGTTACGTCATGTCCGTGACGGAAAATTAAGCTTTCACGGAACCAAGAGTGGCAAGTCTCGAAGTGTTCCAGTGGCTGAAAACCTTTTTAATGAAATTCATGCTCACCTGGAGAAGTGCGGTGAGTTCAGCTTTTCACTGAGTGCGTTCAGACGGGCACTGGATGAATCAGGGATTGAGTTGCCAAAAGGGCAGGCTGCTCATGTATTGAGGCATACCTTTGCGAGCCATTTTATGATGAATGGTGGTAATATTCTTACTCTGCAACGGGCTTTGGGGCATTCGAGTGTAACGATTACTATGAGGTATGCCCACCTATCACCAGAACATCTGCAAGATGTTGTTCTAAAAGGCCCTCTTTCTTAATCATCTTTTCTTTTTGGGTACGCTATTTTTTATTGATATAGAGTTGGGTTTTTTTTCTTGATTTTTCTTTTCTGTTAATCCAATTGCAAGATTTAGATAAATTATAGAGTTTCTGACAAGCTTTAATAGTTGGACAGATTTTTTCTCCAAAGTAGAGCGATTTATTTCTAATGAATGGTTCTTCCTTTTTATTATATGTCTTTCTTGTTTGTCAGGGCTTTCATTGCTATTGGATGGGGCTGGGAAGCAAGAAGTGAATATGTCATCAATCACTTTTATTGATCTGTGTTCTATGTGGTTTCTGATCTCTACAATAGTTTCAGATTCCGGATCGAGCCACTTTGATGGGCTTTCCTCTTTTAGTCTTTGTACGTCTCGTAGATCTCTTAGTATGTTGAATAGCGCAGCTAAGAATATGTTCTCTGAATCTATTTTGTTATTTGTGTATTGGGATTCTTTTTTTTCTTTTATAAATATTTTTTTAAAATCGGCATCCTGGTCTTTTGATAAATCAAAGATGTCGTAATAACGGTGTAGTAGGTAAGCAATTTTATCCAATATGGAAAAGGCTATTCTGTATGATGACTTTAAATCTTCACTTGATTTGTCAAGGATTGAGCCATCTAGACAATCTGTTTGTTCTAAGTCTTGAAATGTAAATTTTAAAGGGTCTTCTAATTGGTAGATTGCTGAAAATAGTAGGTTTCTAGCATAAATGAAGCTGGTGATGATCTCATCGAAAGCGTAGTGATATATAAGTTCATCTGAAATATTCATTTTTACTGAATCGTCTATGCCTATTCTTACGCTTGGAAAAGGAATGAAGTCGTAAAAGAATTCAGGGCTATTGTTTAGGGAATTGAGGGGGTTTAAGAAGAGCTTGTTTGACCCGCACCATCTTTTGAAGTCAGCTTCGATGTCGCTGTGATAGTTCTCTTTATAGTCTTCTAGATCTATCTCTAAAGGAAGTAGTTCTTTTTCATACCATGTTTTGAAGTTGTGGATGATGGAGCCTTCAGAAATGGTTCCGGAATAGCTATCGTCATAATTGATGATGTTGTCGCATTTTAGAGCTGAATAGTAAGCCTCTTTGTAATATTTTAGAATGTGCTTCTGGTCAGGGAGAAAAGTGGAAGTATTTATTAGGTTTTTGGTTATACCTAGGATGGCTACAGGTTGTCCTTTACTATACTGCTCTTGTAATGCCTCAGTTCCTTCCAATAGCCTTCCCAAGGAAGAAATGTTATTCGCCGCATTTGTTTTAATGCACGATTCGAGTTGTAGGACGTCCTCTGTTCTCTCCAGCTTTGACAGTTCATGTAAGGCTTTTCTAAAACATACTAATGCCTTACCGGAGTTCTCTGAAAAATAGTCATTAGTATTGTTGTTGTATATGTAATCGAATGCGTTACCTAAAATGTAGTAAAAACTGGCTTTCGAGCTGATGCTGCCAAAAATCAAATTGTTGTCAACATAGGGGGTAACGATGGTTGCTAAGTTTTCCGGTGTACCATTCCGAATGCACTGATCGATTTTCGTTGATAGAGTTTGGATTTCATTGTCGTTGACGTGTTTATTAATGTTCATTTCACTCTATTCCCTTTGATGTGTAGTCAAAGTGTGGTCATTTTCAGAGTAAAAAACAATGGGAATAAAAAAACCCCAAGCAAATCAATTGCTTGGGGTCTTTTGTATGGTGGAGATGGCGGGATTTGAACCCGCGTCCGCCAATCCTCCACTAGAGGATCTACATGCTTAGCCGTCTCTATTGATTTAGTTCGTCACGGGCCGAGGGGCAGGCCGTTCAGAACGAGCTCGATTAAGTTTAACCTTTCAGCTCCGAGCGAAGCATCCGGGCGATCCTGTAAGACGTCGCCCTCGTCCCCCGGCTACAGGAACCCGAGTTCGGAGGTAAGCGGGCTTAAGCCGCTAGTGCGTAAGTTTCGTCGTTTGCGACTATAACTATGTATAACGTTTATTTACGAGATCGCTATACACTCTCGGCATGCACCCATAGCTTTGTAATCAACGTCGAATCCTAATCATCCCCGAATTCGTCGCCTGCTACTTGCTCAGGTCTTAGTGTCTTATATGAGGGCAGTCTGGTGTTTTTCAACCCCTGCCTGCCCGCAAACAAGATGAGTCAGCTTACCACAGTTGTCTGACATCTGTCAGCGTGTGGTGTGCTTCATGATCCGTTCTTTCTGCTTGGCCCAGTCGCGGTCTTTGGATGCATCGCGCTTATCATGGCTCTGCTTACCTTTGGCCAGAGCAATTTCTGCTTTGACGTTGGGGCCTTTCCAGTAAATCGCAGTGCAGACGCAGGTGTAACCTTTGGCCTGGATTTTTTGATTCAGGCGGTCGATTTCACGGCGGTGCATCAGCAGTTTACGCTCACGCCGCGGTTCGGTAACGATATGGGTAGACGCCTGCTTCAGCGGTGTGATCAGGGCGCCACTCAGCCAGGCTTCGCCTTTATGCATGACGATATAGGAATCGACCAGCTGACATTTACCTTCGCGCAGCGCTTTTACTTCCCAACCAGTCAGCACCAGTCCTACTTCCAGTTTGTCTTCCAGGAAGTAATCGTGACGGGCTTTTTTGTTGAGGGCGATCGTGCCGCCATTTGTTTTGGGTTTTTTCTTGGTACTCATGGCCGCGAGTATAACTGACGAAGTGTAGAAAAGGCAGTAGCTGTAGCGCTGCTTTGGGTTGAGGCGAGGGGGCAAATCCCGGACAATACGCCGAACTGAAGATTGGGTAAAAAGAACGATGAGCGCAGACAAACGCGGAATGCACGGTATTTGGGGTAGCCGCTGGACATTTATTCTGGCCGCCACCGGATCGGCTGTCGGGTTGGGGAATATCTGGAAGTTTCCATATATCACGGGTGAAAACGGCGGCGGCGCTTTTGTTCTGATGTATCTGGTCTGTATTCTGATTGCTGGTGTTCCGGTGATGATGGCCGAGGTATTGCTGGGCCGCAAAGGCCGGATGAGCCCTATTCATACCATGCAGGCGATGGCGCGCGAGAATAATGCCCCACGGCTGTTTTCCGGTATTGGCTGGATGGGTGCAGTATCCGGTTTCTTTATTCTGTCGTTTTACAGTGTCATTGCTGGCTGGACGCTCGCTTACGTCGGTAAGTTAGCTTCGGGTGAGTTTGCCGGAGCAACGGGGGAAGTGGCAAAGGCGTCTTTTGGTGGATTGTTGAGTGATCCGTGGATGCTGCTCGGATTGCATACCTTTTTTATGCTGATGACCGGTTTTGTTATTGCCCGTGGCGTTAAGCACGGGCTTGAAGACAGTGTTCGCCTGCTCATGCCTATGCTGTTCCTGATGCTGATTCTGCTGCTTGGCTACAGCATCACGACGCCGGGTTTTGTACAGGGCTGGGATTTTCTCTTTACCTTTGATTTCAGCAAACTGACGACCCACAGTGTTGTGGTTGCTCTGGGTCATGCATTTTTTACCCTGAGTCTGGGGATGGGCGCGATCATGGCATACGGCGCTTATATGCCGGCTCAGGCCTCGCTGGGTAAAACTATTCTGGCGGTAGCGTTTCTGGATACCCTGGTCGCCCTGGTTGCTGGTCTGATTATTTTTCCTATCGTATTTTCGCATGGACTGGAACCGGCATCTGGCCCTGGCCTGATATTCCAGACACTGCCTATCGCCTTTGGCGCATTACCGGGCGGGACGTTAATTGGCACTGTATTCTTTGTTCTGGTCGTCATTGCGGCCTGGAGTTCGGCGATTTCTATTGCTGAACCGGCGGTAGCCTGGGCAGTAGAGAATGGTTTCAGCCGCGCCAAGGCAACCTTTGGTGTTTGCTTCCTGGCCTGGTTGCTGGGGATTGGTTCGGTATTGTCATTCAATGATTGGGGTGATGAGCAGTTCTTCGTAACCGAAACCATCGCCACGACCGTGGCTGACGCGAGTACCGGCGAAGAAATCCAGAGCAGTGAATCGGTATTCCACCTGTACGCCAACACGACAGAGCTGAATGCTGAGCCACTGGCGGACGGGGCTGAGCGCAGCGTGAAGGGTAAGACGTTCTTCGACCTGCTCGACTTTATTACTGCCAACGTCATGATGCCGCTGGGTGGCGTCTTTATCGCCATCTTTGTCGGCTGGTTTATGTCGCGTGAGTCGGTGGCTGCCGAAGCCCGGGTAAAAAGCCCGCTGCTGTTTAATATCTGGCGATTTATGGTGCGTTATATTTCGCCGGTTGCGATCTTTATTATCTTTGTTGAAGGCCTTTCCTGAGACGGCGGAGAGTGAGTGCGAATGACCAGTATTACGCGCAGTGCGTTGGTGATGCATACCGCAGAGCAGATGTTTGATCTGGTAAATGATGTGCGCCGCTACCCTGAATTTCTTCAGGGTTGTCAGGCAACAGAAGTGTTGGCTGAAGGTGAGGATTTTATTGAAGCCCGGCTGACCATTGCCAAGGCGGGTGTTAATCAGAGCTTCAGTACCCGCAACACACTGCAACGTCCGGAACGAATGGAAATGCGGTTGGTGGATGGGCCATTTACGCACTTTCATGGCGTCTGGCATTTTTATCCGTTATCCGATGAAGCCTGCAAGGTGTCTTTAGATATGGATTTTGATGTCGGTAATAAACTGGCGGGTGTGGCCCTGGGGGCAGTTTTTAAACAGGTTGCCAATATGATGGTGGATGCCTTTGTTAAGCGAGCAAAAGAGATTTATGGCTGACATGATTCGTGTAGAAGTAGCGTACGCCTTGCCACATAAGCAAAAAATCCTCAGCGTTGAGGTTGAAGAAGGTACGAGCATGATTGATGCCGCTCGTCAGTCGGGAATTGAAGCTGAGTTCCCGGAGTTAGTATTGGCGGAGGCGAAGTTCGGTATCTTTGGCAAAGCATCGCGTGCACCGGAAACGGATGTCGTGCGGGATGGTGATCGTATAGAAATTTATCGTCCGTTGCTGATTGACCCCAAGCAGGCGCGGGCTAACCGGGCGGCCAAGGCACAGAAGTAAGCGCTTTACTCGCCACGCCAGAGAGTGCAGAAACAGAGCACAAAAAAGCCAGGCGATGCCTGGCTTTTTTGTGCTTAAGAGGGAGTATCTCAGATATCGGTTGGCACGGTGTTAACCGATTTTTCCTCTGTCGGCAGGGTTTTCAGCTGATCTTCTTCTTTGAAAGCCTGCTCTGGCAGAGTGCCGGTGTAATGGGTGTAGTTTCCCTGAGCATCGAAGTAAACGCTGATGGTGTAATTTTTGATAACCTTATCGCGCTGTTCAAGGGTATACAGATAGTCCCAGCGCTGTTGCTCAAAAGGATTGCGAACCACCGGATTGCCCATCACATAAGCCACCTGACGGGGATTCATGCCGGGTTTCAGTTGTTCCAGCATATCCGCAGTCACAATGTTGCCTTGCTGCACGTTCAGTTTGTAGACGCCAGGGAAGACACAGCCGGAAAGGGTTGCAAAACCGAGTAAAAGGGTCAGAATTGGGATTCGCATAATAATTGGTGTTGTCTCTGAGTGCGTTTGTAGTTGCATAGTTGTTGCGTTGTGACTTAGACCCGCGATAATACCCGATAATTCAAGTTGCTGTGAAATATTCGAGGAAAGCAATGTCCGATCAGAACGTGGAGTTGCGTAAAGCAGGCCTTAAAGTCACTTTGCCACGAGTGAAAATCCTGAGCATTCTGGAAACCAATATCGACGCACATATGAGTGCTGAAGATGTCTATAAATCTCTGATCGAAGCAGGCGAAGATGTTGGTCTGGCGACGGTTTACCGCGTACTGACCCAGTTTGAAAGTGCGGGTCTGGTAACACGCCATAATTTTGATGGCGGTCACTCGGTGTTTGAGCTGGCGCGTGGCGAGCATCACGATCATATGGTAAACGTTGATGACGGCACCGTGATTGAGTTTACCAATGCGCAGATTGAGCGCCTGCAGCATGAAATTGCCGAAGAACACGGCTTTGATCTGGTTGAGCACAGTCTGGTGCTGTACGTACGCAAGAAAAAATAATCCTGCGCGACAGACATAAAAAAAGCAGCCATTGGCTGCTTTTTTTATGTCTGTCGGTTACCGCTTCTGCGTATCAGTATCGCTGTGCTGGCACCGGTCTATCTGACCAGCGCCAGCATTTCTTGCGCATGAGCCAGGGTTTGTTTGGTGATATCGACGCCGCCCAGCATCCGCGCAATTTCCTCTGAGCGCTGTTTCTCACTCAGTTCACGCAGCTGGGTGTGGGTGGCGCTGTCACCACTGATTTTGCTTACCTGATAATGCTGATGTGCCTGAGCAGCGACCTGCGGCTGGTGGGTAACACAGAGCACCTGGCTGTCTTTGCCAAGCGTCCGTAGCAGGCGGCCAACGCGCTCAGCGGTTCCGCCACCGATGCCGACATCGACCTCATCAAAAATCAGACAAGGTGTTTCGCTGACGGCAGCGGTTACCACCTGAATGGCCAGGCTGATACGGGCCAGCTCACCGCCAGAGGCGACTTTGGCCAGTGGGCCGCCGGGCATGCCCGGGTTGGTCTGTACAAAAAAGCCGATCTGGTCGATGCCATGTTTGTTGCCGTGCTCGGTACTGCCGGCTTCAACCTGAGTGATAAAGCGGGCGCGACCCAGAGCAAGTGCTTCAAAGTGTGATTCAACTTCTCTGTCCATGCGCGCAGCGGCGGCCTGACGGGCACTGCTGAGCTGTTGTGCCAGTGTGCTGTATTCTGCCTGCAGTTCCTGTACCTGCTGTTCCAGTTCAGCCAGATCTTCGTCGCTGAGATTCAGGCCGGCGAGCGCTTCTTCCTGCTCCTGCCAGTAAGAGTGCAGTTGTTGTGGCTGAATCTGATGCTTGCGCGCCATGCTGTACAGGTCACTGAGGCGGCTTTCTACCTGTTGCAGCCGGTGCGGATTGATATCGACCAGCTCAAGGTAGTGCTGCAGCGAACGACCGGCTTCTTCCAGCTGGATTTGCGCCTGTTGCAGCAAATCCCGGGCTTCGTTCAGCAGCGGATGCTGGTCGTCGATATTATCGAGGCGGGTAATGGCCTGATAGGTCAGCTGGGTTGCAGCCAGCTCGCCGTTGTCGTCACCATAACAGGCAGCCATCGCATACTGGCCGTTAAGCAGCATACTTTCGGCATTGGCCAGACGTTTATGTTCGGCTTCCAGCTCGTCCAGCTCGGTCTCTCCCGGTGCCAGCTGGCGCAGCTCTTCAACCTGATAGGTCAGCAGCTGACGCTGGGCGGTTACTTCGGCACTTTCTTCCTGCAGCATGGCAAGGCGTTTGGCGTGTTGCTGCCACTCGGACCAGACCAGAGCTACCTCGGTTGCCTGCAGCTGCAGCCCGCCAAAGGCATCCAGCAGCTGGCGCGGGGTGTCTTTCTGCAGCAGGCGCTGATGGGCATGCTGGGAGTGAATTTCGATCAGATACTGACCGATGTCTTTCAGGTCGTTGGCGGATGCGGGGCGACCATTGATATAGCCGCGTGAACGGCCTTCGGCGGAAATAATACGGCGCAGGATTACCCAGTCATCATCGGCGGGAATATCCCGCTGTTGCAGCCATAACCGCGCCTGTTCGTTCAGTGTGAATGAGGCGGACACTTCGGCTTTTTCGGCATTGTTACGCACACAGCCGGCGTCGGCCCGCTCGCCGAGTGTTAGCCCGAGCGCATCAAGCAAAATCGATTTACCCGCACCGGTTTCGCCGGTAATCACCGACATACCGGGTTGCAGTTCAAGTTCCAGCTGATCGACTAACGCAAACTGATGAATGGACAGATGAGCCAGCATGGTCATGCTCCGTATCTGAATGGATATACAGTGTTTTTATATACAGTATAAGATTCTGTCAAGAGAATGTTGCAGCGCTGCCCTTGAATCTCATCCGTTCGTCCCCCATATAGCCGACAGTTTCGAAAATAGTGATCGAGGAAAGATAGATGTCGGAAGAGCAGAAGGTTCAAGAAGAACTCCAGGAACAACTGGACACTGAAACTCCGGTGGATGCGGCGGATGCCACTGCCACAGAATCTGCTGATGATCAGCTTGCCGGCGCACTGCAGGAAGTGGCTGAGCTGAAAGAACAGGTGTTGCGTGTTCAGGCGGAAATGCAGAACGTACGCCGTCGTGCTGAGCTGGATGTGGAAAAAGCCCATAAGTTTGGCGTTGAGAAGTTTGCCAACGAAATGCTGGCGACCGTCGATAATCTGGAACGCGCGCTGGCTGCGGCTGTTGCCGATGATGAAGCGACAAAAGCGATTCGCGAAGGCGTGGAAATGACCCTGAGCGGCCTGGTTGCCGGTCTGGAAAAATTCAAGGTGGAAAGTGTAGATCCGGTTGGTTCTGCGTTTAATCCGGAATTCCATCAGGCAATGGCCATGGTTGAGAATCCGGATGCCGCACCGAATACAGTTATTGCGGTGATGCAGAAAGGTTACACCCTGCAGGGACGCCTGTTGCGTCCGGCAATGGTGGTGGTGAGTAAAGGCGCACCACAAATCGACGAAAGCGCCTGATTTTATTGTTACCGGGGGCCTTGAAAGCCTGTTTCCCGGACTTATATAGAAAGCAACACAAATACAACGGTTAATAGTTCACGCAGCGTAAGCTGCCATGAATGGAGAATTGAAAAATGGGTAAGATTATCGGTATCGACCTGGGCACCACCAACTCCTGTGTGGCAATCCTGGATGGCGACAAAACCAAAGTGATTGAAAACGCTGAAGGCGATCGCACCACTCCTTCCGTCGTTGCTTATGCTGACGACGAAGTACTGGTTGGCCAGTCAGCCAAGCGTCAGGCCGTCACCAACCCGAACAACACCCTGTTTGCGGTTAAGCGTCTGATCGGTCGTCGTTTCAAAGACGACGTAGTACAGAAAGATATCTCCATGGTTCCTTACAAAATCATGGAAGCGGATAACGGTGATGCCTGGGTAGAAGTAAAAGGCGAAAGATATGCGCCACCACAAATCTCTGCTGAAATTCTGAAGAAAATGAAGAAAACCGCAGAAGATTATCTGGGCGAGAAAGTAACTGAAGCGGTTATTACCGTACCGGCTTACTTTAACGATTCCCAGCGTCAGGCAACCAAAGACGCCGGTAAAATCGCTGGTCTGGAAGTTAAGCGTATCATCAACGAGCCAACCGCTGCGGCTCTGGCTTATGGTATGGATAAAGAAGGCGGCGACCGCACCATCGCAGTATATGACCTGGGTGGTGGTACCTTCGATATTTCCATTATCGAAGTGGCTGACGTTGACGGTGAAAAACAGTTCGAAGTACTGGCAACCAACGGTGACACGTTCCTTGGTGGTGAAGACTTTGACCTGCGTCTGATCGAATATTTAGCGGCTGAATTCAAGAAAGAAAGCGGCATCGATCTGCACAACGATCCACTGGCTCTGCAGCGTCTGAAAGAAGCCGCAGAAAAAGCCAAGGTTGAGCTGTCTTCTTCTCAGCAGACTGACGTAAACCTGCCGTACATCACGGCCGATGCGACTGGTCCTAAGCACTTAAACGTGAAAGTGACCCGCGCCAAGCTGGAGTCTCTGGTTGAAGAGCTGGTAACCCGCTCGCTGGAGCCTTGCCGTATCGCACTGAAAGATGCCGGCCTGAGCTCTGGTGAAATTGACGAAGTAATTCTGGTGGGCGGTCAGACCCGTATGCCACTGGTGCAGAAGAGCGTTGCTGATTTCTTCGGTAAAGAACCACGTAAAGACGTGAACCCGGATGAAGCGGTGGCTGTTGGTGCTGCGATTCAGGGCGCGGTTCTGTCCGGTGATGTTAAAGACGTTCTGCTGCTCGACGTAACGCCGCTGACTCTGGGTATTGAAACCATGGGTGGCGTTGCGACTGCGGTTATTGAGAAAAACACCACGATTCCGACCAAGAAATCTCAGGTGTTCTCAACCGCCGATGACAACCAGACTGCGGTAACCATTCACGTGGTTCAGGGCGAGCGTAAGCAGGCTGCGCAGAATAAATCACTGGGTCGTTTTGACCTGGCCGATATTCCGCCAGCACCACGCGGTATGCCACAGATCGAAGTAACCTTTGATATCGACGCCAACGGTATTCTGAACGTGAGTGCGAAAGACAAGGCTACCGGTAAAGAGCAGTCGATCGTCATTAAGGCCTCTTCTGGTCTGAGCGATGAAGAGATCGAAAAAATGGTTGCTGATGCAGAAGCGAATGCGGATGCTGACCGTCAGTTCGAAGAACTGGTGCAGGCACGTAATACTGCCGATGGTCTGATTCACGCAACCAAGAAAACTCTGGAAGACGCGAAAGACAAGGTAACCGATGACGAGAAAACTGCCATCGAAAAAGCCATCGCCGATCTGGAAGCTGTGATCAAAGGCACCGATAAAGAAGAAATCGAAGCCAAGACACAGGCTCTGACTGAAGCGTCCAGCTCTCTGGCTCAGCGTCTGTATGCCGAGCAGGCTCAGGCCCAGCAGGGTGGTGCGGAAGCTCAGTCCGGTAATCAGGACGATGACGTTGTTGACGCCGAGTTCGAAGAAGTTAAAGACAAGTAATTAACGGCTGCATCAGTCGTTAAGCGGACGCGGCAGTTTTCTTTCGGAAGCTGTCGCGTTTTGCTTTGTTATCACACCTCAGAAACGCCTGTGCGCGTGCTGGGTTTGTTCCTGTCGCCAGCGTTAATCAGCTTGTGGCGGCAGACAAAAAAACAGGTGAAGTATGTCTAAGCGAGATTATTACGAGGTTCTGGGCGTCAGTAAGGACGTCGATGGACCAACACTGAAAAAAGCTTACCGTAAGCTGGCGATGAAATATCACCCGGACCGCAATCCGGACGATAAAGATGCGGATGCCAAATTTAAAGAAGCAACCGAAGCTTACGAAGTGCTGGGCGATGAGCAGAAGCGCCGTGCCTATGACCAGTACGGTCATGCCGGTGTGGATGGTCAGGCCGGCGGCGGCTTTGGCGGTGGCGGTGCTAACTTCAGCGATATTTTCGGTGATGTATTTGGCGATATTTTCGGCGGTGGTGGCCGTGGCCCGCGTGGTGGCCCGCAGCGTGGTTCTGACCTGCGTTACACCATGGAGCTGACACTGGAAGAAGCGGTGCGTGGTGTGGAGAAGAAAATCCGCATTCCAACCCTGACCGCCTGTACCACCTGTGACGGCAGTGGCGCCAAGCCAGGCACCAAACCAAAAACCTGTAATACCTGTCATGGTGCCGGTCAGGTGCGTATGCAGCAGGGCTTCTTCTCGGTGCAGCAGACCTGTCCGAGCTGTCGTGGTCAGGGTACGCAGATCGATGATCCCTGCACCAGCTGTCATGGCCGTGGCGTAAAAGAAGAAACCAAGACCCTGTCGGTGAAAATTCCTGCTGGTGTTGATACTGGCGACCGTATCCGTTTATCCGGTGAAGGTGAAGCGGGAGCCATGGGTGGGCCGGCCGGTGATCTGTATGTGCAGGTCAGTGTGCTGGAGCATAAGCTGTTCCATCGTGATGGCCGTAACCTGTATTGCGAAGTACCGATCAGTATCGTCGATGCGGCACTGGGTGCTGAACTGGAAGTACCAACGCTGGATGGCCGGGTAAAACTGAAAATCCCGGCAGAGACCCAGAGTGGCAAACAGTTCCGTCTGCGCGGTAAAGGTGTGCTGCCGGTGCGCGGTGGCCCGGCGGGTGATCTGCTCTGCCGTGTACAGGTCGAAACACCGGTCAGCCTCAATGCTGAGCAGAAAGATCTGCTGATGAAGTTCCAGGCTTCTCTGACCGGTGAGAAACACTCACCACAGAAGAAGAGCTGGTTTGAAGGCGTGAAGAAGTTCTTTGAAGAAATCTGAGCGGCTTTAAACCCTGCAGGCGTGGCCTTCGGGCTGCGCCTCGCATCTCCTGCCGAATCGCTATATCCTTAGCGCCATTCTGAAATTCTGTCTGGGTATTTTTACATGACACGCATTGCAATTACCGGTGCTGCCGGACGTATGGGGCGGGTGCTGATCGAAGCAGTCCGTAATGCTGACGACGCAGAACTTGGAGCAGCCATCGTTCTGGCTGATGATCCGCTGGCGGGTGTTGATGCCGGTGCTATTGCTGGTTTGGGCGTTACGCTTAATGTTGCTGCGGCAACTTCTGTTGAAGCCGTGCTGGATCAGTTTGATGTGCTGATCGACTTTACCGCACCAGCGGCCACCATGGCCAATATCGAACTGTGCCGTAAAGCCGGTAAAAGTATTGTGATTGGCACCACCGGTCTGAGTGACGAACAGAAAGCTGAGATGAAAGTTGCAGCAGCGGATATGAGCATTGTCTTTGCGCCAAATTATTCGGTTGGTGTGAATCTGTGTCTTAATCTGCTGCGTATGGCTGCTTCTGTTATGGGTGAAGACAGCGATATCGAAGTGGTGGAAATGCATCACCGTCACAAAGTCGATGCGCCATCCGGTACCGCATTGCGTATGGGCGAAGTCGTCGCAGAAACCCTCGGCTGGGATTTAAAAGAAGTCGCTGTGTATGGCCGTGAAGGTTACACCGGTGCCCGTCCGCAAAAGCAGATTGGTTTTGAAACCATCCGTGGCGGCGATGTGGTCGGTGATCATACCGTGATGTTTGCTACCGAAGGTGAGCGTGTGGAAGTGACGCACAAAGCACAAAGCCGTATGACCTTTGCCAAGGGCGCAGTACGCGCCGCTAAGTGGGTCAGCACTCAGCCAAATGGTCTGTACGATATGCAGGATGTATTGGGCTTCTGATACCTTTCTGAAAATAAAAAAGCCGCTCGATGAGCGGCTTTTTTATGACTGCGGGGCAGGCCTCAGGCTTTAACGCCCAGCATATGATCGAAACCTCGCTCGACCATTTTTTCCATGCCGCGCGGTTTGCCGTTCGGATCAAATACCATCGATACCAGCATCTGGGCATTACCAAGCGCCCAGCGGGCACGTTCTTTCGGCGCCAGCCCCTGCTCCAGGATACCTTTCTTGATGCCTTTGTCGATTTGCTTGGCAATCAGCTCCAGTAATTTATTCTGGAATTCCAGATACTGTGGCCAGATTTCATCACGTACCGAAGCGCTCCATTCCAGCCAGACTTTAATGTAATCCGGGTTTTCTTCGCAGGCATTCAGGAATGCTTTTACGTGTGAACGGATGGCTTCCAGAGGGTTGTCTTCTTCTGCGTAAACGGACTCGGCCAGATTGAGCAGAAAGTTTTCTACTTCTTCCAGAACGGCTTCAACCAGAGCTTCGCGGGTTTTAAAGTAATTAAATACCGTTGCTACGGATACTCCACCGATCTCGGCAATCTCTGTATGACCGCCCCGGCCGATTCCGCGGCGGGCAAATACTTCAACAGCATTGGTTAATAATAAGCGCTTACGCTCTTCCGGTTGCAGACGACGACGACCATCTACGGCTACAGGCATGGGGCAGACCTCTTCATTTTGGTTTTAATTGTTGTTGTCCTTATTTTTTGACTTATCAGTCAGATATTTAATTGTTTAAAAATATCTTTAACTGTTAATAAGCCAGGCAGTAGTTTTCCCTCTCAATAGATAACAATGAAATGACTCATTTGATTCTGAGTGAAGTAATATTAAGTGTATATTTGTATGTTACAGAATGTAATTTTATGTAACTCGCCATTTAGTACCAGAGTTATCAGTAAATTTCAGGGGCCTTGCCTGGTGTTACTGACCTTCGGGGAGTACTCGGTCTGGCTTGCTTTTGGCTCAGCTTGCAGGTGAGGGATGGGGGAAATACGGAATGCAGCCGGCTGGTGCACTGTTAACGTACAATCCACCACCTTTAATGGACACAAGACCCTGTTTTCAGTATCATTTAGGGTTAGTTTATACACGCACTGCGGTGATCGTTTTTTGTCGCCGGAATCCGCTATCAGTCCATAGCGAGTCATAAGCGGGATGGAGTCAATTTGTCGCCATTCCGCTTTTTTACGACTGCAGATTCTGGTTCTGACCTCCTCCGGCCCGGTGCGGTAGTCTGCAAGTTTATTCTTTGTTCGGGGATTTAGCCTTGTCTACGCCAGCCATTCTAGCTCTTGAGGACGGCAGTATCTTCAAAGGTACCAGCATCGGTGCCGAAGGCCTGTCAGTGGGAGAAGTTGTTTTCAACACCTCCATGACCGGTTATCAGGAGATTCTGACCGACCCTTCCTACGCCAACCAGATCGTCACTCTGACCTATCCACACATTGGTAACTACGGTACCAACAGCGAAGATGAAGAATCCAATGGCATTTATGCCAAAGGTCTGGTGATCCGCGACCTGCCGCTGATCGCATCCAACTTCCGCAGTGAACAGGCACTGGATGTTTACCTGAAAGAGCGCAATGTGCTGGGCATTGCCGATATCGATACCCGCCGCCTGACCCGTATTCTGCGTGAAAAAGGCTCCCTTAATGGCTGCATTCTGGCGGCTGCAGATGCGCATTCTGAAGAGAATGTGGCGAAGGCACTGGCCGAAGCCAAAGCTTTCCCTGGCCTGAAAGGTATGGATCTGGCGAAAGAAGTGACTGTTAAAGAAGCTTACAGCTGGACTCAGACTGACTGGACGCTGGGCAAGGGTTATGGCGAGCTGAGCGAACCAAAATTCAAAGTCGTGGCGTACGACTTCGGCGTTAAGCGCAATATCCTGCGTCTGCTGGCTGAGCGTGGTTGTGAGCTGACTGTTGTTCCGGCACAGACTCCGGCTTCTGAAGTGCTGGCAATGAATCCGGACGGTGTTTTCCTGTCCAACGGCCCTGGCGATCCGGAGCCTTGTGATTACGCCATCAAAGCGATTCAGGAGATTCTGGAAACCAATATCCCGGTGTTCGGTATCTGTCTGGGTCACCAGCTGCTGGCTCTGGCCTCCGGTGCCAAGACCATGAAGATGGGTCATGGTCACCACGGTGGTAACCACCCGGTGCAGGATCTTGAATCCGGCAAGGTGATGATTACCTCACAGAACCATGGTTTTGCGGTAGAAGAGAGCACTCTGCCAGCCAACCTGAAGGCGACCCATAAGTCGTTGTTCGATGGCACGCTGCAGGGTATCGCCCGCACTGATAAGCCTGCCTTCAGTTTCCAGGGTCACCCGGAAGCCAGTCCTGGCCCGCGCGATGTCGCGCCGTTGTTCGACCACTTTATTGATTTGATTGTTGCTGCCAAGGCCGCCCAATAACAGGACAGACTGAGTTATGCCAAAACGTACTGACATAAAAAGTATTTTGATCATTGGCGCCGGCCCTATCGTTATCGGCCAGGCCTGTGAATTTGACTACTCCGGCGCTCAGGCCTGTAAGGCTCTGCGTGAAGAGGGCTACCGTGTAATTCTGGTGAACTCTAACCCGGCGACCATCATGACCGATCCGTCGATGGCGGATGCAACCTATATCGAGCCGATTACCGTTGAAGCGGTTGCCAAAATCATCGAGAAAGAGCGTCCGGATGCACTGCTGCCAACCATGGGTGGCCAGACCGCACTGAACTGTGCGCTGGGTCTGGAAGCGGCTGGTGTACTGGAAAAATTCGGCGTGGAAATGATTGGTGCAAACGCCGACACCATCGACAAAGCTGAAGACCGTAACCGCTTTGATAAGGCGATGAAAAAGATCGGTCTTGAGTGTCCGCGCGCCGGTATTGCGCACAGTATGGAAGAAGCCCGCGAAGTACAGAAAACTCTGGGCTTCCCGTGCATCATCCGTCCGTCCTTTACCATGGGCGGCACCGGTGGAGGTATTGCTTACAACAAAGAAGAATTCGAAGAAATCTGTACCCGTGGTCTGGACCTGTCGCCAACCAACGAGCTGCTGATCGACGAATCCCTGATCGGCTGGAAAGAATATGAGATGGAAGTTGTGCGTGATAAAAACGACAACTGCATCATCATCTGTTCCATCGAAAACTTCGACGCCATGGGTGTGCACACCGGTGACTCCATCACCGTTGCTCCGGCACAGACCCTGACCGATAAAGAATATCAGATCATGCGTGACGCCTCTCTGGCGGTACTGCGTGAAATCGGTGTGGAAACCGGTGGCTCCAACGTGCAGTTCGGTATGGATCCGAAAACCGGCCGTATGGTCGTGATCGAGATGAACCCGCGAGTGTCCCGTTCTTCGGCACTGGCTTCCAAAGCAACCGGTTTCCCGATTGCTAAAGTGGCGGCCAAACTGGCTGTGGGTTACACCCTGGATGAACTGCAGAACGATATTACTGGTGGTCGCACGCCTGCATCGTTTGAGCCGTCGATCGACTACGTGGTTACCAAAATTCCGCGTTTCACCTTCGAGAAATTCCCGCAGGCCGATGGTCGTCTGACTACGCAGATGAAATCTGTCGGTGAGGTAATGGCGATTGGCCGTACTCAGCAGGAATCTCTGCAGAAAGCACTGCGCGGCCTGGAAGTCGGTTCTACCGGTTTTGATCCGAAAGTGGATCTGAACGATGCCGGCAGCAAAGACAAAATTATATCTGAACTGCGCGTGCCTGGCGCTGACCGTATCTGGTACGTGGGCGATGCTTTCCGTGCCGGTATGAGCGTTGATGAAATTTATCAGCACTCCGGTATCGATCCGTGGTTCCTGGTGCAGATTGAAGATCTGATCAAAGAAGAAGGCAATGTTGCGCAGAGCAGTCTGACGTCAATGGATGCTGATCGTATCTTCCGTCTGAAGCGTAAAGGTTTCTCCGATGCGCGCCTGTCAGCACTGCTGGGCGTGACCGAAAAAACCTTCCGCAAACAGCGCCAGAAACTGGGCATCCGTCCGGTGTACAAGCGTGTGGATACCTGTGCGGCTGAATTCGCCACCGACACGGCTTATATGTATTCCACGTACGAAGAAGAGTGTGAAGCGAATCCGTCTGATCGCGAGAAGATCATCGTTCTCGGTGGTGGCCCGAACCGTATTGGTCAGGGTATCGAATTCGATTACTGCTGTGTGCACGCCGCACTGGCAGCGAAAGAAGAAGGTTACGAAGCCATCATGGTTAACTGTAACCCTGAAACCGTTTCCACCGACTATGACACATCCGACCGTCTGTACTTTGAGCCTGTGACTCTGGAAGACGTACTGGAAATCGTCGATCGTGAAAAGCCAAAAGGCGTAATCGTACAGTACGGTGGTCAGACTCCGCTGAAACTGGCCGACGAGCTGGAAGCCGCGGGTGTGCCGATCATCGGTACTTCCCCGGAAGCGATCGACCGTGCCGAAGACCGTGAGCGTTTCCAGCAGATGATCCAGCGTCTGGGTCTGAAGCAGCCGGTTAACGCCACTGTTACTTCTGCTGAAGAAGCGGTAATTAAAGCTGCAGAAATCGGTTACCCGCTGGTGGTTCGTCCATCTTATGTTCTGGGTGGCCGTGCGATGGAAATCGTCAACAACGAAGCCTCGCTGCGTCGTTACATGACTGAAGCGGTAAAAGTATCCAACGATTCTCCGGTACTGCTGGATTACTTCCTGGATCGTGCGGTTGAGGTGGATATCGACGCGATCTGTGACGGTGAGCAGGTTGTGATTGGCGGTATCATGCAGCACATCGAACAGGCCGGTATTCACTCCGGTGACTCCGCCTGTTCTCTGCCGCCATACAGCCTGCCGGCTGATGTGCAGGATGAAATGCGCAAGCAGGTTGCAGCGATGGCACTGGAGCTGGGCGTTGTTGGCCTGATGAATACGCAACTGGCATGGCAGGATGGCGAGATCTACGTGATCGAAGTTAACCCACGTGCTTCCCGTACCGTGCCGTTTGTGTCCAAGTGTATTGGTACCTCTCTGGCGGCGGTTGCGGCCAAAGTTATGACCGGTAAGAAACTGTCTGAACTGGGCTTTACCAAGGAAATTATTCCACCGTATTTCTCGGTAAAAGAAGCGGTATTCCCGTTCAATAAATTCCAGGGTGTTGACCCGATTCTTGGGCCGGAAATGAAATCCACCGGTGAAGTAATGGGTGCCGGTAAAACCTTCGGCGAAGCCTTCTTTAAAGCACAGCTGGGTGCCGGTGCCAAACTGCCGGACAGCGGTGTGGCTTTTGTATCGGTACGTGATGCCGATAAAGCCGGTGTGGTTGCCGTTGCTGAAGGTCTGATCGAGCGCGGCTTTAAACTGGTCTCTACCGAAGGTACCTGCAAAGTGCTGCAGGCTGCTGGTGTAGCCGTTGAACGCGTGAGCAAGGTGACCGAAGGTCGTCCACATATTGTGGATATGATTAAAAATGACGAGATTTCTCTGATTGTGAATACCACCGATGGCCCACAGGCCATTGCAGATTCTGCCGACATCCGTCGCAGCGCGCTGCAGCACAAGGTGTATTACACAACGACTCTGGCCGGTGCTGAAGCGGTGGTTGAAGCGCTGCGTTCAGAAGGTCTGAAAGAAGTTCGTCGTCTGCAGGAACTGCATGCGACCATTTAATGGTCGCATTCAATTAGGGAGTCAGAATATATGCAAAAGTATCCAATGACTGTTGAAGGCGAAGCCTCACTGCGTGAAGAGCTTCAGCGCCTGAAAACAGTTGATCGTCCGCGCGTTATTGCGGCGATTGCAGAGGCGCGTGAGCACGGCGACCTGAAAGAAAACGCTGAATACCACGCCGCCCGCGAACAGCAGGGCTTTATTGAAGGCCGTATTCAGGATATTGAAGGTAAGCTGTCTAATGCTCAGGTTATCGATATTAAAACCATTCCGCATAGCGGAAAGGTTTTGTTCGGTACTACAGTGCGTATCATTAATGTGGATACTGATGCAGAAGTGGAATACCGCATTGTTGGTGAAGACGAAGCGGATATTAAAGCTAACCGTATCTCTATTTCTTCACCGATTGCGCGTGCGCTGATCGGTAAAGAAGAAGGGGATGTGGTTACGGTTCAGATTCCGAGCGGTACCGTTGAGTATGAAATTGACGAAGTAAGACACGCCTGATTTCTGCTTTTCAGTCCATAAAAAAACCGCGCTATGCGCGGTTTTTTATGCCCTATTGGTAGCTGATCAGGGGCAGGGGATCAGCGGTAAATCGTCAAAATCATCTGAGCCATCATCCCTTTCAATCGCACGCATCATTGCCTGCAGTTTCTTCTGCGCTTCACGGCGTTTCAGTGCTTTGTTCCAGCGGCGGATCTGAACTTCGTTTTTTAATTCCAGTTCCGGTACCGGGGTTGGTTTGTTGTTGTCATCCATGGCAACCATAGTGAAAAAACAGGTATGAGTATGGCGCACAGTGCGTTGCTTAATATCTTCGGCGACCACTTTAATGCCGATTTCCATAGAGGTGCGACCGGTATAATTTACCGTAGCAAGGCAGGTGATGAGCTCGCCGATCAGAATGGGTTGTTTGAACAGAACGTTATCAACGGAGAGGGTCACGGCATAATGACCGCTGTAACGCATGGCACAGGTGTAGGCAACCTTGTCCAGCAGCTTGAGTAATTCGCCGCCGTGCATATTGCCGGAAAAGTTAGCCATATCCGGAGTGACGAGTACGGTCATCTCGGTTTGTATGATCTGTCCCACAAAGATTCCTCACTGAATGATAAAGCCAGTTTAACGGAAATCGGTGCAGAGAGAACGGGGGAATATGTTCAGGATCAGACTCTGTCAACAATGACAGAGTCTGATCACCAATTATTTGAACGGGAGAAGAAAATCAGAAATTTTCGGTGGAGGTGAAAAGCCCTACACGCAGATCTTTGGCGGTGTAAATTTCACGGCCATCTACTTCCATGGATGCGTCGGCAATACCCATCACCAGTTTCTGTTCCATCACGCGCTTGATGTCGATACGGTAAGTCACTTTTTTCGCGGTTGGTAATACCTGGCCACGGAATTTCACTTCGCCACAGCCCAGTGCACGGCCACGGCCAGGGTTACCGCGCCAGCCAAGGAAGAAACCAACCAGCTGCCACATGGCATCCAGGCCCAGACAGCCAGGCATTACCGGGTCAGTTTCAAAGTGGCAGTCAAAAAACCACAGTGATGGATCGATATCCAGTTCGGCAATAATTTCGCCTTTACCGTAAGCGCCACCTTCGCTGCTGATGTGCACGATGCGATCCATCATCAGCATGTTAGGCAGTGGCAGCCGTGCATTGCCTTCACCAAACAGTTCACCGTGGCCGCAGGCCAGCAGTTGTTCACGGTTAAAGGAGTTTGGGTGAGTCATGCAGTTTCCTCTTCTGGTCTTGGTCTTTAGGGTCATTATAAGTATGCCGGTACACTGACATATTTACAGCATGATAGCCAATGAAGGTTTTTTGAATAAAAGGAATTAATGGGTAGTATTTCCGGCGCAGGCTGCGCCGGGAAACCGGTTTCTGATCAGAGTTTTTCGACCAGCAGACTGCCGATGGAATAACCGGCGCCAAAAGAACAGATCAGGCCTTTATCGCCAGCCTTGAAATCATCTTTATAGCGGTGGAAAGCAATCACCGAGCCGGATGACGCTGTGTTGGCAAATTCGTCCAGTACCACCGGTGCTTCATTACCTTCAGGCAGGCGGCCGAGGAGTTTTTTAACGGCAAACAGGTTCATATTAACGTTTGCCTGATGCAGCCACATACGTTTCAGTGAAGAAGCTTCCAGTTGGTTTTCGGTCAGCAGATTTTCAATAAAATTAGTGACCAGAGGCAGCAGTTCTTTGAATACTTTGCGGCCCTGTTGTTTGAAGGCGTAGCGGTTGGCCGGCACGTTTTCAAAGCAGTAATCGGCGTAAGAGGCATCGCAACGGATATTATCCGAGTATTGGGTAAATTGTTTGGTGCTCAGAATGCGGAAAGTATGTTCTGACGTTGCCGTCTCGGCAGGCTCCAGAATCGCTGCGGTAGCAACGTCGCCAAAAATAAAATGGCTGTCGCGATCTTTGAAATCCAGTCCCGGGGTGGTGAATTCCGGATTTACAAATAACACACATTTGGCGGTGCCGGCTTTTAACGCGGTGTAAGCATTGATCAGCCCGAAGGTTGCGGATGAGCAGGCAATGCCCATGTCATAAGCAAAACCTTTAATTCCCAGTTCGCGTTGAATTTCAACCGACATACCCGGGTAGTCACGCTGGCGGAAGGTGCTGGATACAATGACCATATCAATATCGTCAGCGGTTTTACCGGCCTGTTCCATGGCTTCGCGTGCAGCAGCAACACCCATGGTAACCATTTCCGGGGTGGCGCCTTCCTGTGTCATCGGAAATACAGGGTGCATGATGTCCGGGTTGACAATGCCATCTTTGTACATGGCGTAGCGTGCTTTGATACCGGAAGCCTTCTCAATAAATTCGCTGCTGGACAGTGGCAGTGCTTCAGTTTCGCCGCTGGCAATGGCGTCCGCGTGCTCTTCGTTAAAGCGGTTTGCGTAGGTATTGTAGGCTTCTACCAGTTCATCGTTGGTGATGGTAAAAGGCGGGATGAACAGGCCGGAGCCGGAAATTACGATATCGGACATGAGCATTGAAACCTTACTTTTTTCGCTATTATCACCGGAACGGTCCGGTCTTCCAACTCCCCTTTGGTGTAAGCTTGTTAACACAGGTCTGATATGGGCAGTCAGGCCACGGATTTATCTTTCCTCTGCACTTGTCCGGAGTATCCGGACGGAGTCATTAACATGGTCCGGCATTATCTGATTTTATTCCGCACGTTCTGGTTGGGTGGGTTATGGGCTTGTGCGTATGTGGTCAGGCCATTGCTGGAACACCGCGGCTTTTTTCCGCAGCACGGTATGGATGTGATGCATGTAATGGTAGGGCTTGGTGCGGTCAGCGGAGGGCTTATTCTGTTGTTGGGGTTATTGTTTCGTGCTCTCAGCTGGCGTCAGTTACCTGTGCAGCTGGTATTGATTATGACGTTTCTGTCACTGGTGTATTTCGCATTTATGCCATGGTGGAAGCTGCAAATGATACTGGTACATGCCATATCACTTTTAGGATTGGTCTGGCTGCTGATTGCGCCGCTAACGGTTATCCGCCGGGATGTTACGCCGGCGGAACGATAAAACGATCAGCGCTTCAGGTTGGACAGCTTTGGATTCGCTTTGGGGTTGCGACGCAGTAACAACGCGGTGTTACCTATCTGTTGCGGCATTTCTGCACCGGTGATGCGCAGAATTTCGGCCAGAACTTCTTTTTTTACATCGCGGTCACCGACCGACACTTTGATTTTGATCAGTTCGTGATCGTTCAGGGCGCGGTTCAGCTCGTCAATAACGCCTTCGGTCAGGCCATTGGCGGCAACGGTGACAATCGGATTCAGTGTGTGGCCGATGGCACGATAGGCCTTTTTCTGTTCGTTTGATAATGCCATATAGGTTCGGAAGCTCTGTAGTTCGGTAGTAAAGTGGTTCGGTGGTAAACTTACCGTTTTATACGGCGTAGACCCTTGGGCTTGTTTCCACGAGTTAAACAGACCCTAGTATACCTGACCTTGGAGCAAGTACCTGCATGGCGCGTTCAAAAACCAGTGCCGATTGGCTGAAAGAGCATGTTGATGACATTTATGTGCAGAAAGCACAACAGGATGGCTACCGCACGCGTGCCAGTTACAAGCTGATTGAACTTGATGAAAAAGACCAGCTCATAAAGCCCGGTATGACCATTATTGACCTGGGGTCGGCTCCAGGTGGCTGGTCACAGGTAGTTGGGCGCAAACTGAATGGCAAAGGCGTTGTTATTGCCTCCGATATTCTGCCTATGGATCCGATTGCTGACGTCGAGTTTATTCAGGGTGACTTCACTGAAGAGGCCGTTTTTAACGAATTGATGGCAATTGTCGATGGCCGCCCTGTGGACCTTGTAATCTCCGATATGGCCCCCAATATGAGTGGAGTAGCCTCCATTGATCAGCCCGGTTCCATGTATTTGGTAGAGCTGGCGCTGGATATGGCGCGACAGGTGTTACGCCCTAACGGTCAGTTTGTCGCCAAAGTGTTCCAGGGTGATGGTTTTGATGAGTACGTAAAGGATGTAAGACAATCCTTTACAAAAGTTTTGATTCGTAAGCCCAAGGCGTCGCGTCCGCGCTCACGTGAGGTTTACGTCGTTGGGAAAGGTTTCCGCGCTTAGCCATTGCTTGCTAAGCTAGACAGTTAAAAGAAGGGAAGTCGGGATATGGCCCGACTCCGCAGCCAATGAGGTGGTGCCGGGTATGGCGAAGAATTTCATATTATGGGCGGTGATTGCAGCCGTTCTGATGATGGTGTTCAACAATTTCCAGAGTGTGGGCCGGGGTAAGGAGTATTCCTACTCTGAGTTCATTACTGCCGTGGAAAGCGGGCAGGTTGAGAAAGTTACCATCTCTGGCCAGACCATTTCCGGTGTTAACAGCGGTGGCGAAGCTTTTGAAACCATTCTGCCTGTCTATGATGACAAGCTGATGGATACCCTGCTGAATAACCACGTTCAGGTGTTGGGTGAAAAACCTGAGAAACAGGGTTTCTTCACGCAGTTGTTGCTGGCGTCATTGCCGATTCTGATCATTATCGCCGTGTTTATGCTGTTTATGCGTCAGATGCAGGGCGGTGGCGGCGGTAAAGGCGGCCCGATGGCTTTTGGTAAAAGCAAAGCCAAGTTGCTCAGCGAAGATCAGATCAAAACCACGTTTGAAGACGTCGCCGGCTGTGATGAAGCTAAAGAAGATGTAAAAGAACTGGTTGAGTTCTTACGTGACCCGGGCAAATACCAGCGTCTGGGCGGTAAAATTCCACGTGGCGTACTGATGGTTGGTCAGCCGGGTACCGGTAAAACCCTGCTGGCAAAAGCAATTGCCGGTGAGGCGCGTGTGCCTTTCTTCTCGATTTCCGGTTCCGACTTCGTTGAGATGTTCGTCGGTGTTGGTGCATCCCGTGTTCGTGACATGTTTGATCAGGCGAAGAAACAAGCGCCTTGTATCATCTTCATTGACGAGATTGATGCGGTTGGCCGTTCCCGTGGTGTGGGTATCGGCGGTGGTAATGATGAGCGCGAACAGACCCTGAACCAGTTGCTGGTTGAGATGGACGGCTTTGAAGTTAACGATGGCATCATTGTTATTGCTGCAACCAACCGTCCGGATGTACTGGATCCGGCTTTGTTGCGTCCAGGTCGTTTTGACCGTCAGGTTGTTGTTGGCCTGCCGGATATCCGCGGCCGTGAGCAGATTCTGAATGTGCATATGCGTAAAGTGCCGCTGGCAGATGATGTGAATGCATCCATTATTGCCCGTGGCACCCCGGGGTTTTCCGGTGCTGATCTGGCTAACCTGGTAAACGAAGCGGCACTCTTTGCGGCCCGTTCAAACCGTAATCTGGTCACTATGGAAGAGTTCGAGAAAGCCAAGGATAAGATCCTGATGGGCGCCGAACGTAAGACCATGGTGATGTCTGAAAAAGAAAAGACCAACACGGCTTATCACGAAGCGGGTCATGCTATTGTCGGCCGCTTGGTGCCGGAACATGATCCGGTTTACAAGGTATCGATCATTCCCCGTGGCCGTGCTTTGGGGGTCACCATGTTCCTGCCGGAAGAAGATCGTCATTCCATCAGTAAGCGTGGTATCGAAAGTAATATCTGCTCGCTCTATGGTGGTCGTATCGCCGAAGAGATGACGCTGGGTAAAGATGGTGTGACAACCGGTGCTTCCAACGATATTGAGCGTGCGACCAAATATGCCCGCAACTATGTCACCAAGTGGGGCTTATCGGAAAAACTGGGCGCGCAGTTATATACCGAAGAGGAGCAGAATGGTTATCTGGGTTCTTCCGGTGGCGGTCAGATGTCGCATCTGTCGGATGACACTGCACGTGTTATTGATGCCGAGGTAAAGGGCTTGCTGGATAGCTGTTATCAGCGTGCGGCGAAAATTCTGGAAGAAAACCGCGATAAACTCGAACTGATGAAAGACGCGCTGATGGAATATGAAACCATTGATGCGGATCAGATCGACGATATTATGGCCGGTAAAAAGCCACGTCCGCCAAAGTCCTGGGGTGATAATGGCTCTGGTCCTGCGGCACCGGCAGAAGAAAGCCGCGATATGGCCCGCGATGCCGATGATGATGCGGTGGGCGATCCAGCCGGCGAGCGCAACTGATTCGCTTGGCTTATGCATAACAAAAAGGCGGCGCAAGCCGCCTTTTTGTTTCTGTTCGTATTTCTATTTGTCTACAGGATCTCTGCGTGAAATTTGTTTGCGGTAATCGCCAGCTTGATCTTTCTGTTCCCCGGGTGATGGGGATTCTTAATGTTACTCCTGACTCGTTCTCCGACGGTGGCCGTTTTACTGTGCTGGATAATGCATTGCGTCATGCCGAGCAGATGCTGAATGAAGGTGCAGCCTTGGTTGATGTTGGTGGTGAGTCGACCCGTCCGGGTGCTGCACCGGTGAGCGAAGCTGAAGAGCTTGAGCGGGTCGTTCCGGTGATTGAAGCCATCGTGCAGCGTCTGGATGTGGCGGTTTCCATTGATACCAGCAACGCGGAAGTTATTCGCGCCAGTGCTCAGGCAGGTGCTCATCTGATTAATGATGTGCGTGCACTGACAAGGCCCGGAGCGTTGGCGGCTGCAGCGGCTTCAGGTTTGCCTGTATGTCTGATGCATATGAATGGTGAGCCACAGGTGATGCAGGCAGCTCCGCATTATGATCGTCCGATTGAGGATGCAGTGGTTGAGTATCTGGCTCAGCGTATTGCGGCTTGTGAGGCTGTAGGGATTGGCCGGGAGAGGCTGTTGCTGGACCCGGGTTTTGGTTTTGGCAAAACCTTTGAACATAACTTTCGCCTATTGAACCGGCTGGAGCGTTTGCATGAACTGGGACTGCCTCTGCTGACCGGGTTGTCGCGTAAACGTATGATTGGTGAAGCAACGGGAAATTCGGTTGCGGACGAACGGATTGCAGGAAGCGTGAGCGGTGCCGTGATCTGTGCTTTAAAAGGTGCGAAAATACTCCGCGTACACGACGTAAAACAAACAACAGAAGCATTGCGTGTAGTGATTGCCACACAGAGGGAAGGGTATGTCTAGAAAATATTTCGGCACCGATGGTGTCCGTGGTCGGGTGGGTGCATACCCTATTACCCCGGAGTTTGTTATGAAATTAGGCTGGGCGGCCGGGAAGGTTTTTGCCCAGCAGGGGAAAAGCCGTATTTTAATTGGTAAAGACACCCGTATTTCAGGCTATATGTTTGAGTCCGCACTGGAGGCCGGTTTGTCTTCGGCGGGTGTTGATATTGGTCTGCTGGGGCCTATTCCTACGCCGGGTATTGCTTACCTGACCCGGACATTCCGCGCTCAGGCCGGTATTGTTATCAGTGCCTCACATAATCCGTATTACGATAACGGCATTAAATTCTTTTCCGGCAATGGCGAAAAACTGCCGGATGAAACCGAGCTGGCAATTGAGTCCTGGCTGGATAAACCCATGAGCTGTGTTGAATCTGCTCAGTTGGGTAAAGCGGTGCGTATTAATGATGCCGCCGGCCGTTATATTGAATTCTGCAAAGGCACGGTCAGCTCACTGAATCTGCGTGGTCTGAAAATCGTACTCGATTGCGCTCATGGTGCGACCTACCAGATTGCGCCGGCGGTGTTTGCTGAGCTTGGTGCGACGGTTATTACCATTGGCGCCCAGCCGGATGGCCTGAATATTAACGAAGGTGTCGGTTCTACCGAGCCTGAGGCTTTGCAGGCGCGGGTGCTGCAGGAACAGGCGGATCTTGGTATTGCCTTTGATGGCGATGGTGACCGGGTGATGATGGTGGATCACCGTGGTGAACTGGTTGATGGTGATCAGCTGCTGTTTATTATCGCGACCCACGCCAAAAATCAGGGCCGTCTGAATGGTGGAGTGGTCGGTACGCTGATGAGCAACCTGGGGCTGGAGCTCGGGCTGAAAGATCTGGGTGTCGATTTTCTGCGTGCCAAAGTCGGTGACCGTTATGTGATGCAGATGCTGAACGAAAACGGCTGGCGCTTCGGTGGAGAATCATCCGGCCATCTGTTGTGTCTGGATGCCAACACAACCGGTGACGGTATTGTTGCCGCACTGCAGGTGCTGCAGGCACTGAAAGACAGTGGCACCTCTCTGCATGAATGGCAGAAACGCATGAGTAAAATGCCGCAGGTGATGATCAATGTACAACGCAGCCGTCAGGCTGATGTCATGAGTTTGCCGGAAATTATTCAGGCTATTGCTGCTACCGAAGAAAAGCTCGCCAGTCGCGGTCGTGTCCTGCTGCGTCCGTCGGGCACTGAGCCAGTGGTGCGGGTAATGGTCGAAGGTGAAGACGCGGTGCTGGTACAGACACTGGCTGAAGAATTGGCTGCAGTGGTTGAACAGGCCCTGGCATAAGTCTGCTGAATTGCCCGGCAGGCGTGCTGTTGCTTGTCTCGCCGGGGCTTCTTAGATAGTATCTGCGCTCTTTGAATTTAGGGAGGCGTCATGCGTCGTTTGTTGGTTGCCGGAAACTGGAAGATGAATGCCTCTGTGGCGATGACCCAGAGTCTGTTGTCGGAACTCCGCGCCGCTCAGATTGACCAGTGTGATGTTGCGGTATTTCCGCCTTTTCCTTATCTGACACAGGCAAGCGAACTGTTGTCAGGCAGTGACATCGCTTTGGGTGCGCAGAACTGTGCAGCTGAAGAGTCCGGTGCTTTTACCGGCGAAGTTTCCGCGCCGATGCTGGCCGATGTAGGCTGCGCCATGGCGCTGATCGGTCACTCAGAGCGCCGCACTTTATATGGCGAGACTGACGACACCGTGCTGGCCAAAACCCGGCAACTGCTGGATAACAGCATGACGGCAGTTGTCTGCGTGGGTGAGACGCTGGCTGAGCGTCAGGCGGGTCAGGCCGAGGCTGTGGTTGCTCAGCAGCTGAAGCTGTTACTGGAGCAACTGAATACTGCTCAGTGGCAACGTATTATTCTTGCCTATGAGCCGGTGTGGGCCATCGGTACGGGTGAAACCGCTACGCCGGAACAGGCGCAGGCGATTCATGCGTTTATCCGTTCGCAGCTGCAGGTGCTGGGTGCGGACGTCGCACAGGCGACACGAATTTTGTATGGCGGCAGCGTAAAAGCTGCTAATGCTGCGGAGCTTTTTTCGCAGCCTGATATTGATGGTGGTCTGGTCGGCGGTGCATCGCTCGACGCCACTGAATTTCTGGGTATTTGTCGGGCATAAGGTAAATTATGGAATCCATTATTCTGATCGTTCATATCGTGCTGGCTCTTGGCATCATTGGTTTTGTGATGCTGCAGCAGGGTAAAGGTGCCGACGCCGGCGCATCATTCGGTAGCGGTGCTTCCCAGACTGTCTTTGGCAGCAGTGGCTCAGGTAACTTCCTCAGTCGTACCACCGCAATTCTGGCGACATTATTCTTCGTAACCAGTCTTGGTCTGGGTATTTATGCCAAGCAAAAAGCTGAAGGTTTCACTGATTTAGGAATTCCTAGTCAGGAAGTGATTGAAAAGCTTGAGAAAGATACCCCACTTGTGGAAGAATACGCGCCTTCCTCTGATGCTCCTGAACTGGATGCATCAACCTCTGATGAACCTGCCGTGGAAACCACTGGCAATTAAGGTAAATCAGTTTTAGTGCGGATGTGGTGGAATTGGTAGACACGCCATCTTGAGGGGGTGGTGAGCCTAGCTCGTGCGAGTTCGAGTCTCGCCATCCGCACCAATTTATTCCGGGAAAGCGAACATGGTTCGCTTTTTCTGTTTAAAGCGCCTATAATGCGCGTGCTTTTAGAGAGCACTACTAAAAAGCCCCTCGAGTCAGGGGCTTTTTAGTAGTTGCTTTTCAGAAGCGATTCACGCCGGCAATGCCATGTGTGAGTCTCACAGGAATCTGCGGTAAACGTGGATTCCGGTCTGCATAAAGCAGTAGCGGACTGGGCACAACGTTGCCCAGTTTTTGTTTGTGGTGGGGGTAGTTTTTGGCAAAAGATACGCAATTAGCAGAGCTGTTGGCACCGGTAGTGGAATCCATGGGGTTTACCTATTGGGGGCTGGAGTTTATTTCCCAGGGACGTCATTCCCTGTTGCGTGTTTTCATCGACCATGCCGATGGCATTCTTGTCGACCATTGTGCGGAAGTCAGCCGACAGCTGGGCGCCGTACTCGATGTAGAAGATCCGATCGCGCAGGATTACACGCTGGAAGTTTCGTCCCCGGGGATGGATCGTCCGCTATTCACACTCGAACAATTCCAACAATATGCCGGCCACATTATTGATGTGCGTCTGCGTATGCCCTTTGAAGGGCGCCGAAAATACAAAGGCCAGTTAATTGGTGTCGAGCAGCAAGATGTCGTACTCGTCGTTGACGATCACGAATATTTACTGCCGATTGAACTGATTGATAAAGCCAATGTTGTTCCACAATTCAAGGACTAAGGTTGCAGAGCGAGGCTAGAAGATGAGCAAAGAAATTCTCCTGGTCGCGGAAGCGGTATCCAACGAAAAGGGCGTTTCAAAAGAAATTATTTTTGAAGCAATTGAGTCAGCCCTGGCAGCGGCCGCCAAGAAGCGCTACGAAGATGAAGAAGCCACTATCCGTGTGGATATTGACCGTAAAACCGGTGATTACCAAACCTTCCGCAGTTGGTTGGTGGTCAGCAATGATGTGGTTCCGGGGCTGGGCGATGAGCTGACCCTGCAGGAAGCCCACGAAATCGATACCAATCTGCAACCTGGCGACACTTACGAAATCGAAATCGACAATCCTGACTTCGGCCGTATCGCCGCTCAGGCTGCGAAGCAGATTATCGTACAGAAAGTCCGCGAAGCAGAACGTGCGCAGATTGTTGATCAGTACCAGCACCGCGTTGGTGAACTGATTAACGGTACTGTTAAAAAAGTGACACGCGATAACGTTATCGTCGATCTGGGTAATAACGCTGAAGGTCTGCTGCCGAAAGATCAGCTGATTGGTCGCGAAATTATGCGTATGGGTGATCGTGTGCGTGCCATCCTGCATGCCGTACGTCCGGAAAACCGTGGTCCGCAGCTGATGCTGAGCCGCACCATTCCGGAAATGCTGATCGAACTGTTCCGCATTGAAGTACCGGAAATTGCCGAAGAAGTTATCGAAATTAAAGGTGCGGCCCGTGATCCGGGTTCCCGTGCAAAAATTGCGGTAAAAACCAACGACAAGCGTATCGACCCGGTTGGTGCTTGTGTGGGTATGCGCGGTGCGCGTGTTCAGGCAGTGACCAACGAACTGGGTGGAAACGAGCGTATCGACATCGTGCTGTGGGATGACAATCCGGCACAGCTGGTGATTAACGCCATGGCTCCGGCCGATGTAGCGTCGATCATTATGGATGAAGAAACCAACACTATGGATGTTGCTGTTGCCTCCGACAATCTGGCCCAGGCCATTGGTCGTGGCGGTCAGAACGTACGTCTGGCTTCCGAGCTTACCGGCTGGGAAATCAACGTTATGACCGAAGAAGAAGCATCCGAGAAACAGAATGAAGAAGCCTCCGGCTTTATCGAAGGATTTATGAAATCCCTCGATCTGGACGAAGACTTCGCCACCCTGCTGGTTGAAGAAGGTTTCACCACGCTGGAAGAAGTGGCTTACGTGCCAATGGAAGAGATGCTGAGCATCGACGGTCTGGATGAAGAAGTGGTTACCGAACTGCGCAACCGCGCTAAAGACGTACTGCTGACTCAGGCCATTGCTTCCGAAGAAAAACTGGAAAATTCCCAGCCGGCGGACGATCTGCTGAACATGGAAGGAATGGAGAAACACCTGGCACTGGTTCTGGCAAGTAAAGGCATTTGTACGATGGAAGATCTGGCCGAGCAATCCATCGATGACCTGTTGGACATTGAACAGATGACTGAAGAAAAAGCGGCGGAATTGATTATGACCGCACGCAAGCCCTGGTTTGAGGGCAACGACTAACCACTGCTCGGCATAGGAGAAACGTATGGCAGATGTAACAGTTAAAGAACTCGCCGACGTGGTAGGGACAAGCGTTGAGCGCTTATTGTCCCAAATGAAAGAAGCGGGGTTGCCACAAACCGCAGCCAGTCAGTCTGTTTCTGATGATCAGAAACAGTCTTTGCTGCTTTTTCTGAAGAAAAGCCATGGTGAAGCAGCGGCAACGCCGAACAAAATTACGCTGAAGCGTAAAGTCACCACGACCCTGAAAACGGGTCAGGGTGGCAAGAAAGCCGTCGCCATTGAAGTTCGTAAAAAACGCACGTATGTAAAACGTGAAGAGCTGGATCTGGAAGCTGAAAAAGCGAAAGAAGAAGCTGCACGTGTTGAAGCCGCCGCCCAGGTTGCTGCAGAAGCTCCTGCCGCTCCGGTTGCAGAAGAAGCTCCGGCAGCCGTTGTTGCTGAGGCCCCTGCTGCAGCAGAAGCGTCGGCCGCAGAAGCTGCTGTTGCTGAAAAGCCAGCCGCTAATGCCAAGCCTGCTGCTAAAGCCAAGCCTGCTACCGTCGAAGAAGACGCAGCACAGAAACGTGCTGAAGCTGAAGCTGCTCAGGCTCGTCAGGAAGAAAACCGTAAAAAGTCGAATAAAACCGTCGACAAAAAACGTGTTGATCTGCGTGAAAACAGCCGCTTCACCGATGGTGGTGAAGACGACCGCAACCGTTCACGTCGTGGCGGCAAGGGCAAGATGAAAGGTGGCCGTGGCCGTCAGCAGTCTGCCAATGAGCACGCGTTTACCCGTCCTACCGCGCCTGTTGTTCACGAAGTTGAACTGCCGGAAGCCATTACCGTTGCCGATCTGGCATCGAAAATGGCGGTTAAAGCCGGTGAAGTGATCAAGACCCTGATGAAAATGGGCGTTATGGCGACCATTAACCAGATTCTGGATCAGGACACAGCCACCCTGGTGGTTGAAGAAATGGGTCACAAAGTGACCAAGCTGATTGCCGATAACGCGCTGGAAGTGGCCGTTACCGAATCCGTTTCTTACGAAGGCGATGAACAGCCACGTGCACCGGTGGTTACCGTAATGGGTCACGTTGACCATGGTAAAACCTCGCTGCTCGACTATATCCGTCGTACCCGCGTGGTATCCGGTGAGGCCGGTGGTATCACTCAGCACATCGGTGCTTACCACGTAGAAACCGATCACGGCATGGTGTCCTTCCTGGATACTCCGGGACACGCCGCGTTTACTTCGATGCGTGCCCGTGGTGCTCAGTCTACCGACGTTGTCATCCTGGTGGTGGCTGCGGACGATGGTGTGATGCCGCAAACCGAAGAAGCCATCCAGCACGCGAAAGCCGCTGATGTGCCGATCGTGGTTGCCATCAACAAAATGGATAAAGAAGCCGCCGACCCTGAGCGTGTGAAGAGCGAACTGTCCGCCCGTGACGTACTGCCGGAAGACTGGGGCGGTACCGTTCCGTTTATCCCGGTATCTGCGCACACCGGTCAGGGTATTGATGATCTGCTTGAAGCGGTTCTGCTGCAGGCCGAAATTCTGGAGCTTAAAGCGCACTTCACCGGTCCTGGCCAGGGCGTTGTGGTTGAGTCCCGTCTGGATAAAGGACGTGGTCCGGTTGCAACCCTGCTGGTTCAGAACGGTACGCTGAAAAAAGGCGACATCGTTCTGGCGGGTACCTGTTACGGTCGCGCCCGTGCACTGCTGGACGAAAATGGTCAGCAGGTGAACGATGCTGGTCCGTCCATTCCGGTTGAGATCCTCGGCCTGAACGGTACACCGGAAGCCGGTGACAACTTCATGGTTGTTGAAAGCGAGAAGAAAGCCCGTGAAGTGGCTGAATTCCGTGAAAACAAAATGAAAGAACTGGTACAGCAGCGTCAGCAGGCAGCCAAACTGGATGCCCTGTTCAGCGGTATGGGTGAAGGTCAGGTTGCTAACCTCAACGTGGTTGTTAAAACCGACGTTCGTGGTTCGCTGGAAGCCATTGTGGCCTCCCTGCAGAAACTGGCGACCGACGAAGTACGCGTAAACGTCGTATCTTCCGGTGTTGGTGGTATCACCGAAACTGACGCGACCCTGGCGGTTGCCTCCGGTGCGGTTATGTTCGGCTTCAACGTTCGTGCGGATAACGCAGCGAAGAAAGTGGTCGAGAATAACGGCGTGGATATGCGCTACTACAGCGTGATTTACGATCTGCTGGACGACGTTAAACAGGCCATGGCTGGTCTGCTGGCGCCGGAACTGCGTGAAGAAATCACCGGTATTGCTGAAGTCCGTGATGTCTTCAACTCACCGAAATTCGGCCAGATTGCCGGCTGTATGGTGATTGATGGTGTTGTTTACCGTCACAAGAAGATCCGCGTACTGCGCGACAACGTTGTGGTCTATGAAGGCGAGCTGGAATCCCTGCGCCGCTTCAAAGATGACGTTGCCGAAGTACGTCAGGGTATGGAATGTGGTATCGGTGTGAAGAACTATCAGGACGTCCGTCCGGGCGACCAGATCGAAGTGTTCGATGTACGTGAAATTGCCCGTACACTCTGATCTGCACCAGCACCTGTAACGGGCCTCCGGGCCCCGACAGCAAAGCCCGGCTTAGTGTCGGGCTTTGCTGTCTCTGACAGACCAGCGCCAGAGCTGTACACATGCCTGCCGCTGGGTAACAGAGGATTTAAATATGCCAAAAGATTACAGCCGTACCTCGCGCCTGGGTGAACAGATTCAGCGCGACCTGGCTCATATGATTCAGTTTGAGATGAAAGACCCGCGTCTGGGTATGGTCACACTGAACTACGTAAAAGTTGCCAAAGACCTGGGCTATGCCGACATCTACTTCACCGTGATGGGCGCCAAAGGCGAAACCGATGCCGAAATCCGCAAACAGACTTCAGCCATTCTGAACGATGCGGCCGGTTACCTGCGTAACGAACTGGCGCGTATTATGCGCACCCGCATTACGCCGCACCTGCGTTTTCATTACGATGAGAGCATGGACCGTGGTCACCACCTGACCGGCCTGATCAAGAAAGCGCTGGAAGAAGATAAAGCCCATCATCAGGATGATGCCGACTCATCTGACAATCAGGGCTGATACATGGCGCGTGGAAAAAAAGGCCGTGCGGTCAGCGGCATTCTGGTGGTCAATAAGCCGCTGGGACTGTCTTCCAATCAGGTGCTGCAACGGGTGAAATTCCTGTTCGGCGCCCAGAAGGCTGGCCATACCGGCGCGCTGGATCCGCTGGCAACCGGCGTACTGCCGATCTGCCTGGGAGAGGCCACTAAGTTTTCACAGCTGTTGCTGGAGTCTGACAAAGGCTACGACACCACCGCGCTGCTGGGCGAAATCCGCTCCAGTGGTGACGGCGAAGGCGAGGTGATTGCGACCGCCGAAGTGCCGCCGCTGACCCATGCTGAAGTGGAAGCGGTGCTCGATCGCTTCCGTGGCGCTGTCGAGCAGGTGCCGCCGATGTTTTCAGCGCTGAAGCTCGATGGCAAGCCGCTGTATGAGCTGGCGCGTCAGGGTATGAGTGAAGAAGATATCCGTGCGGTCGCTGAGAAAAAGCGCCGTATCATCACCATCTATGAACTGCTGCTGCGCGAGCAGCGTGCCACCGAGCTGGATCTGTCGGTGCGCTGCTCGAAAGGCACCTATATCCGCACACTGGTGGAAGATATCGGTCAGGCGATTGGTTGCGGCGCTTATGTCAGCAAGCTGCACCGTACTCTCTGCGGGCCTTACCACGCCGGGCAGATGGTCACGCTGGAGCAGGTGCAGGACGCGGCCGAGCAGGGGTATGACGCACTGGATGCGTTACTGCTGCCGACCGAAACCGCTTTGCCCGACTTGCCGGAAGTGGCTCTGACACTGGCGGAAGCGGATAAAATCCTGCATGGACAGCCAGTCAGTACTGGCCTGCCCGCCAGTCCTTCTGTACAATTGTGGGCCGTTGAATCAGGCGTCCGGCAACTGCTTGGCATTGGCCGCATTGAAGAAGGCAAGGTAAAACCACAGCGTTTGCTGCAGGTGACACTGCCCTGACCGGAAGTTTTGCTTCAACCGTCGCCATCAGGCGGCACGCATCTCACTGTTAATGTGCACGGTGACGATGATCATATAATCCCGGACTTCTACAGATGTCCGCGCACATTCATGGAGTAAGTAAAGATGGCATTAACTGCTGCTACTAAAGCTGAGATTGTAAAAGAGTATCAAACTGCTGAAGGCGATACCGGTTCTCCTGAAGTTCAGGTTGCACTGCTGACCCACAACATCGTTGGTCTGCAGAGCCACTTCAAAGAACACGGTAAAGATCACCACTCACGTCGTGGTCTGATCCGCATGGTTAACCAGCGTCGTAAGCTGCTGGACTACCTGAAGCGTAAAGATGCTGCCCGTTACACCGCACTGATCGGTCGTCTGGGTCTGCGTCGCTAAGATCTCAAGCTTGCAGCAAAAGCCCTACGGGGCTTTTGTTGTATCTGGCCAGTCAGGCTATCCTGTTCTGCTTCTGCGGAATAACAACTACCTGCCAAGCTGTGGTGCCAACCCCACTATTCACAGGAATGTGGTGGTGCTTCTAAATATTGGCTTTGCACACGCATCGTTCTGCTCCGGCAAGACAGCGTCTGTCAGAGCAGAGTTAATATTTAGAAGTACCGGCAGTCAGCAGGTTTATCGGTAAATTTAAGGAAATACGAATACATGAGCACAAAACCTGTTGCTAAGACCAAAACCTTTCAGTTCGGTAACGACACCATCACCCTGGAAACCGGCCGTGTAGCCCGTCAGGCCGATGGCGCAGTACTGGCAACCATGGGTAAAACCCAGGTGCTGGCCACTGTTGTTGCTGCCAAAAGCACTAAACCAGGCCAGGATTTCTTCCCGCTGTCTGTTCACTATCAGGAAAAAATGTACGCCGCCGGCCGTATTCCTGGTGGCTTCCTGAAGCGCGAAAGCCGCCCTTCAGAAAAAGAAACCCTGACTTCCCGTCTGATTGACCGTCCTATCCGTCCGCTGTTCCCGGAAGGTTTCATGAACGAAGTTCAGGTTATCCTGACCGTTATGTCTTCTGAAAAAGAAGTGGACCCGGATATCTGCGCCATGATCGCCACCTCTGCTGCTCTGGCAGTATCCGGTGTGCCGTTCAATGGCCCTATCGGTGGTGCCCGCGTTGGCTTCACTGAAGAAGACGGCTACATGCTGAACCCAACCCAAACCCAGATGCAGGATTCCCTGCTGGACATGGTTGTGGCCGGTACCAAAGACGCTGTGCTGATGGTTGAATCCGAAGCTCAGGAACTGACCGAAGACGAAATGCTGGGTGCGGTATTGTTCGCCCACACCGGTTTCCAGTCTGCCATCACTGCCATCAACGAGTGGGTTGAAGAGCTGGGTGTACAGAAGTGGGACTGGACTGCAGAAGCCAAAAACACCGCACTGTACGAAGCGGTTAAAGCCGAAGCCGCCGCTGGTATCGGTGAGGCTTACACCATCTCCGACAAAATGGCCCGTTACGCCCGTCTGGACGAAGTGAAAAAAGCCGCCGTTGAAAAACTGGCTGCTGGTGAAGGCGAAGAAGGTTTCTCCGCTGACGAAATCGCTGAAATGGTTGGCGAGCTGAAGTACGAAGTGGTGCGTAACCGCGTGATCGAAGGCCAGCCGCGTATCGACGGTCGTGATAACGACACCGTGCGCCCGCTGACCATTGAAACCGGTGTGCTGAAAACCACCCACGGTTCAGCCATCTTCACCCGTGGTGAAACTCAGGCCATCGTTGTCACCACTCTGGGTTCAACCCGTGATGCGCAGATGATCGACTTCCTGCACGGTGCGAAAGACGATCCGTTCCTGTTCCAGTACAACTTCCCTCCATACTCTGTGGGTGAAGCTGGCCGTCTGGGCGCTCCTGGCCGTCGTGAAATCGGTCATGGCCGTTTAGCCCGTCGTGGTATCCAGGCGATGATGCCAAGCCATGATGAATTCCCGTACACCATTCGTGTGGTATCGGAAATCACGGAATCCAATGGTTCTTCTTCCATGGCTTCTGTGTGTGGTGCCTCTCTGTCTCTGATGGACGCCGGTGTACCGATCAAGGCGCCTGTTGCCGGTATCGCCATGGGTCTGATTAAAGAAGGCGACAAGTTTGCCGTTCTGACCGATATCCTGGGTGACGAAGATCACCTCGGCGATATGGACTTTAAAGTGGCCGGTACTGACGAAGGTATCACTGCTCTGCAGATGGATATCAAGATCGAAGGTATCACCGAAGAAATCATGGAAATCGCTCTGGAGAAGGCCAAAGCTGCGCGCTTTACCATCCTTGAGCAGATGAACACCGTGATTGCTGAGCCACGTAAAGAACTGGCGGAAAATGCTCCGACCATGTCTACCATGAAGATCCCGTCTGACAAGATCCGTGACGTGATTGGTAAAGGTGGCGCGACTATCCGTGATATCACCGAGAAGACCGGTGCGTCTATCGACATCAACGACAACGGCGAAATCAAGATCTTCGCTGCTGGCAAAGAAGCGTCTGATGCTGCCCGTCAAATGATCGAAGCCATCACTGCTGAAATCGAAGTAGGTACCACCTACACCGGTAAAGTCAGCAAGATCGTTGATTTCGGTGCCTTCATTACCGTTCTGCCTGGTAAAGATGGTCTGCTGCATATCTCCCAGATCAGCGAAGATCGCGTAGAGAACGTGTCTGACTTCCTGACCGAAGGTCAGATCGTTAACGTACACGTTGCCGATGTTGATCCTAAAGGCCGTATCAAGCTGACCATGAAAGGTATTGAGCAGCCTGCTTAATTCTTTCTGAGTTAAAAAAACCGCCCCGGTGCAAGCCGCGGCGGTTTTTTTGTGGACATTTATCCGTAGATATAACTGTTTTCTATTTATGTTCTGTCACGATTTCTTCAATAGCACTTATATTTTATGAAATAAGTAGCAATTTCATGGTCTGTGCTTATTAACTGTGAGTCTGTTAATTCCCTTTTATATGAGGTCTTGTGCCTTAATCTTTATAAAGAATATATGCGATCCTACTGCTTCAGCACTTCCGATTATCACTCAGAATCTAAGCCATATTTCTGATATTTATAGACTGAAAATCCGCTCACTGACCCGGATAGATAATGTTCATTGTCATTGTCTTTAAATGATCAATCGCTCCATCCTTTTGGAGGATGTTAGGGGAGCGATATTGGTGTATTTCTAAAGCCCCGTGGTTACCTCTTTATGGTTTTTACCGTAAAGGATTACAAATGGAGCTGTAAATGAAATATATCCTGCCAGGAATACTGACTGTACTTTTCTTTATTAATCCGGTTATCGCGTCGGCTAATGCCAGTGACGCACGGATGGTCGCATTTTTTCCTGTTGAATCTGAAGTCTGTCCTGCTGGTTGGAGTGAATATAAACCAGCCAAAGGCTATCTGATTCGTGGCACCGACAATACAAAACTGATCGGAACCCGCAAAGGTGATGCTATTGCTGACGCCAAAGCCCCCCTTCATCGTCATAAAATACAGGCTGATCTCCCCCTGGCAAGAGAAGGGCTGGGTTTAATCAGTGGTCCCCACGCGAGGGTAGACAACAGTAGCGTTAATGTTAATGGCTGGAGTGATACCTCTGACGGTGCGATGCCCTATATTCAGTACCTTATTTGTCAGGAAGACGTTCCCAAAACCGGAGAACCATCGCAGAGTATTTTCCTCCCGCGCAATACCGTGCAGTGGTTTACCGGCGGCTCTTGTCCTACAGGCTGGGCACTGTATGAACCTTTGATTGGCAATAAAGGACGTACTGCGTTGCCCTTGCCAAGGGATGCAGTGGCAACCAGTGTTGCTGCTGTGGTTGATGAAGACCCGAACTGGGTTAACCATGCGCATAAATTATTTTTTAATATGCCGGGTAAAGAAAACAACATCAGCCTGGAAGTTAACCACACGGATGATCCTTATTTTTTAAACCCCTTTCATAAAACCGATGTGGCCAAGTCATCTCTGCGGGAAATTGAGCGCCTGAGCGATGATGCGGTCCGCACTGATGTTCCCGCAAAATCGTTTGAAATTCTGATGCCTTATGTCTATCTGCGTCCCTGTCATAAAGAAAGCAATACCGTTAATGTGGCTGAACTTCCGGCCGGTATGGGGGTATTTTCAAAGAGCTTTTCCTGCCCAACGGGACTATACAATGTCGCGTCTTCCGCCGGTCGTTTTCTTGTCGGATTGCCTGAGCAAAAGCCGGGTTCAGAAAAACCTTTAAGTGGCACAGCATTCGGAGCTGAGCCATTAAAGTCAGAAGGAAAGCCAGAGCATTTCCACCGAGTTGATATTCCTGTTTCCCTGAATACCTGGGATATGGATACCTCGACTTTTCTGCCCTACAAAGATCATTTGAAGGGACTGAGCAAAGGCTCTTCGAAAGTAGAAGGAAAGACCGAATACGCGTCGATGATTTTCTCTTATGTACAGCTTAAGTTTTGCAAGGTTCAGGAATAAACGGACATTACCCACATAATCAGGGCCTGTTGTAGCAGGCCCCTGCAAGGAGCCAAGCCTATGAATCCCGCACATTCAGTTTATAAATTACCGCTATCTATTAATGCCAGCGTCGATACCATGATGGAGCATCTTGCTATCAAGCGGACTCCGGTAGCTGCCGACTCGCGTAATAAGCTTATTGCTATTCACCGTTCTCAGGATAATGACACTCGCCATAAAACCGATCTTATCGGTGTACGCCAGCAGCCTCATCCGGATTTAAAAAATGCCACTCAGACTATTCTGATGCATTACTTTGAAGATGAAACCAGCGCCTCAGGCTGGTCACATGAAGAAACTCCGCTGGAAGATGTTTATGATCCGGGCAGTAAAGAAAAGCTGCTCAGCGGTGTGCGTGAGCTGAGCGGTTTTCATCAGAATGGCATTACCTATTTATTTGTTCAGTATCAGTCACCGTCATCGCAGAACAGCTACAGCGTTAAAATCCTTTGGTCGGTTATGGAGAATGGCCGGCCCGTCTGGCAAGAAAAAAAATGGGATCACAGAGGAGATGATGCACGTTCCGTACTGTCCTCGGTTCGTCAGCTGTCCATTCATCGCCGCAATGACGGCCAGCACGTTATGTACGGCGTCACCCGCGGATTTGGCGATCCGGAGTTAGCGCGCGGAGAAGAAGAATTCTTCATGATTATTCCGCGGAAACCGGCTGATCTGTCGGCAATCACTCATCAGGATATTGCCTTTGATACCCTGCACGACAGCGATCATGAAATTCCGAATTGGGATGGTATTGAAAATGCCAGTATCTATCAGCTGGCAACACCATTGGACGGTGAAGCTGATAGTGATGAAAACCGCTACACATTGCTGCGGTTGCGTAACGGGAAAATTGAATTCCACACTACCAGAGTATTACCTGTCAGCCGCTTTTATGCGCAGCCACGTTTAAGTTTTGATCGTGGTTCTGTACTGGTTGACAGTCAGGGTGTCGATTTATCTTCAGCCAGAATTTTTTCCGCTCCTGCCGGACCTGAGGATGCCCTGCTGGTTCATCAGCCTTCTGGTGATCTGGGGATTCTGGAAAATATTCACTCAGCCCAGCCGGGTTATCGTTCGCTTCTGCAGGAGGCAGGCCCCGCTGACATTGACCGCTTAAGTATCGGTGTCGTAGGACACCCGGGGAGCACTGATGCGAGCCTTGCCATTTTTGCAACACCGGCAGGTCAGAATACGCTGTGGCTGTTACGTCTGGATGCCCATGCGTCTCAGAGCTCCTGGGTATGTCTGGGTGATCAGGTCAGCGACATCGCCTGTCCGAGAATTATGCCTGACGGTGCGGAGCTGTTTCAGGTTTCGCCGCAGGCCGGAAAAATAGAGTTCAAGCGTCAGCATCCCCAGACTTACAGCTGGACGACCAATGAGCTTGCGGTAGCCACCTCCGATTTAGCCGGAGTAACCCCGATAAATGCGCATGTCGTTGATATTGAGGTTACAGATGCGAACTTTATTCCCTGTCCACACCGGGAAATTACATTAACCAGCGATACCCCTTGTCTGCTGTATATCGATGGTGTGACCTATCGCGTGGGACCAAGACTGCCGTTAACTCTTACCAGTAATGGTTATGGTCGTATCCGCGGCGTTATTCCGGCTGATGGTTTAAAAGCGCCGGTATTTACCGTGAATACGGCGGATGCTGCGGCCATCAGGGTTTATCCTAATGGCCGTCTCAGTGAACGCCTTGCCGGTAATGCCAAAGGCTTTAATGTCAGTAAAAGTATCGCCGAGCTTGCTCCGGCGGAGCACCGCACAGCGGTTAATCAACTGATTAAGAGCTATGGTGATGCAGCCAGTAAGTCGAAGCGGGGAGTGAACTGTGACGGAACGCTGCGGAAACAGTATCGGCTCAGCTCTCAGGGGAATGGTTTGTTTGTCGATGAAACCTCAGTTGGGAATACACTGAGTGCTGCTCCACTGGAAGGGTTTGCCGGAGATATCCTGAATCATATCCGCCAGGGATTTAATGATATTAAGCAAATGGTGGTTCGGGTTTTTGATGCCAGTGTTGAATTCCTGATTCAGACCGGTAATGAAATCCTGAAATTTACCAACAGTGTGTTTGACAGCATCGTTGATGGTTTTGAAGCGCTGGCAGACTTTCTCTCAGAGGTGTTCGAAAAACTGGGCGACGTGGTAAAGGATATAGGGAAAAAAATCCTTGATGCCGTCAGTTTTGTTTTTGGTGGCAAAGACGTCTTTGCTGCCAACGATGCTTTACAAAGTACTATCAAATCCGGATTCATGACAACTTCTTCCAATCTTGTGAAGCTTGGGACGAGGATGAACTCGGAGTATCAAAGGCATATTGATATTATTGATGAACACCTTGATTCATTGATCGATCAGTCGCAAAAAGCAAAAAATGTACGCTCAGCAAGTGCAGAACAGGGGATGTCTTTTGGCGGGGTTGATATTCCGGCACCTTCAGCTCTGGTTAAAACCAACAGAGCGGGTAGTGATGTTATGGGCGGAAATCAGGGTAAGTTTGATGAAGCGAGTCCTGATGTCAGTGCAGAGAAAACTGAAGCGGATGTAATCAATAATTTACTGAAGAAACTCCGCTCAAACTATGAAAAAGATGTGGCTGGAGTGATTCGTGATATCGGCGATAAACTCAGCTCGGACAGCTCGTTTCTTGAAAAGCTGAGTTCCATGCCACTGGAGATTATCCGGTTATTAAAAGGTGTTATAAAAACGATCGCTAAGCTTGCAGGAGACGTTCTTGAAGCGGCTGTTAAACTGATTGATATTCTTCTTTCCCGTTTGTTTGAAGCATTTGAAAGTAAAATTGATATTCCGGTTCTGAATACGCTGGTCCAGCTTTGGTCTGGCGATAATGAACGGAAGCTTTCTTATTTTGACATTATTACCTTACCATTTGCTTTTATCGGTACTGCTATCTGGAAAATTGTTTCAGGAAAAGCAATTGTGACATCCGAAATGAACGAGGAATATATACCGTGGGTCGATAACCTTCCTGCGGTAATGGATTTTTCTTCAGTCGGGGGACCCAGGAAGAAAGTTAAACACAGATCGCTTGGTGCTGCCGCTGTTTCTGATGAATCCACAGATCCTTCGGACAGTTTTAAGAATATCTATGGTTTTTTGGAGATAATGGCCGCACTGACTATTATTGCTGCACTTGCCGGTATTCTGGTTGGAATGACGGCCCAGCCTGTTGCAACGGTTGCAGAGATTACCACCACAAGTTCCGGTCCGGCAGGAGTCGTTGTTATGATTATGACACTGATACCGGTATTGCTCGTTCTTACACAGAAAATTGTTACGCTGTTTTATGAAATATATGAGGGAATACGTATTCCATCTGGCGAGTCTTTAAATGCGGATGAGAAGGCTAAAAATACTGGTCTGGTAATATTGATATTTGCCATTATCGCCGTTGCAATGCTGATCGCTATTATCGGTGTTGTCGTCAAAATAATACTCAAAATACCAGGCTACGTTGTAAATACGATACTGAATGTATTATCGATTATCGCCGGTGTTGGCTTGCTGGGATACGCTGTCTATAACATCGTCGAGCATGCGATTTCCCATGGTAACAATGGCAACGATGAGCATTTGTGGGGAATTGGCCTTGAAGCTGCTTCGGGTGTTGGCAGCCTGATTTCTATCGCGGCAACGATCTGTGTGATCATTGCCAGTAATCTGATAAAAGGTGAGGTTATTTCCGGAGCTGTTATGACGGCAGTGGCGGTTGGTCTGCAAACGACCTCAACCATTATCTCAAAAGGAGCAACCATTATAGAGGGCGGGCGTACAGCTGAGGCTCTGGCTAAGGGCAGGCCTAAATCAGAAAGCTGAGTTCTTTACGGGGCTCAGTTCAGGCCTGAATATCAATAAAGCGACCGCGACGGGATGTGCCGTCGCTTGCTGAGGTATTCAGGAATGCCTGTATTTCGGGACGCTGCGGATCACTGACCAGACTGCGTGTGCTGATGCCGGGACTCTCGCTGTTGTCGTCACGTACAGGCAGATATTCCGCTGTTGCTGTAGTTGTTGCTGCTGCTTCAGCGGCGGGGTTAAGCGGATTGCTGTCAGCCTGAGTACGGGAACGCTGACTGTCATCCCGGCTGTTAATTCGTGCTGTCTTTTCAACAGTCTCCGCTGCCAGGCTGTCCGGCTTTTTCGCCAGGGCAGGTGCAGAAGTGCCAGAAGCTTTCAGCGGACTGACAGGGCTGCTGTTATAGCCAGTTAAGCCGGATGAAGGCAGGATGTTCATGCAGGAAATCTCACAGATTCTGAGCGCGTAAGAGCTACTATAGCGGCAGATTTATGCAGCGTCAGATGTGTGGCTGATTTAATCGGCGGAATATCCTGTCACGATCCCCAGTGAGCGTAGCGCTACCGGATCGTGACAAAAATATGCCGGATTATCACCTTATAAAAGCGTCATTAACCCGTTCTTTTATCGCCTCAGGCGGTTTCACCCGGCAGGCAGAACTCACCTTTCATATAGGCAAAGCAACGTCCGGCAATCAGCACCCGATCGTGTTCCAGCTGTAGCATGGCATCTCCGCCACGGGCCGAGCACTGCCAGCCGTTGAGCTGGGTTTTGCCCAGTTTTTCGCTCCAGTAAGGGGTCAGTGTACAGAACGACGAACCGGTTACCGGATCTTCATCCAGACCCTGACGCGGAGCGAAGAAGCGGCTGACAAAATCATAGCCTTCGCTGTCACTGCGGGCGGTTATCATGACGGCAAAGGTTTCTAACTGGCTGAGCAGTGCCTGGTTGGGGCGGCAGTTGCGCAGAGCCTGCTCACTTTCCAGCTCAACCAACATATCGCGGGCATTACAGATGGCGACCACCTTCTGACCAAGGGCTTGTTCCAGCTGTTGCTGCAGCAGCGGATTGTTAATCATCTCTCCCGGGCGCGCCGGAAAATCCAGCTGTAGCATAGTATTGTCGCCGCCATTACTGCGCAGTGCGCGCACGGTCAGATTGCCGGCTTCCTGAGTCGAGAATGGGATAATCTCGCGCAAATCCTGCAGTTCATTACGGATAACCCAGGCGGCCGCCAGTGTCGCATGTCCACAAAGATCCACTTCTGTCGTCGGAGTGAACCAGCGAATATGGTAAATACCGTCGCTGTTTTTAACGAAGAAGGCGGTTTCAGACAGATTGTTTTCGGCCGCAATGGCCTGCATCTGCTCCTCATTCAGCCACTCTTCCAGCGGTACGATGGCGGCAGGGTTGCCACTGAAACCGTTAACAGATTGGCGGATAAAGGCATCAATTTTGTAAACAGAATAACGCATGGAGGCTTACCGGCGATGTGTGTATTACCGATAGTAACAGGCGTATCAGCGATATGGGAGAGACAAGTTGCTATAAAATAATGGCAAGCAGCCGGTTTTCCCGGCTGCTTTATCAGGGATTAATCCAGCAAGGCAATATCCAGATATTCAGGTACTTCCACCTCCCAGTTAAACTCGTCTTTTAAATGCCGGCGCATGGCGTCGGCGGCACAGCTTTCACCGTGAGTAATAAAGACTTTGCGTGGTTTGCCGGGCATTTTCTTCAGCCAGTCCGATATTTCCACATAATCCCCATGGCTGGATAAAGCCTGGAGGTTGGCTATCTCAGCCTGAACCTGACAGTACTGGCCATGAATTTTAATATGGTCCGCCCCCTTGGTCAGACTGTCGCCACGGGTACCGGCTGCCTGATAACCAAGAAACAGAATACTGTTACGCGGATCAGATACCAGAGCCTTCAGATGGTGAAGAACACGCCCACCGCTGGCCATACCGCTGGCGGAAATAATAATGGCCGGTGTTTTCTTTTCCACCAGAGCGATGGATTCTTCGGTGGTTTTTACATAGATGGTCATATCATCCATACGGCTGCAGTCGTCTTCTGTCAGTTTATGCAGATCGTGATGGCTGAAGAAAATAGAGGTCGCACGGATTGCCATCGGGCTGTTCAGATACACCGGCAATGATGGAATACGTTGCTGATCACGCAGGCGCTGCAGGTAATGTAAAACCAGCTGCGCACGTCCGACGGCAAAAGCCGGCATTAATACAATACCGCCGCGCTTATAGGTGCGGTTAATCACGTCGGCAATGGCTTCCTCGGCATCAATCTCTTCGTGGCGGCGGTCGCCATAGGTTGATTCCACCACCAGATAATCGGTGGCCGGAAGTGGCTGTGGCGGATACATAATGGCATCGTTACTGCGACCAACATCACCGGTAAAGGTAATGCTTTTTCCCTGAAATTCCAGACGGATAGAGGTCGCGCCAAGAATGTGTCCGGCGGGAATAAACTGTGCGGTCATACCGCCGGGAAGAGTCAGGGTTTCTCCCTGAGGAACATCTTTAAATTGCTTCAGAACTTTGCGTGCGTCTTCTTCGGTGTAAAGCGGTTCTGCCGGATCATGCTTTGAAAATTTCTTTTTGTTGGCATAACGCGCATCTTCTTCCTGCAGAAAACCGGCATCCGGAAGCAGTACTTTGCAGAGTGCATGAGTAGCTTCGGATGAATAAACCGGGCCGTGAAAACCGCGCTTCATCAATGCCGGTAAAAAACCGGAGTGATCGATATGAGCATGGGTAAGTAATACGGCATCAACCTGGTCGGCCGGAAAAGGCAGCTCATTCCAGTTACGGCGGCGGACATTTTTTATTCCCTGAAATAAACCGCAGTCGATCAGAATTTTGTAGCGATCATATTTAACCAGATACTTGGAACCGGTAACGGTACCGGTAGCGCCGATAAACTGAACCTGAAACGGACTCTGCATAGGGATATTCCTTGCGGAACACGAGGTCATTCTTTAACAGGCAAGGCACCGCAGGACGGTTTTTTACCCACGAATTTCTCAGTGTTTCCTTTATCATGAGTGAAGTGAAAAATCATTCTGGCAGATACAACGAAGCATGGGAAACGCTGTCAGAGCAATCGTTGATTTACCGCAAGGTGATGGGCTGCGCACGGGCCTACACTGCATACTGCTAAATAGGGTGTATTTATGGATACTCAGCTCGACTTCTTACATCTGCGACGGCTCGGAATTAACACGCATCAGGAGCCGGTGGTTTATATGCGCCAGGATTGTCAGGTGGCAATTTCAGAGGGATTTTATGCGCATAGCCGGGTAGAAGTGCACTGTGGCGAACAGAGCGTTATCGCCACTCTGGTTCTGGTGTGCAGCGATTTATTATCCCACGAAGAAGCCGGCCTGTCGGAAGCCGCATGGCACCGGCTGGATTGCCCTGCCGATGGCGTGCCGGCGCGCTTTCATCATGCCCGTCCGGTCGAGTCTATGTCTTTTGTACGCGGGAAACTCTACGGTCAGCGCTTCAATGCCGAGTCTGCAAAAGCCATTATCGAAGATATCAAAGCCGGCCACTACAGCGATATTCAGCTGTCAGCCTTTGTTACCGCCTGCGCCGGCGACCGCCTTGACCTTGATGAAACCATTGCCATTACCCGCGCAATGGTTGGCAGTGGCCAGCGCTTTGACTGGTCATCCGACAAAGTGATGGATAAACATTGTGTGGGCGGTCTGCCAGGTAACCGTACCACGCCGATTGTAGTCGCCATTGTGGCTGCCAATGGGCTGCTGATGCCAAAAACCTCCAGCCGTGCCATTACTTCACCGGCAGGAACCGCCGACACCATGGAGAGCATGACCACGGTAGCGATGAGCTTCGGGCATATGCGTGAAGTGGTTGAGCAGGAGGGTGGCTGTCTGGCATGGGGCGGTTCGGTCAGCCTCAGCCCGACCGACGATATTGTTATCCGCGTAGAGCGGGCACTGGACCTCGACAGCGAAGGCCAGCTGGTGGCTTCAGTAATTTCCAAGAAAGTCGCAGCGGGTTCCAGACAGGTGCTGATCGACATTCCTGTTGGCCCAACCGCCAAGGTGCGTTCGCAATCCATGGCGCAGACTCTAAAGCAATTGCTGGAAAAAACCGGCGCAGCACTGGGACTGGATGTGCGCACGGTTATTACCGACGGTAATCAGCCTATTGGTCGTGGTATAGGTCCTGCGCTGGAAGCGCGGGATATTCTGCAGGTGCTGCGCAATGACGGCCATGCACCGCAGGACCTACGGGAAAAATCCCTGCAACTGGCCGGTATTCTGCTGGAAATGGGCGAAAAAGCCGCTACCGGTCAGGGCTATGCTCTGGCGCAACGCACGCTGCTGGATGGCAGTGCGATGAAAAAGTTCGAAGCCATCTGTATGGCGCAGGGCGGTTTCAGCGAACCGCCGGTCGCCGAATTTACCCATTGTATCCGCGCCCCGAACAGCGGTGTGGTTGCCTACTTCAATAACCGCTTTATTGCCCGTCTGGCATCCCTTGCCGGAGCACCGAATGCCAAGGCCGCTGGTATTGAATTGCATGTGACGCTGGGTGATGAGGTGGAAGCCGGAGCACCGTTATTTACCCTGCATGCAGAGGCGCCGGGTGAGCTGGCGTATGCGCTGGATTTTCTTGATGGCCATACCGATGTTATCCGCATCGAAGAGCAAATGGTTTAAAAAAACAAAGGAGCCGGAGAACCTCAGCGTTCACCGGTTTCCTGATAATAAAACGACAGGCAGAAATATTATGACAACACATCTCCTCTGCCTTGACGGGCATGAGTCGCTGGCGGAGTCGCTGGCGCAACAACTCAGCAAGGCAGGTACAGAAACCCGGCTGCTGGCTCTGGAAAGCCGGCATTTTCCCGATGGTGAACTCTATTTTAATTTGCCGGATATTATTCAGGGTGACGATGTTATCGTACTTTGTCAGCTGCACCAGCCCAGCGATAAGGCTCTGGCGCTGTGGTTTATGGCACGCCATCTGCGCGAATTCGGCGCGCGCCGAATTGGTCTGGTAGCGCCTTATCTCGCTTATATGCGTCAGGATATCCGCTTTCAGCCGGGTGAGTGTTTAACTTCAAAATACTTTGCTGAGCTTATTAATCAGAATTTTGATTACTTAATTACCATTGATCCGCATCTGCATCGTTACCACAGCCTGAGTGAAATTTATTCCATTCCGGCGCAGGCCCTGCATGCCACCGACAGCATCGGCCAGTACCTGAAACAGAATGTGAATAAACCACTGGTGATCGGCCCGGATGAAGAGAGTGAGCAATGGGCAAAAGACGTTGCCCATATAGCCGGATGTGATTATCTGGTACTGCGTAAAACCCGCAGTGGTGACCGTGATGTCGCCATTCATATACCGGATGTACAAACCTATGCCGGTCATCAGCCGGTTCTGGTGGACGATATTATTTCAACCGGTCGTACCATGCTGCGTACCGCCGATGAACTGATTGCGCAGGGATTGAATAAGCCACTGTGCATTGGCGTGCATGCGGTGTTTGCCGAAGGCGGGCCTGGTGTTCCGTCGGCCGATGAAGAAATGCGCGCCGGTCCTATCGCCGGCATTGTTACCTGCAACTGCATTCCTCATGCGACCAACGGCATTGATATCAGCCCGTTACTCGTGCCGGCCATTCAGAATATGCTGACTGTTGCGGCTGCTTCAGGAGAGACATTATGAGTCTGAATCTGTATCAGAAACTGAGTGAACGCTATAAAACTCAGGAAATCGAAGCGGAAGCACGCAGTCATCGTGAATACGATAAAGACTTTGCCGCCTGGGCCGCCGGGTGTGGTGTTATTAAACATACCGCAGCTACCCAGTTACAGGTATTTGAGCTGGCGACCACCCTGCTGGAAGCCGGTCTGATTGAACATAAAGCAGAATGCTACCGCAAACTGACGGCTCTTGATCAGCTGACCAATCAGGCAATGTGGCTGGTTGTGCATATGACCTACGCCAAACATGTTTTTCTCGACGGCCGTGACTTAACCGCCGATGATTTTAAACGTGATCCGCAAGGACATACCGGTGGCTCGCTGAATATGGTTCCGGCTTATGCTGCGTTGCTGGCTGTTAACAGTTTAACCGGTCAGCACCGTGACTGGCTGATGGGGCAGGGTCACTGTGTCGCGGCCATTGATGCCGTGCAGTTGTTATCCGGTACTGCCTTGCCGGAACGGAAAAAACAATATCCGTTAACCGATGAAGGCTTAAGCCGTTTCGCACAGGATTTTTATAATTACCGTGTACGCGCCGATGGCAAGCCATTATCACCACTGGGCAGCCACGTTAACGTTAATACTGCCGGGGCAAAAATCGAAGGTGGTTATTTAGGTTTTGCCGGTTTGCAGTATGTGCATCAGCCATTACCGGGCGAGCGTCTGGTCGCTTTTTTAAGTGACGGTGCCTTTGAAGAACAGCGCGGCAGCGACTGGGCGGCACGCTGGTGGCGGGCGGAAGACAGCGGTCTGGTTAGCCCGGTGATGATCGCCAATGGCCGCCGTATTGATCAGCGCACAACGGTGGCGCAGCAGGGCGGCAGTGCCTGGTTTATGGAGCACCTGAGTAATCAGGGATTTGCGCCTTTTATTATTGATGGCCGCGATCCGGCTGCCTTTGTCTGTGCCATTTATTTTATGGAACAGCATTTAAGCCATGCTGCTGCTACCGTTGCCAGTGGTGCCGCGAGCTATCCGCTGCCTCTGCCTTATTGTATTGCCGAAACTATTAAAGGCTACGGTTTTCCCGGAGCCGGAACCAATGCCGCCCACGGTTTACCATTGGGCAGCAATCCGCGTCGTGATAACGAAGCACTGAATTTTTTCCATCGTGGTGCCAAAGCATTGTGGCAGGAAGAAAATCAATGGCGTGCTGCGGTGGCCGAATTAACCCAGCCAAAAACACCGCTGCAACCGGTTGCCGTAACCATTAACCGCCATGACCCGCACTGGTTAAAAGAATCACTGGCACCAATGGCTGCCATCGATAATTACTTTGTCGATCTGGTGGAAGTGAATCCGCACTTACGGGTGCGTGTCGGAAATCCGGATGAATTGCGTTCCAACCGTATGAACCAGACGCTGGATTTATTAAAACACCGCGTCACCGATCCGGAAGAAGGCGTCGCCGAAGCGGTCGACGGTTGTGTTATTACCGCACTCAATGAAGAGGCCGTGGTCAGTGCCTGTCTGGCCAATCAGTCGGGTCTGAATATGGTGGTTTCTTACGAAGCCTTTGCCACCAAAATGCTGGGTGCCTTACGTCAGAGTATTATTTTTTCCCGTCATCAGAAAGAAGCGGATGAGCCCGCTTCGTGGTTGGGTATTCCGGTTATTTCGACGTCGCACGTCTGGGAAAACGGTAAAAACGAACAAAGCCATCAGGACCCTAGCCTGGCCGAAAGCCTCTTGGGTGAAATGGCCGACATGGCGCGTGTGGTTTTCCCGGCCGACGGTAATTCTGCGATGGCCTGTTTAAAAGCCTGCTATGGCGATCTGGGTACTATCTGGAATCTGGTAGTTCCCAAATCCACCATGCCAGCCGTGTTTGATGGCAAACAGGCCGCTGCTCTGGTACAGGACGGAGCCATCTGTGTGCGTGGAAATTGTGCTTCAGATCTGCAGCTGGTGGCCTGTGGTGCATTCCAGTTACAGCAGGCATTAAAAGCGTCTGACCGGTTAAAAGAAAAAGGCGTGGCTCACTCGCTGATTTATCTGCTGGAGCCGGGCCGCTTCCGTATTGCGCGTGATGAATTTGAACAGAATATTCAGGCTGACCCGCAGGTGCTGGATTCATTATTCCCGGCGCGGGTACAGCAGCGGGTGTTTATGGTGCATACCCGTCCGGAAGTTATTCTGGGGCATTGCCGTATGCTGGATCTGGGACCGCAGCGCACCGTTGCACTGGGTTATGTTAATCAGGGCGGCACGCTGGATACCGAAGGACTGCTGTTTGCCAACCGCTGCACCTGGGCCGATGCCCTGGCAGCGCTGGCCAGGCTGAGTCAGCGTGATCCGCTGGAGTGGTTAAGTGCAGAAGAGTGGGCCGCTATTCGCGGCGAAGGTGATCCGTACGATGTGATTAAGCATCCGTATCCGTAAACATTCCTACGGATTTGGTGGGGCAAAAGGGAAGCATGGTTTCCCTTTTGTCCCACCGTTTGGAGTGTCATGGTATCACTCCAGGCTGAAGCTTCATCGATTACTGTTTTCAATCGGAAGCGCCTTTCCGGGGCTCCGCCCCTGGCCCCCTGTAAGGAGAGGTATCTCCTTACGATCCTCTCTTTTCGGCGCGTCCGGCTTCATCCAGCCAACTGCAATGATTATGCGGCACGCAAAACAATTCACCCCGGAACGACGTTTTAAAATACCAATAATTTGTATCGTTCCGGGGCAGGGTTTTGCTCTGAAGGCCGCAGAATCATCTGGTTGTCTGGCGCCGCACGATCGCCGGTTTAAGCAATCCGCTCAGCCATATTTCAACGAAAACCGTGTTTGCGACATGATATTTAAACGAATACGTTTGATCTGAAACGCGGCAGTGCGGTGATGGTTTTCTGCGCCTCTGGGGCCGCCGCAGAAACCGCGGATATGTCTGGTCTGTCCGCAGGGATGCGGA
>NZ_JABVCB010000013.1:618789-898804 GCF_020320405.1 Thalassolituus sp. ST750PaO-4
ACCAGAAAGCGTGAAGCTGGGATCGGCCCGCCGGCAAGGGGATAAGTTCTCCTGGGAGGCATTGGGTCTGGATGTTAAAAAATGCTGTTTTTGTTAGCTACGGTGCTGATTAAAAACTGTGGGACAGCAGTGAAGTAAAGCTTCCCTTTTTTATTGCAATTATTCTGTTTTTCTCAGACTCTCACCCAGCTCACGCACACTGCGTTTACCGTTAATATGGCGCACATAATACAAGGCTTCACGCGGAATAGTTTTACTGCCTGGCGCAATCTGCCAGTCGCAGCTTAAATGCGCGTTACTCAATACCAGCATTTCCATCAGTTCTTCAACGTCGTCGGCAGCAATATCCACACTCTGTTCGTCTGCCCGACGAACCAGCATGTTTCCTTCACCGATGCCGGACATACCGCCAATCATCAGCAGGCCCTCGTCATTGGTGCAGAAGCTGACAAACATATCCAGTGGTGCTGCTTTGCCCACGGGTAATTCAAACAGATAGTGGTATTCGTGGTAGCGGGAAAACTCGCTGACCGGTAAATCCCAGACAAAACGGGGTTCTTGGTTGACGGTGGTGGGAGTGGTACAGGCGCTGAGAGAAAAAGCCAGTGCCATGGTGCTGATGTTCAGCAGCGTGGAGCGCGCGTTCATAAAATAATACTCTTATTAACAATTGCAATGGCAGCTACTTTGCCCTGATCGGGCTGTGGCGGCAAGTGATGCCTTTGTCGATACAGAATATTGCCGGTTGCGTGGGGCTTTTATGTTGCAGTACTAAACGGCGGGCAAAAAAAAGCGCCGCAGTAGCGGCGCAAACGATCTCCTTAAAATGAATCCGGAGTTCGGAGTGAGAGTAGCGTTATCGTGATTGCTTAAACGGCTCCGCTGGTAGCTGTATTCTCTTCAATGACCGGGTTGGCGTATTCCAGTGACGGATCATCCAGGCTGGCCATTTTGAGCAGTGTCATATCCAGGAAGTAGTTCTGATACAGCTTCCATGGACGTTCATCACCCTGTTGCGGAATCTGATCTTTAACCCGGGAAATATAACCCGACTGCATATCAATAAACGGCAGGCGTTTAATGGTCAGGTTATGGTTGCGCGGGGTAACCTGGCGCACACCTTTGTCATCCATATGCTTGAGCAGACGGCAAACATAGCTGGAAATCAGATCGGCTTTTAATGTCCAGGATGCATTGGTGTAACCGAATACCATGCCCATATTCGGCAGGTCTTCGAACATCACGCCACGGTAACTCATTTTGGTATTTGGCTTCAGCGGTTCGCCGTCAATGGTTACCTGCATATTACCCAGCATCTGCACTTTCAGGCCGGTAGCGGTAATGATGATATCGGCTTCCAGTTTTTTACCGGACTTCAGCTGAATTCCATCTTCAGCAAAACGCTCAATATGATCGGTCACAACAGAGGCTTTACCCTGTTTAATCACCTTGAACATATCGCCTTCGGGTACTGCACACAGACGCTCATCCCATGGCGCGTATTTCGGTGTGAAATGCGTCATATCGAAATCAGCCGGTAACTGTTTTTTTACTGTCCACTGCAGCAGTTTACGGGCCGCATTCGGGAAGCGTTTACAGAAGCGGTACAGGCCAAGAGTGATAGAAACGTTACGGCCGCGGATAATGCGGTAAGCCAGTTTCTGCGGCAGAATTTTGCGCAGCAGGGCAACCATCGCATCCTGTTGCGGAACGCTTAATACATAAGAGGGTGAACGCTGCAGCATGGTGACATGAGCGGCTTTATCGGTCATCGCAGGTACCAGCGTAACTGCAGTGGCGCCACTGCCGATAACAACAACGCGCTTGCCGCTGTAATCCAGATCTTCCGGCCATTGCTGTGGATGGATCACCTGGCCTTTAAAATCATCGCGGCCTTCGAATTCCGGTGTAAAGCCTTCTTCATAGCTGTAATAACCGGTACAGCTCAGCAGGAAATTACAGCAGTATTCTTTTTTGCTGCCGTCGGCCAGCTCAACATCCAGAGTCCAGGTTGCGTTAGCACTGCTCCAGCGAGCAGCTTTTACTTTGTGGCCATAACGGATATGCGGATCAACGTTATTTTCGGCTGATGCTTCACGGATGTAATTACGGATATCGGCACCGTCGGCGATACCTTTTTTATTGGTCCAAGGTTTGAATTCATAACCCAGGGTGAACATATCGGAGTCGGAACGGATGCCAGGGTAACGGAACAGATCCCAGGTACCACCGCTGGCGTCGCGCCCTTCAAGGATTGCAAAGGATTTACCCGGACATTCTTTTTTCAGGTGACAGCCGGCGCCGATACCAGACAGGCCTGCGCCAATAATCAGTACATCAAAATATTCAGTAGCCATGGTGATTTCCGCTTTTCAGAGGTGATCGTTATTGTTATTCGTTGTTCTGATGATCACTTTCTCTTATCGGCGTGTAAAAAAACAGGTGATCCCCTGTCATGTTTGCGGCTTTTATTTTCACTTATTCGGGGTTGGGTGGTACTCAGGCGGCAATGTCGCAGTCTTTGGCCTGATCGGAAAGTAATGCTGTCAGGCGCCAGATCACCGCAGGAAACATCAGTCCCTGCGAGGCTGTAAAGCCTGTTGGCATGGGCTTTTAGCCGGGTAAGGCAGAGGCAGGAGCAGTAAACAGGGGAACAGCGGGTGAAACCCTGCCATCTGGCTTACGGGGGCGTATATGACGGAGGTAAGGGGGTTAGTTCAGGCCAAAGCGTTTCAGATTGATACGCCCGCTGGCACTGAATTCAACGCCTTCACCGTTCAGCAGCGCCTGCTGGCGTGCAGCAGCAGCGCTGCCTGGCGGAAAACTGAGCCGCCCCTGAGCATTAATAACCCGGTACCAGGGCAACTGAGAGCCTTCCGGCAGTTGTGACAACACCCGCCCGACCCAGCGCGCCCGTCCGGGCATACCCGCCAGCGCCGCCAGTTGGCCGTAAGTCACGACGCTTCCGGCAGGAATGCCTGCCAGTGCGGTGTAGAGTCGTTCGTAGGAATCCGATTGCATGGGCAGATAATAACAGTCTCGCTTTATGCGTGGGAACAGAACCGGAAAAGTGGAAAGCTTTTTGCTGATACATCTGCTCATAACCAAAACTCTCAGCAAGAACGCAGAGTCACCTGAAGGAGCAGAAACCTATGGATATGCGCATTCATCCCCAGTCCGGCAGCGTCAGCCCGTTACTGAGTCAGCAGCCACAGACAACAGCCGTTGCCGCCAGTGGCAAGGCATTGCCGGCCGATGGCTATATACCCTCCGCCGAAATTCAGCAGCAGGCCGAAGCCCGTGATGAGCAACTGACAGCCACTTTACAGAGTCTGGATCTAGGGCTGCTGAATCTGCCGGGGCCGGGCGATATCCGCAGCTTTGAAAAGCAGTTTAATCAGGCTCTGGCAGAGGCCGGTATCGACAACAGCCAGGAAATTGAATTGCAGATAGAAAGCGATGGCAGTGTGACGGTCGCAAATGATCACCCGCAGAAAGAGCGCATCGAAGCTTTGTTTGCCGAGCGCGAGTTACAGCAGGGGTTGGTGCGGGCGCAGATGGCGCAGACCTTCGGGAAAATTGGCGCCCTGCATGATCAGTGGCTGCAGAAACTGGCGGCGGGTATGCCCGAAGAGACGGCCAATCAATGGCTGGTAAATGCCACCAAAGCGGTAACGGCCGAGGAAAGTAATCTGAGCTGGAAAGGTGGGAAGGTGCAGGGCGGTGGTGAAGCCATTGCCCTGCACGAGAATCAGCAGTATCTGGCGGTACAGGCCATGGGAGCAGGCTGATGCCTGCCCGGTGCCGTCGTGGAAGTTAGTGAAGCAGCGTCAGTAGCGGTTCATCTGTAAGGCGATCATGCCGGTCAGTTGTTCGACTAATTCGCGCATCTGCGGCGCTCTTACCGGTGACATGCTGTTATAACTGATGCCGGTGGCAATGGCATCGGTGGTGGAATCAATCAGAATATACATTAACCCTTCGGCAATCAGACCGACGGGATTATCCGACTGATATTCATGGGTACTGTTGGAGTCCTGCTCTTCAACGCATTTATGCACACCGATTTTTCCAACCGGGGTGCTGCTCCACAGCATCGTCCGTTGTGACATATCCCACAGCACCATGTTCAGTTGCAGGTTGGTTCCGGCATGCTGACAGCGGCTGCTGGTACGCTCGGCGTGTTTCATTCGTTGCCAGTCAAGAACGCGGAAGTCGATCAGATAATCAAACTGCTGTTGCTGATTTACCAGCAGATTATTGACGACGGCAGAGCGCGCAGGCATCTCCGTGGTTTTAATCTCCTTATCGGCGCTGAGCGCTTCCTGTTGTTCGCTGTCTGATACTGTGGTGGTGTCAGCTGCAGCTGCTGGTTTAGTGAGAATAAAAGACGTGGCATTGGCGACATTGCGGCTGCGTTTAAGCTGGTCGGCCAGCGAGGTGGAAATTAAACGGATTAATTCAGCCTCGTCCGCATCGTCGCCTTTGTGATAACCGGCAATCAGTACTCTTTTATCATCGAAGGTAGAAGTAAAAAAAGCATCGCTGCGATATTCATCTTCCAGCGACACATAAGAGTAGGGCGTGGTGTTGGTGGCGCAGGCGGTGAGTAAAAGGCTGGCTGCCAGAACCATAAAAGCAGAGGCACGTTCTGTTAATGTCGGCATAAGTAAACTGCATCATCCATGAAATAAGATGATCCAGAATAAATACTCCGCTGCCGATAACCAGAGCCTTTATTGCAACAATACGTTGTTGTTAAGCAGCCAATTCATGGCCGCAGAAATATTTCTGTTTTATTACACTCAGCCGCCATAAAAAACGGCAGCCAAAGCTGCCGTTTTTTATTTTGCGGAAATATCCCCGGAGTAACCCGGGTTGGCGGATTACAGACGCAGACCACCGTCTACTTCAATAATACGGCCCGACATATAATCGTTTTCCAGCAGGAAAGCGACGGCCGAGGCGATTTCTTCCGGCTGTCCCATACGCTTGGCCGGAATGCCTGCGGTCATTTTTTCCAGTGCTTCCGGTTTCATGCTGGCGGTCATTTCGGTGGCGATAAAGCCCGGTGCAATGGCGTTGGCACGGATGCCGTAGCGCGCCAGTTCTTTACCCCAGACAACGGCCATGCTGGCAACACCGGCTTTGGCGGCAGAGTAGTTGCTCTGACCCATATTACCGGCGCGGGAAATACTGGAGATATTGATGATGCAGCCGCCTTCGCCGCCGTTAATCATCTGTACCGCCGCTTCGCGTCCGCACAGGAACACGCCGGTCAGGTTCACGTCGATCACGCTCTGCCACTGCGCCAGGCTCATCTTGCTGACTTCGCCGTCTTTTACTTTCACCATCAGACCGTCGCGCAGAATGCCGGCGTTATTCACCAGACCGTGCAGACCGCCCATATCCGCAGCAATGGCGGCGAAGGTGCTTTCTACCTGTTCTTCATTGGCAACGTTACACAGGTAAGTGTTGCCGTTGCTGCCGGCCGCTTCGACCTGGCGTTTTGTTTCATCCATGTGACCCTGATCGAGGTCGATAATGGCAATCCGTGCCCCTTTTGCTGCCAGATAAACCGCCATCGCACGACCCAGACCCTGGCCCGCGCCGGTAATGGCGACCACTTTGTTTTGCAGATCCATACAGAACTCCTGAAATGTTGAAAAGGGGGGTGTTTGTTCGCCGCGGCCTTGCTGAAAACCAGAACTGCAGCCGGGACAGAGGGTAAACAGACGGTCAGATTATAGTCAGTTTTTGTCCCGTATTGACCTATTTGATCTGGCGAAACATAAAAATCCGCCCGATTATACGCCGATAGCATGAGGCCGTGTTATCCGCTGATGGTGGGGGTGATGGTGGGCTTGATTCTGGGGCAGATGCTGGGAATCCGTTCACGCAGTGGTAGACTGCGCGTTTTCCCTGTTGCCGATGCACATGAGCGATAACAATTACACCGTTGCCGATCTGGCCGCTGAGTTCGGCATTACTCCCCGTGCCATCCGTCTGTACGAGAGCAAGGGGCTGATTACCTCGCGCCGCGTCGGGCGCACCATGATCTACGATCACCGCCAGCGCGCGCGGCTGAAAATTGTGCTGCGTTCCAAGCGTGTGGGCTTCTCGCTGGAAGACACCAAATCCTACCTCGATCTGTATGACGCCGACCGCTCCAATCCGGAACGTCTGCTGGGCTTAATGCATCAGTGCCGCACGCGTTTACAGGAGCTGGAAGCCCAGCGCCGCGATCTCGATGCCACCATCGCCGAGCTGCAGAACGTCGAGCAGGCCGCCGGTGCCGATCTCAGCCAGCTCGATATTGCGCCGGAAGAGGCGTACCAGCAGTTTCTGCAGCGCCTGCCATTGTCAGATGACCAGCCAGGCTGATCTTTTTCGTCACGATTTTTCCTCTCATAAGTGCAAATCTGTCAATCCGCTTGAGCGATTTGCACATTGACCCCCCACAGCTCCCCCCGGTAGTCTGAGTTACGTTAAGGTAACTCAGCGGCACTAGCCCCTGTTCCGGCCCGGCCGGAATACCCAGGGCCTGTCGACACTAATTGAATAGGTCCTGCTGAGAGCCAGTTTTTCTCAGAACAAGGAGTGAGGAGGGATATTAACGGGTTAAATGAATGACGAACGACGAAGTTAATGAGAAAAACTGGCCTCAGCCCGAAGGGTTATGGCTAAAAATCCCTCATCCTGCGTTGCTGTTCGCTCGCTGAACCCGTTAGGCCACACTCTCAGCGCCTTGCCTGAGAAATTTTTAGCCAATAACAGGCCTGTTTAATTAGTGTCGACAGGCCCTAGCAAGCTCACGACGAATGGCGGTTAATGGACAACAGCACCGCCGTAAAACGGGCACAAGCCTGCAGATAACAATAATGAGGGCGCAACATGACTTTACCCCTGTCCGGCATGCTGGTGCTGGATCTGTCGCGTTTATTGCCAGGGCCCATGTGCTCGATGCACCTGCACGATATGGGCGCGCGCGTTATTAAGGTGGAAGACACCGGCGCCGGCGATTACACCCGCTCACTGGGCATGCCAAAAGGCTTTGTCAGCCCGGCGTTTCATATTCTTAACCGTGGCAAAGAATCCATCAGCCTCGACCTCTCTATTGCAGAAGGTCATGAACTGCTGATGAAGCTGGTGGCCAAAGCCGACATCCTGCTTGAGAGTTTCCGCCCCGGCGTGATGAAAAAACTTGGTCTGGCTTATGAACAGCTGAAAGCGGTTAACCCGCGGCTGGTGGTCTGTTCCATTTCCGGCTTTGGCCAGACCGGCCCCTGGGCCGACAAAGCCGGTCACGATATGAATTACTGCGCCACCGCCGGCGTGCTCGATCAGGTCGGTGAAGCCGGTGGTGCGCCAACCTTAAGTAATTTCCAGATTGCCGATCTGGCCGGTGGTTCACTCAGTGCCGCCATGGCTATTTTAGGCGGTGTGGTTGGCCGTCTGAATTCGCAATTAAATGGCGGCGCGGGCGAAGGCTGTTACCTCGATATTTCCATGACCGACTGCACCTTCGCGCACAATGTGATTCCGCTGGCGACCATGAATTTAATGGGTAAATCATTACCGCGCGGACAGGACATGCTGACCGGTGCGCGCCCCTGTTATGGCATTTATAAAACCGCCGACGATCTGTATATGGCAGTGGGCTCGCTGGAGCAAAAATTCTGGAATCAGGTCTGCGAAGTTCTGGGTCATCCGGAATGGCAAAACCGGTACTGGGATATGGGCGCCAAAGCCGAATTATTACGTGCTGAAGTGGCAGAGGTTTTTGCCTCTGAACCACAAAGCCACTGGCGCGAAGTCTTTGCCGATACCGATTGCTGCGTTACGCCGATTTTAAGTCCGCAGCAGGCGTTCGAGCATCCGCAATTACTGGCGCGGGAAATGGTGCAGGTATTAACCACCGCCCAGGGGCAGAAAATCCGTTGTCCGGCACCGGCCATTCAGTTTGGCGAACAAAAACACATCACCGATAAACCCGGCCCGGAGCAGGGCGAACACACACTCAGCGTTCTGCAGGAGCTGGCATTGGCCGAGGCCGATATTCAGCAACTGCTGAGCCGCGGAGTAATCCGTCAGGCCGGACATGAAATGGCCACATCCACCGATAACAGTAATAAAAAATCATCGACACCAAGCACCAAGGAGACCACGGTATGATCCCACGCAGTGTATTTACCGAAGAGCACAACATGTTCCGCGACAGCGTACGCAAATTTATGCAGCGCGAAATTCAGCCACACTGGGAAGAGTGGGAAGCACAGGGTCATATTTCCCGTGAAGCCTGGCTGAAAGCCGGTGAAGCCGGCATTTTATGCACCCATATTCCGGAAGAATACGGCGGTGCCGGTGTGGATTTCCGTTATTCGGCTATTGCCATCGAAGAGCAGGGTTATGTGTTTGCTTCAGGCCCGGGTTTCTCCCTGCACTCCGATATTGTTGCCCCGTATATCCTGCATTACGGCAGCGAAGAGCAGAAACAGAAATGGCTGCCAAAAATGTGTACCGGTGAAGTGATTACCGCCATCGCCATGACCGAGCCGGGCACCGGTTCCGACCTGGCCGGTGTGCGTACCACCGCCACCGAAGACGGCGACCATTATGTCATTAACGGTTCCAAAACTTTTATCACCAACGGTCAGATGGCCGACCTCTATATTGTGGTCGCCAAAACCGATACCAGCGCCGGCGCCAAAGGCGTGAGCCTGTTTCTGGTCGAAGCCGACCGTGCCGGTTTCAGCCGCGGTCAGAACCTGAAAAAAGTCGGTATGAAAGCGCAGGATACCTCTGAGCTGTTTTTCGACAATGTACGTATTCCGAAAGAAAACCTGCTCGGCCAGCGTAATGCCGGTTTTATTTATCTGATGCAGGAACTGGCACAGGAGCGTCTGAGCGTTGCCATTATTGGCGCCGCTGCTGCGCGTGCCTGCTACGACGCTACTGTTACCTACGTGAAAGAGCGTAAAGCCTTCGGTAAGCCGGTGGCTTCTTTCCAGAATACCCGCTTTAAACTGGCCGAAATCCGTACCGAACTGGAAGTAACCCAGTGCTACGTTGACCGCTGTCTGGAACTGCATTGCGAAGGCAAACTGAGCATCGACGCTGCGGCCTCGGTCAAACTCTGGGCCACCGAAGCACAGTGCCGCATTATCGACGAGTGTGTGCAGCTGCACGGCGGTTACGGCTATATGTGGGAATACCCGGTTGCCCGTGCTTACGCCGACTCGCGTGTACAGCGTATTTACGCCGGTACTTCTGAAATCATGAAAGAAATTATTTCGCGTACTATTTAAGCCTGTGCGCACAAGGAGTTTTTAAATGACTGATGCCTATATTTTCGACGCGGTACGCACACCGCGCGGTCGTGGTAAAAAAGACGGCGGCCTGCACACAGTAACACCGGTCAGCCTGATGTCGGGTTTATTGCGTGGCCTGCAGGAACGCCACGATCTGGATACTTCTCAGATTGACGACGTGGTACTGGGTTGTGTGGAACCGGTAATGGAACAGGGCGCCGATATCGCCCGTACCGCGGTATTAATGGCCGACTATGCACAAACCTGTGCCGGTACTGTGGTCAGTCGTTTCTGTGCTTCGGGCCTCGAAGCGGTGAATATGGCTGCCGCCAAAGTCAAAGCCGGTGAAGCGCAGATGACCATCGGCGGTGGTGTGGAATGTATGTCACGCATTCCGATGGGTGCCGGCGGAGGCGCTTATTACACCGATCCTGCAGTAACCAATAAATTGTCGTTTGTACCTCAGGGCATTTCCGCTGATTTAATTGCTACCCTGAATGGCTTTTCCCGTGCCGATGTGGACGCCTACGCGGTGGAATCACAGCGTCGCGCCAAACACGCCTGGGATAATGGCTACTTTAAAAATTCCATTATTCCGGTGAAAGACCAGCTCGGTTTAACCCTGCTCGACCGTGACGAACATATGCGCCCGGAAGCGACGGTTGAATCGCTGGCCGGTCTGAAGCCATCGTTCGAAATGCACGGCGGTCTGGGTTTTAACGCCATTGCCCAGCAGGTGTATCCGCAGGTTGAGCGTATTAACCACGTGCACCACGCCGGTAACTCCTCCGGTATTGTTGACGGTGCTTCGGCGATATTAATCGGTACCAAAGAAATGGGTCAGGCGCTGGGATTAAAACCACGTGCCCGTATCCGCTCGGCAGCGTCTATTGGTTCTGAACCAACCATCATGCTTACCGGTCCGGCGCCGTCTGCGCGTAAAGCGCTGAAAAACGGCATGATGCAGGCCAGCGATATCGACCTGTGGGAACTGAACGAAGCCTTTGCCTCGGTGGTTCTGCTGTTTATGAAAGATATGAATATTGACCACAGCAAAATCAACGTGAATGGCGGTGCCATTGCCATGGGCCATCCGCTGGGTGCAACCGGAGCCATGATTCTTGGCACTGTGCTGGATGAACTGGAGCGTCGCGACCTGAACACCGCATTAATCAACCTGTGCGTTGGTGGTGGTATGGGGACTGCCACCATCATCGAACGGGTTTAAAAGCTCAGGCTTTGACAGATTAAAGGATATGTTATGACTACATTTACGCATGAAATCGACGCTCAGGGTATTGCGGTTTTAACCTGGGACGATCAGAACGGGCCGGTAAACTCACTGGCACAGAGTGCGGTAATCGCACTGAACGAAGCACTCGAAACCCTGCTGGCTAACGATGCGGTAAAAGGCATTGTATTAACCTCAGGTAAATCCGATTTTGTTGTCGGCGCGAATTTAAAAGAAATTCAGACCATGCCGCAAAATGCCGAAACCATTATCGGTTTTGTGCGCAGCCTGCATCAGATTATGCGCCGCATGGAGCAGGGCGGTAAGCCGATTGTTGCTGCCTTAAACGGCACTGCACTGGGTGGCGGTATGGAAATCGCGCTGGCCTGCCATCACCGTATTGCCGCCGATAATCCGAAAGCCGTGTTCGGTTTTCCTGAAGTGAATCTGGGTCTGCTGCCGGGTGGCGGTGGTACTCAGCGTCTGGCGCGTATGCTGGGTATTCAGGCGGCGATGCCGTGGTTGTTGCAGGCGACCCAGGCGAAAGCGAAAGAAGCCAAAGCCGCCGGTCTGATTAACGACGTGGTTGCCGCAGAAGAACTGATTGCCGCGGCCAAACAATGGCTGCTGGATAACCCGAAGGCCTGTGTACAGCCATGGGATGAGAAGAAATTTAAATTACCGGGTGGCGAAGTCCAGTCAGCTAAAGTAGCGCAGGTATTTATGGGCGCAGAAGCCATGCTGCGCAAGAAAACCATGGGTAATTACCTCGCACCACAGCGTATTCTGCAGGCCTTGTTTGAAGGCTGTCAGCTGCCGATTGATCAGGCACTGGATGTTGAAGCGCGTTACTTTACCGAGCTGCTGCTGTCTGATCAGGCAAAAGCCATGATCCGCACTTTCTTTGTCGCGCTGCAGGATGCCAACAAACTGAAAAACCGCCCACAAGGCGTGGAGAAAAAACAGTTTAACAAAGTTGGTATTTTAGGTGCCGGTATGATGGGTGCCGGTATTGCCTATTCTTCCGCCATGAGCGGTATGGAAGTGGTGCTGCTGGATACCGCGCAGGAATCCGCCGATAAAGGCAAAAGCTATTCTGAAGGCCTGCTGAAAAAACGTGTATCACGCGGAAAAATGGCGCAGGAAAAAGCCGATGCGACACTGGCACGTATTCTCGCCACCACCGACTATAACGACCTGAAAGGTTGTGATCTGGTGATCGAAGCGGTATTCGAAGACCGCGCTATTAAAGCCGACGTAACCGCCAAAGCCGAAGCCGTGCTGGGTGATGACGCTATTTTTGCTTCCAACACCTCGACCCTGCCGATTACCGGCCTGGCCGAAGCCAGCAAACGTCCTGAGCAGTTTATTGGTCTGCACTTTTTCTCACCGGTCGACAAAATGCCGCTGGTGGAAATTATTATGGGCGAAAAAACCTCGCAACATACCCTGGCCTGGGCGCTGGATTATGTGCAGCAACTGAAGAAAACCCCGATTACCGTTAACGACAGCCGTGGTTTCTACACCTCGCGTGTATTTAAAACCTACGTGCTCGAAGGTATGGCGCTGCTGAAAGAAGGCGTATCACCGGCGCTGATCGAAAACGTAGGCAAACTGGCCGGTATGCCGGTTGGCCCGCTGGCGCTGAGCGACGAAGTTACGCTGGAACTGATGGACCGCATTGGCCGCCAGACCCAGAAAGACCTGGGCGACGCCTATGTATCGCACCCGGCTGACGAAGTGGTGCAGTACATGGTGCACGAAGCCAAGCGTATTGGTAAAAAAGCCGGTGTCGGTTTCTACGATTATCCGGCCGACCCACAAGGTAAAAAATCCCTGTGGAGCGGACTGGCAGAACGCTTCCCGCTGGCGGCTGAACAGCCATCGGTGGAATACGTAAAACAGCGTCTGCTGTACGCACAGGCGGTAGAAACCCTGCACTGTGTGGCCGAAGGTGTGATTACCCGTGCTCATGAAGTCGATATCGGCTCCATTTTTGGCTGGGGCTTTGCGCCACAGACCGGCGGCGTAATCTCCTTTGTAGAAACCATGGAAGGCATCGATACCTTTATCGCCAATGCCGACCAGCTGGCCGCCAACGTTGGCGACCGCTACAAAATCCCGGGAATGCTGCGGGAAATGGCTGCGCAGGGTAAATCTTTTTACGCCTGAGGTGGTTGTTAGATTAAGCGTGAAATAAAAAAGCCTGCCGGGAGACCGGCAGGCTTTTTGGTTTTGGGTAACGCTGCGCACAGCGGCCGGAGGTCCGTTGCTGCGCCTTGTTATGCACTTTTTGGGTAACCGAAGAGAACACCTTTAGATAAGCCCTTTATGAGCTAAGCTCCGGTAATGCTCCCCAAGCACAGTAAGGCGAACGCTTTTACTTTCCATGGCTGCGTGCCACATATGTGGTGCACCTTCTGGAACAACCAAACCAACGCGATTGTACTTCTGTAATATCTCAAAAATTGCATTGTGCTCTGGATCTGGAGCTGGAATGCCTTGAGGATTTTTTTCCCATGATTCGTGGCGTTCTGGCTCATATGTTGGATCAAGTTTAAACTGGAAGCCTGATGAGGGGAAAAATTCAGAAATACGGCGAAGCTCAGTAATTGCCAATGGGGGCTGGACTTTTCGCAAAGACACAAAACGGTTTACATTAGTTTTGAAAACCGGTCGTTGAGCCCATGGGCCAAGAGACTGATCAACATGTGCGTAGACGCCGCCTGGTGTTACATCACCAACAAGGTTTCCGGCTGCACCTCCTAATGCATCAACCAGAAGGCTAGTGAAAACACCGGCACCGTTTTCTTCTGTTGCATATTGTTCAGCTGTTGATGCGGTTAGAATCGTCACACCATCACTTATCTCTGCCACTTTTTGCTGTAAAGCACTTCCTCCGGCGACTCCGCTATGACAACTGTCTAGAACGATTACCCTATTCTGTATTCTAGACTGGTTTGCCATAACCATTATCTCTGCTAACGGAACACCATCATTTCCAGTTTTTACATCAGAAGAACAAAGGTATCCACCTGTAGCCTCAATATGCCCATGGCCAGCAAAATACAAAACTGCAACTTCACCATCACCGGAAAACAATTCCTGAATTGAACTACGTAGTTCATCGCGATCACATGTGTCGCTGGGGCCCGTCGAAACGAGATGCTTGACTCCAAAATTTACTGAACCGTCCGCATGTCGTTCCAGCATAGCTTTGACAGCAAATGAGTCGTTAACGCAGCCAAAAAGTGGACTAACGTTTGCGTAATAATCAATTCCTACAATCAGAGCTTTGCGCATTAGAGGCTATCAATCCAGTTAGCAATGTTGTCCCATGTCCAAACCATCGTATTCAAACCTTCGATGTTGGTACGATCATCTTTGTATGCCCAAATTCCTCGAATTTTCACTTTCTCGTCTTTGGCGCACTTAATTTCCCACTTCTGACCGGTAGAGGTTAATGAGTTTTTGCTAACAATTGCTAGCACACCATCAGACCGGAGTATCCGTGTTCGTACTTTTTTCTTCCATTCTTCGTCGTATGCCTCTTTAACAGACATATCTATATACTCGAAAGGAGAGTCCGTATTCAGGGATTGACCCTTTATCATATTCCTAATTTTTTCGTCTTCGATTGCAAAAGCTACAAAGATAGTTTTCTTACTTGCCATAGTTCAGTTTCCTTTTTTTGCATAACAGTTTATTCGTAGGCATGCTCATTAACACACCTAAGCCCTTATTCAGATTTCCAGCCTAACCTATTGTCCGGGCTGTAAAAATCATCGTTATTTTCTTTCTTGTTAGGATATAAATGCGCATGCGCGCTTTTACCCTGAACCGTTCTTTACATTTTGCGCGTTATCACTTTTCGCAGAATCCTAAGTGATTGATTTTCTTGCCCTCTTTCTGGACCGAAGGTGTCAATCCGCGCATGCGCGTTTTGCTGCCGGAGCGTAAACGCGCATCAGTTTCCGCAAACAGTAAAATATACTGGTTGTTTGTACATTGTTTTCTCTGGTGATGTTCAGTGCTTTTCGGCAGTGAAAATCGCTCAGGTCTGCTTGTATTCCAAACACGCTGCCGCCCGTCCTTATAAGCGCGGGTCAGGAATAGCGTGGTTTTATCATTCGGGGTTGTAAGCGGGGAGGACGTATGTCCGGACGGTGTGTTCGTACGATATGGCGGCATCCCTGCGATGGTTTGAGAGTACTGAATTTGGGAAGTGGATTCAATTAGTTGATAAATTTGGTTACAAGTGGCAAATGGCGACAGGTATTGCTTTGGCTCTTCCTGATAATGAAAGCGGTTGTCTGGTGGGCAGTGCCCACCCTACCTATCGGCATTTCAGCCTGAACTTATGTTCATCTGTTGTCGCGGATAAGATCCGCTCCTGCAGTGCGGTGTCTGTTGTTATATCCGGCGTTGCGTTTGAATTTCTGCGTCTGCAGTTCACGGTATCGCGGCTGAAAGCCGCTCCCACGACAGATAGCTGTTCCTGCAGTCTCGCGGGCATGGGCATGGCCCGTTCCTACAACTAGGCGTTTGTTTTATATACGGCGTTGCGTCTGAGTTTTTGCGTCTGCAGTTCACGGTATCGCGGATAAAATCCGCTCCCACAGTTGGGCGTTTGCTTTTATATAAGGCCTTGCGTGATTGATGGTTTGTGCGCCTGCAGGACGCCGGTTTGAATAATGCTGCGCCGGTACGCCCCGGCATGGATGCCGGGCGAGCGAATAGGGCCATGGACGGCCCATTATTCGCGCTACCGCGACCGCAGGATTATTCAGAGCGGAAGAAGTCCTGCACAGCGCGAAGCGGGGAGTTTGCCCGACCGGCGTGAGGGGTAAGACCCCTCAAAGAGGTCATAGGGCCGGGCGGCAGCCTAAAAAGCCAGCCCGCGCAGCGGCTACAACTCAGAGCGTAGTAGCGGGCCGCACAAAAATCAGTCCACGCAGCGGCTGCAAAACAAACCAGCTATCGCGGCTGAAAGCCGCTCCCACAGGTCCCGGCTTTATCGCGAACAGAAAAAATCACAGGGCCGGGCGGCAGCCCAAACACCAGCCCGCGCAGCGGCTGCAACTCAGAGCGCAATTCTTTCCAGAACCAACAAAGCGGCAGGCACTACTACGCAGAGCGTAGTAGTGAGCTGTGCTCTGTAAGAAACCTCCCCTCCACACGACTACCGGGTTATCTCAAAAAAAGGATAACGCTATGAACCGCTTTCTCACGACTTCATTTTCTGCAGCACTCCTGGCATTGGCTCTGTCGGGCTGTGGCGGTAACGACTCTGACTCTTCAGATAATGACCCGCAGGGTCAGGGTGAGGTGCAGTACAAACTGACCTTTACCACATTGTGGAATGCAGAGGATTTTCCACAGGGCTTTCCATCCAATCCGCATTTTTCGCCTTTGGTCGGCGCCACTCATAATGAGCAAACGGTGATCTGGCGACCGCTGGATCAGCAATCAACCGCAGGTATTGAGCAGGTTGCGGAAACCGGTGGTACTTCGCTGTTCCGGGCTGAGTTACAGGAGCGTAAAACCCAGGGCTATGTGCAGAATATTCTGCTGGCTGGTGGTGGTGTGGGCAGTCCGGGCGAAACCGTGCTGCGCTTCCGTGCCAGCGAGCAATTTCCGCTGTTGTCGATTATCAGTATGATCGCACCGAGCCCGGATTGGTTTGTCGGCCTGCGTGATGTGAATCTGCGCGAGGGCGGCGAATGGCTGGAGTCGGCGACATTTAATCTGGCGCTGTACGATGCCAGCACCGATCTTGGTGTTGCTTTTACCAGTGCCGACAGTGACGGTGGCGACGGCATTATCCGCCTGTTAAGCAGTGATGTCAGCGATACCGATTTTAATAACGGCGTACACCGTAGCAGCGGTTTATATGTCGCGACCATGCAGTTGCAGCGAGAGTAATAACAGCGTTGTTGCCGTATTTATTTACATACGCATAAAGGGAAGCGGTTTTTCATAAGTGAAATATTTATTCTGAGAAACCGCTTTGCGTCTTAATAAAAACGTACTTGCTGATTCAGGTCGCGGATAAGATCCGCTCCTACCATTCGGAGTTTGTTTTTAAATCCGGCGTTGCGTCTGAATTTCTGCGCACGTGGCCCGCCGCAGCGAACGATGGTTTTTCTGATTCGCCGGGCATGGATGCCCGGCGAGCGCGCAGCGACTGGGACCATTTTGTCCGGAACAAAATTGAACAGCCGCAGGCTGGCCCGAAGGGCGAAAGGCAGGATGCCTGGAGTCTCTGCACGGGCGCGTGGTCAGAAAAACCGAGTGAGCAAGGATAAACGGGCAACAAAGCGCAAAGCAGGGGCCCGGGGAGAAGTTCCCCGGATTGGGGCGCAGGGGCTTGCCCCGCATTGGCTTTGAATTAATAGAAAAAGCCAGCCCGCGCAGCGGCTACAACTCAGAGCACAATTATTTTCAGAACCAACGAAGCGGCAGGCACTACTACGCAGAGCACAGTAGCGAGCCGAGTATCGCGGCTGAAAGCCGCTCCCACATCTGAAAGCCGCTTCCACAACAGAAAGCTGTTTCTGCAGCCTCTCGGGCATTGCCCGTTCCTACTCAGTCGTATCGGTAAGGCTGCCCATCACCCCGGCAAACCATCCAGTTTGGCCACATCCTCTAAATCGTGATCCCAGTCGGCCTTACTCGCCATAAATAAATGCGCATTGGGGCGCATGCTCAGGCTGTTATCCAGACTGCCGGCGGGCACCACCAGTAACTGGCCGTCCATCTGCTGGGTGGGCAGGGCAGAGCCACATTCGCGGCAAAAACTTTTGCAATGGCGGCTGTCGGGCAGGTTAAACACCTTTACCTGTTCTGCGCCGCGCTCCCAGTTCAATGTGGCACTGGTGGAGAACAGGTTGGCGGCATGGGCCGAGCCGGTGTCTTTCTGGCAGTGCTGGCAGTGGCACAGGAAAAAACTCTGGAAGTCGCCGTTTACGGTAAATTGCACGGCGCCGCAAAGGCAGGAGCCTTTATACGATGTGGTCATGGTTATCCTCCTTAATAGCTGCTGACCAGACTATCAGAATCCTTGGTGCTGGTAAGCCTTGTAGTCGGAGGCGTTTGGTGGATTAGCGGCAACGTCGGCGCTGGTTTCGGCCAGGCTGTTAAAAAAGTCCTGCAGGCTGCGCTGGCGTTTTACCTTCTCAAACACGGCGCGGATTTCGAGCGATTGCAGTGAGAAATAATGCAGCCACTGTTTTAAGCGGTCGGTCTGGGCTTTTTCCGGCAGGTGCGCGAGGCAGGGTATTAATGCCTGCATCATCTCCAGATGCTGCTGCCAGTGGTGGGCACTGTGCGCAAGTAAACCGTGGTCGGCTTTAATCTGCAGCGCTAAATCGGGCACGGCGACTAAACCACGGCCAATCATAATCAGGTCGGAGTGGCTTTCGGCCATGCACTGACGCGCCTGCTGTGGCGTCCAGATCTCACCATTGGCAATCACCGGGATGTCGGTTGTTTCTTTTATCCGGGCAATCCAGTCCCAGTAGGCCGGTGGTTTATAGCCTTCGGTTTTGGTGCGGGCGTGAACGGTCAGCCACTGTATGCCGCCGGAGGCCAGGGCACGGGCGTTGTCCAGCGCCAGTTCTTTATCGGCAAAACCGAGGCGCATTTTCGCGCTGACCGGAATATGCGCGGGCACGGCCGCGCGTACGGCGCTGGTAATGCGCGCGAGTAAATCCGGGTATTGCAGCAGTACGGCACCGCCCTGGCTTTTATTCACGGTTTTGGCCGGGCAGCCAAAATTCAGGTCGATGGCCGGGGCACCGAGCATCGCCGCTTTGCGTGCGTTGGCGGCCATTAATTCCGGATCGGAGCCTAATAACTGCACATGCACCGGTGTGCCGGCGGGAGTTTTGCCGCCATTGAGCAGTTCCGGGCAATAACGGCGGAACACTTTGGCCGGGTAGACCTGCTGGGTAACACGGATAAATTCGGTCACGCAGTGGTCGATGCCGCCGACGCGGGTTAACAGGTCGCGCAGGTGGTGATCCATCAGCCCTTCCATCGGTGCGAGGGCAATATAAGGACGGTCTGCGTGGGTGCTGAAAGGCAGTTGGCCTGTAAACATGGCGGCGGGTCTTGGTGATCGGGCCGGCATTATAGCGGTGGCGCTGTGGCAGCTCCAGCGTGGGGCCTTGCGGCAGATTATTTTCTGACCGGATGGTCAGCTCAGGCTGCACCAGATCTGGGCTTAAGTCTGGAGGGCTGCAATACCTGACGCGGGTCAGGATTGGGGGGGATCTGGTTGCGCTGGTATAGCCTTTTCAGTAATCTACGTCGGTTTTGCCGCCCAGCCCGGAAGGTGATTTTGTAGCCGTGTGGCGGGTGGGGAGCACAGAACCAATCATTCAAAGGAGCCCCTGATGTCAGAGCCTAGTCTCGTATCACAGGGTTTGGAGCTGATGATTTTCGGTATGGGCGTGGTATTCGTCTTCCTGACGATGCTGGTGTTCGTAACCGGATTCATGTCCAAGCTGGTAAATAAACTCGCGCCTGAGCAGGAAGTTGTCGCCGCCCCCGTGCGTGCCGCCAAGCCTCAGGGTGTGGACCCGCAATTGCTGAAAGTACTGTCAGCAGCGGTAAAAGAGCATCGCGCGCGCCAAAAGTAGCGAGCGATATAATAACAACCCAAACGTTTACAACGTTAACGGAAGAAAAGGCCATCACCCATGTCCGATTCTAAGAAAGCTTTAGGAATTACCGACGTCGTTCTGCGCGACGCCCATCAGTCCATTCTGGCTACCCGCATGCGCATTGATGACATGCTGCCAATCGCTGCAAAACTTGATCAGGTTGGTTACTGGTCTCTCGAATCCTGGGGCGGCGCTACGTTCGACTCCTGCATTCGTTTCCTCGGTGAAGATCCGTGGGACCGTATCCGCGAATTCAAAAAAGCCATGCCGAACACCAAGCACCAGATGCTGCTGCGTGGTCAGAATCTGCTGGGCTACCGCCACTACGCCGATGACGTGGTTGAAAAATTTGTTGAACGCGCTGCCACCAATGGTGTTGATGTATTCCGCGTGTTCGACGCGATGAACGATCCGCGCAACCTGGAAACCGCGTTAAAAGCGGTTAAAAAACAGGGTAAACACGCGCAGGCCACTCTGTCTTACACCACCAGTCCGGTACATACACTGGAAGCCTGGGTAAGCCTGGCCAAGCAGATCGAAGATATGGGCGCAGACTCTATCGCCATTAAAGATATGGCCGGTGTGCTGACCCCTTATGCTGCTTTTGAACTGGTTTCCCGCTTAAAAGCACAAACCGACCTTGAAGTTCAGCTGCACGCTCACGCGACCGCTGGTCTGTCGGATATGACCATTCTGAAAGCTGTAGAAGCCGGTATTGACCGTGTGGATACCGCTATTTCTTCTATGTCCATGACTTACGGCCACACCGCCACTGAGTCTGTGGTGGCTGCACTGGCAGGTACCGAGCGCGATACAGGTCTGGATCTGCTGCTGCTGGAAGAAATTGCTGCTTACTTCCGTAACGTACGTAAGAAGTACGCCAAGTTTGAAGGCGCCCTGAAAGGCACCGACAGCCGCATTCTGGTGGCTCAGGTTCCTGGCGGTATGCTGACTAACATGGAAAACCAGCTGCGCGAGCAGGGTGCTTCTGACAAGTTTGATGAAGTACTGAAAGAGATCCCGCGTGTGCGTGAAGATCTGGGCTTTATCCCACTGGTTACTCCTACCTCTCAGATCGTGGGTACCCAGGCGGTGCTGAACGTACTGAGCGGTGAGCGTTATAAGTCTATCTCGAAAGAAACCCAGGGCATCCTGAAAGGCGAATACGGTGCAGCCCCTGCGCCAATGAACGCCGAACTGCAGGCCCGTGTTCTGGATGGCGCTGAAGTGATTACCTGCCGTCCGGCAGACCTGCTCGAAAACGAGCTGGACAAAGTGATTGCCGACGTTGAAAAACTGGCGGCCGAAAAAGGCTTCAAGCTGGCTGCCGACAAGATCGACGACGCCCTGACCTTCGCTATGTTCCCGCAGGTTGCGCCTAAGTTCCTGGCCAACCGTGGCAACCCGGATGCCTTTGAACCGGCTCCGAAAGGCGACGCTGAAGATACCTTCACCATCACCGTCGATGGCAACGAATACGTTGTTAAAGTCGATGAGGGCGGCGATGTAACTCAGCTGGCGGCTGTTAACGGCGCACCAACTTCACTGGGTGGTGCTGCACCAGCCGCTGGTGCTGCTCCGGTTGCAGCCGGTGGCGGTGATCCGGTGGGTTCTCCACTGGCGGGTAACATTTTCAAAGTGATGGTTCAGCCTGGTGATCAGGTTGCTGAAGGTGATCTGGTGATCATCCTTGAAGCCATGAAAATGGAAACCGAAATCCGTGCACCGAAGGCAGGCACCATTGGCAGCGTAAGCGCTAAAGAAGGCAGCGCTGTCAAAGTGGGCGACACTCTGTACACAATCGGGTAAGGAGCTGTCATGCATAGTCTGATTAACCTGTGGCACGATACAGGGCTTTATCATATCGAGCTGGGCCAGGTCATTATGATGCTGGTTGGCTTCGTTATGTTATTCCTGGCCATTAAGAAAGGCTTTGAGCCTTTGCTGCTGCTGCCGATTGCCGTTGGTACGCTGATGGTAAACATTCCGGGTGCGGGTATGGGCTGGTCTGCAGCCGAAGCCGCTATCCGTGGTGGTGATGCGGCGCTGCTGGCGCAATTCCGCGAGCTGTTTGGCCTGGCGGCAAATGCCGACATCGGCGCGATGCTGGAGGCTTATCACCACGCTGGTGTGGCCGAATACAACAAAGCGCTGAGCATGGGCGCGGCGGCCGGTTTTGAACACGGCATGCTGTACACCTTCTATAAGGTCACTATTGCCAGTGGTGTTGCACCGCTGCTGATCTTTATGGGTGTGGGCGCGATGACTGACTTCGGTCCGTTACTGGCCAACCCTAAAACCCTGCTGCTCGGCGCTGCCGCACAGTTTGGTATTTTCGGTACGCTGTTCGGTGCCGTGTGGATGACCGATATCGGCCTGATGGACTTCACCATGCAGCAGGCGGCGGCGATTGGCATCATCGGTGGTGCTGACGGCCCGACCTCGATCTTTATTGCTTCGAAGCTGGCGCCTGAACTGCTGGGTGCAATTGCGGTTGCGGCGTACTCTTACATGGCACTGGTGCCGCTGATTCAGCCACCAATCATGCGGGCGCTGACTTCAGAGAGCGAGCGTAAGATTGCCATGAGCCAGCTGCGTACTGTGAGCAAAGCCGAGAAGATTATCTTCCCGATTGCGGTACTGGTTCTGGTGGCACTGTTGCTGCCTTCTGCAGCACCGCTGCTGGGTATGTTCTGCTTCGGTAACCTGATGAAAGAATCCGGTGTGGTTGAGCGTCTGAGCGATACTTCGCAAAACGCGCTGATCAACATTGTGACCATCTTCCTCGGTCTGTCTGTTGGTTACAAAATGAGTGCCGACGCCTTCCTGAATGGCAGCACGCTGGCCATTATTGCGCTGGGTCTGGTGGCTTTCTGTGTGGGTACTGCAGCCGGTGTTCTGATGGCAAAACTGATGAACAAGCTGAGCAAAGAACCGATCAACCCGCTGATTGGTTCTGCTGGTGTATCGGCAGTGCCGATGGCGGCCCGCGTATCCAATAAAGTGGGTCTGGAATCCAACCCGCAGAACTTCCTGCTGATGCACGCAATGGGCCCGAACGTGGCTGGTGTTATCGGTTCGGCGGTGGCTGCCGGGGTGATGATTTCCTACTTCGGCTAAGCATTATTGCGGGCTTTGCCCGCCATATGCAGCCAATAAAAAACGGCGTCTGTGCTACACAGATGCCGTTTTTTTTATGCCTGTTTTTTATGCCTGTTTTTTTATGAACGGGTTTAACGGGTATTTATACCGTTGCCGTGCGGGTGCCAATGCTCAGATAAAACGCCTGCAGTGCATTGCGCAGACGTTCGGCCAGATCCGGCCGGGCAACAATGCCGCTGCTGTCTAGGTCGCTGCCCAGTAATGGCACGGCCAGACAGGCCTCCTCAGCCAGATGACCCGACATCGTGGTAATGACTTCACGCAGGGCTGCCTGTGCGTGGGAAGCGCGTGGCGAGGTATTCACCAGCATCACCGGCATATCGACAAATTCAGGGCCACTGACCAGCCAGTCGAGTGCGTTTTTTAATACGCCGCTGATGCCGTGGGCGTACTCGGGGCTGGCAATAATAAAACCATCGGCTTGTGCCGTTGCCTGTTTAAAAGCATCCACAGCTGCAATGCCGCTGTCTTCAAGGTCGGGATTAAACAGCGGTAAATCAGCCATCATGTCGGCGCTAACAATCTGAATATGCGTCGGTGCCAGTTGTTGTAAGGCTTCAATCACAGCGCGGTTATACGATTGCCGGCGCAGGCTGCCACACAGCGCCAGCAGCTGAATAGTATGCATCAGATAACTCCTTGTTCTGGTGCCGACAGTATATCGGAGCTTATGCCTGAGTCAGACAGAGATTGCTTAACAGAAAATAATGCCGAACGATTCTTGCGCTTTTCGTCTCAGGCCATTGTCTTAAAAATCAATGCGCTGTATGTTTCCCGCCGCCTGCGCAAAGCAGGCGACTGGAGTTTTTATATTAAGGATAAACACATGTCTTATGTTCGTTATGCTGCTGTCCCTCTGCTGTTACTGGCCTGTCAGGCGGGTGCTGCCGAAGCCGGTTATTTTGCCGGTATCGGCTTATCAACCAGCGTGTCCGGCAAGGCCGAAGCGGAACTTGAAAATGCTGATGTAACACTGTCAGAAGATATCGATGTTGGCGCTCTTAACCTGTTTATCGGTCATCGTTCAGTACGCAATAACCGTTTTATTTTCTCGTATGACAGCATCAGCTTTGATCTGGATTCGAGTAACACTTCGGAAGATGCAACCGGATTCCGCTTTGACTGGCAGTTTGTATATGGTGAAGAGCAGGTTCAGCCGTACTGGGGGCTGGGGTTCGGCTTATATAACCTGCAGGATGCCACCATTCTGAATGGCAGCAATCTGGAAGGCGATGATATGTCAGGTATTTCGTTCCAGATGGCCGTGGGTGCAAAAATCGATGTTGCCGATAACGTTGAACTGGATGTTTCTCTGCAGCGCCAGGCTATTGCCTGGCAGGAAATTGAATTCAGTGGCTTTGGCAGAACAGAAACGATTCAGATGAGTTATGCCTATAACTTACTGAGCGCGGGTGTTGCCTTTAAATTCTGATTATTTAAAGCCATGTCGCAATAAAAAAACGGCGTCTGTGTTTGCACAGACGCCGTTTTTTATTCCTGCTGGCTGAAGCTGAAATTACTTCAGCTTCAGCGTGCTTAGCGTATGTTCGCGGATGCTGTTAAGCAGGCCTTCGTTGGTTTTCAGATCTTCGCCATAGGACGGAATAATCTCTTTTAACCGGGCTTTCCACTCACTCTGCATTTTGTCTTTAAAGCAGCGTTCCAGTACTTCGATCATCGCCTGTACCGATACCGATGCCCCCGGAGAAGCACCTAGCAGAGCGGCTAAGCTGCCGTCTTTGGCGGCGACCAGTTCGGTGCCGAATTCCAGTTTGCCGCGGCCTTCTGCATCTTTCTTGATGACCTGTACACGCTGACCGGCTTCGGCCAGGGTCCAGTCTTCATCTTTGCAGCTCGGGAAGTAACCACGCAGGGTTGCTACGCGATCTTCGTGTGATTGCATCACTTCGCTGATCAGGTATTTGGTCAGATCCATGTTGTTAATGCCAACCGACATCATCGGCAACAGGTTGCTGATGCTGACCGATTTCAGCAGGTCGAGCTTGGAGCCTGCTTTCAGGAACTTGGTGGTAAAACCGGCATAAGGTCCGAACAGCAGGGCAGGCTCGCCATTGATGATGCGGGTATCCAGATGCGGTACCGACATCGGGGGCGCACCGATAGCGGCTTTACCATACACTTTGGCGTGGTGCTGGCTGACGATGGCCGGGTCTTTACACACCAGCCACTGGCCGGAAACCGGGAAGCCGCCATAGCCGTTGGCTTCGTCAATACCAGAAGCCTGCAGCAGTGGCAGAGCGCCGCCGCCGGCACCGAGGAAGACGAATTTGGCATTAATTGTTGAAGCTTTGCCGCTCTTGCGGTCATTAACGCGGACAAACCAGCTGCCGTCGTGGGAATGGTCAAAATCATCCACTTCATGGTTCAGCAGCAGGGTGAAGCTTTCTTTTTCCTGCAGGCGTTTTACCAGATTGCGGGTCAGTGAGCCGAAGTCGACATCGGCACCGTGCAGCACACGGGTAGCCGCCACTTTTTCGGCCGGATCGCGTCCGTCCATCACCAGTGGCATCCACTCACGCAGAACCGCCGGGTCTTCGCTGTATTCCATCTCTTTAAACAGATGGTGAGCGCTCATTTTGGCATGACGCTGACGCAGGAAAGCAACGTTGTCTTCGCCCCAGACAAAGCTCATATGCGGTGTCGGGTTGATGAACTGGGTAGGTTCCGGCAATACGCCGTTTTCCACCATGTGTGCCCACAGCTGCAGCGACACTTCGAAGTTGGCGTTGATTACCAGCGCGCGGTCAATGGCAACGTTGCCCTGAGCATCTTCGGCGGTGTAGTTGAGTTCGCAGTAACCTGCGTGACCGGTACCGGCGTTGTTCCAGCCGTCGGTACTTTCGTGAGCCACATGGTCCAGACGTTCGACCATGGTGATTTTGAGTGATGGGTCCAGCTTGGTAAGCAGGGTTCCCAGAGTAGCACTCATGACCCCGCCTCCGACGAGGAGCACATCGACCTTTTGTATAGTCATGGATTTCGCCTTTAAATCAGAAAATCAAAATCTGCGTGCATGCCAGACAACTGGCGTCCCCATGGGCATCGGCTGATAGCCTTATGGCCTGAACTCTGCCGGGACTTGTGGCCGGGGCAGCGGGGAAGGATAAATCGACGCTTTATACACAGCGCCCTAACGGCTTACAACCGCTAATGAGACAGCTACTACTAATGTATATTCCAGTCGCCGGGGCGCTAACTTTCAAGCGCTGCGCGGGTTTATCCCGTGACTTTCCGTACTGGCTGAGCACTGGTAGCAGGCATCGTCATGCACAAAATCAATTACCAATCCGGCCATAGCTGGGTATGACGGTCACCGCCGGAGAAGCGGGCGGCAGAACAACGGATGGCGGGGTAAGGAGTGGCTGTGCCGGGGCCGGCTTCCGCTGACTGGCTGAAACAGATTGGTTGCCGCATAGGGCAAGGTGTTTCAGCAGGAATGTCAGTTTCCGGAAGACCTCGGTCTTACCACAAACACAGCGACGTTTAAGGCCGCGAAAAATACCGGAAACGGCCTGCATGGTCAAACCATTGATCCTGCAACAGGTTGTTCTTTTGTGCCAGATCAAGCGGGCATTTACGCCGCAGCAACTACACTGACAGAACATACATCAGTGCGGAGTCACTATGCTGCGGATAGCAATTAACGGGTTTGGCCGTATTGGCCGCAATGTTTTACGGGCGCTGTATCAGTCGGGTTTCCGCGAGCAGATACAGGTGGTGGCGATCAACGATCTGGGCGATGCCGAAACCTGTGCGCACCTGCTGGAGTTCGACTCAGTGCATGGTCATTTTAATGCCGGTATCCGTCTCGAAGACGGCCTGCTGGCGCTGGGGGACGACGCCATTATTCTGCTGCGCGAAGCCGAACCGCTGAAGCTGCCTTGGGGCGAGCTGGATATCGACATCGTGCTGGAATGCTCAGGGCGTATGACCAGTGCGGTGAAATCCATGGCGCATCTGGATGCCGGTGCCGGCAAAGTGCTGATTTCAGCGCCGGCGGAAGATGTCGATGCCACGGTGGTGTTCGGCGTTAACGATAACGTGCTGCAGGCCAGCGACCGCATTGTTTCCAACGCTTCCTGCACCACCAACTGCCTGGCGCCGGTGGCGCGGGTACTGCACGAGCAGTTCGGCATTGAAGAAGGCAGCATGACCACCATCCATGCCTACACCAACGATCAGCACCTGCTCGATCTGGGGCATGATGATCTGTATCGTGCGCGTGCGGCTGCATTGTCGATGATCCCAACCCGTACCGGTGCGGCCAAAGCCATTGGTCTGGTACTGCCGGGGCTGGATGGCAAAATTGCCGGTATGGCGGTGCGCGTGCCGACCGCTAATGTGTCGCTGGTGGATCTGGTGCTGCGCGTACACGACACGCCGTCGCGCGATGAAGTGAACGCGGTGATGCGCGCTGCCGCAGCGGCCAGCAGCGTACTGGATTATAACGACCGTGCGCTGGTGTCGGTCGACTTTAACGGCAATCCGGCGTCCTCCATCTTTGATGCCAACCATACCCATGCACAGGGCCATCTGCTGCATGTAATGGCCTGGTACGACAATGAATGGGGCTTTGCCCACCGTATGCTGGATACCGCACTGGCGATGAGCCGCGCCTGAGTTATCCGCTGCCGCGGCGGTTTCTGGCCTGTGCAGGCCCGTAATCGCCGCTGGCGTAACTTGCCCGCCTTAATCTTGACCCGCCGCAACCCCTCCTGCCTGCAGAAACGGCACACTAAACAGCCTAATTTCAGGACGAAGCTATGACCCTTGCCCGCGACCGCAAAACCGCCGATCGGCTTGTTGATGACCCCACTACTATGGCGGCCAGTCAGCTTGCTGTGGCCGAGATCCGCGTCCGGCTGCAGGCACCGGAAGAGGGTCTTAGCAGCAGCGAAGCCGCAACACGGTTACAGCAACTGGGCAGCAACAGTCTGCCGCAGGCACGCGGGCGTTCGTGGTGGCAGCGCTTATGGGCACAGATCAGTAATCTGCTGATTCTGGTGCTGCTGTCGGCGGTGGTAATTACCGCGCTACTTGGCCACACCCTCGACAGTGTGGTGATTCTGGCGGTGGTGATTTCCCAGGCGCTGATCGGGCTGGTACAGGAAGGCCGTGCAGAACAGGCGCTGGCGGCTATCCGCCATATGCTGGCACCGGCGGCCAGTGTGATCCGCGATGGTCACAGCCAGCGCATTGCTGCCGCCGATCTGGTGCCCGGCGATACGGTGCTGCTTGAACCCGGCGACCGGGTGCCGGCGGATATCCGTCTGGAACGTTGCCACAGTCTGAGTCTGGATGAGGCCATTCTGACCGGCGAATCGCTGGCTGTGGAAAAGCAGCCAGAGGCTCTGGCCGCCGCCAGTGCGCTGGGGGATCAGACCAATATGGCCTTTTCCGGCACGCTGGTGGTGCGCGGTACCGGCCGCGGCGTGGTGGTGGCGACCGGCAGCCGTTCAGAAATCGGCCGCATTTCAGGCTTATTGCAGCAAACAACCGGCTTACAAACCCCGCTACTGGCACAGATGGATCGCTTTGCGCGGCTGATGGCGACGCTGGTGCTGGCCGGTGGCTTACTGATTCTGCTGCTTGGCCACTGGCTCAGCGGGCTGCCATTTGCCGATTTATTTATTGCCGTTGTCGGTCTGACGGTGGCGGCTATTCCGGAAGGGTTACCCGCCATTCTGTCGATTACCCTGGCCGTGGGGGTGCGGCGTATGGCCAAGCGTCAGGCCGTGGTGCGGCGCATGCCGGCGATTGAAACCATTGGTGCGGTGTCGGTGATCTGCTCGGATAAAACCGGCACCCTGACACGCAATGAAATGATGGTGGCGGCCCTGGCCTGTGGCGCTCATTACCGCCAGGTGCGTGGTGATGGCTACGCCCTCGATGGCGGACTGGATAAACCCTTACCGGAAGCGCTGCAGACACCCCTGATGCTGGCGGCGGCACTGTGTAACGATGCCAGTCTGCAGGCCGCCGAAGGCGCGGTAAAAATTCACGGTGACCCGATGGAAGCCGCATTACAGGTACTGGTCCACCGGCTGGATGGTGATCCGGTGCGTTTGGCCCAGCACTGGCCACGGCGTGACGAAATTCCCTTTGATGCCGAATACCGCCTGATGGCGACGCTGAATCACAACCATCAGGGGCGGCATGTGCTGTGGGTAAAAGGCGCGCCGGAAGCACTGCTGCAGCGTTGCCGCCAGCAGCTGGATGACGCCGGTAACAGCGTGCCTCTGCAAACCGGATACTGGCTTGAAATGATTGAGCGGCTGGCCGCCGATGGCCAGCGGGTACTGGCCCTGGCCTGCAAAGAATACAGCGGCAGTGAGCTGGAAATGTCCGACCTGAATGAGCTGCAGCTGATCGGTCTGGTCGGTTTGATGGACCCGCCGCGCGCCGAAGCCATCGCCGCGGTGGCGGAATGCCATGCTGCCGGTATTGCGGTGAAGATGATCACCGGCGATCACGCACTGACCGCCAGTGCCATTGCGGCAAGGCTGGGGCTGAGTAACAGCGGTGAGGTACTGACCGGCAAACAACTGGACGAGCTGGATGATCAGGCGCTGCAGGATTGCGTCGGGCGGGTGAATGTTTATGCCCGCACCAGCCCGGAACATAAGCTGCGGCTGGTGCAGGCGCTGCAGAGCAGCACTGATCTTGGCAATGATCGCGGGAATGACCGTGGCAATCAGCGCGCTAATGATCAGGGCGGCGCCGTGGTGGCGATGACCGGCGATGGCGTGAACGATGCGCCGGCACTGAAAGCCGCCGACGTGGGCATTGCCATGGGACACAAAGGCTCACAGGCGGCGCGTGAAGCCTCGGCGGTGGTGTTGCTGGACGACAACTTTGCCAGTCTGGTGGCCGCGGTTAAGGAAGGCCGCACGGTTTATCAGAACCTGAAAAAAGGCATCGCCTTTATGCTGCCGATTAACGGCGGTGAATCCATCAGTCTGGTGGTGGCGCTGTTGCTGGGGCATACCCTGCCGATTTCAGCGCTGCAGATTCTGTGGGTGAATATGATCAGCTCGGTGATTCTGGCCATGACCCTGGCGTTTGAGCCGGCCTTACCCGGCATGATGCAGCAGCCACCCCGTGCCCGCTTTGAGCCTCTGCTCAGCCGGCGTCTTGCCTGGCAGGTACTGAAGGTGTCGTTGCTGTTTCTGGCCGGTATTTTTGCCGCCTGGCACTGGGGGATGGCGCATTCCGGCAGCGAGGCCTTTGCCAGTACCGTGGCGGTAAATGCGCTGGTGGCGATGGAGTTATTCTATCTGTTTGCGGTGCGTTACCCGCCGGGGCAGGCCATAAGTTTGCAGGGTTTTAAAGGTACGCCGGTAATCTGGGCGGCCATTGCGGCGCTGATTGTGATGCAGTCTTTATTTAACTGGCTGCCGCTGTTTCAGCGTACCTTTAACAGCAGCGCGCCGGATATTGCAGCGCTGCTGGTGGCGGCGGGCTGTGGCATCGTACTGTTACTGATACTGCAGCTGGAAGGCTGGGTGAGCAGGCGCTTTCAGGCCCGCTGATCTGATAACCGTAAAATGGTCTTCACTACCCGTAAGCGAGAGTCAGTTCTGCAATATTGGTTTTTATTCGTGCAATAATGCGCGCTTTCCATAAGTCGTTGTTTTCTTATGTTCAGTCGTTATTTTCCTTCATCTTCTGTCCGGTTTCCGGCTGTTATGGCTGTGTGTGCCCTTTCTCTGCCGGGGCTGACAGGTTGCGATAGTGACACTCGGGCCGATAAAACCCCGCAGGTAAAATCCGCTGCTGAACCGCGTCTGGGCTTCTCGGCCCTGCCGCCGATTCCGCAACTGCATGAGCGTGCACTGGTTGAAGGACAGCTGATACTGACGGCAACAACGGTCGACTGGTCTGGTTTTCGGGTGCAGTGGCTGTTTGATGATGAACCTGTGGGTGAGGCGGTAAGCGTTGCAGCTGACGGCCACTTCCGCCTGCCGCGACCAGTACAGGATGCTCCGGCCGGACTCTGGGCTGAAGCCTGGTCCGGCGCTTACCGTTTACGTGGTCGCCCGGACGAGCACGGGCAGTTGCAGCTCAGTGCTCTGAGCACTGCCCGTGCGGCCCTCAGTAATGGCAGCCGTGCCGAACCGGCCAATCCACAGCTGGAACCGCTGCATAATATTCTGCATGCCGTCTTGCTGGAGGGTATCAGTGACGGTGCGGATACAGCGGCGGCTCATCCTGCCGGACCGCTGCTGACGCACTATCAGAGCAGCTGGCAACTGGCACAGGTGCTGGCGCGCAGCCCGGTACACCGTATTGGTTTTCAGCTGCGTCATCAGCAGGCACTGGCCGACAGTTTTGCCTTGCTGCATCAGCGGCCGGATTTTGGCCATGGCGATTTATCTGAACAGCAACGTATGGTGCGCCTCGACCGCTGGGGCACCCCACTGCGCTGGCAGCACCGCCCGTATCAGGAGCAGGCCTGGGGCTGTGTCGATTACCTGCAGCTGGGACAGCGCTGGCTGGTCAGTGAAGAATCGGCCACCGCGCTGACTCTGAATGCGCTGCAGCAGCGTCTGGATGCATTATCGCAGCAGCATTTCTGTGGCCAGGATCAGTGGCGCCTGCCGACGGTGAATGAATTACACAGCCTGATTAATCATGATAATGGCGGCTGGGCGTTTCCGCTCAGCCTGCCGTTTGCCGGCAGCGATATTTACTGGGTTCAGGATGAGCAGGGGCAGGCACAGATTTTTGATCTGCAGCGCAACAGGGTTATTTCTGATGGTAAGCAGGCGCACTGGCTGCCACTGGTGGTAAGAGGCGAGGAATATTCCATGCGCTCGCAGAGCCGGCGCTCAGTCAGCAGTAACCGCTCGGATATGTTTATGGATTTCTCTGTGCTGCAGGCGTTGTATGGGGTTGCATTTTCTGGTGCAGATAACGATCAGCCGGTGTCTGACAATAGTCAGCAGACGGATGATGTCTGGCTGCAGGAATCCTGTTCCGAGTGTCACTCTGATCCGCAAACCGAACCGCAAACCGACCCTTAAAGCCGAAGCATGAATCCGGCTTAATCCGGTATCGGTTATATCAAAGCGCGCAGGTCAGATAAGCGGCTTCGCCATAGACGCTGATTCTGGCCTGCAGCTCCGGCTGCTGTGACAGCGGATGGCGGTTATGAAAACCATAACGCTGCCAGAACGGCACCGAATTCTGAATGGCAATCAGGCTGGTCTGGCTAAAACACCGCGCTCTGGCAGTATTAAAAAATGCCTCCAGCAGTGGTGCGCTTAAACCCAGGCCGCGCGCGGAGGGATCAATGGCTAAATCATGCAGATATAAACAATCAGCCTCCGGTGGCACGATAAAATCATCGGCATCCAGTGCGGGCGGCTGTTCTGTGTGGATTGGCAGGGCAAATAAATAGGCCAGTAATTTTCCATTTTCTTTTATCTCTGCATCACTATTGTTGCCCGCATCTTTAATAATGTCGTTTTTATCTTCAACAACAAAAGCACAGCCGGGTGCCTGCTGTAATTTATTAATAAAAGCTTCGGCTCTCTCAGGCTCGATGCTGGTGTAGCACAGCGCCTGAATGCGCAGAATTTCCGGAATATCGGTTATGAGAGCGGGGCGTAACGAAGACATAAAACAGTGCGGTGATTAAACAATCGGCCATGTTAGCGGATGGGGTATTTTTTGCCAGCGTATAAAACAGGTATCAGATAATACAGCGAAAAATACATAACCTGGCTCCCACGCGGAGTATCACCTGGCTCCCACGCTGAGCATCACACCTGGCTCCCACGCTCTGCGTGGTAGTCTTTACGGAATTGCATTCCCACGCGGAGCATGGGAATGAGCTACGCGGGGTATGGAAACGAATTAAAAAAAGACCTCAGCGGCAGGTCGCTGAGGTCTGTTTCTGTATTGTGCAAGATACAGGTATCAGAGAGTGATCAGTGCCAGTTCGGCATCCCGGTTCAGAACCGTCCACCAGGTATTTTCGCCGGCGTCGTAGCCTACCAGTGGTTGACTGGCACATTCTGCCGGGCGGACCGGTGGCGTTTGCAGGTAGCTTTTCAGCCAACGGCCAGCGGTTACACAATTGCCGCTGGTCAGTGGTTGCCATTGGCTGGCTTTCAGGCTGGCAAGCTGAGCATTATCAGCGGTCAGATTTTCCGCCCCTTTAAATTCAACCGCGTAAGCGTCGGCAACAGCATCGCTGATATTCCAGTTGCGTGTTGCGCTGGCCGGCAGAACAACCGGTGTTTTAGCGGATGATGCATCGGTGGTCGAACCGGGCAGGCCTGCGTCTGTGAGGATATCTTTGGTTTCACCATAATCGCCCTGATAAACGCCGGTCTGGTTTTGCGTACCACTGACAATCAGAATATCGGACAGGGTATCAGCGGTTGCCGGTGTCCAGCTCAGGGTTACATGCTCTTTCAGATCAATAGTGGTTTCCGGGATATCCAGCACATTATCAACGGTATTAGGAATAATCCGCTGTTCACCGTTCAGGTTAGGAGTCCAGCTCTCATGAAACTGATACATCCACTGATACGCCAGGCGGGTAAGATCGGTCAGCGTTTCTGCGCGTGAAAAACCGGGCATATATTCCATATCCCGGCCACGGGTATCGGTACGGTTAAAGGTGTTATTCACACCACCGGCGAGGCGTGCCACAGAGCCGTCATCTGCCAGACAAATATCCGTGATGTAATCTGGCTGGAAAACCATTACCGAGCGCGTGCCATCAGGAATGCTGTTTGGATACACCACGGTTTCACAGCGGTTGCCGGTGCGGGTGAACTGATCATGCAATTGCCAGTCGGCGGTAAAGGCCTGATCGCTGTTATTGCTGGTGGCGGTATGTTCGGCAAAATATCCCTGATAATTAACCCGGTCGTTATCAAAATGCAGCAGCCCGGAATTTACGTCAAAGTGGGTTGAACCACCGCTTTGGGTCGCATTTTTCTGCGCAATAATCATCTGCACCAATTCACGTTCGCCATAGCGGAATTCGTAGCCTTTATAGGATGCATTGCCCGCCATGATCTGCGTGTAAGCGTTCATCCGGTAATTACCGCCGGAAGGTGTTGAGCCGGACGGAAAAGTGGTTTGCGCTGTATCTTTGGCAATTAATGAGCGCTGATATTGATGCTCATGCCCTTGTACATAAATAACATCGTGATGTGAAAACAACGCACGGATCTGATCGGCAACAGCATATACCCAGTCATCGTCTTTGGTGCCTTCAACAATCTGTTCGCGGGTGAGGCCGTACTTTGCACCAATCAGACCATCGTGGCTGGCAACAATCACGTGATCGACTTGCCCGGCGGTTTTTTCTAATGTTTCTTCAATCCAGTCGATAGCAATCGGCAGGTTGTAATAAGCAAGGCCGATAACCAGAACATTTTCGCGCACGACATAATAATTGATCCACTCGTAGCCTGGCATATGAACCGCATCTTCAGGAATATAATCCCGCATTGTTTCCACCCAGGCGTGGGTGTAGCTGTAGTTCATTTCGTGATTACCCATAACCGGTAAAAACTCCATACCCTGATCACGATAGGTTTTGGCTACGGATGTCCATTCCTGCCATTCAACGGCCGATCCTTTATCGGTCAGATCACCTAACGCAATAACCATATCAGCGCCTGCCGCTGACTGATGCTTTAATACTTCGCGCAATGGGTGCAGGGCTACATGAGCCTGGCCGGAGGCATCACTGCCACCCTGAGTGTCAGGCAGCAGGCCAATGGTAAAAGGTTGGTAGTGTTTTTCATCGACAACGACGGCGGTGGTGTCCGTTTTATTGGATGAATCGTCATTACAGCCAGTCAGCAAACTGCTGCCTATCAGCGCCAGCGGGATAAGTAAGTGGGGTGATTTCACAGGTGGACTCCTTCTTAATTGAAGGACGCATTGAGAGGCTTGTTTATTAATATGGCGTGACAGTTTTAATATAAACAAAATCTCAGCGAAATAATGTTTTCTTCAGGTTTCAAATGGTTTCAGAATGGCTCTGTTAATGGCTTGCTATTATTTCTAAGCAGATGGTTTTTTTATTGAGCGGGTCGGTAGTATTTCAATCCGGTCATTAATGGCCGTTTTTTTACTGGAAATCACCTGATTGTTAAGGGTTGATGATGATATTAATAAAAAACATGCAAAATTCCGGAACAGTATTTTTCGCAGATTTTCTGCAATAAAACGCCGCAGTGCATATTAATGCAATATAACTTCAGGCGTATATTGGCGCATCCGTACGCTGAGTGTGTTCGGCTTATGAATTATTTGCCTGCAACATACCTGTGAGCGCCTGTTTCAGTAAACGGGCTGCATAACCCGGGTTCGCTGCCGGGGCTGTGGTGGCCAGCTGGTAACTGCCCTCGATACTGGCGATCACAAAGGCGGCGATATCTGCCGTTTGTGACGGGTTGAGCGTTACGCCATTCTCTGCCGCCGCCTGCTGTAATAATTCGCTGAGCTGCTGGCTGTGCTGGCGGATAATCTGCTGATACAGCGCGCGCACTTCCTCAATACGCACAGCCTCTGCGCCAATAATGACCCAGGCGGTTACCGCCTCCGGGTTGCTGCCATCACCTAACGCCAGTGCGGCGTCGATATAGGCATCGAGCTGTTGTTGGGCATTCCCGGCGGCGTCTGCCAGCAGGGTAAAACGCTGCGCGGCCTGCTCGCTGATCTGATGAATCAGCGCAATCAGAATCTCCTGCTTGGTTTTGAAGTGATAATGAATCAACCCCGGCGATAAGCCCGCCGCTTTGGCAATGCTCTGAATGGAGGCCTTTTCGTAGCCCTTGTCGGCCATGGCCTGCATCAGGCCGTTGACGATTTCCTGGCGGCGGTGCCCGGTATTGGAAGGTCTGGCCATGATGGGTCCCGGATAAGTATTTTGGTTATTCAACCAAAATACTTGACGACAGGGAAGTGGATAACCTATCTTTGACTTAAGTTGGTTGACCAACCAATTTATAGGATGTGACTGGCAGAGCGAAAGCGCCAGAGAGAACACGCCAGAGAAAATGGTAAGGAGAACAGCGATGCAACAACTCAGCGAGCAATGGCAGCAACAGGCGCAGCAGTGGGGGGCCGACAGTCAGGCCTGCCAGCAGGTGTTTAACCTGCTGCAGAGCAGCTACAGCGGCGCGCAGCGCTTCTACCACGGCATTGGCCATATCCGGCAGATGCTGGAGCTGGCGCAGCAACAGCGCGCGGCGATAGCAGACTGGCCGGCGTTCTTCTTTGCCATCTGGTTTCACGATCTGATTCAGCAGAACAAAGGCAATAACGAAGAGCTGAGTGCGGCACTGGCACGTGAATATCTGCAGCCGCTGGCGGTTCCTGAAGCGGTGATCGCCAAAGCCGAACAACTGATTCTGGCAACCCGTACTCATCAGTATCAGGCCGACAGTGATGTGCAGCTGTTTATGGATATCGACCTGTCGATACTGGCCGCCGAACCTGCGGCTTACCGTGCTTATGCCAGCCAGTGCCGCAAGGAATATTTTCTTCCCGACTTTGTTTACCGCTTTGGCCGCCGCCGTTTTCTGCATGAGCTGTTAGAGCGTGAATGGATCTTCTCCAGCCCGTATTTCAGACAGTACAGCGAGCAGGTTGCCCGCGCCAATATTCACTGGGAACTGGAGGAATGGTTATGAGCCTTTTTAAAAAAATCAGCGAAGGCTGGCAGCGCGCGGTTAAGGGTAAAGCGGTGAGCGAGTCTGGTTTACAGGAGATAGTGCAGAAGAGTGCGAAGGAGAGCGTGCAGTTCAGCGACAGCGGTATGCATATAACTCAGGGCAATGGCCGCGAGCGGGATATTGCTTACCGGGCCGTAGAACAGATCGACATTATCACCACCGATCAGGGCCCGTGGCAGGAAGATGTCTGGTGGTGTTTTTACCTGAGGAATGAAGAGAAGCCGGTGTATTTACCGCAGGGCATTAAAGGAGAAGAGCAGATACTGCTCGTGCTGGAAAAGCACTTTGCCGGTATCGATTTTCAGACGTTTATTATGGCTATGGGCTCGGCAGATAATGCGGTGTTTAATCTGTGGCGACGGGCGGAAGGCTGAAGGTGAATGGCTTATGGATGCGGGCTCATCTGGCTCCCATGCTCTGCGTGGTACCCCTGGCTGGCTCAGTTGCATTCCCACGCGGAGCATGGGAACGAGTTACGGGCGGAAGGTTGAACATCTGGCTCCCACGCTCTCATCTGGCTCCCACGCTCTGCGTGGGAGTCTTTACTTACGGAGTTGCATTGCCCGCGGAGCATGGGAATGAGAAAAACAGCAAATAGCACAATAAGCTATAAACCGTAATGCACAATAAGCTATAAGACGTGATGCATAATAAGCTATAAACCACAATGCATGATAAGCTATAAACCGCAAAGCAGAATACGCTGACGGTGGTGTTATGAATGATGTATCGCAGAAGCTCGCAGACTCGTTAGAGCAGCTTAAAACCCTTCAGGATCAGGGCATTACCGCTATCCGGTCGGCGCAGCTCAGTCGTGTCCACCGTGAGCGTCTGCTGAAATATGGCTTTATCAAAGAGGTGATCAAAGGCTGGTACATTCCCTCGGCACCGGATGAAGCACCGGGGGATACCACTTCCTGGTACACCTCATTCTGGGCGTTCTGTGCCGATTATCTCAACGAGCGACTCGGGAGTGACTGGTGCCTGTCGCCGGAACAATCCCTCAGCCTGCACATTGGCGACCGAACCGTGCCTGCCCAGTTGCTGGTGCGCTCGCCCAATGCCCGCAACCAACCAACCGGACTGCTGTACGGCACCTCGGTGTTTGATATGAAACTCGCCGTGCCGGAACCCGCAGACAGAACAACTCTGGAAGGGTTGAACGTACACAGCCTGGCGTCGGCGCTGGTGAACTGCGCACCGAAACACTTTGTCGCCCAGCCGGTGGTGGTGCAAACGGCTCTTTCCATGATCAGCGATGCCTCCGAACTGCTCAGCCTGTTGTTAAAGGGCGGTCACAGTACCGTCGCCGGACGGCTGGCCGGTGCGTTCCGCGCTATTGGCCGCGAGCAGATTGCCAGCAACATCGTTAAAGCGATGACTGCAGCGGACTACACCATTAACGAAGTGAATCCTTTTACAGAACAACCGCCACTGCAGTTTGGCCGGCGTGATACCTCGCCTCATGTAAACCGTTTACGCCTGCTGTGGGCGACGATGCGCGACGATGTGATTGCACATTTTCCTGCGCCGCTTAACACGCCGGTATCCGCTGCGGAGTATTTAACGGATGTCAGCGATAAATACGTCAGCGATGCCTATCACTCGTTATCCATCGAAGGCTACCGGGTAACGCCGGAACTCATTGAGCGTGTGCGCACCGGAGGCTGGAACCCGCAGCAGAACGACAACGACCGGCAGCAGGTCGATGCACTGGCAGCTAAAGGTTACTGGGATGCGTTTCAGCAGGTAAAGCACGCGCTGGAACGGGTTCTGAATGGAGAGAATGCCGGTACTGTGTTGGAAGAAACACACGGTGACTGGTATCTGGCATTATTCGGCGCCAGCGTTGCCGCCGGTATTATTAACGCCACCGATCTGGCCGGATACCGCAATGGCCCGGTGTATATCCGCCGCTCCATGCACACACCGCCAACGCCGGACGCCGTGCGCGATATGCTGCCCGCTTTATTTGAGCTGCTGCAACACGAAGAACATCCGGCTGTGCGTATTGTGCTGGGGCATTTTTTCTTTGTGTATATTCATCCGTATTTCGATGGTAACGGCCGTATGGGCCGCTTTTTAATGAACCTGATGATGGCCGCCGGTGGCTACCTCTGGACCGTGGTGCCGGTTGAACGCCGCACGGAATATATGGACGCGCTGGAAGCCGCCAGCGTGCGGCGGGATATTGTGCCGTTTACCAAATTTTTAGGTGGAATTATCGGTGGGTGAGCGGGCAGAGATTCTGACTGTCGCGGAATGTCAGTCTGTTTGAATAGCAGGCTGGGTAAACAAGGGTGCTTAGAGTGGGTGTCTCGATAGCGGGTGAGATTTCAGTGGTTCGCTAGAAGAAAATTAAGGTATCATGATTGATGAAATATATCTTCGAAAAATCAGGTAAAAGGATTTTAAATGATCGTAAAAAATTCATGCTTCATAATTTCAGCACTTTTTTTATTCGGTTGTAGCACGGTGAAGCCAATCGAAAGGTTTTCTGAGTCAAAGAATATAAAGTTAGAATTCAAGTCAGGAATTTCTGCTAAACGAGCAATGGAAATAATCGAATATGACCTTGTCAGTGCATCGGGTATTAAAGACAAAGCCCGTTTTAATCAGACTAAAGATATTCGCGTTCCACGACCTGATCTGGTTTTGGGAAAGGAGGTTTTTAAAGATTGTACTTCCGAGACAAATTGCGTAGTTACCTTTGTCTTTCACAAAGGACAATATCTGGGCGAGACCAAACGCTACGACACAGTAAATGATCGGTTAGTTGCAACCTCTAGTAATCCAAAAATAACTGGAGAGGCAACTACAAAACAAACTATTAAGATTCCGGTGATTATGTCTAAAAGCGCATCAGGTAATACGGTGGCAAGTGTATACATTGATGGTAAGGTTGAATATAAGAAATACGAAGGAGTTTTTGGGCTAACCAATATTGTTAGTGGAAAAACATATTCCCCACTTTTGAGTAACGATGAAGTGGCTGGTGTTATTGAGAGATTTAAAAAAATATCTCCACCAGAAGCAATGCTGCTCCAGTAACCCATGAGTAGCTTTTATGCCGGGATTTGGGATTATGTTGGTTGGTAAGTATGTCTAAAAAATGGTTGGCGCACCAAACTTGACGATCTTACCTGGTGCAGTTTATGTAAGCGTTAAAAAGCCCGCTTTCGCGGGCTTCTTTATGTCGTTCACCAGGTTCCTTTGAGGAGTCTGGCAATGATCAGGCGGTGCGCAGTGCGCACCCTACGAATCAATCTTCGTAATTCTCAATCGCCGGACAAGAGCAAATCAGGTTCCGGTCGCCGTACACGTCATCAATACGGCCAACGGTTGGCCAGAATTTATGGGCGCCGAGTTCTTTAACCGGGTAAGCGGCCAGTTCGCGGCTGTACGGACGGTCCCATTCGCCGGCAATTACCGGTGCGGTGTGCGGGGCGTTTTTCAGTGGGTTGTTTTCCGCATCCAGTTCACCGCGCAGTACCGCGTCGATTTCGCCTTTAATGCTGATCATGGCGTCGGCAAAGCGGTCGATTTCGGCTTTGGATTCCGATTCGGTCGGCTCGATCATAAAGGTGCCGGCAACCGGGAACGACATGGTCGGCGCGTGGAAACCGTAGTCCATTAAGCGCTTGGCGATATCCACTTCGGTAATGCCGCTTTCGGCTTTCAGCGGACGCAGGTCAACGATACATTCGTGCGCTACGCGGCCGTTCTGGCCGGAGTACAGAATCGGGTAATGAGCCGACAGACGCTTGGCCAGATAGTTGGCTTTCAGCAGTGCGTTCTGGGTCGCACGGCGCAGGCCTTTGCCGCCCATCAGGGTGATGTACATCCAGCTGATGGTGAGAATGCTGGCGGAGCCGTAAGGCGCAGCCGATACCGCACCATTGCCTTTGGCTTCGTTCTCCAGCGGGCGTACCGCGTGGTTGGCCACGAATGGCGCCAGGTGTTTGGCAACGCCGATAGGGCCCATGCCCGGGCCGCCGCCGCCGTGTGGAATGGCGAAGGTTTTGTGCAGGTTCATGTGCGATACGTCGGCACCGATAAACGCCGGCTGGGTAATACCCACTTGTGCGTTGAGGTTGGCGCCGTCCATATACACCTGGCCGCCGAGGCTGTGTACCAGATCGCAGATTTCACGCACGCCCTGTTCGTAAATACCGTGGGTCGACGGGTAGGTCAGCATCAGGCACGACAGCTGGTCGCCGATTTCTTCGGCTTTTTTCTTCAGGTCGTCAAAGTCGACGTTACCTTCGTCATCGCAGTTGGTAACCACTACGCGCATCGAGGCCATTTGCGCCGACGCCGGGTTAGTACCGTGGGCAGAGCGCGGAATCAGACAGACGTTACGGTGACCTTCGCCACGGCTTTCGTGGTATTTCTTGATCGCCAGCAGACCGGCGTATTCGCCCTGCGCACCGGAGTTCGGTTGCATACAGATGGCGTCAAAACCGGTAACGGCTTTGAGGTAGTCGTCCAGCTCGGCAATCATCTGTTCGTAGCCAACGGTCTGTGACTTAGGCGCGAACGGGTGAATATTGGAGAACTCAGGCCAGGTGACCGGAATCATTTCGGTGGTGGCGTTCAGTTTCATGGTGCAGGAACCCAGCGTGATCATGCTGTGGTTCATGGCCAGGTCTTTCGACTCCAGACGCTTCATATAACGCAGCATTTCATGCTCGGTATGGTAGCGGCTGAAGGTCGGGTGGGTCAGGAAGGCGGTGTTACGTGCCTGACCGGCGTCGATGCTGTTGGAGCCGCTGGCAACAATCTGTGCATCCAGTGCGTACACGTCCAGACCATGACCTTCGCCGAGAATAATATCGAACAGTTCCTGAACGTCGGCGGCGGAGGTTTTCTCGTGCAGGCTGACCCCCAGAGTGTCTGCTGCCATACCCAGAGCGGCGTCGTCACGCAGGTTCACTTCACGCGCTTCGGCGCGGGCCAGTACCGCGGCTTTGTCGCTGGCGTTAAAGGTCAGGGTGTCGAACCAGTGGTTGTTGACCAGTTCAATGCCGTTAGCCTGCAGACCTGCTGCGAGAATATCGGTTAAACGGTGAATACGGCCGGCAATGGTCTTCAGACCCTGTGGGCCGTGGTATACGGCGTAGAAGGAACTCAGGTTGGCCAGCAACACCTGCGCAGTACAGATGTTGGAGTTGGCCTTCTCGCGGCGGATATGCTGTTCACGGGTCTGCAGTGCCATACGCAGCGCAGGCTTGCCCTGAGCGTCGATAGAAACACCGATAATACGGCCGGGAATATTACGCTTGTAGGCATCGCGGGTGGCGAAGAACGCCGCGTGCGGGCCACCAAAGCCCATCGGTACGCCGAAGTGCTGGGCGTTACCCAGAACGATGTCGGCACCCATTTCGCCCGGTGCTTTCAGCATCACCAGCGCCATCAGGTCGGTGGCCACGGCAGCCAGCGCGTCTTTGGCGTGCAGGGCGGTAATCACGTCGGTGAAGTCGCGTACGTCACCGTTTTTACCCGGATACTGGAACAGTGCGCCGAATACATCGGCGTCGGCAGCGGCATCCGCCGGGCCAACCAGTACGTCCCAGCCAAAGGCTTCGGCGCGGGTTTTCACCACGTCGATGGTCTGCGGCAGGCAGTTTTCATCAATGTAGAAAGTGTTGGATTTGTTTTTCTTTACCGAGCGTTTGGCCATTGCCATGGCTTCGGCAGCGGCGGTGCCTTCGTCCAGCAGCGAGGCGTTGGCCAGTTCCATACCGGTAAAGTCGATCACCATTTGCTGGAAGTTCAGCAGGGCTTCGAGGCGGCCCTGGGCAATTTCCGGCTGGTAAGGGGTGTAGGCGGTGTACCAGCCCGGATTTTCCAGCACGTTGCGCAGAATCACCGGCGGAATAATGGTGTCGTGGTAACCCAGACCGATGTAGCTCTTAAAGATCTTATTTTTCGCCGCCAGCGACTTTAAATAATTCAGCGCATCGTATTCGCTTTTACCGTCGGCAATGTCGAGGAAAGGCGCGCGCAGAATATCAGCAGGCACGATTTCGGCACTCAGGGCTTCCAGCGAGTCGGCACCAACGGCAGCCAGCAGAGCGGCTTCTTCGTTGCTGTCCGGGCCTGCGCCATTGGAGGCAATGTGACGGCCGATAAAATTATCGCGTTGTTCCAGATCTTTAAGAGACAGTGTGGTCATGGGAGAACTCAAAAAAGTTAAGCTGGTGAGGCAGTGCTGCTAACGGAGTTAACAGCACGTCTTAACGGCACTTCTTAATCACTGCGCCTGCGCTGCGGCAGGCGCCAGTGGTGTCGTCTTACTCGCAGGCAGCCGCGTAAGCGTCGGCGTCGAGCAGGTTGTTCAGGTCGTCGGCGTTAGCCAGTTCCATTTTGAAGAACCAGGCGTTGCCGTACGGATCTTCGTTAACCATTTCCGGAGTATCAACCAGCGCGTCGTTAACGGCGATGATTTTACCGGCCAGTGGCGCGTAGATGTCGGAAGCGGCTTTCACCGATTCAACTACGGCGATGTCCTGCTCGGCTTCCACTTCGGTACCGGCTTCCGGCAGTTCAACGAATACCACGTCACCCAGCTGAGCCTGGGCAAAATCGGTAATACCGATGGTTACGGTGCCGTCGGCTTCGAGACGGATCCACTCATGGGAAGTCACGTATTTCAGTTCGGCTGGGATATTGCTCATGTTGATCTCCACTCAAAAATAAAAAGCGTAAAACGAATTCGTTAAGGTATCAGAACTGCTGCTTGCCGTTACGGACGAATGGCAGCTTAACCACGCGTGCGGGCACTAATTTACCACGCATTTCCACCAGACACTTGTCTGCGGTGCCAACCGGTACGCGCGCCATGGCAATGGAATACTCCAGACTCGGGGAGAAGGTACCGGAGGTGATTTCACCTTCGCCAACGCCGTCAACCACAACCTTCTGGTGTGAACGCATCACGCCGCGCTCTTCGAGTACCAGGCCAACCTGCTTCAGTGCCTGCTGTGGGTTAGCTGCGCGCTCTGCTTTTTCGGCTTCCAGTGCGGTACGGCCGATAAAATCGCGCTCTGCCGGTTCCCAGGCAATGGTCCAGCCCATGCCGGCCTGCAGTGGCGAAATGCTTTCGTCCATATCGTTGCCGTACAGGTTCATACCGGCTTCCAGGCGCAGGGTATCACGTGCGCCCAGACCGGCCGGAGCAACGCCGGCATCCAGCAGCTGCTGCCAGAAATCAGCCACTTCGGCTTCCGGCACCATGATTTCCAGACCGTCTTCACCGGTGTAACCGGTGCGGGCGTAGAACCACTCGCTTTTGCCTTTGCCCTGGAAAATTTTCAGGCTGCCGATCAGTTCGGCGGCGTCGGCTTTTACCTGTTTTACCAGCTCAATAGCTTTCGGGCCCTGCACGGCAACCATCGCCAGTTCCGGGCGTTCGGTCAGGCTGACTTCAAAGCCTTTGCTCTGACGTGACATCCACTCCAGATCTTTTTCGCGGGTGGAGCAGTTCACCACGGTGCGGTACCAGCCATCCATCTTGTAGACGATTAAGTCGTCGATCACGCCGCCTTCGTTATTCAGCATGCCGGAGTACAGGGCTTTGCCGGTTTCCTGCAGCTTGGCGACATCGTTGGCCAGCAGTTTCTGCAGGTAGGCGGTGGCATCCGGGCCGCGCACATCGACGATGGTCATATGCGATACGTCGAACATACCGGCCTGCTCGCGCACAGCTTTGTGTTCCTGAATCTGCGAGCCGTAATGGATGGGCATATCCCAACCACCAAAGTCGACGATTTTGCCGTTGGCTTCGAGGTGCTTGGCGTACAGAGCGGTTTGCTTGGCCATGTTATGTCCTGCTGTAGTCAGTCGTGATGTGATCGTTTGCTGTCTTTATTCTGCCCCGCCAGCGCTCTGGCAGAGGGTGCTTTGTCTGCCGTAAAAGCGGACGAATGCTTTGTTTCAGATCGTAAAAAAGGGCGGCAGTATAGCGCCTAAAACGGACTTAGGCACCCTCCAATCTGTAAATAGCTGGACTATGGTTCCATTTTATAAATATTGGCCTGTTTAAGCCTGCGGGCCGCATGGCCGCTGGGTTGATGCTGTTACCTTAAATGGTGGAAATCTGACTGTTTAGTCAGAAAAAGGTATGGCACCGGGCAGGTTTTGCGGGATGTGCTGTGGGGCGTACTGAATCGCGCGCAGGGTCAGCTGCAGGTGTGTGCGCAGCATGTCGTCAAAGCCCAGCGGTTGTTCCTTGCGGGCAAACACGCCGTCGATGGTCAGCAGGGCAAAACCGTGGATCGACGACCAGCAGTTATTGGCCAGAATCATCGGCTCTGTGTTGAGGAATTCGCCGCGCTGCGCCCCTTCAGCCATCAGCTGCAGCAAGACATTAAAGGCACTGTGGGCGGATGTGCGTAGTTGCGGATATTGTTCGCGGTTGGTGATGCTGCTGCCGAAAATAAGACGGTACTTTTCCGGGTTGGCAATGGCATAACGCAGGTAGGCCTCGCCGGCCCGCAGCAGGTTCTCGGCACTGCTCAGGCTGGGGTCTATACAGTCGCTGGTAATACCGCTGAGTTCATCGAAGGTCTGGCGTGCCAGTTCGACCAGCAGGCCATTTTTATCGGCAAAGTGGCGGTAGGGGGCGGTTTGTGAAACGCCGACCACCCGTGCCAGGGCGCGCAGGCTGAGATTCTCGGCGCCCTGTTCACGGATGCTGTCGACCGCTGCGCTCAGCAAAGCCTCACGCAGATTACCGTGGTGGTAGCTGGTGGTGGCGTTGTTCTGGTTTGAGGCGACGCTGGTCATCGGGAGATCCATAAAAGATTCCCGCTATTCAAACCAGTTACGCCTTAAGCGTCAACTTCACTGAGCTGTTTATTCTGTTCCGCCGGCGTGCCGCTGACGCTGCCGTTTTTCGCCAGATGCGCCTGGCTGGGAGAGTACCCACACCATTTTTTAAACGCTTTGGAGAAGTTGGCAACGCTGGAATAGCCCAGTTCAGCGGACAGTTGCGTGACGTTATAAACCCGTCGCTGCAGCCAGTCGCGGGCCTGAATCAGGCGCAGTTCGGACAGCAGCTTCTGGTAGTGCGTGCCACTGTCCTGCAGGCGCCGTTTACAGGTGCGTTCACTCAGGCTGAGCGCCTGTGACAGCTGCTCCAGTGATGGCGGTTCCGGCAGTTCAGCGCGCAGCAGATTGGCCGCTTTGCTGGCGACCAGCATGCTCGGTCGCGGTGGCAGTTCGCGCTGCAGTTGCGGCAGATTATGCGGGTCTGCCTCATTGTGCAGCAGGCGTGTCGGCAGGCGGATGGCCAGGTACGGTGCGTTGAAGTGAATTTTCAGCGGCACATAAGCGGCGTAACGCTGTGGTTGTTCGCAGCCTTGTGGCAGGAACAGCTGAATATCGCTGTGGCTGGTGGCGGTCAGTGGCAGGCAGGTGGCGTGCAGCCAGGCAACCAGTACATCCAGCACACTGGCCGGCAGTTGCTCGGCCACCGTCGGATTGGCGCGCCAGCGCAGCTCGATATGGCAGGTTTCGCCATCGTCTTCCTGATACAGACCAAACAGTCGCGTCAGCAGGTTGTCTTCACGCAGCAGCGCGCAGCCCTGCGCCAGAGTGTTAAACAGCGTTTCCTGATGCAGTGCCAGCGCCAGACCGTAGTCGAGTGCCAGATTCTGTTGCGGCAGCTGTTCCTGTGCCCAGTCGAGCAGGTTCAGGATCTGGCTGACCGCAACGCGGCTGCGGCTGTTAAACAATGCATCGGCCGGCAAATCCATTGGCGGCAGTTGCTGATTTTTAATGCCTTTGCTGGCCAACAGGCGCAGCAAAATATGCAGTGAGTTAGCAGTACAGTTTAAAGGGCCCATGGTGTGTCTTTTTTTTATGTGGTGAGAGTGCAGAACTGTACGGCAAAACAAACGTTTAACAATGTGTTATCTGGCAGACATCTACCCAGAAATGGCCTGTAACCACCCAAAGATTTTCCGGATGGGACATTTTTGTTGTGTTGACGATGCTCACATTGTCGTCATAGTATGTTTTCACTGTAAACATGCCGGTGTTGTTAATGCGCCCGGCGGTGTTCGTCGTGATCAATGGGTTTGCATAATTACAACAGGAGCGCCCTATGTTTTTTCTGCGTCTGCAAGGTCGTCATTCCGGCCGTTTTCTTTTTACCTTAATTGGCCTTTTTCTGGCCGGATCTGCTCTGGCACAACCGGCCTTACCGGTCGAAACCGTCAGTGTGCAATGGCAGGAATATGCCCGGCCACTGCGCATCAGCGGTGTGCTGGAAAATAAGTCTGAACAGAATCTGGCGTTTAAAATCAACGGCCTGGTACGCCGCGTGGCCGTGGATGAAGGGCAGTGGGTAAAAGCCGGGCAGGTGCTGGCGGCCCTCGATCTGGAAGAAATCGACGCGCAGGTGGCCAAGGCGGAATCGGTGCTGGCCAATGCCGAGCGTAATCTGGCGCGTTTTCAGTCATTACAGGGGCTGGATGCCTTATCGGTGGAGCAGTTACAGAGTGCCGAAACCCAGGTGGATGTTGCCCGCTCCGATCTGACCGTTGCGCGTTTTAATCAGCGTCATGCAGTTATCCGTGCACCGGCTGATGGCCGGGTGCTGAAGCGTTCGGTAGAAGCCAATGAAATGGTCAGCAATGGCAAGCCGGTGTTTCTGTTTGCCGCCCGCACCAGTGGCTGGGTGCTGCGTGCCGGAGTGACCGACAAAGATATCGTTCGTCTGCGTCTGCAGGATCACGCCGAAGTAACCTTTGATGCTTACCCCGGTGAAATATTTCAGGCGGAGCTGAGCGAGCTGGCCGGACGCGCCGATGCCAGTCAGACCTTTGAGATCGAATTACGTGTGAGCGGTAAACCTGAGCAGCCGCTGCTGGCCGGTTTTGTTGGCCATGCTGTGATTATGCCGGCACAGACCCGTCCGGCGGTGTTGCTGCCGGTTGGTGCTATGGTCCGGACCTATAACAAACAGCCTGCGGCTCAGAGTGCTCATCAGGGCGGTCATCAGGGGGCTCGCGCCGAAGTGGAAGTGTTTGTGGTGCAGAACAACGACGGTGAGTATCAGGCGCAGTTACGCCGTCTGCCACTTTTGGCGCTGGATCATGATCAGCTGGTGATTACCGGTGGTTTACAGGATGGTGAACAGGTTGTGGTGGTGGGTGCGTCTTATCTGAGCCATGGCCGTGTGGTGACGCTGCCGGAGTCTGCGCTGGTGGAAGCGGCACCTGCTGTGCCGGTACCGGCTGTGGCTGAATAAGGAGCGGGTTATGCAATTACCTCAACTCGCGATCCGCAATCACCAGTTCACCTGGGTAATGTTTTTATTGCTGGTGCTGCTTGGCGTGGTGTCATTTTTTACCATGCCGCGCTCAGAAGACCCGCAATTCGATTTTTCTGCCGCCGTAATCAAAGTGGTGAATCCGGGAACAACGCCGCTGGATATGGAAAAGCTGGTGGTTGATCCGCTGGAAGCAGCACTGAATGAACTGGATGACCTGCGCGAAATTAAAACCAGCGTGGAAGATGGTCTGGTGGTGATCCGTGTGGAGTTTTTATACGGCACCGATCCTGATGATAAATACGATGACGTGGTTGGCGCGGTATCGCAGGTACGCGATCAGCTGCCGGCCAGTATTGTCGATCTGGATATCGACAAAATATCCCCGGCCGATGTCAGTATTCTGCAATTGGCACTGGTATCAGAGCAGGCGGATTATCCGGAATTAAAAAAGCACGCCGAAACCCTGGAACAAAAACTGGAGCGGGTCAGTGGTGTTAAGCGGGTGGATATTGCCGCACTGCCAACACTGGAAGTGCAGATTCAGGTCGATCAGCGCAAGGTAAATGGTCTGGGTATCAGCCTGAATGAAATTCAGGCGGCGGTAGCCAGTGCCGCGCAGAATTTACCTGGTGGTCACGCCAATGCCGGTGAGCGGCGCTTTACCGTACGCACCAGTGGCGACTATGAATCGCTGGATGCTATCGGCGATACCGCCGTGCGCGGTCAGGGCCAGCGCCTGATTTATCTGCGTGATATTGCGCAGATTTCGTTAACCGAAAGTCTGCCCAGTTACCGTGCGCGTTTAAATGGCGAAAAAGCGGTATTTATTTCTGTGGTGCAGCGTAAAGGCAGCCAGATTTTTCAGGTACGCGAGGGCATTCAGAAGGTGCTGGATACCTACACTGATAAGCGTCTGCCGCAGCATATTGCGTTAAAAACCGTAATGGATCAGTCGCTCAGTGTTGAGCGTCAGATTGACGGTTTTTTTGATAATTTAAATCAGGGGCTGATTCTGGTCGCTGTATTGTCACTGATCGTGCTGGGTTTGCGTCCGGCGCTGGTGGTGGTCGCGGCGATTCCATTATCGATTTTTATTGCCATTGGCTGGGTCGATTTAGCCGGCTTTGGTCTGCAGCAGATGTCCATTGTCGGGCTGGTGATTGCGCTGGGCTTACTGGTGGATAACGCCATCGTGGTGGTGGAAAACGTTGCCCGTCATTTGCGTGACGGTGACAGTCCGACCGAAGCCGCGGTTAAAGGCAGTTCACAGGTAGCCTGGGCTGTGGCTTCAGGTACGCTGACCACCGTACTGTCTTTTTTACCCATGTTATTGATGCAGAATGGCTCCGGCACTTTTATGCGCGCTATGCCGGTTACCGTGGTATTAACCCTGTTTGCATCGTTATTAATTGCCCTGACTTTAACGCCGTTACTGGCGAGTAAATTAGGTAAAGCCGCAAAAACCACCACCCGCAGCCAGAAAAAACTGGAAGCAATCGCCGATGGTTTTTATCTGCGCTGGCTGAACCGCGCGCTTGCCAAACCTAAGCGGGTGTTGGGTATTTCTCTGGCGTTATTAATCGGTTCGTTGTCGCTGTTTCCGTTAATCGGTGTCAGCCTGTTTCCGAAAGCCGAAAAACCAATGATTCTGGTGAATATTGATATGCCGGAAGGCAGTGGCTTTGAGCAAACCGAAGCCATGGCACAACGGGTTGAAGCGCTGGTGCGTAAACAGCCTTTAGTGGTGGATATTGCGCAGAACGTTGGCCGCGGTAATCCGCGGATTTATTACAACATTATGCCATCGCGGCAGACGGTGAATTTTGCGCAATTATTTGTCACCTTAAGTGCGTATGAACTGGCACAGGTCGAACCTTTGGTTTCATCCCTGCGTGATGAGCTGGGCCGGATTGCCGGTGCACAGATTACGGTTAAGGAATTTATGCAGGGGCCTCCCGTCGAGGCGCCGGTTGAAATCCGCATTATGGGTGAAGAGCTGAAGCAGATTCAGCGGGTGTCGCTGGATGTCGCCAGTATTATGGAGCAGACCCCAGGCGTCGTTGGCGTGGATAATCCGGTCGGCAAATATAAGGTGGATCTGCATGTGCAGATTAACCGTGATAAAGCCGCCATGCTGGGTATTCCGCTCAGCACCATTGACCGTACCATCCGTACCGCACTGGTGGGTTTACCTATGGGTGTTTACCGCGATGATGACGGTGAAGAATACAATTTAGTGCTGCGTTTATCGGAATATCCGCGTCCGGAGCTGGCGACCTTTGACGATATTCAGATCACCACTGCGCAGGGAAAACTAGTGCCGCTTTTGCAGGTTGCCAGTCTGGAACTGGAAACCAGCATTGCCCGCTTCCAGCATTTTGATACCGAGCGTATGGCACGGGTAACCTCGGATGTGTTACCGGGTTTTACCACCGAAGCCGTGACTAACGCCGTGGTTGAACAACTGCAGCAATATGCCTGGCCGGAAGGTGTGCACTTTACTATTGGCGGTGAGCAGGCCAACCGCAAAGAAGCTTTCGGCGGTATGGCCCAGGCTCTGATTCTGGCGGTATTCGGGATTTTTGCCGTGCTGGTGCTGCAGTTCCGTTCTTTTGTGCAGCCATTAATTGTTTTTGCCGCCATTCCTTTTGCCTTAATCGGTGCTTTACTGGCGTTGTTTATTACCGGCTATACCTTCAGTTTTACCGCCTTTATCGGTCTGACCTCGCTGGTGGGGATTGTGGTGAATAACTCCATTATTCTGGTGGATTATGCCAACCAGATGCGGCGCGAAGGTATGGAACAACTGGCAGCCATTGCCGCTGCAGCGCAAACCCGTTTTGTACCTATTGTATTAACCACGCTGACCACTATTGGTGGTTTATTGCCGCTGACCTTATCCGGCTCCAGCATGTGGTCGCCAATGGGTTGGGCCATCATTGGTGGCCTGCTGGTTTCGACCCTGCTGACCCTGATAGTGGTGCCGGTGCTGTACCGTTTTCTGGGTAAAATGCCGGAAGAGCCAGAGGCGTAGTCAGTAAGGAACCAGAGGTGTAAGCCGCGGCGCTGATGCGTGCGGCCAATAAGGCGGAAACCTTTTGTGGGTTTCCGCCTTTTTTATGGTGCTGATCCGGGCTTTTAATTTGCCCGCTTTGCCTCCATATTCTGCCCATCGGTAATTTATGTCCGCAAGGGCGGAATTAAAGGCGGACATTATGATGCTTGGCTGGATTTTCTTTTTTGCCTGCGTAGCGCTGGCGTATCTTTTCTGGAACCGGCAACAGCAGGCGCGGCTTCTGGCGCTGCAGTCGGTGCGTCGTCATTGTCAGCAGGAAGATGTACAGCTGCTGGACGATACCCTGGTGCTGGAGCGGATACGCATCCGCCGCATTCCGTCTTTGCAGCTGGTAAAAGGTGAGGGCCGCAGTCAGCCCGGCGGCTGGCGGTTGGTAAGGACTTACCGTTTCGAATTTTCTTCTACCGGTGATGAACGTTATCAGGGCCTGCTGACGCTGATTGGCCGGCGGGTGGCAAAGCTGGAGTTACAGGCGCATCGTATTCACTGATCCGGGAATGTACTGACAGATATTTCAGGATCAGGAGATTTAAAGCCGGGTTATTGATAGGCGGAGGTTGTATGGTTATTCATCAGGCAGAACAGCAGCGTTTTATTATTGAACAGGACGGCCACGAATGTGTGCTGGACTATGTGGTTGAAGGCAAGCAGATTGATTTTACCCACACCTATGTGCCTTTCCGTCTGCGCGGTAAAGGTCTGGCCGAAGAGCTGGTAAAAGAAGGGCTGGCCTGGGCAAGGGGTCAGGGGTATGACATTCAGGCCAGCTGCTGGTATGTGCGTAAGTTTCTCTGATGGCTGTTCTGGCCAGCAGATATTTCTCAGTTTTTTTAACGGCGAATAAATTTATAGGCGGATAAATTCTGCCAGCCAGCGTCCAACGCTATCGGCATCGGTAGGTTGGGCGAGGGTATTCATCCCTTCGCGGAACAGATCCGGGCCGATGCAGTTTTCCCGCCGTGGCAGTAATTTCTGGGTGTAATCCACGGTAAATTCAGGGTGCCCCTGAAAGGTCAGCACCCGCTGGTCAATATAAAACGCCGCATTTTCGCAGAATTCACTGCTGGCCAGACGCCGTGCTTCAGGCGGCAGGGTCAGTACCTGATCACGGTGGCTGTATATCAGACGTAAATGCGACAGGTCATCGTTGAGCCAGCTCGGGCGGTGTTCAATACGGGTGGTGTGCACGCCGATGCCCCAGCCTTTATCGCTGCGCGCGGCATAACCGCCGAGGGTGTGCGCCAGCAGCTGGTGACCAAAGCAGATACCAATCATTTTACTGTGCTGGGCGTAGGCCTGCCTGATCCAGTCCTGCAGCGGTGCAATCCACGGCAGGTCGTCATAGACACCGGCTTTGGAGCCGGTAATCAGGTAAGCGTCGCATTCTTTAATATCCTGCGGTAATTCCCCTTGTTGTACCTGATAAAAGCGGTATTCGAGGGGGATGCCCAGACGGGAAAAAAATTGCGTGAACATATTGCCGTACGAACGGTATTCGTCCAGCAAATCGGGGTAGAGGGTATCGGTTTCCAGCAGGCCCAGCGTTTTCATAGCGTGTGTCGTCAGTGCAGAGTGTCGGAAGCAGGGTTGACCAGTACAGTCGCTGACTGGCCGCGTAACGGTTTGAGAATATCTTCCAGACCGTTGATTTTAATTTCCAGTGCTAATGCCAGCAGCATGCCCAGCTGGCCGGCCGGCATGCCCTTGTTATTCAGCCACAACAGGTATTCTTCGGGAATATCGATCAGCACCCGCCCCTGATATTTGCCAAAGGGCATGGTCATGGTGACCAGGCGGAGCAGGTCGGATTTATCAAACACAGGCTACCTCAGAATGCTGTTAAAAGGGGCCATTCCCATCAGTTTGTGGTGTGACCATCGACATGATGAGCGGTGGTCGCGCAGCCTGCAAGTGCTGCAAAACGCTTGGGCACTTTGTCAGGCATTTTTCTGGTCTACACTAAAGTATCAATAACCACTTTGGCCAGATGTACCGGGCATGGAAGAAAAAAATACACGATTTGAGGATCTGCGGCTGACGCCGGGCCAGCCGTTGCAGCTGGATTTTGAGGGCTATACCACGGAACGTGACAGGTCCGTTCTTATTGGCTATCGCGCCGGACAAAGCATTGTTGTTACCACACCACTTGTTAATGGCTCACCCATGGTGCTTAAGCTCGGAGCACCACTGGCTGTGCGTTTATTTGCCACGCAAATGAATTGTGCCTGTGCCTTCCGTACCGAAATTACGCATATTTCCCGTGCACCTTATCCGCACCTGCATCTGGCAATGCCATCTTCTCTGGTGCTGGGTGAAGTACGCAGCTCGGTCCGGGCCAAGGTCGCGCTGATTACTTCGGTACATTACGGCGATAACTTCGCGCAGAAATGTTCAGCCATGATTAAAGACCTGAGCCTGGGTGGTGCGCGTCTGGAAGCAAAGATGCTGCCGGTCGAGGTTGGCGAAAATGTTCAGCTCACGGCGCAGGTGGCGGTGAGTGGTATTGAACGCATTATTAAGCTTGACGCTATTGTCCGTGCGATTACGAAAGAAACCGGCGGCGTCGGCGTTGGGCTGCAGTTTCAGGCTATGAGTGATTCTGATCGCATCACATTGCACGCTTACGTGCTTTCCAATATCCACCGGCAGTAGCCGTTTTCCAGTTCTGGAGTAGTTGCATGACTGGTATGTCATTTTCTGCCGACCGGCAGGACCACTGGAGTCAGATCTGGAAAGATCTGATCAGCGGCAAAGCGCCTGATAACGGGTTACAGAAACCGGCCCTGGTTGTCAGTGCGCGGCTGGAGTCGTTGCTGGAAAGCAGTGCGCAGCGTTTTTTACACAGTCGCTCCGCTACCTTAAGCGCCGATCTGCAATCCTCTTTACAGCGGATTGCTGCCCGTTTGCAGGCTTCTCAGATCGCTCTGTTGTTATGCCCGCAAGGTGTTCATACGCAGCCGTTGTGCATTCTGGCCAGTCAGGATGAAGCCAGCACAGGAAAATTACACGGGCTTGCCGCACAGCGTGAGCAATGGTGTGGGCTGGTTAATGGCCAGCAGCCACGGTTGCTGTCAGCAGCGCAAGCGCCGGGTGAGGATGAACGCCTGGTGCTGCAGGCGATGGCTTGTGATCAGGTGCTGCTGTTGCCGGTTACCGGCGGTCATAATGCCGCTGGCTGTATGTTGCTGGGCTTTAATGCTGCCACGCCGGTACCGGGGGAAGGTGAGCGCTCGCTGCTTTCAACCTTTACCCAGCTTTGTTTTCTGGTGGTCGACCGTCTGGCGGTTATGAATCATCTTGAGCAGCGTGAGCGTTCATTGCTGCAGACTGAACGTCTGGCCAGAATCGGCAGCTGGTACGATGACGTACTCAACAACTGCATCACCTTTACCCCTCAGGCGGGCGAAATTTTTGAGCTCAGCCCACAGATCACTCAGGTCAGCCTTGAACATTACATTGCCTATCTGCATCCGGAAGATAAGGACCGGGTTATCAGCACGTTGCAGCACAGCCTGAAAACGCTGCAACCCTCTGATATGACTTATCGCATCTGCACGCCGTCAGGGCTGGTCAAAGTGATTCACGGCATCGGCGAAATTCTGGTAAACGAAAACGGCATTGCTGTGGCACGGGTCGGTACCGTGCAGGATATTACCGAGGCTCATGCCCGTGAGCAGCGGTTGCAGCAGTCGGCGCGGGTATTTGAATCCACCATGGAAGGGGTGGTGATTACCAATCCGGATGGTCTGATTGAAGCGGTCAATCCGGCCTTCAGCACCATTACCGGTTACAGTGAAGAGGAAGTTCGTGGCCGGTCTGTGGATATGCTCAACCCCGAGCGGCGACAGCGTAACGTTTTGCAGGATATCCGCCGTGAAGTGCAGGAAAAGGGATTCTGGCGTGACGAGGTGTGGAACCGGCGTAAGAACGGCGAGGTGTTTCCGCAGTTTTTAACGGTAACCAGTGTCCGTGATGAGCGTCAGGCAATCAGCCATTATGTGGCGGTGTTTGCCGATATTTCACGTCAGAAAGAATCTGAGCAGCAACTGGATTATCTGGCCCATTACGATTCACTCACCGGTCTGCCCAACCGCAGCTCGCTGCTGGTTAAGCTGCAGACTGCCATTGACCTGGCAACTCAGAAACGGCGTAAAGTCGCCGTGATCACCATCGATCTGGATCATTTCAAACACATTAATGACAGCCTTGGCCATCCGGCCGGCGACCGTCTGCTGCAGGAGTGTGCCCGGCGCTTGCGTGAACGCCTGCGTGACTCTGATACCGTGGTACGGCAGGGCGGTGATGAGTTTGTGGTGGTGCTGGAAAATATCGTCAGCGAGGATCAGGTCAGACGCGTGGCTGAGATTATTCAGCAGTTGTTCGCCAGTGCTTTTGATGTGGGTATCGGCCGCGAACTGTTTATCGGCGCCAGCCTGGGTATCACGCTGTTTCCCGATCATGGCCGTGATGTTACCCAGCTGATCAGCAATGCCGATGTGGCGATGTACCAGGCCAAGAGTAAAGGCCGTAACCATTATCAGTTTTATACCAATGACCTGACTCAGGCGGCGACTGACCGGCTGGAGCTGGGTAATGAACTGCGTCATGCGTTACAGCGCGATGACGAGCTGCAGCTGCATTATCAGCCACAGGTCTGTATCCGCAGCGGCCGGGTGACCGGTGTTGAAGCTTTAATCCGCTGGCAGCACGAACAGGAAGGCATGATTCAGCCGGGACGTTTTCTGCCGGTGGCGGAAGACAACGGCCTGATGCCGGAACTGGACAGCTGGGTGCTGAATAAAGCCTGCCGGCAGCTTGCTCTCTGGCAGCAGCAGGGGATTGCTCCGCTGATTCTGGCGGTCAACATTACACAGCCGACCTTTGTTGCCGGTGGACTGGTGGAGCGCCTTAAAGCCTTGCTGGATATCTATCAGCTTGATCCCAGCTGGCTGGAGCTGGAAATCACCGAAGGGGCTTTGCTGGAACCGACCGCGCAGGTGCTGTCGACCATTGCCGGGCTGAAAGCGCTGGGGGTGATGCTGGCGGTGGATGACTTCGGCACCGGCTATTCGTCGCTGGCGTATCTGCACCGTTATCGGGTCGATAAACTGAAAATTGACCGCAGTTTTATTAACAGCGTTGAGCGTGAAGAAGAAGGGCGGGTGATCACCAGCACCATTATTAATATGGCGCGCGGGCTGGGTTTGCAGATTCTGGCAGAAGGGGTGGAAACGGCACCGCAGCTGGAGTTTTTACGCAGTAACGGTTGTGAAACCTATCAGGGGTTTTATTTCAGCCGGCCATTGCCGCTGGCTGAACTGGCACTGTTGTTACAGCACTGAAGCGGCCAGCAGGGCTGGCCGCTTACGTGCCAGGCGCTTATTCGTAGGTACAGAAATAGGCGGTCTGAGTCGCCATTTTTACCTGGAATTTAACGTTGGCCGGCACTTCGAAAGATTCGCCCTGAGCGAAGGTCTGCCATTCGCTGGCGCCTGGCAGCAGTACGTCCATGCTGCCGGAAACGACAGTCATCACTTCTTTCTGGCTGGTGCCAAATTCGTATTCACCGGCTTCCATTGCGCCAACAGTCGCTGGCAGAGTCGCGGTTTGCAGGGCAATAGACTTTACCTTGCCATCAAAATATTCGTTTACTTTCAGCACAGTTAAGCACTCCTCGTGAATTGGAGTGGCGATTATACGCATCCGCTGCCGGGCGGCAATCAGCGCTCTGCTCAGTCGGCGCTCTGCCGGCTCAGCGGGAAGCGGATAACAAAGCGTGTACCCTGTCCGGGAGCACTGCTGACTTCGAGCGAGCCATGCAGCTGGTGGCTGACCAGATCCTGAATAATATAGGCACCGATACCGCTGCCGCCCTGATTGCGCTTGGTGGTAAAGAACGGATCAAACAATTGCTTCAGGGTGTCTTCATCCATACCGCGGCCATTATCACTGAAGGTGATTTCTACCTGCTGATCGCGCTGCTGCGCTTCTATATGAATCTGGCCACGCTCTGAGCTGTTGTCATCAAACGCGTGGGTCAGTGAGTTCATCATCAGATTGGTGAATATCTGCGCCACTGCACCGGGATAACCGCTGATAAAAATACGCTGTGGGCATTCAACACTGACATCAATCGGGCGGTATTTATAATTCGGCCGCAGAGAAACAATGATGCTCTGCAGATAATCGCCCAGCTCAAAATCCCGCCGCTGTTCGCTTGACTGGTCGACGGCCACCTGTTTGAAGCGTGCCACCAGATCGGCTGCACGACGTAGGTTATCGGCGGTAATCTGCACGCCTTCTTCCGAGAACTGAATAAAATCATCAAAGGTTGCTTTATTCAGTTGTCCGTTGCGGAACTGCTGGGCAATTTCTTTCAGCTGGTCTTCCAGTGCGCTGACCGCAGTAACACTGATACCCAGCGGGGTGTTGATTTCATGCGCCAGGCCGGCGACGACTTCGCCCAATGCCGCGTGTTTTTCCAGATTCACCAGCTGTTGCTGCGTCAGCTTCAGTTTACGCAGCGATTCATTGGCCTCGGCATTTTTCTGCTCCAGTTCGCGCGTGCGTTCTTCTACTTTGGATTCGAGGGTCGTGTTCAGCTCTTCAACCCGCTGTTGCTCTGCCTGCAGCTGATTGTTGCTGTCTGACAGGCGGCGGGTGAACTGATCAACCTGGCCGACCAGGGTGTTAAAGGCGTTAACGATTGGTGTGAATTCGTTGTCGGCATCGTATTGCAGCGGACGGAACGACGGCTGACTGGCCTCACGGTTGTAGGCCACTGTACTTTGCAGCCGGTTCAGAATCTGTTCGAACGGACGGAACAGCACTTCCAGTACCAGCGCCATAATAGAAATAAACAGCACGGCGATGCCGATGTTGATGGTCATACCGTCAGCCAGCCGTTGTTGTACGGCCAGCGCCAGGTCGGCATGGGGGATGCGCACGCCCAGCAGCAGACCGGTCTGACTGCGGGCGGCAAACAGATATTCGCCGTCTTTTTCCTGCAGCTCACTGGCGCTACTGGTCTTCAGGTTCAGCAGATTGCTGTTGTTAACGATGGTGTTTAATTCGCTGTTTTGCTCCGGGCCAACCAGATAGCGGCCGCTGCTCTGATGCAGCAGAAAAGGGCGTGTGCCCGGCGTCAGTTTGAGTTCACGTACCTGCTGACGCAGTTCATCCATAGCCCAGTCGACGGTGGCAATGCCGATCAGCTGTTGCTGGTTGTCGTACATCAGCGCATCCACGGTCATGATCAGAGCTTCGGTGCCGGCGTTATCTACGTAAGGCGGGCTCCAGAAAAGATCGGCATTACGTGGCTGATCGCGCGGCCAGTCGGCAGGAATCGCCAGTCTGTACCAGGGTTGGTTAAGGTAATCGTAACGCTCGCTGCTCAGATCCCAGGTGGCCATAACATCCTGGCCGTTATGGTAGGCGTAAGGGCCAAAGTAGCGGGCATCCGGATCAATGGTGTAAGGCTCAAACCAGATACCGCCACCCAGTGCCTGATCGAATGACTGAAAGGTGCGCACCAGTAATTTTTGCAGGACAGCGCGAACCTCTGCCGGATGTGTACGGTGATGCTGCTGTTGGTGATGCTCGCCGCTGCGTGCCAGCCCGAGAGCGGTGCGCTCCATTTGTGCAGCGGTTGCATCCAGATGGTGAACACTGGCCACAACGGCTGACATTATCTGCTGACGGTTGAACTCCAGAACGGAGTTGCTGGCGCGGCTGTTGTAATGCAGCAGGAGGGCAGTAAAGCCTGCAATCTGCAGAATGATGACACACAGAAGAATACGGTTTTTGATATTCATGTTTTACATCTTGATACCAATCTTGGGCCTGCTGACACCTGAGCCTGTTGAATCAGCGCTAAAGCCAGACTAGCAGTAACTGTGCGGCTTGCGTAGCGTCAATTCTGACACTATTCACAATAAGATGCCCGCCCGTCAGCACTGAAAGGGCTTTAAATTCAGCCGCATGCAGATAACTGGCACGTGTGGCCACATCTGAACCTGTGTCCGGCTGCTGCAGAAGAGGAACAATTGCTCCCTTTACAACCAGACAATTGTTACACCGGGACAAAATAATTAAGGCGAGCGGGCAGGGTTTCCTATATAGTACGCCCCCCTTAAGAAAACCGACGAGTCGGGCCTAGCCGTGTGAGCAGTAGAGTGCGAACCAGAACGGCCAAGCCCTTCCTCTACTACACAGGTACAATATGACCGATTCTACTCCTACAGGCTTTGCGAGCCTGGGTTTACCTTTTTCTATTCTTCGTACTCTGGAAGAGCTGGGCTACGAAGCTCCGTCTCCGATTCAGGCCGAAAGTATTCCCCCACTGCTGGAAGGCAAAGACGTTCTGGGCATGGCTCAGACCGGTACCGGTAAAACCGCTGCCTTCGCTCTGCCGCTGCTGAGCCGCACCCAGGCTGATTTTAATTCGCCACAGGTTCTGTGTCTGGCGCCTACCCGTGAGCTGGCACAACAGGTGGCTGAAGCCATCAAAACCTACAGCAAATACATTCCGGGTATTGGTGTTACTGCTATTTATGGTGGTTCCGATTACGGCAGCCAGCTGCGTGAACTGAAGCGTGGTCCGCAGTGGGTTGTGGGTACTCCGGGTCGTGTAATGGATCACCTGCGTCGCGGCACCCTGAACCTGGCCGATATTAAAGCCGTGGTTCTGGACGAAGCCGACGAAATGCTGCGCATGGGCTTTATCGACGACGTGAACTGGATTCTGGAACACACGCCGCGTACCCGTCAGGTGGCTCTGTTCTCCGCGACTATGCCGCGTGAAATTCAGCGCGTTGCTGAAACTCACCTGAAAGATCCGGTTGAAGTAAAAATTCAGACCAAAACCACCACCAACGATAAAATTCGTCAGCGTTACTGGTTTGTTGCCGGTGCTCATAAAAATGATGCACTGCTGCGTATTGCCGAAACCGAAGAATTTGACGCCATGATGGTGTTTGTCCGCACCAAACAGGCAACTGAAGAAGTCGCTGATTTTATGCAGGCTAACGGCTTTAAATGTTCACCATTAAACGGTGACATTCCACAGGCGCTGCGTGAAAAAGCGGTAGAAAAACTGAAAGCCGGTCAGCTCGATATTATTGTTGCGACCGACGTTGCTGCCCGTGGTCTGGACGTTGAACGTATCAGTCACGTAATCAACTACGATATTCCGCAGGATACCGAATCCTACGTTCACCGTATTGGCCGTACCGGTCGTGCGGGCCGTAATGGTGAAGCCATTGTGTTTGTTCGTGGCCGTGAAAAACGCATGCTGCGCGATATCGAAAAAGCGACCCGTCAGAGCATTGAAGAAATGCCACTGCCGACCGCCAAAATGGTTAACGAAAAACGCCGTGAACGCTTCCAGGCTCAGATTCTGGATGCCATTCATCCTGAGCGTAATAACCAGTACCGCGAAATGATTGAGACCATTCTCAGTCAGAACCCGGTCGATGCACTGGACGTTGCTGCCGCACTGGCCGCTCTGCTGCAGGGTGAAAAATCACTGTTTATTAATGAACAGACTGATGCCCGTATGGCCGACGCCCGTGAGCGTGAACTGCGTAACGAAAGCCGCAGTGAGCGTCCGTCCCGTGACCGTGATTCCCGTGGTGATTCACGCGAGCGTGGTCCGCGCAGCAAGGCACTGCCGGAAGAGCGTCCGAAGCCATTAAAAGGTCACCCGGAAGTGGAAATGACCCGTTATATGGTTGGCATTGGTTATGACGATGGTCTGAAGCCGGGTAACCTGGTTGGCGCGGTTGCTAACGAAGCGGACCTCGACAGTGATTACATCGGCCATATCGAAATTTTTGATAATTTCGCCGTGATCGATTTACCGGAAGGTATGCCGGCCCCGACCATGGGCAAACTGCGTAAAGCACGCGTTTGTGGTCGTCCGCTGGAAATTAAAGTCTACAAAGAGTCTGAAGTACCGCAGGGTGGCGCTGGTGCTCCACGCCGTGCTCCGCGTCGTACCGAAGGCCAGAAAGACGGTTTCGCCAAGAAGCCACACCGTGGCAAGCCACGCGATAACGGCGCTCCGGCACCGGGTACCCGTGCTCCACGTAAGCGTCGCGAAGCTTAATATTACTTAAGACTACGCAACGTTAATAAAAAAAAACCGGCCACTGGCCGGTTTTTTTTATTTCTGCCAATATTTCCTGCGCCAATATTTTTCCCCACGCCAATATTTTTCCCCACGCTAATATTTTTCCTGTAGAAATAAAAAGCCCCGGCAAAGCCGGGGAAAAGGACAGACGAAAGTGTGCGGATGATCAGTGGCTGATCATCCATGGCCGCATGCCGGGGAACATCTTATTGCCGTCAGCGGTATACATCAGATTACTGCGGCGTTTAGGCTCGCAGCCGCAACCATTGCGATGTTTATGCTGATGGCGCGCCAGCTTTTCCTGTTCACGTTCGTGATACTGGCTGCTGGTCATAACCTCCGGTGCATGCTGCGCTTTTTCGTTACGCTCCATGGCTTCTTTGGTTTCTTTCAGCATTCTGGCCAGCTGTGGCGGCAGCATAATAATGCGCGCCGACAGCGTCTGGCAGTGTGGACAGGCGGCTGGCTGATCATGCTTTTCCATGCTCGCCAGTTCCTGAAACACACCATGCTGCGGACATTTGTAGTCATACAGTGGCATATGCGGCTTCCTCCTTATTTAAGATCCGGAGCTTTCGGAATATCAACCGAACCATCCAGATGTTTAACCGGTCCGTTGGCATTCGGCTGGATATCAAATTCAAAAATATCCGTCGGCAACCACAGGGTGGCGCAGGAGTTCGGAATATCCACCACGCCACTGATATGGCCCTGAATCGGCGCGCAGCCAATAATCGCGTAACCCTGTGCTTCGCTGTAGCCAAACTGGGTGAGGTATTTAATCGCATTCAGGCAGGCCTGGCGGTAAGCAATACTGGTATCCAGATAATGCTGTTTGCCATTTTCATCCACCGAAATACCTTCAAAGATCAGGTAGTCATCGTATTTCGGTACCATCGGGCTCGGTTTGAAAATCGGATTCTTAATCTGATATTTGGCCATACCGTCTTTAATCAGATTAACCCGCATATGAATCCAGCCGGCCATTTCGATGGCACCACAGAAAGTGATTTCACCATCACCCTGGCTGAAGTGCAGATCGCCAACGGATAAACCGGCACCGTCAACATACACCGGGAAGTACACTTTGGCTCCGCGGGTTAAATCTTTAATGTCGCAGTTACCACCGTGTTCACGCGGTGGTACGGTACGGGCACCTTCTGCCGCAGCGGAATTACGCTCGTCGCCTTTCATACGGCCCATATGTGCAGTTTCTGCATACGGCAGGCAGGCGAGTTGCGGTGTTCTTTCCGGGTCGGTATCAAACAGTTCTTTTTCCCGTGTGTTCCACATATCCAGCATGTCACGGGATGGCAGGCAACCGATCAGGCCGGGATGCAGAATACCGGCGAACTCGACACCGGGAACATGACGGGACTTGGTATAAATACCGTTAAAATCCCAGATGGATTTCTGCGCTTCCGGAAAATGATTATCCAGAAAACCGCCGCCGTTCTGTTTGGAGAAGAAGCCGTTAAAGCCCCATTGCTGTTCAGCAAAGGCGCCAATATCGAGAATGTCGACTTCCAGCAGATCGCCGGGTTCGGCGCCTTCTACGGCAATCGGACCCGAAAGGAAATGCACCTTGGTCAGGTCAACGTCACGGACATCGGAGGCGTCATCGTTATTTTCAATTTGTCCGCCGGTCCAGTCAAAACACTCAACAATAAAATCATCGCCCGGTTTTACCGTAGCAACCATCGGAATATCCGGGTGCCAGCGGTTGTGCACATTGTCGTGCTCATAAGCGGATTTATTCAGATCAATCTTGATGATGGTATCAGTCATGGTTTGCTCCTTGAGTGGCCTTAACGGCCTCTTGGTTCAGCGTATTACCGCAAATTGGAAAACGCCGGTTAAAGTTTTTATGCCTGTCGGCGATGTGCTGAACAGGCGTCATGCACATTCTTTTAAACGGATAAATAACGGCTGATGGTTGCCTGGTCGGCCTCGGCTACAGGAACGTCGAGCACAATGGCGCCTTTTTCAATCACCAGAATGCGGTCGGCAATATCAAGGGCGAAGCTCAGCACCTGCTCGGATACCAGAATGGATAAATTGCGCTGAGTGCGGATCTGTTTCAGCGTGCGTGCCATTTCTTTAATAATGGATGGCTGGATACCTTCAGTTGGTTCGTCGAGCAGTAACACGCTGGGATTGCTTGCCAGAGCGCGGGCAATGGCCAACTGCTGTTGTTGGCCGCCGGATAAATTACCGCCACGACGGTTTTTCATTTCGTCCAGAACGGGAAATAAACTGTACAAATCGGAAGGAATCTTGCGTTCACCTGTGCTGGTCAATCCGGTTTCGATATTTTCTGATACCGTCATGGTGGAGAAAATCATCCGCCCCTGCGGTACAAAACCAATACCGGCACCAACGCGCTCGTGACTTTTCAGGCCGGATAATTCTTTGCCCGCCAGTGTCAGGCTGCCTTCTTTACTGGGAATCATGCCGATTAATGATTTCATCAGCGTGGTTTTACCCATGCCGTTACGGCCAAGAATGGCAACAATTTCTTTCGGTTTAATACTCAGGTTCAGATTGCGGATAACATCACTCTGACCATAGGCAACGCTGTAATCGGATACTTGAAACATAAAATAACTCCGCTTTTAAGATCAGTGACCGAGGTAAACTTCGATGACTTTAGGATCGGATTGCACCCGCTCCATGGAACCTTCTGACAGAACCTGGCCCTGATGCAGTACCGTTACCCGGTCGGCGATATCGGCGACAAACTGCATGTCGTGTTCAATAACCAGCACCGAGCGGTTTTTGGTAATACGCTGCAATAATTCGGCGGTCTGTTTGCGTTCCGATACCGACATACCGGCTACAGGTTCATCCAGCATTAGCAGCTCCGGGTCCTGAATCAGCAGCATGCCGATTTCCAGCCATTGCTTCTGGCCGTGGCTGAGCAGGTCGGCGCTCATATCGAGCTTGTCACCCAGGAAAATCATGTCGGCAATTTCTTTAACCTTGGCGACTACTTCAGTGTCGCGGCGAAAGGTCAGTGCACCCCAGACATTACGGCCACGGGGAAAAGACAGTTCGAGGTTTTCGAATACCGTAAGGTCTTCATAAATAGACGGGTTCTGGAATTTACGCCCGACACCGGCATGCACGATCTGGTGTTCATTCAGACGGGTCAGCTCCGTGCCCTTGAATTTAATTGAGCCTTCAGTGGCTTTTGTACGTCCGCAGATTAGGTCCAGTACCGTGGTTTTACCGGCCCCGTTTGGGCCGATAATGACGCGGATTTCCTGTTCTTCGACATACAGCGATAAATCGTTTACTGCTTTAAAACCGTCGAAAGAAACTGTCAGACCTTCAATGCTCAGCACAAATTCTTTTTGCGGAATGGATTTATTGGTTTCCAGCATGGCTGTACTCCTTGTCTGCAGAATTGGTTGTGGTTGCGGTTTTGCCGGCTTCAAGACTGACGACCTGAGACTGGCTGGCAGCCGGTGCGGGTTTTCTGAAACGCTGCAGGCGTGGTTCAACGTAGGTCTGATACAGACCTGCCAGGCCATTAGGGAAAGCCATTACTACGCCGATAAACAGAGCACCCATGGCAAACAGCCATAACTCGGGGAAAGATTCTGAAAAGCTGGTTTTGGCCCAGTTCACCAGTAAGGTTCCGTAAACCGCACCCAGAATCGACAGACGGCCACCAACGGCACAGAAAATAACCATTTCAATGGAAGGCACGATGCCGACAAACGAAGGTGACATAAAGCCAACCTGCAGGGTAAACATGGCTCCGCCAATGGCAGAAAACACAGCGGCAACGCAGTAGATAAAAATCTTAAAGCTGGACACGTCGTAACCGGAAAAACGCACGCGGTCTTCACGTTCACGCATGGCAACCAGTAACCGGCCAAGTTTGCTTTTGATAATGTAGCGTGCAGCAATCAGGCAGCCGATCAGCAGGAACGCATTAATAAAATACAGAATGTATTTGGCGCTGTCGGTGCGGATATCCCAGCCGTGCAGTGTGCGTAAATCGGTAATGCCGTTAACGCCGCCGGTATAGCCCTGCTGACCGATAATTAAAATTGTCAGAATAGCGGCAATGGCCTGAGTAATAATGGCAAAGTACACACCGCTGACCCGGCGCTTAAACATTGCCACGCCAATGATAAATGCGAACAGGGCTGGCACCAGAACAACGGCCAGTAAAGTAAAACCAAAGCTGTGGAAAGGTTCCCAGAACCATGGCAAAGCAGTCAGCTGATTCCAGTCCATAAAATCAGGAATTCCCGGTGTTGACTGAATGGCCGTATGCTCAGGTGAAGATGCTTCCAGCTTCAGAAACATCGCCATGCAATAACCGCCGAGGCCGAAAAATACTCCCTGACCCAGGCTGAGAATGCCGCCATAACCCCAGCATAAAACCAGACCCAGTGCGACAAAGGCGTAGGTTAAATATTTACCTACCAGATTCAGGCGGAAAATATCCATCGCCAGTGGCATAACGACTAACAATATAACGGCGAGAATCAGTAAATGACTGAGCTGATAACGCCCGATAAAATCTTTGATTTTTGTCATAACAAACTCCTAGCGGCGGATTTTCAGAGAGAACAGACCCTGTGGACGCAGCATCAGAATGCCAACCACGGTCAGAAGAGTAAGAACTTTGGCTGTCGAGCCGCTGAGGAAAAATTCCATCGTCGACTGCGCCTGTGAAATGGTAAATGCGGAGGCGACAGTACCAATCAGGCTGGATGCACCACCGAACACAACGACCAGGAATGTATCGACAATATAAAGCTGGCCGGAGGTCGGACCGGTCGAACCGATCATGGTGAAGGCAGAACCGGCGATACCGGCAATACCGCAACCGAGAGCGAAGGTCATGCGATCGACTTTTTCGGTATTAATACCGACTGCGGCGGCCATCGGACGATTCTGTACGACTGCGCGGGTTTGTTTGCCGAGGCGGGATTTCTGCATCATTAAGGCAACACCAACGGTGATGACAATGGTCAGGCCCATAACGAATAAACCGTTAATCGGAATTTCAATGCTGTCGTTCAGTGCGTAAGAACCCATCAGCCAGTCAGGCAGGGTGACTCCGACCTCACGGGCACCAAATACGCTGCGATACAATTGCTGCAAGATCAGGCTCAGACCCCAGGTAGCCAGCAGGGTATCCAGCGGACGCTTATACAGGTGGCGGATAATCGCCCATTCGACCAGGGCGCCGAGGGCCGCGGTGACGATAAAGGCAAATATCATTGCGATAAAAAAGTAACTGCCATAAATGGATGGCAGATATTCGGCAAACAGGGTTGAGGTAAGGTAGGTAACGTAGGCACCGAGAATCATAAATTCGCCGTGCGCCATATTAATAACGCCCATCTGGCCGAAAATAATGGCAAGACCCAGCGCCATCAGTACAAATACAGAAAATAAAATCAGCCCGGCAAACCCCTGCATGGCAAAGATCGAGGTCAGCTCGGTCATGGTGTAATCAGCAAACATAATGAATTCTCCGGTGAATAAAGCGGGTAAGCAGCGGCCCGCAGGCCGCTTAATGTCTTACTTGTAACCGGCTGGGAATGGGTCTGGTTCGATCAGGTCTTTGGTTTCGTACACAATTTTGTACTGACCATCAGCCTGGGCATTACCAATGCGGGTTTTTGACCATAAGTGATGGTTTTCATGAACCCGTACATAACCTTCCGGAGCGGTTTTCAGTTCAATGCCCGGAGAGGCCGCACGAACTTTGTCGATATCAAAGGAACCGGCTTTTTCAACGGCTGCTTTCCACAGCCATGGGCCAAGGTAGGCTGCCTGGGTTACGTCACCAATAACGATGTCTTTTCCCCAGCGTTCTTTAAAGGCTTTAACAAAGTTTTTGTTATTGTCGTTGGTCAGGCTCTGGAAGTATTTCATCGAGGCGTAAGCACCTTCGATGTTTTCACCACCAATACCCAGAATCTCGTCTTCAGTAACAGAAATAGTCAGTACCAGTGGTTTTTCTTTGGTCATATCAATACCGGCGGCTTTCAGCTGCTTATAAAACGCAACGTTGGAACCACCCACGACTGAGGCAAAGATCACATCCGGTTTTTTCAGCTTGATCTTGTTGATGACCGAGTTGAACTGGGTGTGACCCAGCGGGTAATACTCTTCGCCACTGACTTTCAGGCCGAGTTTGTCGATATGCTTACGCGCGATTTTGTTGGAGGTACGTGGCCAGATGTAATCTGAGCCGAGCAGGAAGAAAGATTTAGCCCCTTTTTCTTTTACTACCCAGTCGATACCGGCAAGAATCTGCTGGGTTGCTTCCTGACCGGTATAAATAACGTTAGGGGATTGTTCCAGACCTTCATAAAAGGTCGGGTAATACAGCATGCCGTTATACTGTTCGAAAATCGGCAGTACGGCTTTACGTGATGCTGAGGTCCAGCAGCCAAATACTGCCGCGACTTTATCGTTAATCAGCAGTTTCTTTGATTTCTCAGCAAAGGTTGGCCAGTCACTGGCGCCATCTTCCTGAATAAATTCGATTTTACGGCCCAGCACACCGCCCATGGCGTTGATTTGTTCGATGGCCAGCTTTTCTGCCTGCACCGAACCGGTCTCACTGATGGCCATGGTGCCGGTTACTGAGTGCAGAATACCGACCTTTACAGTTTTATCGGTAACGGCCAGACCTGTGCTGTTAGCACTGTCGGCATAAGCTGGCAGGCTGGCATTGGCGAGCATAACGGCTGCAGGTATTGCCAGCAGGTTCTGTAAAAAACGACGGCGGACACTGCCGTTAAAAGGTTTGGATTTGGAGTGCATAGTCAGGCCTCTTGATGACTGATTGAGTACGTTTTTGAGTTGAACTTAAGCCTGCTCAGAATGCGTCAGTGGGCTTCCTGCAAGAATTCGCCGATTGCTCCAGTCACCTACGTCATTTGACGCATAGCAGTTGGCATGGGATGTGATTAGAGTCCTGAGGCCTGAGAGGAAGAGCCTGTGGGCCGGCACAAAGATGGATTTTTCTGCGCTTAAGCAGGTGTTGTGGACAGGATGTCTTTCTATCGGCGTCACCGCGGTGGCGACAGGTCAGCTGACAATAAGCTGAGAGAGGCAGAACAGACTATGTCTGAGCAAGTGGTGTACAAAACCCGGCGCAGTTACAACCGCTGGGTAGCAAACCAGACACTGGAAGATTACGCCCTGCGCTTTACCGCCAAAAAGGCGCGGCGCTGGTCGGCCGCGCGTGTTTCCAATACGGCGCTGGGAGCCATTTCTTTTTTAGCGCTCGAAGCCATCGGTGCGGCAATTACGCTGATGTACGGTTTTAACAGCGCCGTCAGCGCCATTATGGTGGTGTCAGCCATCATTTTTCTGACCGCCATTCCCATTAGTTACTACGCTGCACGCTATGGTGTTGATATTGATCTGCTCAGTCGCGGTGCCGGCTTCGGCTATATCGGCTCAACCATTACCTCGCTGATTTATGCCTCGTTTACCTTTATCTTTTTTGCCCTTGAATCAGCCATTATGGCCTCGGCGATGGAGATATTATTCGGCCTGCCACTGGCTGCAGGTTATCTGCTCAGCGCACTGATCGTGATTCCGCTGGTGACCCATGGCATTACCTTTATCAGCCGCTTTCAGCTCTGGAGTCAGCCGTTGTGGCTGATTCTGCAGTTGCTGCCGTTTATCTTTATTCTCTGGCACGAGTGGTCCGCTGCAGAGCAGTGGGTTGCGTTTCCCGGTATTGGCAACCGCACAGAAGATGCACCGGAAAGTGGCGGAAAATTTAATCTGATCTACTTTGGTGCAGCCTCGGCGGTGGTTTTTTCACTGATTGCGCAAATCGGTGAGCAGGTCGACTTTTTACGCTTTCTGCCGGAGCCCGAACCCCGGCATAAACTGCGTTGGTGGCTGGCCCTGATTGGTGGCGGTCCGGGCTGGATTCTGGTGGGAGCACTGAAAATTCTCGCGGGTTCTTTTCTGGCGGTGCTGGCGGTGCAGCATGGTTTATCTGTGCTTGATGCCGCAGACCCAACCCAGATGTACCGCGTAGCTTTTGGCTATATCAGCGATTCGCCTATGGCTGTTCTGGCATTGACCGGTATTTTCGTCATTCTCTGTCAGGTAAAAATTAACGTAACCAATGCTTATGCCGGTTCTATTGCCTGGTCGAATTTCTTTTCGCGCCTAACGCACAGCCATCCGGGCCGGGTGGTCTGGCTGGTGTTTAACGTGATGATTGCACTGCTGTTAATGGTGCTGGGGGTTTATCAGTCGCTGGAACATATTCTGGGTATTTACTCCAATGTTGCCGTGGCCTGGGTGGGGGCTCTGGTCGCCGATCTGATCATTAATAAACCTCTGGGTTTAAGCCCTAAGCATATTGAGTTTAAACGAGCCTATTTATACGACATTAATCCGGTCGGCTTCGGCGCTATGTTGCTGGCGTCGCTGATTGGTATCGTCTGTTATGTCGGCGTTTTAGGTGAACTGCCGCAGGCTTTGTCACCTTATCTGGCATTGGCGACAGCTTTTATCACATCGCCTTTATTGGCCATTATTACCCGTGGCCGCTTTTATCTGGCGCGCGATATTATTCCTCTGACAGAAGAAACAGCAGAGGAAAATGCAGAGACACCGGCATCTTCTGTAGCTGCCACACCGCTGCAATGCGTGGTGTGTGATAACCATTTTGACAGTGAAGATATTGCCAGCTGTCCGGCCTATAAAGGCCATATCTGCTCTTTGTGCTGTACGCTGGAATCCCGCTGCCATGATCAGTGTAAAGACAGGTCGCGCTTAAGCGAGCAGATGCAGACCCTGCTGGAAACCCTGTTGCCGGTCTGGCTGGTACAGAAAATGAATCCGCGCCTGATGCAGTTCAGCGGTTTATTGTTATTAATTGCCGGTATTGTCGCGATGTTGTTCTGGCTGGTGTATGTGCAGGTACCCGCTGCCGATTCCGGTCAGCATCTGGTCGGGGCAACATTAATACAGGTGTACCTGTTATTACTGATTATTGTCGGCGTTTTAATCTGGCTGTTTGTTCTGGCCAACGAAAGCCGCCAGTTTGCTCTGGACGAGTCGGTGCGGCAGACAGAGTTATTAACCCGTGAGATTGCAGCCCACGAAGCAACCGACCGGGCATTGCAGCAGGCCAAAGAACTGGCTGAGGCTGCGAATCAGGCCAAGAGCCGTTATCTCGGTGGAATCAGTCATGAATTACGCAGCCCGCTGAATTCTATTCTGGGGTATGCACAGCTGCTGGAAAAAGACAGTCAGCTACTGCCGGGTCAGCGTAATAAAATCAGCCTTATCCGTCGCAGTGGTGATCATCTGGCGGATCTGATTGAAGGCTTACTGGATATTTCCAGAATTGAAGCCGGGCGTCTGGAAATCCGCCGCGATGAAGTCGCCATCGGCCATTTATTACAGGAACTGGTGGATATGTTCCGCCTGCAGGCAGAAAGCAAAGGCGTGGAGTTTATTTATCTGCCTTGTGCTCATTTACCGGAAATGGTCGCCACCGATGAAAAACACCTGCGCCAGATTCTGATTAATCTGTTATCCAATGCGGTTAAATTTACTCAGCAGGGCTCGGTGACACTGGCGGTGCGTTATCGCAGTCAGGTTGCCGAATTTACCATCATTGATACCGGTGTCGGGATTGAAGAAGCTGAGTGCCAACGCATATTTCAGCCCTTTGAGCGCATCCGCAAACCCGGCTTGCCGCAAATGCCGGGGACGGGCCTTGGGCTGACCATCAGTCAGTTATTGGCCGATATTATGGGCGGAGAAATTACTCTCAGCAGCGAGCCGGGCAAGGGCAGTGTGTTCCGCCTGTCGATGATGCTTTCCAGCCTTGCCAGATCCTCTAAACGTTCATCACCGGCCCGGCAGATCAGTGGCTTAAAAGGTGCGCAAAAAACAGTCATGGTGGTTGATGATGATGCTTCTCATCGTGGTCTTATCAGCGAGATATTAATGCCGCTCGGTTTTGTGGTGCTGGAAGCGCCGGATGGCTTTTCCTGCCTGCAGTCGTTTGCCGGTGCCGGGGTGGATGTTTTTCTGCTGGATATTTCCATGCCGGGAATGACCGGTTGGGAATTGTTGCGGCAATTGCGCAGCCGTGGTGTTAAAGCGCCGGTTATTATGGTGTCAGCGGATGCCGAAGATCGCCAATCGGCAGCGACTCAGGGCGGTGCCATCCCGGCGTCCGGACAATTAAACGATGCCTACCTGATTAAACCCATCCGTGATCAGGCGCTGCTGGATAAAATTGCCACCGTGCTGGAACTGGAATGGTATTACCACAGTGAAACGACCAGCGGCGAGCGTTTTATAGCCGCCACGAGCGACAGCCTTAACTGGCAGAATATTCCGCCAGCAGAGGCGCGTGAACTTAAGGCAATGGCCGAGATCGGGTATGTCGGCGGAATAGAGCTGGTATTACAGCGTATGGCCAGTGCAGGCGCCGATGAGCGTTGTATTAATCAGTTGCGTGAATATGTGCGTAACTATCAGTTTGCATCCGTTATTTCCATCAGCCAGAAGGTACTTGCCAATGATCCGGGCTGAAAGCAAAGGGCTGGTATTAATCGCCGATGATACCGCCGAATCGTTAACCATGCTGAATGAGGCATTAAGCACTGCCGGTTACACCGTATTGGTGGCGATGGACGGCATACAGGCACTGAATATTGCCGAACGAATGGCGCCGGATTTAATTCTTCTGGATGCCATTATGCCGAATATGGATGGCTTTGAAGCCTGTAAAGCGTTAAAGGACAACGTTGATTTGCAGGATATTCCCGTTATTTTTATGACAGGTCTGAGTGACAGCGAACATGTTATCCGCGGATTGGAATGTGGCGGTGTGGATTACCTGACCAAGCCGGTAAGGCTTAATGAGTTACTCGCCCGTGCGCAGGTGCATATTAATAATGCCCGTAAAACCCAGAGTGCCCGCGGCGCATTAAATGAATTGGCACAGCCGGCATTTTCCTGCTCACTGCATGGCGAAATACTGTGGTCTACCAACCGTGCGCAGGAATTACTGGCGGCACTGAATTACAACGGTGATGCCTTAGCGCAGGCATTGCAGCAGCAGGCAATTGGCTGGCTGAGCCGCGCGCCGCAAAAACACAGCCAGTTTAAACTACAGCTGGGTGAACAGACGCTGACCCTGCGCTTGCTGGGACAGCCTTATCCGGGAGAATTTTTACTGCGCCTGATGGAGGAGGATGACACCTTGCTGTGTCAGGACTTACGTCAGCAGTTTGGCCTTACCGAGCGTGAATCAGAAGTACTTTTGTGGCTGGCGCGGGGAAAAAGCAATCAGGATATTGGCCAGATTCTGACCATGAGCCCGCGTACGGTGAATAAACATCTGGAGCAGGTATTCCGTAAGCTGGGAGTAGAAAACCGCACCTCGGCGGCAGCAGTCAGCCTTGGAGTACTGGCAGTGAATCATTAGTACATAAATAAGAAAACCTGTTGATCTGTTACCAGGCTTCGAGTTCGGCCAGCATAAATTCCAGTACGTCATGCACGCGTTTTTTTCCGGCATTCTGACGTAACAGCACCATGGCATGTACCTGGCTGGCGAGAAAACGTGAGGCGGTCAACGGGTCACGCGGGCGGCTGAACTCGTTATTATCAATGGCCTGCTGCAGGGCTTTCTTCAGGCTTTCTTCCTGGCGGCGCAGGCCGTTTTTAATCAGGTTCAAACTTTCTTCATGTAATTGTCCCGCATTCAGGCTGGCGTTCAGCAGCATACAACCGGCACTGGCCTGATCGTGCTGCAGTTGCTGCTGTATCAGGCGGAAGTAAGCAATGATGGCGGTTTTTCCCTGCTGTTCCTGCAGTGGCCGCAGCATACGGTTAAAAATATTATCGGTATAGAGCACCAGTGCCTGATGGAAAAAATCCTGTTTATTGCCAAAAGTCTGATACAGGCTGTAGCGGTTAACCCCGAGTTTCTGCACCAGGTTTTCCATCGATAGTTGGCGGAATCCTTCGCTCCAGAACAGCAGCATGGCCTGATGCAGTACCTGAGCGGGATCGAATGACTTGGTTCTGGCCATTGAATTACCTGTATGTTCTGAAGATTGCCGGAAAGATCAGGCAGGTAAGTGAATTCTTTCTTGACTGATCATTCTGATATTGGCTAGTGTAATCCAGAATGATCATTCTGAAAATAAAAGAGTCTGATCCGCTAACCCGTCAATCAAGGAATCCGTATGAAACTGTACAGCGCCAATATGGCACCCAATCCGCGTCGCAGCCGTATGGCTCTGGCAGAAAAGGGCATTACCGGTGTCGAGGTGATTAATATTGATCTTGCCGGAGGCGAGAACCTCAAGCCTGAATTCCGCGAGCGTAACAGTCTAGCGAAAGTACCGGTACTGGAGCTTGATGACGGCACCTGTATTGCTGAAACCGCAGCCATATACCGTTATCTGGAAGAAATTCAGCCGGAACCGAATCTGATGGGGCGCGATGCCAAAGAGAAAGCGCTGATTGAGATGTGGGATCGTCGCCTCGACAACGCCTTATTAATGCCGATTGGCCATTGCTTCCAGCATACGACCGGCTTTTTTAAAGACCGTATGACACCGGTTGCCGCCTGGGGCGAAGAAGCCGGTAAGCTGGCGGCTGCGTTCTTACCCATTCTGGAACAACAGCTGCAAAAGCATGAATTTGTGGCGGGTGATCACTTCTCTGTGGCAGACATCACGGCTCTTTGCTCGCTGGAGTTCGGTAAGGTGATTCAGTTGCGTATTACCGAAGATTTTCCGGCTATTCAGCGCTGGCACGCGCAAATGAAAGCGCGTCCGTCCTATACTGCATAACAGTCTCAGTCCGCCGGGCAGCCGCCTGGCGGATTACCATTGCGCAGGGGAGGTTGTTATGAATACCGATCTTAATATTTGTCTGGTGGTGGCCAGCCATCGTGCCAATTCACAAAGTCGCCGTATTGCCGATTATATGAATCAGCATTTTCTGGCCGGTAAGGCGAGTCTGATCGACCTGTATCAGAGTAAACTGCCACTCTGGGATGGCGAGCCACTGGCAGCGGGCAGTACAGAAGAGCAGAACGTCGCCGAGGTAAAAGCCCGTGCCGAAGCCGCTGATGCTTTTGTATTTATCGTGCCGGAATGGCACGGCATGGTGCCGGCCGGGCTGAAAAATTTTCTGCTCTGGTGCGGGATGAAAGAACTGGCGCATAAACCGGTATTACTGGTTGGTGTATCGGCTTCGGCTGGTGGTGCCTTTGTGATTGCCGAGTTACGCCACAGCGGCTACAAAAACTCGCGCCTGTTATATCTGCCTGAGCATCTGCTGCTGCGTGATGTGAATGACCTCTGGATGGGGCAGGAAGGGCGTATGAGTGATGTTTATCTGGAAAAGCGCACCCGTTACGCGCTGGACTTACTGATGACCTACACCGAAGCCCTGAAACCGGTACGCGACAGATTGTGTGCAGGGCTGGCGGACTTTTCTAACGGGATGTCGTAAACAATCGCGGCCAGCTGCCCGGTGACAACGTGCGGACCAGAGCACAGGGGTTAGAGCGCGCGGATATACTGCTCTAAGTTGTCCAGCAGCTGGCCCTGTTCCTCCGGCCGCCATTGCAGGCGGATATGCCACTCTTGTTCGCCGTCGAACGACACGAAAAATGACATACCGTCGTCGTACGGCAGAAAGGAATAACCCAGAAATATCCAGCTTTCCCCAACGGCGTGCAGATGCTGATCGTAATCGGCAAAGGCCTGAATAACCTCATAACGCTCACCGGCGCGCAGAAATTTATGATTGTCACCGCAGTTCGCAGCTTTATGGCCAGTCCAGGTACCGGCAGGTTTCGGGCCGAAGGTCATGGGTAAAAAGACTCGTGTTGAGGCTCTATGATGGCCTTGTTAACTTTTTATCCGGTAAATCGTTCATTAGTCTGTGGATCATACAATCGACACCCGAACTCTTTACCTATGTCTATGAATACATTCATCCACTCTCCGGGCTGACCATAACAATCAATTCTGACATGTTGCGCGCTTGAAGAAGCTTGAAAAGAATTCTCTTCACCTTCCCAATTTAGAACCCCGTTAGCTTCTTCAGTACCTGGAAATTCTTGAATGATTCTCTTATAGAAGCCAGTAACATCAATCTGGGATAGGCCATCAAAAGGAACTCCCTCTGACAGGCTGCGATAAACATCCACAGGTGCGGCTTTAAAACCTGCCGGTTCATTCCAGAAATTTAAGTCGTAGCTCATCATTTTCTCGTAAATTTAACGTTTCAATAACCGGCGCAGCTTTGCTGCATCCGGTGCCGTAGGCGCGAAGTTGATTGACTTGTTAAAAGGTAGAGTCAACGGCCTGCTCCTTATACTTTACTACAAACTCTTTTGCCTCCTTGAGCGACGCTGGGTATGCGACATGATAAAAGCCACCATCTTCCCTTTGTTCGTAGACTGATTGGAACAGGAAACCATGCTCCACTAAAAATCTAACTTTCTCCCACTGAGCCTTATCAGTGGCTTTGGGCGCAGAAAATTTTCGACCCACCTCAATTAGAACCCCACCGCACTCAGGACACTTTCTTAATTCCGGCGCTTGCGGTTTTTTAAAGCTCTTGCAGCATTCAAAGCACAAGTTTGGAAAGAGGTAGCTTTGTATATGTTTCTCCTTTGGAAAGTTACTATGATGCTTGAACTTACTCATTTCCGTGGGTGCCTTTTAACGCCCAAAGCAGCGGCGCGCGTTAGCGCGTCCAGCCCGCAGGGCGATGCTGCCTTTGCTTGTTATGTGTTTACTCACAGTTCTCTAGCCCACATATTGGTGTGCCATTATCATTGTGTTTGCCGACCAGACTAATACACTTAAATGTTTCACCACCGTCAGTAGACACTTTAACTTCGAGATCTTGGTTTTCGAATGTTTGCAGCTCTTTAATTAGCTGCTTGATTGTCTTTCCACGAGTAACCCACTCAGGGTTTTCATTTACTTTATCGTTCACTGTACTCACTTATTAGACTGACACATAACGCCTCAATAACCGGCGCAGCTTTGCTGCGTCCGGCGCCGTAGGCGCGAAGTTGATTGATTTGTTAGGCTTTTCACTGCTACAAAGGCCATACTTTTCTCGTCTTTAGAAAACTATCGTCGACAGTGTAACTATAAAAATATTCATTCAGGCCAAAAAAACCATCTATGCCATGTGTATAGCAAGCGACATGAGAAAGTTCAGACAGAACAGTTGAAAGCCACCTAGAGATAGCCAAAGAATGATACCTACCCCACTTTTGCACGATTTCATTCTGGCCGGTACGTATAGAGGCAGACTCAACGTCCTGCATGGTATGCCCACTTTCATTCGTATGTATTACCATCGTAAATGGTGAAATCATCGAATCTATTAATTTTGCTCTACTTTCAACTCGCCTTTGCGCAGCCTTTCCGTAATAGTGCTTTTCTAATATGCACTCAGCTACCTCGCCCCACCACTTATTTATTGGTTCATCTGCAGTTAAATTAGGATTGTCTAGTGAAGCAAAATTTGCATACCTACCTCGTCTAGCGTCAGCAAATGAATCTAAGCACTCAAGAATTTTTTGTGGAATTTCTTGTGTAGGACGAGAATAGCGAAGCGATAGCTGCATCCTTTCGGAAATACTCTCAACCTCATTGGCTAGGTCAATTAACTTATGACCAAATTTCCTAACCACTTTCTCATCAGGCATCTTCCCGCTATTTTCGATAGCATAATGCGCAACCAGTATTAGCTTTGAAAGTCTTTCTAACCCAACCGATAGGCCAAAAAAAGCCGTGTAATATTCGCCCATCTTATCTGCATAATTTGCCCTGCCTATAGCCGTTGCACCAGAGCCAATTAAATGCCTAACTAATGACGCTTCTCGGCCAAGAGCGTGCCATTCAGGTACATCCCATGGATTTTTTCTACTCACTTTTTAGCTTCCCTTTAACCATGAGTTGTGAATTTAATGGAGCCTAACAGTTTCTTAGTAGGCATGCTCATTAACACACCTAAGCCTTTATTCAGATTTCCAGCCTAACCTATTGTCCGGGCTGTAAAAATCATCGTTATTTTCTTTCTTGTCAGGATATAAACGCGCATGCGCGCTTTTACCCTGAAGTGTTCTTTACATTTTGCGCGTTATCACTTTTTGTAGAATCCTAAGTGATTGATTTTCTTACATTCTTCCTAGGCCGAAAGTGTCAATCCGCGCATGCGTGTTTTGCTACCGGAGCGTAAACGCGCATCAGATTCTGTAAACAGTAAAATATACTGGTTGTTTGTGGCATTATTTTCTCTGGTCATTTTCAGTGCTTTTCCGGCCGTGAAAATCACTCAAGTCTGCTTGTATTCCAGACACGCTGCCGCCCATCCTTATATACGCAGGGCAGGAATCGCGTGGCTTTATCATTCGGGATTGTTAGCGGGGAGGGCGGTTGTTTGGACGGTGTGTTCGTACGATATGGCGGCATCCCTGCTGTGGTTTGAGAGTACTGAAGTTTTAGGATGGGTTCAATAATTGATAGAAATAGTCACAACTGGCTTCCGCTATCCGGAACGGTCTGGCCGGGGGCAGGGTATAGGTATAGGTGAGGGATGCCGGAGGGATAAGATGGCAACGGTTAGCAAGGCTTTTTAGTGTCTGGAATTGTAGTGGCCTGGCATTGTAATAGGCTGGAATGGTAGTGGTTTAGCATTTCAGCTGGTCACGTACCCGCATCAGGGCAAAACCCAGCAAATTCTGGCCCTGCCAGTTATGTGGCTCAGAGGCTGCCGGATCGTCGGCCGTCAGGCCAATTCCCCATATCGAATCCACAGGGCTGGCCTCTACCAGAATACTGTCCCCGGTATTGAGCAGAAATTCCTTCAGCTCCGGGTTTTGCGAAAATTTAGCAAAGTTAGCTGATACCACGATTTCAAAGCGGTGTTGTAGCCATTTATCCTCGTCGAAGCCAGGTATGCCACGTCCCGCTTTTTTTGCTTCGTTCGGTGTCTTGCTGGCAAGCACTACTTTCAGCGCACTGTTATCGCTGAAAAGCTCAGCCTTTTTGGCCATCATATAGTGTTCTGCCGTCAGGTATGTCTGCTGTTCATCGACAAATGGTGACTCGTACCACTGACTGAAACAGGATTTTGAGACACCTGTTTTGGGCTTTTGGTGGCCCCAAAAGAAAACATAGGTCACAGGGTTACCGTGACTGATATGGTCAATGAGTTCTTCCCTGCTCTGAATCGTCAATTTGGTACCACACTTCAGTTTTTATTAAGAATCGCTGTTAAGCTGTTTATGAGAATCATCCAGCCATGACCTTATATCCTGTATAACGTCGTCAACCCTGCTGCTTCCGTCGGGCATATTAAATGAATGATCAAGGTTGTTATACATTTTAAATTCAATATTGGGCTGGTCTTTAGAGAGTTCTGCCGCTTGCTCCTGAGCCAGGCGTACGGAAACATTTTTATCCAGCCCCGATTGAATGAGTAACAGTGGGGTTTCTACTCTGGAAAGTATTGCCCTTTGGTCAATTTCAAACATGTTTCGCCACCACCGGTAACCATGCCCGTTCATACTAAGCTCAAAGGGTTCGCTGTTGAGGATCTGTTTATAAAAGCCGGTGAAGCCATTCGCGGCTTCCTGGTATGCCTCAGCGGATGGTGACTGGGATTTTATATTGTGCAGAACATCGTCTATAAATCTTGGGGCACCACCGTTGAGTGATACGGTGGCATTAATGTAACTCAATTCTGACGCGAGCAGGTTGGCAACGACAGCGCCTTCACTCCCTCCGAGCAGGACGATTCTTTTATATTTTCTTTCTTTGCGTAAGGTGCTTAACACCTGGGTGTAGTCTTTCACCCTCTGCTTTGGTGAGTCGTTTTCGATATAGGCAGCAGGGCAATCATTCCTTTCAGAAGTGTTGCTCCAGGGTAATTCGGCGGTAATGCCATATTTCTCAACCGTTAAAATACTGGCTTGCGGCATTACATCCGGGAACTCGCTGTTAATCCGCCTATTGTGGCGGACGCTGTTGCAATCGGAACCCTGAATTAATACCAGCAGTGTCTTCTCCGGATTATCCTGAGCAAGCAGATAGTAGGTGATGTTTGTACCATCGCTTCTGGCTATTTTAGATGATTCTGCAGCAGGTAAGCCTCGGGAGCAGACCGCCTGAGAGATGAGCAGTACGAACAGCGTTAAGGCTTTAATGTTCATGCGATCATGAAGACAGAATAACCAAACAGCCAGAGAATCTGGAAGCCGTAACTCAGCCGCTGGTGAGTGCCCGGGTTGGTTCTTTCTTTAAAGGATACGCTCAGCCGGTATGTAAAATAAAAACAGCCAAGCAGGCAGATTAATGAAAATACCCGGATGGCTGTCGGGTTAGTAATCGGGTTTGTATCCGAAAATACTGCAATTGCCGGGGCAACAATAAACGACAGCAATAGAACCACTCCTGACCAGGAATGAATCTGGCAAGGTATGGTCGGTGTCGTGGTATATGGGTCTGCATCCATAGGGAAAAAGCCACAAACCCAGGTACTTAACCCATGAATGACAACCATAATACCGATTGCAACGGTTGCTGTGCTCTCTGCATAGATGCTGATCAGGTAGTATCCAAACAGGATAAATAAGAGGCCTAAAGGATAATTGTTGATAAGTGGAGAGAGTTTCTGGGTTGGACTGCCAGCAGCACCCAGCTCGCTGCAAAATTGCCTGGAATGGCTGTAGTTCGGATAGAACAATGAGGCAATAATAACGCCTGCTACGATCCAGATGGAAGCAATGATTCCCGTGTAAGAAATAACGCTAAGCACGTTTAAATTCCCTCTGACAGTTGGTCATTTAATGCCGGGCCGGTTTCGCCGCACAAACAGTTGGTCGCCCCCTTTTACACCATTATCAGGCGTGTTTATCGCTGCCCATATTGTCTGTTGTTGAGTGGGTAGTCAATGCGTGGGAGGAGAGGCTGGGTGGGATGGAACCTGCGGGATGCTTGCAGGTATGCTGGTTCTGCGTTTCTTTATCCGGATTATGGATAGGTTCCGTTGCCAGGGAACCGTGTCTGGCCGAAGTACGGCACTCTCTGCATCAATCTGTGTCGCCAATCTGTTAGAATCCGGCGACTGAACTCCAGAGGCCCGTGCCCGCTTTGACCAACAGTAACTTACCCCCCAATACGCCCCCCGGCCATGTGCTTGCTGTGTCTTCTGCACAGGTACAGCAAGCGGCGCAGGTAAGCCGGGCACCGCAGCAGGCGCAGCTGACACCGCAGCAGGCGCAGGTGATTGCGCATCAGCAGGGTCACGCCAAGGTGGTGGCGGTGGCGGGTGCCGGTAAAACCACGACGCTGACGCACTTTATTGCTGCCCGTCTGAGCGAGGGCGTAAGCCCGCGGCGTCTGCTGGTGCTGATGTATAACCGCGCCGCACGGGAGGATTTTGAGGCCAAATTAGGTCGCTTATTGCCTCGTCAGGCGTTGCCGGAAGTACGCACCTTTCATTCGTTGGGGCTGCGTATTTATCAGCGCTTAATTGCTCAGGGTGTCTTGCCGCCGTTTCAGGGTAAACCGTTATCCGATAGCGAAATGGAGCCCATTGTCTGGCGTTTACTGCAGCAGCTGGCGGATGACGATACCCGTCAGGAAATTCTGTCGCAGCGGAAAAAATGGGTCGAACCGGCACTGGCCTTTATTGATCTGGTGAAGTCTGGCCTGCAGCCGCCGGCTGAGGTGTTTGCCGCGCTGGAACTGCCCGACAGCTGCAAAATTTTTATCGACCTGTTTGATCTGTTTGAAGACTGGCGCCGTCAGCAACGGCGTATCAGTTATGCGGATATGCTTTACGATCCGGTAATGGCCTTTATTTATCAGCCGGAAATCGCCGCACAGTTTGGCGGTCATATGCAGTGGATTCTGGTCGATGAGTATCAGGATATTAATGCCATTCAGCAGCATCTGCTGGAAGTGCTGTACGGTGGCCGCGGTTCGGTGATGGTAATCGGTGATCCGGATCAGACGATTTATGAATTCCGTGGATCAAAGCCGGAATTTATTGTGCAGAAATTTGATCAGCAGATGCAGCAGGTCAGCACTTACCAATTGCCGCACACCTTTCGCTATGGTCATGCGCTGTCGCTGCTGGCCAATCATCTGATTACTCATAATAAAGAGCGTGAGCCGGTGCTGTGCCTGTCGCATCCGTCCACGCCACAGACGAAAGCCCGACTGCATTTTGCCCGCTATGAACCGGCGCTGATTTTAACCCTGATTAAAAGCGAGGCAGAAAAGCAGCCGCTGGAAAATATCGCCGTTATTAACCGCTTATGGGCGCTATGTGCGCCGATTGAGCTGGGGCTTCTGCAGGCCGGTATTCCTTATCAGCTGCATAATTCACAGTCGGTATTGGATCGCTGGGAATTGCAGATTTTCTGGATATTACTGGAAATATCGGCCGGGCGTTTTGCTGCGCGTAATACCGAGCAGCGTACCGATGCCTGGCTGCAGTTGCTGACCACGCCATACCCGAAGATTAAACGCTCAACGCTGGAGCAGATTGCCCGCACTATGGCGCAGGCCGATGCCGACTTTGGTGAGGCGCTGCAGGCTGCGGTGCCGGACGATATGAGTAAATGGCAGCGCCAGCAGCTGGATGCCCGGGCCGAAGTATTGGCCAGTGCTGAGCATGTGGCGATGCCGGCGCACCGGTTATTACAGCAGTATATTGATCAATCGGGTCTGGAAGACGGCATAGCCGACAGTGCTTTCTCGGCGCAGCAGATTGAAGACCGGCTGCAAACGATTAAGGCCTTTGTGCATTTTATGCGTGAGTCGGAACAGAACAGCCGCAACGCGCTGGATTATCTGCAGCAGTTAAAGGCGCAACGTCTGCAACAAAGCCGCGAGAAAAAAGGCGGTGTGCATTTAACCTCGATACATAAGAGCAAAGGTCTGGAGTGGCCGGTGGTGATTATTCCCGGTTTAAATGCCCACTATTATCCTTATACCCCGGAAGGTGAATTCACCACGCCAGCCAGTGAAGAAAGTGAGCGGCGTTTGCTTTATGTGGCGATGACCCGCGCCAAACAGCAACTGCATTTAATTGCGCCAGATCCGCTTAAAGATCAGAAGCGCGGTGGCGGGCAAACTTCCGCCCGCGACTGGAGCAGCCGCTTTCAGCAGGAGCTGATGGTTGAACGCAGCGTTGATATTGCCCGCGCTATTGAAACGAAATCGGACTCTGTTGCCTTAAAAATACCTCATGGCAGCCCCGCATCCTGGTTGCAGGATTATTGCCGCCAGCTGGATATTCATCTGAATTTTACCCTGGATACTTCTGCGCCTGCATCGGCAGAACGTACACCGCGGCGGGCGGCACCGGGTTATCCCAAGGCGCCGGCAGATTATATTATCGAACGTAAATATTCGGCCGCAGAAGAACAGCGCCGTATCCGCCATGACACCCTCGGGGCAGGTGTCGTGCTGGCGGAAGATGAGCGCTATATTAAAATCCGTTTCGATGGCGAAGCTCAGGCGCGTACGCTGGATAAAAAAACTGCCAGTGCTTTTATGGAAAATGAATAACCGGCCTGATCTGTTTATAGCCCTTGAAACAGGCCGACAAGCTGCAGGAGAAAAGAGACATGAAGTCATTGCTGCGCATTATGCTGACCACGCTGTTTGTTACCTTTATAGCAGCGCTGGCGCTGGAACTGTTCTGGCTGAACAGCACGCCTGAGCAGCGTCAGCACTGGCTGAGCTTAAGTCCGCAGCCACTGGGCATTAAACCCAACGGCTGGCTGTTACCGCAATTATTCAATGCACATACAACGGCTTCTGTGACGACGGCGCCGGGTGTCGCTTCTGAGCGTGCTCCGGGCCGTTATGAGTCTTGGTCTGATACTGCCCCTGCGGCTTCCTCATCCAGCGCCGCGCCGGCCAAAAGTCTGGCGGACAGCATGCCCACAGGTTACCGCAATCATGGTGGCGCGGAATGTGTGCGTCCGCCGACACAGGATATCCGTGATGTTGAACGCGGTGCGGTCTATCGCTGGACCGATAGCGAAGGCAAGGTGCACTTCGGCGACCGGCCGCAGCAGAGCGGGGCGGAAGACCTCAGTAAAAAATACGCAGCAGCGACTCAGGGCGTACGTCTGGTGATGGAATACCCGGGCTGGGCCGGTGATGCCCAGCTCGAATTTCAGCTGCGGCGTGAAGCCGATTTACTCTACCGGGTATTAACGCGCTTTATTCCGCAGAAAGCCTGGCGTCAGATCAACCTGAATCTGGTGCTGTTTGCCAGTCAGGGCGCCTTTGATGAATTCCGCCAGCAGCAGGGGGCAAACAGTGGCTGGATGGCGTATTACAGTGGCGGCCATAATCAGGCATATCTTGCCCGCCAGCAGCGTGACGAATGGACACTGCGTATTGCCCGCCATGAAATGACCCACGCGATGATGACCGGCATGCTGGGCACAACACCGATCTGGCTCAGCGAAGGGATGGCACAATATCTTGAAGGTCTGCAGTGGCAGATGAATGCCGGTCAGATAAAAGCCGATGCCGCAGGTTTTAACCGGCTGAGCGCCCAGGGACTGACCGGTTTCAGCGAGCTGGCCGGGCGCAGCCATGCTGAGTTTAACGGCATGGCGCAGGATGAGAATTACGCCCGTGCGGCAGCGATGGTGTTTTTTCTGATTGACCATGACGATGGTAAGCGCTGGTTGCGGCAGACTCTGGGCCATTATGCGCAGCATCCCTGTGCACCTTTTATACCGTCACAATTCTTTAATCAGGCTTACCCCGGCGGGCTGGCGGCGGTAAACGGGCGCTACGCCCGCTGGTTACAGGACGGGCATTTCACCACGCACTATTACTGATGACAGGATTGGGTGCGCGGCAGGGGGTGGTACTCAGATAGCCAGTTGTTATACTGAGCGCTTTCGTAGAGATCGGTCGTACAGGTTTATCCGGGTCGCCTTTGCGTAACGCCACAACGCCTTGTTCAGACAGGGCGGTTATATTTCAGTCCGGTGATGCCGGGCCCAACAAGGACAACACCTTATGACCATTGCACAACACAAAATCGTAACCATTCACTACAAAGTTGTTGATGTTGCCAGCGGCGAAGTTATCGATTCATCTGAAGGTGGTCAGCCAATGACTTACCTGCATGGCGCACAGAATATTATTCCGGGTCTGGAACAGGCTCTGGAAGGCAAGCAGGTTGGTGATGAATTTGAAGTCACTGTTGCTCCTGCCGATGCGTACGGCGAGTACAGCGAAGAGCGCGTACAGCAGGTACCAATGGAAGCGTTCGAAGGCGTCGAAAAAGTTGAGCCTGGTATGGCTTTTACCGCTCAGACTGAACATGGCCCGATCAACCTGATCGTGACCGAAGTTGATGAAGCCATCGTTACTGTTGATGCCAACCACCCTCTGGCCGGTAAGTCTCTGAGCTTCAGCGTTAAAGTTGAATCTATCCGTGACGCCAGCGAAGAAGAACTGGCTCATGGCCATGTTCACGGTGAAGGCGGTCATCACCACTGAGTATTTGCCCAAGGGTAAAATACTTAATAAAAAGCCGGCTTATCGCCGGCTTTTTTTATGCATTTTTAATTTATTTTTGCGGATATTTATTTCTGCTTAAAAAATAACGGCTGGTTATTGCCCGCTGGCTTTTTTCAGATCCAGTGGTTCGGCAATATCCACTTCAACGACGGTACCGGCTTTTACATCGGCCAGTGCGCTGACTTCATCAAGGGCATCGCCCCAGATATTACAGGCATTGGACAGGCGGATTTCACCGTGGCGGGAAATAGGTGTTGGCCCGAAACCAATGACAATGCTGCTGCCATCGGCCCAGAAGGCAATATCGCCGGGTTGCACGATATTCACCGCATTATCTTCATAGCTTACCCGTACCGGGCAGTCGAAAATAACTTCCTGCCCCCAGGTTTGTACCGTGGCGGTAAAAGGCACCGCCTTAAGAATGGCCTGAGCAGTTGGGGTGCGGCGCAGTGCAATACGGATTTCGTGGTTTTCAAAACGCATAGCCAGTAACGTCATAAGAAATTCCCCCGTCGTGTCAGTAAAGACAACGGCATAAATGCATCCGCCGGCATCGTGCCGGCGGTGCAATTCCGTTGCATTGGATTACCTTCAGACTAGCAGAGCGGTTTTTTTGCCGCGCTGCTTTTCTTGGTTCTCAGGCGACGGCCCGGCTGTCAATGATTGCCTTGTTAATAGTAAACAGGATGGCATTAAGGCTGGCCGAGAGGGTGTCACCATCCTGAGCGACCGCGGTATAACGGCTGCCGCGGATGCTGGCCTGCACAAAGGCCATGGCGGTGGCATCGGAACCTTCACTGATGGCCTGCTCGTCAAACTGGACAATCTGCACGTCCACGCCGGTGGCTTTGTGCATGGCGTCAGCAAAGGCGCTGATGGCACCGTTGCCATGACCATGAATCAGCATTAATTGGCTGCCGTCATTAATAGACGCCTGCACATGATACTGGCTGCCCTGTTTGTCGATCTGGTAACCGGCCAGCGAGTAGCGACCATCGCTGTTCATAAACTCTGTGCGGAATACGCTCAGAATCTGCTCCGGGCTGAGTTCGCCTTCCTGCATTTCGGCGCGGCGCTGAATCGGCTGTGCGAGTTCGATCTGCATCCAGCGTGGCAATGTGGCGCCGATCTGCTGTTCGAGCAGATAAGCAGCACCGCCTTTACCCGACTGGCTGTTGACGCGGATCACCGACTGGTAATTGCGGCCAAGGTCGCGCGGGTCGATTGGCAGATAAGCCACATCCCATGGCTCGTCGTCCTGTTGCTTGCTCAGACACTTGCGGATGGCATCCTGATGGCTGCCGGAGAAGGCGGTATACACCAGCTCGCCGAGCCACGGATGGCGCGGATGAGTCTTGATGTTGGTACAGGCTTCTACGGTGGCGATGATGTCATCGGCCATGCTGATATCCAGCTCAGGATCAACGCCCTGGCTGTACAGGTTCATGGCCATGGTGACGATGTCCATATTGCCGGTGCGCTCGCCATTGCCGAGCAGAGTGCCTTCGATACGGTCGGCACCGGCGAGCATCGCCAGCTCGGCGGCGGCTACTCCACAACCACGGTCATTGTGGGTATGAATGCTGATGATCAGGCTGTCGCGCTTGTTCAGATGGTCGCAGAACCATTCAATCTGGTCGGCGAACACGTTGGGCATGCTGCTTTCGACGGTGGCCGGTAAATTGATGATGGCTTTTTTCTCTGCGGTCGGTTGCCATACATCGATCACGGCGTTACAGACTTCAACGGCAAAATCGACTTCGGTGGTTGAGAAGCTTTCCGGTGAATACTGGAATACCCACTCGGTCTGCGGATGGCGTTTGGCTTCGCTGGCAACTTTACGCGCACCGTTCACGGCGATGTCGATAATGCCCTGTTTGTCGAGATTAAAGACACGCTGACGCTGTACCGGTGAGGTGGAGTTATACACATGCACCACCGCGCGGCGTACGCCGGCAAGGGCTTCGTAGGTGCGTTCGATTAATTCATCACGCGCCTGCACCAATACCTGAATGGTAACGTCTTCCGGAATCTGGTTGGCTTCGATCAGCCAGCGTACAAAGTCGAAATCCGGCTGTGAGGCGGCAGGAAAACCAACTTCAATCTCTTTGAAGCCCATGTTGACCAACAACGCCCACATCTGCTGTTTCTGCGCAACGGACATGGGCTCGATCAGCGCCTGGTTACCATCACGCAGATCAACTGAACACCACAGCGGCGCGGTGGTCAGAGTCTGGTCCGGCCAGCGGCGATCGGTTTTGGCGATAACGGTTGCAGGGCGGTACTTACGATGGTTAAAGCGGGCGGTGGTCGGGGTATTCATATCCGGTCCTTGCTCAGATTTTATAAAAACTGGTCATTGATTGCGTGTTTTAAGCCTTTTGAGCTTGTTCGTGTTTCCTTTCTGACTGTCTTTGCTCAGACCTTGTGAGTCCTCTCTGGCCCTGGCCACTTTTGGTGGCTGGGCGGACGCGGTGTCTTGTGAACAGCGCGTTCAGATGCCTTCCGGTAAGGAAGAGATCTGGTTAACAGTATGTGCACAGTATATGCGGCATGCTGGCGTTTATGATTGCAAAGTTGCTATTGATAACCCTTAATTTTGATACAATATTGCGCGATGTTTATTGTCTTTGGCGATTTGTGCCAATGTCTGTTCGTGGCACGGATTGCCCTGACCGGCAACGACTTGTATCAGCTCAACAGAAGGTCGTTTTATGAACTCAGATATGCCCGATGGTATGGCCCGGCTGGATCGTATTGACCAGCGCATTCTCGAATTACTGCAGCAGGATGGCAGTCTCAGCAATCTGGAGCTGGCCGATAAAGTCGGCCTGTCGCCCTCGCCGTGCTCGCGCCGGGTAAAAGCGCTGGAAGAAAGCGGTATGATTCAGGGCTACCGTGCCCATCTGGATGCCCGGCGTCTGGGGCTGGATCTGCTGGCGCTGATTTCGATCAGCATGGATCGCCATACGCCGGAGCGTTTTGATAACTTCGAATCGCAGGTCGCGGCCTGTCCGGAAGTACTGGAGTGCTACCTGATTACCGGCCAGTCGGCCGACTATGTATTAAAAGTGATCGTGCGTGATATGAATGCCTACCAGCAGTTTCTGCTTGGCACCCTGACCCGTATTGAGGGCGTCAGCGGAGTGCATTCCAGCTTTGTAATGCGTAAAGTCATCGACCGCACGGCGCTGCCATTAGCAACGCGCTGATGGGATGATTTTTCTGTAAGGAGACGATGTGTTAACCCAGGTTGCTTTACCACTGGCTCTGGCCATGATGATGCTGGTGATGGGGCTGAGCCTGCGCCCGATGCACTTTATCGCAGTGGCGCGTGAGCCGAAGCTGATTCTGCTTGGTCTGGCGCTGCAATTATTATTGTTACCGGCGCTGGCGCTGATGCTGGTTATGATGCTTTCTCTGCCAGCCACGCTGGCCATCGGCCTGATTATTCTGGCGGCCTGTCCCGGTGGTGCCACCTCAAATATTATCAGCCATTTAAGTGGTGGCGATGCGTCGCTGTCGGTCACCCTGACGGCTCTTATTACCTTGCTGGCACCTTTGACGTTACCGTTGTGGGTGAATACCCAGCTGCACTGGCTGAGCCTCGATCAGCTTGAACTGTATCTGCCCTGGCTGCCGACATTAATGCCTTTATTACTGGTGACGGTAGTACCGCTGTTGCTGGGAATGGTGCTGGCAGCGCGTTATCCGCAGCCGGTATTACGGGCGTTACCCTGGTTTAACCGTTTGTCATTGTTGCTGTTTATTATTCTGGTGATCGCCATGGCTGTGGCCAACAGCGAGCGCCTGCCGCAATTATGGTCGCAGGCGACACTGGTGTGTCTGGGGCTGTGTGTGCTGGCGATGGCGGCGACCGCTTTGATCAGTCGTTTGCTGCGCCTGAGCGAGCGGCATACGCTGACGTTGATGATTGAAGTGGGTATCCAGAATGCCGGTACCGCCATGCTGATCAGCGCGACCATCCTGCAGCGGCCGGACCTGGCGCTGGTGGCGTTGTTTTATGGCATCCTGATGAATATACCGGCACTGCTGCTGATTGGCCGCCGGGTTTTGCGTCAACCGGCCAGTGTTGTCATGCCGGCAGGAGGATCTTCGCTATAATGATCAGAGCCTATCTCCATCGCAGCCGGACCGCTGCGTTGCCAACCAACAGGGGCCAACTTTGACCAGTCGTCTGTCATCGATAGAAAGTAAGCTGACCTTTTATGTGCTGAGCTTCAGTATTTTTCTGGGGGTGCTGTTCAGTGCCGCGCAGATTGGTTTTGACTATACCGCCGAGAGTCGCCGTTATCATGAGCTTACTGCGCAACTGCTGGAGCGACAGAGTGGCCCGGCGGCGCTGACACTCTATAACTACGATGGCAGTTCGATGCAGAGTATTCTCGACAGTCTGCTGATGAACCCGGCGGTGGTGGCCAGTGTGATTGTGGAAAACGAGACCGGCTTCGAGAAACGTGCCGGTCTGAGCAAGCGCGAGCTGAGCGATACCGCTAATTCCTTTTATTACCGTGCCCACGATGTCGAACTGCTGGAACCGGCGATCTATTCCAAAAATCCACGGGTGATTGGCCACCTGACAGTATGGTCGGATGAGCGGCTGACCCGCCAGGGCTTTGAACGCCGCGCCGGTATTACGTTATTGCTGGATGTGCTGCGCAATATCACGCTGGCGGTGGTGCTGATTCTGGTGTTCCGTGCGCGTCTGACCAGCCCGCTGAAACGTCTGATGGAACGCCTGATGGCCATTGACCCGCGCCAGCCAATAACCGCACCGCTGGTGGTGGAAGGCTCGCTGCGCAACAGTGAACTGGACGATCTGGCGCACAAAATGAACGATGTTTTACGCGCAATGGAAGGCGAAATCAGCCAGCGCCAGCAGGCCGAAAACCGTATCCGTCAGCTGAATGAACAACTTGAAGAAAAGGTAAAAGCCCGTACTCAGGCATTGCATGACAGCAACAGCCAGCTGCAGAGCAGCCTGAACGAATTACAGCGCACGCAGGATCTGTTACTGCAGGCGCAGCGTATGGCGTCGCTGGGTCATCTGGCGGCGGGTATGGCCCATGAAATCAACAATCCCATCGCGGTGGTGTATTCCAATATCGCCACGCTGAGTGAGTATCTGACCGAGCTGATTGGCCTGGCCGATCAGTATCAGGCCGCCGAACATGGTATTGCCGATAAAGCCCTGACACAGGCACTGGTGCAGATGCGTACCGCCATTGATCTGGATTTTGTGCGCGACGACGCCCCGGATCTGGTGCGTACCTCCAAGCAGAGTCTGGAGCGCGTACGTAATATTGTCAGTGAGCTGCGTACCTTTGCCGATACCGAGCATCAGCATAAAGAAATCACCGCACTGGATGAGCTGATGCAGCAGGCGCTGGCCGAGCAGAACATCAGTGCGCGTAACGATTTACGGGTTTACAGCTATTTGCAGCAATTGCCGCAGGTGTCGTGCATTCCGGAACAGGTGCGGCTGGTGTTTAACAATATTCTGCACAACGCCGCCGATGCGATGCCCGATGGTGGCACCATCGAAATTGCCGGCGATCTGCAGGATGACTGGGTAGCGGTCATGGTCAAAGATTCCGGCACCGGTATGAGCGAAGAAGACCTGAGCTGTGCCGTTAATCCATTCTTTACCCGCAAGGAAATCGGTCAGGGTACCGGCCTTGGCCTGACCGTGGCGTACAACGTGATGGTCAATCATGGCGGTGAGCTGCTGATCGACAGCTCTCCGGGTAAAGGCACCGTGGTTACCCTGCGTTTTCCACGCAGCTGACAGAGCCTGTCGCCAGTGCCTGTTAACAGGCACTGAGCAGGCTCTGAATATCCTCCCGTTCTTTCTTTGCGGGGCTTTATGCTCCCGTCAGATTCACCAATTCCTTCAATAATTCCCGTAACCAGCGGTGTGCCTGATCGCGCTCACGGCTCTGATGCCAGATCAGCTGCAGTTCAACCGGTGGGCAGGCAAAGGGCAGGGGGGCGGTCTGCAATAACTGCTGCCAGAGACTGTGGCTGACCAGCTGTTGCGGTACCACGGCAATCAGGTCGGTACTGGCGACCACCGGCGGAATCGATACAAAACTGCTGACCCAGAGCTGCACCTGGCGTGGCAGATCTTTATGTCCCAGCAACTGCTCAATCGGTGTGCCCTGACGGTTACGTGGCGACAGGCTGACATGTTGCAGGCGGATAAACTCGTCGTAGCTGAGATCGGAGCGGAACTGCGGATGGTTACGCGCGGCAATCACCACCAACGATTCCTGCAGCAGCGGAGCATGGCACAGCCCCGGTTGCGGCTGGTCGACATAATCGATGGCCAGGTCGAGGCGGCCATCCTGCAGACGCTGCACAATATCCGGGCTTTGGTCGGTTTCTATCTGCAGGGCGACACCCGGCGCGCGCTGGCGCAGCTGCTGCATCAGCCAGGGCGCAGCCAGATATTCCACTGCGCCATTGGCACACAGACGGAAATGGCGGCGGCTGGTGGCGGCATCGAAGCTTTGCTGATCGGCCCAGCCCTGTTCAATCAGTTCCAGCCCGTCACGGACTTTGGCGTACAGCTGCAGTGCCCGCGGGGTCGGTTTCAGGCCGCTGGCGGTGCGCACAAACAGATCATCACCCAGCTGCAGGCGCAGACGTTTCAGGGCGTTACTGACCGCCGGCTGACTGAGATGCAGACGTGTGGCGGCACGGGTCAGGTGCTGTTCTTCCATTAAGGCGGCAAACAGCGGCAGCAGGTTCAGATCGAGGGAACGCAGGCTCATGGCTTTCTCACGCATTATTCATAATGGTGATAATACATTTTTTAATTATTGATTGGCCTTTATTTAGCCGCCGGCGATAGAGTGGAGACAACTTAAAAATAATAACAACTGTAATAACGACAGGAGATGCTTATGGCCTTTGATCATCTGGCCTTCCGCGCCCGTTACCGTGCCTCCATTGCGCGCTTTTATTCCGGTGGCCTGCACGCGCTGGTGGTCGCGGCAACCGGGCTGGGGGTGATCCTGTACAGCTTCAGTCAGGTGGCGCAGGGCAGTGTTACCGAATGGCTGGTATTGCCGCTGACCATGGTGCTGGTGAATTTCGGCGAATACGCCACCCATCGCTGGCTCGGGCACCGTAAAACCCGTATTGGCCGGCTGTTTTATTCGCGCCATACCGGCGACCACCACAGTTTTTTTATTGAATCGGCGATGCCCTTTGAAAGCGTGCGCGACTGGCGTGTGGTGCTGTTTCCGGCCTGGCTGATTTATGTGTTTTTAGTATTTCTGATTATTCCCGGTACCTTGCTGCTGCAATGGCTGTGGTCGGATAACGCCGGCTGGATTTATGCCGCTGCGGCGCTGTGTGGTTATCTGTTTTATGAGGTGATGCACTTCAGTTACCACCTGCCGGCAGGCAGTTTTGTTGAGCGCACGCCGATCTGGTGGCGCTTGCGGCATCTGCATCAGTTGCATCATGAACGCGAGCGTATGGCGCAGTGCAATTTCAATATCACCCTGCCGTTATTTGACTGGTTACTGGGCACACTGTACTGGCGCGCACCGGGCACTCGGGCGACATCCGGGGAGAAAAACCGATGAAACACACACTGTTTGGCCTGGCCGTGATTCTCGGCGCGCTCTATATCCTGCTGTGGCCGCTGCATCCGTACCCGCTCAGCTATGCCCTGAAAGCCAGCCCGGTATTGCTGCTGGCGGTTGTTGCCTGGCTGCAGTACAGGAACGCTGAAATCAGTTTACGGGCAGCATGGTTGTACGCGCTGGCGATGCTGACCTCAGCCGCCGGGGATGTGTTTCTCGACTTCGACCGCAGCCTGTATTTAAAGCAGGCGCTGGCGGCGTTTTTACTGGCGCAGCTGAGTTATATCGCGCTGCTGTGGCCACTGCGGCAGAGCCGCCGTGGGGATGCGCTGAGGGCCGGCTTGCCGGCGCTGTTTGCGGCCTTTCTGCTGTGTCAGTTTTACCCCAATACCGGCGCGCTGTGGTGGCCGGTGCTGATCTATGTGCTGTGTTTATGGGGCATGGCGGTGCTGGCGTTACGCAGTGGCAACCGCTGGATTGCCGGCGGCGGTGTGCTCTTTATGCTGGCTGACAGTCTGATCGGCGTAAACCGCTTCTGGCTGCCGTTTGAGCACTCCACACCGGTGATCGTCAGCATCTATATCAGCGCTCAGTTACTGCTGGGGTATGGCCTGTTGCTGGCGGCGGATTCACCTTTGCTGAAGGCAGTAAACGCTCACCAGAAAGGCACGGCGGAATCCGCTCCGGCGAGCTGAAATCCGTGATTGCGTCAGGGCTGTGGATGGTTTAGTTTGCCGCTTCTTTACGGTCATTATTGGCCAGTTCTGTCGCATAGCAGTGTGAGTGTTCCCATGGCAAAAAAATCTTCTTCCGGTGGTCTGGTGTATTCAACCGAGTTTGGCCGTGCCTGTCCTGAGTGTCGCGAACCCCAGGATCAGTGCCGTTGCGGCGAACCAGAAGTACCCGCCGGAGACGGTATTGTGCGCGTCAGCCGCGAGAGCAAAGGCCGTGGCGGCAAAGTGGTGACCATTGTCAGCGGTGTGCCTCTGGCAGGCGCCGAGCTGAAGACGCTGGCGAAAGAACTGAAGCAGAAATGCGGCGTCGGCGGTGCGTTAAAAGACGGTCTGATTGAGATTCAGGGTGATCAGCGTGATCTGCTGGTCAGTGAGCTGAGTAAGCGCGGTTTCACCGTTAAAAAAGCAGGTGGCTGAGATGCAGGCCACTTCTGCTGGCGCTCAGACAGACTCCGCAGCACCGCGTGCGCTGATCGTTTACGCCCATCCCCAGCATCAGCATTCCTACGGCAACCGCGAATTACTGGCGGCCGTGCAGGGGCTGGAGCAGGTCACCGTGCATGACCTGTATGAAGAGTATCCCGATTTTCATATCGACGTGGCGCGCGAGCAGGAGCTGCTGCTGTCCCACGACCTGATTATTTTTCAGTTTCCGCTGTACTGGTACAGCGCCCCGGCCTTACTGAAAGAATGGCAGGACCGGGTGTTCGACTTTGGCTTTGCCTATGGCCAGAACGTGCAGCAGGAACAGCAATCCCAGGCGCTGGCGGGTAAGGCGCTTTGGCTGGCGGTTACCGCCGGTGGGCCGGTGAACTCCTTCCGCGAAGAAGGCATCAGCCGCCGTCCGCTGAGCGACTATCTGCTGCCCTTTGAGCAGAGTGCCGCACTGTGCGATATGCGTTATCTGGAGCCGTTTGCGGTGTACCGCATCCGTAAGCTGACCAAACCTTATCTGCAGGAACGCGCCGAAGAATACCGCGCGGCGCTGTTGCAGCATCTGCGCGACCTCAGCAACCGCCCGTCACAGGAGAACGCCGATGCATGACAGTGGCTTAATGCAGCAGGCTTTTGTTTTTCTGCTGTCGGCAGTGGTGGCGGTGCCCGTGGCCAAGCGTCTCGGGCTGGGCTCGGTACTGGGTTATCTCTGTGCCGGTGCGGTAATCGGCCCCTTTGCGCTGGGCTTGATCGGTAACGACGTTGAAGGCGTGATGGCCTTTGCCGAATTCGGCGTGGTAATGATGCTGTTTCTGGTCGGCCTCGAACTCGACCCGTCGCTGTTGTGGCGTATGCGCGTGCCTATTTTAGGGCTCGGCGGCCTGCAGGTGGTGGTCACCAGTGTACTGATTCTGCTGGTCGGTGTGCAGCTGGGCTTTCCCTGGCAGCAGAGTCTGGCGGTGGGCATGATTCTGGCGATGTCGTCGACCGCCATCGTGCTGCAGACCCTGAATGAAAAATCACTGCTGAAAACCGAAGCCGGGCAATCGGCCTTTGCCGTGCTGCTGTTTCAGGATATTGCCGTGATTCCGATGCTGGCCATTCTGCCGCTGCTGGCAATGGACAGCTCGCTGGTGGCTGCGGCTTCGCACACCGGTTTGTCCGGCTGGCAGAAAACCCTGCTGGTACTGGCGGTGGTGGCCTCTATTGTGATTGTTGGCCGCTGGGTCAGCCGCCATCTGTTCCGCATTATTGCCAACACCCGTATGCGCGAAACCTTTACTGCCACCGCCCTGGCGCTGGTGGTCGGTATTGCGCTGCTGATGGAGCTGGTCGGCCTGTCACCGGCACTGGGCACCTTCGTTGCCGGCGTGGTATTGGCCAACAGTGAATACCGCCACGAGCTGGAAGCGGAGATTGAGCCCTTCAAAGGTCTGTTGCTGGCGCTGTTCTTTATTTCCGTTGGTGCCAGCATCGACTTCGCCTTGCTGGCGGCCAAACCCTGGCTGGTGCTGGAACTGGTGCTGGGGCTGATCATCATCAAAATGCTGGTGCTGATTGTGCTGGCGCGGCTGTTTGGTCTGTCGGCGCAGAGCAACGGTATCTTTACCTTTGCCCTAGCTCAGGGCGGTGAGTTTGCCTTTGTACTCTTCACCTTTGCCGGTAATAACCAGATTCTGCCAGCGACGATGATTGAGCCGCTGGTGCTGGTTGTCGCGCTGAGCATGGCGGCGACACCGCTGCTGATTATCCTTAACGAGCGCCTGATTCTGCCGCGGCTGTCGGGCAATAACAGCAAGCGTCCGCACGATCAGATCGAATCGGAAGAAGCGCGGGCTATCGTTGTCGGCTTTGGTCGTTTCGGCCAGATTGTTGGCCGTCTGCTGCGTATGAACGGCTTTGCCATTACGGTTCTGGAGCACGACGCGACTCAGGTCGATACCGTGCGCCGTTTTGGCCATAAGGTATTTTACGGTGATGCCGCGCGCCTCGATCTGCTCGAAGCCGCCGGACTGGCCGACGCCGAGCTGCTGGTCGTCGCCATCGACGATCACGAGCGCTGCCTGCAGATCGTCGAAGTGGTGCGCCGCCATTATCCGCAGCTGCGCATTATTGCCCGTGCCCGAGGTCGTCGTCAGGCGGCGGAACTGCTGCGTGCCGGGGCTGATCATGTGGAGCGTGAAACCTTTAACTCAGCGCTGGCGCTGGGACGCGAAGCACTGCGTTCACTTGGCTTCCGCGCTTATCAGGCGCAGCGTGCGGCGGAACTGTTCCGTCATCATGACGAGCTGAATGTACGCTCGCTGGGTGAAGTGCTGGACGACGAATCGGCCTTTATTAACCGCGCGCGCCAGCATGCAGTCGATCTGGAACAGGTGCTGAAAAACGACCAGAAGGTCGATGCCGAAAGTGGCGATCAGGCCTGGGATAGGGACTAGCCTGTATTTCAGGCTGTATCTGAATGACGTGATAAAACAGGCGCTTACAGCGCCCGTAAGTGCTCGCTCAGCTGGGCACGGATAGGCTCCGGAATCGTCACCGACTGCTTGGCGTCGTGATCAAAATGCACCATAACCGCCGAGCCGCGGGCACCCATACGGCCTTCCTGCCAGGCTTCGTGGGCAATCACCATCGAGCTGTTGCCCAGCTTGGTGAGGTAAGTGCGGATCTCCACATCTTTGCCGTAAAACAGTTCACCGACAAATTCGACTTCGATTTTGGCGATGATCAGATGCCAGTTGTTGATATCCAGATCCGGAGTAAACAGACGGAACAGCGGCGTGCGGGCATCTTCAAACCAGACCGGTAAAACGGTGTTGTTGATATGACCCAGGGCATCGGTTTCAACAAAGCGCGGGCTCAGGTGGTGCGTCCACATAATATTATTCCTGTTATTAGTAGGTCACTGATTGTACCTGCTGAGTCTGTCAGCGGTACTGGCAAAGAGTATAAAATGGCAAAGAGTACAAGATGCCCGGCGCCCTGAGCCATCCATTCACGATTTCAGTCAGATAATATGAGGCCACTTTGCCAGATTCAGCCATACAGATTGTTAACGACGAGCAGGGCATGCAGCTGGCGCTGGCCGAAGCGCAGCGCGCCTACGATGCCAGTGAAGTGCCGGTGGGTGCAGTGGTGGTGCTGGATGGCGAGGTGATAGGGCGTGGGTTTAATCAGCCCATTACCAGCCTTGATCCGAGTGCTCATGCTGAGATGGTTGCCGTGCGTGATGCCGCCAGAAATATCGGTAATTACCGTCTGCCGGGGGCCACGCTGTATGTCACCGTGGAGCCCTGTACCATGTGTACCGGTTTATTAATTCACAGCCGCATTGCACGGCTGGTTTATGGCGCGACCGAACCGAAAGCCGGTGCTGTTGAAAGCGCGCTGCAGTTACCGGCACAGCCTTTTTATAATCATGTGATGGAAATTGAGGGTGGGGTGCTTGCCGAGCAATGCTCCGCTATGATGTCATCCTTCTTTGCCATGCGCCGCGAAGCGAAAAAGCGTCTGAAGCAGGCGGTGCCTCCGGCGGCAGACTGATCGTCTGGGCAAAAAAAATAATAAAAAGTAAGAACAAAAATAATAAAAAAACGACCAACCATTCCTACTCACGACGACCCGTACCAATAATAAGAAACAACAATAAGAAACAAAAAGAACAATTAAAACGCTTACCGGGAATACGTTTATGCCTGTTTTACGTTCAGTGCTTCTGGCACTGCTGTCACTGCAATTACTCGCCTGCGCCAAAATGCAGGACACCATCTTTGAAACCGGCCTGAAAGCCGAGCGCGCGATGTCGGCGCTTAACCGCCATGAGCTGGATGTGGCGGGTCATCACTGGGTGTATCTCGATTCAGAAACCGCCGATGCGCCGGTGCTGCTGATGCTGCATGGCTTTGCCGTCGATAAAGATAACTGGCTGCGTTTTGCCCGCCATTTTAAAGATTACCGGGTGATCGCGCCGGATTTACCCGGCCATGGTGAAAGCTCCTATAACCCGCAGCTGACCTATGATTTCGCTGCTCAGGCCGGCTGGCTGGCGGAGTTTGTCGACGCGCTCAGGCTCACTCAGCCCGTACATGTACTGGGGAATTCTATGGGCGGTGGCATTGCCCTGCTGTACAGCGCTGCGCATCCGCAGCAGGTGGCTTCCATTACGCTGATTGATGCCGCTGGTGTGTACCCGCCGCATCTGAGTGAATTCCAGCAGATTATTGATAATGGCGGGCGCAATCCGCTGGTGGTCGAAAACATGGATGACTACGATGCGCTGCGTAACTTTGCCATGGTGCAGCAGCCGTTCCTGCCGTGGCCGGCGCCGGATGTTCTGGCGCGCCGGGCGATGGCACGCAATGCGATTAACACCGATATCTTTGCCGATATTCATGCGGTGGCCGAAGCCGCACGCCACAGTGACGATAACCTGCGTTTACTGCAGCAGATTCAGCAACCGGTACTGATTCTCTGGGGTGAGCAGGACCGCGTGCTGGATGTCAGTTCGGTGGGCGTGTTTGAGCAACATCTGGCGCACAGCCAGAGCCATATTTTTGCCAATGTTGGCCATGCGCCGATGCTGGAAGTGCCGGATGACAGTGCACAGGTGGTGCGCACATTCCTGCAGGAATTGCCGCCTCAGCAGCAACTCCTGCAACCGTCGCAGACGGCTCAGAACGGGGAATAAAAAAAGCGGATAAAAACTTATCCGCGAAACTCACTATTGCTATAGGAGTGGAGGAATAACGGTGATCAGTGATGACGATAACTGCATAGCATTTTCGTCGTCGCTGAAGGTTGGGCTCTGCTCTTCATTCCAGACCAGAACGTCGTAGTAACGGCGGATATTCTGTACGTAATCAACCGGCTCCTGACCACGGGCAAAACCGTGGCGGGTGTGACGGTAGTAGCGTTTCTGGCTCAGCAGTGGCAGGGCTTCTTTAACGTCCAGCCATAAATTCGGGTTACCGCCCATCTGTTCGGTAATTTTACGCGCATCGGTCAGGTGACCAAAACCGACGTTATAAGCAGCCAGTGCCAGCCAGGTGCGGTCTGGCTCCTGCACATCACTGCCCAGACGCTCACGCAGTTTAGCCAGATAGCGGCTGCCGCCAAAAATACTCTGCTTAGGATCGAGGCGGTTTTTTACACCCAGTTCGCGTGCGGTGTTACGGGTCAGCATCATCAGGCCACGTACGCCGGTAAAGCTCTTGGCGGTTGGGTTCCAGTGGCTTTCCTGATAACCGACGGCAGCCAGCAGGCGCCAGTCGAAACCGTGATCGGCACCGGCTTTTTCAAAATGCGGCTTGTAGGTATCGAGTTTATTGCTGGTCTGACGCAGGAAGCGCTTGGCGCCAACATAGTCGAGCTTATCCAGATGGCCGTAGTAGCGTTCTTCAAGACCGGCCAGCAGTGCGGCATTTTCTTTATTGCCGAAAAATTCATTCGCGGCCTGATGCAGGCTGTCATCACGGCTGTGGCTGAAAGCCCAGGCAATGTTTTGCTGTTCGCTTAAATCGAAGGCAATGGCCAGATTGGGGAAATAAGCCTGCAGCACATCAAATTCGTTGGAATCGACCACGGTAAAATCGATATTGCCGCTGGCCACCATCTGCAGCATATCGGCGACTTCCAGATCGGGCGTTTCACTCCAGGTGAGTTCCGGAATCTGGCTGTGCTGCAGAGTGCGCAGGCGTTCTGCGTGACTTGAACCGGAAGCGACCACTAACTGACCACTGGCCAGGTCGTTAATCTGCTGCGGGCGCAGGGCGCCACGGCGGTAGATAACCTGTTCGGTCACCTGCATATAAGGCTGTGAGAAGCGGAACCAGCGTTCACGCTCGGCGGTATGAGTGAGACCGGCGGCCGCGAAGGCCGCCTTTCCTGTCTCTAGGGTGCTGAAAATATCATTCAGATTATCGGCCACTACAACGTTAAGGGTAACGCCAAGGTGGTCGGCAAAGGCGCGGGCCAGTTCAAATTCGTAGCCGGCCGGGCCACTGCGGTCTTCATAAAAGCTGGTCGGGCTGTTACGCGTTACCATCACAATCTCACCATGCATCCGCACCTGCTCCAGGTTGTTCGGACGCACGCTGCCGGTCAGTGCGGTTAAGCACAGGGCCGCCATCGCGGTTGTTGATAGTAGACGAGTTATGCCAGATCGCATGCAAATTTTCCGTAAATGCGCACCAATATGGTGCATTTTCTGAAATCTGGGGTCATTGTAGCGTGCTGATCGCTTAAAAAACAACCGAAAGGCGGGCTATGTTTGCAAAATGATGACTATTTCGTGTCGTTATAGTGACCTAACCTGTTGAAACGCTTCTGTTTTTTCTGTAGGCCTCAGGAATCCGGGCTGGTCAGCAACGCACTGTTGCTGATTTTGCAACGATAAGCGCTTTTTCGTGGCCGCTGATATGTTTACAGCAACCCGTTTGCCCGGCAGCCGCGTGGTGCCTTTGCCCGGCGTGCCACTCTGGCCTGTCGGCCGCACAAATCTGGTGTGAACAGGCACTCTCCGGTATCATTCGCGCTCATTTTGACCCACCTCCTTACGTTGGAGTTTTCCCCCGATGCTCGAGCTGCGTGGCGCACCGGCGCTTTCCGAATTCCGTCAGAACAAAGTCCTGAACAAACTGCAGCAAGTGCTGCCACAGGTCAGCGGCGTGTATGCCGAATTTATGCACTTTGCCGAGCTGCACGAAGCTCTGGCCGATAACGAGCTGGCGGTACTGCAACGTATCCTGCGCTACGGCCCTAAAGCCGAGGTTAAAGAAGGTAAGGGCGAACTCTTTCTGGTGGTGCCGCGTTTCGGCACCATCTCGCCGTGGTCTTCCAAGGCCACCGACATCGCGCATAACTGCGGCCTGAACAAGGTACAGCGTCTGGAGCGTGGTATTGCTTACTATGTAGAGGGCATCAGTGCCGCTGAGCGTGCAGCGGCTGCGGCCGTGCTGCATGACCGCATGGTCGAAGTGGTGCTGGATAACAGCTCGGCTGCGGCTGACCTGTTCTCCCACGCAGAACCTGCGCCGCTGAGCACCGTCGATATTCTGGGCGGTGGTCGTGATGCGCTGATCGAAGCCGATAAGAATCTGGGTCTGGCACTGGCTGACGACGAAGTGGATTATCTGGTTGAGAACTACAACATTCTGGGCCGTAACCCGACCGACGTAGAGCTGATGATGTTCGCCCAGGCGAACTCCGAGCATTGCCGCCACAAAATCTTTAACGCCACCTGGACCCTGGATGGCGAGGATCAGGACAAGTCCCTGTTCCAGATGATCAAAAACACCTACGAGTGTTACAACGAAAATATTCTGTCGGCTTATAAAGACAACGCCTCGGTGATTGTTGGCCATAAAGCCGGTCGTTTCTTCCCGAATCCTGACAGCCGTGCCTACACCTACCATCAGGAAGATATGCACATCCTGATGAAGGTCGAAACCCACAACCACCCAACCGCGATTGCTCCACACTCCGGTGCGGCGACCGGTTCCGGTGGTGAGATCCGTGACGAAGGCGCAACCGGCCGTGGTTCCAAGCCAAAAGCCGGCTTAACCGGTTTTACCGTATCCGACCTGAAAATTCCGGGCTTCGAACAGCCATGGGAAAGCCAGTACGGCAAGCCAGACCGCATTGTGTCGGCCCTCGATATCATGATCGACGGCCCGCTGGGCGGCGCTGCCTTTAATAACGAATTCGGCCGTCCGAACCTGTGCGGTTACTTCCGTACTTTCGAACTGCAGCACGATGGTGAAGTCCGCGGTTACCACAAGCCAATCATGATTGCCGGTGGTTATGGCAACATCCGTGGCGAACACGTACAGAAGGGCGAAATCCCGGTAGGCGCCAGCCTGATCGTTCTGGGTGGCCCGGCCATGCAGATTGGTCTGGGTGGTGGTGCGGCATCTTCTATGGCCTCTGGCCAGTCGAATGCCGACCTCGACTTTGCTTCTGTACAGCGTGAAAACCCGGAAATGGAACGCCGCTGTCAGGAAGTGATCGACCGCTGCTGGCAGCTGGGCGATAAAAACCCGATTGCCTTTATTCACGACGTCGGCGCGGGCGGTATTTCCAACGCCTTCCCGGAGCTGGTGAACGACGGTGGCCGTGGCGGTAAGTTTGAACTGCGCAACGTACCGAACGACGAGCCGGGCATGAGCCCGCTGGCGATCTGGTCAAACGAATCCCAGGAGCGTTATGTACTGGCGGTGGCGCAGGAAGATATGGCGGCCTTTGATGCCATCTGTGCCCGCGAGCGCGCACCTTATGCGGTAGTGGGTTACGCCACCGAAGAGCCGCATTTAACCGTCACCGACAGCCACTTCGACAATAAGCCGGTTGATCTGCCGTTGCAGGTTCTGCTCGGCAAGCCACCGCGTATGCACCGTGAAGCCAGCCGCCGCAACGCCGCCGGCGATGCCTTTAATGGTGCCGGTGTCGATCTGGCCGATGCCGCCGCACGCGTACTCAAGCTGCCAACCGTGGCGAGCAAATCTTTCCTGATCACCATCGGCGACCGTTCTATTACCGGTACCGTGGCGCGTGATCAGTTTGTTGGCCCATGGCAGGTGCCGGTGGCTGACGTTGCTGTAACCACCTCTTCTTATGACACCTATGCCGGCGAAGCCATGGCGATGGGTGAGCGTACGCCGGTCGCCTTGCTGGATGCTCCGGCTTCCGGTCGTCTGGCGGTGGCCGAAGCCATTACCAACCTGGCGGCGGCGCCGATTGCCAAACTGGCTGACATTAAACTGTCGGCTAACTGGATGTGTGCGGCAGGCCACGACGGTGAAGACGAAAAACTCTACGCCACGGTAAAAGCCGTGGGTATGGAACTCTGCCCTGAGCTGCAGGTGACCATTCCGGTGGGTAAAGACTCAATGTCGATGAAAACCCGCTGGAACGATGTTGATGAAAACGGGAATGGCACCGATAAAGCCGTTACCTCGCCGATGTCGCTGATTATTACCGGCTTTGCTCCGGTAACCGATGCCCGTGGTGTACTGACACCGCAGCTGAAACTGGATAGTGGTGAAACAGACCTGATTCTGGTTGACCTTGGCCGTGGCCAGAACCGTATTGGTGCTTCCTGTTTTGCTCAGGTATTCGGCAAAGTGGCTGATGTACCGGCCGACCTCGACGACGCCGAAGATCTGAAAGCCTTCTTCGCCGTGGTGCAGGGCTTAAACAGCGACAATAAACTGCTGGCCTACCACGACCGTGCCGACGGTGGTCTGTTCGCCACCCTGACCGAAATGGCCTTTGCTGCGCATTGCGGTGTGGATATCTCCATGGATCTGCTGGCCGATGACGAAGCCGGTCTGGCCGCTGCACTGTTCGCCGAAGAACTGGGTGCGGTGCTGCAGGTTCGCCGCGACGATCTGGAAGAAGTGCTGACCCAGTTTGAAGCCGCCGGTCTGGGCGATTGCACCGCCGTGATCGGTAAGCCGAACTTCGACGACCAGATTACCTTCAGCTTCCAGGACGAAGAATTCCTCAGCGAAAGCCGTGTGAACTGGCAGCGCCTGTGGAGCCAGACCAGCTACGAAATGCAGGCGCTGCGTGACAACGCCGACTGCGCCAAGCAGGAATTCGACACCCTGCTGGACGCTGAAAACCCGGGCCTGCACGCTGAGCTGACCTTCGATATTAACGACGATATCACTGCCGATTTACCGGCTTCCGGTTCTGAAAACAGCCCGAAAGTCGCGATTCTGCGTGAGCAGGGTGTGAACGGTCAGATCGAAATGGCCGCCGCCTTTGACCGCGCCGGTTTCACCTCGGTTGACGTGCACATGAGCGACATTCTGTCGGGCAGCGTAACCCTGGAAGGCTTCCGCGGTTTAGTCGCCTGTGGTGGCTTCTCCTACGGTGACGTACTGGGCGCCGGTGAAGGCTGGGCCAAGTCCATCCTGTTTAACGACCAGGCGCGCAGCCAGTTTGAAGCCTTCTTCAAACGTGAAGACACCTTCGCCCTCGGCGTGTGTAACGGTTGTCAGATGCTGTCCAACCTGCATGAACTGATTCCGGGTGCCGAACACTGGCCGCACTTTGTGCGTAACATGAGCGAGCAGTTTGAAGCCCGTGTTGCCATGGTCGAAGTGCAGGAATCCGACTCGGTATTCCTCGCCGGTATGGCCGGATCACGTATGCCGATTGCCATCGCCCACGGCGAAGGCCGCGCCGAATTTGCCGACGACAGCGCCATTGACGAACTGGCTGGCCAGATCGCCCTGCGTTACGTCGACAACTACGGCAACGTTACCGAACAATACCCGGCGAACCCGAACGGTTCACCACAGGGTATCACCGGCCTGACCGCCAACGATGGTCGTGTGACCATTATGATGCCGCACCCTGAGCGGGTATTCCGTGCGATTCAGAACTCCTACGTGCCAGCTGGTCCTGAAGGGGAGAGCTGGGATGAGGATGGCGCGTGGATGCGGATGTTCCGCAATGCCAGAGTTTGGTGTGAAGAGAACTGAGGTTCGCTGAACGCTGTGTTTGACTGAAAAGGCCGCTTATGCGGCCTTTTTTGTTTTGACTGATTACCTACGGTTTATTTTGATGATATAAATGTCAGATATTGGATGCTATATAGAGAGGGATGTATGGGAATTAAAAATATTATTGTCCATGAGGTTTATAAGGACGAGAAAACGAATAAGGCTGTTGTCAGGGATCGAAAAAGTGAAAATACTATCGATGCTCATGCTGAAGAACTTAGTTCGCAATTGGCATCCTTGTTCAAGAAAACTGGTCTCAACACAGGTGGATTTTCAAGTACCGAAGATGAAAATGAACCTCCACACTTTCAGACACTCCTCACTAGATTCTATTTAGGGGGAGAATTTAAAGATTTCCTTACTTTTTCTACGGCAGCAACTAAATATTTTGCTCGAAAGTGGGACGCTTCGAGTTCTACGAAAGGTGGTTACTTACTGTTTAATCATTATAGTCATGGCGGTGATTATTTCTTGTCGGTTGTTCTATTAAGAAAGAAATTCGGACTATCGTTATCTGATGATTTAACCTTGGATGAGATTGAGCAGCTGGATTTAGATAAATTGCATATGGCTGCAAGGATAAATCTATCGGTTTGGCTGGCTGGCGGGGCAAGTAAGTATATATCTTTTAGAATTGGTAAGTCAGCTTCTGATGTTACAGATTATTTCTCTGAATTTATTGGCTGCGAAGAATATACAAGGGCTCGAGTCGACACTCAAAACTTAGTTGCAGTTACAAAAATGTTTTGTTCCGAGTTAGGGTTTGATGATGTAACGTCCGAAAACGTTCGGTCATTTGTATTTGATCAATGTATTAAATGGATGGAGGATGAGGTCCCGGTCGAGCTTGATAAGTTATCTTCCATGTTGGATTCGCGTTATTCACCGAAAGAAAAAGGTGTTTTTCTGGTAATTGCTCAGAATGAACCATTTCAATTGACAAACGAGTTGCCAATTGAAAGGTCTGCGCTAAGAGGGCTGACCCGTTTCAAGGGAAGCGATAAAAAAATATCAATTAGTTTCGATACGGACTTGCTAAATGTTAGCGTTTTTTATAATGGGAAAGGAGAGCTTCTTATTAAAGATGTTCCTGCTGAGCTGAAGCGGCAGTTGGAAGAAACTTTGAAGGCTAAATGATGCTAAATATTCTACATTGCCTAAGGGAATTTCACCGAAAGTATCATTTGTGTGAAGGAGATGATGAATTCTTCTCTGATTCCGTTACTACAGATTCAATGGTCGAAGATGCTAAGAATTTAATTGCCTTAGGTCTAGATGAGGTCTATTGGGTTGAATGTGGTGTCTATTATGAAGTATCACAGTGGAAATCTTTAGGGGAAAATGTACGTTTAGTTCTGAAAAAGGAATGTCTTGAGCGTTTGTCTGTTAATTTGTACTCCAGTTGGAGTGAATTTATTTCATATAAGCCAAACTTGAACCGAATTCCCGATAACTTTTATGTTTTGGAAGATGATTCGTTTTACCCATCTTCTCCACTGTCTAAAAAGGTTGATAATTATATCAAAATGGTATCGTTTATCTCCTTGCTTGTTTCTTCCTCTGACTATTCCGAGTATGTGGGAGTTGGGGTGATTGGAAAGGTCGTTTTCTTAAATCGATATAAACTTGAATTGCCAGTGGTTGTTGGTGGTAGCGATATTGAATTTGGTTTGGATGGTGTTTCAATTATAGATTCTATGCTATCTGATGGCTCCCATAAGGAGCAAAAGGAAAGCATTCTGAAGGAGGCTTTGTGTGGTTTGTTGATAAACGTTACTCCTGATGAGAGATTTTCCTATTTGATGAAAAATTTCGGAGAGTTTTCCAAGCGTTTTAATGAAAACTATCAGCTTTTTGTAAGTGAGTTTTCTTTTGATAAGGTTAGAGTCGAGTACGAAGAGAGTAAACGAGAATATTTTACGAAGCTAAATGAGGTCTTTTCCAATATTCAGATGAAGATGTTAGGTGTGCCGGTTGCTTTGGCTGTTTCAGGTGTGAATATTTCTAAAATAGTCGACGGTGCTACTTTTTGGGCGAATACCTTTCTTCTCATTTCTGTAGTTGTTTATGGGGTGATGATGGTTTATTTGCTAGAAAGTCAAAAGCATACCTTGGACTCTATTAAATCTGAGTATGACAGTCAGATGTTTCGGATGAAAAATCAATATTTCGATCAATACGAGAGTATATCTAGTCTTTATCGTGATCTTGATGAGCGATATGGTTATCAAAAGAAATGTATAGTCGGGTTTTATGTAATTCTATCAGTTCTTTTTATTGTTGTTAGTCTGTTCTTTATTTGGAGTTTACCTTGGAAGTTTATGCTTCTTGGGTATTAGACTAATAGGGATGAACTAATAGGACACCCACTCTAAGAGTCTTGGATTTAAAGCCTGAAATTGCCGGTATATCACTAGTAGGACACCCATGATAAGAATTTAGTATCGCAATGGGTGTCTGGTTTTTACTGATAGCACTTCCACTCTGATTTTCCCTGCTTTCTTCTCTCATCCTGCTGCTTTTCAGCGACCGTGACGACTGACTGATAATCAGGCCTTCGACTGTTTTATTACCTGACGGCACTTCTATGTCAGCGGTACGTTTGCCATCGGCGGTGGCTGTGATAAGGTGGATTTCCGAATAGATGCTGTTTGTCTGTGGCAATAAGATGAGCAGCAGTTTTTAGAGTCTGGATCGCGAATCAGAAGATGGAATTTCATAAGACGTTGACAGCCGACGAAGCACAGTCCCTTTATAAAACTGACAAAAGATTTCGGAGAAAGGCTTACTTTAAATGGTGGGTTAAGCATATTGCAGCCATCGTTATACTTGTTTCTCTCTTTTTGGCAGGTTTGTTTATTGGTCAAATACTGAGCGATCACTATAATCACATTATTTGGGTTGCTATCCCGCCGCTATCACTCTGCATCGCCTTATATGCAAGCTACAAAATTGCAAATCCTTTTATATGCAGTGCATGCGGTAGTGATTGGGTTCAGATTGGGCAGTTTACAATTTATTGCCGTCATTGCGGCATGTCATATCTTTTCTCATGTCTGGCTAAGAAAATGTATAAAAAGGAAGAGGAAAGAAAGAATGCCTGGAAAAAACTTGAAGAAAGGAAAAAGCCAGCAACTCAATCAGCAATAACTGAATGGGAGTCTTTCTTTAGTGTTGCAATGCCAGAAGAGCTGAAAGACATTCTGCTTCAGGAGAATGGGATTGCAGCACCTAATATCAATAGCTCTGATATCATAATGTTATTCAGTGCAGAGATGGCCTTGGATATGTATCACGCACATAAATTTCGAGAGTATTGCTCAAACGCAATTCCTGTAGCAATGCACCCCAGTGGAGATTTAATTGTATACAAGGCTCTTGGCGGGAAGGTGGAGAATACTTACCTGATGAAGTCAGCTAACCCAGGCTGGAGTAGCTCGACCCGAATTAATATCGACTTTTCGCTGTTAAATTTACGGGCATAATATGACATGTATAGAGACCCCGCCGGTGTCATAGGCTAGCTATGCCTTGATTCCGGGGGACTAATAGGACACCCACTCCCGGAGTCTCTGATAATGCTCCTGCCTGATCAGCGGCTTAACATTTTGTGATGTTCTGCATCGCTGCCGCTGCTGCGTTTACCTTTGGAATAATTCTGTTACAGCATGCCTGTTCTGCTTAGCGCCGACGGGAAGTGCTGCGCATTCAGCGGCGCTTAAACTGCAGTAACTGGCGTAGCTGGGGGACGGCATAATCCAGGAAATAGCGGACTTTAACCGGTAAGTGGCGGCGCGAGGTGTAAAGGATACTGACCGGCACAGGTTCAGGTTCAGCGCCGGCCAGCAGGATGTTCAGCTGGCCGGCGGCGACAGCATCGGCCACCTGATAATGCAGCAGACGTACGACACCGGTCCCCAGACAGGCCGCCGCCAGTGCCGCCTCGGTTGTGCTGACCCTGAGTCTTGGGGATGGTTGGATTTCGCGGTAACTGCCATCGCCAGCGATAAATACCGGCCAGGAAGGAGACTGAAACGGGGATTCGACCAGTATTGCCGGCAGCTTTTCCAATGCTTCTGCTGTCTGCGGAATACCGGTCTGTTGCAGTAATGCCGGACTGGCGCAGATGACCGTGCGCATAACCCCGACCTGAGTAGCAATCATGGAGCTGTCCGGCAGTTTGCCGATGCGGATAGCGAGATCGGCATGTTCATCCACCAGATCAATGTTGCGGTCAGACAGCAGCAGGCGGACGGTGATGGCCGGATGTTGCTGCAGAAATGCAGACACCAGAGGGGTGATATGGCGGCTGCCAAACATCACCGGTGCAGCAATCACCAGTTCACCACGTGGTTCAGCATTTTCACCGGCTGCCAGGCGCTCGGCACTGTCGACCTGTTCCAGAATCCGACAGGCGGAATCCAGATACGTCTGCCCGCTGTCGGTCAGCGTCAGCTTACGGGTGGTACGTACCAGCAGACGCGTACCCAGGTGATTCTCAAGATCGGATACCTTACGGCTGACTGTGGCCAGCGGTACCTTAAGTGCACGGCTGGCAGCCGAAAAGCTGCCGCATTCGGCCACTTTGATAAACAGGGCCATGGCTTCCAGGCGATCCATATACTCTTCCAGTTTCTGAGAGGGTGTTGGTCAATATTGTCTGGTTATTGTCGGTATTGGAAGACCTTAGACTGGTTCTGGTCCGTATCCCAACGGGCCCGATGAACTTAACTGAGGAAAATGCTATGTCCCTTATTGATATTCCCACTCTGGAAAATTCCGCTGCCGATTCCCGCCCTGTGCTGGAGGCTGTTAACCGGCAACTGGGTTCGGTGCCTAACCTGTTCCGTCTGATTGGTGTCAGCCCCGCAGCACTGCAGGCTTACAGCGGTTTTAACGCGGCACTGTCCGGCACTCTGGACGTGAAAACCCGTGAACGTATTGCCCTGGCGGTTGCTCAGGTTAACCGCTGTGATTACTGCCTGTCGGCGCACGCTTATCTGGGGCTGAATCTGGCGAAGCTGAGTCAGGAAGAGATTTCCCGTAATCGCCTGGGCACGTCAGATGACAGCAAGGCCGCGGCTGCTGTGTCTTTTGCGGCACTGGTGGCCGGGGAGCGCGGGCACGTGAATCCGTCTCATCTGGAGGCTGTCTGGGCGGCTGGTTTCAGCGATGCACAGATTATCGAAATCGTGGCGCTGGTTGCCGAAAATACCTTTACCAATTATCTGAATGAGGTAGCCAGAACCGATATCGATTTTCCGGTAGTACGCGCCGCTGATGTGTTCTGATGGACTCCCGGAACAGGGCTGGCCCTGTTCCGGGGGCTCTAATAGCCGGCTCTAATAGGACACCCACCTCAGTGATCCTGTAAATGAGTCAAACGGCTGCGTCGCTTGGCTTCGAACCATAAGAGTCAGGCAACTGAACCAGCCTGGATGATTAAATCGAGAGAGTTTTAGCGGCCTTTTCTGCCATAGCTTGCCGCGCGCTTATTTTGGCGCAGCGGCAGCGATTTGCAGAAATTTAATAAAACGTGCTTCGCTGTAACCTTTTTTGGTGTGACCGTTGGCAACAAAAAAGGGAACGTTGGCTTTGCTCGGGTTGTATTTTTCACCCAGTAAAGCCTTTTGCCGTTGCAGTGCTGCCGCATCCTGCTCGACGTTGTACTCAATATACGAGATGCCTTCTTTATCCATAAAGGCCCGCGCTTGCTTGCAGTAAGGGCACCAGTCGGTGGCATACAGCTCAACCTGAACATTACGGTAGGCACCGGGCTCGATATACACCCTGCCGGACGCTGCTGATGGCGTTGTTGCGGAAGATGAAGGGTTGAACACGTAGTAAGCAGCGCCAGCGGCGATCAGAAGAATCAGAATCCTTTGCATAGTAAACTCCTGTAAATGTGCGGGAGTCGAGAATATCGTATTTTTCTTTTTTTGGCTGCAATGTTTGCGGGAGCCTGGCTGATTCTTCAGTCTGAATAACGAACAATAAAAACGGCCCTTAAGGCCCGTTTTTATTGTCTGGGTGTATGCCGTTAATCAGGCATAAGCCTCTTCTTTACTATTGTCATCCATCAGGCTGAGTTCCAGCCCGGATGATGCAGGAGTAGCGGCTTTTGGGGCTGTTTGTTTTATTGCTGCTGGCTTGGATTCTGGTTTGTTGTCTCCCAGTTTAATACGCAGGCGCAGGTTGTTTTCTGAGTCGGCGTTTTTCAGTGCCTGTTCAAGGGTAATCTTGCCCTGTTTATACAGATGGTAGAGTGCGCCATCAAAGGTTTGCATACCGAGGTTTTCGGACTTGTTCATAATCTCTTTGATGGATGGGAAATCGCCTTTAATAATCAGATCTTCTACGGTTTTATTACCCAGCAGCACTTCCACAGCGGCAGCGCGTTTACCATCAACAGTGGGAATAAGACGCTGGGAAATAATCGCGCGTACATTCTGGCCAAGGCCCAATAAAATCTGATTGCGACGCTCTTCCGGAAACATATTCACAATACGCTCAAAGGCCTGGTTGGCATTGTTAGCATGCAGAGTGGAAATGGCCAGATGACCGGTTTCGGCAAAGGCAAGGGCGTGTTCCATGGTTTCGGCGTCGCGGATTTCACCAATCAGAATGACATCCGGTGCCTGACGCAGGGTATTTTTTAATGCCGCGGCATAGCTCTTGGTGTCGGTGCCCACTTCGCGCTGGTTAATCACGCTCTTTTTGTGCTTGTGCACAAATTCAATCGGATCTTCGATGGTAATAATATGGCCGTAAGTGGTGGCATTGCGGTGATCAATCAGTGCCGCCAGCGAAGTGGATTTACCAGAACCGGTACCGCCAACAAACAGAATTAAACCACGCTTGGCAGTAATGACGTCTTTCAGAACCGGTGGCAGATTCAGCTGGGCAATATCGGGAATTTCGGTATTGATATTACGTGCCACCATCGACACTTCGTGCTGCTGTTTGAATATGTTAATACGGAAGCGGCCGGATGAATTGGACATAGCCATATTCAGTTCCATTTCTTCTTCAAATTCCTGCCGTTGTGCCTCTGACATAATGGAATAGGCAATTTTTTCAATGTCGCCTGGCCCCAGCACGTCACGGCTGATGGGTTTTAACTGTCCCTGAAATTTCGCGCAAGGTGGAGCACCTTTGCTCAGGTAGAGGTCAGAGCCATCGTGTTTTGCCAGAAGGTGAAGCCAGTTTTCGATGCTCATGAGCACTCCTTATTTGCAACGCTTTGTATCTTTTGTTTACGGATTTTTACCCGGGTACGGATCTTCCGGAATTATCCGCTGATGGGAAAATACTAGCAGCTTGGCTGAACTGTCATTCAGCTATTATTGCGGCCTTGCTCACAGAATTACGTTGTAACAATGACAAAGGCTTCACAGAAAGGACCATTATTCCAGTGCAGGGAGGCAGGGGGATGTACGGCTGTGCTGTTTGCTCGTCTTGCCTGGTTTTGTCGTAAGAGAAATCTGACAGTGGATTCTACCTCTGTAGCGCGCTCTGGTGTGTGGCTGCATGCAGCCGCGCAGGTGCTCAGACCTGCTTTTTCAGATGGCCGGGTGTGTTTGCAGTTTGTTTATTTGTTGGCTTCTGGCGATGCGGCAGTGCAGATTCATTATTGCAGCCTGAAATGTTTGAACAGCGCCTGCCGCACTTCCATATAGTTAATATTTCCATTCGGCGCGGGCATACCATAAAAGCGGTGATCACTACCGCGGTATGCCACCAGTACATCACATATTTTTATTGGTGGGCCGCTGGGGGCGCCGCTTTTGCTTTTGGCTCTTACCCATTCGCAGTCGATCACAGAGATATGTTCATGGCTTATTTTTTCATATGAAAGCCCGGCGGTACTTTCAAACCAGATAAACAGGGTTAGCAACACCAGCAGCGGCAAACACAGGTAAGCATGGTGCAATACGGCTTTGCTATAACGAAAAGCCAGCCAGGGAACGGCGACCATATTGCCAACAAGCAGCACAAATAACACCGTATCGCCCAGCATCAAAAATAAGCGTGTGTCGCTGACTGCCATCAATAGCATGGGAGCAATAAGCAGAACTTCCAGAATGACGGCGCAGCTGACACGGGTACCGGGGTTGCGTGCAAAAAGAGCGAGCAGAACAAGGCTGATGCCGAGATACGCCAGTGATAAAAACACCGGTATCGCCAGCGGTGAGATAACGACCAGGAAAATATTCTCGCGGGCAATATCCAGTGCCGGAATATTGACAATAATCAGCGCACAGAGATAAAGGCTGAGCAGAATGATCAGGCTGGCCCACGGAGCATTAAGCATGGTCATAAAAATCCTGCCCAGCACCCGGTTGCAAAAGCCGGTGATATAACTGACCGGTGGGAGCATGCGTAAATCGGTGCCTTTCTGGTCTTGCGGATGATTCTGTGGCTTAGGGACTTTGCTGTTCATTGTTGTGTTCTTGTCTGGATGTTAGTCGTATTGTCCGAACGCCGTTTAAACCGGATCTGGATATACAGGAAACTACGGAAAATCGGGTTTGCTGTCAGGTTGGCTTAATGGGTATTAACAGGCCTGCGTGATTATGCCAGCAGGTGCCGATAGTAAGTGCGACGGCCATCGCAAACTGCATGGTGAGTGCAGCGTTTACCTGATCTTATCTTTACCTTTATCAGTTGCAACCTTTAAACTCCGGGTGAACTTATCAATACGGGATAGCAAATGTTCAGGCTTGCTGAGATTGCATTAATTGCTCTGGTTGTCCTTTTAACCGGCTGTGACAGCGATTTTGCTGAACTTAAATTCGGCAGCCCGGTGGTGGCCGATAAGGTCGATTACAGTAACGGCAGCTGGATCAAACCGGTATACCGCCAGGAGATTGAGAGTATTCTCACCGCAGCCGGCGCCGATCCGGATCTGGTAAAAATACACCACGATAAAGATGATTACCGTGGTCAGACCATATTGCTCAGCACACCGATGTTTGGTGGTATTACAACAGAGCAGAAAACAGCCATTAAAACCGCACTGGATAGCGTAGTCGCGGGCAGAAGCAACAGCCTTAATGCACGCTTTATCCTGCATCCGCAAGCGCCGGACAGTGAGATAGCGGACACAGAAAACGAGAGCTACCGTGAGGCTGTCGCCACGCTTGAGGCAGAATATAATACTGAGCTGACACTGGATGATGTGATCATTGGTATCGCATATAGCCTGAGTGATACCTATATGGCCGCGCTGCAGGGCAACAGAGAAAGCAGCGGTGAGGCATTATGTACCGTCAGTATGACGCTGTCACCATTGCTGCCTTTTCGCGATATTAAGGTTGTGTCGCAGGATGATCAGGTTACCGGATTTGCTTTGGTTAAGCCGATGAATCGTGGCTTTGCCAGCTACGATATTCCGGCGGATATCCATGTGGATTATCCGCTGTTACAGACAAAACTCGATGATAAAGAAGCCCTTATTTCCACTGAACTGACCAATAGTGATCAGTCGCCGTTAAACCGTGGTGAAATTAAAACGCTGGAAATTCAGGTAGGGCCGATAAAAGAAGTGAAACATCAACTTGGCAAAATGAATAATATGTCGATTTTTGCTCTTAAAGACACATGCCGGAAAATGGCTGCAGAGAAGCTGGGGCGGCCCTTTACCTACAGCATGGGAGAGTCGTTTGACCGCCTTGAGTCTGTCCGCTTTTTGTAGCGGACGATAAGCTTTCAGGAAACAAGGTGCCCTGATTTTTTCGCGGTTAAAAACACCTTAACGAAGCCAACAATCTGCCTGTCAATCTGTGGTAGAGTTTTGTCAGTGATTCTCTAACGGTGGAAATAAACATGATCAGACCAGGTGTAATGATGCTGGCTCTGCTGCTGCCTTTAAGTGGTTATGCGGCAGATAAAACCAGAGTTCTGGCAGAGGGGGATGAAGCATCCTGTGAGTTGGTATCCCAGCAGGTGTGTTCAACCACCAGTATGAATCCGGCCGAAGAATGTCTGGCCTGGCATAAAAAGCAGGCGGCTGATGCCGGTGCTGATGCCCTGCTGATTCGTGGGTCAGAAGGCTCACGCCGTAATAAACCTTCACTGACCGGAATGAAGACTGTAGTTACCACCAAAGTGTCGGCAGATTATTACCGTTGTGCTGCAGCGGTCAGTGCTGCGGAAATTGTTGCGGAAACTGTAGTAAAAGACTCTGAGGGCTGGAGCACCGTAGAGAAGCGTTTACTGGTGCTGGAATCACTGAAATCCAAAGGCCTGATTTCGGATACGGAATACCAGTTAAAGCGTCAGGATATTCTTAAGGACCTGTAATTTATATGACTGCAGCACGGCACTGAGGCTTTGGCTGGTCAGTGCTGCAATCATTGATAGTATTCTTTGCAATGGATTGCTTATAGAATGCGCGCCGACTTGAAGGACTAAGGAGCGCACTACATTGAAGGATTTCCGTTCTGCTTTGCGTATTGCCCTGCTGGGCAGCGTTATATTCGCCCATTTTGCCACTGCAGATGGCTTGTCAGAATACCGTGCCCTTATTGGTTTTGATATACGTTCTTCCGACTCAGACAGTATGGAGACCGATAGCCGCAAACTGAGAGGGAAATTATTTTTTTCGCCAGTGAATACCCGTAATGACTACCCTATGGAGCTGCAGGAGTATTTTAACCGCAGCAGTTCGGTGTATCTGAGCCGTACCGCCGCCACTCAGGAATCAGTCATTAATGCCAGCAGTCATCATCTTGGTAAAGGACTGACACTGGCCTCAGCGCAAATCCCCCTTGTATTCAGCTGGTCAAAACTGGAGACGCAGGATGCCGATGTGGATGCGGTGGTAAACTTTTCTGGCCGTCAGGATGCGATGGCGGATCAGGCAGCAGATACTAAGTCTCTGGGAATATATATTGATGAGTTCTTTGTGCGTTTCAGTCGCACTGAGCTGGATTCAATGCTGAAGTACAAATATGGCGAGAGCATACATATTTCTGGATTGTCTCCCATTGCAGGTGATCATTATTACTTACAGGTGGATAGCAGGAAAACATCTGATGAACTGGCAGTGATGTATACCGACCGCATGTTGGATGGAACGTATTTTTCGGCGGGTATGAGCCTGGTTTTTTCTGATCTTAATGAAGAAATATCAGATCTGAATTATTTCGTACCATTAACGCTAGGTAGTGATCCGGATTTCCCGGGTGCTTTAGTCAACAGAGTGTCGGTAAAGCGATCTTCTGATGAAGAGCTCTGGCGTTATTATGCAACCTGGTACCCCAATCGTTATTCCTACATTAAGACTGAGTATTCCCGTGGTCTTAATCAGGGGATTGCTTTACAGGGCGGCACCTATCTTACCTACCGGATGTCTGTGTACGCGTCTTTTGTTCATGGAAGTGGCAGCCATAATCCTGCAAAAGTGACAATGGCTGGCCTGGAGTATCTGTTTTAGCGGGTTAATAGCTATTGGCGGCAATACGCTGCCCATTCCTCCAATGCTGTCAGCACCAGCGGAAAGGGCAGGGTAACCGGGGTCAGGTTGTCACCCGGATATAAGCAATCAAGCAGAAAGCCTTCTGCGTTGCATTCGAATTCATAGCCGTTACCACAGCCGGAAAATTCTTCAATTTTTCCTGTGGTATAGCACTGGATACCAGTAATCAGTTCTTCTGCCTGTGTGGCTGAATGCTGTACGTCCAGAACCAGAAACCCCTGTAATGCCTGATGCGCGGGGCTGGCGTCATAGCTGCTCCAGCGAAAATTTTCTGTACTCACGGATAAGTATTTGTCGTGTAGATCGGGAAGCCCGTGTTGATTTTGCTGCTGTCGTCCGGCAGAACCGCAGTGGCAATTTCAAAGTGCTTAGCCGGAAATCCTTTGCAGTATTTATTTTCGCTATCGTTATCCGGTGCGTTCGGGCCGCATTTTGCCCAGCTAGGGTTGGCGCAGTTGCCGCGGGCGTTTTGCTGTGCAAATACGATAGAAGCATTGACCTGAGCCTGGGTGCAGTGATCCGGGAACATGGAGCTGAAAGATTTAATGTAAGTACTTTTATTAAAACTCAGGGCAATTTTTTTAAGGGTGTAGATGCCGGAGGCATTCGGGGAATCCCCTTTTTGTGAGCTGAGGTAGTCACTGGGCGGCTGGTTTTGCGGCATGGAATGAAAGCCTTTGGCATTACCGCTTTTTGCTGGTTCACCACAAAAAATATGATGCTGGTTAACCTGCATGCCTTCTATTGGAGTACTCCACTCGCTGAGATTACTGCAGTTTATGCCGTCAGCAAGGGACAAGGCCGGGAGTATCAGGGCTGATATAAATAAGAGTGTTTTCATGGATCCTTCCTTTGTACTCGGGATTATTTCATTGCTCACAGAGCAGGAGTCGGGCGTCCGTCAGACTCCAGAGGGGCGCTTTATAGCAGAATATTGGCGAGATACAAGAAAAATGGCCGATATTAACCTGCTTAACTGACTGCGCCGCCAGTTAAAGGAGGGGGGTATCCTGTTGGTTGTGGGCTTATTTGCCGGAATATTGCGCGGAATTGTCTTATTTCATCCGCTGAGGTGTCTAATTCGCCAGAATTGGTCGGAATATTGAAACAGTTTGGCTACAAAACCTCTGTTTACACTGAACACATTACCGTTAGACTGCTACGATTTTCGTAGTATTTTCTGGGTCTGACATGTCTAAACAACAAAAACTAAGCGTGTTACTGGTCGTTCTGCTGCTGGCCGGTGGTTATTGGTGGTGGTGGCATCAGGGCCGTGAAGATACTGATAATGCCTATGTAAAAGCCGATATCGTGCCGGTCATGAGCCGTATTTCGGGGACGGTAACGGCGACTCCTGCACCGGCCAACCGCCTGGTAGCCGAAGGTGATGTGCTGCTGCAGCTCGACCCGGCGCTGTATCAGGCGAAGCTGGCGGAGGCCGAGGCTGTGCAGGCCGAGGCGGAAGCGCGTCTGGTGCATCTGGCCGACCGTGAGAACGCCCAGCAATCGCAGATTGTCGCCGCCCGTGCCAGCGTGGCTGCCGCCGATGCCGAATGGCGCCGTACGGTGCAGCAGGCTGATCGCCTGTTGCAGTTAATGGGCAAACAATATGTGTCGCAGGATGATCTGGATGCGGCCGAACTGAATAAGGCAGCGGCGCAGGCGCGCCTCAATCAGGCCAAGGCTCAGCTGGCTGCACAGCAGGCCAACCTGGTGACGCTGAGTGGTGAAAAGCCACAGTTGGCTGCCGAGGTGGCCAAGGCTGCGGCGGCGGTACAGCGGGCGCAGCTGGAGCTGGATTACACCACCATCCGTGCGCCGCGTGCGGGGATTGTAACCAGTCGTCAGGTGCAGGTGGGGCAGAGTGTTGAGCCGGGTATCCGTCTGCTCAGTCTGGTGACTGAACCGATCTGGGTGTACGCCAATTTTAAAGAAACCCAGGTTGCCGCTATGGTGGTCGGTCAGGCCGTCGATATTCATGTGGATGCGTTGGGCGGCAAAGTACTGAAGGGCCATATCGACAGTTTCTTTGCTGCCACCGGCTCTGAATTTGCGTTGCTGCCACCACAGAATGCGACCGGCAATTTCACCAAGGTGATTCAGCGTTTACCGGTAAAAATTCTGTTTGATGAAGATCAGGATCTGAGCGCGGTGCGTCCGGGCATGTCGCTGGAAGTGACGGTTTTTACTGAATGAGCGAGCGCTTTCCCAAGCACTGGCTGGCCATCAGTGGCGCTCTGTTGGGCGCTTTTATGGCCATTCTCGATATCCAGATTACCAACTCATCGCTGAAGGATATTCAGGCAGCGCTGGGTGCGACGCTGGAAGAATCTTCCTGGATTGCGACCTCGTATCTGGTCGCCGAGATGATCGCTATTCCGCTCTGTGGTTTCTTTGCTGCCTGGCTATCGCCGCGGCGTTATCTGCTGTGGAACGGTACGATATTTATTCTCGCCTCACTGGCCTGTTCTTTTGCCTGGAATCTGGAGTCGATGATTGTCTTCCGCGCCGTGCAGGGCTTCAGTGGCGGCGCGCTGATTCCGATGGCCTTTACCCTGATTATTACCCTGCTGCCGCTGGATAAGCGTCCTCTGGGAATGGCGTTGTTTGGTGTTACAGCGACCTTCGCGCCAACCATTGGCCCGACGCTGGGCGGCTGGCTGACCGAAGCCTTCAGCTGGCATTACATCTTCTATCTGAATGTTATTCCCGGTATCGCTGTATTAATGTTGCTGGCGGCGGGTCTGGATAAAGAAGAAGGTGATCCGGAACAGCTTAAAAAAATCGATCTTTTCGGCATGCTGACCATGGCTCTCGGCCTGGGCTGTCTGGAGATCATGCTGGAAGAAGGCGCGCGCGACGATTGGTTTGATGCCGAATATATCCGCTGGCTGGGGCTGGTTTCGGCCATGAGCCTGTTTCTGTTTGTGCGCAAACAGCTGACTACGGAACATCCGCTGGTGGATCTGCGCCTGTTCCGCAGCCTCGATTTTTCTCTCGCCTGTGTGGCGTACTTTGTTCTTGGTGCAGGTTTATTCGGCTCGGTGTATCTGGTGCCGTTATATCTGGCATCGGTACATGACTATACGGCGCTGGATATTGGCCTGGTATTAATGTGGGTCGGCTTTCCACAGTTGCCTTTCTTTCCGCTGATTCCCCGTCTGCTGAAATTTATTGACGCCAAATATCTGGTGGCTTTTGGCTTCTTTGTGGTCGGCGGCAGTATGTGGATGAATATGCATATGAGCATCGATTACAACGGCTCTTATCTTATTCCGGCACTGCTGGTTCGTGCTTTGGGACAGCCATTTATTATGGTGCCGCTGTCGATTATGTCGTCGCAGAATCTCGACCCCAAAGACGCTCCCTCGGCTTCTACGCTGTTTAATGTGATGCGTAACCTGGGCGGCGCTGTGGGGATTGCTCTGCTGGCAACCCTGCTGTCGGAACGCACCGATTACCATCTGGCCGAGCTTAAACAGACGCTGGTCAGTGGCAGTCAGAATCTGGCGGAATACCTGCGCCTGCTCGGAGGCGCTCTGGAGAGTGGCGGGGGCAGTGCCGATCAGAGCTATGGTGTCTTGATGAAGGAAGTAACTCAGCAGGCCATGGTGATGTCTTATAACGAGGCTTTCTTTGTGCTCGGGCTGACCCTGATGGTTGCTGCCCTGGCATCGCTGGCGATCCGTTCGGCTGATAAGCAGGCAGCAGGGGCTGAAGCCGCTGTTCATTAATATTGCCGGTTGTTATTAAAGCCGCAGGCGGAGTTTTCCGGCTGCGGCTTTTTTGTTGCCGATTCTGCAACTGGCCGGTAAACCTGCCCGCTTCCGAAAGTTTCCTGCGGCCCGTTTTGCGTCAATTATCCATCCCGGATTTGTTTATATAATTCTTTATTATTGGATTTATAAATTTGTTAACAACGTCTGAGATATTGCGCAGCTGTCCTGATTGGTGAGTAATATTGTCCGGATGCGTGATTGCATTCCGGATGCTATTTGTCCTCAGTAAAAAATTGTCGGATAAGTTGCATTAATTCTTATTTTTTCTTTTTCAGTCTCTGGCCTTAAGGGAATGCTCTGGGTAATATCCGCGGCCGTTCCGGGCATTGTTACAACGATTATTCTAAAGCCGCTGATGGCAAACGATGTGCCAGTTTTTTTTAGCAAGGCTAAAAGGATTTTATCGTGTCATTCTCACTGCGTTATCCGTGGCTGGTTATTGTTGCCGCCATGATACTAATAATAAGTCTGACAACAGGGGCGACAAAGCTGTCATTTGTGTCAGACTTCCGGGTTTATTTCAGTGCTGATAATCCGCAGCTGCTGAGCTTTGAGCAGCTTGAAAAGGATTTTAATAAACAGGATACGCTGACGTTTCTGTTGCGGCCGTCATCGTCAGCCACTGTGCTTGATCCCCTTGCGCTGAATGAAATTGCGCAACTCACCCAGGCCGCCTGGGAAATTCCCTACGCCCGTCGGGTAGATTCTCTTACCAATTATCAGCGTATTCAGTCTGCTGATGACAATATTAATATCGATGATTTCTATCGGCCCGAGCAAGCGTCTGCTTGGGATATTGCGGGTGAGTTGGAATATATCCGGACTCAACCCGATCTGTTGAATCGTCTGGTCAATAAAGACGGCGATCTGGCATTAATTATTGTCAGCCTTTCATTACCGGACGGTGACGAAAAAGCAACCGCCGAACTGGTCGCCTATACCCGTGAATTACTCGCCGCCACAGAATTGCAGTATCTGGATGTGCAGCTGTTTGGTACGGCGATTATTAATCTGGCGCTGGCTGAAGCCGTAGAGCGTGATATGGAAGCCTTGATTCCGGCCAGTTATCTGCTGATTTTCGCCGGTATCTTTTTTCTGACCCGCTCTCTGGCCGGTACTTTTCTGGCATTAACCCTGACGCTGCTGAGTGTAATGGCGACCTTTGGTGCTCTGGGGTGGGCCGGTGCGCTGGGACTGACAACGGCACGCCTGACTCCGGTGGTGGGTGTTGTGCCATCGATGATTATGATTATCGTAATTGCTGACTGTCTGCATATTCTGGCGACCTATCAGCATGGGCTGCGTGCCGGTATGAGCAAAGTACCTGCACTGGCGGAAGCGGTTAAATCCAATATCCGTCCGGTGTGGATTACTTCGATTACTACTGCGCTTGGTTTGTTGTGCCTGAATTTCAGTGAGTCTCCGCCATATCGCGACCTGGGCAATTTAGTCGCTTTTGCCGCGCTGTTAGCTGCGGTGCTGAGTCTGACTCTGTTTATTGCCGCATTGCGTGTTTTACCACAGCCAAAAATACAGCCGGGCCGGACGCTGGCGCATCCCGGACAATGGCTCAGTGGTTTATTGCTGACATTCTGGCAGCGGGTATTGCAGCCGCATCCGCGGGCGTTACTGCTGGGGGCGGTCATTGTTTCAGCGATGCTGGCAGCAGGTGTCAGTCAGCTGAAATTCAATGAACAGTGGCATCAGTATTACGATGAATCTTTTGCGGTTCGCCAGGCACTGGATCTGCAGAACGATAAACTTAACGGCGTTAATTTTATTCAGTACCGCATCGCGGCACAGGATGGTGGCTCGCTGTACCGTACCGAACCTATGCAACAGTTGCAGCAACTGGCTGAGCATCTGGAAACCTTTGCCGAAGTCGGTTTTGTTGACAGTCTGCATCAGCCATTACTGACACTGAATCAGGCACTGCATGATGGCGATAAAAATTACTACCGCATTCCCGCTTCCGATGAGCAGGTCGCTCAGGCAATGCTGCTGTACGAAATGTCTCTGCCTTTTGGCATGGGTCTGAATGAGCGTCTTACTATTGATCAGACCGCCAGCCGTTTTACCGTGCATTTATTCAAGCGTACATCGCGTGAATTAGTGGCCTTTGATCAGGCGTTACTCGACTGGGCGGCAGAACATACTCCGGCGCTGAGTATCGCTCCGGGCAGTGGGCTGGATATGGTATTTGCCCAGATTTCTGACCGTAACAGCATCAGCCTGTTTCAGGGCACATTACTGGCGCTGGTATTAATTTCGGCGGTCATGATGCTGGTACTGCGTTCGGTACGCCTCGGGTTGATCAGTCTGGTGCCGAATTTACTGCCGGCACTGCTGGCCTACGGTATCTGGGGTTATATCAGCGGCCATGTTGATCTGGGGCTGAGCATTGTTGCCTGTATGAGTCTTGGTCTGGTGGTTGATGACACCGTGCATTTTCTTGCCAAGTACCGCAGCGCCAGGGCCAGAGGTGAAAGCACCGAAGCGGCCATCGAATACGCATTTTCTACCGTTGGCGTGGCCATGATTATTACCAGCCTGGTACTGGCCGCCGGTTTTGCACTGTTGCTGTTGTCACCTTTTTCGCCCACCTGGGGCATGGGTGGGCTGATGGCTCTGACGGTTATCGTTGCCTTACTGGCCGATCTTATTCTTTTACCTTTGTTGCTGATGCTGTTGGATCGCGACTGAATTTTTCTGATTTATTCAATTAATGAGACCTCTCTATGACTAACTCTGCTGTTATTGCCGGCGAGCCGTTGCTGCGCCGTATCCGCGCCTGGATGGACGAACGTTTTCCGTTCGCCAATGCCTTGCTGTTTTTTATTCTTTATCTGGTCACCGCCAGTGTTGTTCGTGCCAGTCAGGGCGAATGGTTTTTTAACTGGAGCGATATCGTTTCCTGCCTGATTACCTGGTCGTTGTTTTTAACCATCCGTATTTTCGATGAACATAAAGATTACGAGCTGGATGTTAAAAACCACCCGCAACGTGTACTGCAGAGTGGCCGCATTACTCTGACGCATCTGAAAAGTCTGGGCATTATTGCGGTCATTGCCCAGCTGCTGTGGAGCCTGTTTCTGGGTACCGATACCCTGATCGTCTGGGCCGTGATGTTTGTTTACCTGTGTTTAATGGGTGCCGAGTTTTTTTGTGGCGCCTGGCTGGAAAAACGTCTGTTGCTGTATGCCCTGAGCCATATGGCGATTATGCCGCTGATCGTGCTCTGGCTGGCGGCGATGGCACAACCACAACTGCCGGTGATGCAGCTACTGAATTCTGCACCTTTAATGGCGATGATGAGCCTGGCGTTTATCAGCGGCTTCTGTTTTGAAATTACCCGTAAAACCCGTGGCCCGGAAGAAGAGCGCGAAACGGTCGATTCTTACTCGCGCATCCTTGGCGTACAGGGTGCCGCTAATCTGGTCATTGCGCTGGTCTGCGCCATGGTGGTGAACCAGCTGGTATTACTGTGGCTGCTGGATGTCGCAGTATTAGTGGTTTATGCCATATTGCTGGTACTGGTTCTGGTACTGGCTCTTAAAGCTGTTTTCAAATTCAAACAATCCCCCCATGAAAGCGGCCGTGAAAATAACGAGAAAGCCGTCGCCCTGACGATGTTGCTGGGCTATCTGGTGGTGATTATCGCTGCTGCATTAAACATTCACCTGCTGGGAGCTGCCGTATGAAAAAGGCCCGCGTTTATACTACTCAAGCCCGTTATGAATTCAGCCCTGAACAGAACGCCAGCGTACGCCTTCAGTGCGGTGATAACTGGCGCAATGCCGAAGCCGTGGATGTTTCCAAAAGCCATTTATGCGTGCTGGCTGAACCCTGTGAACAATGGCAGCTGGATGCTGCTTTTACCACGGTGACTCTGGTTCTGGCCGACAAAGAATATGTGCTGCGCGATTTAATCATCAGCAAACTGGAAGTCGCGCAGAATTCTAAATTATGGCGTCTGGTATTGCGTAACGATACCGATGGTGAAAACACCGCCGAAAACAGCCGCCAGCTGTGGCAGATCAGTTATGCGCTGCGTCAGCGTGCGGCAGAAGATGATGGCCGTTTATACGACGAACTGACGTTGCCGAAAGTGCCGGCGCGTGGTTTATACACCGAAGAGGCCCGTCAGGAGCGTCTGGGTTTTGTCCGCGCAGAAACCGGTGCGGCGATGGAGCGGGTAGCGGACATTACTCTCGATCCGAAAGCGCTGGTCAGTAATATCGAAGCGTTAATCGGTACGGTCGAAATTCCGGTGGGTGTGGCCGGGCCATTGCATATCCGTGGCGAACACGCGAACGGTTTATTTTATGCACCAATGGCAACTTCTGAAGGTGCACTGGTGGCATCGGCTACCCGTGGTGCCACAGCGATTTCCCGTGCCGGTGGTGTGAATGTGCGGGTACTGGGCCAGCGTATGCTGCGCGTACCGGTATTCGTATTAAGCGATTTATCTTCGGCGTTATTTTTTGCCGAATGGGTAAAAGACCATCAGAACGAAATTGCCGCCCAAACCCGTAAATATTCGAACTATGCCAATCTGGTGGAAGTGCATACCGAATTAATGGGCCGCACGGTGCACGTACAGTTTGTGTATGAAACCGGTGATGCTGCGGGTCAGAATATGACCACCACCTGCACCTGGCAGGCGTGTCAGTGGATTCTGGCCGAAATGCGTGCTTTCGAAGGGATTGAGTTCGAAAACTTTATGGTTGAGGCCAACCTCTCCAACGATAAAAAAGTTACCTATAACTCTTTCCTGCGTGGCCGTGGTGTGCGCGTACTGGCAGAAGCCGTACTCAGCGATGATGTCTGCCGTAAGGTATTAAAAGTCAGCGCGCGCGAACTGTTCACCGCCTATAACCATTTTGTCGGCGGCAGTATTGCGGCCGGTATGGTCGGTCTGAATATTAATATCGCCAACGTGATCGGTGCGATGTTTACCGCCACCGGTCAGGACATTGCCTGTGTACACGAGTCGGCCATCGGCCAGCTGCATATGGAAATGACCGATGATAATGCGATTTACGCCACGCTGCGCCTGCCAAGTCTGGTGGTCGGTACGGTTGGTGGCGGCACCAGTCTGCCGCAGCAGAAAGAATGCCTGCAGATGATTGGCTGTGCTGGCCCCGGCTGTGCGCATAAACTGGCCGAAGTGATTGCCGGTTACTGTCTGGCGCTTGATTTATCCACGCTGTCGGCCATTGCCAGCGACCAGTTTGCCCGCGCTCACGAAAAACTCGGCCGTAACCGCCCGGTAGAATGGTTAAAACTCGGTGATTTAAATCCGGAGTTTTTCAGCCGTGCATTATCGCAGGGTTTAAACCGCAACGTGCAGGTCAGTGCGCAGCAGAGTCTGAGCCTGTCGGGTAAAGGCAGCAGCATTATTACCGAACTGACAGCACATAAAATCAATAAGCTGGTTGGCCATTATCCGTTCCGCCTGACACTGGACGATGCCGATCAGACGCTGGATGTAATGGTTAAAGTGAAGCCGCTGGATGACGAAGTTATCCTGATGCTTAACTCTATGGCGTCGATGTGTGATGCCCGTCTGGCGCATGCTTACAACGAATTCCGCAAGCATGTTGGTTTCCGTGGCTGTCATGTGCGTGAGCTGGAAGTGATGGCGCAGCAGGATGAACGTTTCCGCCGTGTTGCTCCGACCACCTATATGGCCTGGGCGGATGCCTCACGTGAAGCCTATGTTCTGGTGCAGGAATATCTCGACGGTCTGGAATTAATGGATTCCGCTGACGACACTTCCGGCTGGACGACCGAACACTTTAATGCCGCCGTTGATGGCATTGCTCAGGTGCACAGTATCTGGCTGAACCGCGAAGACGAACTGCTGACTCAGGACTGGATCTGCGACGCACCGAATACCGCCAATATGCTGGAAAAAACCCGCCTGTGGGAAATGCTTGGTGCTCACGCCCAGCAGGAATTCCCGGAGTGGTTCAGTGCCGGTGATATGGAGCGCTTCCGCGATCGCGTGTACAGCATGGAGCAGTGGTATCCGCAGCTGGATGCCTTACCGAAAACCCTGATCCATAACGATTTTAATCCGCGCAATATTGCCTTCCGTCGTCAGGGTAGTGAACTGACACTCTGCGCTTACGACTGGGAACTGGCGACCGTTCAGGCACCGCAACACGATCTGGCTGAATTGCTGGTATTTACCCTGAATCCGGATTTTGATCCGCAGCTGGTGGAAGCCTTAATTGAGCGTCACCGTGTGCAACTGGAACAGGCCGCTGGCGTTACGCTGGATGCTGCACAATGGCGTTATGGCTTTACCCTGACACTGTGGGATCTGGTTGTTAACCGTGTACCTATGTATGTGATGGCCCATACCTTCCGTCATTATCCGTTTATGGAGCGGGTGGTGCGTACCTTCCGTCGTCTGCTGGATCTGGAAATTCAGCGTCTGGAAAACGGAGATCAAAGCCTGTGAAAAAAGACACTGTAAACAGCCCGGCTAATTATTGTCTGGATGCACTGCAGGCCGCAGCGCTGAGTGCTGATCAGGTCGGTGGCAAAGCCTTTAACCTGGCATTTTTAAGCCGCCAGACTCTGGCCATTAATAGTCTTCAGGTGCCGCAATGGTGGGTGGTACCCGTTGCGGCTTTCCGTGCACAGTTACGCTCGCTGAATCTTGAGCAGTGGATTGAAACCGAACTGGCGTCACTGGGCGATAAACCCGACAGCAGCGCGCTGGAACAGGTTGCCCAGGGGATTCAGCAGAAAATCCGTGATGGCGGTTTATTAATTGCCATTGCCGACGACGTACGCACGGCCATTGGCAGCGATGCATTGGCACATGGCTGGTGGGCGGTGCGCTCATCGGTGGTGGGTGAAGATGCTGAAGGTGCGTCTTTTGCCGGACAGATGGACAGCTGCTTATATCAGCGTGGTGAAGAGCAGATTGCCGCGGCCATTATTACCGTGATGCAGAGTGCCTTTAATGCCCGCGCTCTGGCTTATCGCATCCAGAAAGGTCTGGGCCTGACCGATATTAATGCTGCGGTGATTATTCAGCGCATGATTGATGCCGATGTGGCCGGTGTGATGTTTACCGCCAACCCGGTAAATGGTGATCGTGGCGAAGCTTTTATTTCGGCTACCTGGGGTTGTGGTGAAGGTCTGGTTTCCGGCCATTGCAATGCCGATGAAATCAGCGTGCGTTTAAACAGCAATGAACTCAGCGTGCAGGTCAATGATAAAGACCTGTGTCTGGTGCAGGATGCTGAGCAGGGTGGTACCCGTGAACAGGAAGTGGCCGCCGATAAACGTACGGTTGCCTGTTTAACCGACACGCAGATTTTTGCCCTGCGTGATCTGGGACGCCGCATTGCGGAAGCCTATTGCGCACCACAGGATATTGAATGGTGCCTGAAAGACGGTGCGTTTTATATTCTGCAGGCGCGTCCGGTGACGCGTTTACCGGAACAGAACCCCGATACCGACCGTTTGCAGGTCTGGGATAATTCCAATATTCAGGAATCCTATTGTGGGGTAACCACACCGCTGACCTTCAGCTTTGCCAACCGCGCTTATAAAACCGTATACGAGCAGACCCTGCGTTTATTGGGTGTACGTGAAAATGTCGTACAGCAGCATCAGGATATGCTGGAAAATATGCTCGGCCTGATTCGTGGCCGGGTGTATTACAACATTAATAACTGGTATCGCGGTTTATTATTCCTGCCATCTTTCCGTACCAATAAAGCCGATATGGAACGCATGATGGGCCTGACCGATCCGGTAGATCTGATTCAGGATCGCGAACTGAGTGGCCGCGAAAAGCTGGCACGCCTGCCGCAGATGTTGCGCGCATTGTTTGCCATGCTCAGCCGTTTCCGCCGAATGGATGATCTGGTGGCTGAATTCCGCGCGCACTTTGCCGCTGAATATGCCCGGGTCGAGCGCAATAAACTGCACAGCCTGAGCATGGATGCATTAATCAGCCTCAGCCGTACGCTGGATAAAACCCTGCTGAATAACTGGACCACGCCCATCGTTAACGATTTTTACGTAATGATGATGAATGGCAAGGTACACCGTTGGCTGGAAAAACTCGGCGTAGAAAATCCGGCACTGGTACAGAACAACCTGCTGTCCGGTGAAGAAGGCATCGAAAGTACTGAACCTACCAAATTCCTGCTGCGTTTATGCGATGAAGCGCGCACGCAGCCGGAATTGCTGTCGTGCTTAAAAGATCAGCCAAACGATCAGCTTCTGGTTCTGCTGCAATTAAAATTCCCGGATTTCCACAGCCGCTGTCTGCAGTACATTGAACTGTACGGCGACCGCACCATGGGCGAGCTGAAGCTGGAGTCGGTAACGCTGCGTCAGGATGCATCCTTTATGTTTGCGGTGCTGAAAAACTTTTTAAGCCGTGACGATCTGACCCTGGCGACGCTGGCCGAAAACGAAGCCCGTTTCCGTGCCGAAGCAGAACAGGCCGTATTGCCGGCGTTGCAGAAGCAATTTGGTCGCCGTAGCTTAAAAAAATTCCAGCGTGATTTAAGCCGCCTGCGCGATGCCATCCGCAACCGCGAGAATATGCGTCTGGCGCGTACCCGGATGTTTGGTCTGTACCGCGATATTTTCCGTCAGCTCGGTGAGCAGCTGGCGTTTTATTCGCAACTTGAGCAGGCCGAGGATATTTTTTATCTGACGCTGGAAGAAATCTACGCCTATGCCGATGGCCGTTCGGTGACTGCTGATTTAAAACCGCTGGTGGCAATCCGTCGTGCGGAGTTCGCGTCTTACGAAGCGGATGAACCGCCGCATCATTTCCACACCCGTGGGCCACTGTACTGCAATAACCGCTTTGAATATCCGCATGCTCAGGAAGAAACCGCAGCCGCCGATGGCAGTCTGCAGGGCACCGGTTGTTATCCGGGTATTGTTGAGCAGAAAGTGCGGCTGATTTTCTCACCGGACGATGAGCTGAATTTAAATGGTCAGATTCTCTGCACCGTACGTACCGATCCGGGCTGGGCACCGTTATTTCCGACTGCCGGCGGTATCCTGGTGGAGCGTGGCTCAACCCTCAGTCACTCGGCGGTGGTGGCCCGTGAGCTGGGAATTCCTGCGGTGGTGGGCATTCCGGGGTTAACCAAATTACTGGCCGACCAGGAGCTGGTGCGCATGGATGGTTCCAGTGGCCGTGTAGAACGGCTGGAATTTAATGCCGCCGAGTCTGTGTCTGCGGCCGAGGAGTCGGTGGCATGAACAGCATCCCGGAACTGAGTGATGAGTTTTTCCGTATTGCCCGTGAGCGTTACAGTGACGATGCCTTCTGGCTGGGTGAAGACGAAGCTGCAGTGCGCCGTCAGTTCAGTACGGCAAATGATTATTTCCGCACTGGCCGTGCCTGGGCAGAAACCGCAGAAGGTTGTCGTTTAGCCGGTTTTTTTAATCCCGAGCAGCGTATTAATGATGAAGCTGTTGCCTATTTCGGTTTCTGGGAAAACAGCGGCGACACCGACGCGGTACTGAATGCGCAGCGGGATTTATTCGCCCGCTTTGAGCGCTGGGCCGCGGAGCAGGGAGCGGAGCGTATTTACGGGCCGATTAATTTTAATACCTACGGCCCGTACCGTTTGCGCTTAGCCGATGAGCAGGGCGGTATGCCGGGGCCGGTATTTGCCGGCGAACCCTATAATCCGCTCAGTTATGGCGAGCAGTTACAGGCGCTGGGTTACGACATTCATTACCGCTATTACACCCGCATTAATAATAATTTACCGGCACTGGCGCTACAGATGGAAAAACCACTGGCGCAGGCGTTACAGCAATTGCAGGGTGAATTTATTGTCAGCCGTCTGGATGGCGACACCTGGATGAATAATCTGCCGGAGCTGTATCCGTTAATCGACCGTATGTTTCGCCAGAACTTTGCCTACAGCCCGATCAGCGAAGCACAGTTTGTCGCCGCCTGTGGTGAGCCTTTTGCGCGCAAGCTCTGCCCGCAGTCGTCGGTACTGGTACGGCATAAGAGCGGCGCCATTGCCGGATTTTTCCTGTGTTATCCGGATTACAGTCCGCTGCAGGTTGCTGGCTCATTGATGAAGGCTGCGGATATCAGCTACGCCAAGCATGCGGCACTGTTGCCTGAGCCGCGTCTGGCGTTGGCGAAAACCGGGGCTATTCATCCCGATTATCGTCAGGCCGGTCTGTTCACCCTGATGTCGATGCAGCTGACCTGCTGGGCGGCACCTCACTATCAGCGTGTGGCTGCAGCCCTGGTGCGTGAAGATAATCCGTCACTGCGTTATGCCCACAACGGCGAAGAAGTGCGGGTGTACGGTCTGTTTACCAAACAGCTGGCCCGTGCGGCTGCTCAGGAAGGCTGATATGAGCGGGCTGAATTTCTGCCGTCATGTGCTTGAGGAGGCACGGCGTAATCCGCAGCGGTTGGCGCTGGATATTCCATTAATGCAGGGGCGTCGTTGTCTGGGCGCTGAGCAATGTACCTATGGTGAGCTGATGCAGCGTGTGAGTGCGTTGCAGTTACTGTGGCAGCAGCAGGGATTGCAGCCCGGCGAGCGGGTGGTGGTGATCGCCCGGCCGTCGGTTGATCTGTATGCGGTGGTGCTGAGTTTGCTGGCCTCCGGTCTGGTGGCGGTGTTTATCGATACCGGCATGGGCCGCAAGAAAATCCGCATGGCGCTGGCCGATGCCCGCCCGGTGGCGATTGTCAGTATGCAGGTGCTGTTGCGCTGGTTCTGGCTGATCCCTGAACTCTGGTCTTTAAAGCGCTTCAGTATTGACCGGACAACGTTAGGAAGTCGTTCGCTGAGTAAAGCGCTGGCGGCGTTTAAGGGCAAGCTGGCGTCTGTTGATAGCGGCACATGGCCGCAGCTGGCGGCGCCTCCCACAGGCGATCACGGTCTTATTTCCTTTACCTCCGGCAGTACCGGGCGGCCGAAAGGCGCCGACCGGACTCATGCCAGTCTGGATGCCCAGCATGCAGCGATCCGTCATCACTGGCCGGATGCCGATGGCGAGCGTGACAGCCCGTGTTTCCCGGTGATGGTGCTGCATAACCTCAGTTGCGGCATGAGCAGCTGTTTGCCAGAGGTGGATCTGGCTGCTCCGGCACAGGTGGATGCGGCGGCGGTTCTGACACGCTGGCAGCAGCAGGGTGTTACCCGCATCAGTGGTGCGCCGGCCTATTTTCGCGCCCTTTGTGATGAGCTGTTACTGCGCAAGACGACCTTGCCGCAGATCACCAGTCTGGTAATTGGCGGTGCGCCGGTCAGTCAGCTGCTGGCGCGCGATTTGCTGCAGGTCTTCCCCAATGCCTATGCGCGCATTGCCTATGGTTCCACCGAAGCTGAGCCCATTGCCTCGCTGTTGCTGCAGGATTATCTGCACAGTGACGAGCAGCCCGGTGTGGCCGGTTTGCTGGTGGGGAACATTGCCGAAGACACCGATGTGCTGATCTGCAATCTGCCTGCAAACAACGATGCCCTTCTCAATGAAAGTCTGGTTAACGAAAGCCCTGTTAATGAACATCATGTGCGGGATGGCCGTTGTGATGTGGGCGAAGAGGGCGAAATTCTGGTCGCCGGCCGTCATGTGCTGCGTGGTTATTACCACAACCCTCAGGCCGATGCAGAAAACAAAATCCCGCGCGCTGATGGTCTGGTCTGGCACCGTACCGGCGATACCGGCTGGCTCGATGAACAGGGCAGGTTGTGGCTCAGTGGCCGGGTAAAGGATGCGGTGCAGCTTGGCAGCCAGCGCCGTTTGCAGCCGCTCTGGCTGGAGCAACAGCTGGATGCGCTGGCCGGTGTACAGCGCAGCGCGCTGATCGGCTATGAACAGCAGAGCTGGCTGTTCCTGTGCTGTGACGAGCCTCTGGAAAACCTGAAAAGTGCGTTGCTGGCTTTGCTGCCGGCCGGTGAATGGCAGGTTGCCCGGCTGAAGTACATGCCGGTGGATGGTCGCCACAACAGCAAGATTGACCGTCCGCTGCTGCGTCAGATGGCGGCTGCAGGCCGTACCGACATGGTGGTTACCTGGAACAAAACGGAGAGTACATCAATATGAGCAGTTTACCGGCCGGTGGCTGGATTATCCGCCTGAACCGGGTTGATCTGATAACCCTGAGCAGTGTTCCGCTGACCTTGCTGGCCTTGTTTTTTACCTTGCAACAGGAGCTGCTGACGGCGCTGGCGTTGCTGTTTCTGGCGATGACCGCCGATGCGCTGGATGGCTTGCTGGCCCGGCGCTGGGGGCTGACCCGTGAGTTTGGTCGTTACCTCGATGGTTTTATGGACGTGCTGATTTATCTGGTCAGTCCGGCGCTGATTTTACTGCAGTGGGGTTTTGATGGTGCTTATGCCGTGGCGCTGGTGACTATGGTCGCCGCGGGTTGTATCCGTCTGTCGGTATTCAATCAGACCGGCAATATTGAGGATGCGAGCAAGGGCAGCGCCCGCCCTGCCTATCTGGGCATGCCGGTATTCTGGAGCCTGCTGATTATTGCGCCATTGGTATTGCTGGAGCATTGGCTGGGTTGGACTGCCTTTATTAAAGCTTTGCTGGCGCTGGTGCTGCTGTGGTTTTCGGTACAGATGTTGCGCGCCCGGCCGTTCTTTAAGTTCACCTCCCTGGCACAGATGCTGTGGATTACGCTGGGTGGTTTCTCACTGCTGTGCGCCACTACGCTGGCGGCTAAGGGCGCACAGGCGCCGTTGCATCCGCTGCTGATGGCGCTGTACCTGCAGGTGCCGGTGGTGATTGGCGGTGTGGCGCATATGTGGTGTGTCAGCAATGACGTGCTGCCTTCTCTTGCCCGGCCGCTGTGGAAGTCGGCCTTTGGTGCCAACAAAACCTGGCGCGGCGTTTTATTGGTGCCGCTGCTGACGGCGCTGGGCGCACTCTGTCTGTGGCCACTGGAACTGATATTTCAGGCGCTGGGCTGGCCGACCGTGTGGAGTGGTTACTCATTGCTGCTGGCCGGTGCGGTTGCCGGCGCTGGCTATATTCTCGGTGAATTGCCCAATTCCTGGTTTAAGCGCCGGCTGGGCATTGCGCCGGGGCAGGTACCTGAGGATCAGCGTTACTGGTTTATCGCCCTTGATCAGATCGACTCGGCTGTTGGCGTTGCTCTGATACTTGGCTGGTGGCTGGATCTGAGCTGGACGGTGGTGGCCCTGTACATTCTGACCTTCCCGCTGACCGCGCTGCTGGTTAAACAATGGTTGTACCGTAACAAACTCAAAGACAGTGCTGTCTGAGGCGTGAATGAATGCTTGTGGCAGCAGGGCAGATTTTATACACTACGCGCCCTTTTATTAGGTCTCGTCTGGCTGGATGCCATGTTTGCGTGCATAACATGCCGCTGTAATGGTGTTGGGGCAGATGAGTTGATGAACGGCAGGCGATCCCAAAACCTGTCCCTTGATAAACGATCGGAGTGATCTGAAACTATGGTAGTAATCCGTTTGGCCCGTGGTGGCTCTAAAAAACGTCCTTTTTATCACATTAACGTAGCTGACGCGCGTAGCCCTCGCGACGGTCGCTTTATCGAGCGCGTTGGGTTCTTTAACCCTGTTGCTCGCGGCCAGGAAGTTGCTTTCCGCATCGATGCGGAACGCGTTGAATACTGGTTGGCCAAAGGTGCTCAGCCAACTGATCGCGTAGCTAGCTTACTGAAGCAAGCCAAAAAAGCTCAGGCTTAATTGGCGACGACCGGAGTTCTGATGTTGAACGACCAGATTGCGGGTGAGGAAATCACCGTCCTCGGTAAAGTAACCACCGCATTTGGTATTAAAGGCTGGGTGAAGGTGTATTCGTACACAGATCCCATGACCAACATCCTGGATTACCCGACCTGGCTGTTACGTATTAACGGACAGTGGCGCGAATTCAAGGTGACCGACAGCAAACTCCAGCCAAAAGGGTTGGCTGTAGCTCTGGCAGGAATTACCGACCGGGATGCCGCTCTGGCGTTATCCCAGATTGAAATCGGTGTACCTACTTCGGAGTTACCGGAACTCGAAGAAGACGAACATTATTGGTTCCAGCTCGAAGGCTTGAAGGTGGTTAACACCGACGGCGTGTGGCTGGGCCAGGTGAAAGAACTGTTTGATTCCGGCGGCGGTAATCAGGTGATGAGCGTAAAAGGTTGCGAAGGCAGCATTGATAAGCGCGAACGTCTGATTCCATACGCAGAAACAATCGTTCTTGAAGTTGATCTGGATAACGGTGAAATCCAGGTTGACTGGGACCCGGATTTTTAAGCCCGGTGTTGTAATTATGTGGTTTGGGGTTATTTCCCTCTTTCCTGACATGTTCCGCGCACTCACCGACCATGGTGTCAGCGGGCGGGCAGTCAAACAGGAAAAAGTGAGTATCGAATGCTGGAATCCGCGTGATTTCGCCTACGATAACTACCAGACCGTGGACGATCGTCCATACGGCGGCGGCCCCGGCATGCTGATGAAAATTCAGCCTCTGCAGGATGCCATCCACGCAGCCAGAACGGCCGCGGGGGAAGGCGCTAAGGTGATTTATTTATCACCTCAGGGACGCAAGCTGGATCAGGCCGGCGTGTTAGAGCTTGCTCAGCGCGACAAACTGATTCTGGTGGCCGGACGGTACGAAGGTATTGATGAGCGTTTGATTGAGCGCGAAGTCGACGAAGAGTGGTCTCTTGGCGATTTTGTTCTCAGTGGTGGCGAACTGGCTGCCATGACGCTGATGGATGCCGTGATCCGATTGGTACCCGGCGTGCTGGGGCATGACCAGTCGGCACAGCAGGACTCCTTTATGGAAGGCTTGCTGGATTGTCCACATTACACCCGCCCGGAAGTTTACGAAGGGCAGGCCGTACCGGACGTGTTGCTGAGTGGCAACCACGAAAAGATCCGCCAGTGGCGCCTTAAGCAGTCACTGGGCAGAACCTGGCAGCGCAGACCCGATTTACTGGAAGCGCTGGAACTGACAAACGAGCAACAAAGGTTATTGACAGAGTATCTGCAAGAGCTAGAACAGAACTCAGCAGACTGTTAAGGAGCGAACAATGAGCAACAAGAACCCAATCATTCAGCAGATTGAAAATGCGCAGCTGAAAGACAACATCCCTGCATTCAGCACCGGTGATACCGTTGTTGTGCAGGTTAAAGTAAAAGAAGGTAACCGTGAGCGTCTGCAGGCGTTCGAAGGCGTAGTTATCGGTAAGCGTAACCGTGGCCTGAACTCTGCATTCACTGTACGTAAAATCTCCCACGGTGTGGGCGTTGAGCGTACTTTCCAGACTCACAGCCCGATGATTGACAGCCTGGCTGTTAAACGTCGCGGTGACGTGCGTCAGGCGAAACTGTACTACCTGCGTGAGCGTAGCGGTAAGTCTGCACGTATCAAAGAAAAGGTTTAATCCTTCTCTTGCAGAAAAAACGGGCCTCTGGCCCGTTTTTTTATGCCCGTTTTTATGTTTGTTGTTATATCTGTGCAGTGTTTGTCATCAGAAAAGCACGTACGGCTGATATACTGCTGTCTGGTTTGACACTTACTTTCTTGACACTGGCAGGCGCATTTGAAAGGGTAGGGCCCGGAACAAACAAGGGCTCTGGGCCTCCAAGCCTGAATGATGACGTAAAGGTTGCAGTAATGAAGAAAACACTTTTAGCCGCCGCGCTGGGCCTGAGCCTGACGTTACCGGCAATGGGCGCCGCCGCTGACAAAGCGCTGCCGCTCGACAAGCAGGTCGAAGCCAAACTGGTGCAGGCTTTCGGTCCGCGTCTGCAGGTACGTGAAGTTGCGCCTTTGGCTGGCAACCAGATTCTGGAAGTGGTCCTGATTGACGGTTCTGTTATGCACATGACACCGGATCTGAGCCACTTTATTTACCGTGATGAGCTGTATGAGCTGAGTGCCGAAGGCCCGCAGAACATCACCCAGAACCGTAACAATCCTAAGCGTGCTGAGCGCCTGGCGGCCGTCACTGACAGTCAGACGGTTGTATTCAAAGCCAAGGGCGAACAGAAAGCCCTGATCAACGTCTTTACCGATATTGATTGTGGCTATTGCCAGAAGCTGCATCAGGAAATCCCGCGTCTGAACGAGCTGGGTATTACTGTGCGTTATCTGGCTTATCCACGTGCCGGTATCAAAGATCCGCGCAATGGTGAGCTGACCGATTCCTATCGCAAGATTAACTATGTCTGGTGTCAGGCTGATCGCAAGTCCGCAATGACCAGCATGAAGAACACTCAGCGTGACATGAATATGCTGGGTCAGCGTCTGCGCCAGTCTGGTGGTTCAGCAGAACTGGAAGACCAGTACCGTGCCCTGCAGGGACAGGTTGTGGCGATGATGGACAAGAGCAAAGACTGTGGTGCTCCTATTGCTGCCCAGTACGATCTTGGCCAGGAAGTAGGTGTAACCGGTACTCCGGCGATCGTGGTTGATGATGGCCGTCTGTTCCCCGGTTATATGCCGGCAGATGATCTCGCCCGTCGCCTCGGCGTGATGTAATTTCAGTATCGTTTACTGGAATACCTGAAAACCTCCTGCGGGAGGTTTTTTTATACCTTTTTGCAAGGTTATGCACAGCGCACCGATTTACTTCACATTCATCCCATTAAATTAGTACCTTTGTATTAAAACTATAACAGTCTGTTTTCTATGGATATTTTCTGACCGATTGCAGCCTATGAGCTGGCTCTTCATTCCATCGCTCAGATGGCAGCGGCTTTTTTCAGAATTTACCCCCTGAATTATCCACAGATTTTTAAGGGAAGTGATTACTTACCGTCTAGGCCTTTTATTCTCAGGCTGAGTGACGGGGGCGGGTCTGGTGCAACCGGAGGCTCTATTTTGGCGCAGGATGAACTCAGATGATGCATCTTATGCACACTGGGCCATAGGCTTGTTCATTCCGGAGAAATTTGGCCTGAAAATAGGCAAAATGACTATTGATTTTTATAAGCCGTTGAAAAATAAGGATTTTTAATATTGGTTAAAAAGTGATCAATCTAAGGTGGGGCCTCTGTTTATGCGAAACAGGGATACTTTCCAAGAGCTTACTCACAAAGTTATGCACAGAAATTGTGGACATTTTGGCAGTCCTTCCTGCTGGGCACTGAGGACATTTTCAGCGCAACTGGCATTGTTTTTCCCTTGACTTAAAAAATATACCTCCGAGTGGTTATGCACATCGCTGGGTCTCTCTTTTTGAACGGACATTCAAAAGTCAAAAAACTGAAACAAATCGGGAGGGAGTATATAAGCCATTGAATTATATAAGATTTGGCTGTTGTTGTTATTTCAGCCAATCTGACCTGAAGCCGCATGAATACTGGATTTGTGGCACTTATCAGAAACTTACCCAGAGAATTATCCACAGTTTTTGTTGATAACCCAAAGAAAACCAGAAACGGCGCGACCCGGCGCCGTTGTGGATGGTTTTTCCGGCCTTTCAGACGCTCTCTTCGTCGTCCTCATCCGTGACATTCAGGAAACAATCCAGCGATGGATGCGGCGTATCCTGTTCATTGAAACGCAATGCTTCTGGCAGGGCGCCGTACCAGTCAAATTGCTGAACCAGACGTCGCCAGATGCCATCCAATGGGGCATTGAACACCAGCGTTTCACCGCTGACAGGGTGACTCATGGTCAGCTGCGAGGCGTGCAGCAGTAAGCGTGGCGCCTGCAACTGATCGCGGAAATAGCGGCTGTGGCGGCCTTTGCCATAACGGGCGTCACCGATGATCGGGTGGCTGAGGTGTTTCAGGTGACGGCGCAGCTGGTGCTTACGTCCGGTGTGTGGAATGCACTCGACCAGCGAATAACGCGACTGCGGGTATTTATCGATAAAGACTGGAATTTCGGCATGGGCCAGCGAGCGGAAATCAGTGATGGCTTCCTGCTCGGGTTTGATTCTTTCATGTTTGGCGTATTTATCGACCGGTGGCGCCATGGGCTTATCGAGATGGATAAACTCGGGCATCCAGCCACGGACGATGACGAGATAACGTTTATCCACGGCGCGCTGGCGCCACTGGTCGGTAATCAGGCTGGCCATTTCCTGGCTCAGGGCAAAAGCCAGAACACCGGATGTGGGTTTATCCAGACGATGTACCGGGTATACCCGTTGCCCCAGTTGATTACGCAGCAGCTGCAGGGCGAAACGGGTTTCATGGCGGTCAATTTCGCTGCGGTGTACCAGCAGGCCGCTGGGTTTGTTGATAACGACCAGTTCGTTATCGAGGTAAAGAATATCGAGATCCACTGCATGCCCGGCGTGATCACCGGCCCCCGGATAAAACGCGGCACTTTACCCTATGTGCTGCAGTGCGGGTAGCACAGCTGGATTACCGGGAGTGGTCTTGCGCGGTTATATGGCGCAGGTTTTCCATTGGGCGGCAAACTTTGCTACTTTGTGCTCCGCGAATGACTGTCCGTCCAGATTAAAAATAACAAAGGAGTCGTCATGATCAGTCGCTGGATTATTGCTGTATTGCTGTTGTTGGTCCTGCTGTTTGGCACGCTGCGCCAGGTGTATGTAGAAAGTGCTTCATTCCCGGATCGCAGTGGCGCACCGCGTCTGCCATCGACCGAGCTGGAGCTGGTCGCCAGCCTGCCTGAACCTCCCGGAAATCTGGCAGTGGCTGATGATCAGCGGATCTTTTTTACCTTCCATCCGGAAGCTTCGCCAAAAACCAATGTCGCTTTATGGGCGGATGGCGAAGTCAGTGCTTTCCCGTCGTTACAATGGCAACCCGGCGGCAGCGAAGAAGGTGCGCTGAATGAAGTACTGTCGCTGCGCCTGCATAACAATGAATTGTGGTTGCTGGATAATGGCCGTCATGCGCTGAACAGCGTACGTCTGCTGGCCTTTGATATTAACAGCCGCGAGTTGCTGCACAGCTATCGCTTTCCACGCGATGTGTTTCCGCTGGGCGCCCACGCCAATGATTTCCGCATCAGTGCCGATGGCCGCTATTTCTTTATCACCGATGCCAGCCTGCTGGCGCGCACCCCTGCTCTGGTGGTGTACGATCGTGTCAGCAACAGCAGTCGCCGCCTGCTGCAGGGCGACGCCAGTGTCCGCGCCGGAGAGTTTGAACCCGTGGTGCAGGGCCAGGCGATGACCTTGTACGGACTTTTTACGGTTAATCCGGGGGTGGATGGCATCGCACTGGATGACGCCAATGAGTGGCTGTACTTTGCAGCCGTTGCGGCTGACCAGCTGTACCGTATCCGGGTGGCGGATCTTGTTGATACAGAGTTGCCCCATGCAACGCTGAGCTCCCGCGTGGAAAGCCTGGGTGCGAAAACCATGACCGATGGTATGGCAATGGATGCCGCCGGTCATGTCTATCTGTCTGATCTGGAACATTCAGCGATTGTGCGCCGCACGCCGGATGGTGAATTACAGACGCTGTTGCGCAGTGTGGATCTGCGCTGGCCGGATGGCTTCAGCCGTCAGGGCGACTATCTTTATGTTACCTGTTCCGCTTTGCATCAGGTGATCGGCCACAGTCGTGAAGAGATTCTCGCTGCCGGACCTTATCCGATTTACCGTTTTTCGCTGAGCAGGGCAGAATCCTATCTGAATCCCTGACGTATGAGGCCGATGAATGAAGTGTGTTTACCAGGCTGCGGATACACTGGAAGCCCATCTGGTGCTCGGGCTGCTTGAGCAGCATCGTATTCAGGGATTTATCGAAGGGGCTCACCTGACGGGTGGTCTGGGTGAGCTGCCGGTGCAGAATTATGTACGGGTTCTGGTGAACGACGTTGATTACGAGGCGGGGCGGCGGCTGATGCTGGAATACGATCAGGCCAATGCCATCACCGATCCGTTGCCGCAGCCGGTGTTCCGTCACTGGGGCTGGTTTGTATTGGCGTTGCTGGCCATTATTGCCGCTGAAAGTCTGCGTTTTCTCTGATTTTCCTGCTGCTTACTGTTACTGACCGTTGAGCAGGTTCTGAAAGACCGCCTGACTGCCGGCATCATTATCACGATGAAAGTCCGTTAACAGCATGGCCAGATGTTCAGCATCTTCCAGATGCGGAAAGTGACCGGTTTTTACCCGCAGCGCGCCGTTGCTTTTGCTGTGTCTGCTCAGTGGATCATATTCGCCGTCGATGTACTGCTGTGTATTGCTGCTGGCCATACTGGTTTCGCTGCTGAGTGGCAGTTCATAACGATAGTGCAGCAGCTGCGGCAAAACCTGCAGCCCCTGATGGGCACATAATAATTGCCAAAGATCCTGCCGGGTCTGACTGCTTATCGGAGTGAAAGGACCACTCAGGGTTTCCAGATAACGACCATACAGACCTTCACTGATGCAGTGACTGAGCAGCGGGCCCAGCGGTCCGGCGAGCCAGAGTTCACGCCAGAGAAAGTAGCGCGCTTCGCCGCCGCGGCGAGCGGCAATCCAGCTGCAGCGGCCAAATTCGATATCGCCGGGGGACTTAAGCAGCTGGCGGCCAAGGCTGGCGCCGTAATCATGGCCGATAATCTGGCACTGGCGGATATTAAGGTGCCCGAGTAAATCACTCACCAGCTGAGCCTGATCCTGTAAGCGGTAACTGTATTCGGAGGGTTTATCGGAGTCACCACAGCCGGGCAGATCGGGGCAGATCAGGCGGAACTGTCCGGCCAGCATCGGCCACAGACGGTGCCAGTCCCAGCTGCTGCCTGGCAGACCATGCAATAACAATAGTGCCGGACCTTGCCCTTCATCGTGAAAGCCGACACGCAGTCCCTGCCAATGAAAATCACGTTGCTGACTGCGCCAGATATTAGGGTTAAGCACGGCTGCTCCTTAGCAACTTTTTATTATTGTTATTATTTTCACCGGTCCGCTCCGCCGGTACTCAGTCATTAAGATCCGCAGTCAGCAGCAGGTCGGTAATACCGAAGTCGACTCCCAGGCGGCTCAGTTCAGCCGTGATCTGACCGCGGTGGTGAGTCTGATGATTGAATATATGCTGCAGCACCAGATCCAGTGGCTTGGCCATCTCTTCGCCGCGGCTGTTGGTGTACTGCAATACATCGCGGGCGTCATCGGCACGCAGCAGATCGCACCAGCGGATATAGGTATCGTCGAGGCGTTCGCGCAGTGGACGCAGGCTGTTCAGATCGGGGGCGAGGATCACGTTTAATGCGCCCGGAGTGGGCAGATCATGCAGCTCTTCAAGGATGGGAAAGATAAGAGATAAACGTTTGAGCCAGAGAATGTCGGTTACCAGCAGGTGATTCCAGGTGCCAAGCAGTGAGTCAAAATAAAGACCGCAGGATTTTTCCAGTTGCTCACGGCTTAAGGGCATACAGGCCTCAAGCAGCTGCTGATTCATTGTCCGGTTATAGCGGGCGTAGCGACGATAAATGTCTGACCATGACATGATATTTCTCCCGGCTGTGAACAGGTTTTTTATCGCAATCGGTTACCGGTTTTTCCCTGCTGTCAGGCGCATTGGTAAATGCCTGCAGATCTCTACTCTATGTCAGCCTGAACCATGCGGCAAGCAGCGTGGGATGGTTGTTGTTGTGCTTGTTGTTGCAGTTGTTGTTGTCATACGAATCCGCTATTTTCGGGCAACCATTTTTCAGGGAAGCCGGGTCATGAACGGAGCTGTTATCTGTCGTGCAATACTGTTGTTGTTATTCACTCTGCTGAGTCGTCAGGGACTGGCTATTCCGGCCGCCTGGGATCGCACGGATACCAACTGGCAGACCCGCACGTCAGCGCATTTCGAGCTGCATTATCCGGCCCGCTACGATCAGATGGCGCAACACGCGCTGACCATTGCCGAGCGCGTACACGATGAACTGGTGCCGTTTTTCACACAGGAACCGGACGAGCGCACGCAGATGGTGCTGGTGGATGATTACGACTATTCCAACGGTTGGGCCACGCCATTTCCTTTTGTGCAGATTCGCCTGTTTGCCAGTCCGGCTGAGGATGTTGCCGGGCTCGAACATATGGATGAATGGCTGCACGGTCTGATCCGTCACGAGTATGTGCATATTCTGCATATGAATATGAGCCGTGGCGTGACCCGCAGCGGCCGTAAAGTGTTTGGCCGTCTGTTCTGGCTGTTCCCGCATGTGTTTACCCCGTCGATGTTTACCGAAGGGCTGGCGGTCTATCTGGAAACCAACCGCAAGCTGGGATATGGCCGTCTCGACGGCAGTGTCTATGCCATGCAGATGCGGATGGAACTGGACAGTCATCAGGGCGACGACCTGAATCAGGTGGTGGTGCCACTGCGCGACTGGCCACGCGGCAAACACTACTTATACGGTGCCTATTTCTGGCAGTACCTGGCGGAAACATACGGTGAAGAGACGATGAGCCGTTATCTCAACCAGTTCAGCGGTCAGCTGATTCCTTATGTGATGCAGAACTACGTCGCCAAAAAGGTGTTTGGCAAATCCTTTCCGGCGCTGTGGAATGACTACCGGCAGTGGCTGCTGGCCAGCTTCACTCCAGCCACAGAAACGCTGCGGGCGCGGGAAATCTCCGGCGATGCTTTGCCGGTACTGAGCAATACGCAGCAGGTGACCGCCGCAGCACAGGGTTCGCTGCTGCAGGTGATTGATAACGGTGAAGACCGGGCGGAGATCAGCCGCTGGCAGCCGGACGGCCCGGCCGGTAATGGCTGGTCTGTACAGCCGCTGACAGCAACAAAAGGCGTAACCGATGCCGATATCGCCGCCGATGGCACACTGGCTGTCTCGCGCCTGATCAGCCATGCCAGTGGCCGTGACCTGAATGATGTCTTCCTTTGGTTGGCGGACAGCGGCTGGAAGCGCATCAGCAAAGATCTGCGCCTGCGTAAAATCCGCTGGCTGGCAGACGGACAGCAGCTGATCGGCAGCCGCAAGGTGCATGGCCTGAGTGAATTATGGCGATTGCAGCGCGATGGTGATGCCAGCATGTTATGGCAGGGCGGGGATCAGACGGTGCTGGGCAGCTTCGATGTGGCGCCGGACGGACAATCACTGGTGGCGTCGGTCAAGCGGCCACAGCAGGGCTGGAATCTGGAGCGTCTCGACCTGGGCACATTGCGCTGGCAGGCGTTAACGGACACCCGGGCGACTGAGCATCAGCCGGAGTTTCTGCCCGATGGCCGTATTCTCTACAGCGCCGACTACGACGGCGTGTTTAACCTCTATGTGCTGCAGCCGGCAACCGGCATGGTAGATCAATGGACGCAGGTGGTCGGCGGTGCATTTCAGCCGCGCTGGCTGAATGATCAGGTGGCTTATCAGGATTACACCAGCGAAGGTTATCAGCTGAAAATCCTGACACCGCGGGCGCTGGCCAGTTTCAGTATTGCCAGCCGGCAGGGGCGCTATGATTATCCGCCGGCGGTCAGCGGCGTGGTGCCTTCTGAGCGCAGTGACTATTCACCCTGGCCGACGCTGGCGCCTAAGTACTGGCTGCCGTTATTCAGCTTCGACGATTACTCTTCCGCTTTGGGTCTGGCCACCAGTGGCAATGATGCGGTGGGCCGTCATACCTACAGCATTGCCGCCTTATGGGATTTCAAACAGGACTGGGCGGATGTATCTGCCAGCTACTTGTATGACAACCGTTGGTCGCTGCTTTGGAACCGTACTCACAGCTACACCGACCTGAATACCGGGCTGGACGATGATTATTATGCCAAGCGCGAAGATTTGCTGATCGTCCGCCGTGACCATGTATTGGATGCCTTTGAAGATCAGTTGCAGCTGCATCTGGGGCTGGTTGCCGATCATGAAAAAATCGAACGGGCCCCCGCAGGAGTTGATCGTGGTGAAGGCTATGAAGAAACCCTCGCCGGTGTTGCGCTGAGTTTCGATAACCGCGAACTGTACCGCAATGTACCGGGCATCGGCTGGGGAACCTATGCCGATCTGGTGTACGAAAGCAATGATGTGCTGAACAGCGATTACGACGGTTATCAGTGGCAGGCGAGTGTGAAGCACACCTTCGACCTGCCCGGGCGTAATACGCTGAGTCTGGGTCTGGCCGGTGGTGTGGCTGAGCGCACAGCGGAGCCTTTTACCCTGGGCGGTAATAATGGCGAGGAAGCCCTGCTGTTTGGCCGCGATCAGTTTGCCTTGCCGGGCTATGAGGACAATGTGCAGATTGGCCATAAATACTACAACGGCGTGCTGCGTGTTAACCGCTTCCTGACCCGGGTTGAACGCAACTGGGGCATGATTCCGCTGGGATTGGGTGACATCTCCCTCGGCGCCTGGGCGCAGACAGCCAGTGCCTGGTTCCGCGGTCAGCAGCGGCCAGAGCTGAGTGCCGTTGGCGCTGAGCTTGGCATTGATGTGGTGTTGGGCTACAACCTGGTGTTACCCGTCTCTCTCGGGGTAGCCCGCGGTCTGGATGAGGATCTGGGGGAGACCAAAGGTTATCTGCGTACCGCCGTCTTCTTCTGACACAGTGCTGCCTTCCGGAAACAGTTGGCACTGTACACACAGGGCCTGACACCGGTCAGGCTGCTGGTTTTCCGCCCGCGCTATACTGGGCGCGAGACTTAATCAGTAACAGGATTTTGCATGGATTATTTGTGGGTATTAGTGGCGTTCCTTTGTGGCTTCGTCGTCAAGCAACTGGGAATGCCGCCCCTTGTCGGCTACCTGCTGGCCGGTTTTGGTTTGCATGCAATGGGCGTGCAACCGGTTGGCAGCCTGCAGGCGCTGGCCGATCTGGGGATTACCCTGATGTTGTTTACCATCGGCCTGAAGCTGAATATCCGTGCGCTGATGCAAAAGGAAGTGTGGCTGACCAGTGTGCTGCATACCGGTGTCTGGGTGGTGTTACTGGCCGGTGTATTGTTACTGGCAGCCTGGCTGGGCCTGAGCCATTACTTCGATATTCCGCTGACAGCGGCGCTGCTGGTGGCCTTTGCCCTGAGCTTTTCGTCCACGGTCTGTGTGGTGAAAATGCTGGAGGAAGCCTCCGAGCTGAAAACCCGTCATGGCAAGATCGCGGTCGGTATTCTGGTGATTCAGGATATTCTGGCGGTGGTGTTTCTGGTGGCTTCAACCGGTAAAACGCCATCGCTCTGGGCGTTCGGCCTGTTCGGTCTGTTTCTGATCAAACCGCTGTTACACCGTCTGGTCAGTCAGGCCGGACACGGCGAGTTATTGCCGCTGCTGGGGTTTTTCCTGGCGCTGGGCGGCTCTGAACTCTTTACCCTGGTGAATATGAAGGGCGATCTGGGCGCCTTGCTGGTGGGGATGTTATTGGCGTCCCATGCCAAATCGGCCGAGCTGTATAAAGTACTGATGAACTTCAAGGATCTGTTCCTGATCGGTTTCTTCCTGTCCATTGGCTTTACCGCCTTGCCGAGCCTCGATATGGCGCTGACGGCACTGCTGCTGACCGTGTTGTTGCTGGTTAAATTCGTACTGTTTTTTGCCCTGCTGGCGCGCTTCAGTGTTTCTGGCCGATCGTCGTATCTGAGTGCTCTGGCGCTGACCAATTACAGCGAATTCGGTCTGATTGTCGCCAGCCTCAGCGTCAACCGTGGCTGGCTGAGTGAAGACTGGCTGGTAATTATCGCGCTGGTAATGTCGCTGTCGTTTATTCTCAGTAGCTTTATTTACCGTCGTGCGCACCATATTTATGCGTTGCGTAAAGACAGCATTAACCGTTTCGAACGGCCGGGAACCCATCAGGGATTTGAGCAACCGAAAGAAGCCAAAGTACTGATTCTTGGTATGGGCCGTGTCGGTAAAGGTGCCTATTGTGCACTGGAACGTGAATACGGCAGCCGGGTCTGGGGTGTGGAGTCGGATGCTGAGCGTGTCGCTGCGCTGAAAACCGAAGGTTTCAATGTGGTGGTCGGCGACTCCGATGATATGGAATTCTGGCAGAAAGTCAGTACTCAGGGCGTGCGTCTGGTGATGCTGGCACTGCCTTCCCAGACGGAAATGCGCAGCACGCTGGAAATGCTGAAGCTTGCCGGTTATCAGGGCAAAGTCGCTGCGGTTGCGCGCTATGAAGATGAGCGTGCCGAGCTGTTACAACTCGGCGTGGATGTGGCTTTTAACTACTACTCCGAGGTTGGCGCGGGCTTTGCGGCAGAGAGCCGTCACCTGCTGAATGAAGGCGAGCCGCTGGACGTCGCGCAGCAGGTTTAAGCCCGGATCGTTGTCAGAGTCAGTGGCCGGCCTGCAGGCTGGCCAGCAGTTGCTCCGGAGTGCTGGCGCGCAGCAGTTGCCGTTCGCCGTGGGCAAAGCCTTCCTGCTGAACATGGCTGAGCAGATCAAACAATGGCTGCCAGTAGTTATCCACCTCATAGCAGGCGCAGGGTTTGCTGTGTGCACCCATACCGGCCCAGCACCAGATTTCAATCAGCTCATCCAGCGTGCCTATACCGCCGGGCAGGGCAACAAAAGCATCGGCCAGATCAGCCATCAGCGCCTTACGTTCATGCATACCGGCGACATGATGCAGGGTAGTGAGGCCGCGGTGGGCCACTTCCCGCTTGTGCAGTGAGTCGGGAATCACACCGATGACTTCGCCACCTTCGGCCAGTGCGGTATCGGCAATAATGCCCATCAGACCACTGTTACTGCCACCATAGACAATACCGATACCCTGTTTTGCCAGATAGCGCGCCAGGTGCCCGGCAGCCTTAGCGTATTTGGGGTCGTTACCGCTGCGCGCACCGCAGTAAATGGCAATTCGTTGCATAACCTCTCCTCATCATTGTCCTGCAAAGTGTAACAGCGCTGTTTTATAGCTTCCTGCTCTTTTGCCCGGGTTGATTAGGTTGTATGTGTCTATGTGCTGGCTTTCACGCGGCTTTTTCCTGTCTCTGGGTTAGGCTCAGAAAACAGCCTGAAGAGGAGGGCCGCGCCATGGCTAAGATGTCATTCCGTTTTACCACCGAAGTAGAAGTTGAGCTGCGTGGTGACAGTTACGAAGAAATTTATCTGATGCTGAAAGATATGATGCACGGAGCGCGTCCGATCAGTACTCAGGGCAATGTAAAAATCTTTCCGCCGGAGCAGAGTGCGATGTACTTCAGCATGGAGGGGGAGCAGGAGTTGCATGAGATCCCGATGTTTAAAGGGGATTTCCGGCGCGATATTCTGGAACACTGACGGCAGGGCACGGGCATAAAAAAGCCCCGCAGCTTGGCAGAAACGTCTGGCATTTCAGGTGGCGGGGCGATTTTCCGGATGGCTGTTATCAGAACAGCTGCAGTACCAGTGCAGCCTGCTCGCAGTGATCTTTTTCTTTCAGATCGTTTTTCTGCTTTGACTGGCCGGATTTGATCCAGGTATAGCTGCTGGGTGAACCTTTACAGATGGTCAGGCCGAGCACGTTATTCTTGGATTTTACAAACAGATTCATGTTTACCAGACCACGGGTGCGCGAGCGCAGGTGGATTTTTTTCGGCGAAATCGTAAACGAGCGCAAACCATCTTTGGCGGTCACATTCATGCTTTCGCCGGCGGGCGCATTAACGAAGGCCGCATCGTCGCGGATTTCAATACTGGTCCAGTTGGAATCGGTTTCAAATTCCAGTTCGTAGATAGTTTCTTCTGCCGGCGCAGCAACAACGCTGGCAGACAGGGCAGTAAGGGCGGCGAATACAAGTGCTTTCATAATATGAACCTTCCGTGGATCTCTCCGGGATGGTGAATTTAGGGGCGATAAAAAAGGCTTTGAATCATGCTGGCATGTTCAAAGCCCTGTTAGTTATATAGTTCAGACTTCTTATATCGTCAAAGATCTGATACTCGGCAACTCCTTAATAACCGTTATAAATGGGTCTCTGCATATTCCGCCAGAATGGATCTTGGGGAGCCTTCCAGATGAATGGTGCCGCCGCTGCTGAATTCTTTAAAACGCTCAATCAGATAGGTCAGACCTGAGCTGATCGGATTCAGATAAGGCGTATCGATTTGCGCCAGATTCCCCAGACAAACCACTTTTGAACCGGCGCCGGCACGGGTGATGATGGTCTTCATCTGATGCGGGGTCAGGTTCTGGCATTCATCAATCAGAATCAGGCTGTGCTGAAAACTGCGTCCGCGGATGTAGTTCAGCGATTTAAACTGCAGCGGTACTTTCTGCAGAATGTAGTCGACGCTGCTGGTGGCGTGCTCATCGTCATTGTGGAGTGCCTCGAGGTTATCGGTGATGGCGCCCAGCCAGGGCTCCATTTTCTCCGCTTCGGTGCCGGGCAGATAGCCGATGTCTTCGTCCAGTCCACGGGTTGAGCGGGTGGCAATAATGCGGCGGAACTGTTTGGTGGCGACGGTCATTTCGATGGCTGCAGCCAGTGCCAGAATGGTCTTACCGGAACCGGCCTGGCCGGTCAGGGTGACCAAATGTACCTCCGGATCCATCAGCAGATGCAGGGCCAGTGCCTGTGGAATATCGCGCGGTGTCAGCCCCCAGGCACTTTGCGATAACAGTTGTTCGGCAGGCAGATCCTGCAGCAGGGCGGTACCTTCTTCTATCAGCACCACACGGCCGATAAAGCCCTTTTCATCGACGATAAAACGGTTCACATAGAGTTCGTCAGGCAAGTTCTCCAGTGGTACGCGGTGGTAGGTGCCGGTTTCATCGTGGAAGGTTTCAACCTGTGACTGGGTTTCCCAGAACGAATCGGCAAAGGCGTGATAGCCGGTTTCCAGCAGGGATACGTCGGTCAGCAGCTGGTCGTTCTGGTAGTCCTGTGCGCCGACGCCACAGCCGCGGGCTTTCAGGCGCATGTTGATGTCTTTGGTAATCAGAACAACTTCCCGGCGCGGGTATTTTTCCTGCAGCCCTACGAGGCTGTTAATGATCTTGTTGTCGTTCAGGTCGGGTGGCAGTGAGCGGTTAGGCGCTTCAAAGTTATCCAGCAGAATAGACAGATGTCCCTGTACCGAGCCATCCGGGCGGGCAATGGGCACGCCTTTGGCGATTTCGGTAGGGGTGGCATCGCCGATGATATGGTCGATCTTGCGGATTGCCTCACGGCAGTCGGTGGCAATGGACGCTTTGCCCATTTTCAGTTTATCCAGCTCCTCCAGAACGGTCATAGGGATCACCACCTGATGCTCTTCAAAATTCAGGATCGCGGCCGGATCATGAATCAGAACATTGGTGTCCAGAACGTACAGCTTGGTTGCGGATTTACTTGCGGCCATATAAGCACTCTCCTGGTTGCAGGTTGGGCTGATCAGATACAGAAATGGCGGAATGCCACGGTGCGCACAGCGCGCGCAATGGGTCGGGCTTGCGGTCGTCAATGGCTTGGCTGGTGGGTTGAGGTCTGGTTGGGTGTGGCCGAGCGGATTGCAGTACGATGGTTTTTGCGACGAAAGGGTTAACGGGTTGAGCGACAAGGGGGTGAACAACGATGGAAGGGGAGTGGACGTTGCAACTGAGGTTCAGCGTCGGTGGTTGCATACTCTGTGTGCACAGGTCTGTGTGGCCTGCCTGCACTCTGTATCTGCCATATCCTGGCAGGTTGATACTGCTCTCGGGTAGCAACTTACCCTCCCTCCGTGGGTGATCGGTACGCTTTGCCGCCGCTATGCATGTGTCACTTATGCGACAGCAAAAACACGCCTTCAGTTACTATGGCGTTACGCAGACTCCTTGCCAAGTGTTTGTTTTATGACAACGCTTTGTCGGCAATGGTCAGCGGATCTGGCCTGAGTCAGCTTTTCAGCCGCGCCAGAAACTGCGCCAGATCCGGCAATAACTGCAGATAAACGCCGAGCCGGCTGGCCAGCAGTACACCATCTTTACTGGTCAGTTTTTCCTGCGCCTGTTGTACCGTCTGCTGCAGCACCCGGCGTGCACGCAGGCGGTTCATGCCCCATTCAACCCCCGGTGCCAGTAATGGCGATAACAGCAGGGCGGAGAGAATACCACTGCCGATTCCGACCCAGCTGACCCAGGCCGGTACACCGAACCAGCCGGCCCAGAACGCTCCCCACCAACTCTGCTGGCCCAGATACACGCTGCCGGCGACGGTGCCGCCAAGACTGGCGGCGCTGCTGAGCATGGCTTTATCGCCCAGTAAGCGGCCGGTGAGCATGATGGTCAGTGCCAGCATGCCTTCGCGCAGCCCTTCGCTGGGCAGATGCAGGCGTACCAGCTGATGTTCAACATAGCGCTCGAATTCCTGCCGTTGTGCCGGTGTCAGTGCTTGCTGGTCTTCAAGATCATGACGGTAATGCTCGATGATACGCTCACAGTATTGCTGCAGGCTGGCTTCAAGAGCGGGCAGATCAAGCAGCTCCTGCTCCAGAATACGGCGCATTTCCTGTTGCTTGCCGCTGGGGCTGGCAATACCTCCCGGACGGCGGTGCAGCAGACCGAGCAGCGTGCGCGGCAGGGCGAGAAGATCGCCGGGAATATCGCGGCGGTGGCGCCAGTGGCGGGCAAAAACCGCTCTGGCCGGAGCAAAGTGGCGGCGATAGACCGTATCCACACGCTGACTGGCCAGCGCGAAATGCTGGTCGAGCAGTTGCTGCAGCGCCCGGCTGTGTTCTGAAGCCGGTAACGTGTCGTTTTGTGCACGCTTTTGACGGTGCGGAGATGCTGGCTGTTGGCGCATTTTAACCTTTCTAAGACCCTTGATTGACTCTATTGTCGCGGGCCCGATGACTACTGGGCCAAGCTTTTTGGCGGCTTAAGCGTTAGACTGGGGCCGGGCTTAACCACAGTGCCAGACACTCAGGTAAGACCCATCAGGATGACCGTTATCCTGAACAGAATAAAAAAAATTACTCATCAGAAAATGGGGGCGTCATGTCTTTCCTCGCGCGTATTTCGCTGGCAGTGCTGGCGATCAGCAGCATGTCCGGCTGCAGCATGATCTACAAAACAACCGGCTGGTTTGCATACGATTACACCGAAGAGTATGCGATTCCCTATACCATGAAAAGCAGCGACCCGGAGATGGCCTGCGGCATGACCACGGCTATGGCACCGACGCTGATGTCGTTCTCTGAAGTCACTTTTGCTCCGGACCGCGCAGCGGTGACTATGTACATGATGTCCGGCTCCTGTGCCGAAGAAAAAGCCCATGAAGAAGCACTGACCTACGTACGGGCCTTTAAGAGCCAGAACATTGCCGAAGCCAAAGATGCCCGTATCCGCGAAAAACGCGCCTTTGCTGTGGCAGCCAGCCGCCAGTACATGGCGTATCAGCACATGGTGGCCGAGTTTGGCGAGCCGGGCGATAAGTGTCCTGATCTGAGTGAAGATGAAGAAATTTACTGGGTACTGGGCTCTATTGCCGGTATGCAGTCGGTAATGAGTGACCTGCGTTCACAGAGCAGCGTTAACGTACCGAAAGACATCGCCATGAAAGCCGTTCGTGGTCTGCAGTGTGTGGATAACGTGCGCTGGTGGGGACTGCCACAGGCGTTGCAGGCTGGTATCTGGGTAATGATGCCGGACACCGCTCCGAAGGGCACTGACCCATGGCAGGAAATGGCTAACGCCAGCCGTATTGCCACCGCCTCCGGTGTGCGTATGGCCCATGCCATCGAAGTGGTGATTGCCGACGGTTCAGGCAACACCGAGCAGCTGCGTGATGCTATTCGCCGCCATGCAGCTTCGCTGAAGACCACTTCCAGCAATCCGGACTACCGCATGATGGATATTATGGCCAGCCGTCAGATTATGGCTGTATCCGACCGTCTGTGGACGGAAGCAACCGGCGCCCGCACACCGACCGGTGGTCTGGGTACTTTCTGGGATGATGTTCAGCCAAAAGCGAACACCCTGGATATCGACGATCTGCTGGAGGACTGAATATGTTACGGGCATTACTGCTGATGGCTCTGGGTACCAGTCAACTGGCCTTCGGAGCACTGGAAAAACGTACATTCTGTGTGTATGACCCACTGGGCGCCAATGGCTCAATCTATGGCATGACCAAAGACTACAGCACCATTGCACTGGAATGGGGTGTGGATTTCCACCTGCGCGCCTATACCGATGAAAAAATCGCGGTCGATGACTTTAAAGCCGAGCAATGTGACGCAGTGCTGATGACCGGCGCGCGCGCCCGTCCGTTCAACAAGTTTACCGCTACGGTTGAAGCTATTGGGGGTGTGCCGAGTGATGACGTGATGCGCAATCTGGTGAACACCATTGCCTCACCGAAAGCCGCGAAGTTTATGACTGAAGGCCGCTATGAAGTAGCGGGTATTCTGCCGGCGGGGCCTATTTATCTGTTCCTGCGCGACCGCACCGTCGATTCGGTCGAAGAGCTGTCGGGTAAGCGCATTGCCACCATTGAATACGATGAGCCATCGATGAAGCTGGTCAATCATGTCGGTGCTTCGGTGGTGCCGTCCAACTCGGCTAACTTCTCCGGTAAGTTCAATAACGGCAGTGTGGATGCGGCTTACGCGCCGGCGGTGGCTTACAAGCCGCTGGAAATGTACAAGGGCCTGGGTAATAAGGGCGGTATCCTGCGCTTTAATCTGGCCTATCTGGACTTCCAGCTGATTCTGCATAAAGACCGTTTCCCGGCAGAATTCGGCCAGAAATCACGTTTGAAAATCGCCAGCGTATTCGATCGCATGCGCGAATATATCGATAAAGACACTGCCGAAATTGATCAGAAATACTGGGTCGATCTGACACAGGATGATCATGATAAATACAACCAGATGCTGCGCAATGTACGCATCTCTCTGCGTGATGAAGGCGTTTACGACGGCAATATGCTGCGCCTGATGCGCAAACTGCGCTGTGCCGAAACACCGGCCGCCGCAGAGTGTGTCGAAAAACTCGAATAACAATAAACAGCCGGCAACACCGCGGTTCCGTCCGGAGCTGCGGTTGCGGATACCCTGCGCGCCGGCAGCAGTAATTTTCAGAGGTATTCTTCCATGGAGCAGACAGTACGTGTAGGCAACCGCACGGCGTACGAATGGCTCGCCGCTCTACCCGCATTTCTGGTGCTGGTATTTGTTGTCATCCTCAACAGCAGTCACGCATTGCATGCTCAGTTGCTGCAATTGGGTGAGGGTGTCTGGGATGGTTATTTCCAGCTGCGCACCGACCCGGTACAGCCTTCCTGTAACCCGACCATGGATATTGATGCGCAGTTAGCGCGTCTGGTGGCAGAAGCCAATGCTCAGCAGGATGATGAGTGGGATTTATTTGAAGAAGAGCCGGCCGATCCTGCCGTTATGCGTCAGTCGTTATTGGCCGCGCAGGAACAGTGCCAGCAAAAACATGCCCTTTATGAAAGCACCGTTGACCGGGTAACACCGGCCGTCCGTGTATTCCGTGCTATTGAGTTAAGCGTGGCCGAATTCGGCGAATTCGGCTTAAGTGCCCAGCGTATTATGCTGGCGGTACTGGTGCTTATCTGCGGCCTGACCGCGTTATTCCGCCGCCATCATATTGCGCTGCGTCCGATGGAAACGGTGATGGATTACCGCGTTGCTTCCGGTGCTCAGCTGCTGGCCAGTGCAATTCTGTTTTATTCGGTCTACAGCTTCCGTGAAGTCGCGTTCTCTGCCGGTGTGGAAGTCACCACCCAGCACAGTATTCTGCATCATCTGTGGATTATCGGTTTTGCCTTTATTCTGCTGCTGAGTCTCTATCAGTTTCTGTTTATTCCAAAAGATGCCAAGCCCGGCGGCAGCTTCCTGAAGGCACAGCTGGCTGTACCACTGTATGCCACCATGTGCATTATTTCCGGGGTGTACTTTATTTCGGCGGGGCACAGTGCCGGTATTGGTATCTACCTGAACCAGATGATGGAACTGTCACAGCTGTTCCTGAATGTGGGGCTGTATGTGTGGATCGGTATGCTGCTGAAGCGTACTGAACTTGCTCAGGTGGTGTTTAATCTGTTCCGTCCGTTCAAACTGCCACCGGAAATGCTGGCGGTTGCGGTGGTTGCGGTGGCGGCTATTCCAACCGCTTATACCGGCGCCTCGGGTATTTTTGTAATCGCCGTTGGCGGTCTGATTTATAACGAGATGCGCCGCGCCGGCGCGCGTCGTCAGCTGTCACTGGCAGCCACGGCGATGTCGGGCTCGCTGGGTGTGGTTCTGCGTCCTTGTCTGCTGGTGGTGATCATCGCTGCACTGAATAATGAAGTAACCACCGATCAGCTGTTTGGCTGGGGCGTTAAAGTCTTCTTCCTGACCACGCTGTTGTTTGCCCTGATGGCACTGGCAACACGCCAGGGTCCGATGCGTCTGGAAACACCGGACAATGTTTTCCCTGAGTTTTTACGGGCACTGAAGCCGCTGATTCCTTATGTATTTATCATCGGTATTACGCTGGCGATTTATGCCGTGGCTCTGAATGCGTATCTGGATGAGTTTTCTGCGCCTTTTATTCTGCCGGTGCTGCTGCTGGTGATTCTGGTGTATGAGCGTCTGGGGCAGGAAAAAGCCGCACTGAAACGTGAAAACCTGAATATTGATTACGTTGAAAACCGTCTGGAGCAATCCTGGAGTGATCTGCGCCGCGGTAACGATTCCATCGAAAAAACCATCCGTGAAGCCACCACTGAAACCACCGGTCACATTGGTGCGTTACTGATGCTGATGGGCTTGTCGGTGAGCATCGGTGGTGTGGTCGAACGTGCCGAACTGATGAGCATGGTGCCCACAACCTTCGATTCGATCTGGCTGGCAATGGCCTTGCTGGTCGCGATTCTGGTGGTGATTGGTATGGTCATGGACCCATACGGTGCGGTGATTCTGGTCAGCGCCACCATTGCCACTATCGCTTATGACAGCGGCATTGATCCGGTGCATTTCTGGATGGTAACGCTGGTGGCCTTTGAGCTGGGGTATCTCAGTCCGCCGGTGGCGCTTAACCATCTGCTTACCCGGCAGGTGGTTGGCGAAGAAGAGGTTCGCCTGGCGAAAGAAGAAAGCGCCGGTATGAGCTTCTGGTATCGCCATGAGCGTATTCTTCTGCCGCTGACCACCATGGCTATTGCGCTGGCTATTGTTGCCTTTGTACCGCTGGCTATTGGTTACGACTGAGGGTGAGTTTTAAATAATCAAGAACAGAAAAACGGGAGCAGCAGCTCCCGTTTTTTATCCTCCTGTGTCTGCGCTGGTCAGGTAATCCGGCTGTAAACAGCCATGAAAAATTCATCTGTCAGTCGCGCTTTTGTCATCTGATTCTGCGCTTCAGGTGGCTCTTCAGGCCAGTTGGCAATTGAGTACCACATCGGCGCGAATCGTTCACTTTTCACGCTGTACTATGGTTCCAGTATTGTCTAATCTCAGGCGCTCTCACCTGAGGACTATAACAATGAAATGGATCCGCTGTTTGCTGGCTCCGCTGTTCCTGACGGCTATGACTGTTCAGGCGGCGACCGAAACGATGACACTGGCGGCTGATGCCGATGCCGGTGTGCAATTCCCCATGAATATTCAGACTGTGACCGGACAGAGCAGTGACGGAAACCAGTTTCTGTCGGTAACTGCCGATGTGTTTGGCGCGGTTGAAGCGGCTATCAACACCACCGTTGCCGATGTACAGGCAAGCTTCTTTGAATGGAGCTACAACCGTGGTGTCGGTACCATCCCCAATACCTGTCCGGCCGGTTACGACGCCAATGCCGGTCTGTGTGCTGAGCAATGCCCGGCGGGCTTTGATTCTGTTGCCGGCGTGTGCTGGGAACAGTGCCCGGAAGGCTGGTCGGATGGTGGTGCCCTGTGTACCCAGTGGAAATGGTGGCCGGAAACCCGTGCCAAACAATCCTGGATTCAGCCTCGCATCGCTATGCAGTGTGCGCCGGGTTCCGTGAATGAGGCTGGTCTGTGCTACGAGCCTTGTGCCGATACCTTTACCGGGGTTGGCCCGCTGTGCTTTGGCCGTTTTGCCAATAACGACAGTGCCGAGCGTATCCGCCAGCAGGCCGCTGAACAGCAGGCTGATGTTCTGGCCAATCTGGGCGAAAGCGGCATTGTGGTGCCGGAAGGTCAGCAGCCACAGCTGAAGACCGATATGTCTTTTGCGCCGATTGTCTGCGGCCTGGAAGCAGTTGAAGGTGCCTTCGGTCTGCCAGTACCTGATCCGGTAAACATTGGCGGTCTGGCAGTGGATGCGACCGGTGATGCGATCCTCAACGCGATTTCGGATTCGGTGAGCAGCGGCGCCTGGTTCGTACCGAGTCTGGCACAGACCGTTGTACTGGATTTCTCGGCTCAGGCCGGTTGTGAAGACGATGGCGTAGTGGCCAAAGCCTCTCTGAATTTCAAACCCAGCGTAACGGTAAAAGCCAGCACCCGCATGTTCGACAGTGTGCTGCACAATATGGCCGGTGTGGATCTGGGTATTATGAGCGTCTCTGTTTATGAGCTGATCCCGTTCCGTGTGTACGGCACTGTGGGCAGCACCATGAGCACCGATGCGACCCTGACCTCTGTGGTTGACCGCAGCATGCCTCCGCTGATTATCGATGGTAAACAGCATGCCAACAGCACCGCGCTGGCGGTGACTCCGGGCATGGATCTGTGGCTGTCGGCGGAAGCTTATCTGCGCGTGACCAGTATTCTGAGTTTTATTCCGGATCTGCTGCAGCTGGGCGCAGAATTCAAAGTCTGGGTTCTGGAACTGGCGATGCCTTATCAGCTGGAAGAAGGTATGCGTAACGGTGCTGAAGGCTATGAAATGTACAAGCAGGAATCCCTGCACAGCCTGCTGTCTTCCGGCCGTGGTTATGTGGATACTTTCCTGCGTGTCTTCGGTATCGAAACCAATGCGTTCGGTGATAATGCCGATGTGCAGTGGGACGGTTACCACGAAGACAAAACGCTGTTCGATAAAGAGGCCAGCCGTCCGCTCAGTTTCTGAGTAACGCTGCCTGAACGGTAAACCCGAGGCCCTTCCTGTGAAGGGCCTTTTGCTTTTACAGACAGACTGCTCAAAAACGGAGCCCATGATCATCATGCGTTGGTTGCTACGAATTCTGTTGTCACTGCTGGCTTTGCTGATGCTGAGCGGAGCAGGCTTTTATCTTTATCTGCAGACCCTGCCGACCAAACCACCGGCCTTTGTCAATGCGGCCGATCTTGATGAGAGCCAGACTGCACAGCCACTGCAATGTGCGGCGGGTCAGCCACTGAAAGCTGCGTACCGGGTGCGGGTTGAGGTGCTGTCGCGCCTGAATGGTCAGCAGGTGTATGCCTCTAATGTGAGTTTCCGCACTCAGCTGCAGCAGGCAAATGGTGATCTTGTGCGCGCAGTGGCCACGGATATCCGGGTTGATGAAGGCGATGGCGCGGCGACCTTGCCGGATCTGCCCTATCTCAGCCGCGTACAAAGTGCCCGGGGGGCGGTGTTTGTGGCGTTTAATGATCTGGGACTGATGGAGCAGCACCCGCTGGCGGTGATCAGCCAGCTGCTGAAAGGACTGTCTGTCGGTCATGAAGGCGAAACCTACCGTTATGCCTATGACTCGCTGCAGCGCTTATACCGTTACCGCCAGACAGGCGCAGGCAGTGAACGGGCGGTGTTCCGCGCGGATAGCGATTTATCGCTGCTCAGCCGGGATTTTGCCGCTAACCGCAGCGACTGGCGTATTGTCAGCGATGGTGGTTGTCTGCCGCAGCAGCTGACATCCACCGAGCGTCAGGCGCTGCAGGTGGCGGGGCAGCAGGGCTATATCGAGTTCCGTATTCAGGCTGAAGCTATTCCGCCGTATGCCGATCTGAGCCGTTACACCTTTAATGCCGGTGCCAATGCTGCACAGCGCTGGCAGATGCGTCAGGTAAGTACCGCCGATTTTGCTTCACCGGTGAATTCTGCCGCTGATATGTGGGCAGTGTTTGCCGGTTTTGCCAAAGAACGTAATACCGCCCGCCTGATCCGTGCCGCGGAATATCTGCTGGATAACCTCTCGCCTTATGAACTGGCCGACGCTCTGCAGGGTCAGGGGATGGAACTCAGTGATGAGGCCGGGCGTGATCTGATTTTTGCGCTCGGCATCAGTGGTCGGCCGGAGGCTGAGGACTTTATGCTCGACGTATTGCAGACCTTGCCACAGGGCGCCGGTGAAGCGGTGGATATGCAGAAAGTACGCCTGATGGTGGCCCTGTCTGCCTCAGGACAGGTTACGCCGCGGGCGTATTCCGCACTGGATTCACTGGCGCGCAATACTCAGGAAAGCGTTAACGTTCAGGCTAATGCCCTGATCAGCATGGGCAGCATGGTGCGTCAGCTCGAACGGCAGGGCAGCGATAACAGCAGTCAGGAGCAACAACTGACACAGCTGTTAAGTGAGCGTCTGGACGGCCCGCAGGCAGCCTCAGCCATTATGGCGGCCAATAACGCCGGACTGACCAATCTGGAGCCTGAAATCATTGCTCACCTGGGCTCATCGTCGAGTCGTGAGCGTTATGCCGCCGGGATGACCCTGAGCCGTAATCCGCAGCATTATCCGCTGTTGCTGGAACACCTGCAGGGGGAAACCTCCAACCTGGTGAGTCAGGCTATTCTGGCCAATATGGATGTGAGTAAACTCAGTCAGATACAACGTGGTCAGCTGGATCAGATCGCCAGCGACAGCGCCGATGTCGATAAGGCGATGTTAATTCAGCGCTTTCTTGCTCAGTAATGCAGATAACAGGCATAAAAAAACGCCGTGTATACGGCGTTTTTATTTTTCTGTGCACTAATGCAGCAGTAATTCATCGCAGCTGAATTTTGACGCTGGTACCGGCACCAAAGCTGATATCGCGGATAATCACATCGCCCATATGCTGACCCTCAGAGCCAGCGACTCTTACGTTGCGGAAGGCAATCTGCTTGATGGTGGTCGGCATCTGTACTTCCAGCGAACCGTCGGCATTGATGGTGGTACGTGGACCGGGTTCGTATTCAACACCGGACACTTCCATTTCAGCATCCAGCAGGTTGGTGCCGGGAATCAATGATGACGCCAGGCTTTCCAGCGTGGTAATGGCTGCATCATTGCTGTCGAGATCACTGTTTACGATATCCAGCAGGCGTTCATAGTTGGTCATTGCGCCCTGAGCGGTAATATCAGACATTGCGCTGTCGGACATCATCTGCATGCCACTGCGCTCGGTAATCTGCTGCTCTGCAATGGCGCTGTTATCTGTTGCGGCATTGGCGTTGGCCATAAATGGCTGAATAGGGCCAAGCAGGACGGCACTGATGGCGGCAATCAGACGATAACGGGATTGTTTCTTCAGTGCTTTGCTGAGCTGACGTTCGGTTAACCAACCGTTGTTAACCAGTACTTCACCAAGGCGCATGCCGCTTTGGGCCTGCAGTGTGAGTGCTTCGTCCAGTTGTTGGCGGGTGATCAGTCCTTTATGAATGAGCAGGGTGCCCAGACGTGAGCGCTGTTGTATTTCTTGCCGCTTTTGCATGCTAGCCGACCTTTTATGGGTTCTTGTTATTCCGTGTCCGGTTATGCTGCCCCAGTGGCGCAAAGGGAACAACAAAAGGACTTTGACGGAAACCGTTTATTTGTCATCTGGCCTCTTTAACTCATTGAAATTAAAAGGAAATACAAAAGCAGGCCAATTTGTAACTGAACGTTGCCGGGGACTGGATATTTTCCCCTTACTGCGAGTATAGACAGGAATGTCAGGGCTGCTGGTCTGGAACCCGGTGATAGGCAGGATGGATGAGCAGATTGACAATATTAATTTACCCCCTGGGCTTTTTACCGCTACTCTGCGGGCAATTGTCGTGGCTGGTCCGTAAACGGCAGGCTGTTGTTGCCGGATAAACACTCTGTATCGGGCATTATCGGGCATTTAAATCGTCCATCGATTTATCCCGGCGGCATTGCTCCCTATAATGGCCGCCATTGACACCGAATTCTGACATTGGAGACGCATCAGCATGAGCGCAGCACGCCACGTTAAGTTATTGATTCTGGGTTCCGGTCCTGCCGGTTACACCGCTGCGGTTTATGCCGCGCGCGCCAACCTGAATCCGGTGATCATCACCGGCATGCAGATGGGTGGTCAGCTGACCACCACCACCGAAGTGGATAACTGGCCGGGTGACGCCATGGGCGTTCAGGGGCCAGAATTGATGGAGCGTATGAAAGCCCATGCTGAGCGCTTTGAAACTGAAATTGTGTTCGATCAGATCAGCGAAGTTGATGTGCAGCAGCGTCCTTTCCGCCTGAAAGGCGACAGCGGTGAATACACCTGCGATGCATTGATCATTGCTACCGGCGCCAGCGCCAAGTATCTGGGTCTGGAAAGTGAAGAAGCCTTTAAAGGTAAAGGTGTTTCTGCCTGTGCGACCTGTGATGGTTTCTTCTACCGCAAAAAACGCGTCGCCGTGATTGGTGGTGGTAACACCGCCGTGGAAGAAGCGCTGTACCTGTCGAACATCGCTTCTGAGGTAGTGGTGATTCACCGTCGTGAAGGCTTCCGCTCTGAGAAAATCCTGGCCGATAAACTGATGGAAAAAGCGGCTAACGGTAACGTGACGATTCACTGGAACAGTGAGCTGGACGAAGTGCTGGGTGACGATATGGGCGTAACCGGTATGCGCATCAAAAACCGTGAAACCGGTGAGACCCAGAATATTGAGCTCGAAGGTATCTTCGTGGCTATTGGCCACTCACCAAACACCGGCATTTTCGCAGGCCAGCTGGAAATGAAAGACGGCTACCTGGTAGTGCAGAGCGGTTCTAACGGCAATGCAACCCAAACCAGTGTTGAAGGTGTGTTTGCCGCCGGTGACGTGTCCGACCACATCTACCGTCAGGCCATTACCTCGGCCGGTACCGGCTGTATGGCCGCACTGGATGCTGAGCGTTACCTGGATAACCTGAAGTAATCCTGGTTTCTGACCGAATAAAAAAGCCCGGCTCTGGCCGGGCTTTTTTATGGCTGCGGAATCTGAGCTTCTTTACTACCTGCTCCGCCATTCAGTTGCAGCAGAGCCGGTAGTGGCGTCAGCTGGCTGGTAGTTACAGGCACGGCGGCTGAACCGGCCTGACTGATCTGTTGCAGGCGTTCGCTGGTTAATGGGTGGGTCTGGAACATCAGCGCCCAGCGGCTTCCATCGTGTTCTGCGAGCATATTACGGAAGAACTCATCGGCTCCGCTACTGTGGCCATAATGGCTTTGCAGTATTTCAAGTGCGCGCTGATCGGCGCTGCGCTCCATATCCCGGCTGAAACTTAACAGCGTCAGCAGACTGGTGTGCTGGCCGATCATACTGGCAGCCCCTTCACCACCGATGACGCTGCCAAGCAGAGTGATTGCCAGTTGTTCCAGCGCCAGAGTCATTGGGTGACGCTGCTCCACGTGGGCATATTCATGGGCCAGCACCATGGCCAGAGCATTTTCCGACGACACCTGAGTTAACAGGCCACGGGTCACGAATATATGGCCACCGAGTGTGGCAAAGGCGTTGGGTGTGTCTTCATCCGCTAACCAGTGCAGCCGCACCTTTAATGGCGAGCTTTGTTGGCTGAGCAGGTTGTCCAGCAATTGCTGAAGTGCCTGCTGGCGTTCTGTATCTGCAGCGTGCGCGTCCTGAGTGGTGGGCTGCAGTGCGCCGGATACGGCTTCCGGGGCGGAGGAGAACCAGCGGCTTTCCCAGGAATAAGGAATCTTAGGCCCCAGCCACTGGGCACTCCAGCCCAGCAGCAGGGTCAGCACGAACATCAAAACCAGCAGTGCGCCGGCCAGCAGCAGAAAGTCTTTGAGCGGATGTTCGTTACGGTTATTGATCTGTTCGGGCAGTTTGGGGTTGCCCTGTGGCAGGGGCGAGCCCCGCCTGGGCGCATGGTTGTGTAAGGGAGGGACGCTCATCTCAGCGTGCCACTGCCGACGCAGCAGAAGCAGAAACCGGTGTTGGAATAAGAGCCGTTCCGTATGCCAGTACCTCTACTGACCCTAACCCCTGTCCGGCATTCTGGCCGATGCGGCTGGTTTCGAACTTGAGGTTAAACACCGCCTCAGCTCCCAGGCTCTGCGCTTCTTCCTGCATGCGCAGAATGGCTTCGCGGCGGGCGCGATCCAGCAGGCTTTCATAGGCGCCCACACGGCCACCAAATAAACCACGTAAGCCTGCAGCAACGGTTTTAAAGTAATCCACCGAAATAACCACTGAGCCGGTGACCAGCGTGCTGGCATGGTTCTGAAACTGAATGGGTGGCATGCGGTCTGGTAGTACCAGCAGACTGCGCAGGGCGTCTTCGCGGGCAATAATGCTGCGGTAATGACGTGATTCTGCCAGCCGGCCAAAGCCATAGCCCAGCGCCAGCAGCGTCAGAAAGACAATCAGCTGACCCATCAGCGATCCTCCAGAATCACCGCCGTACCGTAGACGAAGATTTCGGATGCTCCGGCGGCGATGGATGAGGTAGAAAAGCGCACATTGACTACCGCATTGGCGCCCAGAGCGCGGGCCTGTTCGCTCAGACGCTGCAGAGCTTCATCGCGGGATTCGGATAACAGCTCGGTGTAGCCTTTGAGTTCACCACCAAAGATGTTTTTCAGCCCTGCCATAATGTCACGGCCTGCATGCTTGGCACGCACGGTGCTGCCCTGCACCAGTCCGAGATGGGTGGCGATTTTTTTACCGGGGACGACTTCCATATTACTGATCAGCATACTGGCTCCTTGTGTTTGGTCGCCTTATTAAGCCCTGTGGGGCAGAAAAAGGGAATATGGCGGTTTTTATAGCCGGGAAGCAAAACAACCAACATGAACTAGACTTGTTGGGAATAAACCTCACTCTGGCCAGAGAGCAGATACTCATGATGGAGCAGTTTTCCGGATGGACACTGGGGCTGATGATCGCAATAGCGGCGCTGTCCCTGTTCTTCCACTTTTACCGTTATTCCAACCGCACCGCTGAAATTGCCCCCAATATTCTGACCAGTATTGGTATTTTCGGCACGTTCCTCGGTGTGGCTCTTGGCTTATGGCATTTTGATACGACTGATATTCAGGGCAGTGTACCGAAGCTGATGGACGGTCTGAAAACCGCGTTCTGGTCATCCATTGTGGGGTTGCTGGGTGCTCTGACACTGAAAATCCGCGCTGCTCTGGCACAGACCGGACGGCGTGAAGTCAATCAGACCCGGGTGGCAACCATCGACGATCTGGATGCTTCACTGAAGCATATTGCCGACCAGATGAATCCGGAGCAGGAAAACGGTTTGCAGCATTTATTACAGCGTCAGCATCTGCAGACTCTGGAGCGTATGAATCAGGTGATTGGTGCCCTCGACAGTTATCAGGAACGCATGGCAGAAGCCAACGCTAAAGCATTGGTTAATGCGATTGAAGCCGTAATGCGTGAATTCAATACCAAAATTAATGAGCAGTATGGCGATAACTTCAAACGCCTGAACCAGTCGGTTATTGCCATGCTTGAGTGGCAACAGAATTACAAAGACCAGTTAAATACCCTGATTACCGAGCAGGAGCGCACCTCGGGTTCTATGCAGGAAGCCAGTCAGGCGTTCGAATATATGGTGAAACATGCCAATGCGTTCAATGGTATTTCTGAGTCGTTGCAGGATCTGCTGAACGGCCTGGAGGCCCAGCGCGCGAATCTTCAGTCACAGCTTGGCAGTCTGGCCGATCTGGTTAATCACGCCGCCGATGGTTTACCGAAGCTTGAAGACCGTATTGTTGCATTAACTCAGGGAATGGCCGATGCCGTGCAGATGCAGCAGCGCTGGGCGGTTGATGAACTGGGTAAAATGCAGCAGAGCATTGAGCAGCAACTGCAACAGAATCTGACCGACAGTGGCCAGCGTTTACAGGATCAGCAGCAGCAAAGTCTGCAGCAACTACAGCGTATCGGCGAGCGGGTTGAACGTCAGGTGGTGGTGCTGGATGAGAGTATGGAAGAGGAGCTGAATAAAGCCCTGAAATCCTTCGGTATGCAGCTGACCGCGTTGTCCGAAAAATTTGTCAGTGATTACTCACCACTGACTGAGAAACTGCAACGACTGGTGCAAATGGCAGAACAGATCGATGAATGAAAATGAACTGGAGCAGCTGAAAGAGCAGGAAGGGCACTGGGTTGCCGTTTCCGATTTAATGGCTGGCCTGATGATGGTGTTTATGCTGATTTCCATTGTCTTCATGATTAATGTCGAACAGGAACGCGATAAAATACGCGACGTCGCCATTCTGTACGATCATCTGCGTGTGCAGCTATACGAAGATTTAAAAAGCGAATTTGCTGATGATATGCAGCGTTGGGGAGCGGAGCTGGATAAAGACCTGACCTTCCGTTTTAACAATACCGAAGTGCTGTTCGATAAAGGTGCCGCTGATCTTAAGCCGGAATTTCAGTCAATACTGGCGGACTTTTTTCCTCGTTATATCGGTATTATTACCCGTGAAAAATACCGTGACGATATTCTTGAGGTGCGTATAGAGGGCCATACCTCCAGCGCCTGGTACGGTGCCCTGAGCGATGATGATGCCTATATCCGCAATATGGATTTATCACAAAAGCGTACGCGTTCTGCTCTGGGTTTCGTGCTCGAATTACCGGATGTCAGCGCCAATAAAGACTGGCTTAAATCTCACCTGACAGCGAATGGCCTGTCATCAGCCAAAGTTGTGCGCGACGATAACGGTGTGGAAAATGACGAGCGCTCACGACGGGTGGAGTTTAAAGTCCGCACTGATGCAGAAGGGCGGATTGCCACCATTCTGGATCGGGTATTGCCGTGAAGATTACCGACTTTTTTCAGGATGAAGGCTTTAACCGTTTGCGTGAACGCATGGGAACCGATGCCTTGGGCAACTTTGAATTATTCGATCCCGCCCGTCAGCTGACCTATGCCGAGCGTGAAGCTCTCGATAACGGCATGCTGACTGCCGAAGGGCAGGCATTACGTATCCTAAAAGATAAAACCCTGGCCTTTAAAAACACCCGTGTCTGGCTTTTTTATGAGCAGGATTATCATCTTGCCTATTGTCAGAAAGTGCAGGCGTTGCGCCATCATCAGGATCGTTTACAGATTGGCACCGGAGCGCTGTCGGCTAAAAAGACCGAAGGCGTATGCCTTGAGTGTTTGTCTGTGCTGCAATATCAGGGCGTGGACGCACGCCGCTTACGGCGTGCGGAGTTTTCTGAACAGATCAGGGAGCAATTCTCGCTGGAGCTGTTTAAACAGGAATATCCGTTTTATCCGGTATAAGAACCGGCACGGCCAGAAAGCCGTGCTGTTCTGCGGATTACTGCCAGTTAAACTGATTCCAGCGGGCTTTATCCCAGCTTGCTGTCTGGTCGGTGTCGCCACCTGAGGAATTGTCTGATCCGTCGCCGGTATCGCCACCTGAGGAATTATCCGATCCGTCACCGGTATCACCGCCTGAGGAGTTATCTGATCCGTCGCCGGTATCACCGCCTGAGGAATTATCCGATCCGTCACCGGTATCACCGCCTGAGGAGTTATCTGATCCGTCGCCGGTATCACCGCCTGGGGAGTTATCTGATCCGTCGCCGGTATCGCCGCCTGAGGAATTATCTGATCCATCGCCGGTATCACTGCCTGAGGAATTATCTGATCCGTTGTCTGTATCCGTTGGTATATTGTCTTCCGGTGTACTGTCTCCGGAACCGCCAGCACCACCGCAGGCGGTTAAGGTCAGAAAGAAAACAAGAATAAAAGCCAGTTTCATGGGCTGACCTTCTCAATGATAATGTGATCCAGAAGGTTACTCAGCTCCGTAATTTCCTCAGAAAAGTCCGAATTAACGCTGACGTCATCATCAGTAAAATCGTAATCTCCTATACTGACGACTTTCTTTGCCTGTCTTAGCGTATTGCTTATAAAACCAAGCGACATAATCCGGTTTCCGAGAACCACATTCGCTGAAAACGATACGTTTGCCTTTTCATAGTGGTTTCTGAATTCATAGGGACTATCTTCACCGAAGTTTGAATAATGTTTGCTGCGGATTACATTGAAGCCAACGTTTTTATTGTAGGCGCTGGGATAGCCGGAAAGAGTGGTGTTATTGCAGACATAGTCGCTGCTCCCAAGGGGAATAAAGGTCACGGGAGAAAACATAACATAGCGACTACCATCATCTTTCTCTGTTACCTGAAACGGGTAGGTGATGTGATAAATATCACCGTTTACAGGATCGACAACTTTGTATTTGGTTAAGCGGTATTCGGTATCACCAAGGTAGAATGATGTTCCGAGCGGTGCGGTTTTTTTTGAGTAAGTATAAGGAATGTCGATAGCATTATCTGAGCACTGAAAACCAGACTGGTTAGTGTCTCCGGATTTCAGATCAGAAATCTGCCCTGCAAGATATTCGAAGTTTTCATTTACTTCAGAAGCTCTGGCCGGAGTATTCGCGGAAAATGTGTGAGGTAAATCTGCCATAGAGGTTGCCGAATACAGAAACATAGATAAGACGGCCAAACCGGTACTGCGCATACAAGAACTCCTGCTGGGGCATACTTTTTAGTTTGTCAGTAGTAAAAAATAAATGGGCGCTTTATTCAAGATGCTGAGGCTGAGGAACTTCAGCAGCGGATCTTTCATTATGAGTAAAGGAGATCCTTACGCGAGGCTGGATGCAAGAAAATTGATTAATTATTAATCAGAAGGTTTGGCAGACGCCGGTGTTCTCAGATTGTTTGCCGTTATGGTGCTGAAAATCGCAGGCCTGGTGGCCTCCCCATCAGGACTTGAACCTGAATCTGACGCTTAGGAGGCATCCGTTCTATCCGGTTGAACTATAGGGAGAGGCGGGCATTTTAACGGCTGACAGCGGTGCTGTCAGCCTTTGTTGTTAAACGTCACCCAGAGATTCTTCTTCGAGGTCTTTATGGTGGCGCTCTTCCCACTGAAATTCGGTGATCAGGCGGTCGAGGTAGCGCTGTGCCATGGCCGATATCATGGTGAAGGCAAAGCCGCAGATAGTATTGCCTTCGTCATCATTGATGATATGGCGGGCTTCCAGGCTGCAGTCCATGGTGTTTTCTTTGTTAAATCTTACCCGCGCGATAGGAAAATCACGTTGCTCTTCCAAGCGCTTTTTAACATTAGCGCTGAAGTGAGCTTTGAAGCCGCTTGATGACAGATCAAGCAGACGACCGAGCAAATCGCCTTCACCATCGTTCATTTTAATTTTCAGCAAAATGTTGTGCGCAGGTGGAACGGCGACGCGATAGGCAGTACGGCGCTGCAGATACAGAACCTGTTCAGGAAACTCCGCACGGTATTGTTCTTTCTGGGGCTGGTACTTCAGCCGGCCGGTCATGCGGAATTCAATACGCACACCCTGACTGTCGCATTCTATATGAAAGCGTTTTCCCGCCCGGATAAGATCATTGCCATGTTGCGGAATGACTTTGTCCATGAAAAAGCTGCGGCTTTTAAAGTCTGTTTGTGGAATGGCGGAGGTGAACTCTTCGTCGCTGCCGTCAATCCGTACTTTAACCGGTGTGCCCATCAGGACGATTTTGCGCAATGCTCCGTAAATATCTTCCGGTTCATCGAGCAGGTATTCTTGATTTTTTTCCTCAGACATTGCCCTTGGTTCCCAGACATGATCAGACCTGAATGTACCCTTGTCCCTGCTTCAGGCTGCTTGCTTTCCCTTTATCGTTATATAAGTGTGGATCATTCTGCTGACCACGCAAGATTTTAAGTTTTTGCAGGGTGCGATGACGGGCGTGAAGGACGATATCGGAGAGCTGAACCGATAGCTTCTGGTTCTGTTTGTACTGGTTCTCAAGGTTGGACCATAGGAGGCGGATGTTTGCCGCAGCGGCAATATCCTGATGCTGAAGGCATTGCGCAGATTGTGGCAGGCCCGATGCTTTCATCCATAGAAGGCGTTGTTCGGCGTGATCCTGTAACTGGCGGAGGCAGAGTGTTTTTTCCTGCTGGAGTGTTTGCAGGCCTTGCAGGTCGTTGTTGGCCAGAGCATCCCGTTCCTGTTCAAGAATCGCGTGGATTCCCGTGGTTAATTCCAGCTCGGTTTGCAGGAAAGCTGCGAATTGCGCGATGTCTGTGCTCATAGGAGTTCACTGCTTCAGTTGAGACGATCCTCAAAATCAAGCATTTTTCCTGCCAGCTTTTCATAGTCGATCTTGTATTCGCCTTTTTCGATGGCTCCGCGAATGCGTTCTACGGTTGCGTCATCGACGTCAGGCATTTCACGGATTTCCGCTTCAACCTGCTGAATGCTTTTGCTGCTGGCGCTCAGCTTGACCTGATCGGTGAAGACTGCGCTTTCCTGCGCTTTGGCGGTTGGTGCCGGGTCTTTATTTACCGGTTCGTTACGGGTGCGTGAACTGTTATCTACACCACCGGTTAACTTATTGATATTCATAGACAAATCTCCGAGCCAGTTAGGCATTTTACACTCCTGCATAGGTGTTATCGGCGGCCATAGTTGGAACTTTAGCAATTTTTTGAAATTTTATTCGACCTGTACTAAGCCCCGTCCGGCCACCCGGCCATAAACGATTTTCTGTGACTGCTCATTACGCACCCGGATTCGTTCGTCCTGCCGGCCATTTTCCAGCGCGGTACCGTTCATTTCAATGCGGATACCCGGGCGGTTGACGCGGATTTTGACCCTCTCGCCACGGTTTATGATGACGGGAGGATCGAGCATGTCCGGACTGAGTACGGTGCCGGCGCGCAGGCTGCGGCGGCTGATCTGCTCCTGAACATCTTCCGGATGGAGGTAATAGCCTTTGGTCAGTTCTCCGGTGTCATGGCGCACCATGGAAATATCATCTGGGGTCAGGGGCTGGCCGGCGCTGACGGGTTTCCGTAGTACGGCAACCGCTTTGTAAATGTGCAGCTGAACGGCCAGATGCTGCTTCCAGTAGGGCGTATTACAGCTGAGTTCAAGTCCGTTGCGCCCGGCCTGCAGAGGTTTGACCAGAGCCAGATCGAAGCCTCCCTCGCAATCGGGAAGCTGGTAGTCTGCCGGCAGCCCCGGAAAGGAAAGTGCACTGTCAGATTCATGACCACTGATTTCCTTCCAGCGAATAAGCAGGCGTTGTTCAACATCCTGTTGCCAACCGGAAGCCTGGGGCGCCGGTGCGTACAGCAGCGGAATTGCAGCAAGGAAAATTGCAGCAAATATCCGACAGCGGCGCTGGTTCTCTACTATGCTCATAAACACGTGATACTGAATGTCATTTATCTGGCGTTAAATCTGTGGGTTCAGCAGGTACAGCAAAGGTCATGCCGGATCGATTTTTTGGGAGCTTGTTATGGCAGGTGTGTTAGACACAGTGAATCAGCGCACGCAGCTGGTTGGTGAAAACCGGCTTGAGCTGCTGCTGTTTCGCGTCAATGGACGGCAGGTTTATGGCATCAACGTCTTTAAGGTTAAAGAAGTGCTGCAATGCCCGAAACTGACAATTCTGCCGGGCAGTAACCCGGTGGTCCGTGGTGTGGCGCATATCCGTTCGGGCACGATTCCGATCATGGATATGAGCATGGCAACGGGGAACACGCCGTTGCAGGATCTGAAAAATGCTTTCGTCATCATTACCGAATACAACCTGAAAACTCAGGGCTTTCTGGTGGCTGGTGTGGAACGCATCATCAATATGAACTGGGGAGATATTCATCCGCCACCAAAGGGAACCGGTCGTGAGCATTATCTGACGGCGGTTACTGAAGTGGATAAGCAGTTGGTCGAAATCATTGATGTGGAAAAAATTCTGGCGGAAGTTTCGCCGGTTAATGAACAGATCAGTGAAGGGGTGGTCAGCGAGGATGTTCATGCCAAAGCGAAAGCTAAAAAAGTGCTGATTGTTGATGACTCTAAAATTGCCCGTAAACAGGTAAGCCGTTGTTTGGAAAATGTCGGTGTAGAAGTGGTTGCACTGAATGACGGGCGTGAAGCCTGGGAGCATCTGTATGCCATTGCCGAGGCCGGAGAAAACATCAGTGATCATTACATGATGATGATTTCTGACATCGAAATGCCGGAGATGGACGGTTATACCCTGACCACGCGTGTGCGTGGTGACAGCCGTATGGCAGGATTCTTCATTGTGCTGCACTCTTCTCTCAGTGGTGTCTTTAACAAGGCGATGGTGGAAAAAGTGGGAGCCAACGATTTTATTGCCAAGTTTGATCCGGACATTCTGGCTGAACGGGTAGTACGACAAGTGAATGCAGCCGGTTAGGCTATGTGGATGAAATTATGACCAAAGACATGTCAGTGGATGAATATAACCGCTTCCGTCAGATGTTGGAAAAAAGCAGCGGTATTATGCTGGGCGAAGGCAAAGAATATCTGGTTACCAGTCGTCTGCGGCGCATGATGGAACGGGAATCGGTTGCCAGTATTTCAGACCTGCTGGTTGCTATGGAGCGCAACCGCAGCCTGCAGGAAAGTGTTATCGATGCGATGACCACCAACGAAACCCTGTGGTTCCGTGACGAACACCCTTACCGGATTTTTCGTGAGAAGCTGTTGCCAGAACTGGCACAACACCGGCGTCCGCTGAAAATCTGGTCGGCAGCCTGTTCTACCGGCCAGGAACCTTATTCTCTCAGTATTGAGATTGAAGAGTTCAGAAAAAAGAATCCGGGTCAGCTGATGACTGGCGAGCGTATTACCGCAACGGATATTTCCCCCAGTTCTCTGGCTGCAGCTAAAGAGGGGGTGTATCAACAATTGGCTATCCGCCGTGGTATGAACGATCAGCATCTTAAAGTGTATTTCGATGAGGTGGATTCAGATCGCTGGCGTATTAACAGCCAGGTGCGCAGCCGGGTGGATTTCCGTGCCCAGAATCTGCAGCAGAGTTTCTCTCTGCTGGGGAAATTCGACATTATTTTCTGCCGTAACGTACTGATCTATTTTTCTGCCGATCTGAAGCACGACATTCTGAGACGCATGCATGGCAGCCTGAATCCTGGTGGTTACCTGATGCTGGGAGCTTCAGAGGCAATGAATAACCTGAGCGATTATTTCGAAATGGTGCAATGCCATCCGGGGATTGTGTACCGGGCGAAGAAGATCGGAGGTGTATAGCCTGTTTGCCGCCGGTCGGTAAAGGTTTGCCGTTGCCGTTGAATTGCCGCTCCATTGCCGCCTTAAAGGGCGGCTTTTTATTTTCAACCTATTGAAAAATAAGGATTATTTTTTTTGGCACAGGGGTTGCTATCTTCCAGTCATAGTCACGTAAGAGAATCAGATTATGGCCTCTATCAATTTCACCAACGCTCTCGGCGTTCATCCTTCTGCACTGCAGCTGCGCGCGGCGCGGGCAGAAATTCTGGCGAATAATCTGGCTAACTCCGACACCCCGGGGTTTAAAGCACGTGACATCAATTTTCAGGCTGTACTGGCCGGAGAGATTAACTCCCGTAGCAGCGTAGCGCTGGAGCGCACTCACTCCGGTCATCTCAGTGGTCACAGCCAGCGCGATGATGAATTGCTGTACCGCAATCCGATTCAGCCCTCCATTGATGGCAACACCGTCGACTCGCAGATGGAGCAGGCGCTGTATGGCCGTAACAGCATGAATTACAACGCCAGCTTTGAATTTCTCAGTGGCAAGTTCAAAGGCATGAAAGGCGCGATCCGGGGAGAATAATTATGTCGTTATCCAACGTATTTGATATCGCCGGTTCCGGCATGAATGCTCAGTCGATCCGGATTAACACGACCGCCAGTAATATCGCCAACGCAGAAAGTGCATCCAGCTCGGTCGATGAAACCTACCGTGCACGTAAGCCCTGGTTTGCGGTGATGCATAAAACTTTTATGGAAGTGAATGCCAATAACGAGTTTCAAAGCATTGAAGATGGTACCGGAGCCGGTGTTCAGGTGATGGGGATTGTGGAGAAGGATGCGCCGTTGCAGCAGCGTTTTCAGCCGGATCACCCAATGGCAAATGAAGATGGTTATGTGTACTACCCGAACGTGAACATCGTTGAAGAAATGACCGATATGATGTCTTCATCGCGCAGCTATCAGATGAATGTAGAGGTGCTGAAGACCGCAAAACAGATGCTGCAACGTACGTTGACTCTGGGACAGTAAGGAGCAGGTTATGGCAATTAATGAAGTCGGTAATAACACTGCTGCGCTGGATCAGTACCGCAAGCCCAGCAACAGTGCGGAGCCAAAAGATAACGAACTGGGACGTGATGCGTTTCTGGAGCTGATGGTTGCTCAGCTGAACAATCAGAACCCGCTGGAACCGACCGATAACCAGGCCTTTGTGGCACAGCTGGCACAGTTTTCCACGGTAGAAGGGATCGACAAACTCAATACCACCAGTGAAAGCATGATGTCGCGCTTTAACTCGGCTTCGGCGTTACAGGCATCCAGCCTTGTCGGCCAGTCGGTCATTGTGGAAGGCAATGAAACCGGTCTGCTGCTCAGTGGCGGGGTGGTCAGTGGCTACACCGAGGTGCCGGAAAGTGCCAGCAATCTGCAACTGAGCATCGAAGACGAAAATGGCGTTCTGCTGGAACAGATTCCACTGGGTAACCGTACCGCCGGCTCGATGTCCGTTCGCTGGGACGGTCTGAATATGATGGTCGATGGCGAAATTATCGACATCGATGTGAATAAGCTTAACCGTCAGGAATATTACAAAGACGAAGACGGTGAGCTGGTCCTCGATGCCGAAGGCAACAAGATTCCTGTGCCTTATCCGGCTGGTGAGTACGTATTCAAAGTCACCGGCACTATGGGTGGCAAATCAGAAGAGTTAGGAATGCAGATGAGCTCACGGGTTGACAGCGTCACCATGAGCGGCAGTGGAACGGTCACTCTGAATCTGGCGGGCGGTCGCAGTGCCTCGCTGGATCAGATTAAACAGATTCTGGATGAGTAGTTCGGAACGGGCAACGGAGACTAGATTATGGCTTTTAATATTGGTTTAAGTGGTATTCGGGCTGCCTCGACCGACCTTGAGGTAACAGGTAATAACATTGCCAACGCCAGTACCACCGGCTTTAAGCAATCACGGGCGGAATTTTCCGACGTGTACACCACCACATTGCTGGGTACCGGTGTTAAACCGGTCGGCAGCGGGGTTATGGTGGATAACGTCCGTCAGCAGTTCAGCCAGGGTAATATCAGCGGCACTGAAAGTGCGCTGGATATGGCCATTGACGGTAACGGCTTCTTTGTTCTGGAGGATCGCGGCAGCGTGTCTTACACCCGTGCCGGGATTTTCTCTCTCGATAAAAATGGCTATGTGGTGGCCAATAACGGCTCCCGTTTACAGGGCTACGCTGCCAATGAGAATGGTGTGGTTAATGGTGTACTGGGCGACATCCGTATTCAGGTTGCCAATCAGCCACCGCGACTGACCAATCTGGCATCGGCCATTCTGAACCTGAATGCCAGTGAAAAGGTATTGCAGGAGCAGGGTCTGCAGCTGGTATCCAATGGTCTGGCAATCGGTGCTGCAGATTCCGGTATTGCCGAGTCGACCCGCAGTATTCTGGATTCTGCCGGTCAGCCAACGACTGGCGGCACGCCGGCAGCGGTGGCTTTTGATGGTGCGTTGGGTGGTGGTAATACCGTCGCCAACGTGGCCACTGCCGGTACCGCCGGTGGTGAAACCTTTGATGTTGACCTGGGTGACGGCAACGGCGTGCAGACCATAACGCTGCAGGCGATTCCGGCCGGCTCTACTCAGGCAGAAGCCCTGACTCTGATTCAGCAGTCGATTGATACCGTGCTGGGTTCCCAGCAGCTGACAGCGACAACGGATGGCACCGGTAATCTGGTGTTCCAGCGTGCTGGCTACAGCGCAACGGATGGTTCCAGCTTTGCCTTTACCAACTCCGCCACTATGGCGGCCTTTGGTGCGGCCGGTGCCGTGACCGCAGGTACTCAGGGCTCACTGCTCTTTGTAGGTTCCGGTGCATTGACCGCTGACTTCCGCAGCATTCCCGGCACATCTACGACGACCCGTACTACCGCCACACCATCATTGAATATCGTGGCTTCTGATCCCGGGCAGTTTGCCCAGCTGACCGCCAGCAACCTCTATGGCGCGCTGGATATCAGTGCCGGTAGCGGTAACGTACTGGCCTTTACCATCGCTACCGAAACCGGTGCTACCTATCCGATTAACCTGAGCCAGGCAGCCTGGCAGGGCGCGGCTCCGGGGTCGGGTTATGCCACTTTAAGTATTGCTGATGCCGTGGCGCAGATTAATACGCAGATCACTGCGACTGCGGGGGCGGGTAACGAAGAAGTGCTGGCTGTTAATAATGCCGGCCGTATTGAGTTTCAGGTTCAGGCTCCGGCAACACAGGGGGACTATCTGCAGATTGCCAATAACTCGGTGTCTTCTGTGGGTCTGAGTCTGGACAGCATTGGCTTCCTGACAGGTAACCGCTTCGACAATGGCGTTGAACCGGTTCAGGCCAATAACGTTTTCCAATTGGAAGTCACCAGTACAACCGGTAATGGTGGCGGTCCGTTCAACATTACCATTCCGCCGGCGAATTATGCTTCGCTGGACGATCTGGCAGTGGCCATTCAGCAACAGATTGATGTGTATATCGGTGCCGCGGGTATCGCCGGTAAGGTTACCGTGGATGCGGTGGGCGGTCAGCTGGTGTTCACTAACACCAATGTGGGCTCCGGTGAAGGTATCTCGGTGACACCAACCGTAGCTGAACCGCAGGCGGTTGCAGCACTGGGCTTTGACAGCCTGTTTGTGGTTACCGGTGAAGACGAGGTGGATAAATCCAACAGCTTCCGCATTAACCTGACAGTACCGGCTCCGGATAACGAAAACCGCAGTGGCTCTGTGCTGATTACGCTGGATGAAGAATATCGTTCGGTGCAGCAACTGGCGGCCAGTATTAACCGCCAGCTGAACAGTCAGGATGCCGATGGTTACATCGGTGTGCAGGCGGCTGCGGTCGAAATTGAACCGAATGTGGTGCCGCCACAGTATCAGCTGGAACTTCGTGCCACTGAAGCCGGTGAAGCGTCGATTATTTCGATCAGTAATATCAGTGCCTCAGGCCCGGATATTACCGCCGCCGATCTCTATGGTCTGCTGCAGGCTAACCCGTCTGACGGTACGCTGCTGACTACCGGTATTGAGGGTGTGAATAATGAATATCCGCGTCAGACGGTCGTGCTGACTGATCCGGACGGTGAAGAAACTGAAATCGTTATTCCTGAACGCAGTGAGGCCAATGCCATTGTTGCTCTGTTCAACAAGCAGCCAGGGGTCACGGCATCGGCACTGACCACCATGAATATTCCGCTGTCGGGTTATAACAGCCCTGGCAATGATATGAAGCTGACGCTGAATGGTCAGGTATTAACCTCTACCTCGCTGGAAGATATTGCCGACGAAATTAACTCCTACCGCGGCACGACATTGCCGGGTTTCAACGCCGAAATTACCGCTGCCGGTGATCTGGTCATCACCAATGAAATTGGCCGCGATATCAAGCTCAGTATTTCCAGTCCGGTCACTTCCGATTCGCTGGTGGTGCAGGGCGCCGATAACACCGGTCCGGTGGTACTGGGCGGCAGTACCAGTGCTGACCTGTCTGCGGCAGTGGGTGGTGTGGTGACCTTTATCCTGAACGAGAACTACACCCTGAGTCAGCCTGATCCGGTGGTATCCGGTATTTTCGGTGCGCTGACACCGGATGAGTTTACCCCTTACACCCTGAATGCTTTTGATCCGAAAGATCAGGACACCTACAACCATGCCACCTCAATGAATATCTATGACAGTCTGGGTAATACCCATGTCATGACACAGTATTTCGTTAAGGAGCCGGTTGATCCGAGCCGTCCGAACGAGGCCAACCTGTGGGCAATGTATGTTCAGGTGGATGGCTTCGATGTGGGGGATCCTGATCCGACTCTGCCATTCCCGCAGAATCTGGAGCCAACGCCGGCACGTTTTGAACTGTTCTTTAATCAGGACGGCGGCTTTGATCCGGTATCGACAGGTGATATCTACATCACCAACTGGGACCCTAAGGATGCTGATGGTAATCCGACCGGTGCCCTGAGTTCGGTGAACGTGCTGGAAGGTGGTCTGCCTCTGTCCGATCCGCCAAGCAACTCCAACTTCCAGATTGACCTGAGTGGCTCTACTCAGTTCGGCAGTGCCTTTGCGGTTAACGAAGTGAGCCAGAATGGTTACACCACTGGCCGTCTGACCGGACTGGAAGTGGATCAGGAAGGGATTATCTTCGCCCGCTTTACCAACGGTCAGGCACAGACACTGGGGCAGGTGGCTCTGGCCAACTTCCGCAACCCGGAAGGTCTGACCCCGCTGGGCGACACATCCTGGGCCGAGTCTTTTGAATCGGGTGATCCGACGGTTGGCTCTCCACGTACGGCTTCCTTTGGTCAGGTGCGCTCATCGGCACTGGAAGACTCTAACGTGGATTTATCGGAAGAGCTGGTTGGGCTGATCATTGCCCAGCGTAACTTCCAGGCCAGTGCCAAAACCATTGAAACTACCGATCAGGTCACTCAGACCATTCTGAATATCTGATGACTGCCTGGCGGCAAGCCTCTTCCCCTCTGGCGGAAGAGGCTGCCGTTTTTTCCGCGCTTTTTCCCGTCTGATACCGTCAAAAAATCATAAGTTATTGAAAATAATGACTTTTATGGTTTTGGCACGTCCTCTGCAATGTTTCCTGTAACTCATTCGGTAAGGTGGATTTTCCGTCTTACCCGCAAGAACAGAGGCAGAATTATGGACCGCGCTTTATACATTGCCATGTCAGGTGCCAAGCAAAATACGCTGGGGCAGGCCGCACACGCCAACAACCTGGCCAATGCCAGTACCACAGGCTTCCGCTCCGATTACACCCAGAGCCGGGCGATGGGCGTATTTGGCGATCATTTTCCAACCCGTGCTTATGCCATGACTGAACGCCCGGCCAGTGATTTCCGTCAGGGCCCTCTGATGGAAACCGGCAACCGTATGGACGTGACCATTGAAGGTGATGGCTGGTTTGCGGTGCAGGGACCCGACGGCCAGGAAGCATACACCCGTGCCGGCGATCTGAGCGTCGATGCCGATGGTCGTCTGGTGAATGGCAGTGGTCTGCAGTTGATTGGCGATGGCGGGCCTGTGGTGCTGCCAGAGTTTCAGAGTATTGAAGTCAGCCGCGCCGGTATCGTGACGATCCAGCCTTTGGGGGAAAACCCGGCAGCGGTCGCCGAACCGGTGCAGCTTAAGCTGGTGCGCCCGGATCTGCAGGCGCTGGAAAAAGGCGAAGACGGCCTGTTCCGTTTCCGTGATCCGGCCACACCGCCAGCGGTTGCCGACCCCAATATCACACTGGTTAACGGTTTTGTTGAAGGCAGTAACGTCAATGCGGTGAGCGAGCTGACCAGTTTGATCGCCCTTAACCGCCAGTACGAAATGCAGGTAAAGCTGATGAAACGGGTGGATGAAAATACCGCCGCAACCACACAAATTCTGGCCAACCAGTAACAGGAGCTGACCTATGTTAAATGCACTTTGGGTAAGTAAAACCGGACTGGAAGCACAGGATCTGGCGTTAACCACGGTTTCTAACAACCTGGCCAACGTATCCACCACCGGCTTTAAAAAGGACCGCGCGGTATTCGAAGACCTGCTGTATCAGATCCAGCGCCAGCCCGGTGCCAACTCCTCGGCTGACAGCCGTTTGCCGTCGGGTCTGCAGCTGGGTACCGGTGTACGTACTGCGGGTACGCAAAAGATTTTCACCACAGGTTCCCTGCAGCTGACCGATCAGCCACTGGATATGGCCATTAACGGCCGTGGTTTTTTCCAGATCGCGATGCCGGACGGCACCATCGGTTATACCCGTGACGGTACCTTTCATATCAATAATGAAGGGGTGGTGGTGAACGTGAACGGCTATCCGCTGGAGCCGCAGATAACCATTCCTGAGCAGACCAATAAGCTCACCGTCAGTAAAGACGGGATTGTGCAGGCCACCCTGTTTGGTGATCCGACGCCGCAGGAGCTGGGCCAGATTGAAACCGTCGACTTTATTAATCCGGCCGGTCTGCAGGCAGTGGGTGGTAACGTGTTCTATGAAACCGCCGCCAGTGGTGCACCGCAGGTAGGCGTACCGAATGAAGAAGGCTTTGGTACGGTAGAGCAGGGAGCACTGGAAAACTCTAACGTTGAAGTGGTGGAAGAGCTGGTAAAAATGATTACCGTGCAACGTTCCTACGAAATGAATTCGAAGGTTGTATCCGCCGCCGATCAGATGCTGCAGTTCCTGACGCAGAACGTGTAAGGAGGTTGTTATGAATACGCTGTTTTCATCCCGTTTATCTCTGGCCGCGCTGATGCTTATAACATTGCAGGCCTGTACTTCAGTACCTTTGGAGCCTGAGGTGTATCCGGATGATCCGGATTACGCGCCGGTATCCGCCGAAAGCCTGCAGCCACCACCAATGGCCAATGGTTCTTTATTTCAGGCGCGCTACAGTTTTGGTTTGTACACCGATCAGCAGGCGCGTCGTGTCGGCGATATTATTACGGTGATTTTTGATGAGCAGTATCAGTCATCAAAATCGGCGCAAACCAAGTCGGATAAAACCTCCACCAACAGTATTGTGCCTAACAGTGTGATGGGTACGGTGCCAGGCTGGAAAAATCTGGGTCTGGATTCCGATACCTCGGCTGACCGTAAATTTAACGGCAAGGGTGAAGCTGATCGCTCTAACAGTCTGAGTGGCCAGATATCGGTATCGGTTGCGGAAATTATGCCTAACGGTATTTTACGTATCCGCGGTGAAAAATGGCTGACCCTGAGTGAAGGGGAAGAATATATCCGCATCAGTGGTCTGATCCGCCCGCAGGATATAACGCCGGACAATACCGTTTCATCAAGTAAAGTGGCCGATGCCCGTATTTCCTTCGGTGGTCGCGGTAATCTGAATAATGCGACCAAGCAGGGTTGGTTTGACCGTATTCTTAATTCGCCCTGGTGGCCACTGTAAGCCGGCCGAGGAGAAAAACCATGTTACGTTTTCTGAGTTGTCTGTTTGTGGTGTCGGTTTTTCTGGCACCGGCCGTACAGGCTGAACGGATTAAAGACATCACCAGTATTTCCGGTGTGCGTACCAACCAGCTGGTGGGGTATGGTCTGGTGGTGGGGCTGGATGGTACCGGTGATAAAGCACCGTTCACCACTCAGACTTTCCGCAACATGATGGCCGAATTCGGCATTACCCTGCCGGCCGGTGTCGATCCGAAATTAAAAAATGTGGCGGCGGTATCGGTTACTGCAGAATTACCGGCCTTTGCCAAGCCCGGACAACGGGTGGATGTCACCGTTGCCTCATTAGGTAATGCCAAAAGCCTGCGTGGTGGCGCGCTGATGTTTACTCCGCTCAAAGGTGCCGACGGAAATATTTACGCGGTTGCCCAGGGTAATCTGGTGGTTGGTGGTTTTGGCGCTGAAGGTAATGATGGTTCAAAAATTACCGTGAATGTACCCAGTGTCGGCCGTATTCCTAACGGTGCTTCTGTGGAGCAAACCGTACCCAGCAATTTTTCCCGTGGTGACAGCCTGATTTTTAACCTCGACCAGCCGGACTTTACCACCGCCCGTGCGATGGTTGAGCGCATCAATACCTTACTCGGACCGGGAACCGCTGAAGCGCTGGACGCAACGTCGATCCGCGTCAGTGCACCGCGTGATACCAGTCAGCGCGTCAGTTATTTATCCATTATTGAAAATCTGGAAATTGAAACCGGAAAAGAACGGGCCAAAGTTATTATCAACTCCCGCACCGGTACTATTGTGATCGGGCAGAATGTAATGATTGAGCCGGTGGCGGTTACCCACGGCAGCCTGGTCGTAACCATTACCGAAGATTTTCAGGTTTCCCAGCCCAATGCCCTTGCCGATGGCGAAACCGTCGTCGTACCGCAGACCAATATTAATATCGATAACGGTGGCGATAGCCGCATGTTTAAATTTGGTCCTGGCGTATCCCTCGACAGTATTGTTAAAGCCGTTAACGAAGTAGGGGCTGCGCCCGGTGATTTAATGGCTATTCTTGAAGCAATGAAGCAGGCCGGTGCGTTAAAGGCTGAATTGATTGTTATCTGATACGAATAAACATAAAGAGAACACGAATATGAGTGCTGAATTGTTTGAGCAGGTAAAAAACCTGTCCCTGGAACTCCGCTCGCTGATTCGTCAGGGGGTTCGTGAGGGTGTCGATGAACGGATTCAGCGGCGCAACGAATTACTGCAGCAGTGGTTTGCCCAGATCAGTGAGCTGATTGATATGACCAATGAGCAGCAGGAGTTTCTGGAAGGTTTGCTGCAGGAAGAGCAGCAGTTGCTGGCCGATCTGCAGCAGGAGCAGAAAAGCATTGCCAGCCGTCAGAGCGGCAAGAAAAAGCTTTCCCAATACGAACAGTTGCCGCATTGAAAGCGTACATCTGGCTCCCACGCTCTGCGTGGTAGTCTTTGCTGACACCGTTGCATTCCCACGCAGAGCTTGGGAACGAGAAAAAGAAAAAACCTTCTGAATACGAACAATTGTCACACTGAGGCAATGCCTGTTCAGCTCATCAGACTTTACTGGCAGAAATGGCTCAGATGCTGATGTTATTCAAACTCAAAATCCGGGCTTTTGTCCGGATTTTTTCTTCTCTCTTTACACTCGCTTAATCAGTCAATTGGCAAACATCTTGCAGTTTCCCTAACAAAGGAGATTGCTATGATCCAGACACAACCACAGAGCGCCCAGATTTATACCGACCTGAATGCCCTACAGGGTATTCGTTCGTTGGGAAAAGACGATAAAAACGCCGCACTGATGGAAGTTGCCAAGCAGTTTGAATCGATGTTTCTGAACATGATGATGTCGTCCATGCGTGACGCCAACAAGGTGTTCGAAGAAGACTCGATGTTCAATTCTCCGGAAACCGATTTCTACCGCAAAATGTATGACGATCAGATGGCGCTGTCGCTCTCCGGCCAGCAGGGCATGGGGCTTTCTCAGGTTATCTATCGCCAGCTGATGTCCAGCTACGGTGACAACAATAACGAAGCCAAAGAGCTGGATCAGGGCAAATTATTTGACCGTCGCGCACGTTCACCGCTACCGATGGTTTCTCCCTCTCATGTTACTGCTCTCAATGCGACGATGGATGCCGTTGATACTGAACTGCATCAGCTTCGTCCTCGGCCTCAGGCAGCGGTCACAGCCAGTGAACATTCTGTTGCTGCGGATACAACACCGCTTGTGTCAGCCAGCGGCAGCGGTAATAAAGGGCAACAGTTTGCCACTCCGGCAGAGTTCGTTGCCGCTCTTTATCCGCTGGCAGAAAAAGTCGGCGCTGAGTTGGGGGTCGAACCAAAAGCCATCGTTGCCCAAGCTGCGCTCGAAACGGGCTGGGGAAAATATATGATCAGCGATGATCAGGGCCGTAACAGTTTTAATTTTTTTGGTATTAAAGCCGACAGCCGCTGGCAGGGTGAGCGGGTCGACGTGGTTACCCACGAATACCGCGACGGTCTGGCAGTAAAGGAACGGGCGCCGTTCCGCTCTTACTCGTCGATGGAAGAAGGTGTGCGCGACTATGCCGACTTCCTGCAGGGCGCCGAGCGTTATCAGCAGGCCATTGGTCAGAATCTGGGCGCCGGACACTATGGTTATGCCCTGCAGCAGGCCGGCTATGCCACCGATCCACAATATGGAGCAAAAATTCAGCGTATTTCACAAAGTACAACCCTGAATTCTGCACTGGAGCAACTGCGTTCGTCAGCGCCGCTGACCGGAGATCGCAACGATGGCTAGTATTCTTGAAATTGGTATTTCCGGCCTGCGCGCCAGCCAGACGGCATTAACCATTACCGGCCACAATATTACTAATGCCGGCACAGAGGGTTACAGCCGTCAGGTGATTGGCCAGAGTGCAGTCAGTCCGCAGAATAAAGGCGGTGTCTGGGTAGGTTCAGGCGTTAATGTCGATACCGTTAATCGTGTTTATGATCAGTTTCTGACTGAACAACTCTGGCGTGATACCTCAACCTTTAATGGCTTCGATACGCTGGCTTTAAACGCAGAACAGATTGACAGTTTACTGGCCGATTCCGGCACTGGTGTGCAGCCGGGTCTGGAGCGTATGTTTTCATCCCTGCAGGCGGTGGTGGATGATCCGGCTTCATTGCCGGCACGGGCAGTATTAATTTCAGAGAGTAATGGTCTGGTTGATCGTTTTACCTCGATCAGTGACCGCCTGTACGCACAGAACGATATTATTAATGGCCAGATGGATGTCATGGCCGGGCAGATTACCACCATTGCAGAAGGCATCGCTGAGCTGAATGAGCAGATTCAGTTTGCCACCGCATCGGCCAATGGTATCGAACCCAGCGATTTACTGGATGCCCGTGATAAATTAGTGAAAGACCTTTCCGAGCTGGTAAAAGTAAATGTTGTAGAACAAGACGATTCGGTCTGGAACGTTTTTATCGGCAATGGCCAGGCATTGGTTATTGGTAATGACTACAACGAAGTATTTGCTGATGCCGGTGGCTCTGATCCATCCCGCTCCGATCTGTACTTCCGTAAAGGCGATGTGATTCAGAATGTCACCGACGAAATTGTTGGTGGTCAGCTGGGGGGAACACTGGAGTTCCGTAATGAAGTTCTGGATCCGGTACTCAGTGGGCTGGGACGTCTGGCGCTGGTCATAAATCAGACCTTTAACGAACAGCACAAGCTGGGCATTGATTACGACGGTAAAATGGGCGAGAACTTTTTTACCGATATTAACGCACCGGAAAAAACCTACACACGTGTTCTTGGTGATAGTCAGAATGCCCGCCCGAATGACCGCTTGTTGAGTGTTCATATTAAAGATGCCGGAGCATTAACCACCAGTGAGTATCAGGTGGAATTTCCCGGCCCGGATGATTACACCTACCGTATTAAACGCCTGGATGACGATAAAATCGTCAGCAGCGGAGCATTGACCGGCAGTTTTCCGGATTCCGTAGAGGTCGATGGATTTGAAATCCGCTTTGAAGCCGGTAGTTTTCAGGCGGGCGATGACTTCCGCATCATGCCGACGCGTAATGAGTCGACTAAGGTTCAGGTTAATATCACCCGTCCCGAGCAGGTTGCCGTTGCTTCTCCGATTGTGACCGATTCCGCTATTGGTAATCAGGGAAATGCAGCGATATCTCAGGGTGGTGTTTATGACATTAATACGCCTTATTTTTCCCGTGAAGGTGAACTGACACCACCGCTGTTGATCCGCTTCACTTCGCCAACCACTTACGATGTGCTGGATAACACCGATCCGGGGAAACCTATTCCGCTGTTTCCGCCGCTGATGAATCAGACTTACGTGCCGGGTATCAGTAATTCGATTCTGCCAGCTGATGAAGGTAAAACAGCCTTTACCAGCTTTGGTGGTTATCTGCCGGTTAATACAACCTATCAGGCGCCACCACCGGCCACTAATGTGACACCGAAGAATGGCTTTTTCCCGGAACGCATTGTCATCAGCCATACCGACCCGGTCAGTGGCAAGGTGACTACACAGCCAACATTAATTACCAAGGCAAATGCCTCGGCAAAAGAAATTGCAGAGCAATTGAGCAAGCGTGAAGGGATTGAAGCTCTGGCACGGACAACGGTTGAGCTGAGTGATTTCAGCAGCGATGCGAATCCTTTTCAGCCTATGACGTTCAGCCTGAACGGAATTGTTCTGACCGATACCCTTGGCCCGAATCAGACGAAATACGATGCCAATTACCCGGAAGAAGTACCCGACCCGGTAACGCCGGATTTTATTGCCGACCGTATTAACAGCAATCGTGATTTGCAGGATTTGGGGATCGTTGCGCGCAGTGATGGCAGCAGAGTCGTGATCACCGCACTGAATGGTGACGATATTAATCTGGAAATATCCGGTGACAATGGCGACGGGTTCAACGTCAGTAATGGTCAGGACATTATTCTGCGTGAAACCGGCGAAGCGCCATTTACGCCACTGACTGAGTACGATGGCTATGACTTCAGTGAGGGTGGCCCTTACACCTACGAATTTGATGTACCGGGACAGGGCACCTTTAATATCGAGCTGAATGATACCTATGCAACGGGAGCCGAGGTTGTCGATGCTATCCGTACCCAGCTGGAAAATTCTGGTTTTACTTTTTCCGGCAATCTGGATGTGGATATTGATGAGCGTGGCACCATCAGTTTTCAGCCGCGCCTGCCGATGAATGCCACCGGTGTGCATGGCTCATCCAAAATATCCATGGGCGGACAGATCAAAGTGATTGCCGACCCCGGTTACAGTCTGGATATCGAACCGCCGGGTAATAATTTGTTCGCCGAGAATCCGGTGGGCGAACCAGTACACTTTGGTTTTGATGTTGAAATCAGTGGTCTGGCACAAAGAGGTGACGAATTCACCGTTGGATTTAATACCGATGGTACTTCAGACAGCCGTAATGGTGTGGCTCTGGCGGCACTGCAGAATGAAGACACGGTGGCCGGAAATACCAGTTATTCGGAATCCTACTCCCGGTTGGTCGAAGAAATTGGCTCTGTAACCAGTCGCGCTCAGATTAACCGTGATTCCAGCGAGGTATTGTTACGGAACTCTGAGGGTGCAGTAACCAGCCTGTCTGGCGTTAACCTCGATGAAGAAGCGGCAGCCTTGATTAAATATGAACTGGCCTATAACGCCAGTGCTCAGGTAATTCAGGTTGCACGCAGTATTTTTGATACCTTGATTTCGACCTTCCGTTAAGGCTTTGGCAGGAGATTACTGATGCGTATAGCAACATTGCAGAGTTTTAATACCGGTCTTAATGGCATTCTGGATAACCAGTCTTCGGTTAATAAAACCCAGCAGCAGGTTTCCAGTGGCCGGCGCGTACTGACACCGGCCGACGATCCTATTGCTGCTACAAAAATTCTTCAACTGCAGCAGGACCAGGCATTGCGGGATCAGTATGACCGCAACATGACGGCGGCCGATAACCGCCTGAAACTGGAAGATGCAACTCTTGGGTCTATTACCGATAACCTGACCCGCCTGAAAGAACTCACGGTTAAAGCCGGTGGCGGCTCTCTGACCCTGACTGACCGTCAGGCGATTGCCGCTGAGGTTTATCAGATTCAGGAAGGCCTGGTCGATTTATTCAATACCCGTGATGCCAATGGTGAATTTGTGTTTGCTGGTTTTAAAGGCGGCAATGCGCCTTTTGTTAAAAACGACAGTGGACGCTATGACTACAAAGGTGATGAAGGACAACGCTTTCTGACCATTGGCGCTTCTACCAATGTTGCAACCGGGGATAACGGTAAAAGTCTTTTTGTCGATGTGGAAGCAGCTAAAAATACCTTTACTGCTGAGCTGAATCCGCTCAATAAGGGCACCATGCGCATCAGTCCCGGATTTGTGATTGATGAAGAAAAATATGCCGAGTTTTATCCTGATGACCTGATCATCACTTTTAATCCGGAGTCTGCTGTTACCCCAGCGGGTCCCAATTACACCGTGCGCCGCGCTTCTGATAACCGGGTTGTCGAAGGTATGAGTAATCAGGCATACAGCCCGGGTACCGATGTGGTGGTTGCCGGCCTCACCATTACCCTGAATGGTGACCCGGAACCGGGTGATGAAGTGCTGGCTAATTCGACGCCCAAACAGAGTATCACTGACACTATCTTCCGTCTGACCGCTGGTCTGAATACGCTGGAAGATAATGTGGTGGATTCGGAAACCCTGGATATTCTGATTGAAGATACACTGACCAACCTGGCATTTGCCCAGTCATCGGTGTCAGAAATCCGCAGTCAGGTCGGCGCCCGGCTGAATGTTGTGGATAACACCCGTAACCTGTCGGCGGATGTTGGTCTGGTTAACAAAGAAGTACTGTCAAAACTGTCGGATGTTGATTTTGCTGAGGCGGTAAGCCGCCTGTCGCTGCAGAGCTTTCTGTTGGAAGCGGCGCAGCAAAGCTATACCACTATCTCAAGGTTGTCATTGTTCAATCAGCTGTAGTAGCTTGGTACTTATAGTCACCGGTTCCGCTATAGCGTTCCAGGAGAGTCATAATGTTTGATAACAAGGTATTGCTTGTCACCGGAGGAACGGGGTCGTTTGGCCATGCTTTTGTGCCGATGACTCTGGAAAAATATAACCCGAAAAAGATCATCATCTTTTCCCGTGATGAAATGAAACAATGGGAAATGGCAAAGATGTTTGCCGGTGACAAGCGGGTACGGTTTTTTATCGGTGATGTGCGGGATAAAGACCGGTTATACCGGGCGCTGGATGGTGTTGATTATGTGATTCATGCCGCTGCGACGAAAATTGTACCAACCGCTGAATACAACCCCTTTGAATGCATCAAGACCAATATTAATGGCGCAATGAATGTCATTGATGCCTGTATCGATCATGATATTAAAGGCTGTGTTGCTCTGTCGACTGATAAAGCCAGTTCTCCGATTAATTTATACGGTGCGACCAAACTGGCATCCGATAAATTGTTTGTCGCATCCAATTCCTACTCTGGTGAGCATGGCACGCGGTTTTCCGTGGTCCGGTATGGCAACGTAATGGGGTCCCGTGGCTCAGTGATTCCATTCTTTATGTCTATACGTGATAAGGGAACGCTGCCGGTTACCGACGAACGCATGACACGTTTTATGATTTCTCTGGATGAAGCGGTAAAGCTGGTTTGGCATGCATTCGAAGACATGATTGGTGGTGAAATTTACGTTAAAAAAATTCCGTCAATGAAAGTCACTGATATTGCCAGAGTAGTAGCACCGGAAGCCGATATTGAGTTCGTTGGCATTCGTCCGGGTGAGAAACTGCATGAACAGATGATTGGTGTTGAAGATTCTTACCATACCTATGAGTATGATGAGCACTTTAAAATTTTACCGGCAATCAACGACTGGGATCACTGCCCAAGCCGGATTAAAAATGGCGTTAAAGTGCCTGAAGGTTTTGTCTATGCCAGCGATAATAATCAGGAATGGATGACGGATGAGGAACTCTCCGACTGGATTGATAAACACCGGGATAAAATCGGAAACCTTTGATAATGATTCCATATGGCCGTCAGGATATTAACCAGCAGGACATAGATGCTGTTGTTGATGTTTTACAATCAGATTTTCTGACCCAGGGGCCTAAGGTGCCTCTGTTTGAAAAAGCATTAACTGATTATACCGGTGCTGCTTATGCAGTGGCAGTTAACAGTGCGACTTCGGCGTTGCATCTTGCTTGTCTTGCACTGGATGTTGGCCCAGGGGACTATGTCTGGACATCGCCGGTTACCTTCGTTGCTTCGGCCAACTGTGCTTTATATTGCGGCGCTCAGGTTGATTTTGTCGATATCGATGAAAAAACATACAACCTGTGTCCGCTCGCGCTTGAACAGAAACTGATTCAGGCAGAGCAAAAGGGCATGCTGCCCAAAGCAGTGGTGGCTGTTCATCTCTGTGGTCAACCCTGTGATATGGCTGCAATAAGCCGGCTGGCCGAACGTTATGGCTTCCGGGTAATTGAAGATGCTTCCCATGCCATTGGTGGGCAATACCAGAATCAGCCAATCGGCAGTGGCCGTTACAGTGATATTACGGTTTTCAGTTTCCATCCGGTAAAAATCATTACAACCGCAGAAGGCGGTGCGGCGCTGACCAATTCATCTGTACTGGCAGAAAAATTAATGTTGCTGCGCAGTCACGGTATTACCCGTGATCCGGCGCAAATGACCAGAGAACCGGATGGCCCCTGGTATTATCAGCAGATAGCACTCGGTTTTAACTATCGCATGACTGAGTTGCAGGCTGCTTTGGGAGTCAGCCAGATGCAGCGGCTGAACCAGTTCGTTGCGCGCCGGCACGAACTGGCAAATCGTTACAACGAATTATTGGCTGACCTGCCGCTAACAACGCCCTGGCAAAACCCCGACGGTTATTCCGGGCTGCACCTGTACGTTATTCGATTGCAGTTGGAAAATATCAATAAGACTCATCGACAGATATTTGAAGCATTGCGCGAGCAGGGTATAGGAGTGAACCTGCACTATATACCGGTGCATTTGCAGCCGTTTTATCAGGCCATGGGATTTTGCAACGGAGATTTTCCTCAGGCGGAGCGCTATTATCAGGAGGCGATCAGCCTGCCTATGTATCATACACTGACCGAAGAACAGCAGGATTCTGTTGTTCAGGCCGTTACGGATGCATTGCTATGAAAGTAGCTGTAATTCCTGCCCGTGGTGGCAGCAAGCGGATTGCTAAAAAAAATATCCGGCCATTTTTCGGTAAACCGGTAATGGCCTGGTCTGTTGAGGCGGCGCGTGCCAGTGGCTGCTTTGATCGTATTATTGTGTCGACCGATGATGCAGAAATCGCTGCTGTTGCCAGGGCTCTTGGCGCCGAAGTGCCTTTTACCCGCCCGGAGGAATTGGCAACGGATCAGGCGGCGACCATTCCGGTAGTGGCTCATGCTATTAACTGGCTTAAGCAACAGGGTGAAGAGCCGGAACAGGTTTGCTGTATTTATGCTACCGCGCCTTTTATTTCTGCCACTGACATTCAGCAGGCGGAGAATATTTTACGCGACAGCAGCGTCAGCTATGTGTTTCCTGTTGCCAGTTTTTCCTCTCCGGTACAGCGTGCTCTCCGAATTCTGCCTTCCGGGCGGGGTGAGATGTTTAACCCGGAGTTGTTTGTTAAGCGCTCGCAGGAACTTGAAGAGGCTTATCATGATGCCGCTCAGTTTTACTGGGGAAAAGCAGAAGCCTGGCTGCAGGAAAAAATGATTTTTTCCACCGATTCTGTGCCACTGGTTATTCCCCGCTACCGGGTACAGGACATTGATACCGAGGAAGACTGGCAGAGAGCGGAGTACCTGTTCCGTGCTATGCAGGAAATGCAGACTTTTTCCGGAACGCAGGGTTGAATACGCTGATGAATCCGCCGATGAGTACGCCTGTTACGAGCCGTATGAGAGTATTAATCAGGGCCGATGCTTCTGAGGCCATAGGCCATGGTCACATCATGCGCTGTCTGACTCTGGCCGCTGCTTTAGCCAAAGCCGGAGCTGAATGCCGTTTTATCTGCCGCGAACTACCGGGGCATGCTCAGGCGTTAATCAGCCGCTATGGCTTCCCGGTTAATCTGATTCCGGGTTCTGAGCTTTCTTCTGCTGAAGCCATTGCAGAAGATGCAAAGCTTACACTGCAGTCCGCAGGATTATGGCAACCCCATTGGGTCGTTGTTGATCATTATGAACTGAATACCGAGTGGCAGTCTGCGCTTAAAAGCACTGGTTGTCGTTTGCTGGCTCTGGATGACTGGCCGCACCGGCAGCACCAGAGTGATCTTTTACTGGATCAGAATCTGGCCGCCGATGCAGAGGCTTATTCAGCCTGGACTGACAGCAGTTGCCGGATCTTAACCGGCGCCAGTTTCTCTTTGCTGCGCCCGGAATTTATGCGCAAAAAAGTAAACCGTATTTATTCAGAGAATAATAAGCTGACAATCCTGATTAACCTTGGTGGTGCTGATTTGCCGGGTTACAGCGCCGATATCGTTGAGCAATTGATGCCTCTGGCGCAACGCCTGAATCTGCAGCTGGTTGTTCTGGTCAATCAGCGCTCGGTCTCCTATACGCAGATCGCAGAAAAAATAACCACAGGGTATTACCCCTTCACAGTGCAATTGCAATCTTATTGTCAGGATATGTGTTCGCTCTATGACAGCGTCGATCTGGCGATTGGTGCCGGCGGCAGTTCAACCTGGGAGAGAGCAAGCCGTGGTTTACCAACAGCGCTGGTTGTCATCGCGGATAATCAGCAGGCAACGGCACAGGCTGCGGTCAGTGCGGGAATGGCTGTCAACATCGGTGATTTTACCTGTTCAGCAAAGCTTGACCTTTTTGCACTGGCTGACGTTCTGAAAAATCCGCAGCAGTTACAGCATATGAGTCAGTGTGCAGCTGCATTATTTGATGGCTGTGGGCCAGAGCGCATTGTGCGGGAAATGTTGCGTAAAAGCCGCCAGGATTTGCAATTAACAGCAGCACAACCACAGGATTGCACTCTGTTTTATCAGTGGCAGAAAGAGCCTGGTGCCAGACGCTTTTTCCGTAATCCACAGGTACCGGTCTGGTCTGATCACCGTTCATGGTATCTGAAGGTTTTACGCAGCCGCGCCGTTATTCTTTATAAAATCATGCTGTGCGGAATGGCGGCGGGTTATATCCGTCTGGATATTCATAATCGCCGGGATGCTGAAATATCGGTACTTGTAACGCGCAGGTTTCAGGGACTTGGTCTGGCAGCAATCGCCCTGAATCTTTGTGCCTCTATGCATTCAGAACGCCGTTTATATGCGGCTATAAAAAATGGCAATTATGCATCGCGCCGCAGTTTTCGCCGTGCCGGATTCCGGCCATCAGGAAATGAAATGTATGTCAGACATCAGTAATAAACCCCGTATTCTGATCAGTGCTGCCGCCTCACCTGCCGCCGCCTCGCTGGTGCAGCATCTGCGCTCAAAGGGTTATTACATTATCGGAATGGATGCCAATGAGTATGCTGCGCCTTTGGGGGTTGCTATGTGCGATGATTTTGTACTTTCGCCCATGGCGACAGACAGTGGTTATCTGCCATTTCTGGTAAAGCAGCTTGATCACTGTGATCTTTTCCTGCCGTTTATCGATGAAGAGCTTCTGGCGATTGTCAATGCCGGCGCCGGACGGATTCAGAAGAGCAAAATAATGCTGTCTGCCGATCAGAGCATGAACATTTGTCTGGATAAACTGAATTTTCAGACCTTCTGTGAGAATAATGATTTAGCCATTGCTCCGCGGGCCATTGGTGTTCCGGCGATATATAAGCCACGTAACGGTCGTGGCGGAAAAGGTGTGATGCTGGTTGATGATGAGGCTGTTTTTGCACTTCTTTCTGCAAAAGAGCAGGGTATTCTGCAGCAGCAGCTTAAAGGCGTTGAGTACACTGTTGATTGTCTGTTCGGCAAGGACTCGGCACTGTTGTCTGCGGTTGCCCGCCAGCGTCTTCTGGCTGCTGGCGTGTCGACCATTGGCCGTATTGATCAGAATCCACAGGTACTTGAATTAGTGACCGCTGTCAGTAAGAAGCTGAATTTCCGTGGGCTGGTGAATATTCAGATTATGCTGACAGATGCAGGACCTAAGCTGATCGAAATTAATCCGCGCTTATCCGGAAGTCTGATGTTTACCATACTGGCCGGCGCTGATTTGGCAGATGCCGCTATCCGTCTCTGGCTGAATGATGAACAACCACCGGCATTTACTCTCTCCGAAAAAACCTTCTGCCGTTACTGGAGTGAGTATGTCTACTGATCTTGCCGATAATATCAGGCAGTTATTTATACATTTGGAGCCTTATCAGGAATGGTTGTTTGATCTTGATAATACCCTGTACGCGCAGGCGGAGTACGACCATTGCATCTTTACTGCGCTGGAGCACTGGCTCAGGCAACAGGGAGAGGTGGTTTCCGGACTGGCCAGAAAAATGTCCGCCGAAAAATTACGATTAGGGCCGAGCTACCCGCATCTTTTCGATGACGTTTTCGCCGGTTTTAATCTCAGTCCGGATATTGTCAGCCGGGCGATTGAGTTTTACCGTGATGAGCGACCGGCCTTCGTCAGCAAACATAACCTGATTGCACAGATCAGGGCTAACTTACAGGGGCGGCCTTTGTTTATCGTAACCAACGGACACACGGCACTACAGCAGCATAAAGTGAAGTGTCTTGGTCTGGATTCTCTGGCCAGCAAAGTTGTTTATTGTGATAAACACAGTCCGGAGCAACTGAAGCCTTCCCGCTGGGCCTGGGACAGGCTGCTTGCGGATTACCAGTTCAGCCATCCGCTGTACGTCGGAGATTCTCCGGCCATAGACGGTGGTTTTGCCCGTAATGCGGGCATCGACTATTACCGCTTTGAGTATTCCTATGAACATTAATAATCAGATCATCGGTGCAGATCATCCGCCCTATATCATTGCGGAAATGTCCAATAATCATATGCAGGATATGGATCGTGCCAAAGCCATCATTGACGCGGCGATGAATGCCGGTGCCGATGCGGTAAAAATTCAGACCTATGATGCCGACAGCCTGACCATCGAGTGTGATCTGGATGATTTTATTATTAAAGATCCGCTTTGGGCCGGGCAGAGTTATTATCAGCTTTATAAAAATATTGCTGCGCCGAAATCCTGGACGCAGGAGTTATTCCGTTACGCCCGCCAGCAGGGCGTAACCCTGTTCAGTTCACCTTTTGATAAAGAAGCCGTGCGGATTCTTGAAGAGGTTAACTGCCCAGCTTATAAAATTGCCTCATTTGAAGCGCAGGACCCTGAGCTGCTTGGGCATGTCGCCAGAACCGGAAAACCGGTGCTGGTATCGACCGGGGTCAGCAACTGGAATGAAATTCAGGAAACGCTGCTTTGGCTCAGGCAGGCCGGGGCGCAGGATCTGGTATTTCTGCACTGCATCAGCAGTTACCCGGCCAGCGAAGCGGATATGAACCTGAATGTTCTTAAGCGCCTGGCCACTTTACCGGTTATTACCGGTTTATCTGACCACAGTTTGGGTAATACTGCGGTACTCGGTGCTGTTGCTTTAGGGGCGAGAGTCATTGAAAAGCACTTTACCCTGCAGCGCAGCGATGGCGGCCCGGATGCGGAGTTTTCTCTTGAGCCAGAGGAATTTAAATCGATGGCAGTGCAGGCGCGGGCATTATTTCAGGCGCTGGGCAGCGACCGTATTATTGATGCCCCATCCCGTCAGGGCAATCAGCATTCACGTTCGGTTTATTGTGTTAAAGATATTAAAGCCGGTGAGTATATAAGCGCGGATAATGTGCGCGTCATTCGCCCGGGTTTTGGCCTTAAGCCAAAACATTTACCTGATGTGATCGGTAAAAAAGCCCGCGCCGATATTGCGCGTGGTACGGCTATGAGCTGGGAGCTTCTGGAATGACTGGAATGAAACGGATACTGATTATCGCCGCCCATGCCGATGATGAAGTGCTGGGTGCCGGAGGAATAATCCATCGCTGGGTCAGAGAAGGTAAAGACGTTGCCTGTTTATTTCTGGCTGATGGTGAGACATCGCGTGCCGGTGGCGAAGAGCGCATCGGCCAGCGGACCTGTGGTGCAGAGGCGGCCGCTGCTGTACTGGGTCATCAGATTCTGGCAACGCTGAACTTTCCCGATAACCGGCTTGATCAGGTTCCTTTGCTGGATATTGTGCAGGCAATTGAACCTCATATTGCTGCTTATGCACCGGATACGGTACTGACCCATTCTGCCGCCGATCTTAATGCTGATCACCGCCGGGCGCTGGAGGCAACGCTGACAGCTTGTCGGCCTTTACCTGGCCATCCGGTACGGCGAATTGCCAGCTTTGAGGTGGTGAGCGCAACCGGCTGGAATCCGGCCAGTGCTGCTTTTAACCCTAATTGCTATATCTCGCTGAGTGAGCAGGACTGGAATAAAAAACAGGAAGCTCTGCAGTGTTACGATGCGGAAATGCGGGCTTATCCTCATTATCGTTCCTATCAGGCGATCGATGCACTGGCGCAGATGCGCGGAGCCAGTGCGGGGGTTGAACGGGCAGAGGCATTAACTATTTTACGTTGGCTGGAGAACTGAGTATGACGGATCAAAAAACTATCTGCCCGGTGTGTTCCGGCGAACAGTCAGAAACTCTGTTAACGCTGAAAAAATTTCCGGTGTATCAGCATCCGGTTCCGGCAGGGGCGGCGCTGGAGCCTCCTTTTGAGGTCGATATTGAATATGGCTTATGCCGTGATTGCGGTCAGGCTTATCAGCGGCATTATGACAAATCTGTGCTGGAAAACCTGTATAAACAGCATTACTACACGCCACGACCAGGCCATATAGGAACAAAATTTACTCAGGATTTTGTCGGCTTTTTCAAGGAATGTGTCGCCGGGCAGGAGCAACGCTTTCAGAGCGTGCTGGAAATCGGCTGTTCTGCTGCAGAGGTGCTGGGTGAGATTCGCACACTGTATCCGCAGATGGAGTATCTGGGCATCGAGCCAAATGATGAAACACGGGAGCAAGCCGAGGGGCAGGGGTTCTGCGTTTATAACAGTTTTTTCAACCGCTCATTTGCAGAAGCACTGGGGCGGAAAGTGGATATTATTTACAGCCGCCATGTGATTGAACACGTCTTTGACTTTGATGAATATATTGCTTCAGCATCCATGCTGTTGAATCCCGACGGGGCAATGTTTATTGAAACTCCGGGTCTGGATTGGGCAATCGAACATGAAAGCCGGGCGCCTTTTCATGTTGAACATGTAAGCCTGTTTTGCAAGCATTCGCTGCAGGTTCTGCTGGCCCGGCATGGCTGGTTTATTCAGAAATATCAGGTTTCCGATGTTGGTAACCTGATTGCATTCTGTACCCGTGACCGTGAGCAGGCACTGAGTTTTTCGGTGCCAGAGAATATTGGTCATTTTCAGCAGGGGATTGATGCACAGAAGCAACGGCTGGCGGAGCAGATTTCCGGACGGAAGATTGCAATGTGGGGAGCGGGTGCCGGTGGCCGGGCATTAATGAGTTTTCTGGACTTTGTCCCGGACGTTATTCTTGATGGTAACCCGAATAAATCAGAAAGAATTTTTGCCGGTTATGAGCAGTGCCGGATTCAATCAGCCGAAGAATGGATCGCTCAGAACAAAGACGACGCCAGCCAGTGGATTATGGTGGTCGCGTCGTCCTTCTATGATGAAATTGCACAGTCATTACAGGCTTATGGCTGGCATGGCGATGCAACTTATCCTTATCGTTATTAATACTTATGCTGGAATAGTTCATCTGTGAACCATAGCCCGGTGGCTATGGTTCATATTCCGGACAATCCGGATCATCAATCGCGGTATGAATCCATGGATCTGAGTCGTTAAATTCTTTGCTGACGACGTTGTGTACATGATCCGGTACGGTATTAATAAAGTGACGGAAATTGGTTTCCCAGCGCTCTATATATTCAGCCATTTTTTCCGGTGAATTCTGCAGTTTAAGGGCAACAGAGGCACCGGCATGCAGGTAATGCCATATGGCTCCGCGGATTAAGAACTGCAGAGCACCATAGCGGCTCAGGCCAAAGGACAGATACTGACCGACGATATGCAGATTCTGATAATGCTGCGTCAGGGTTTTCTGGCCACTGCCCATCATGTTCAGAATATCATCGGCGATCTTTCTCAGATTACTTTCCAGTTCATCAGTCCGTTGCTGCAGGAATTCCGGTGAAAAGACGGCCCTTCTCCTGCCTGACATAAGCTGAAGATCGTTTTCCTTTTTCGCGGCCGATGACTCCATCAGCGAACAGAATCGGGACTGCTCCATGTGCTCAGCGTTTTCGATTTTTGCACCATTAGCGCAGTTATAAACTTCAATCGCCCTGTTTTTCAGGAAATAACTGATGTCTGATTCAAGCCGGCGTCTCGAGGCGTTATAAATCATGGTTGTCTGCATTGGTAAGCCATCAACCGATTCAATCTCAATCAGATCCTGCTGCTGGTAATTGGTGGATTGCTTCACCAGATCAGAGCGCTGCTCACTGTAATAAATCGAATTCTTGGAGTGGTGTGAACCGGTATTACGGAAACCGTAGTCCGTACCAAACAGGAATACCTGTTGGTGGTTCAGGTGATAGCAGATAGCCAGCGCGGCGTTGGTGCAGGTCGGGGTTGTGCCACGGATCTGGTCGGTTAAGTCTTTGCTCAGCTCGTGAATGGCAGTGGAGTCTTTGGTAAAAAGCATTACCCTGCCAAACATCGGCGGAATTTTCGGCGTTGTCTGCGCCGAGCAGATCAGGGTGATATCCTGCAGATATTCCGGGTCATTAATTTCACTGATCACCCGGAAAGGCTCATAGTGTGATTCAATTTCGATATGGAAATCCGGCTTAATGCCCTGTTTGTATAATGCGCGCAGTGCTGTCCCGGCCGAATAGAGTACGGCTTTGCCCTGATATTTGCGGATATCTTCGATGCGGTCATCGAGGGATGGCCCAGAACCTATGATAAAAGCCGGGCAGTTCATGGCTTGTTTATCGGCCAGTGGCAGCAGTTCGTTCCCTGCGCGGAAATTATGCAGGGCGTTATTCATCTGATTGATTTCGTCGTCGTAATACCCCCAGAGCGAGAGATACACCTTCAGATCTTTCTGGATTTTTTTGATGACCTTGCGGTACTTATCCTGGTTGCGGTGATTATATAAATAGGTACACAGGGAAAAGCTGGGCGGATGATCAATCAGCTGATTCCAGAGCACCGCATACTGATCGGTGGCCAGCTTAAAGTCACCAATGACCAGCTGGATGGATTTTCCGCGCTCGCTGAATTTCAGGAAAATGGCTTCCCAGTCGATGCAGTACAGAGAGGTGACAAATTCTTCCGGATCGGTTTCGTAAATAATCAGGGCGAGTATTTCCCGCCGGTTGACCAGCTCTTCTATATGGAAACCGGCGCCAATCCCCATGATGGCCACCAGAGCGAGGAAGTCCGGGATCTGGTAATCCTCGCTCTGATCAACCTGTGTGTCCTGGTACAGGCGGGTGATTGAGCGGGAGAAATAGCGTTGTGCCTTAAAGGCGTTCGCGCCATGGGGCCTGAGACCATGGATGGCATTACCCGGAGCGACGATAGTGTTGAACTGTTCGGCCTCTTGCCGGGCGAACGCTCTGGCATCACCGTTATAAAAGTAAGCATTACCGCTGTGAATATCGACCCGGCCATGATCGTCCATATCCAGCGTCAGCTTCCGCAGGGGCGTGTTCTGCGCCAGATTGTAGAGATAGGGGTAGTGCTGCTGCAGGTAAGCGATGTTCTTGTTGAATCTGATTTCGGCAGGGTGCGTCATAAAAGCCTCTCTTTTCATTGAACAAAGCAATATACATGCCTGTGAAGCCCCGGGAGCCATCGTTGCGGGAGTGATGTGTCGCTGTTTTTATTCTGGCTGATTTTTTGTCGTTTTTTTGACATTCAGAATAATTTCCAATGGTTTCAAGCGTTTAAGAATTCCGTGTTGATTGGAATTGTGTCGTGATATTGGCGCAAAAAAAATTCTAAAGATCCTGCCGGGTGTGCCGTTAAAAGGTATGACAAAGACAGAGGGAGTGCAGCAACGTTGCTACTACAGCACAGCGCTGGCTCTGTAACGCAGGTACAGGAGAAACACCATGCCTCAAATTATTAATACCAACATTGCCTCTATTAACGCGCAGCGCAATCTGGATAAATCCCAGTCTGCCAACCAACAGGCTCTGCAACGTTTATCTTCTGGTCTGCGTATTAACAGTGCCAAAGATGACGCCGCGGGTCTGGCGATTTCTACCCGTTTCACATCTCAGATCAAAGGTCTGAATGTGGCCGTGCGTAACGCCGGTGACGGTATCGCACTGGCTCAGACGGCTGAAGGTGCGCTGGGTTCTATGAACGACAACCTGCAGCGTATCCGTGAACTGGCGGTACAGTCTGCTAACGCCACCAACTCCGACGTTGACCGTGAAGCTCTTCAGGCTGAGGTTGATCAGCTGGTTGCTGAAATTTCACGTACTGCTGATGAAACCGACTTCAACGGCCGTAAACTGCTGGACGGTTCTTTCAAAGCAACCTTCCAAATCGGTGCTAACGCTGGTCAGACTGTGGACGTATCCATTGCCGAACTGACTGCCAGCAAGCTGGGTTCCAGCAAAGAAAGCGGTATCAGTGCCATCGGTACTGACAACGCGCTGGCTAACGGCGACCTGATCATTAACGGTGTAGCGATTACCGCTTCCCGTGCAGAAGATGATTCTGCTTCCACCAGTGGTGCGGATGCTTCCGCTATCTCCAAAGCGGCTGCAGTAAACCGTCACTCCGCAGAGACCGGTGTGTCTGCGCAGGTGAATGAAAACACTGTTTCCGGTTCTGAAATGACGGCTTCTGCTGCCAGCGGAACCATCAGCCTGAACGGTGTGAACATTGATATTCAAACCTCTAACGATGGCTCTACTACCCGTGCCTCGGTACTCGAAGCGATTAACGCTGTGTCTGATCAGACCGGTGTTGTTGCGGTTGATACCGGCTTCGATAAAGGTGGTGTGCAGCTGGTTGCCGCTGATGGCCGTAACGTTGACATCAATCTGGGCACTCTGAGTGCCGCTCAGACTGGTCTGGCTGCTACGGGCGTGTACGAAGGTGGTTTCACTCTGATCGCCGATGGTGACGTGAAAGAAATCGTGATCGAAGGTGGTAACGGTACCGGTAACGGTGACCTGTCCAATGCTGGTCTGGTTGCAGGTACTTATGAATCAGGTCAGGCCAGTGTGGTCAGCGATGCCCAGACTCAGGATATCTCTGCCGCGAACGCAACCCCTGCCGGTACTTTCGTCAGTGTTGCCAGCGCAGCAGCATCCGGTTTCGATACCACCACTTCTATCGGCTATGAAGTAACCGTTAACGGTGCTACTTCCATCGGTACTATGGCCAGTGGTGGTTTCGTGAACAACCTGGCAGCAGCCATCTCCAATGTGGCCGGTGTGACCGCTTATGAAAGCGTCAAACTGACTGTCACTATGGCAACTACCGCGACAGCCATTGAGCTGGGTACCGGTACCAGTGGTGCAATGATCAGCTTCACTGCGGGTTCAACCGCAACCGTTGCTGCACAGAATGCTGCTGATGCAATCAACGCCCGTGACTTCTCTGCTGAGAATCTGGATGTAAGCGCTACCGTAAACTCTGCCGGTGCACTGGTTCTGGATGTGAAGAACTTCTCCACAACCACAGCAGGCTCTGCGGGTCTGGTGGTGTTCGATACTTCAGGCGCGATTGGTAACGTTGCGGTGGGCACTAACGCTGCTGCTGCATTCCAGGCTTCCGGTACTAACAATATTGTACAGGGCTCTCTGGCCTTCCAGTCTGACGACGGTACTAAAGTGACTGTTGCTCTGTCTGATCCGGATGATGCCGGCCAGTTACTGGCATCAGGCACCACCAGTGTGACCACTGCTTATGATGGTGTGAACGGTCTGAAAGACGGTGACCTGACCATTAACGGCGTGAGTATCAAAGCTGCAGAAACCAGCGAAGATAAGGCGAGTGCCGAGTTTGCATCTGACGGTTCCCGTATCCTGTCGTCCAACAAAACCTTGTCCGGTATCGCTGTCGCGGCCGCGATCAATGAAGTATCGGATGAGACCGGTGTGCAGGCGACTGTGAATCCAACCGAAGTTGTTGGTGGTACTGCAGTGACCCAGGCAGAGGCGAATGCCTTCGAGAATGGTGATCAGGCGGGTATCTACATCAACGGTGTGTCTCTTGGTTCGGTAACCCTGCAGACTGATTCCGGCGGTAACATTGATTACGCTAAATCCCGTGCTGATGCGATTGCACTGATCAATCAGAGCGCAGGTCAGACCGGTGTTACTGCAATCGATAACGGTGAGTCTATCTCTCTGACCGCTGCCGATGGCCGCAACATCTCGATTGCGATTGATGATAAGTCTGGTTCTTCATCTTCAATCGGTCGTGTATTCGGTCTGGACTCTGCGGTAGAGGGTATCGGTGAAGCGACCTTTGGTCAGGGTGGTACAAGTACTAAGTCTTCTGTTGAAGCAGATACTTACGAAACTACTTACTCAACCGTGAAACTGACTTCTGCGAAAGAAATTGAAGTCAACGTCGGCAGCAACGGTAATACCGAGCTTGAAGCTCTGGGCTTCAACACCGGTACTTACGGTGGTGGCGAAAACGGTCAGTTCCTGACAGAGATCGATATTTCGACCTTCGAAGGTGCTACTGCTGCGATCACTGCGATCGACAACGCGATTGGTCAGGTGGCCAGCCAGCGTGCCGACCTCGGTGCGATCCAGAACCGTATGAGCTCTACTGTAAGTAACCTGCAGGTGACCTCTGAGAACCTGAACTCTGCGAACTCACGGATTCAGGATGCGGACTTCGCGGCTGAAACCGCCGAGCTGTCCCGTACTCAGGTACTGCAGCAGGCAGGTATCTCGGTTCTGGCTCAGGCGAACGCTGCCGGTCAGCAGGTTCTGTCTCTTCTGGGATAATAGCGGACTGATGGGGAAGGCCAGCCTTCCCCAGGCTGCTTAACCAAGAACCTGAGAGGTGACTTATGAACGAGCTGAAATTGAATGTGGTAGACCATACAGCTGTATCACCCTCAGCTACAGCCGGAAAGAAAGCTTACGCCAAGGCGGCAAGTGATCCGGTTGCAGGTTCCGATAGCGGCAAGTCTTTGCCGGTTGGAACTGAGAAAGTTGCGGAACTGAATAAGGACCAGGTCAGAGAAGCAATTTCCCGTATCAATGAGTATGTACAGCAAACTGAAAGAACACTGGATTTCCAGCTGGACGAAGATAGCGGCAAGACCATTATCCGCGTCTATGACCGGGCGTCATCGGAACTGATCCGACAGATTCCCAGTGAGCTGGCTCTGGAACTGGCGCAGAAATTGAATGATGAAGAACCATCTTTATTGTTCAGCGCACAAGTTTAGGTGATCAGTGTATGGGTTAGGTAAACAACCCTTCAGAAAACCCTGCATTGGCCGATAAAGCCAGTACAGGGTTTTTTGTTTCAGGGCCATCTACGCTTGATACAGACCGGATGGTTCGGTAACACGGGGGAACAGGTATGGCGTCCATAGAATCACTGGGATTAGGGTCTGGAGTTCTGACCACTGATCTGGTGGAAAAAATCATCAGTGCAGAGAAAGAAGCGACCTCGCTGCGTCTGGATAGCCGTCAGCAGCTGGTGGAAGCCAAAATCACCGCCTATGGTGAGATTCAGTCGATGATGGCGAAGGTACAGTCTGCGGCCAACAGCTTATCCAGCCCGAGTCTGGTAAGTTCAACCACGGCAACTTCGTCTGATGAAGATATTCTGACCGCAACAACCTCCAGTCTGTCTGAGCCGGGCACCTATAACGTCGAAGTGCTGAACACGGCTAAATCCCATTCCCTGGCAACACAAACCTACAGCAGCTTTGACGAAATTATTGGTACCGGAAAACTGGTATTCACCTTTGGTGATATCACCTATGGCGCCGGTGGCAATTTTGTCAGCCAGGACCTGAATCCGGATCGTCTCGGCAAAACCATTACCATCGACGACTCCAACCGCACCCTCAGTGGTATCCGCGACGCGATCAATAATGCCGATATGGGTGTAACCGCCAGTATCATCAACGATGGCAGCGGCTATCGTCTGCTGATGACCTCGGAAGAAACCGGGGCTGAAAATGCCATGCGTATTGTCGCGCTGGACGAGTCCGGCGCCATGCTCAGTGGCGGGCTGGGAGCGCTGGCATTTAATGAAAACCAGAACACTGCTGCCAATATGAGCCAGACCAGCCGCGGCGAAGACGCCCAGCTGAATGTTAACGGCCTGACCATTACCCGCAGCAGTAACTCCGTAGATGAAGTGATTAAAGGGGTGACCCTTAATCTTAAAAATGCCGATGTCGGTAAAAACATCAGCGTTACAGTCAGTGCCGATACCGATAAATTAGCTGAAAGTATCCAGGGCTTTGTCGATGCCTATAACGAGCTGAAAAGCTTTGTCGATGATTTGTCCGGTTATGATGCTGATAAACGACAGGCGGGCCTGTTGCTGGGGGATTCGACGATTCGCAGCATGATGTCGCAGATCCGCGCCATGATCAGTGAGCCCATTGTTGGCTTAACCGGTAAATACCGTTCGCTGACTGAGCTTGGGGTTGATACCAACCGGGATAATGACTACCAGCTGGATTTTAATACCACCAAATTCAAAAAAGCGATGGCCGAAGACCGGGCGTCGATTGTGGGCCTGCTGGCTAAATCCGGTACCACCACCGACAGCCAGATTACTTACGTTAACGACTCAATCAATACCAAGCCGGGCACCTATGACGTCAACATTACTCAGTTAGCGAGTCAGGCTAAATACGTTGGTGGATCACTGTCTTCGCTGGATTTTTCTTCACCGGTTGTGATTGACGAAAGCAACGATAATTTCCGTATTAACGTAAATGGCCAGACGGCCAGTATTGAACTTACCCATGGCAGTTACAGCTCTGGTGAGGATCTGGCTAAGCAATTGGCGCTGCAGATTAACAGCAGTGAAACCCTGTCTAAATATGGGCACAGTGTTTCGGTTGATTACAATGCCACGGATAAAAACTTTTCCATTACCTCAAACAAATACGGCTCTGAGTCTCAGGTGTATTTTGCGGCTGTCGATCCTAATCTGGCCAACACACTGGGCTTTAATAAGCTCGGTCAGGGGACCTATAAAGGCGTCGAACTGACCACACTGAATGCCGAAGCTTTTAATGGCAAAGGCGCCACGACTCAGATCGGCAATACGTCAGTGTCAGCCAGTACCGGAATCAATTTTTCGGTCAGTAACGCGAGCTTTTCTCTCGACGTTGATGGTAATGGTCCGGTAGCGGTCGTGGTTAATCAGAATGCCAATGGCCAGGATCTGAATGGTGACGGGGTATTTGGTGACAGAAAAGATACCCTGCAGGCTATCCAGACTGCCATCGATGCGACAGCCCTGAATGGTCAGGTAACGGCGTCGTTTGATGATAACGGTTATCTGATTTTTGAGACCGTTGCTGAGGGCACTGCACGCAGTATTGAGCTGACCGCTGTTGGCTCTAATACCACGGATGTACAGCTGGGTCTTAATGGTACTCAGGGCGTACAGACTAACGGTAAAGATCCGGGCCTGACCTTTGGCTCACCGGTTGAATTTAATGTACAGGTCGATGGGATCGAAAGTGCTACCAAGGTTTCTGTGCCGGCCGGTACCTATGCAACAGGCGATGCCTTAGCAGCAGAAATTCAGAATCAGTTAAATATTACGCTGGCCGGTGATGCTAATTTTGCCGGTGCGGTTAAAGGTGCGGAAACTGCAACGGCAACCCGTGATATCAGCACCAATATTGATTTTTCCACAACTAATGCCGGCTTTCGTCTGAATGTGTCGGGTGTGGAAAAAGATGTGCTGGTTAACAGCGATTCCGGTGACAATATCGTGGATATTCAGACCGCACTGGATAATGCTTTTGGTGCTGGAGTGGTCAGTGCCAGTCTGGATGGAACCGGGCTGAAATTAACTACGGTAGCAACCGGGCACGAAGAATATATTGAAGTTGTCAGCGACGGCCGCGGCGCGCAAAGCAGCAGCTTTGCTGATATTTCTGCCGGTATTGATTTCAGTGGCGGGCAGAATGCAACCTTCACCCTGACGCTGGATGGCGTCGATATCAATGTGGATGTAAACGGCGATGGCACAACCGGCAGTAATAATGCCGACTCCAATCTGATCGTTATCCAGCAGGCGCTGGATACTGCACTGGCTGCGACCGGGCAATTTGCTGCCGGAGATGTGAAAGCCCGTGTTGATGGCAGTGGCCAGCTGTACTTTGAAACCCAGAGTAAAGACGGTGTTAAAACCGCGGCGACCTTTGGCTCCGGAGCTGCTCTGGAAATTAAAAATCTGGGTGGCACCGCCGTAAGCTCACTGGGTCTTGCGGCTGAAACTGTCAGCAATGGTTATGATGGACTTGGCCTGACCGACACCTCCAGAACCTTTGGCTACGATCTGGATGCAGTGGTTGATTATGTTTACGATCCGGAATCAGATCTTGGCTCCCTGAATATCACCATTGGTGGTCAGGGCACAGCCGTTGGTTTTACCGGACTGGACAGTTCGTCGATTGCTTTCCTCGGTCTGCAGGATGTCAGCCAGTACTCGCCCTCAACGGCTAAAGGCAAAGACGTTGCCGGTACCATTAACGGCATAGAAGCAACGGGTAATGGCCAGTTCCTGCGAGCCGTTGATGGTAATGTGAAAGCCAGTAACGGTTATTACATCGGTAATGAAGCGGCGGACTTTTCGACCCCGGTGAATATCGATGCAACCAATAACACTTTTAAGATCAAGATCGATGGTGTTGAAGCCGAGGTGACATTAAATCAGCCTGCGACTTATAACAGTGGCGCAACGCTGGCGCAGGCATTGCAACAGGCGATTAATGATACCGCGGCATTTAAAGATGAAAGCATTGCCGTCAAAGTGGAATTCACCAGCGATCCGGCATCCTTTGCAAATAATAAATTCGGCATTATTTCAGCTTCAACCGGTGCATCGTCATCTGTTGAAATGACGGATTTCTCCAATGAAGCGGCGGCCATTTTTGGTTTTGTTCGCGGTGCCGGGGATGGTGAGCCGGGTAAAGATCAGGTGGGTACGATCGATGATGCTTCCGGTCTGCGTCTGAAAATTACCGGTGGCAATATCGGCGAGCGCGGTAGCGTTACCTATATCACCGGTTTTGGCGATCAGCTGAAAGATATTATGGACAGTTTCCTTAATGGCCAGAAAAGCGTCATCGGGGTTAAACAGTCGGGGCTGGATGATGAACTGGAAGCGGTGGATAAAGACCGTGAGCGGATGGAAGCACGTATTTCTGCGCAGGAAGCCAGACTTAAAGCCCAGTTCCTGTACAACGATTCCATCATTCAGACGCTCAATACCACGCTGGATTATGTGAAGCAGCAGTTTGAAGCAATGAATAACTCCAAGAAATAACCCCTGACCCGGACAGGGACGTCGCGGACTATAGCTGAATGTGAGATATATCGCACATAAGATTAGATTGGCAAATTGCGCCACCCTGGTACAGAATGCCTGAGTACTTAGTTGAACCGGTCACATCGGTTCGGCAGGAGTTCCACTTTTAGGGCAGGGATGTGCCATGTCAGACCATAATAAACAACTCGTAGAGCATTTTATTAATCTGTCCTGGAATACCGGACGTTTCAGTCTGTTGCGTCAGATTGCCACCCCCGATTTTGTTTACCATACGACGTTTGCTGAAGGGTTTAAGGACATTGATTCCTTCGTCGAATACGTCAAACAAATTCGCACTTCCATCGTCGATCTTGATGTCTCCATTGAAGAAATCATGGCGGAAGGTGATCGCGTTATAACGATATCGACATTCAGTGGATCTTTTCAGAAGCCACTGTTTGGTTTTCCCCCAAATAATAAAGTTATTGGCTTCAGTGCGGTGTCTACCTGGGACATTCGCCGGGGAAGAGTCTGCAGCCAGAATACACTGGTCGATCTGGCCGGGCTGCAGCGTCAGATGGCTCAGGACTGGGGAAGCGGCCCGGTACGGGCAGCCGGATAAAAGCTTTGTGTCGTAACTCTTGATCAATATGTCAGCCAATAAAAAAGAGCGCCGGAGCGCTCTTTTTTGCATCTGGATGGCTGTTTTCTCAGCTGGCTACTGCGAACTCGCAGGGTGGCAGGCGGGATGTATGCTCACGGATCATCTGCTTAGCGCTCTGACCGCAGCAGCCGCAGTCGGTACCAACGCCCAGCTTCTGACGGATTTGGGCATAACTGTCGCCTTGCTCGACAGCCTGCTCAATCTGTTGCTGGGTAACGGCTTTGCACAAACATACGTACATGGTAATCAAATCCGGATGCGAATCACTTTGATTTGTAATTTAATCTTAATGCGAAGGATTTGCAATAGCCTTATTAGATATTTCCTATCTACGTCATAAGCAGTAGCAACATCCAGAGCAGCCATGGTTTCAATCACCACCTGTAGCCGCTGTGCTCTTCAGGCCCCGGCTGAGCTGTCTTGCTGCGCGGTCTCAGCCTGAAACACACTCGCATCCGGCGCCTGACTTCTGTAAAATGCTGCCTCTTTTTTGTCGCCAGCGCCCTGAGCGCCGGCCGTACTGACTCCGACCGGCCTGTCTGCCGGATGACAACAGGGTATTACATTGGAAATTAATCCGATCCTCGAAACCATCAAAGACCTGAAAGCGCGCACCGACGTGCTTAGGGGGTATCTTTGACTACGCCAACAAGCTTGAGCGTCTGGAAGAAGTAGAACAGGAACTGTCACAGGGCGACGTCTGGGATAACCCGGAACGTGCGCAGGAGCTGGGCAAAGAACGCTCAGCTCTGGAAAATGTGGTCAAAACCATTGATACCCTGGATACCGGCCTGAGTGACGCCCGTGACCTGCTGGACATGGCTGTTGAGGAAAATGACGAAAACTCGGTAGAAGATATCCGCGCCGAACTTGCTGCCTTGCAGAAAGAACTGGAAGTGCTGGAATTCCGCCGTATGTTCTCCGGCGAACTGGACCCGAACAACTGCTACGTTGAAATCCAGTCCGGCTCCGGCGGCACTGAAGCCCAGGATTGGGCGAATATGATGCTGCGTATGTACCTGCGCTGGATCGAAGCACATGGCTTCAAAGGCGAGCTGATGGAAGTGTCTGAAGGCGAAGTCGCGGGCATCAAAGGCGCCACTATCCGCGTCGAAGGTGAGTATGCCTACGGCTGGTTACGTACCGAAACCGGTGTACACCGTCTGGTGCGTAAGAGCCCGTTTGACTCCGGCAACCGTCGCCATACGTCGTTCTCATCGGTGTTCGTATCTCCGGAAGTGGACGATAACATTGACATCGAGATTAACCCGGCCGACCTGCGTATCGACGTTTACCGCGCCTCCGGTGCCGGTGGTCAGCACGTTAACCGGACAGAATCTGCAGTGCGTATTACTCACTTGCCGACCAATATTGTGACTCAGTGTCAGAACGACCGTTCGCAGCACAAGAACAAAGACCAGGCGATGAAACAGCTGAAAGCCAAGCTGTATGAGCTGGAAATGCAGAAACGTAATGCTGAGGCTCAGGCGCTGGAAGATACCAAGTCGGATATCGGCTGGGGCAGCCAGATCCGTTCTTACGTGCTTGACGATGCCCGTATCAAAGACCTGCGTACCGGGGTTGAAACCCGCAATACCCAGGCGGTACTGGACGGCGACCTTGACCAGTTTATCGAAGCGAGCCTGAAGAAAGGCCTGTAACCACACGCTTCGTATCATCTAATTTTTAGGGTAACACCATGACAGACAACAAAGTGACCGAGCAGCCAGCTCAGGATGAGAACAAACTGATCGCCGAGCGCCGCGCCAAGCTCGAACAGCTGCGCAGCAACTGCAAATCGAATGCTCACCCGAACGATTTCCGTCGTGAACATCTGGCCGGTGAACTGAAAGCCGAACACGGCAGCAAGAGTCAGGAAGAACTGGCCGCTGCCGGTATCCGTGTTGCTGTTGCCGGTCGAGTGATGCGTCGCGGTGGTCCTTTTGTGGGGATTCAGGACAGCACCGGCTCGATCCAGATTTACATGGCCAAAGGCATGCAGAAAGAAAGCGAAGCCTGGCAGGTTCTGGATCTGGGCGACATCGTTGCCGGTTCGGGTACGTTACACCTGTCCGGTAAAGGCGAGCTGTATGTCGATATCGACGAGCTCAGCAACTTCCGCATCCTGACCAAGGCACTGCGTCCGCTGCCGGATAAATTCCACGGTCTGGCCGACCAGGAAATGAAATACCGTCAGCGTTATGTTGACCTGATCATTAACGAAGATACCCGTCGTACCTTCCTGATCCGCTCAAAAATTATTGAAGGTATCCGTTACTTCCTGTCGCAGCGCGGCTTTATGGAAGTGGAAACCCCGATGCTGCAAACCATTCCCGGTGGCGCTTCGGCCAAGCCGTTTGAAACTCACCACAATGCACTGGGCATCGATATGTTCCTGCGTATTGCGCCGGAGCTGTATCTGAAGCGTCTGGTGGTGGGCGGTTTTGACCGCGTGTTCGAGATTAACCGTAACTTCCGTAACGAAGGTCTGAGCACCCGTCACAATCCTGAATTCACCATGATCGAGTTCTATCAGGCCTATGCCGATTACCGCGACATGATGGATACCACCGAAGCCATGCTGCGCTTTCTGGCGGAAAGCGTGCTCGGTACCACCACGCTGGAATACGGTGATGCGACCTACGACTTTGCCCAGCCATTTACCCGTATGAGCATGGTCGATGCCATCCTCAAATATAATCCGGAAATGGACGCGGCTGTTCTGCGCGATGCTGAAAACAACATCGAAACCCTGAAAGAGTATGCCCGCAGTGTAGGTATTCATCTGGGGCCGAAAGAAGCAGGCTGGGGTGCCGGTAAGCTGGTATGTGAAATCTTTGAAGCCACCGCCGAAGAGAAGCTGGATCAGCCGACCTTTATTACCGAATATCCGTGGGAAGTGTCACCACTGGCGCGTCGCAATGACGACAACCCGTTTGTGACCGACCGCTTTGAATTCTTTGTTGGCGGACGTGAGCTGGCCAATGGCTTCTCCGAGCTTAACGATGCCGAAGATCAGGCTGCCCGTTTCCGTAAGCAGGTTGAAGAAAAAGACGCCGGCGATGATGAAGCGATGCACTACGACGAAGACTACGTACGCGCGCTGGAATACGGTCTGCCACCAACGGCTGGTGAAGGTATTGGTATCGACCGTCTGGTGATGCTGTTTACCAACAGCCACACCATTAAAGACGTTATTCTGTTCCCGCACATGAAGCCTCTGGCGGACTAACGCTGAGCAGACGATAAAAAACAGGCAGCTTCGGCTGCCTGTTTTGTTAGGGCCTGTTGCCACAGATAACCCGGACAGTTAACAGACAGTTTTTAAGGATATTAATCATGGGAAAAGCCGGAGAATTACATCCATCCTGGCAGGCAGTGCTTGGTTCTGAACTGGAGCAGCCTTATATGCATAATCTGCGCGAATTTCTCAAGGCAGAGAAAGCGGCGGGTAAGGTTATCTTCCCTCCGGGTCCACAGATTTTTAATGCCTTCAATCACACGCCGTTTCAGCAGGTGCGTGTGGTGATTATTGGCCAGGACCCGTACCACGGTCCGGGGCAGGCTCATGGTTTAAGTTTTTCGGTACAGCCCGGGGTAAAAATTCCACCGTCACTGGTGAATATTTTTAAAGAAATTGAAGGTGATCTGGGGCTGCGTATGAGCGGCAGTGGTGATCTGACACCATGGGCTGATCAGGGCGTTTTATTATTGAATGCAACGCTGACGGTGGAGCAGGCCAATGCCGGTTCGCATCAGGGTAAGGGCTGGGAGCAGTTTACAGATGCGGCTATCCGCGCGCTGAATGAACAGCGTGAAGGGCTGGTATTTGTCCTCTGGGGCAGTTATGCGCAGAAAAAAGGTGCCGTGATTGATCCGCAGAAACACCTGGTGCTGAAGTCGGTGCATCCTTCACCGTTATCTGCGCACCGCGGCTTTTTTGGTAATCGCCAGTTCTCACGTATTAACGATTACCTTATTTCCCGTGGTGAGGCACCGATACAGTGGCAGCTTTAAGCGCAGGAAAATAAAGAGCAGGATTTATGGAGCGCGGCCAGATGGCAGCTCAGGTTCCGCTGTCATCTGGCCGTTTTTATGGTTTACGCGCATAAAACTGATACATACCGGCAAATAACTGCGGATTATTCTGCTCCAGTGTGTGCCATTCTGCGGCGGTAATCCGGCTGCTGTGTTTACCTGTAAGGCTGAGTAATTCCTGCGATTCAGGGGGCGGCAGCATGCCAATCCATTCCAGTCCGGCACTGGCCAGAAAATCTTCTAATTCCAGTACATCAAACACATGCTCCTGCTCATGAAACAGCAGGTCGCGACAGGCGCTCAGACTGTAAAAGTCCGGTGAGTTATAGATCTCAGTCCAGTCACCTTCAATCGAACTTTGTAATAAAGCTTCACGTACCAGACGCATTTCTGCAGGTTTTCCTGGTTGTTTATTTCCCCAGAGTTTACGCAATTCACTGATCTGCCGGCGTGCAGTTGCGCTGTACAGGGCAAGCTTAATAACGCCACCGGATTTCAGTTTCCGTGTCAGTGCCTGCAGGCCAGTGACAGGAGAGTGCATATGATGCAAAACGCCGGAACATTCAATTACATCAAAGGTTTCGTGGAGCTTATCAAGCTGCAGAATATCCCCCTGAATAAACTGAATATTACGTTTGTGGCGCTTTTCTGCCTGATATTTCGCATAAGCCAGTGCGCTGTAACTCAGATCCAGTGCGCAGACTTTTACCTGCGTGAAATATTGTGCAAGACGGATGGCATGGCGGCCAGTGCCGCAGCCAGCAACCAGAATATCAAGGGAGCCGCCGTCAGCTTGAGCGAGCAGTCCGTGCTCAGGGAATGCTGCCTGTAACGCCGCCCGGTAATTACCCGGTTGGCTGTACCCTATGTCTGTCCAGCGGGGATAGGGGTTTTGATTGTACTGCTGTTGCACTTTTCGTGAGGTGTTGTCGGCACTTTCCCCTAACGCCGGAATACTGTTAATAATGCTGTTCAGATTCTGTTGCTCAGTAATCGCCTGACGTATAAGGCTATCCATTACTTTTGGCCACTGCAGTTTTTTACTGCTTAACGCCGGGAAAAATTCGCACTGAATTAATGGTTTATACATTTGCAGCAGCAAAAGAGCCGGATAGATGTCATCTGCTGTCAGCTCATCAATACTCAGCATCTTTGTGCACAGTATTTCCAGTTGCTGTACCAGAGCTTCTTCCTGTGAGGTTATATACCAGACAGATTCATTTAATGAGCATTGGTATGCCAATGCTGAGACCAGTGGCAGCAGATCTTTTTTAATGGCAAGGTTGCTGCTGCAGGACAGTAACAAAGACTTTCTCAGAGTCAGCAGCAAGCGCTCAATTAATGGATCGCAAAAATAAAAGCGTGTCAGTGCCTGTAGTAATAGGTTGTCGTTGGCAATGGTTTCCAGTTCAAGCGGGCACCCGGCTTCAGATAATCGTAATTTATGTTTCAGCAGTGATGTGGTCAGACTGCGTAACTGGCTGTGATCACTATCGGTAAAATCGAAGTAGCGTAACAGATCCTGTTCCAGCTCCTCTGAATAAAAGTCCGCTATAACGTGGGAAGCAGACTCAAATAATTTACTGCGGATCTGCTTGTCGCGTGACTGGGTTTTGATCAGTTCACGGTAATGGCGGAAAGCTTCAACATAATCTCCCTGCAGTAATTTTACGTGGGCGAGGAAATTAGCTGCTTTAGTGGCCACCCGCGATATACGACAGGAGCGGGTAAAATAATCTTCGGCTTTATCGAGCTGATGTTGGTTCAGGGCGATATGGCCAGCGCTGTACAGCAGGCTGGCACTGTCAGGCTTTATGCTCAGGCCGCGATTAACCCAGTACTCTGCAGCGCCGACATGCTGACGCTGTAATTCAATACGGGCAAGAAGGTTTAATCCGGCAAGGTTGTCAGGCCGCAGCTGCTGTGCTGCTTCAGCCAGAGCACAGGCTTCCTGCAGCAGGTGCTCATCCTGCTGTGCAACAGCATCGCTGTACAGCTTGCTCGCCAGTTCGTACAGGTGGCGGTGTTCCCCTGTACCACTGCGGGCGACGGTCTGTAGTTGTGCGCTAGCCATAATTAAAGCCTCATTAAAAAATGCACTGACAATTTCTCTGTCAGCATAATGTGTGCCATTTTGTAAGTAGTTGAATAATAAGGGTTTTGTCGATTTTTATAGCGGCAACAATGGGTGGCTATGGTTGCCGTCCGGCGAGGCATTGCCGTTTTTATGGAATACTGGATTGGCTCTGTTGGTGTGTAAGGAATGAAACAGAGGCTAAAGATATTCTCCATGCGGCCGTAACATTGGTAACAGGCTTTTGCGAATTCAGGAGACGTGACATGTATAAGAGCGGTGCTAAGCAATATCAGCAGGTTAATGTGACTTCCGAAGTATTGGATGCCGACCCTCATCGCCTGATTCAATTGCTGATGGAGGCAGCGCTGACGCGTATGTCACAGGCGAAAGGAGCGATTGAGCGTAAAGAGATGGATACCAAAGCCAATCTGCTGGGACGGGTAATGGAAATTATCCAGACTCTGCAGGGCAGTCTGGACCACTCGGCCGGCGGTGAACTGGCGCAGAATCTTGACCGTCTTTATGACTATATGAATCGCCGACTATTGGAAGCCACCAGTCAGAACAACCTGGCGATGATTGATGAAGTTATGAGCCTGTTGCTGGAAGTTAAACAGGGCTGGGATGGTATCCGTCAGGAATATCTGCAAAGTCTGAATGGCACAACTGCATCACCTTCTGTTAATTCTGTCAGCGATGTTCGCCTGGAAAGCCATATTTCTGTCTGAAATTTAATCATTTCCCTTCGGAATCCCGGCGCAATTTGTTCACGGTGGACAGATTGTGCCTTGTCTTTTGACGACACCTTCAGCTATAAATGCCCCCAGCGTGAACGCTTAACAACAAATTATTATTTAACGTCAGAAGTTTGACTTGCTTATGGATTGCTACTTAACTTACGTAGTTCCAGTCAATCTTATGACGTTATAAAAAGAAGAATTGACCGATAGTCACATTGGGAAGGAAAGGCTGACCACCATGTGGAGAGAAATTAAAGTACTGCTGGTAGACGATGATGCGCAGCGGCGACACGACATGAAAGTCATTCTTGATTTTCTTGGCGAAGAAGCAATTGTTGCTCAGACCACCGACTGGCGCAGGGAGGTGGAAGGTAAAATCGAAGACAGTACAGAAATCAGCGCCGTCCTTCTTGGTGACAGTAGTTCCATTGCGCTGGAAGATGTAATAGAAGGTTTACTGAGTTGGGATAAAGGCATCCCGATTCTTTTTATGGGCGACAGCTCATTGCCAGACAGTATGCCTGAACATATTCACCGTGCTTTATTAGCTAATGTGGAGATGCCTCCGAGCTACAACAAATTGCTCGACAGCCTGCATCGCTGCCAGGTATATCGCGAACAATATACGCATAACCGCAGTCGCGGAGAGCGCCGAGAGGTACAGCTGTTCCGCAGTCTGGTGGGCACCAGCCGTCAGGTTCAGCATGTCCGTGAACTGATTATGCAGGTTGCGGATAAAGACGTCAGCGTGATGATTCAGGGGGAATCCGGCACCGGTAAAGAAGTGGTTGCGCGCAATCTGCATTACCATTCCCATCGTCGAAATAAACCTTTTGTGCCGGTTAACTGTGGCGCTATTCCTGCTGAATTGCTGGAAAGTGAACTGTTCGGTCATGAAAAAGGCGCCTTTACCGGGGCCATTAACAGCCGCCCCGGGCGTTTCGAAATGGCTGAAGGCGGTACGCTCTTTCTCGATGAAATCGGCGATATGCCGCTGAATATGCAGGTAAAAATACTGCGTGTTCTGCAGGAGCATACGTTTGAGCGGGTGGGCAGCAATAAAACCATCGAGACAAATGTGCGCATCATTGCGGCTACCCATAAAAACCTCGAACAAATGATTGAAGATGGTACTTTCCGTGAGGATTTGTACTACCGTCTCAATGTATTCCCGATTGATATGCCTTCTCTGCGTGAGCGCGTCGAAGATCTGCCGTTATTGCTGAATGAGCTGATTTCCCGCCTGGAAAACGAAAAACGCGGTTCTATCCGCTTTAATTCTGCTGCCATTATGTCTCTCTGCCGTCATGACTGGCACGGTAACGTTCGGGAACTGGCCAATCTGGTGGAACGGCTGGCGATTCTGCATCCCTATGGCGTGATCGGGGTTAATGAACTGCCGAAGAAATTCCGCCATGTGGATGACAATGATGAAAGCCTGTCGGTGCCGGTTATTGCTGATGTAACCCAGAATGATGGCCGCCTGGCGGGTATCGACTCTCCGGCATTACTGCCGGTTAATGGTCTGGATTTACGTGAATATCTGCAGGATCTTGAGTGTTCATTAATTCAGCAGGCGCTGGATGATGCTAACGGCATCGTTGCCCGCGCTGCTGAGAAATTAAATATCCGGCGTACGACTTTGGTCGAAAAAATGCGCAAATATAATCTGCAGCGCAAAGAAAAAGATTTCGCCTGAGAGCGTCTTCTTTTTTGATCAGCCCACTGAAACGCCGCGCTTTGCGCGGCGTTTCTTTTTCTCTCTGTATTCCGTTCTGCTTTTCTGCCTGTTTTGTTGACGCTTTTCTTAGTGGTTGGCGCTAGAAAAACGGCACGCTAATTGCTCAACCCCTGTTCAGACTGTTTTTTTTGTCGGTTTTTCGACAAACAACTGAGGTGGACATGGCAAATGCAGCATTGAGTCAGGTAAGAGAGCATCTTCCTCCAGCGTCAGGGCATATGGATCAGGCAGAGTTACGCCAGGCCTTTGTACTGTTCAGTGAAATGTCTCAGCAACTGACGGATTCATACAGCTTTCTGGAAAATAAAGTTGAGCAGCTCAGTGGTGAATTAGCCAATGTCTCGGCGCAGCGTATGCAGGAGCTGGCGGAAAAAGAACGGCTCGCGCATCGTCTGGAAAGCCTGTTGCAGTTATTACCAGCCGGCGTTTTGCTATTGGATAAAAACGGCTATGTCCGTCAGAGCAATCCCGCCGCGGACGAGCTGTTATTGGCCGCTTCCGGAGCCGCGTCTCTGTGCGGTCAGCGCTGGCGCACGTTAATTCAGAAGTGTTTTAAGCCCCGCCGGGATGATGGCCATGAGATTTCTCTGGTCGATGGCCGCCGTGTGCATCTGCGTACAGCACCAATGGCCAATGAGCCGGGGCAATTGATTCTGTTAACGGATATGACCGAAACCCGTGCCCTGCAGGCGCAGCTGAGTCAGCATGAACGTTTGTCTGCGATGGGAAAGATGGTGGCATCGCTGGCCCATCAGATCCGTACGCCACTGGCTGCAGCCACGCTGTACGCCGGGCATCTGGCCGGTGAGCAGATCGCCGAAGATACCCGTATCCGCTTTGCCGGAAAGCTGCAGGAGCGTCTGCGTCACCTGGAAAACCAGGTGCGCGACATGCTGATTTTTGCCCGTGGCGAAGCCCCGCTGAACGATGAAGTGACCCTTGAGCAACTGATGCAGGGTGTCGCCGCTGCTATGGAGGTGCCACTGGCGAATTTTGCTGCGACCTGCCATATCGACAATCAGATTCCGCATGTCCGCATTATCTGCAACCGTGATGCATTAATCAGCTCGCTGATGAACCTTGTGAACAACGCGCTGGAATCCAGCAGCAGTCCTGTGCATCTGGAAATTCTGGTCAGCGCCACCCGCGAAGGCCGTGTCCGTATTCAGGTAATGGATAACGGTCCGGGTATGAGCGCGGAGCAGAAGCAGAAAATTATGGAGCCTTTTTATACCACTAAAGCCAATGGTACAGGTCTTGGCCTGGCTGTCGTTCAGGCAGTTGCCCGTGCCCATCGGGCAGACTTTTTATTAACTGACAGTCCGGCCGGTGGCGTGTCGGCGGAATTAATTTTGCCGGTTTAAGCCGTCAGAACGGAGGAAATGATTATGCGTTTATTGGTAGTGGAAGATGATCCGCGTCTGCGCGAAGCCATTGTTGATACCCTGATGCTGAAAGGCCACGAGGTGTGTGAAGCGCCGAATGGTGTTGAGGCGATTGCCATTGTCCGCAGTCAGAATCTTGACCTGGTCCTGTCGGATATCAATATGCCGGGCATGGATGGACTGGAATTACTGCAGACCATTAAGCAGGAGCATCCCTGGTTGCCGGTGGTACTGATGACCGCCTATGGCGATGTTGGTCAGGCAGTTAAAGCCATGCAGCGTGGTGCCAATGATTATTTAATGAAACCCTTCGAATTACAGGAACTGGATGCTTTGCTGCGTCCGTTTAATAACGATGCGCCGGTGGCCGATGACTCCGAACCGGTATGTGAAGCGCTGGCATCGCAGCAGTTATTCCAGCTGGCGCAGCGGGTTGCGCAGACCGATTCCACAGTATTAATCAGTGGAGAAAGCGGAACCGGTAAAGAAGTTCTGGCACGTTATATTCACCAGCAATCAGACCGTCGTCACCAGCCTTTTATTGCCATTAACTGTGCCGCGATTCCGGAAAACATGCTGGAAGCCATGCTGTTTGGTTATGAAAAGGGCGCGTTTACCGGCGCTTATAATGCTATGCCGGGTAAATTCGAGCAGGCAGAAGGTGGCACCTTATTGCTTGATGAAATCACGGAAATGGACCTTGGTCTGCAGGCCAAATTATTACGTGTATTACAGGAACGTCAGGTTGAGCGTCTGGGCGGAAAAAAAGTGCTCGATCTGGATGTGCGTATTGTCGCCACCACCAACCGTGAGCTGGCCGACTACGTTGCCGAAGGAAAATTCCGCGAAGATTTATATTACCGCCTGAGTGTCTTCCCACTGCAGTGGCTGCCACTGCGTGAACGTAAAGACGATATCCTGCCACTGGCTGGACGCTTGCTGGCACACCACGCGCGTAAAATGAAACGACCGGTGCCGCGTCTGATGGCAGATGCCGAACAGAAATTGCTGGCGCATCCCTGGCCGGGCAACGTTCGTGAGCTGGATAACACCATGCAGCGTGCACTGATTATGCAAACCGGCCCGCAATTATTCGCCAATGATTTTATTCTGACTCCGGTGCCGAAAAACCGTCAGGAAAATATCAGTGTGGCAACCCCCGTGATGACGGAAGTCATGGTGGATGATGGTGAGCTGGGGAATGATCTGCGCCACCGTGAAGTGGAATTGATTGTGCGTGCTTTAAAAGAAGAGCCAAGCCGTAAAGAAGCAGCTGACCGCCTGGGAATCAGCCCGCGTACTCTGCGTTATAAAATGGCGAAATTGCGTGATGAAGGTGTGGATGTCGAGGCCATGCTGGTTTCCTGATTCTCCTTTGTAAACTGGCAAGGCTATTGCAGTGTCAGTAAAAGGAGTAAGAAAAGTGACTAAAAGCGTCAAATTTCTGAAGTAACAGGCAGACCATCATTGCAGTGCTGAGGGTAAAAACATGGTTGATCGCGTAGATATTAATTCGGTTCTGATGCAGATGCGGCAGGTGAAAAGCCAGCTGCGCAGCCAGAATGCCAATGCACCGCAGTCAGTCAATCCACAAGTCACTCTGAATCAGGTACGGCAGGCAAAGCTGAGTGAGAATGAAACTGCGGTACGGGGTGACAATACTGTACCGGATTTTCAGAGCATGTTTAAAAATGCCATCGACAGCGTGAATGCCAACCAGAAAGTTGCCGGTGACCTGGCAACCCGTTTTGAGCAGGGTGATCCTTCCGTTGATTTACCGGAAGTGATGATTGCTCTGCAAAAATCCAGCGTCTCTTTTCAGGCTATGACCCAGGTACGTAATAAACTGGTCGAAGCCTATAAAGATGTTATGAATATGCCGGTTTAATTCTGGTACTGACTTATGGATAACGCAGCCGCATCAACGACCGACGATCTGGAAGTTTCTCCGCCGGCAAAGCAGGAAACAGCAGAAGCCGGGCATCCGGTTTTATCAGGTTTTAATCGTCTGTCTATCGTTCGTCAGATCGGTGTTATTGCCGGTATTGCTTTGGTTATCGCATTGGCGATTGCCATTTTAATGTGGTCGCGCGAACCAACCTATAAGCCACTGATCCATCGTCTGCAGGATCACAATGCGCAGGATATTATCGAAGTTCTGCAGCGTGAAAGTATTCCCTTCGAAATTGATCCCACTACCCAGATATTAATGGTGCAGGCCGGGGATCTGCATGAAGCCAGAATGAAACTGGCCGCCGCCAGCTTAATTGACGATAAAACCGTTGGTCTTGAAGTGCTGGATAAAGACAGCACGCTGGGGACCAGCCAGTTTATTGAAAATGCCCGTTACCGCCGTGGCCTGGAAGGTGAGCTGGCGCGCACTATTGCCAGTGTGAAATCGGTGCGTAATGCCCGTGTACATCTGGCATTGCCCAAACAATCGGTTTTTGTCCGCGACCAGCGCAAGCCACGGGCGTCGGTGTTTATTGAATTATATGCCGGCCGTGATTTATCCCGCGATCAGGTGGAAGCCATTATTAATCTGGTGGCATCCAGTGTCAGCGAAATGGACCGGGCTGATGTGTCGGTGGTTGATCAGCAGGGTAATCTGCTGTCAAAAATAGAAGAGCAGAGCGGCGAAATGCTGGCTCATAAACAGCTCGAATATACCGAAAAAGTTCAGAGTTCTATTACCCAGGCCGTGAATAATATTCTTAAACCGGTATTGGGCAGCGAAAACTATAAGGCAGAAGTCTCGGCCGATGTCGATTTCACTGTACAGGAACAGAGTGAAGAACTGTACAACCCGGACTTAATTGCCCTGCGCAGCGAGCAATTACTCAACGAAGAAAATGCCGATAAAACCAATGGCGGAATTCCGGGAGCATTGTCCAATCAGCCGCCGGCTGCGGCGAATGCACCGGAAGTGGCTAACGGTGGTGCCGGAGGCGCTGGTGCAGGTGTTAACCGCCGCTCGGAATCGACCCGTAATTACGAAATTGACCGCACTCTGAGTTATAAACAACAGCAGATTGGCCGTATCCGCCGTCTGACCGTTGCGGTGGTGGTGAATGATCGCGCCAGTGTGAATGCCGAAGGCGAAACGGTCTATACCCCCTGGACGGATAACGACCTGCAACGCCTGGAAGTACTGGTAAAAGATGCCGTTGGTTTTAATGCCTCCCGTGGCGACAGCGTCAACGTTATCAACTCACCCTTTATGGGCAAAGGCGAGATTGAACTGGGTGATCCGGATTTCTGGACCCAGCCATGGTTCTGGGAAATCATGAAACAAATTCTTGCCGGCCTGTTTATTCTGGTGCTGATCTTTGGTGTGATCAGGCCTACTATCAAGAGTATTGCCAACCGTGGCCGCGACGAAGCTTCGATCCTGCTGGATGAGCTGGAAGACGCTGAAGCCGGTCTGGACGATGACAAAGTAACCCTGGCGGGTATGGATGAATTCCTGCTGCCGGGGGCGTCAGAAAGTTTTGAGCGCCAGCTGGATGCACTGAAAGGGCTGATTGCCGAAGATCCGGCGCGGGTAGCTCAGGTCGTAATCAAGTGGGTGAACGAAGATCATGGCAAATGAGAACACACCAGCGGAAGCTGATGGCGGCCTGACCAAACTCAGCCGGCTGGAACGTGCCGCCGTATTGCTGATGAGTCTGGGTGAAAAAGATGCGGCCGAAATCCTGAAACATATGGGCCCGAAAGAAGTACAGCGCGTCGGTACCGCGATGGCGACCCTGAATAACATTAACCAAACCCAGGTAGAGGGTGTGGTGGCCGAGTTTCTCGAAGCGGTGAGCGGCCAGACCGGTATGGGGCTGGGCTCGGATAATTACATCCGCAATATGCTGACTCAGGCACTGGGTAATGATAAAGCCGGTGCGCTTATCGACCGTATCCTGCTGGGCGGCAATACCACTGGTCTGGATTCGCTGAAGTGGATGGAGCCGCGCCAGGTGGCTGACCTGATCCGTCACGAGCACCCGCAGATTCAGGCCATTGTTGTCTCGTATCTGGATGCCGATCAGTCGGCAGAAATCCTCTCCAATTTTGATGAAAAAGTACGCCTCGATATCATCATGCGTGTTGCCGCACTGGAAGCGGTACAGCCAGCAGCGCTGCACGAACTGAACGATATTCTTGAGCGTCAGTTCTCCGGCAAAGCGGGCGCACAGACCACCAGTATTGGTGGTGTCAAAGTGGCGGCCAATATCGTCAACTTCGTCGACAGTACTATGGCCAGTGATCTGCTTGAGCAGATCAAAGAAGTGGACGAAGATCTGGGCATTCAGATTCAGGACCTTATGTTCGTGTTCGACAACCTGGTGGATGTCGACGACCGTGGTATCCAGGCGCTGATGCGCGAAGTTTCTACCGATCTGTTGGTGGTCGCGCTGAAAGGCGCCGACCCGCTGGTACAGGAAAAAATCTTCAAAAATATGTCCAAGCGTGCAGCCGAGCTGCTGCGTGATGACCTTGAGGCTAAAGGGCCGGTTAAAGTCAGCGAAGTGGAAGGCGCACAGAAAGAAATTCTCACCATCGCCCGTCGTCTGGCCGATGCCGGCGAAATCGTGCTGGGCGGTGGCGGTGAGGCCATGATGTAACATGACAGAACTTCATCAGAAGCATCATCTGCCGCCCATTCCTGCCAAAGAAGCCAGGGAGGTAAAACCCTGGCGCCTGCCATTCTGGACCGAGCCTCCGGCCTGGCTGGTGGAGAAAGAAGCCGCTGAAAAAACAGCGGCAGAACAGTCCTCTGACGAGGGCGATGATATTGCTGATGTCAGCCTGCCGACGGCTGAAGAGCTGGAGAATATCCGCCGCGATGCCTATAACGCGGGTCTTGAGCAGGGGCTGATCGAAGGGCGCCAGCAGGGGCAGCGCGAAGGTTATGACGCCGGACATGCCGAAGGTTATAAAGCGGCTTTTGATCAGGGCCATACCGAAGGCCGGGAAGAAGGGTTCGGCGCCGGTGAAGCCGATGGCAAACGCAAAGGTCAGGCGGATATCAATGCCGTGGTCGGGCGTCTTGAACGGGTTGTGAAACAACTGCAGAGCGGATTGATTGAACGTGACCAGCAGCTGCCGGAAGTTCTGGCAGCGTTAGTCGCGGGAATCTGTGAGCGGGTCATCGGTACACAGCTTGCCGATGGCGCCGTGAATATTCACCGCTTTGTGCAGCATGCGCTCGCCGAATTACCGTCAGGTGAGGAAGAGGTCAAAGTGTTTGTTGGTCCGGATGATGCCCGCCATCTGCAGGCCAGTCTGGAAGTCAGCGGCCAGGAATTGCACTACAGCGTTGACGATAAACTTCCGGCGGGCAATTGCCGTATCGAGAGTGAACACTCACTGGTCGAGTATTCATCGGCCGAATATCTGAATCAGTTGTTGGATAGCGTGCTGCCGCAACTGATGCATCAGGCCGCCAGTTTCCCGGATGAGGATGAGCAGGCCGGGTGGCAGGAACCCGAATCCGTTGTCAGTGCTGCGGTTATGGATATCGATTCGCCAGCAGATTCTGCGGCTGAATTTGCCCCTGCTGAGTCTGACAATGAAGCTCCGGTACCCGATTCACTTCCGATAGATAAGGACGAGACGGATAACGTTTGGTCTGAGGGCGACGGACATGAGCCTGAGTGAGCGCTGGCAACACATCCAGTTACCGGATAAACCCTATCAGCCGAAAGTCGCCGGACGGCTTGTCCGGATGGTCGGCCTGACCCTGGAAGCGGTCGGGCTGAGTGTGCGGGTGGGTGACCGCTGTATGGTTGAACGCAAGCAGGCGGAGGATATCGAGGCCGAAGTTGTTGGCTTTGACCGTGAACGTATTTTTCTGATGCCGATTGAGCAGGTCGATGGTCTGCGCGCCGGAGCACGGGTATGGCCTCTGTCGGTTGCTGCTGATGTTCCGGTGGGCTTTAACCTGCTTGGCCGCGTGCTGGATGGCACAGGGCGGCCACTGGATCAGAAAGGACCGCTGCAGGATGTTGATCAGGGCAACCTGCAGGGCCGCCCGATAAACCCTCTGCACCGCGCGCCTATTCGCGAGACCCTGGACGTTGGTATCCGTGCTATCAACGCCTTGCTGACCGTTGGCCGGGGCCAGCGTATCGGTTTATTTGCCGGTTCCGGCGTCGGTAAAAGCGTGTTGCTCGGTATGATGACGCGCTTTACTCAGGCCGACATTATTGTGGTCGGCCTGATCGGTGAACGTGGCCGTGAGGTGAAAGAATTCATTGACGAAATTCTTGGTGAAGAAGGCCTGAGCCGCTCGGTCGTGGTGGCTTCTCCGGCGGATGATTCGCCATTAATGCGCTTACGTGCCGCGCAGTATTGCACTTCCGTTGCCGAATATTTTCGTGATCAGGGGCAGAACGTTCTGCTGCTGATGGATTCGCTTACCCGCTATGCCCAGGCACAACGTGAGATTGCCCTGGCGGTAGGCGAGCCGCCAGCGACCAAAGGCTATCCACCGTCGGTGTTTAATAAATTACCTAAATTGGTTGAACGCACTGGTAATGGTCAGGAAGGCGGCGGTTCTATTACTGCGTTTTATACCGTACTGAGTGAAGGCGATGATATGCAGGACCCGATCGCCGATGCCAGCCGGGCAATTCTTGACGGCCATATTGTGCTGTCGCGTAAGCTGGCTGAAGAAGGCCATTATCCCGCCATTGATGTTGAAGCATCGGTCAGCCGGGTTATGCCACAGATTGTCAGTGAGCAATGGCTGCGTAAGGCGCAATTGTGTAAACAGCTGATGTCGCATTACCGCCAGAACCAGGATCTGATCAGTGTTGGCGCCTATCAGCCCGGCAGTGATAACCTGCTCGATGTGGCGATTGAACGGCTGCCAAAAATCAAGGCGATGCTGCGTCAGAGTCTGCACGAAGGTGCTGACATGGCGGCGAGCGAAAAGCAGCTGAACGATTTATTCCCGTCCCCGCCCCAGGCTAAGTCATGAGAAAACACCCGCGTGCGCGCCGTTTGCAGGTACTGCTGGATATGGCTGAAAAAGCCGAGCAACAGGCGCTGCAGGAGTGGGGAAAACTGCAACAGAAATTGCAACAGGAAGAGCAGCAACGGGCGCAACTTACGGGTTATGCCAATGAATACCAACAGCAGCTTTCATCCCCCACGGATAAGGCTCTGAGTTCTGGCTTTCTGCATAACACGTTGGGCTTTATTGGCCAGATAGAAGCTGCGCTGCAGACTCAGAATGAGCAGATCAAATTGCTGCAGGAGCGTGTAGCGACGGCCCGTAGTCATTATCTTGAGCATCATGGCAAGGTTAAAGCACTATCCGGGTTGATGGACCGGCTGGATCATGAGCACGATCAGCAAGCTGATAAAGAACTGCAGAAGCAGTCTGATGAGTGGGCTAACCGTGCCGCCTTTCAAAATTCCCGCAGCAACCAGAAGTAATTTCATTTAAGCGCATAAATGGCGTGTACTGATACTAAAGTCTGATAATTTTACGATTCCCCTCTCCGTGTTCCTGCAGACCGGTGTTTTTACCTGCGGGTTTATACGAATCATCCTGTCGTACTTGCCCCCAATCAATTCCTGAATCGCGCAACATATAAACGCTGAACGGGTTGTTATTCACAGATTCTCTAGCAGCTTTGTAATCAGCGTCTAATCTTAGTTATCAGACATTAAACAGGGCTTTGCTATGACTGATAACGTCATTATTGACTGCGGAGAACGGCTCAGTATTGAGCAGGTAGAAAAGCTATATGCCAGTGCAGAGCAGGCGCTGGCCACCGCAGGAGATATCAGTCTGGTCGCGGGTCAGGTTCAGTATTGTGACAGTGCCGGCCTGCAGCTGGTTCTGGCTTTGCAAAAAACACTGGAAAAAACCGGCCACAGAATTTACTGGCAAAGTGTCAGTGATTCGGTGCGGGAAATATCCGGTTATCTTGGCCTGACACAAGCATTAAATCTTAGTGAACAAGATTAATCAGCCCGATAACGAGCTATTTTAAACAACAGGAGCTGTAAATATGGCGAGTATTTTAGCTGTCGATGACTCTGCATCCATGCGACAGATGGTGTCTTTCACACTGCGTGGTGCCGGGCATGATGTACAGGAGGCCTGTGATGGCGTTCAGGCCCTTGAATTTGCCGGTCAAAAAAAATACGACCTTGTACTGTCCGATGTGAACATGCCCAACATGAATGGCATCGAATTAGTTAAGGAATTGCGCCAACTGGCCGATTACAAGTTTGTGCCTGTGCTTATGCTGACAACTGAATCTGCAGGCGATGTAAAAGCACAGGGAAAGCAGGCCGGAGCAACAGGGTGGATCGTCAAGCCTTTTAATCCGGAGCAGCTTCTGAGCACGATTAAACGCGTTCTGGGGTAACCGGTATGAGCATCGATCTTTCGCAGTTTCATCAGATATTCTTCGAAGAAAGTTTCGAAGGCCTTGATGTGATGGAGAGCCAGTTACTCGACCTGCAGCCGCAGGAGGTCGATGCAGAAAGTGTGAATACTATTTTCCGTGCTGCCCATTCAATCAAAGGCGGTGCCGGTACCTTTGGTTTTATGCAGGTATCGGAATTTACCCATGTAGTGGAAACCCTGCTGGATGAAATCCGCAGTGGTACCCGCAGTATGCAGCGCAACTATATCGATCTGTTTCTGCAATCTGTTGATTGTCTGAGAGCCATGCTTGGCAGTCTGCAATCCGGTTCAGAACCTGATGGTGAACGTGCGGCGACCTTAAAAGCCAGCTTTGAAGAAATTCTGCAGCAATCAGCCGATAGCGATTCCCAGGTGACAGAAGAAAAAACCACTGTTGCTGATGAGGGCTGCAGTAACGGCTGGCGTATAACCTTTCGTCCGGCAGAAGATATTCTGCAAACCGGTAACGAACCATTCCGCATGTTCCGTGAGCTGCAGGAACTGGTCGGTGCTGACAACCTGACCGTTATCCCGTTAACCGATAACCTTCCGGAATTTACCAGCCTGCATCCTGAAAACTGTTACCTCAGCTGGGTGCTGGAAGTCCGCAGTGATGTGAATCGTGATGATATTGCTGCTGTATTTGAGTGGGTAGCTGACGATTGCGATATCGATTATCAACCATTAGCTGTTGCTGCTGCTCCTGACATCCCGACTGCTGATATTACAGTGACAGAGGTGGCTGAATCTGCAGTCAGTACCGAGCCGGTTTCTGCTGTTATACCGGATAAAGTTTCAGAAGCACTCAGCGCATCGGCCGCGCAGCAAGCCAAGCCGGCCGCCCGTACAGCAGGAAAATCTAACGAGCCCTCTTCTATCCGGGTGTCGATCGATAAAGTCGATAGTCTGATCAATATGGTTGGCGAATTAGTAATTACGCAATCCATGCTTGGCCAGCTTGGGCAGGACTTTGATATGAGTCGTCTTGCCCGCTTGCAGGAAGGACTGACACAGTTAGAACAGAATACCCGCGAGCTGCAGGAAAGCGTGATGAAAATCCGCATGATGCCGATCAGCTTTGCCTTCAGTCGATTTCCTCGTCTTGTCCGGGATCTGGGAGGACAGCTGGGCAAACAGGTAAATCTGGTCATGCTGGGTGAAAATACCGAGCTGGATAAAACTGTGATGGAGAAAATCGGTGATCCGTTAGTGCACCTGGTGCGTAATTCTCTGGATCATGGTCTGGAAACAACGGAACAGCGTCTGGCTGCAGGTAAGCCGGGAGAGGGTACCATCACTCTGAATGCCTATCATCAGGGCGGCAATATTGTGATCGAAGTTAAAGATGATGGTGCCGGCCTCAATGAAGAACGGATTCTGAACAAAGCCAGACAAAAAGGCCTGGTGCCTGAAACTCAGGAACTCAGCAGCGAAGAAATTCACCAGCTGATTTTTCTTCCCGGATTTTCCACCGCCGATGTGGTCAGTGATATTTCCGGCCGCGGTGTAGGGATGGATGTTGTCCGCCGTAATATTGCCGAACTTAATGGCAGCATCGAAGTTAAATCCAAACGCGGCAAAGGTTCTACTTTTATCATCCGTCTGCCACTGACGCTGGCTATTCTCGATGGACAGTTGGTTAAGGTTAAGGACGAAACCTATATTTTCCCGCTGGTTTCTATTGTCGAATCTATTCAGCTGCAGAAACGCTCACTGAATCATGTAACGGGAAGCCAGTACGTTATGAAATTGCGGGACGAGTACATTCCTATTGTCCGTCTTGACGAGCTGTTTAACCTGCGTGCAAGTGATGATGAATTTGAAAATCCAATGCTGGTCGTGGTTGAAGGCGATAATGAAAAAGTCGGCATCGTTGTTGACGATCTTCTTGGCCAGCAGCAGGTCGTAATTAAAAGTCTGGAACAGAACTATAAACGTGTTACCGGAATATCGGGCGCAACTATTCTTGGTGATGGAACCGTTGCACTCATTATTGATGTTTCAGATGTTGGTAAAAATCTGGACAAATCTGCAAAAGGCCAGTCCCGATCAGATCAGGCTGCATAGGAAATCTTATGGATGCTCTAGCAATTGAAGAAAAAAAAGAACCGGGTAGTTCAGATGATCAGCAATATCTGACATTTATGATGTCTGATGAAGAATATGGGGTCGATATTCTTGCTGTACAGGAAATCCGTGGCTGGGAAGAGTCGACTTTGATACCCAATGCTCCTGATTATATCCGGGGAGTGATTAATCTTCGCGGTACTATTGTTCCTATTATGGATTTACGTATCCGCTTTGGCCTTAAGCGTGTGGAATACAGCCCTGTTACCGTTGTTATTATTCTTAAAGTAGAGCGTGAAAATGGTGAGCGGGTTATGGGGATTGTAGTTGATGCAGTCTCTGATGTTTATACCATTGCCGATGCATCCACACGGAAACCGCCGGAACTTACCGAAGATAAAAACTCCGGATTTATTAAGGGGCTGGTTAATGTTAACGAAAAAATGGTCATTCTTCTTGATGTGGATGATCTGCTGAATATTTCTGAAGATAAATATCATTCAGGTTTTACAGATAATCAGAGCCTGTTTAATTAATATCAACAGGCCACCAATAATAATTCTTCATTGTCAGGACTGAGTCCGGGCAGTGCAGAAAAGGAGAGTGAGATGAGTATTTTGAATAATATCTTTAGTTCCGGAAGCTCCGCAAGAGCGCGTGAAATGGAATCAACACTAAAGGCGCTCGATTCCAGTATGGCAAGAATCGAGTTTTCTATGGATGGTGTTATTCTTAATGCTAACAGTAACTTTCTTGATTTGCTCGGATACCGGCTGGATGAAGTTGTTGGCAAACATCACCGGATATTTGTCACTCCGGAGTATCGTGAAAGTGATGAATACCGTGACTTCTGGACTATTTTGAATCAGGGGAAGTTTCACCAGGAAGACTACCTGAGAATCAGGAAAGATGGCAGTGAAGTCTGGATTCAGGCCACTTATAACCCGGTTATGGACGATAGTGGCAAGCCATTTAAAGTCGTTAAGTATGCCACTGATATAACCGAGCGTGTTAAGAAAGACCGGGAAAATAAAGTTAATGCAAACATGGCCGGTGCACTGGGGATATGCCAGGCAAATGTTATGTTGGCCGATAACGATATGAAAATAACGTACATTAATCAAAGCCTGAGAGAGATGCTTGAAGAAAGGGAAGAAGAAATCAGAAAGGAACTTCCCGATTTTAATATGAGTTCTCTGGTCGGGACTAATGTTGATGTCTTTCACAAGAAACCGGGTCATCAGCGTAAGATGATTGCTGCTCTGAATGAGCCTTATAAAACCAACATCAAAGTTTCTGATCTTACGTTTTCATTAACTGCAACTCCCTGGCTGGACGTTTCCGGAAAGCGGATTGGTACAGTTGTCGAATGGTTTGATAAAACTAACGAACTGGCTCATGAAAAACGAGAACGTGATATCAGCAATGCTAATGCCAGGGTTAAGCAGGCTCTTGATGTCGTCACTACCAATGCCATGATTGCAGATAATGACCTTCGTATCGTGTATATGAACCAGGCCGTGAAGGACATGATGAAACACGCGGAGGCAGACCTTCGCCGGGATATTCCCGGCTTTGATGCCAGCCGTCTGGAAGGACAGAATATTGATGTATTCCACAAACGGCCAGAGCACCAGCGCACTATGCTTGCTGCCTTACAGAATACGTATAAAACCCAGATCACTGTTGGTGGCCGCACTTTTGGCCTCATCGCTAACCCCATTTTCAATGATGAAAAAGAACGCATCGGCACCATTGTCGAGTGGAAAGACCGTACTGATGAGGTATCAGCGGAACAGGAAATTGATCGTATTGTAGAAGCTGCAGCTTCCGGTGATTTGTCCCGGCGTATTGATCTGAGCGGCAAAGAAGGGTTCTTCCTGAATCTTGGTCAGGGGCTGAATCGTCTGCTGACCATCGCCGATAGTGTTATCAGCGATACAATCCGTGTATTTGATGCACTTGCGCACGGTAATTTAACGCGAAAAATTGACGATGATTATCAGGGCGCATTCGATAAGCTCAAACAGGATGCTAACGCCACGGTTGATCGTCTGACCGATATTATTACGCGTATCCGTGAAGCGGCATCAACGGTCTCAACCGGTGCCAGTGAAATCGCTCAGGGTAATGCCGATCTGAGTAAGCGGACAGAATCGCAGGCATCCAGCCTGGAAGAAACCGCTTCCAGCATGGAAGAGATGACCAGTGCGGTAAAACAAACCAGCGAAAATTCAGTGCATGCCAATGAGCTGGCCAGTTCTGCGAAACAAAAAGCTCAGGTGGGAGGCGACGTTGTCAGCAAGGCCGTGGTTGCAATGGACGAAATTAATGCAGCCAGTAAGAAGATTGCAGACATTATCAGTGTGATTGATGAAATTGCCTTCCAGACTAATCTGCTTGCCTTGAATGCTGCCGTTGAGGCCGCCCGGGCCGGAGAGCAGGGCCGGGGGTTTGCTGTTGTTGCAGGCGAAGTCCGTAATCTGGCGCAGCGCTCAGCCGGTGCTGCCAGAGAGATTAAGGATCTGATCCGTGACAGCGTTGATAAAGTTGATGCAGGTACATCGCTGGTTAACGAATCAGGGAAAACACTGAATGAAATTATCCAGGCTGTGGATCGGGTGTCGGTGATGATTCAGGAAATCAGCACGGCAGCCAGAGAGCAATCGTCCGGTATTGAACAGGTTAACAGTGCTGTTGCACAAATGGACGAAATGACTCAGCAAAATGCCGCATTGGTTGAAGAAGCCTCTGCAGCAGGGGAGGCAATGGCCGAGCAGGCTCAGTCGATGCTGCAGATGATGGAGTTTTTCAGTATCGATGGTCATCAGCGCCAGTCAGCGCCTGTGCTTTCCTCTGTTCCTGCAGCCAAGCCTGCCGCGAAAAGCAGTGGGCACAGCCACGGGCAGAAAAGTACCGGCTTATCGGTGAAGGATGATGACGATGAATGGGCAGAGTTCTGATTTCTACCGATATGACAACTCCAACGGTATCGGCCGATAAAGATAGTGAAGTCCGCGAATTTTTGATGACGGATGAAGATTTTGCACAGATTGCTCATCTGGCAGGAGATCTGACCGGCATTGTTTTGGGGAATCATAAGCGGAATATGGTTTACAGCCGTATCGCCCGTCGTGTCCGGGCGCATGGTTACTCGACCTTCCGTCAGTATCTGGACTATCTTGAAAATAATCTGGAGGCAGAATCCACAGAGTTTATTAATTCACTGACAACCAATCTGACTTCGTTTTTCCGTGAAGGACATCACTTCAGTTTTTTAAAGGATACGCTCTTCCCGCAACTGAGGTTTGCCAATAAAGACCGCAAGCGCCTACGTATATGGTCGGCGGGTTGCTCTATTGGTCAGGAAGCATATTCGATTGCGATTACTCTGCGTCAGGTCGGTTTTCCATCCGATTGGGATGTGAAAATCCTGGCTACGGATCTGGACTCCAGTGTTCTGGATACCGGACGGGCCGGAATTTATCCGGCCTCTCATGTTGAGGGGCTGGAACCGTCAGTAGTGAAGCGTTTCTTTTTGCGCAGCCGTGATGAACGTTCTGTTCAGGTGAAGGATGAACTCCGGGATCTTGTCTATTTTAAACGTCTTAATCTGTTAGAAAGCTGGCCTTTAAAAGGTCCGTTCGATGTGATTTTCTGCCGTAATGTTGTGATCTACTTTAACAAGGATACACAGCGGATTCTGTTTGACCGGTACGCCGACCTTCTGCCTGTCGGAGGACATCTTATGATCGGGCATTCAGAAAACATATCCGGAATAACGGATCGGTTTGAATCGTTGGGAAATACCATATACAGGAAGGTTAAATGAGCATTATCCAGCCTGGACGTCCTGTACAGCCCCCTCCCAGCTCAGGTTTTGAACACGTTAACCGCTACTGGGATAATGTTCATCAGACCTGGGCTGCAAAAATTTTGCCGGGAGAATTTTATGTCTCCACGCATGGGGAAATGATCGTCACCGTACTTGGCTCCTGCATTGCAGCCTGCATTCGTGATCGTGTCCGCGGTATTGGTGGTATGAACCACTTCATGTTGCCGGAGCAGGGCGAGCATTCATCCGACGTCTGGGGTAGCAACCCCTCGACCCATGCCTCACGTTATGGCAACTGGGCAATGGAATATTTGATTAACGAAATTCTGAAACGCGGGGGGCGGCGTGAAAATCTGGAAGTAAAACTGTTTGGTGGCGGGCAGATGATTGCATCGATGAGTGACATTGGGCAGCGTAATATATTGTTTGCTTACAGTTATCTCGCCAATGAAAAAATCACCGTGGCAGCCGCGGATGTCGGTGATGTATTCGCCCGTAAGGTGCTTTATTTCCCCGATACCGGTTCAGTGAAAGTTCGCCGCATTAAACAGTTGCAGAACGATACATTGATTGCTCGTGAAGAGGCGTATCAAAAAGCGGTATCTCAACCAGCAGTATCTGACGCTGGTTCTATTGATCTGTTCTGAGAGGAATTATGAGCGCTAAGATCAGATTGTTAATCATTGATGATTCTGTACTCATCAGAAAAATGCTTAAGGAAGTGTTTGACTCTACCGCTGATATTGAAGTAATCGGTATGGCAGCAGACCCTTTTATTGCCCGGGACAAAATTAAGCAGCTGAATCCGGATGTACTGACACTGGATGTTGAAATGCCACGCATGAATGGCCTGCAGTTCCTGAATAATCTGATGCGGCTGCGGCCAATGCCGGTTGTCATGGTGTCAACGCTGACAGAGGCTGGAGCACCGGCTACATTGGATGCTTTGGAAATGGGAGCGGTTGATTACATCGCCAAACCTCAGGCTCAGAATGAACAAAGTTTTCTGGCGTTTGCTGCCGCGCTGACAGAAAAGGTACGGATGGCCGCTAATGCCAGAGTGCAGCCTCTGAAAAGCACGAAAATGTTGCGGCCTTTACCGGTAGTCGAGGCCTCGGTCAGTTACCGCCGCTGGATTGCTATTGGCTCCTCGACCGGTGGGACAGAAGCAATAAGAGAAGTTCTGAGCCGCTTGCCGGCTCATTGTCCGCCCATTGTGATCACCCAGCACATACCTGCAGTATTCAGTGCTTCACTGGCGATGCGTCTTGATCGTACTCTGGCAATTGAAGTTCGTGAGGCTTGTAACGGTCTTGAGGTCCGACCTGGCCGCGCAATTATTGCCCATGGAGACTATCACCTGCGTTTCCGCCGCGAAGGCCAGAGCTATTATTGTGTGCTGGATGACGGAGAAAAAGTAAACCGGCACCGGCCGTCGGTTGAAGTGATGTTTGATGATCTGGCAGAAAAGCTGGACAGCAAGTATCTGGTTGCAGTGATGTTGACCGGTATGGGCGCAGATGGCGCCAGAGCTATGCAACGATTACATGATGCGGGTGCTTATACGCTGGCCCAGGATGAGGCCAGCAGTGTCGTTTGGGGAATGCCGAAAGCAGCGGTTGATCTTGGAGCGGTTGATAAAATAGCTCCTTTGGGACGGATTGCTGAGCTGATGCTGGAAGCTGCTGTGTGATAGATTGCGGGCAGATGGCAACAATGACAAAAGACATCTTTGTGCTAAACCTATTGAAGGACTGACAGGATAACGACAGAATCAGAAAGTCCTGTAAATTGTAGTTAAGTAAGGTTTGCAGGCACTCAGAGAAAACTCTCTTGGTGCACGACCAAAAACGGAATCGTCCCGTTTGGTTGAAGGAATAATTATTATCCGGTGGAGAAGAACAGATGACTGTACAAGCATCTCTCGCAGGGAATGGGCGGGAACTGACGATTAAAGTAGATGGGCGGTTTGATTTCAGTGCGCATCAGGAATTCCGCGATGCCTATGAAAGCATGGCTGCAGATGTTCAGAGCTACGTTGTGGATCTGGGTGGAACCTCTTACCTTGATAGTTCGGCATTGGGAATGTTGCTGCTGCTGAGAGATCACGCCGGTGGCGATGGGGCCGATGTCCGGATTGTTAACTGTAATCAGGATGTCCGGAAAATACTGACCATTTCTAACTTCGAACAGTTGTTCAAGATACAGTAAGCCAATACTGCATGGATGCCATTAAAGTTCTGATTGCGGATGATAATCAGATTGACCGGATGGTGCTGTCACGCATAGTGCGCAATCAGGGCTATCAGGTACTGGAAGCTGAGAATGGTGTAGAGGCTGTTCGTGCTTTCGACCTGCACCGTCCGGATATTATCCTGATGGATGTTATGATGCCGGTGATGGATGGTCGTGAGGCCGCCCGCCGTATCAAAGCTGATGCCGGAGAGGATTTTGTTCCGGTTATCTTTCTGACCTCTCTTACTGATGCGCAAAGCCTTGCAGACTGTCTGGAGTCGGGTGGCGATGACTTTCTCAGTAAGCCTTACAATCACATTATTCTGCAGGCAAAAATAAGCTCATTTTATCGTATGCGTGAGATGCACCGAACCGTGCAGCATCAGCGTGATACGATTGCCAGTAATAATGAACACCTCCTGCATGAACAGCATGTGGCCAAAGCCGTGTTTGATAACGTGGCTCATGCCGGCTGCCTTTCGGCACCTAATATCCGCTATATGTTGTCCCCACTGGCCGTCTTTAATGGCGACGTGTTACTGGCCGCGCGCAAACCTGCGGGAGGCATGCACGTTTTGCTCGGGGACTTTACCGGGCATGGTCTGCCCGCTGCGATTGGTGCTATGCCACTGGCAGAAATATTTTATGGTATGACGGCCAAGGGCTTTGCTCTGCGCGATATTCTGCGGGAAATTAATCTCAAGCTGAAAGGCATTCTTCCTGTTGGTTTTTTCTGCTGTGCTGTCGTTGTTGATCTGAATTTTGACCGTAAATCGGCAAGTGTCTGGATGGGCGGCGTACCGGATTGCTATATGCTGCGCCAGGATGGTGCCAGGGTTGAAAGCCTGAAGTCGACACATCTGCCACTTGGCGTGCTTAATAACGAACAGTTCAGCGATACCCTGACGGAATATCCTATGAGTGATGGCGACCGTCTGTTTTTGTGGTCCGATGGCATCGTTGAAGCCCGTAATCCGGCAGGCGAGATGTTTGGCGAAGAGCGTCTGCAGAATGTCTTCAGCAAGGCCTCAGATCCGCATCACGTATTTGATGATATTCAGCATGCGTTAGCGGAGTTTGTTGCTGACAGTGCCCGTGATGATGACACCACGCTGCTTGAGCTGCGGATGATTGCTGAGCATGAGCTGGAAGATATTGCTCTGCAGCTGGCGTCCGGGCCGTTATCCGGTCCGGTAGACTGGGAGATGTCTTATTATCTTGGGCATGAAACCCTGAGAAACTTTAATCCGTTGCCGCTGATGATTCATATCATGATGGAAGTACCCGGACTACGGGTAATGGGCGGGCAGCTGTATACCGTTATGGCAGAACTGTTTTCCAATGCTTTTGAACATGGCGTACTGGGGCTTAAATCTGAGCTGAAACGCTCATCGGATGGCTTTATGCAGTACTATCAGGAACGCGAAACCCGGCTTGCAGGGCTGAATGAAGGTTATGTCATTATCAGTATGAAACACCAGGGGGACGGACGCAGCGGACGATTAGTCCTGACGGTTGAAGATAGTGGCCCGGGGTTTGATTTCGCCCCTGTTTTTGATGAGCCAAAAGATCCGGCTTCTGCCCAATATTGCGGTCGGGGAATTCCTCTGGTTGATCAAATCTGTGAATCGCTGGAATATAAGGGCAGAGGCAATGTCGTCGAAGCGGTGATACGATGGCCGCAAATATTGGATGGGAGACTATGATGTCACTGGCAGAGCACTTTGACCCCGAGTCACTGGATATGCTCCGGGAAGTTATGGACGATGAATTTTCAGATCTGATGCAGGTCTACATCGACGACTCCCGGCAACGTCTGCCATTGCTGGCACAGGCGCTGCAGCAGCAGGATGCGCAGCAGCTGCGTGAGCTGGCGCACAGCTTTAAAGGTGCCAGCAGTAATATCAGTGCTAATGTTCTGGCGCAATTATGTTATCAGCTGGAAACGGCAGCCCGGGAGGATAAGCTTGCCGGAGCCGATTTGCTGATTGCGCAGATTGAAGCTGAGTATTACGCCGTAGAAACCTTGCTGCAGGACATGCTGTAGGTTACTGGCTGCAGTGCCTGTTGTGGCCGCTGTACCAATTATGTCTGATGTACAGCGCTCTTCCGTAACAACCATTCCTTTTTCTTTCCTCTTTTCGGCAATTTGGCCCGTGCTTTGCCTATAGCTACAGGTAAAGCCTTCTGCAGGCCTGAGTAACGGAGATTGGAATGAACGCGACGGGATCAACCTCCAACGCAACAAGTATTCTGCTGTCGCTTGGTATGACCGGCGACAGCGGGCTGTCTGGCCTCGGCGGAGAGGCCGGGGATCAGGGTTTTTCATCCTTACTGTCACAACTAATGCCGGGTGCTGGCGCAGGCCAGAACGCTTTGCCGCTCCCTTTGGCTGATGGCGCACAGACCTTGCCGCCGGAGCAACAAACCTTGCCGCTTATGCTGTCGTCAGCTGCTGTAGACGGTGGTGCAGATGTTAATGATCTGCTGGGACAAATCGGTCTGGGTCTGGAAATGGCTGCTCATACAGATGCCGTCAGGGCTGATGCAGTACCTGCAGCTCAGGTGCTGGCTGGCAGTCTGAAAGCACTATCTGTAACGGACAGTCACCCGGAGGAAGATTCTGAAACACCGGATGCTGATGCATCGGCAGCCGCGATGCTGCTGGCGACAAGTGTACCTGTCAGTGATCCGGAAGCCGGAGCGATGAAGCCTGTGCCACAGAGTGAGGGGGCACCGCAGCCGGGCGCTGTCGCCAGCATGATGGCGCCTGGTCAGACGCAGAAAACAGATCATGCCAGAAAGCCGGCAAGTGAGCCGTTGTCTGGCATCGCTGTAGCGACAACTGTCGATGACACCGCCACGGTCGCGGATGAAGGCGCTGGATTCTTACTGCCGGGCGAAGACCGGCCAGTTGCGCAAAGCCTTCAGGGACAGGGGCTAAGCCTGCAGGGGCAGCAAGGGGCGGTTCAGCCATCACCGAGCAGTGGGAGCACCCTTATTCCGCCAGCCAGTACTGCGGCAATGACTGCTGCAAGTACGGAAGATAACAGCAGCGCCAGTAGTTTTGTCAGTGAAAGTGGAGATACGCTGACGGATATCGAGCTGCAGGCGCAGCGGCTGCACAGTAGCCGTGAGAAGCTTGAGTTTGGCCAGGATCGTCGCGAGTGGGGTGGTGCACTGGGTGCCCGCATTATGACCATGGTGGCCGAAGATGTGCAGAAAGCCAGAATCCAGCTTGATCCACCGGAGCTGGGCAGTCTGGAAATTAAACTGCATGTCAGTCAGGATCAGGCCAGTGTGCAGGTTCAGGCGCAGCATGCTCATGTCAGAGAGGTTCTGGAAGCGAATGCTCACCGGTTGCGCGATGCTCTGGCAGCCCAGGGGATTACACTGAATGGCTTTGATGTCAGTGAGCGTGGTCAGGGAAATGAGGGCTCTGGTCAGTCCGGCGATGGACAGGGAACGCAGGGCGGTGATGACTGGTTTGCTGAAGACGGTGTTGTGGATGATAAGCCACAGCCACAGGTAAGCAGCAATAATCTTCTGGATACCTTTGCCTGATCTTTCCCCGCCGGTGGCTATCGATGCCCTGGTGGCCCTAAGGCGTGTTTAATCAGTTTTTATACACACTGATAAACACGCCGCTTATTGGCCCAGAATTTTTCAGGCAATGCGCTGAGTGTGTAAACCGTTCAGCGTATTACCCGTGCTGAGCACAATCCTCTTCTATATCGCCGTAATTCCGGCACCTGCGGCAGAACCTTCTAGACTTACAGCAGCTTTCACGGGTTATTGGTCGTGATGCGATGGATTTTTGACGGAAATCTATGGCACAGCTATTGCTAAATTGACATTTACTGGGGAGATTTTCCGACATGGCAGCAGAACAAGATCTGAAACTAGATGGTGGCAATACCGCAGCAGAAGCACCTGCCGGGGGCAGTAAAAAGAAGCTGATTCTGATTATTGCCGCTGCCATCCTGTTGATTGCAGTGGCGGTTGGGGTGACGCTTTTTCTGGTCGGCGGCGATGACAGCAGTACAGATGAAAACAGTGCTGACACGGAAGAAACCGTTGCTGAAGAGCCATTGCTACCGGCTCAGTATGTGATTCTGAAACCAGAGTTTGTGGTGAGTTTTCAGGTCGGCTCACGTCAGCGCTACCTGCAGGTCAGTATTGATGTTATGACCCGTAAACCAGCAGTTGTTGATGCGCTGAATTTGCATGAACCGATGATACGTAACGATATTATCCGGGTCATCGGCGAACAGAATTTTGACCGGTTACGGACGGCGGAAGGGCGGGTCGAACTGCAGGAGTTATTGCTGCAGCAGGTTCGTCAGATCGTACAGCGGGAATCGGGTATAGAGGGCGTAGAAGCTCTTTTATTTACCAATTTTGTAATGCAGTAAGGAACACAGAGCGTGCAAGATTTACTGTCGCAAGATGAAATTGATGCGTTATTGCACGGTGTCGACGAAGGCGATATTGAGCCGGAAGATGACATTGATGCTGCAGGGGTCAAAGCCTACGACCTGACCAGCAACGATCGTATTGTGCGCGGTCGTATGCCAACGCTGGAAATGATCAACGAACGCTTTGCACGCTATACCCGCATCAGCATGTTTAACTTTTTACGCCGCAGTGCTGATGTTGCATCCGGCGGTGTTCAGATTATGAAATTTGGTGAGTACGTACACACCCTGTACGTACCAACCAGTCTTAATCTGGTAAAAATGCGGCCGTTACGTGGTACTGCATTATTTATTATGGATGCCAAGCTGGTATTTAAACTGGTTGATAACTTTTTTGGCGGTGATGGCCGTCACGCCAAAATTGAAGGACGCGAATTTACACCAACAGAAGTGCGTGTGGTGCAGCTGGTTCTGAGCCAGATGTTCAGTGACATGATCGAGGCCTGGGGGCCGGTCATGAAACTGGAATTTGAATATGTCGGCTCCGAAGTAAACCCGGCAATGGCTAATATTGTCAGCCCGAGTGAAGTGGTCGTGGTAAGTACATTTCATATTGAACTGGACGGCGGCGGCGGCGATCTGCACCTGACCATTCCTTATTCCATGATCGAGCCCATCCGCGAAGTGCTGGATGCCGGTGTGCAGAGTGATGTGGACGACGTCGATGAGCGCTGGCTGCAGTCATTACGTGAAGACATCCTGGATGCCCGTGTTCCGATACATGGCACGCTGGTAGACCGCTATATCACACTGCGCGAGGTTGCAGCACTGAAAGCCGGTGATGTTATTCCCGTGGACTTACCAGAAGAATTTATTTTGCAAGCCAATGGCGTACCGATTTTCCGCGGGAAAATGGGTATTTCAGATGAAAATTTAGCGGTCAAAATTATTGATCAGCTGAAAAGCAGACGGCGCTGACAGGAGAGTAATATGAGTGATGACAACGAAAAAGACCTGCCAGAAGAAGAGTCTTCTGAACTTGATGCTGATGCTCTGGCGAATGAAGTCGCGGCCGGTGTTTCCGATGCGGGTGATGATGAAGAAGCACTCGCGGATGAATGGGCGGCAGCGATGGAAGAGGCTGGTGAACTGGATGGGGATGACGGCGCTGATGCCGCTTCCGATATTCGCCAGGTTGAGCTGGATGAACTGCACGATGACAGCAAACCCGGCGATAACAACGGCATTGGCCCTGAACTGGATGTCATTCTGGATATTCCGGTCCGTATTTCAATGGAAGTTGGCGCAACACAGATTCCGATCCGTAATTTATTGCAGCTGAATCAGGGCTCAGTGGTAGAGCTTGACCGTCTGGCGGGGGAACCTCTGGATGTTATGGTCAACGGCACATTGATCGCTCACGGTGAAGTGGTAATGGTGAACGATAAGTTTGGTATTCGTCTGACCGATGTGGTGAGCCAAAGTGAACGTATTCAGCGCCTGCGTTAAAGCGGGCTTAATGACCCCGGTATTTCTTAGTACAGCGCTTGCGGTTGCTGAACCGGCTTTGCCGGCAGCTCCCGATCCGTTATCGTCAGTTGGTAAGGTCGTCATTTTTTTGCTGCTTATTGTGGGCTTGATTCTGCTTTTGGCCTGGTTGGTCAATAAGACTCAGGGGCAGCGGCTTGGGGGAGGCAATGCAAAACTGAAAATGGTTGCCGTTCTGCCGTTGGGAATGAAAGAAAAGATTGCGGTTGTTCAGGTCGGTAATAAGCAACTGTTGGTGGGGATTACACCGCAACAAATAACTACCCTGGCGGAACTGGATGAGCCATTGACGCTGGATGAGGGCGCTGGCTCTGTCAGTTTTCAGGATCTGCTGAAAAAAGCGATACGCTCATGAAAATAACAGCACTGATCAGAATCCTGTTGGGCAGCAGCCTGCTGATGTTTCCGTTGCTGAGTATGGCGGCTGATCCGCAACCCTCTTATCTGGGCATTCCGGCGGTTGTATATAAATCGACGGATAGTGGTGGCGAATATACGGTCACCATTCAGATTCTGGCGATTATGACCATGCTGTCGGTGTTGCCGTCTCTGCTGATTATGATGACGTCATTCACCCGTATTATCGTCGTAATGGCTATTCTCCGGCAGGCCATTGGTTTGCAGCAAACACCGTCAAATCAGGTGTTGTTAGGGCTGTCTTTGTTTCTGACTATTTTTATTATGATGCCTATCTTCCGGACGATTAATGCGGAAGCCGTACAGCCCTATCTGGCCGAAACGATTACACCACTGGAAGCTGCAGAGCGGGCAATTAAACCATTGCATGAATTTATGCTGATGCAAACCCGGGAAAATGATCTGCAGATGTTTATACGAATCAGTGGTCGCGATGATATTGCCAGTCCGGAAGAAACACCGATCCATATTTTAATTCCTGCATTTATTACCAGTGAGCTGAAAACGGCTTTCCAGATCGGTTTTCTGATATTTATACCCTTTCTTATTATCGATCTGGTGGTGGCCAGTATTTTGATGGCGATGGGTATGATGATGCTGTCACCCATTATTATCTCTCTGCCATTTAAGATAATGTTGTTTGTACTCATTGATGGCTGGGTCCTGATTATGGGCACCATGGCCAACAGTTTCGGAACGGTTTAGGAGGCGCTATGACACCATCAGAGATTGGGGATTTGTTTACCCATGCGCTTTATCTGGTTTTGGCGATTGTTGTTGCAATCATTGTTCCGAGTCTGATTGTTGGTCTGATCGTCAGTACCTTTCAGGCCGCAACCCAGATTAACGAACAAACCCTGAGCTTCCTGCCGCGCCTGGTGGTTACGCTGTTAGCTATTATTGCTTTTGGTCCCTGGGCGGTGAATGCTGTACTGGATTTCACCAAAGAAATTTACACCAATATTCCCTTTATTATCGGATAACCTGTGCTTGAACTGGATGCGCTGGATGTCAGTCACTGGATAAGCCGCTATGTTTATCCGTTCGCGCGGATTTCCGGACTGTTAATGGTTATGCCGCTGATTGGTACGCGTATGGTATCGCAGCGCGTACGTCTGATTCTGGCGATTACCATCACGCTGGTGGTTGTTCCTGTACTGCCTCCTTTTATCAAAGTCGATGCGCTGTCACTCGCTTCGCTGATTATTATTCTGCAGCAGCTGCTGATCGGGATTCTTCTCGGTTTTGTCGTCGAATTACTGACGCAGGTTTTTGTTATCGCCGGACAACTGATTGCGATGCAGACCGGTCTGGGGATTGCGACGACGGTCGATCCGTCGCAGGGTGCCTCGGTGGTTGTTATCAGCCAATGGCTGTTATTTATGATCAGTCTGGTGTTTCTGTCACTGAACGGGCATCTGGTGCTTATCGAAATCCTGATCGACAGTTTTTATACCATGCCGATAGGCTTTGATGGTTGGACGCAGAAAGAACTGGGTTTGGTGGTAACCTGGAGCGGTTGGATGTTTGCGGCGGCGCTGGTCATTGCTTTGCCGGCAATGACGGCCCTGCTGATTGTTAACCTGGCATTTGGCGTTATGACCCGTGCAGCACCACAGCTGAATATTTTTGCATTGGGTTTTCCGGTCACCATGATTGTTGGTTTATTTATTTTATGGCTCAGCATGGGAGAGATGGCACAGAGTTTTCAAGGCTATATGGACACGCTGTTTGAATTCATCAAAAAATTGACGGAGATGTCCTGATATGGCGGAAGATTCCGGTCAGGAAAAAAGTGAAGAGCCCACGGCGCGAAGGTTAGACAAAGCCCGTGAGGAAGGTCAGGCTCCCCGTTCGAAAGAGCTGAATACCACCATGGTGTTGTTATTGGGCGCTCTGGGTTTGTTGGCTTTTGGCCCCTGGATGGCCGAGCATATTAACCATATTGCCCGCTTCAGTTTTTCTCTCGAACGTGAAGCAGCCTTTGACCAGAGCATTATGTACGCCCATCTTGGCGCGTCATTATGGCAGGCGACACTGGCGCTGACCCCCTGGCTGATACTGGTTCTTCTGGCGGCCTTATTTGGACCGCTCGGTGTTGGCGGCTGGATTTTTTCCACTAAAGCACTGGCCCCCAAACTTGATCGCCTTAACCCGTTAAGTGGTCTTAAGCGCATGTTCTCTATGAATTCATTGGTCGAGCTGGTGAAATCCTGGGCCAAAGTTCTGGTGGTCGGGCTTATGGCCTGGCTGGTGCTGTCGGCCTATTTTGAAGATGCAATGCTGTTGCAGCATAAAGAAGCTGAGCCGGCGGTGAGTGGCGCCGTTCATATTATTATCTGGAGTGTTATTTTTCTTTGCCTCTCTACCGTGGTTATTGCCATCGCCGACGTTCCCTGGCAGATATACAGTCATACCAAAAAACTGCGTATGACAATGCAGGAAATTAAAGACGAATATAAAGAGAGCGAAGGTCGTCCCGAAGTTAAAGGGCGTATCAGACAGTTGCAACGGGAAGCATCGCAGCGCCGTATGATGGCGGACGTACCGACAGCTGATGTGGTTATTACCAACCCGACACATTTCGCTGTCGCTTTAAAATACGAATCAGACATGATGCGTGCCCCGACCTTAGTAGCTAAAGGTTCTGATCAGGTGGCGATGAAAATCCGTGAAATCGCCAAAGAAAATAACGTGCCGCAGATGCAGGCACCGCCACTGGCACGGGCGCTCTATACCCACGGTAAAATCGGTGAAGAAATTCCCGAAGGTCTGTATGTAGCAGTAGCTCAGGTGCTGGCGTACATTTATCAGATGGATCTGTATATCAAAGGGCGTGGGCCCAGACCCGAACGTAAACCGGATATGCCGATTCCGCGCGACCTCAGGGTTGACCCTGAGCCACAATAATTCCTTTAAAAGCCGGCAATGCCGGTTTTTTTTATCGCTATTTTCCTGCCTTTGGAAAAATGGGAAAGGTTTTTGCAATACCCTCTGCCAGTGATGTTTTTCTGACGGACGTGGACATGGCAGTAGCCTCAAAAAATCAGGTAATGGGTCAGCTTAAAGGCGGTATGTCGCTGCTGGCTCAGGGGAATTTAAGTATTCCCGTGATGCTGCTGGTACTGCTGGGCATGATGACGCTGCCGCTGCCTCCGTTCCTGCTGGATACCTTTTTTACATTCAATATTGCTTTATCCATCGTTGTGCTGCTGGTGAGTGTCTACGCCCGCCGGCCGCTGGATTTTGCTATTTTCCCGACCATTCTGCTGGTTGCGACATTACTGCGTCTTGCGCTGAACGTTGCGTCGACGCGGGTGGTCTTGCTGTACGGTCATGAAGGTGGCGATTCTGCGGGTAAGGTGATCGAGGCTTTTGGTGAAGTGCTGATTGGCGGTAACTATGCCGTGGGTCTGGTGGTTTTTATGATTCTGATGATCATCAACTTTGTGGTGGTCACCAAAGGTGCTGGCCGGGTATCGGAAGTCAGCGCCCGCTTTACCCTGGATGCGATGCCCGGTAAACAGATGGCGATTGATGCTGATCTGAATGCCGGTCTGATCGATGCGGATCAGGCGAAGATCCGTCGTGCGGATGTTGCTGCAGAAGCAGACTTTTATGGTTCGATGGATGGTGCCAGCAAATTCGTAAAAGGTGATGCGGTCGCCGGTATCCTGATTCTGATCATTAACGTTGTCGGTGGTTTTGGCATCGGTATGGCTCAGCATGGCCTGAGCTTCAGTGACGCTGTGTCCGCTTATACTCTGCTGGCGATAGGTGACGGCCTGGTTGCTCAGATTCCGTCGCTGCTGCTGTCAACGGCAACCGCCATTATGGTAACCCGTAATGGTGGTGACGAAGATATGGGGCAGCAGATCTTCGGCCAGATGTTCGCGTCTTCGCGCGCTCTGGCGGTTGCTGCCGGACTGATGTTTATGATGGGTATCGTGCCTGGTATGCCGCATGGCGTATTTCTTGGCGCCGCCCTGATTGCCGCCAGCGTTGCTTACTTTATTCACTGGCGCAAAGACGGCGGTAAGTTCGGAGATGCGATTGCCCAGCGTATCGGCGCTCAGCCGAAGGCGGCAGAAGCGCTGCCGGCGGGCAGTGGTAATGCATTGGCAGCGCCAAAAGAAAAAGCCGAAGCCGCAATCAAGCAAATGGAAGTCAAAGAACTTGGCTGGGATGACGTCGAGCCGGTTGACCGTGTCGGTCTGGAAGTAGGGTATCGTCTCATTCCGCTGGTTGATAAAAATCAGGGCGGCCAGCTGCTGAACCGGATTAAAGGCGTTCGCCGCAAACTGTCGCAGGAAATGGGCTTCCTGATGCCTTCTGTACATATCCGTGACAACCTCGATCTGCTGCCCAATCAATACCGTATCACTCTGATGGGCGTCACTCTGGCGGAAGCCGAAATCTATCCGGAGCGTGAAATGGCGATTAATCCGGGCCAGGTGTTTGGCAAAATAGACGGTCTGGCCGCCAAAGATCCGGCCTTTGGGCTGGATGCTTTCTGGATTGATGCAACCCAGAAAGACCGGGCGCAGACCCTTGGTTACACCGTTGTGGATGCCAGCACAGTAGTTGCGACCCACCTGAATCAGAAATTACAGCGCCATGCGCATGAGTTGCTGGGTCATGAAGATGTTCAGCAGCTGGTTGATATGCTGGCCAAAGCATCACCGAAACTGGCCGAAGAGCTGGTACCTAATACTTTAAGTATCAGTCAGTTACTGGCGGTTCTGCAGAATCTTTTGCGTGAACATGTACCTATCCGCGATATGCGCTCTATTGCCGAGTCTTTGGCGAATAGTGGCAGTCAGAGTCAAGATACCGCCGCTATGACCGCTGCTGCACGCCTTGCCCTTAGCCGGATGATTGTCCAGAACATCTTTGGTAATGCGGATGAGCTGGTGGTTATGACGCTGGATCCGGGGCTGGAACAGTTGTTGCTTAAAACCCTTCAGCAAAGCGGACAACAGGCCGGACAATATGGTCTGGTGCTGGAACCGGGAATGGCCGATACCCTGCAACGCTCTTTGGCCGAAGCAGTGCAGGCGCAGGAAATGGCAGGCAATCCGGCGGTGCTGCTGGTAACCAGCCAGCTGCGTGCGGCGATGGCTCAGTTTGTACGCAACAGCATCGAGCAACTGCAGGTGCTGGCGTATCAGGAAGTTCCGGACAACAAGAGTATTACCATTGTCGCCAGTATTGGCGGCAAATAGGCCCTTACGAATCATGAGTGCTGACTATGAAAGTTAAACGCTTCACCGCAGCCAATATGCAGCTGGCACTGCGTCTGGTCTCCCAGGAACTGGGAGCGGATGCGGTCATTCTGTCGAGCAAGAAAGTAGCGGACGGATTTGAAGTGGTCGCCGCTCTGGACTATCAGCCGGGCCATGAGCAGGAACGGGCGGAAATCGAACGCCAGCTGCGCCTGCAGCAGGAACTGGAAGAGGCGAAAGCGGCATCCCGTGAACCACAGCCGGCGCTGAAAAAACGTGATGAGCGTTATGAAGAGCGTATGGCGTTTGCCGGAAAGAGTGATCTTTCCAGCACAGAATCGCTGTCGGCGGTATTGAGTGGCCTGAAAAATGATGATTTCAGTCGCGCCGCCCCGGCAGGTTCGGGCAAAACTGGCCCGGATAACGGCCGCGACGCCACTGAAGACAGCATGTTGCGTCGCCGCGCGGATCAGGAAGGCGAGTGGTACAACAGCGTTATTCAGCAAATGAGCGGAGAATTACGTGAGCTGAAAGACTGGATGGTCAGCCATCAGGGCAGTGCCTGGGATACTCACCGGCCACTGACCTGGCAGCAGTCGCAATTGTGGCAGCGCTGTCAGGATGTCGGGCTGGAGGCGGCCTGGGCGGATCGTGTAGCCAGTCGTATCGATGGCGATGTACCGCTCGAAGACGCCTGGAAAAAAGCATTGAAGCTGATTGCTTCAGACTTGCCGGTAGCCCCGAATGGATTGCTTGATCGTGGTGGCATTTATGCACTGGTTGGCCCGACAGGGGCGGGAAAAACGACCACCATCGGCAAGCTGGCTGCACAGTTTGTGATCCGCCACGGAGCGGAATCGGTGGCTTTGATCACCCTCGATAATTACCGCGTAGCGGCGCATGATCAGCTGCGGACCTTTGCCCGCATATTAGGGGTAACCCTGCATGTTGTGCCGGTGAATGGTGATCTGAACAAGGCACTTGATGGTGTACGTGACAAAAAACTGGTGTTGGTTGATAGCGCCGGGCTGGCAAGTCAGGATCCACATTTTGCTGCGCAATTGTCTATGCTTAAACAGGCCGGAGCGCGTCTGAAAAAGCTGCTGGTATTACCTCTGACCAGTCAGGGACGTTGCCTGCAGGAAAACTATGAACATTTTAAAGCGGCAGGTTTGGCGGGTTGTGTGTTTACCAAGCTGGATGAGTGTTTCAGCCTTGGGCCTGCCATGAGTGTCTCGGCGCTGACCCAGCTGCCGGTCACCCTGGTGACTGATGGACCGCACATCCCCGATGATGTGCATTATCCGGATGCTGAAAAACTGGTGAAACTGGCGGAGCAGATGGCGCGCATGGCGCGTACCCGCTGGCAGGCCGCCGAAGCCATGAGCTTCGCCACTCAGCATTCCAGTATTCAACACGGAGTATAACGACTAATGGCAAGGCATCCTGTGCAGGTCATCGCGGTCACCGGCGGTAAAGGTGGTGTCGGCAAGAGCAATGTCTCGGTCAATCTGGCTATCGCCCTGGCCGAGATGGGGCGCAGAGTCGTGGTTCTTGACGCGGATCTGGGGTTGGCAAATATCGATATTCTGCTGGGTATCAGCTCTAATAAAACCATTGAAAATGTTCTGGCGGGTGAATGTGATCTGCGTGACGTAATGGTTAAAGGGCCGGGAGGTATCCGCGTAGTGCCGGCATCTTCTGGTACGCAAAAATTATCGCAGCTGAACGCACTTGAACATGCCGGCCTGATTCAGGCCTTCAGTGATATCGGTGATGATATCGATGTGCTGATTATTGATACTGCGGCCGGAATTTCCGACAGTGTGATGAGTTTTGTCCGTGCCGCGCAGGAAGTGCTGATGGTGGTCACTGATGAACCAACCTCAATCACCGACGCCTATGCGCAGATCAAACTTCTGAATCGTGACTATGGGCTGTTCCGTTTCCGCATTGTTGCCAACATGGTCCGCACACCACAGGAAGGAAACGCTTTATTTGCCAAACTTACCAAAGTGACAGATCGTTTCCTGGAAGTGGCTATGCAGTATGTTGGCGCTATACCTCAGGACGATGCGCTTAAGCGTGCCGTGCAGCGCCAGAAAGCGGTGATCGATGCCTACCCGCGCTCCAAAGCGGCGACAGCATTCCGTGCACTGGCTAAAAAAGTGGATTCATGGCCACTGCCTTCAACACCCCGGGGGCATCTGGAGTTTTTTGTAGATCGGTTGGTTCAGGAAGCCGGGGCATAACGAGTGTCAGTAGGAAGTTGTCTGGTGTATTCCGACGTACAAAAACACGATTATGAACAGCTGGTACGTGATCATGCGACGCTGGTAAAGCGCATTGCACACCACCTTATTGGCCGTCTGCCTGACAGTGTGCAGCTTGACGATCTCATTCAGGCCGGCATGATTGGTCTGCTGGAAGCGGCACGCAAATACGATGGCGGTAAAGGTGCCAGCTTCGAAACCTACGCCGGTATCCGCATTCGTGGCGCGATGCTGGACGAGATCCGTAAAGGTGACTGGGCACCACGCTCGGTACACCGTAATTCCCGTCGTATCAGTGATGCCATTAAACAGATTGAAAGTGAAAAGGGCCGTGATGCTGAAGACAGCGAAGTCGCCGGTTTTCTGGGCATCAGTCAGGATGAATACCATGCCATCCTGAAAGACAGCGCCGGCTGCCGGCTGTTCAGTTTTGAAGAGGTTGTTGAAAAGAGCGAGTCAGGCTTCGACGTCTTTGAAGAAGAGTCCCCCAATCCGCTGGACGGTATTGAACGTGAATCCTTTCAGCGTCAACTCGCCGACGCTATCCGTCATTTACCCGAAAGGGAACAGCTGGTACTCGCCCTGTACTACGACGAGGAACTGAACCTGAAAGAAATTGGCGCCGTATTGGGTGTCAGCGAATCAAGGGTCAGTCAGCTGCACAGTCAGGCAGCTCATCGTCTGCGTGCCCGCCTTGGCGGCTGGTTGTCCTAACTCCTTCCTGTTATTGAAAAAAATCTTTTCTGAGCGCTTTGTTTCTGGATAAAGCGATAACTGTGTCTACACTAAACCTTAGGAACGACTTGGAATATAGAGAGTCGATTACTGGAGGTCGTTTTGGACAAAAACATGAAAATTCTGATCGTTGATGATTTCTCAACGATGAGACGAATCGTCAAAAATCTGTTGCGTGATCTGGGGTTTACCAATACTCAGGAAGCAGACGACGGCACAACAGCACTTCCCATGTTGCAGAATGGTGATTTCGACTTCTTAGTGACGGACTGGAACATGCCTGGCATGACAGGTCTCGACTTACTGAAGAAAGTGAGAGCCGATGATCGCCTGAAAAGTCTGCCGGTACTGATGGTGACAGCGGAAGCCAAGCGCGACCAGATTGTTGCCGCTGCTCAGGCAGGGGTTAACGGCTATGTCGTGAAACCTTTTACTGCTGCGGTACTGAAAGAAAAGATCGATAAGATCTTTGAACGTGTCGAAGGTTAACCAGGAAGACAACTTGATGGCCGGGATCAATCTGGATACCGATAACAGCGCTGTCGGCACTGAAATCAAAAACCTAGCAGAAAGCATGCTCAAGCAGCTGGAGCTTGGCGATCTCAGTAAGGCGGTAGCGTTGGTTAATAATCTCAATGAGGTTAGAGACCGCACGTTGTACAACGAAATCGGCAGACTGACCCGTGCCCTGCATGAAGCTATTAAAAATATGCGGGTTGATTCTGTCGGTGCAGCATCGGAAATTGACCATGCAACGGATAAGCTGGCCTATGTTCTGGAAATGACGGATAAATCGGCCAACCGCACCATGGATCTGGTTGATGCCGGTATGCCGCTGGCAACCGACATTCATGACCGGGCCAAAGCGTTATCTGTTGAGTGGCAGCGGTTTTTAAATAAAGAATTAAAGCCGGATGAATTCCGGGCTTTAACCAAAGACATTAATCAGTTTCTGATTGACAGTGCGAGTCAGTCCCAGCGCTTGCAGGGACAGTTATCCGATATCGTACTGGCTCAGGATTTTCAGGATTTAACCGGTCAGGTCATTCACAAAGTGGCTGCGCTGGTAACAGACGTAGAAAGCCGGCTGGTACAGCTTGTTGCCATGGCCGGCAACGTGGATTCGATTACCGGAATTGTTCATGCCGATATGGAATCGGCAGAGAAGCCGACGGAAGGCGCCAATATCGCTGCGGAGGGACCGCAGATTAATAAGTCCAGTGAAGACGTAGTTGCCAGCCAGGATGATGTTGATGACTTACTGTCCAGTCTTGGTTTTTAAAGGAGCTAACGGATGAGTTTCGATGCTGATGAAGAGATTCTCCAGGATTTTTTGGTTGAAGCCGGAGAAATTCTTGAGCTGCTCTCTGAACAACTGGTCGATCTTGAACAACGCCCACATGATAAAGACCTGCTGAATGCTATCTTTCGCGGTTTTCATACCGTTAAAGGTGGGGCTGGATTTCTGCAACTTAATCCTCTGGTGAACTGCTGCCATGCAGCGGAAAACGTCTTCGATACGCTGCGCAACGGCCATCGTACTGTCAATTCAGATCTTATGGATGTGGTACTCCAGGCGTTAGACAGCGTTAACGAAATGTTTGAAAGCGTTCGCTCCGGTGCTGCGCCTGAAGAAGCAGACCCGGAACTCATTGAGCGGCTGCATAAACTGGCATTACCTGAATCAGAAGATGAAGTTCAGAGCAGCGATCCGGAACCTGCTGCTACTGACTCTGTCGCAGAGGAACCTGTCAGCGAGTCCGGTCCTTCAGAAACAGCGCCGGCAGAAGACAGTGGTGATATTACAGACGATGAATTCGAGCAACTGCTGGATGCTCTGGACGAAGAAAAAGCGAATGCAGCTGCGGCAGAAACAGCAGATGACGATTTCTTTGATATAGGCTCCGACAGCACAGATAACAATAGTGACGAAATTACCGAAGATGAATTTGAGGCACTGCTTGATCAGATTCATGGTAAAGGTAAGCATGCTGGTGCACAGACATCGGGAACTGCAGAGCCAGAAAAAACAGAGGCTGAGCCTGTCGCTGCGTCTGCTAATGTCGCAGGTGGGGATGATCTGATCAGTGATTCGGAGTTTGAAGAATTACTTGATCGTTTGCATGGTAAAGGCAAGCATTCAAATGCCCCGGGCGCCGAGTCAGCACCTGCAGCCTCGGCGGAAAAACCAGAAGCTGAAAAACCTCCGGTCACGCCCGCTGCAGATACCAAGCCAGCTGCAAAAGCAGAAGCTAAGCCTGCGCCAAAAACAGAAGCAAAACCGGCTGCTGCGAAGGCTCCGGCAGCGGTTGAAGAAAGCAAACGTCAGGATAAAGATGCTGCCGCATCAGAAGCAACGGTACGTGTGGATACCAAACGTCTTGACGACATCATGAATATGGTTGGCGAGTTGGTGCTGGTTCGTAACCGTCTGGTTCGTTTGGGACTGAAAAGTACCGATGAGTCGATGGCTAAGGCGGTCGCTAATCTGGATGTGGTAACCGGTGATTTACAGGCATCCGTCATGAAAACCCGGATGCAGCCAATCAAGAAAGTATTTGGCCGTTTTCCCCGGGTTGTCCGCGATCTTGCCCGCCAACTGAAAAAAGAAATTAATCTGGAATTACGCGGCGAAGAAACGGATCTGGATAAAAACCTGGTCGAAGCTCTGGCCGATCCATTGGTTCACCTTGTGCGAAATGCAGTGGATCATGGTGTGGAAATGCCGGACGTGCGTGAAAAAAATGGTAAACCACGGGTCGGTACTGTTGTTCTTTCTGCAGAGCAGGAAGGGGACCATATTCTGCTGATTATTCAGGACGATGGCGGCGGTATGGATGCCGATGTTCTGCGCCGGAAAGCGGTAGAAAAAGGCGTTATGGATCAGGATGCCGCTGATCGTCTGACCGAAAACGAATGCTTTAACCTGATTTTTGCGCCGGGTTTTTCCACCAAAGAGCAGATATCTGATGTATCCGGCCGTGGTGTCGGTATGGATGTTGTTAAAACAAAAATTTCTCAGCTGAATGGCACTATTAATATTGATTCCCGTCCCGGTGTAGGTACAGGAATCCGGATTAAAGTACCACTGACTCTGGCTATTATGCCGACGTTAATGGTCATGCTGAAAAATCAGGCTTTTGCTTTCCCACTGGTTAGCGTCAACGAAATTTTCCACCTCGATCTGACTAAGACAAATATTGTTGATGGTCAGGAAGTGGTGGTTGTACGCGAAAAACCAATACCGTTATTTCATCTGAAACGCTGGCTTATTAAAGGTGAAGCCTATGCCAAAGCCGATGAAACAGCGCATGTTGTTGTGGTTTCGGTGGGTACGAAACGTGTCGGTTTTGTAGTTGACCAGCTGATTGGCCAGGAAGAGGTTGTTATTAAACCTTTGGGTAAAATGTTGCACGGTACGGCAGGTATGGCGGGAGCAACGATTACAGGTGACGGTCGGATTGCACTTATTCTGGATATACCGAGTATGCTTACCCGCTATGCATCCTCCCGGCATTCCAGTGCAGCATAAAGTCTACAACGACTAAGGAAGAGTTGATTTCATGAGTATCCGTGTTCTGGTCGTCGATGATTCCGGATTTTTTCGCCGCCGTGTAACTGACATCATTAATGCAGACGGCCGTATGGAAGTTGTCGGGGTCGCATCTAATGGCCTTGAAGCCATTGAGATGAATGAATCTCTGAAGCCTGATGTTATTACCATGGATTATGAAATGCCGGTCATGGATGGCATTACCGCGGTGCGTAATATCATGCAGCGGCGTCCGGTACCTGTTTTGATGTTTTCTTCACTTACGTTCGAAGGCGCACGGGTTACGCTGGATGCTCTGGATGCTGGTGCATTAGATTTTTTGCCCAAGAATTTTGATCAGATTGCTAAAGATGCAGTTCAGATTAAGCGGGCACTGACCGATAAAATTGCTGCCGTTGCACGTAGCCAGACTAAAGTGACAACGGTTCAGGCTGTCCGGCCTGCGGTGCGTGGGCGTCTGACTCAGACGGAGCTGGTTGTTATCGGCACATCAACCGGCGGGCCTGCAGCTCTGCAGACATTGTTTAAAAATATCCCCGGCAGTTTCAAAACACCGATTATTATTGTGCAGCATATGCCGGGATCTTTTACCAAAGCTTTCGCTGAGCGTTTGAATTCTCTCAGTCCCCTGATTGTTAAAGAAGCGGCTGATGGCGATAAAATTGAAGCAGGTCATGTTTATGTTGCTCCTGGTGGTATGCAGCTGATGGTGGATCGGCGTGCCGGCGGTGTTATTCATATCCGGGAAAGCGACGAAAGGGTCAACTACCGCCCGAGCGTTGACATTGCGTTTGCTTCAGCGGCTAAACATTACGGTAATAAAACACTGGCGATTGTCCTTACCGGAATGGGAGCTGACGGTCGTGAAGGTGCCCGCCTGCTGAAGCAAGGTGGGGCAACTGTCTGGGCCCAGGATGAGGAAAGCTGCGTTATTTTTGGCATGCCGCTGGCCGTTATCAAGGAAGGGTTGAGTGACGATATATTACCCCTTAAAGATATCGGACCGAGGCTGGTTGAAGAGGTCGGCTAGTGGATCGCTGGGCGTTAGTCACTGTTTTACTGGCAGTTATTGCAGTATTAACCGGCTTTTCCCTTGAAGGAGGAAACCTCACAGCGTTGTGGAATCCTCCGGCAGCTCTGATTGTTTTTGGTGGCGGTATACTGGCCACTCTTGCCCAACTACCCGTAAGCCAATACCGCCCTTTGGGTGAATTGCTGTTTTGGCTGATTGCTCCGCCTCAATACTCCTTTGATGTACTCATCAGTAAGTTAACGGTCAGCGGCAATGCTCTGCGCCGTGATGGCCCTTTGGCTCTGGAAAAAGTAGCAGGGTCAGAAACCGACCCTGTTTTCCGTAAAGCGTTGCTATTACTGGCTGACGGTAATGATGTTGAAGCCATGCAGTCTGCACTGCATCTGGAGCTGAAAAGCCGGGAAGAACGTGATCAGGACTTATTGTCTGTACTGGATAATTTTGCCGGTTATTTACCCACTCTGGGAATTGTCGGGGCAGTGCTTGGTTTGATGCAGGTTTTGTCGAGTATCAAACAGCCGGAGGCTCTTGCCGCAGGAATCGCCACCGCTTTTGTGGCAACGTTTTATGGCGTTGCCAGTGCGAATCTTATTGTTATTCCCCTGAGCAGCACGTTGCGTCAGCGTCTGGCTATCCGCAGCCGGTATTATGAAGCATTGATGTTAGGTGTTGTGGCATTAAGAAATGGGGTTAACCCGATGGCGCTGCGTTATCGCATGCAGGGAATTGTGTTGTGAGACGGCATGGTCCTGATCCGCATCGCTGGCTGGTTTCTTATGCCGACTATATGACGCTGCTGTGCGTCTTTTTTATCATGTTGTATGCGGTGCAACTGATTGATGATGAGCAGGGCTCAGCAATCCGCAGCGAGCTTGAAGGTGTCTTTTCTACGGTACTTCCCCCCGAGCCCGTCACTCCGCCAACGCTTTCCACGCCCCTGGAAAAGGGCAATGGATTATTACCTTTATTGGCGGATATCCGTCAGGTTGCTCAATTTATTCCGGAATCGGACGATATAAGAATAGAAGGGGACAAAGACTGGATTACCGTATCGTTGAATGCCGATCTTTTATTTGCCCGTGGTGAAACACGTATCCGTGACGAAGCTTTGCCGCTGATGCAGGCTATTGCCGCTGAACTGAAGGATTTTCCGTTTCCAATCAATGTTCAGGGGCATTCGGACGATACACCGGCAAAAGGCATTACCAACTGGGAAATTTCAGCGTTACGGGCAGCATCGGTGGTACAGAATCTGGTGTTGTATGGCGTAGCACCGCAGCGTATGGCCGCTATGGGGCTTTCGTACTACCACCCGTTGAATACTGAAAATACCGAAGAAGCACGGGCAGAGAATCGTCGTGTTGTGATTTTTATGACGCAAACGAGCGAAGCTGCACCCTGGTCCCGTCCTGCTGCAAAGAATTGACATACTTTTTGCTTAATCAATGTTTTACAGCAAAAAGTACTTTTAGTGACCCCTGCGGGTCATGTGCTCACAGAGAACAGGGTGAAACTAGTGCGGATCTGGTCGATAGCAAATCAAAAGGGTGGGGTTGGCAAAACAACCAGCGTGGTTGCTCTGGGAGGTCTGTTGGCTGAACAGGGAAAACGCGTATTGTTGGTGGACCTTGATCCTCATGGTTCCCTGACGAGTTACTTCCGGCAGAATCCCGATAATCTGGAACGCAGTCTTTATCATCTGTTTTTTGAGCAACGCTACAAAGACAAAGCTTTTATTCAGACCGTCATCAAACCCACCAGTCTTCCCAATGTATCTTTGCTGCCTGCGACGACATCGCTGGCCACACTTGAACGTCAGGTCAGTGGGCAGGATGGTATGGGATTGGTTCTGGCGCGGTCGCTCGCTCAGTTGTGGGATGAATACGATTACGCCTTACTGGATACGCCACCCATTCTTGGCGTGCTGCTGGTCAATGCGCTGGCTGCCTGTCAGCGCCTGGTGATTCCTACCCAGACAGAGCATCTTGCAATGAAAGGTCTGGAAAGAATGATCCATACCCTGAAAATGGTGATGCGCTCGCAGAACCGTAATCTGCCTTTTATGATCGTACCGACGTTGTTTGACCGCCGGACGCTCGCCTCTGTGACCACGCTGAAAGAAATGCGCCGTCTGTATCAGGATTCACTGTGGCAGGAGGCAATTCCGGTGGATACCCGTCTGCGTGATGCCAGTCATGAAGGTGTGTTTCCACATCAGATGGATGAGCAGGGCCGTGGGGTGCGGGCATATCGTCACCTGTTGAGTGAACTGGATGTGGCGGACCCGGGTCGTGGCTAGTTATATTCCACCGTTACCGGCCAATGTCAGCCATCCGCTGGACGACTATTTTGATCATCTGCTGGCTGCTGACGGCGAAGTAGCAGGTCAGGGAGTGAACTGGGATGACTTACTGCGTTCTGCCGTCAGTCCTCATCATCTGCAGGAAGCATTGGCCAGCAGCACGTTACAAAGTGGCTATGCCCCTGTGCTCTTACGTCCGTTAGGTGAGGGAGGTAAAGCAGCTCAGCGCACCCAGCTGTTGACTGCACTGGGGTTGATACGCCATTTACCGGAATCATCGCTGCGTCGCTGTATGTTAGCGGCGTGTCTGCCCGTTGCTGCGGAGACCGTGCTTAATGGCTGATGCTAACTCTAAGACAGATCTGGTAAATCAGGTCGACTTTGTCTTGCAGGACTATCTTGATCAGCTCCTGGTCAGTGCCACGGAAGTGACTCCTGTTACTACGGTTAAATCCGGATCTGCCAGTCTTCAGGTGGCTGAACCTGTTGCAGAAACGCCTTCTGTCGCCATCAGCGAAGAGCTGCCTTCTTCGCCAGCAGAGGTAAAGACAGCGTCACGCACGGTGAATCCTGTGCGTGCCGCCTTTGCTGAGGTTATACCGCAGCAACCAATGCCGGCATTTACTACCGAAACGGATGTCGAAACTCCGTCAGATATCCAGGATGAGAGCAGTAGCAGGGCTCATGACGTCAATGAATTGACTAACGAGGCAATGCAAACGCTCTCATTAAACTGGCAATCCAGCCAGGGGATTGATTGTCTTATTTTTAAAGTCGCTGGTCTTAAGCTCGCCATTCCGTTGCCACTGCTTGGCGGTGTGCATAACGTAACAGACAAGGTGACGCCGCTGTTTGGCCAGGCCAGCTGGTCGCTGGGCGTCTGGCAGGGCGATAAGGCCAAGCTTACTATCATCGACAGTGCTCAACTGATCATGCCTGAGAGGCGTATCAGTCTGAATGACGACGGATACAGCTTTTTTATTCAGCTGGACCGCTCGCCCTGGGCGCTGGCGTGTCAGGAAATCTGCGATACCGTAACCTTGGTACACGATTCCATTAAATGGCGTGGGGATGGCAGTAAACGCCCGTGGCTTGCAGGAACTGTGATCTCTGAAATGTGTGCTTTACTGGATGTACCGGGGTTATTAAAACTGCTGGAAGAAAATCGCCGGGTTGCGCGTCAGGCGTAAAGCCCTCCGGTATTTCAGCGTTGCAATATCCTTTCTGTTCAATGGATTACAGCTTTTAGCCCCGGAAAAAATTCCCTGTTTTAACTGGTACACTTTGTGCTCTGTTCTATAGTTAAGAAAGGTTCGTCATGTTTTTTGACACAGTCAGGCATCGGCCTTTCTTAGCGAGGATGTTTTATGTCAGCGATTGCCGGAAATAAAGGTGCGGAAGATCCCGTCTTACAATGGGTAACCTTCCGTCTGGAAAACGAGACGTACGGAATCAATGTGATGCAGGTGCAGGAAGTCTTGCGTTACAGCGAGATTGCACCGGTTCCAGGTGCTCCCCCGTATGTACTTGGCATTATTAACCTGCGTGGCAACGTTGTAACGGTGATCGATACCCGACTCCGTTTTGGCCTGCCAACAGCTGACACCACTGATCAGACGCGTATCGTTATTATCGAAGCGGAAGGTCAGGTGGTTGGTATCCTCGTCGATGCGGTGGCTGAAGTGGTGTATCTGCGTCAGTCAGAAATTGAAACCACCCCGAACGTCGGCAATGAGGAAAGTGCCAAATTCATCCAGGGGGTTTGTCATAAAAATGATGAACTGCTTATTCTGGTGGATCTGGAGAAACTGATGACCGACGAGGAGTGGACAGAAATCCAGGGTTTATAGGAGTCTGTCATGGCGTCTCTGTCACTGATGCACTGGTTATTGATAGGTAATATGGGTTTGCTGTTATTGGTCGGCGCTTTTATGTGGTCGCTTAAACGGCAGCAAAATCAGGATGCCAGCCGGCTGGATCAGGCGGTTGGCAGCTTACAACAGGCACATCAGGCGATGAGCAAAAGCACCATTGGTATGGGGCGAAAGCTCAAACAGATGGATGGACGCCTGCAGCAGGCTGAACGCAAGGTAGTTTTGCCTACAACAGACGAGGCTACCTTTTTGCAGGCATCACGCCTGGTTGGACTCGGAGCAACAGCCAGCGATCTGGTTGACAGTTGTGGCGTCGCGCGGGGAGAAGCGGAGCTGATTGTTTCGCTGAAACGGCAGACAGCGCATTAAAATACTGATTGATTGAAAAAACAGGCCTTGTGCCTGTTTTTTTATGCCTCCGGTGCCGGCCGTATTGAACAGGCTGTGATGGTTCCGCCGATGCAGCGCAGGGATCTTCTGTGTGAAGTAACAAGCCTGTCTGCAGGTAACTCTTTATAACAAAACAATCCATCTCCGATCCCTCCCTCTTCCTATACTTGGTTTAAGTATGTTGTCAGGAGTTGGGCTATGAAACCTTCACTGCACCTCATGATTATCGGATTATTTACTTTGCTGGGTTTGTATCTGCCTGCTGCAGAACTGCCAGCACAGAACAATCATATGCAGGATGCCCACGCCAGCCTGATCCGTAATGCTACTTTTATGGAGAAAACGCCGGAATTTACCGACCTTTATATTATCCAGACGTCAGATAAAGGCCGGCAAATTGTTATCTACTGCAATTCAGCTTATTGCTACAAACGCAATGGACATATGATGACGGTTTAAACACCGCTGACAAACAGGGCAACGGTGCAGCCAATGCCCGCCGTCCAGACCAGAGAGCGCAGGGTTGCATGATTGCTGAGGTATAACACGCCATACAGCACCCGGATCGCGATAAAAGCCATAGCCAGCATATCAATCCGTTCCTGATTACCACCGCTCAGGTGAGCAATAATTACCGCTGCGGCAAATGCCGGAAATGCTTCAAAGCTGTTGAGTTGCACCCAGTGTGCGCGTTTGCGATAACCTTCCTGCTTCTCCAGAAACTCGCGTGGCGAGTAATTGTTGTAACGACGTCCGCCAGCTTTGGCCAGCCCGGTAAATACATAAGGCAATAAAGCGGCGATCAGGACGCACCAATATCCGATAGTCATAGTCTTTCCTGTATTCAGATGAAATAGAGAGCTTGTAAAAGCTGCGCTGCATTTTTAGCTTGTTAGCGGAGGTTGCACGAGGTTGGAGTGTGCCGAAATAGCGTCAGCATTATCTGCTCAGGGGGGGGCGCAGTGAAAATGGCGGTACTGAGTACCGCCATAGCGTGATCAGGAGTACGGAATGCCCAGTTTGCGATAGATAAATCCCATCAGCCATGCAGGGCCAATCAGCAGAAACTGAATGTCTTTAAAGAATGACGGCTTTTTCCCTTCAATGTAGTGCCCAATAAACTGAAGAATCCACAATACAACAAAGCTGCCAGCGCAGATGGCCCAGAGTGGTGCCAGATTCAGTTGCTCAAACCAAGCAATAAGAGCATAGGTTGCAATGGTAAAAGCGATCAGGCCGATCGACAGGCTGAATGACATTCGTACATAAAACCCCACTACAACAATGGCTGACAGGGTGGCCCAGTTCAGGTAGGGTACTTGCGTGAAGGTTGCCGGTACCGGTATTTCCCACAGCAACCCCATGATGACAATAAAAATAAGCGGGACACAGATCCAATGAATCAGTTTGTTTAGCGGGTTCTGGTGGCTGGCACCATACTCTTCAAACCATTGATCGGCTGTTTTTTTATTCATAGCGGAGTTCTCTTTGTTTTATTGTTATCGGTTGTCAGATGCTCATAATGTAGCGCAAATGCCGGTATTAAAAATTGTCCCCGCAGGACACCGGGTTTAACCGCAGAAGTCAGTTAATGAATACACCATACAATAACGCGGAAAAAACAGTATCTGTTCTCTGGATAAAAGCCTTACTGCAGGGCGCGGAACAGCAGGGGATTGCTGCTGCCCCGTTGCTGCAGGCGGCCGGCATCAGCCATGAGTTACTGAATACTTCCTACGCCCGGGTATCTCTGCAACAAACCTTAAAAATATGGCGCGCAGCGGAAGCGTTGTGTCCGGCCGAAGATTTTGGTTTGCTGATGGGAGAACTGGTTAAACCGGCACATTTTCAGCTGTTTGCCCTGACACTGATGCACAGTCCGGATCTTGGTTCAGCGTTCGAAAAGTCTGTCCGTTACACCCGGCTTCTGAGTGATGGCGGGCGTTATTTTCTGCAACTCAATGAGCAGGAAGCTGCGATTTGCTACGAACCTCAGGCCGATAATTTCAGCCGCCATCAGGTAGATGCCGTTCTGGTTTTATTACGTAGTTTTGCCAGTTGGCTGGCCTGTAAACCGGTTGCTCTGCAGCGTGCAGAGTTTATGCATAAACAGCCGGAAAATCTGGATAATTACCAACGTATCTTTGCCGCCCCCTTGCAGTTTGAGGCATCGCGGAACGCCTTGGTATTTGCGCCGGAAATTATGGCAGAACCCCTGGCATTAGGTGATGAAAAGCTGGCGGCAATGCATGAGCAGATGCTGGAAGAGCAGTTGGCCCTGCTGCAACAACCCGATACTGCCGGGCTGGTCCAGCACTTTCTGCGTAACAGCACGGATTTATCGGTTGATCGTGATCAGCTGGCCCAGCGTCTGCATATGAGCGGCCGGACTTTGCAGCGTAAATTGCAGGATGATCAGACAAGCTTTCAGCAGTTGTTGGATGCAGAACGTCAGCGGCGGGCTCTGATTCTGTTAACCACAACCAGTCTGCCTCTGACTCAGATCAGCGAGCAACTGGGCTTTTCAGAAAGCAGCACCTTTACGCGGGCTTTTAAACGCTGGGAAGGCGTGGCACCGCTGGAGTACCGCCAGCAGCATAAATCCTCCACCTCCTAAAACCGCCATTCGATGCCGCTGAAAAAGCGGTAACTGAGCAGGTTAATATCTTCAATACGCAGGCTGTCGTCATCACGGCGGCTGACAAACAGGAAGTTCTGGCTTTCGGCTGACAGGCTGTTCTGCCAGTGCAGATTGGGCGTAATGCGCACTCGCCATACACTGCCGAGCAGTAGTTTCAGGCTGATAAAATCATTGGCCAGCGCTGATTCATCCAGTAATGCCGCGTTACCGTCGTCATATACCTGACCGTGCCCGAGACTGAATGCCCAGATCCCCCGTAAGCCAGGCAGTAATGGCTGGTGTTTAATGTTCAGTTGCCAGTAATCAAACTGTGCTGGTATTAAGGTCTCAAGGTTACTGTTCTGCAGACGGACACTGAGTGGTTGCCATTGTTGTATGTGTTCCAGCCCGGTTGAGCTTATCGGGCTGCCGCTGCGGCGGGTATCCAGCTCCAGTCCCCACTGTTTTGTCGTACTGTTCAGCAGCAGAGCCTGTCCCTGCTGGTAGGACTGAGCAGAAATGATCAGTGGTTGCTGCAGCTGGTGTAATTGCTGCAGTTTTTGCTGCTGTGCGCTGAAGGCGACCGTCATCATATCGATCCGGTACAGGGGAAGGCTGATGCGCCAGTCGCTGAATTCGCTATAGCCTTTGCTGCGTGACATTTCAGTGCGCAGACCCTGAGTCCATTCCAGTTGTGGCAGCGCTGGCAGCCAGTGTCGCCCATGCTGGGTTGGCTGTGGCAGAAGGTGGCATTCGACAGCGGCATACTGATCCCCCTCATCCTGCAGGGCAGGAATTCCGGCATAAGGCGCATGCACAAAACCGCCGGAGCAGCCGACATAATGGCCGGCCCCGGCGAGGGCCGGTGCGGCAGAAAGAATACTGCTGATTAACAGAAAAAATTCAGGGATTTTCATACAGCCTGTATCGGCCGCCCGGGACAGGAATTGAGGCTTTTTCAGGCGTCAGAGCGTTTTCAGAATATTAATCACATCATCATGATGGGTTTTGGTTTTGACCTTCGCCATCACATGCCGGAGTTTCCCGGTGGCATCAATAATAAAGGTTACGCGGTGGATGCCCATAAACTCTTTGCCCATAAATTTTTTCAGGCCCCAGACGCCATATTGTTCAGCAATGCTGTGGTCTTCATCCGACAGCAGATCAAAATTCAGATCGTATTTATCGATGAATTTCTGCAGGCGTGAAGGAGCATCCGGGCTGATGCCGAGTACTACAGTATTCAGTGCTTCGTATTCGCTGCGTGTGTCGCGGATGCCGCAGGCCTGAACGGTGCAGCCGGGGGTCATGGCTTTCGGGTAAAAGTACAGTACAACGTTTTTGCCTTTCAGTGCACTCAGCGTAACGTTATTACCGTTTTGATCAGGGGTGGTAAAGTCGGGAGCAGATTGCTCCAGTGGGGGGAAATTCAGACTCATGTTTATGCCTCGGTGCAAAAGCACCAAGGCTACCGCAGCGGCCTGATAAATCAAGCCACGTTGATTTCACTTCAACAATTAATACTGCGTTCGGACAGGTACTTTTCCAGTGTTTCACGGGCTTTATTGCCGGCCGGGCTGTTACGGAAAATAAACTCATGGGTTTTATTTTGCAGTACCAGCAGAACGTCAGAGCAGAAATCCCCTTCGTGTTCTTTACGCACTTTGCGCATCCGGGCTTCAACCAGAGTGTCCAGGTTGATGTAAAAATCGCCGGGCATCTCTTCCAGATGATCGCCGGCATTCATGCGTACCATTGCAACATTGGGGGTAATACAGATGTAAGCCATCGCTGAACTCCTTGACCTTGCGTATTGTTATAACTGCCACCTGATAGTAGGGGAGGCGTGCGGCAAAAATGTTGATTCAGCGCAGGACAGGGAGGTTTTACAGCTTAATTTTGATATTGCTTTTAGGAATGCAGCAGCAGGGCAGAATATCGCCCTCGTTAAGCCAGGCCATAGGCTCTTCTGCATAGTGGACATCGCCCTCCAGCAGCTGCACACGACAACTGCCACAGTAACCTTCGCGGCACTGATAATGTACGGCAACGTCCTGAGCTTCGAGTGACTCCAGCAGGGTGGCTGCATGCTGAAAGTGAACTTCACGGCCATCGTCCAGCAATACACTGAACAGTGGCTTTTGCATGCCATCGAATTCGATCTGCGGGCTGGCTTCCGGTTGCTCCGGATTGCTTTCCGGCAGAAACAGCTCAGCCTGAAGCGGAGCTGCTTGCTCAGCTTCAGGCTGCAGGGCTTCGAGTTCGAAATTGCTGTCGGGCTGATTGTCCCCGGTCAGTTCGAAATCGTTGTCCGGGGTGTCAGGCAGTTTTTTCAAAGCAGCAGACATCAGAGGTCAAAATCACCCAGATCGGCGGTATCCACTTCACTGTCGATGGCGCCTACCAGATAAGAGCTGATTTCAGCTTCCTGCGGTGCTACCTGAACGTTATCGCTGTTCAGCCAGGCGTTGATCCACGGCAGCGGGTTGTTGCGCGGCGGGAAAACAGGATCAAAACCCAGAGCAGCAATACGCTGATTGGTGATGTACTCAACGTACTGACACAGAATGTCTTTGTTCAGACCGATCATGGAACCGTCTTTGAACAGATATTCGGCCCACTCTTTTTCCTGCTGTGCGGCTTCGCTGAAAATGCGTACAACGTCATCGCGGCATTCTTCGGCGATGATGGCAAATTCCGGATCGTCTTTACCGCGCGCCATGATCTGCAGGATATGCTGTGTGCCGGTCAGGTGCAGAGCTTCGTCACGGGCAATCAGCTTGATGATCTTGGCGTTACCTTCCATTTTTGCGCGCTCGGCGAAGGCAAAAGAGCAGGCAAAGCTGACGTAAAAGCGAATCGCTTCGAGCACGTTCACCGACACCATCATCAGGTACATGCGGCGTTTCAGTTCGTGCAGAGTGATTTCGATGGTTTCGCCGTTTACCTGATGCGTGCCTTCACCCAGCTGGATGTAGTAATTGCTCAGATTGATAAAACTGTCGTAGTACTCGGTAACCGAGATAGCACGGCGGGTGATGTGCTCATTACGGGTGATATCGTCAAAAATCTGCGCCGGATTAGGCACGATATTACGCACGATATGAGTGTACGAACGGCTGTGAATGGTTTCGCTGAATGACCAGGTCTCAATCCAGGTTTCCAGCTCCGGCAGAGAAACAACCGGCAACAGGGCGATGTTCGGTGAACGGCCCTGAACGGAATCCAGCAGCGTCTGATACTTCAGGTTGCTGACGAAAATATGCTTCTCGTGTTCTGGCAGATCAAGGAAATCCTTGCGGTCGTTGGTCAGGTCGACCTCTTCCGGACGCCAGAAGAAAGACAGTTGTTTTTCGATCAGATTTTCAAAAATCTTGTGTTTTTGCTGATCGTAGCGCGCCACGTTGACCTGTTCGCCAAAGAACATGGGCTGGGAAAAGGTATCAAATTCGTTGCGGTTAAATGTGGTATAGGCCATACGGGGTTCTTTCTCAAAGCAGCCACCGAGAGGTGGCTGCGACAGGTCTGAAATAATTAAATCTTACACGCGCCGCCTGCGCAGTCATCGTCTTCTTCGATCACAGCGTCTTTCTGCGGATCTTCCATACCATCGCGGGTGTTATGGTAATAGAGCGTCTTAAGGCCGTTTTTGTACGCGGTCAGCAGGTCTTTCAGCAGCTGCTGCATCGGTACCTTGCCACCGTCAAAACGTGACGGGTCGTAGTTTGTGTTAGCGGAGATCGCCTGGTCGACGAATTTCTGCATGATACCGACCAGCTGCAGATAGCCATTGTTGTTCGGAATCTGCCATAACAACTCGTAGTTTTTCTTCAGGCGTTCAAACTCAGGAACAACCTGCTTGAGGATACCATCTTTGCTCTGCTTCACGCTGATATATCCGCGCGGCGGTTCAATACCGTTGGTCGCGTTGCTGATCTGCGAGGATGTTTCAGATGGCATCAGGGCAGACAGCGTGGAGTTACGCAGGCCGTGGGCCAGAATATCTTTGCGCAGGGCTTCCCAGTCGTACTGCAGCGGTTCTTCACAGAACTTGTCGACTTCTTTCTTGTAGCTGTCGATCGGCAGGATACCCTGGGCATAGGTGGTGTCGCTGAATGCTTCGCAGGCACCCTGTTCTTTGGCCAGATTGTTGGATGCTTTCAGCAACCAGTACTGCATGGCTTCAAAAGCGCGGTGGGTCAGGCCGTTGGCACTGCCGTCGGAATATTTCACACCGTTTTTCGCCAGATAGTAGGCATAGTTGATCACGCCCACACCCAGGGTGCGGCGGCTCAGGCTGGCGCGTTTGGCGGCCGGAACCGGGTAGTCCTGATAACTCAGCAGGCTGTCGAGGGCACGCACGATCAGATCAGCCAGTTCTTCCAGCTCATCCAGATTGTTCAGTGTGCCGAGGTTAAATGCGGCCAGAGTACAGAGCGCGATTTCACCGGAATCATCGTTCACGTCTTTCAGCGGCTTGGTTGGCAGCGCAATTTCCAGACACAGGTTGGACTGACGCACCGGAGCCAGTTTCGGATTGAACGGGCTGTGGGTATTACAGTGGTCAACGTTCTGAATGTAGATACGGCCGGTGCTGGCGCGTTCCTGCATCATGCTGGAGAACAGGTCGACCGCTTTCAGGGTTTTCTTACGGATACCGTCCTGCTGCTCGTATTTAACGTAGAGTTGCTCAAACAGTTCCTGATCTTCGAAGAAGGCGTCATACAGGCCCGGAACATCGGATGGTGAGAACAGCGTGATATTGCCGTTCTTGATCAGACGCTCGTACATCAGCTTGTTGATCTGTACGCCGTAGTCGAGGTGACGTACACGGTTTTCTTCAACGCCGCGGTTGTTTTTCAGAACCAGCAGGTTTTCAACTTCGTAGTGCCAGATCGGATAGAACAGGGTAGCTGCGCCACCGCGCACACCGCCCTGTGAGCAGGATTTAACGGCGGTCTGGAAGTGTTTGTAGAACGGGATACAACCGGTGTGGAAAGCTTCACCACCGCGGATCGGGCTACCGAGTGCACGGATGCGGCCGCCATTGATGCCAATACCGGCACGCTGGGAAACATACTTAACAATGGCACTGGCGGTGGCGTTGATGGAATCCAGGCTGTCGCCGGCTTCGATCAGTACGCAGGAACTGAACTGACGGGTCGGAGTACGGACACCGGCCATGATTGGCGTTGGCAGTGACAGTTTGAATGTAGATACCGCATCGTAGAAACGACGAATGTATTCCAGGCGACGCTCTTTGTCATAGCCGGCAAACAGGCAAGCGGCGATCAGCACGTAGAGGAACTGAGCGCTTTCATAGACTTCGCCGGTCACACGGTTCTGTACCAGATATTTGCCTTCCAGCTGCTTAACCGCGGCATAGCTGAAGGTCAGGTCGCGGCTGTGATCAATAAAGGCGTCCATCGCTGTGATTTCTTCAGCGGTGTAATCTTCGAGCAGATGGCGGTCATAACGCTCGGACTCAACCATGCGCTTCACATGATCAAGCAGGGCTGGTGGCTCAAAACGGCCGTAGGCTTTTTTGCGCAGATGGAAAATATTCAGGCGCGCGGCCAGATACTGATAATCGGGTGTTTCTTCAGAAATCAGATCGGCGGCGGCTTTGATCAGGGTTTCATGAATCTCAGACGTCTGGATGCCGTCGAAAAACTGCAGGTGGGCCTTAAGCTCCACTTCAGACACAGATACGTTATCAAGACCCTCGGCAGCCCAGGTGACTACTTTGTGGATTTTATCCAGATTTAAAGGTTCCTGGGTGCCGTCACGTTTGGTGACTTTTAGCTCGCTGTTCATCTCTTCTGTGCCTGTATCCAAGGGAAACTACTCCATCTGTCCTTGATCGGTATGGGTTCCGTAAAACGCTTGACGGCTGGCCTGATAGTCTGTAGGTGCCGGTGTAAGTAACTGAGTTACCGACATATTTTTAAGTCGATCCACAAGATAATGCGGTATACCTATGAATTCAACCCCAAGATATAGTGGGTTATCGGTTTTGCCATGTGGATAACTTGTGTGTAGTTGGTGGACAGGATGTGGCTGTTTTTTCTAAGTCGTTATGCCCTCTGATTTTTACCAAATAATGAATAGATTGGTTACTATGCAACAAAGCGTAACTCGGTCTAGAGTTAATATCAGATGCCTGTGGCAATGTTCCGGGGTACGAACCTGTTTAAGGAATGGTAAGGAACCATGTTGAAGCAAGAAAATGGTCAAAGCCTTGAAGAAAACTGGCGCATTCTCATCGTTGAAGATGACGAACGTCTGGCGACTCTTACCAAGGATTATCTGGAAAGTAACGGTCTGAAAGTCGCGGTTGAAGGTGACGGCAGCCGTGCAATTGAACGTATTAAAACGGAGCAGCCTGACCTTGTTGTCCTGGATCTGATGTTGCCGGGTGAAGATGGCCTGGCGGTATGCCGTATTGTCCGTCCTTACTACAAAGGCCCGATTCTGATGCTGACCGCCCGTACCGAAGATCTCGATCAGGTACTGGGGCTGGAAATGGGGGCAGATGATTATGTTGCCAAACCGGTTCGTCCGCGTGTCTTGCTGGCCCGTATCCGCGCATTGTTGCGCCGGGTTAAGGAAGTACCGGAAGAGCAGGTTGTTGAAGGCGGTTCTGATAACCGTCTGACCTTTGGCAATCTGGTTGTCGATAACGCCATGCGTGAAGCCTGGCTCGAAGGCAAGAGCATTGATCTGACCAGTGCCGAATTTGATCTGCTGTGGCTATTGAGCAGCAGTGCCGGACGTGTACTGACCCGGGAAGAAATTTTCCATCAGTTGCGGGGTATTGAATATGACGGCCAGGATCGTTCCATTGACGTAAGGGTGTCACGTATCCGTCCTAAGGTGGGCGATGATCCGATGAACCCCAAGCGTATCAAAACCGTACGCAGTAAAGGCTACCTGTTCGTTAAAGAAATCTGACGTCAGGAGACATCGTCATTTTTATCCGGGTTTATTCAGGGCTGCTGGGCGCTTTGCTGATGGTGGGAATCATCTGCACGGTCGCTTTGCAGCTCGTTAACTTTGTGCGCAGCGCGCAATTCAATGAAGACATGGTGGGCGGCAGTGTTGCGCTGCTTGCCCAGCGGCTGCGTCAGGATCCAGGTGCTTTATCTGAGTTATCCGCACGTTTTGATGCTGATATCCGGATATTGCCATTGGCTGAAGGCCCGGTGGACGAATATCAGCAGAACCGTCTGGCTCGCGGGCAGTTGCTGGTCGATACCACCAATGAAGGACGCACCGCGCGTCTGTTGTATCAGATGTCTGAGTCTGAATTACTCGATGTGCAGCTCAGTACGGTGACAGAGGTTCAGGCGCAGGCCTCGGCCTATCTGTTACTCGAAGACTGGCAGCGTTCCGGAGAGAGCATCGAAGTCTTTATCAAACGTATGCAGCCGCGCTTTGGTTTTCCGTTGTCGGTGGTGGATATCGACAAACTCTTCCTGTCAGATTCCGATTTTGCCCGGATGCAGTATGGCGATGTATTGGTGAGAATTTCCATTGAAGGTCAGCAGGCTGAAGCGCTGGCGAAGCTGCCAGGTCAGCCACGGGCGCTGCGGCTTGGGCCTATTGATGCGTTCAATCCTTACTCCTGGCAGGCTATCTTCGTCATTACAGCCATTGGCATCATGTTGCTGGGTCTTGGGGTTTACTGGGTTGTGAACTCATTTGAGATCCGCTTGCGTAAGCTGGAACAGGCCACCAGTCGTCTGGCGCAGGGGCACCTGAGTGCGCGGGTAGCGATTTCCGGTACCGATCCGGTCAGCCGCCTTGGTCAGGCGTTTAATAAAATGGCGGAGCATATTCAGCGACTGATTTCTATTCAGCGCGAGATGGTACGTGCCGTATCCCACGAATTACGTACCCCGGTGGCCCGTATCCGTTTTGGCTTACAGATTATTGAAGACAGTGTCGATGATGCTTACGTCAGTAAGCAGCTGACTGGCATGGATTCGGATATTCAGGAGCTGGATGAGCTTATTGATGAGATCCTGACGTACGCGCGTCTGGAGGAAGGTGGGCCGCTGCTCGACTTCCAGAAGGTTAATGTGGCCGATGTGGCGGTGCAGGTGGTTGAAGAAGCGCGTCCACCGGCCCATGTCAGTGTCAGCTATGCCGGCGCTTCGCCGGAGAATGCCCACTATGCCGAGGTGGAGCCGCGCTATATTCATCGTGCCATTCAGAATCTGGTGGGTAATGCCGGGCGCTACGCCAGTTCCCGTGTCCGGGTCAGCTGTACCATTGGAACGGATACCTGCCGGGTTGATGTGGAAGATGATGGTCCTGGTATTCCGGAAGAGGATTGGGATCGCGTATTCACAGCCTTTGCCCGTCTGGATGACAGCCGTACCCGCAGCTCCGGTGGCTATGGTCTGGGATTATCAATTGTTCGCCGTATTGCGTATTGGCATGGTGGGCGGGCAATGGTCAGCCGCAGCGAGGCGCTTGGCGGTGCAAAATTCAGTCTGATCTGGCCGCGCCGTCATCACGAATAACGTGATGGCCTTATATCAAAAGTGTATACAAAGCGTTACACAAAGACACTTTTACACTACAGACTGAAAAGCATGGCAGGATCATTATATGTCCCGCGTATCCCTAGGAGACGTGGTGAGAATGTAGCGAAATTATTCGCTTTTTTGGGCTCTTTCAGAGCCCTTTTTTTTTGCCTGAAATCCGGGGAAATGGCCGCGACAGGCCTTTAGCTGACCGGAAGAATTCCCGGTAAGTGGCGGAAACAGGTCTCCAGCGCTTGCTGAAAGAAATCCTGAATATAGGCACTGTCCTGCTGATCTTTACGCACAGCCGCATACAGTGTTGGCCATACCCCTTCTTTGCCCAAAGGCCGGGCAGCAACCAGATTGGCATCAATATAGGGCTGCAGTGCCCAGTTTGGCAGGCAGGCGACGCCCCGTCCGCTGGCAACCAGCTGCACCATCATCAGCGTTAACTCGGTTTGGCGGGTCGCCCGTGGCTCAATGCCGCTGGGTGACAGAAAGTGTTCAAATATATCCAGCCGGTTGCGGTCGACCGGATAGTGAATCAGGGTTTCGCTGCTGAGGTCGGCAGGCTGTATGCAGTCCTGCTGAGCCAGCGGATGCTGATTGGCGACGGCAAGAACCGACTGATAGCGGAATAATGGCTGATAATAAATTTCGTTATGCGGTCCCGGATCGGACGTTACCACCAGATCTACGTCCCCGCGGATTAAGGCGGGGATGGGCTCGAAGTGAAAACTGGTGCTGAGGTCAATCTCAACCTCAGGCCAGTGATCACGGAAGCTGTTGATGGCTGGCATCAGCCAGTCGAAGCAGCTGTGGCACTCGATCACCATATGCAGGCGGCCACTATGCCCACCAGCCATTTTCTGCAGATTGCGCTCAGACTGACGCAGTAACGGCAGTACGTCGTCTGCCAGCTGTAATAACTCCAGCCCGGCGCGGGTAAAGCGCAAAGGTTTGGTTTTACGCAGAAACAACGATACGCCCAGGCGCTCTTCCAGATCTTTTAACTGATGGGAGAGTGCGGACTGGGTCAGGTGCATGCGTCTGGCGGCTTCCACCAGAGTGCCGCCATCACGCAGGGCGGCGAGGGTGCGCAGATGTTTGATATCGAGCATGAATGAAATTCATAGACATTGAGTTCTGAATGTTAGCTTTTCATAGGCTTTGTTGAAAGCGCTGAATGATGCGATTCTGCTCATCCATCAATTGTGCCAGTTGCTCGCACTCGCTGTTCATACTGCCGGCCAGCTGCTCGGCCTCCTGAGCCAGGCTTTCCAGTTGTGTCAGATGATCACGGATCTGATCGGCCGCCAGGTTCTGCTCGGAAGCTGAGCGTGAATTCGCATTGGTCATAGCCTGAATTTCACTGAGTTCATGGCGGATGGTGGAGAACACGCCATTCACCTGACGGGCCCGCTCCAGAGTCTGCTCGGTCGAATGTTGCCCCTTGTTCATAGCCTCCACAGCCTGACCGCTGTGCTCATTCAGGCCGGTTACGATCAGCTGAATTTCGGCAGCGGATTCCTGAGTGCGTTGTGCCAGATTGCGTACTTCATCAGCGACTACTGCAAACCCGCGCCCTTGTTCCCCGGCGCGTGCGGCCTCGATGGCGGCGTTCAGGGCAAGCAAATTGGTCTGCTCGGCAATATCGCTGATAGCCTGCAGAAAGCGGTCAACGCCCTGAGTTTCGCTTGCCAGCCGGCTGATGGCTTCGGCCGTACCTTTAAGTTCAACCTGCAGGGCTTCGGTCTGAGTCATCATTACTTTGATGTCATTCTCACCGGAAGTGGCATTGCCAACGGCCTGCTGACTGGCCTGTTGTGACTGCTGATTGTTTTCATTGAGCTGTAATGCGGTGTGCTGAATGTCGGTACTGACCTGCTCGACCTGTTGGGTATAGCTGTGCTGACGGCGGACGCGCTCCAGTGTGTTCTGTGACAGATTAAGGGTATTGCTGGTGGCGCTGACCAGTGAGCTGGTGTTGTCGGCAATGCGCACCAATACGGTCTGCAGGCGGCGGCGCATGGCATGCTGGGCAAACGCGAGCTGGCCGTGGGCATCGTCACGGCCGGTGTAAATCCAGGCCATCAGGCGGTTGTTGATAACATCCTGACCATAGCGGGTGAAGGCTTCTTCCTGTTGATACTGACGGAACAGGCTGAAGGCGGCGCTCAGGCCAACGATACCCTGCAGTATCAGATTATCAGACCAGTACAACGCAGCACCTGCGGCAATCAGCCAGGGCAATGCCTGAGGCAGCATGGCCCGCAGAGCTCCCCAGCGTTGCAGCGGATTCTTACCACTGTTCAGCAGTTTATAGGCTTTTTCAGCACGATTGATCTGCTCGCGGCTGGGAGCAACGCGCACGGATTCATAGCCGACAATCTGATCGCCTTCGTACAGAGGTGTGACGTAAGCATCGACCCAGTAGTGATCACCGTTTTTGGTGCGGTTTTTAACGAGGCCCATCCAGTGTTGTCCGGCTTTTACGGTATTCCACAAATCGGCAAACGCGGCGGTGGGCATATCAGGATGGCGGACCAGATTGTGCGGACTGCCGTTCAGTTCTTCTTTGGTGAAACCACTGATGCGGATGAAGTGGTCATTACAGTGTGTGATAACCCCTTTGAGATTTGTGGACGACACCAGATGGTTATCGGCGGACAAAGTTACTTCACGTTGGGTTACCGGTTGGTTATTACGCATTTTGTTATCAAGGCTGTTATGTTAATTGGATAACTATAGTTCAGTCAGCGTATTCTGCCGGATTTCGCTACATTTCCATTCGGGCCTTGGTCATCTTCGTTTCAGTCAGTAAACTGCCGCAAAAAATAATGAGGATAACATTCTATGCCACGCTGTTTGCTGAGCTTCGATCAGGGAACCACCAGTAGCCGCGCCATTCTGTTTTCTACCGAAGGTCATATTCTGGCCACTGGTCAGCGCGAGTTTACTCAACATTTTCCACAGCCCGGTTGGGTCGAGCATGACCCGGAAGAAATCTGGGAAACCACCCTTGTCAGTACCCGGGAAGCACTGGCGGCTTCCGGTTGCGGGCTGAGTGATATTGTCGCGGCTGGCATTACCAATCAGCGCGAGACAACCATTGTCTGGGAACGCGCCAGCGGTAAGCCGGTATATAACGCTATTGTCTGGCAGGACCGCCGGACGTCGGCACTGTGTCAGCAGCTGAAAGAAGATACGGCGCTTGAGCCGCGTATCGCCGAGAAAACCGGCCTGCTGCTGGACCCGTATTTTTCCGCCACCAAGCTGGCCTGGATTCTGGATAACGTCGATGGCGCGCGTGAGCGGGCAGAGCGCGGCGAATTGGCGTTTGGTACGGTCGATACCTTTCTGCTCTGGCGTCTGACCGGCGGCAAAGTACACGCGACCGACGCCAGTAATGCCTCGCGCACCTTACTGTTTAATATTCATACCCAGCAATGGGATGAGGAACTGTTACAGCTGTTCCGCATTCCGGCCGCACTGCTGCCTGAGGTTAAAGACAGCGCTGCCGATTATGGCCGTATTGATGTCAGCCTGTTTGGTGCTGAGATTGCCATTGGTGGTGTTGCCGGTGATCAGCAGGCGGCGCTGGTGGGTCAGGCCTGCTTCCGTCCGGGAATGGCCAAGAGCACCTATGGCACCGGTTGTTTTATGGTGATGAATACCGGCCGGGAGGCGCTGAAGTCCACCCACCGTCTGCTGACCACCGTGGCCTACCGTATTAATGGCGAAACCACTTATGCACTGGAAGGTTCCATTTTTATGGCGGGTGCCACGATTCAGTGGATTCGTGACGGCCTGAACCTGATTTCCAGTGCCTGTGAGACGCAGTCACTGGCGGAAGCGACAGGTTACGAAAATCCGGTGTATATGGTGCCGGCCTTTACCGGTCTTGGCGCCCCGTACTGGGACCCGCAGGCGCGTGGCGCCATTATGGGGCTGACACGCGACACCGGTATTAAAGAAATCGTGACAGCAGGCTTGCAGGCCGTGTGTTATCAGACCCGTGATCTGCTTGAAGCTATGGCGCTGGATGGCGTTGAGCCGGCGCAGCTGCGGGTTGATGGCGGCATGGTGGTGAATGGCTGGCTGGTGCAGTTTCTGGCCGATGTTCTGGGTATTCCTATCGCCTGCCCGAAAGTCACGGAAACCACAGCATTGGGCGCTGCGTTTCTGGCGGGTTTGCAGGCCGGGGTTTATCAGAACCTGGATGATGTGGAAGCGTTTTGGGTACACGATCGTGCTTATGAACCCAAGCTGGAAGAAAGTCAGCGTCAGCATTTATACGATGGCTGGCTGAATGCGGTTCAGCGGGTACGCTGCGGCGCCTGAGCTGTAGCCGGGTAACAGAACTGGCGGATGTCAGTTACGCCAGTTTCTGTTACGAAGATTACGCGAATTGACATAGCCGGCGAAAAAATAGTCTCTATAATCGTGCGCTTTGTTCTCAGTGCACGGGATGCCGCCATGAGACAGCAACAACGTGACATTCTTCGCCGTCATGGGCTGGCCAGCAGTGGAGCGCTGCTGTTTACGCTGCTTTTTATGGCGGGCTTTCAACTGCGGGGCGACCCCGCGGATGCGGCTGTTCTGTATTCTGCCATTGCGGTTTATTGGTTTGGACAGGCATTACTGTTGTATTGGGTTGGTTCGGGCCGCACCCTGAATTATCAGGACCCCGGCCTGACCGCTTTCTTTATGGTCTGGGCCATTTCTTTTGTCTCCATCATTCTTTATCTGTGCAGTGATAACCGCAACGTGGTGATGCTGGGCTATCTGGCGGTGATGCCGTATGGGGTGTTCCGCCTGACCTGGCGCGGTTTTCTCGGTGTTGCGCTGTTTACCATGGCGTCTTACACCCTGGTGATGCTGGTGCTGCATCACCAGAATGCCGGTCAGTGGCAAGCCAGCCAGGAGGCTTTGTTGGGGGCTGCATTCTTTATCAGCCTGCTGGCATACAGTTTTCTTGGGCGTGAAGTGGCTTTGCTGCGTGAAGCCTACCGCCAGAAGAACCGCGAGTTGCGCCGCGCGATGGTGCGTATAGAAGAGCTGGCCATTACCGATGAACTGACCGGCTTATACAATCGCCGTTATCTGTTGCGTACGCTGGAGAAACAACGGGCTCTGGCAAATCGTGAAGGGCTGCCCTTTGTGCTGGCCTTTGTCGATATTGACCACTTCAAGCAGATTAACGATCAGCATGGTCACCGTATCGGTGATCAGGTGCTGGTGGAACTGGCGCAATTGCTGCGGCTGTCGGTACGGGAAGTCGATCTTGCTGCACGTTATGGCGGTGAAGAGTTTGTGCTGCTGCTCAGTGGCCTGACGCTGGCTACTGCGGAGAATGCGCTGAACCGTATCCGCATCGCCGTGATGGAAGAGAATTTCTCGGAGTCTTCTCTGCCGCTGACGGTATCCATCGGTGTGACGCAATATCATGCCGGTGAGGAGGGCGATGAACTGCTCAACCGTGCTGACCGTTTGTTGTATGAAGCGAAGCGCGCCGGACGTAACCGCGTGCGCACCGAAACGCTGGAGCAAACCTCAGCTCAGTCTTCCTGAGCAAAAAAAGCCCCGTCGAACCTGAAGGTCACGGGGCTTTTGAGGTGCTGTTTCTGAGGCGCTGTTCAGGCCTACAAGTTCAGGCTTACAAGAGTGAGCCTGTTATCTTTCAGTCTTCCTGACAGAGCAGGAATTCGAGCAGGGCTTTCTGTGCATGCAGGCGGTTTTCTGCTTCGTCCCACACCACCGAGCGCGGGTCATCCAGTAAGTCTTCACTTACCTCTTCGCCACGATGTGCCGGCAGGCAGTGCATAAAGAGCACGTCTTTGTTGGCCAGATCCAGCAGCTCGCGTGAGACCTGATAATCACGGAATTTACGCAGGCGCTGTTCCTGTTCATCTTCCTGACCCATGGACGCCCAGACGTCCGTTGCCACCAGATCGGCACCTCGTACCGCTTCTTTCGGATCACGCATCAGCGTGACACGGTCAGCGGCTTCATCAACCAGGAACTGTGACGGTTCAAAGCCTTCCGGCGTGGCAATGTTCAGTTTGAAATCAAACTGCTGCGCCGCGTTGATGTACGACTGGCACATATTGTTGCCATCGCCGATCCAGGCAACGGTTTTGCCCTGAATAGAGCCACGGTGCTCGACGTAGGTCTGGATATCGGCCAGCAGCTGACAGGGATGAAAGTCATCAGTCAGGGCATTGATTACCGGTACCTCGGAGAACGCCGCAAAGCGTTCTACGGTTTCGTGTTCGAAGGTACGGATCATGACGACATCGACCATGCGTGACAGCACGCGGGCGCTGTCTTCTACCGGCTCACCACGGCCCAGCTGGGTATCGCGCGGCGACAGGAAGATGGCATGGCCACCCAGTTGTGCCATACCGGCCTCAAAGGAAACACGGGTGCGGGTGGATGACTTTTCAAAAATCATCCCCAGTACACGGTTGCGCAGAGGCTCGTAGATTTCTCCGCGTTTGTGCATCTGCTTCAGCTCGATGGCGCGCTGGATAAGCCAGTTCAGCTCTTCCGGAGAATGGTCTAACAGGGTTAAAAAATGTCTCACGTTAGTTCCTTATTCAAACTCAACCGAGCGCCTCAATCAGGGCGGACACGGTTTCGATGATCTGGTCAGCTTCGCTCTGTGACAGATTCAGCGGTGGCAGCAGACGTACCACATTGCCGGAGGTCACATTCAGCAGCAGACCCTGTTCCAGAGCGGTGGCCATCAGTGACGGGCAGTCCTGGTTCAGCACCAGACCAATCATCAGGCCGTGGCCACGGATTTCGAGCAGACGCTCGCTGTTGTTCAGGCGCGCACGGAAACCGTCACGCAGGTAATCGCCCATGGTGCGGGCGTGATCACACAGATTCTCTTGTTCAATGGTCTCAACCACCGCCAGTGCTGCCGCACAGGCCAGCGGGTTACCGCCATAGGTTGAGCCATGATTGCCCGGCTGCAGTACCAGAGCCGCTTTGCCCTGAGCCAGACAGGCACCAATAGGCACGCCGTTACCCAGACCTTTGGCGGTGGTTACGACATCCGGGCGGAAACCAAAGTGCTGGTAGCAGAAATAGGTGCCGGTCCGGCCGTTACCGGTTTGTACTTCGTCGAGCATCATCAGCAGCTGGTGGTCATCACACAGGGCACGTACGCCGGTCAGATAGTCGGCGCTGGCAGTCGCCAGACCGCCTTCGCCCTGTACCGGTTCCAGCATTACCGCAACGACATTCGGGTTGGCTTTGACGACGGCTTTAATGGCATCCAGATCCTGATAAGGCACACGGATAAAACCATTGAGCAGCGGGCCAAAACCTTCCTGCACCTTGGTGTTACCGGTAGCGGTCAGGGTGGCCATGGTACGGCCGTGGAAGGCCTTGGTCATAACAATGATGACGGGCTCATGGATGCCGCGGTCGTGACCGTATTTACGCGCAATTTTAATCGCCGCTTCGTTGGCTTCGGCACCGGAGTTGGAGAAAAACACGTTTTCCATACCGGAGACACGTACCAGCGCTTCAGCCAGCGCCTGCTGCTTGCTGATGCCATACAGGTTTGAGGTGTGAATCAGCTTGTCAGCCTGCTCACGGATAGCTGCCGTGACCGCCGGGTGGGCATGGCCCAGACCGCATACGGCAATACCACTGAGCGCATCCAGATAGCGTCGGCCCTGAGTATCAATAACCCAGCTGCCTTGTCCACTTTCAAACGTCACGGGTAACCGCCCGTAGGTATTCATGATGGCTTGCATATCACTCAAATCCTCTGAAACGCAAAAAGGCAGCCTTGGCTGCCCCGGAAGGGTCAGCATCATACGAAAGGGCCGTAACTTTGTAAATGTTGCCCGATTGAGAGGTGAATACCCACTCTGGCTGAGCATTTTGGCCAATCGCCTGCGGCGTTGTGATCATTGTCAGTGCCGGGGGAGCTGAGTAGGGTGAAGGCTTCTCTTTTTAATGAAAGGTCGCCGTATGGAGCAGTATCTGCAAAGCACCCGCTATTTTGACGCAGCCAATCCGCAGGTTGTGGCACAGGCGCGCGCGCTGGCTGGTGATGCATCTGATCCGCTGGAGATTGCCCGCCGCCTGTATCTTGGGGTGCGCGATGGTGTGCGCTACAACCCTTATACCTTCAGTGATGATCCGCAGAGTTTCAGCGGCAGTCATTGTCTGGCCGCGGGCCAGTCATACTGTATTCCCAAGGCGGTATTGCTCGGCACTATGGCGCGGGCGCTGGGTATTCCTTCCCGGCTGGGATTAGCGGATGTGCGCAATCACCTGTCCTCCCCACAATTACTGGCGTTTCTGCGTTCCGATGTATTTGTTATGCATGGCTATATCGAGCTGTGGCTGAATGAGCGCTGGGTAAAAGCGACACCGGCCTTCAATAAAGCGTTGTGTGAGCGTATGGGCGTGGGCGTGCTGGAGTTCGATGGCGAGCAGGATTCGGTGTTTCAGCCGTTTGATGAACAGGGCCGGGCGCATATGGAATATCTGAACGATCATGGCACCTTTGCTGATGTACCGGTTGATTTTATTGTCGCTCAGGTTGCAGCGGCTTATCCGCATCTGGTGAAAACCGCCGATTTTGCCGAGCGCTCACTGGAAGGGGACATGACCGCGCCTGTGAGTTGAATCGGTCAGAACCCCTGATCGTCGCCACAAAAATCCTTTGCTGGCTGGCGGCCACCGTACTTCGCAGAATGTGACTATTTACGGAGGCTGGTATGCAGAAACTGAACAAGGGGCGGAGCTGGTTGTATATAACAGCCGTGCTTTGGGGACTGAGTGGCACTCTATGTGTTGCTGAAGAACCGGCAGAGGACACTGATGAGCCGGTAGCGGCAACGGTGGATGACGGTGATGAAGCGTATCGCCGTGAGATTCAGCAGGAATGTGAATCTCAGGCGACGTCAATGGAGCTGGAAGGGTCCGACCGGGCCGATTACGTACGTTTATGTCTGCAGCAATACGGCCTGTAAACCGTGGTCAGCCGCGTCCGCGGGTACGGGTGCGGTTAGCGCGGGCATTTTTCTCAATAAAGATCATGATCTTGGCGGCCACGTCGATACCGGTCGCTTCTTCAATGCCCTGAATGCCGGGAGATGAGTTCACTTCCATCACCACCGGGCCATGGTTGGAGCGCAGAATATCCACACCGGCAACGTTCAGGCCCATGGTGCGTGCGGCGCGCACCGCGGTGGCACGTTCTTCCGGGGTAATACGGATTAAAGAAGCGCTGCCGCCACGGTGCAGGTTAGAGCGGAATTCGCCTTCCTGCGCCTGACGTTTCATGGCGGCCACGACTTTATCGCCCACCACAAAACAGCGGATATCAGCACCGCCGGCTTCTTTAATGTATTCCTGCACCATGATGTTGGCTTTTAACCCCATAAAAGCCTCAATCACGCTTTCGGCGGCTTTGCGTGTTTCCGCCAGTACCACGCCGATGCCCTGAGTACCTTCCAGCAGTTTGATCACCAGTGGGGCGCCACCGACCATACGGATCAGGTCGGGAATATCGTCCGGGCTGTGGGCAAAACCGGTAACCGGCAGGCCAATGCCTTTGCGCGCCATTAACTGCATAGAGCGCAGCTTGTCGCGTGAGCGGCTGATGGCGACGGATTCGTTCAGCGGATAGACGCCCATCATCTCAAACTGGCGCAGCACTGCGGTGCCGTAAAAGGTAATGGAAGCACCGATACGCGGGATAACAGCATCAAAATCATCCAGCTCGTGGCCCTGATAATGGATGCTGGAATCCAGGCTGTTGATATTCATATAGCAGTGCAGGGTATCCAGAACACTGACTTCATGTCCGCGCGCTTCGCCGGCTTCCACCAGACGACGGGTGGAGTAGAGGTTGGCGTCACGCGACAGAATAGCAATCTTCATAGGGAATCTGTTCCTGGATACTGGCGTTCGACATCGACCAGAAAACGCCCGCTGATGGCCCGGCGGCCAATCAGCATGGGGTATTTCATGCTGCCGCGGTGGCTGAGGCTGAGTTCGATGGTCCAGGTTTTCCCGGCAGCAAAAAGCTGAGTTTTAATAATGTAGCGATGGCTGCGCTGGCCATTGGAGCTGGCGATCACACGACGGTCGACCACCTCGGCTTCACAGATCTGATCCAAGGTTGCGGTGTCGTTATCAAACAACACATGGAAGCGAACCCAGGATTTTCCGTCCCGTTTAAAGGGCTCAATGCGTTCAGCATGCAGGCTGCTGGTGCAGGCCCCGGTATCGACTTTGGCCAGACACTGAATGCCAAAGTCGGGGAGAGAGACTTGTTCTATGTAGCCGAGTACAGGCTTAATCATCGCTGTCTATGCTGTCCGAGCCGGTTTCAGCCACAGCAGCGGAAGAAGCCGTGAAGTAGATCTGCTTACGGCGTAATGCATTGAGGTAAATGGCCCAGGTTTTCTCGACATCAGAGGCTGGCTTCTCGTTACCATGACAGGTAGCAACAAAGCGCTCTTCTTCGTCATTCTGTGGCGCGCGGCTGCCTTCGTGCAGCGCTTTCATGGCCACACCTTTTGTTTCCAGAATCTGCGCCTGAATACGGGTGAAATCCCCTGAACGCTGGAAACCACGTGGAAAATTGCGGTCGTCAAAGAACTTTTTATCGCAGTCAAAACTCTTCACTTGGCTATTGTCCATTCTGCACCTACTATCCCGATGAGGTAATTTTGGGCGGAGTATGGTCAGCCATGATTCGTCGGTAAAACAAAAAAAACTTATCGTAACGAAAATTTTCTTTGGTCGATATGGACACAGAACTGCTTAAAACTTTTATGGAAGTCTCACGTACGCGGCACTTCGGACGGGCGGCAGAAAACCTGTATCTGACGCAGTCTGCCGTCAGCTTCCGGGTGCGCCAGCTGGAAGGACTTCTGGGGGTGGAACTGTTCTCCCGCCAGCGCAATAACATTCAGCTGACCCCGGCAGGTGAAAAACTCATGCCATTGGCTGAAAGTAGCGTTCTGCTGGAACAGCGTATCCGCCAGGAAGTGGCGATGGCGGATGGCAAAAGCCAGCAGATGTCACTCGGAGCGACCCCGAATCTTTGGGATGCCTTTCTGCAGGAGCAACTGCGCCTGTTTATGAGCAGCTCTCCGGGGATTGCCCTGAACGCCATGGCGCACAGTAGCGGTAATCTGGTAAGGCAGATTATTGAACGCACTCTGGATCTGGCCTTTGTCTTCGATGCTCCCAAAGTGGACGAACTGACCACCATTGAAGTGATGAACATCCCTCTGTATCTGGTTTCCGCTGAACCCTGTGACAGCTGGCAGGATGCATTGGCGCAGGATTATGTGCTGGTGGACTGGGGAACGTCGTTTCAGATTCAGCATGCGCAGGAATTTAAAGGGGCAAAACCACCGGTATTACAAACCAACACCGGACGGATTGCGCTGGATTGTATTCTCAGCAATGGCGGCTCGGCGTATTTGCCGTCCAGCCTGATTCAGCCGTACCTCGACAGCGGGCAAATGCATGTTGTGCCCGATGCGCCGGTCATCAACCGTACGGTTTATGCCAGCTTTCATGCCAGCAGTGGCCGTGAAGAGCTGATTAATAAAGTGATCGAACAGATTGCAACCAATGTCACTGCCGCGGCTGCATTGGCATCGCCACAGGGGGAATCCAGATGAGTATCCGTTGCCAGGCATGGGTTATGACACAGACCGGTGGGCCTGAGGTTATACAGAAAGCTGAGATTGAATTACCTGAACCGGGCATCGGTCAGGTACTGATTCGTGTGGTGGCTGCTGGTTTCAATCCGGTGGATACCAAAATCCGTGCCGGGCTTGCGGCCATTGCGCCACAGTCTGGTGTGCTGGGCTGTGATGTCAGCGGCTATATAGAAGCAACAGGCGAAGGCGTCAGTGCATTTTCTCCGGGCGATGCTGTTTATGGCTGCGCCGGCGGGGTTAAAGGACATCATGGTGCGCTGGCTGAATATATGGTTGCCGATGCCGATTTACTGGCCCCTGCTCCTCATAATCTGCCGCTGGAAGACTGCGCTGGTCTGCCCATTGCTGCTATTACGGCTTACAACGCAGTACAGCGCTTGCAGCTTCAGGCCGGAGAGCGCTTGTTTGTGGTGGGCGCTTCCGGTGCGGTTGGTCTGATGATGACGCAGATTGCACATCAGTTGGGTGCGCTGGTTGAAGGCTCGGCCGGCAGTCGTGAACGTATCGCTCAGGTTGAAGCCTTTGGTGGCCGTGGCTGGCTGCATTCCCAGTGTAGTGAGCTGGTTGCGCAGGGGGAGAGTTTCGCCAGAGTGCTGGACACCTTTGGTGGTGCGGGTCTGCAAACCGCTCTTGAACTGGCAGCACCTTATGCGCAGGTGGCGACGATCAATGCCCGTAATCAGTATGATTTATCCCAGGCGCATGCCAAAGCGCTGACTCTGCATGCTGTTTTTATGCTGTTGCCACTGTTGCGGCAGGAAAATATGGCGGCCCATGGGGAGTGCCTGAGAACTCTGACAGCCGGCATTGAAGCCGGTGAGCTTAAAGGCCTGCCTGTGCAGAGTTTTGCTATGTCTGAAGTGGCACAGATTCATGCCCGTTATGAAGCCGGAGAGTTAGCGATTAAGGCGGTGATGCTGCCCGACTTCTGAGTCATCAGGAGTCAGGCATAAGGAACATCCGCGGGGGGTCAGTCGATCCCCAGCCATAAGGAACATCCGCGGGGGTCAGTCGATCCCCAGCCATAAGGAACATCCGCGGGGGGTCAGTCGATCCCCAGCCATTTGTGCGTCTGCAGGCTCAGCTTCCATTGCGGGTGGGCAAGACAATATTCGACGGTCTTGCGCATATTGCTGGTTGATAAGCCTTCTTTCGCCCCTTCATTCTTATCCGTTGCCAGAATCATGGCCTGATAGTCGGCCATCGGCTGCAGATAAAAATGCCGTGCATTAAAAGAAGCAAAGCGTTCCGGCATGGCTTTGCTCTGCGGATAGACCAGCTTCAGCTCATCACACTCGGTAAGCACAATCCCGGCATCGGCTTTGGGGCTCAGACAAAGCCAATCAATGCCGGCAGGTGCAGGCAGGGTGCCGTTGGTTTCAACGCCGATTTCAAAACCTGCTTCGTGCAGTGCTTCTATTAAAGGTACGTCGAGTTGCAGCAAAGGCTCACCGCCGGTGCAGACCACATAGGGAACTCCCTGAGCGGGGTCTGGCCACAGACTGCTGATCAGGCTGACCAGCTCCGCTGCACTGTAGATTCCGCCATTGTCACCATCGGTGCCGATAAAATCGGTATCGCAGAAATCGCACACGGCGTCAGCACGGGAATCTTCGCGCCCATTCCACAGATTGCATTTACTGAAGCGACAAAACACAGAAGGGCGTCCGGCCTGTGCGCCTTCGCCCTGCAGTGTGTAAAAAACTTCCTTAACGCGGTAGCGGTCGGCCATCAGCTGTTCTCGTAAGCCAGTGGGTCGGTGGCATGGTTATGGGCAAAGGCTTCCAGGCGTTCAACGCAGGAGCCGCACTTGCCGCAGGCTTTCTCGCGACCGTTGTAGCAGGTCCAGGACTTACCATAATCCAGCCCCATCTTCAGACCGTCGGCGAGGATCTCTGTTTTGTCGCTGTTCAGGTAAGGCGTAACAATATCAACCGGCTCGTAGTTGGCCAGCTTGGCGACTTTATTCATAGCGTGAACAAAGTCCGGACGGCAATCCGGGTAAATTGCGTGGTCACCGGAATGCGCGCCGTAAAATACTTTGCTGGCACCAATATCCACGGCATAGCCAATGGCCAGCGACAGCAGAATCATATTGCGGTTCGGCACCACCGTGGACTTCATATTGGCCGCTTCATAGTGGCCTTCCGGGATTTCGATATCAGACGTCAGAGAGGAACTCTGCAGCAGTTGGTTGATTGCGGTGATATCAATGATGCGGTGGTTGATTCCCAGCTCTTCACACACGCGGGTGGCAAAAGCGATTTCCTTGCGGTGCTTCTGGCCGTAATCAAAGGTAAGAGCATAGAGCTCGTAACCTTCTGCTTTGGCTTTATTAAGAATGGTAAAGGAATCCATACCACCGGAATAAATAACAACGGCTTTCTCGGCCATAACTAACCTCTTTCTTAAAAAGATACTGGAACAGATAAACAGTCCGAACCAGGGAGCCGGGTGGCTCCGGGAATTAAGCGGGCAAGTATACGTGCTTTATATAGAAGGGGGAAAAGAGAGGGCGGGAGGTTCCTGTAATTTTTTTTCAGAAAGCTGTTGACCGCCAGCAGGATCTCTCTATAATGCGCCCCTCTCGACACGCTACGGTGTGTTGAGGGGATTGAAAAGCTTTATTTTTCAATGACTTGCAAGATTCTCACGAATCGGCGGCCACTGAAAAATTCTCGAAAAAGGTGTTGATTTCGGTCAGTAAGAGCGTAGAATGCGCCATCTGCTTTGAGAGTGACCCGGAAGGGTTGTTTGAAGCTGAGTTAAGTGTTTGATTTTAAAAGAAATTTTGAAAATTAACGCTTGA